>JAUIHS010000044.1 GCA_030432255.1 Phycisphaerae bacterium
GCCGGTGATCATCACGCACTCCACCGAGGCGGAGGCCATCAAGCTGTTCGCCAACACCTTCCTGGCGCTGCGGGTGGCGTACTTCAACGAGTTGGACAGCTTCGCGATGCAGCACGGGCTCAACACGAAGATGCTCCTCGAGGGTGTGTCGATGGACCCGCGCATCGGCAGCTTCTACAACAACCCGAGCTTCGGCTACGGCGGCTACTGCCTTCCCAAGGACAGCCAGCAGCTGCTCGCCAACTACCGCGACGTGCCGCAGAACCTGATCCGCGCCGTCGTCGACTCGAACCAGACCCGGCAGGACGTCATCGCCAATGACATCCTCAAGAGGACCTCGGGGGTCGTCGGTGTCCACCGGCTCACGATGAAGACCGACTCTGACAACATCCGCGAGTCGTCGGTGCAGGGCGTCATCAAGCGCCTGCGTGCCGAGGGCGCCACCGTGATCATCTACGAGCCGATGATCGCTCCCCCGACCTACGCCGGCTGTGAGGTCACCCACGACCTGGCCGACTTCAAGAAGCGCACCGACCTCATCATCGCCAACCGCTGGTCGGACGAGCTCGATGACGTCGCGGACCGGGTGTACTCCCGCGACGTGTTCCACGCGAACTGATCCCCGGATTCGGTCATTGCACCTAGCCCTCGGATCGCGACACTCCATTGATGGGCGGTGGGGCGGTGCCCCCCTTCGCATACTCGCGGACGACCTCATCGGCTGGCCCGTCCATGACCAAGTAGCCATGGTCGATCCACAACACGCGGTCACACATCTCGAGGATCGTCTCGTTGGAATGGGAAACGAGAAAGACGGTGCTGGCCTCCGCGAGGATCTCATGCAGCTTCGCCAATGACCTCTTGCGGAAGTCCGCGTCGCCCGTGGCGAGCGCCTCGTCGATCATAAGGATGTCCGGACGAGCAGCGGTCGAGATGGCGAACCGTAGCCGCGCCCCCTGGCCTGAGCTGTAGGTCGACATCGGCCGGTCAATCGCCTCACCGATGTCCGCCAGAGCCGTGATCTCCTCGTAGCGCTCCCGGATCTCAGCCACAGAAAGCCCGAGCGCCTGTCCTCCGATGAGGACATTCCGCTCACCGCTGAGCTGATTCAACAACACGGCGTTGACACCCAAGAGGGACGCTTGCCCCTTGGTCCATACACGACCAGAGGTCGGAGGCAGCAGTCCGGCCAAGGCCCGTAGGAGCGTCGACTTGCCGGACCCATTCGGGCCGATGATACCGATGGCCTCGCCCTGCCGAGCCGCGAAGGAGATATCCCGCACGGCCTTGACGTAGTGCACCTGGCCAATCTGTCGATCGCGTTGCGTCAGACGACGCAACCGCAGCATGTCCCCCTGCCCGGTCGCATTGCCGCGCTTCCTTGTCCCGTAGACCTGATAGGTGACATTCACGTGCCATGCGAGGACGGCGGGCGCCGCCAAGTCCGTCGCCGCCATGTCAGCCCCGGCCATACTTGGCCTCGTCTACCCAGAACACCCACAGTCCGACCACCGGCAGAACCAGCGCCCAGGACAGACCGACGAGCCACGTCATTGGATCCACAGCGAACTCCGACATAAGAGCCTGACGATAGAGAGTGAGTTGCAGAGCGAACGGTTGCGTGTCCAGCACGGTACTCAATGCAGGGTGGTTTGCCGCCATCGCGGTGATGCTGAAGAACACCCCCGAAACGTATCGAAGGATCCGCACCGCGACTGGAATGAGATTCCACAGGTCAACGCTGGCGTTGACGACGCGAGCGAGAATCAGGACCATACCCAACTGCATCAACAATTGGAGCACTAGCGCAATGGGAAGAAGCAACCAGCTCCACGCGGGGGGCTCCCCTGTGACCAGCATCACAACGAGCAGCACTGCTACGCCGGGGATCACGGAGACGAACTCTGTCAGCACCGACGACATCGGCAAGACCGCGCGGGGAAACTGGAGAGCTCGAACCAATCCGGTGTTATTCAAGATGGCGCGCGACCCGCCAGTCAACGTGGACGCTGAAACCCCGAACACAATGACACCGACCGACAGAAAACCGATGAAGTTGTCGATGCCACGGTCGGTGCCGAGCAGGAACCCGAAGATGAAGAAGTACGTACCGATGAGAAGCACGGGGTTGATGACCGCCCAGAGCTGGCCGAACCGCTGGCCTTCGTTCTTCGCATAGCTCTTGGCTGACGAGAGAGTCCAGAGGAACCCTCGACGCCCCCACAGATCCCGCACGTAGCGCAGGAAGGGGGGCCGCGTGCCAACGGAATGCATCCCGCTCGCCTGGGCTAGGTCCTCCACCTCCTGGAGGGTCATCTGTGACACAGGTTCTCCCACTGGGTCTCCTAGCTCATCGTTCGCCCAATGCTACGGGACAGGCGGGCTGGTACACGTGCCGATCGTCGAGTTGCAGGCTGGGACAGGGCCCAATCAAGGTCTCACCCTCCTCCCACTTGCCGGCCTCGGCGACACCGGGGAATATTACCGTAGTTCGCCGGGTGGCCCTGAACAACCGTCTACTGTCAGGGCTGAGCCTTGGAGCGCGTCGCTCGTCACCCAGCGCGACCGGCGTTGCCCGCCCGCGCCGTCGAAGTACAGCCGCGCCTCAGACCCCCGAATGGTACTGTTGCGCGCGCCGTGGATGACGGCAGCCGAAGCCCAGCGCAGGGCCCCAAGGAGGATGGATGTCAAATCGTTCCACGGGCAAGACCGACTGGAAGCGCCGATTCGAGATCCTCAAGGATCTGCCAACGGACCCGGAAGCCAGGATGCGAGTTCGTCTCGGCCTGAAGCGTGAGGCGGAGGCCGTGCGCACGCGTGTGCTCCGCCTAGCGCCGAAGCGGGTTCACCTGACACCGGTCACGATCCCCGATGGCCCGATCACACGCCAAGACGTCACCGGCGCGGTCATCCTGGACACGTTCTCCGAGCTGGCGTTCAAGTTCGAATGGAATCAGGTAGCTCCCAAGCCGGACACCTGGCGGGAAGACCTGGAGAGCCACCACCCGGATCTTCTCTTCGTCGAATCAGCCTGGCGAGGAAACAGCGGCAGCTGGACTTCCGCGATGACAGGATCGGCCACCAACCCGAAGAGAATAGCTCTCCGCGAAATGGTGGAGTGGTGCCGAGGCGCCGGTATTCCTACCGTGTTCTGGAACAAGGAGGACCCGCCAAACTACGACAAGTTCATCGAGACCGCCCAGTTATTCGACGTCGTTTTCACGGTCGATGCTGATCGCATCCCTTCCTACATCAGAGACCTTGGCCACAACAGGGTGTACCTTCTGCCGTTCGGCGCGCAGCCGCGCATCCACAATCCGATCCGCCATGATTCCGCTGGGTCTGAACGCCCGTATCAAGTCGCATTCGCGGGGACCTATTTCGCAGAGAAGCACGAAGTGCGACGACGGCAGATGGATTACCTCCTAGCAGCAGCCAACCAGCACGATCTGCACATCTATTCGCGGATGCAGGACAAGGACAAGCGGTACCGGTTCCCACCCAAGTACAAGAGATCCATCGTCGGGTCCCTCCCGTATGACCGGATGCTATCGGCCTATACCGCCTACCGCGTCTTTCTCAACGTGAACTCGGTGACGGGGTCGCCGACGATGTGCGCCCGACGGATCTTCGAGCTCTCCGCCGCCCAGACCCCGATCGTCAGTGGTCCGGCAAAGGCGATCGAGAGCTTTTTCGACGATGACGTTGCCGTGGTTGACAACCGCGAGACAGCCGAACTCAAGCTCGCGAACCTCCTGGAGCACCCTGAGGTCAGGGAACGGATGGCGCTGCGCGCCCACCGCCGCGTGTTCGACGATCACTTGTTCCGGCACCGCGTCGACACCGTGTTGAGTAGCGTTGGGCTTCCGGCGCCCCCACCCGACGAGTCGATTTCTGCGGTCGTGCCCACAAGGCGCCCCGACCAGCTAGAGAATGTCTGGCGG
Source organism: Phycisphaerae bacterium (assembly GCA_030432255.1). Lineage (GTDB taxonomy): Bacteria > Planctomycetota > Phycisphaerae > Phycisphaerales > UBA1924 > JAUIHS01. The sequence goes on from JAUIHS010000044.1 coordinate 3,945, forward strand.
TTCATGCATCACCAGACACACCGGGACACGGAGCTGGTGCTGGTGACCCATGGGTTTGAGCCAGACCCTGAGGTGGTCGCCAAGCTTCAGGACGAGTATCCGCTGGCCGCCGTCCACATCGTCGGAGCCGACCCGAGCGTCACTCTGGGCACGCTGATGAACCTGGGCACTGAGGCCGCATCGGGGCGATATGTCGCCAAGATGGACGACGACAACTTCTACGCACCCCACTATCTGTCCGACCTGGTGCGCGCCTTCTCATGGACGGACGCCCAGGTGGTCGGCAAGTGGGCCCACTACGTGCACATTGGCGATCGCCAAGGGCCGACCCTGCTGCGCTTCAAGGACTACGAACACCGCTACACCCGTCTGGTCCAGGGCGGAACAATCATCACCCCGCGAGAGATCGCCCGAACCCTCCGATTCGAAGATGTGCCGCGCCAGGTCGACACGACCTTCCTTGACAAGGTCGCGGCGGCCGGAGGTCGTGTGTATTCGAGCGACCGCTTCAACTTCATCAGCACACGCACCGCTGATGGCACGGGCCACACCTGGGGGGTGTCGACCGACGAGATCCTCGCGCGGTCGTCCGAGGTCTGCTTCTTCGGGCCGGCGGAGGATCACGTCACTGTCTAGCCTCGTGCTTTCATGACGGTGGGTGGGCTGTAGCGGCCTGAGATGGCGAAAGTGCCCCTGACTTGGGATGATGTGTTTTGCGAAGAACAATCATTCATCAAGCGAGGAGCACCTTCGAGGTGA
>JAUIHS010000010.1 GCA_030432255.1 Phycisphaerae bacterium
CGCGGCGCGAAGCTGGCAGGCCCTCCGGTCGGGGCTGCGCCCCTCCCTCCGGCCCCGCCAGCATGTTCGACTATGATGGAGACACGACTCTCATAGTGGGTGGTACAGGAAATGGGGGTAGGCCACTCGGACTTGCCGAGGATCCGATCTTCCCACTGGGTGGTCGTCAGAACCCGATCGATTGCTTCGTTGCCGAACTGCCCGTCGATGTTGTCAAGGAGGATCAAGCGGTCGCCGGCAAGCGCGTAGGCGGTGATCTTCTTACGCATCTCGTCCGGATGGTGGCTGTAACTGGAAACCGGCATGTCACGGCCAAGCACGATCCGACCGATGGTCTGTGCCAACAAACCCTTGCCCGCACCGCGCACGTTGGCATCGATGAGGAAGAATGGGGCTGGTCCCAGATAGGCGAATCGAGCAAGGGGCGTTAGCAGGGCTGCGGCCCACGCCGCCTTGTGATCGTCGCTCTCGAAACAGAAGTCACACACGACATCGAGTAATCGGGCGATTGCGGCATCAGCGTCATTGCTGTCCACCTCGGGGTCGATGTGCGGAAAGCACGCCCCCTTGATCGGGGCATAGAGGACGGCAGTTGCGGCGTCATAGCCAGGCGTTTGCCAAATCGTGCCGTCGGGCCGAAGGACCGGCGTTTCGGAGACACCAGTCAGATGTCGGATCCCGCTCCACACTCCATCGGAGTTCACTCCGCGCACCAGCCACGGGGACGGATGGGCCGGTGCGTGGTCACCCGAGGGCCCAACTCTTTGAAATCGCGCATATCGGGTCAACCGAGTTCGCAGATCCGCCTCTGGAATCGGCGTGATGATTGCGGATCCGACAGGCCGCTCAATTCCTCTGCTATTTCCCTGATCCCGAATCACACGGACGAGAGTGTTGCCTCGCTGGAACAGGGACGGATCATGAGTCAATGCCGAGATGGCCTCTTGGATGACTTCATGTTCGTCGGTTCTGAGGAGGATGTTGGGGCGAGCATCAGGGGATGGCGTGGAGAGTCGAAAATTCGACCTCGAGGAGTTGCTCGCTCCCATACCTGCGGTGTAGCGCTCGGTCGTGTTCTGCAATGCATTGTCGATGGTCCGGTCGCGGTAGTCGTCGCGGTCCCACTTCTCACGGTAGAGACCGGATGAGCGGAATAATCGGTCGATCTGCTTGACGTCGAAACCGCACCAGAATGCCAGGTGACAGCAGAGCGCGGCGTCGGCGGCGCTGTGATCACCCCCGTGATCGTCGAGGCAGCCATCCATGAGCCGCATGAAGGCGGCCCCGTTTTTCGCCTCGCCCGCGCGGCGGATCACTTCGTCGTCATCGAGGTTCACGGGTGCGGGGCGCTCCATCGGCTTCCGCTTCGGCTTGGGCGGCCACAGGCGGACGCAGAGCGCATCCAGCGCCTCCTGGGCCTCTACGACGTTGCCGGGGGTGGCGGTGCCTTCGACGGCCTGGGCGGTGACGGTAAAAAACCGTCCCTGGTCGTAGACCTCAGTCTCCTTGAAGCCGTCCAGCACCTTGGATCGGCACCGCGCCGTCTCTGGCTTCCGCCCCCGGATGAAGATCTTGATGCCGGTGCCGCTGGGGGAGACCTCGGCGTAGCTGGCGCATTCGTCGATGATGCGCTGAGCTTCCTCGGCGATCCGCCCTTGTTCGTCGATGCAATCGTCGAGGTCGATGCCACAGAAGGGGTCGTCGGGCGTGAACACGAACCCGATCCCATCTACCGTCTCGTCGCGGGCGAACGTCGCTGCGGCGTTTTCGTAGGACGCCCACGTGGCGGGGTCGGTGGCGCTGGCGAACTCACCGGACGTGACGCAGATCGGCAACTTCGTCAGCTTGCCGTCTCGTCTGACGTACCGCCAGCACACCCATTGGTCGCGTTCGCGAAGCACAGGCGGGATGTGAGCGCCCTCCATCACAGCCCCTCCGCCTCAAGCTCTTCCTCAACCTGACGATGACGAGCTTCGCGATCGGCGTCCCGGCCCTGTCGGTTGCGGCGACCCGACCTCTTCGCCCGGCTGCGCGGCGCGGGGGACTTCTCGACGACCTCGTCATCAGCGACATCGAAGTACGCCCGGTCGGCCTCCGCGAGCCGCTCGCCGAACTCATTGATCCACCGGCGCGTCGTGAAGAGCTTGCCGCCGATACGGACATGTTCGAGGCGGATGCGTTCGCCCGTACGGGCCTTCACGCCCCTGCGGCACCATCGCCAGATGCAGTTCGGCGTCGGCTTGCCAGGAGCGAGTCGGGCAGCCTGGGACAGGCTCAGGTGGTCATTGGTTTCGGATTGCGGGCGGTTAGGAACGGTAGAAGTCGTTGACTTTGTCATAGGCCCCCACTCTGGAGGCAATTCGGAGCTCGTAACTCGAGTTACGGCGCGGACACGCCAAAAACCGCATCCACGATGCACCAGAGCGGTTGCAGGCACCAAGAATTTCTGAACTGTCACCTTGAGTTGCGGAATCTGTAACTCGACGGAGTCTCTGGATCGCTTGATTGCCCCAATCCCACACCAACAGTGCGCTTGCCAGACGACAACACGCGCAGACGCTATCGCCCCCCCCACCCCACCCCTGCCCAGCCCATTCCATCCCGCATCGCCGACACCATCACACACAACAGCAAAGGCGAACTTCCGGGAGCTGAACTCTCATTGAGGAACTCTTCCTCGGGGGAAGACTTCCGGGGGGGGTTAGCCGACGCGGCTGATGACGTCGGTGAGCTTCGACTGGTCGCGCTCGGCGTAGACGGCGTCCGTGATCGCTGCCGACGAGTGGCCGAGGACGAGTTGCGCGGCTTCAAGGCCGAACTCGCGGCGGATCCGTGTTGCGGCGTTGTGACGAAGCTGGTGCGGGTGCCACCGGTGCGACGCCCCCCACCGCTTGAGCTCCTGTTTCTCAGGCGCGGACAGCCGCTCCCTGAACTCCGCTTTCGTCTCGCGACGGCCGGACTCGGGGTCGACGCGCGGGCGGAGATGCTCGGGGGGTGGGAAGGCGCGCTCGCAGGCGTACTGGATCGCGCGGCGGTAGCTCGGCACCGAGTAGCACTTGCCCGGGGGCCGACGGGGTTCGTCAACGCGGTTGGCGCCGGGGCGGTTGCCGCAGGAAAGAGGGGTTCGTCGGCGGGCGTGAAGTCTGGCGCGGCGCTCAGCCTCGGCTTCGGCGGGGCTGAAGAGGAAATCCGCGGGGCTGCGGTCGCGGAGGAAGGGCGCGAGGATGGCCTCGGCGCCGGGGCCGAAGTAGATGGTGCGGTCCCCGACGTGGTCGGCGGTCTTGTGGTCAATGAGGTGTACGGCGAGGAGGCCGCTGCGTTCGTCGCGCCCGATGTCGCAGCCGCGGAGGTGGATGATCTCGCCGGGTCGGGCGCCGGAGAGGAGTTGGAGTTGGACCATGGCGCGAACGGGGCCGGGCAGGTAGGGCATGGTGGCTTCGAGGAGGAACTCGGGGACGGGCTTGACCTTCCGCGGCTCCTTGGCGCGGGAGCGGCCTCGCTTGAGGGGCTCGAGCATGCCGAGGGCGTCGGCGACGGCGGGCGGGACCATCTCCTGGCTGACGCCCCAACGGAACATGGCGACGATGATGCGGACGCGGTCGTTGATGGTTGAGCGGGCCCAGGGTTGGCGCGGGGGCGTCGCGCAGGGGTCGCCGGCGATCATGGCTTCGCGGAGAAGGCGCAGGCGCTTCGGGCCGTACTGGTCGGCGGGCGTGGAGCCGTCCATGCGCCGCAGCAGCCGCAGGGCGGGTCGAACGGCATTGACGCGCTTGGGCATGTAGTCGCGGGCCACTCGCCGCCAGTACTCGAGGGCGAGGTCGTTGACGGTCACGGCGTCGAGGGCATGGTCGCCCGCGTCGCTGGGCCTCTGGATGACTCGCTTGGATGGGAAGCGCCGTCCGCAGGCCTCGTACTCGGCGAGGAGTCGGTAGTAGGCTTCGCGGCTCTCGGGGCTGCCGAATTCGCCGAGCCAGTAGTCTCGTCGTTTGCCGGTCGCGGTGTCTGTGAGTGTGACGAGTGCCTGTGAGAAACCGCGTCTGCGTCGATAGGCTGGGGGTTTCTGGTCTTTCCGTCGTGCCATGGTGGTGCTCCGTTCGGGAAGCAGCGCGGTAGTACACCGCGCTGTTATCGATCGGTTCTGCACCACCGTCGTTCGGTGGGTCCACCCAAGTGGCGGGTTCAGAGAGCCTTACGGTAATCGGGGAGACAGGATTCGAACCTGCGACCTCGGCGTCCCAAACGCCGCGCTCTACCAAGCTGAGCTACTCCCCGGAACGGAGGCCATCATACGGCTCCGTCAATGAGTCGCCAACCGAAACCCGCAAAGACCGGAGACCTCAGTCGCGAGTCACCAGGTCAAGCCACTCGACGAGATCACGCAGGACCGCGTCCGCGAAGGGGGGCCCATCAAGGCCGAGGTACTCCGACTTCTGGCCCGTCGGCGCTTCCATGAAGAGATGGTTCAGACCATCGTAGCGCCGAACTCTCACGTTCATGCCCTTCTCTGATGCCAGCCGCTCAAGCAGCGTCGCATTGGTCGCCGGGTCGACCTCCTTGTCAAGGGAGCCGAAGGCGCCGTACACAGGGCAATGCACCTGCTGGAACATCCCCGGCACATTCAACTTCACCCAGTACCGCGTCCAATCGTCGGTGTACGGCGCGAGCCGCTGGTTCACTTCCTCATCGAGGGGCGGCAACTCGGCGATGCGCTCCGGCGCCAGGGCCTTGCGATGCTTCTCCAACTCGCTCCGCAGCGCAGCCCGAATCGCCGGCTCTTCTTCGTCATTTCGTATCGCATCAAGGATGCCACTCAGGATCTGGAGATTCGCCCGCTTGACCTCCTTGTGCTCTTCTTCGAAGTCCATCGCCTGACCCGCCTGGAAGAGCAGCGTCGCCTTGCCGAAGTCTATCGGCGCACCCATCATCGCGAGGAAAGCAATCTTGTGATGATCGATCGCGTTGACCAGCGCACCGACCACACCCCCCTCACCATGCCCGATGATCCCGATGCGATCCTGGTCAATCGTGGGAACACGCTTCAACTCGGCAATCGCCAGGTTGATGTCACGCGCCATGTCCGCCGTCGTCGAACCGTTGAAGTCACCCTCCGAACGCTTCATGCCGCGCTCGTCAATACGCAACACGGCGTAGCCCCGCCGAGTCAGGTAATCCGCCATCCGCAGGTACGCCAGATGCTTGTGCGTCAGAGTCAGTCCGTCACGATCATGGGGACCGAACGTGCTCACGATCACCGCGCAGGGATACGGACCGGGCGCGTCCGGAACGAACAGACCCGCCGCCATCCGCTGGCCCCGCGAGTTCCTGTACTCCAGTTCATGACTCACGTACGGATCCTGCTTCAGGACCAGCGTCCGCTCTTTCTCGCGGCGGAACGTACCAATCCACTCCCCGTCTTCCTCCTCAAACGCATCGACCACGATGGGCAGTCGATCGGAAGTGATCAGGTGCAGGAGGTCGTCGTCGAGGATGTTGTCATAGGTGAAGAGACCGAAGAGACCGTTCAGCGGCACATCCATGTGACCCACGAAGTTGCCCCCCGGAGTCTCCGCGACTACGAACGTCAACGGGAATCGCGTTTCGTCAGGATCCGCGAAGCCGCTGAAGGAACGCGCTGTATCAAGGTCGAGAGGGCGCGGCGTCCGGTGCAGTTCAATGTCCGCATCATCCGTATCCGGTGCGCTTGAGGACAGGGGCTGGAAGGTGATGACACCCTCTACAGACTGGTTGTCCTTCGAGATCTCAGCTCGCATCTGGATCAGGTACTGGATCGCCGCAGCGTTCTGTCCGCCGCGAACGTCGGGAAGCCGGGCGGTCAGGACACCATCCCGGTACATGACGTTCCGGCAAGGTTGCTTGTACACGCTGACACGCGGAATCGAAATCACCAGCGAGTGACTGCCGTCAAGTTCACGCTCCACCAGCATCGAGACGGCGGAAGGCCCGCGATTCAGGTAGGCCTGCCCGAGCCAGTGGCCGACAATCGGGTCGGCTTCGTTGAACTCGAACGACTCCTCGGCGAGTCCCACCTGGGCCTGCACGGGATTCACCGCCAACATCGCCATGGCGACGACAACAGACACCAACCACTTCACAATTCCCATCTCGAGCCTCTCGCCTGAATCGACTGGTTATCCCTACATCACCCCGCGGCCGCTGATTGTAGTCAGGGGCCGCACAGTATGTACCGACGGCGACCGAGCATGTTCCACGCGATTTGATCACGAACTGGCCGCGATCCGAAGCGTCTGAGATCGCGACACCCCGCCCCGGATCGCTCGCCCTTTTCGTTTGGAATCCGTACAGTCATGCACATGCTCCGTCCCCTCCTGCTGATCCTGCTCACCATCGGCTGTTTCGCCGGACACGCCCACGCCGACCCCGGGTCGATCCTCTCGGTTCGAGGCAAGCGACCCGATGCCGCGGTGATCTGCCGCCCCGACCGACCTCGCCCCGCGGCGGTTCCCGCTACCAGCATGCAGGCCGCTCTGCTCGGCGTACTCGACGACTTCTCCGGTCGGCGCTACTCCGAACTCTTCGCCTGCTTCCCTCTCAACCCGCCAGTTACCAGCCTGCCCGAGGATGCGGCTGACATCGCCGTGCTGCACCTGGCCCGACGCGACGATTCAAAGCGCGTGCGCCTGCTTCGCACCCCTGATGGGCGCTACTACGCCACCGAAGTCGACATCGAACTGGAGCGCGCCCGCACCGCAGAGCTCAATGCGATTCGCTTCAGCGCGATCGAGCGCGAGTGGTTTGCGTACAGGGGAGACTTCGAGGAGCCGTCCCACGACGCCGGCACAGTTTTTGAATTGAAGCAGCCGCTCTCCCCCGGCGACTTCACGCTCGATGCGACGACGCTGAAGGAGCGCTTCTACCGGCGCAGCCGCGTCAGCATCGATCCCATGTCGCGTGAGCTTGAGGAGACGCACCTGTACGTGCGCCTTCCTCGTGACTACCACCCACGCCGACCCGCAGGCCTCCTCGTCTGGGTCAGCCCGACCAATGATGGCACACCGCCGCGTGTCTTTGACGATGCACTCGACGAATTCAACGTCATCGTGGTCGGCGCTGCGGACTCCGGGAACAACCAGCACTCTCCCAATCGTTATCAACTCGCACTTGACGGCGTGGCAAACTGCACTCGTCGCTTCCACGTTGACCCCGAGCGCATCTACATCACCGGGCTCTCCGGCGGTGGCCGCGTGTCATCGATGCTGTGGGGAGCGTTCCCGGATGTGTTTCGCGGCTGCATCCCGATCGTGGGGCTCAACAGCTACAAGGACGCGCCGGCCGGGGGCGCGCGTCACTGGCCCGCCGACTACCAGAAGCCGACGCCGCGTCTCATGCGGCTGCTTCGCGACAGCCGCCTGGCCCCGATGACTGGTCCCACAGACTTCAACCATGCGAACACGATGTCGAAGGCGAAGGGCCTGGAGCGCGACGGCATGGATGTGCGCGTCTTTGAGTATGCCGACATGGGGCACACGCTCCCGACGGCGGAACGGTTCGTCGAATCCCTCAGGTGGATCGACGAGCCGGCCCGCGAGCGTCGCGCGAAGGAAGCCGCGCTGGCAGACCGCATGCTCGAGAGGATCCTCGAAGTCAGGGGACAGACACCCCCCGACAACCCGGGACATCGGCGCCAACTCGAAGAGGTCATCGAGTCCGGTCCGTGGAGCGATGCGGCATGGCAGGCACTGGAGTTGATCCGTGAAACAAAGGGCGAATCAGACTCATGAGCGCCGGCGCGGGAGGCGACGCTTGGTCGTGATCATCCTGTCAGTGGTGGTGCTGCTCTACGCGGCGGCGGCGATGATTCTCTTCTTCGCGCAGGACGCCATCATCTTCCCGCGGCACGCCACAGGCCCGACGACCGATCGACCACCTCACTCGCCGGTGGATGTCGTCTGGCTCGAAGCACCCGGCGGTGAGCGCGTGGAAGCATGGTTCGTGCCGGGAGCAGGCCGAACACCGTCGAATCCGGGACCAGCAGTCATCCTCGCGCACGGCAATGCCACACTCATCGATCACACGCTCCCGACCGCGAACGTCTATGCCGCCCGCGGCATCTCCGTGCTCTCCGTCGAGTACCGCGGATACGGGTTGAGTGACGGGGCGCCATCGCAACGCGCCATTGTGGCCGATTTCGTGCGCGCATACGACATGCTCCAGAACCGGCCTGAAGTGCGGGGCCAGCCGATCATCGGACACGGACGGTCGCTCGGAGGTGGCGTCATCGCTCAACTCGCGGACCGCAGAGATCTGTCGGCGCTGATCATCGAATCGACGTTCACCAGTGTCGTCGCGATGGCCCATCGAAGCCTGATGCCCGGCTTCATCTGCCGCCACCCCTTCAGAACTGACCGCATTCTGGCGGACTACGAGGGCAAGATCCTGCTCATGCACGGCACCGGGGACACCGTCATCCCCATCAGCCACGGCCGACGCCTCGCGAAGATCGGGCGCGATGTCCACTTCGTCGAACTGGACTGCGGCCACAACGACCTGTGGATCAATGATGAGTTCGTCCCGACCCTTGACGCTTTCCTCGGTCAACTCGAACTGGATGCTGAGTCGGCGGCTGACTGATCCGCCCATGCCTCACCGCACTCAGGACAGACCGGGGCTGTCAGGTCACCGCGCATGTCGTATCCGCAAGCCGCGCATGCGAGCATCTGGGGAATGAGCGGATCGACGAAACGAGTCGCGGAACATGCCGGACACGAGGGTGAGACCACGTCCGATCCGAACTCGTGGCCGCATGCGCATGTCGAGTCGCTGCTGTAGAGCGCGGCGGCCGACCACCCGGATCCACAGGCCGGACACTGATCCACATCCATGCAGGCGCGCATGTCATGACGACACACGTCGCACCGACATCCATAGAAGCGCCGACGCCGTCGCGACAGCAATGCCAGAACGACCGTCGGTCCCAGGAAGATGATGCCGACCGTTGAAGAGCCAAGGAGCGCCAGGAATGTCCCCGTCGCGCAGTAGCAGTCCGTGCGCCTCCGAACCAGGACCTCGAGCGGAATGATCGCAAGCACTTCAAGACTCGTCCCCAGAAAAATCGCGGAGGCAACGCGGCCGAGAAGTGTCTCACGACGTGCAGGGCGAACGAAGAAGACGATCAGGATCCCGAAGATCAACCACTGAAGGACCAGTACGGGTCCAACGACCAGCCATCCATCCATGGGTGTACCGGACAGCCACTCCATCCAGGGTTCATAGACGCGCAGCACCTCCATCCCCGCGAGCGCGGCGGCCGACGTCAGCACCGTCACGCTGACTCCGGCCACGCACAACGAGATGCGTATTGACCAGCGGCGCTTCGTGTCACGACGAGGGGTCAGTGCGGGTCGGCGCACCGGGAAGAGGTAGACGCCCTGAAACACCGTGGCTGCACCTCCGAAGATGAGCACGTACAGCCAGAACCCGCCGTTGACGAACGCCGACATGACGTCCGCCGGCTTCTCAGCCATGATCACCGGATGCGTCATGGCGAACAGCGCGGTGTTGCCCAGAAACAGCAGGCCAAGCGCCCGTAGATACAGGCGCCATCGACCGCGGAATCGTCCCCGTAATGCCATGCCCGCCATTCTACGTTGAAGTACTCTCCGATAGGATCAGGTCCATGAACACTGAGATCCCAGAAGCATGTATCCAGGCAATTGCGAACGCGCGGCACATCGTGGTCCTGACCGGCGCCGGCGTGTCCGCCGAGAGCGGCATTCTGACATTCCGCGACGCACTGGAAGGACTTTGGGCAAAGTACGACCCCCGCGAACTCGCAACCCCCGAAGCGTTTGAGCGTGATCCGGAACTCGTCAGCAGGTGGTACGACATGCGCAGGCTGATGTGCCGCGACACATCACCCAACCCGGGCCATGGAGCCATTGCCGACCTGCAACGGCGCACGGAGAGGTCAGGGGGCACGTTCACGCTGCTCACTCAGAATATCGACGGACTCCACCAGCGAGCCGGAGCCTCGGATGTCATCGAACTTCACGGCAGCCTCTGGAAGTGGCGGTGCGCCAGTTGTTACACCCCGGCAACTGACCTTCCGGAACCACTCGCCGAATTCCCATCACCATGCGCCTGCGGTGGGTTCCTGCGCCCCGGTGTTGTGTGGTTCGGCGAGGCCCTTTCTCACGACGACCTGACTGCAGCCGCAGCCGCATGCGATGCCTGCGATGTCTTTCTGTCTGTCGGCACGAGCGGCGTGGTGTACCCGGTGGCCGGGCTCATTGATCTCGTCAGCGTACGCGGGGCTCCGACGATCGAGGTGAATCCGGACGTCACACCTCAGTCCGGACAGGTGACCTGGTCGCTCCGAGGCCCGGCCGGGGAGGTCCTGCCGGCGCTCGTTGATTCGATCGGCGCATGAAAAAGCCCCTCGCTGAACGAGGGGCCTGATCTCTGTGTGAGTCTGCTTCAGCGCCGACGGCGACGGAGGGTCGCGGCGGCCGCGAGTCCGGGGACGGTGATTGCGCCGGGTGCCGGGAGGTTCTCCGGCATGACGATCGGGTCCACATCCGGACTTGAGTTGAAGTCAATCCGAGGCGTGATCTCGAAGGTGTCTCTGACCAGGGTCTTGTCGATCTCAATGAAATCGGTCGTGATCAGATCGCTGAAGGGAACCTCGAACCGCAGGTCGCGGCTCTTGGCATCCTCGTTGGGGCCTTCATCATCCTCAGGCTTGTCATTGCTCGGGGGCGCCTCGGTGCCCTGTCCGATTTCTCGGGGCTGATCGGTGTGAGCCTGCGAATCGGAGGGCGCATCACGCCCCGGGTCCCAGCCTCGGGTCGGCCGCTCATCCCACTCCGGAAGGGGCGAGTTGAGGTACCAGATGTCGACGCCCTTGCTGTCGGCCTTGGTCGACCCGATGGTCGACTGGGCCGCCACGGTGGTCCCGAGCGCGAATACGCCGCAACAGACGCCGAAGGTCAGCATTCGAATTCCTGTGGTCCGCTCCTGCATGGTCATATTCTCCGATTAGCTCTCAACCACCCGAGCGGTTTCAAGAATCTGCCAACCAACGGTCCGGAAAGTGGGAAAACGGCCCATCGTGGCCGTAATCAGGGTCCGGTCCTCCTCATCGATGGTGTACTGGAGATCCAGTCCGGTCGCATCGACGATCTGCTGGTGCAGGGTGTACTGCATGGTGAAGACGCGTTCACGCAGGGCCCAGTTGTTGAGCCGCTCCGCGATTTCCAGTGCCTTGTTGGTGAAGACGGCCATCGCCTGCTGGAGCGGACGCCCACTCAGGTGCCGCAGGGCAATGTTGCTGCCGAAGATACATGCCCAACCATAGGACTCCAGAAGGTCGCCCGGCGCGTCCGGTGACATCTCAACAATGTCATCCAGGCTATCCGTGAGCTGCCGGACCGCCCGGTCCGCATCCAGCTCACCCGCCTCAACCTGAAGTTCCATCATCCCGGCACGGCACGTTCGTGCGATGCCACGGAAACCATCGAGATTCAGGGCGTCGGCAAGTCGCAGGTACATGCTCTCTGCCAGGCCAAGGTCCGCAAGGCCCGCGTGCAGGTGACGCTCGCGGCTCTCTTCCTCGATCGCCATGAGGCGTCGATGGGTGTTGCCGCGGACGTAGTAGACGAATGCGGGGCGTGTCTCGTCTTCGACCTGTGCCGGCGGGTTGGCCTCATACCACTCGGCAAGCACCTGCGTGGTTCCGAGTGCCGGGGTGAGGTCCCACAGCGTGTACTGCGCGTTGGCAAGGTTGGCCTGCAGGATCAGGCGATACTTGACGGAGATGTTGCCCTGGGCGAGGCCGCGCTGCACGGCTTCAAGCGACTTGGGGAAACGACCCAGGCCGTCCCAGCCGCCCGCCTCACGGATGCAGGCCAGTGCCCGCTGCTCGGATGTCCGTGCATTCACGTACATCTGCTGAGCGGCGTCCGCCATGCCTGCAAAGTCACCGGAATCCAGGCAGTCCAGCGCCTCCTGGTTGCATTCTTCGAATCGGGCGTCGTCGCCGGTACCGACCAGAGCCGCGACATGTTCCGCGGACCCCCAGACGGCGGCAGCAACCTCTCCGACGGGCCACTCGAGCACGTCTGCGAGATGGACGAGGAAATCCAGTTTCGGATTCCCGCTCTCCGGATAGAGCTTCGTCGGATCCCGATGGAGGGCGCGGGCGAGTTTCGCGCGGCTCCAGCCGCGAGATGCGCGCGCCAGATCGATGAGTCGGTGGAGCCTGTCCCTCCGCTCTGTACTCCGATCCATGGCTTTTCACTCCTGCTTGGACACACTTCGTCGCTCGAAGACGCCCCGACGAACGACTGCCCCCAAAATAGCATTGGACCCACAATCCGACCGAAACTCAAGCAGAAAATCCCGCACAGAATGCGAGAACGGACGGGATCCGACACACGGTTCACACAACAACTGATGGGCTCAGTTGCTGTCCATACGGAGAAAGAGAGCCTGCTGATCCGATGGCGTGGTCCGTTTTCACATTCTCCAGGCCAAATCGAAACGCAAGGAAAGACCCCAAAAGCCCCATATATTGATCTAGATGGTGATCAAAGTACAATATATAGGGGTAAAAAGGCGCGTCAAACCAACCCCTGCAAAATGGCCAGACCCGGAATTTCAGGCACAATTCCCTGCTCTTCGGTGTGCGACTCTTAATCTGACCCCCAAGCACGCGGCGGAGTCCGGCTCCGTGCATGCCGTTTGGCAGTGGTTGTCCTGGACACAACAACCGCTTCTCGCTTCGGCGACCAGATCGCGCGCACGAACGCTTGATGCAAACCGGTTTCGACGCGGGCTGAGCACTCTCTCCCCAAGAGGCCGGTGAGGCCCGGGCAATACTCCCTCCAGGTTGCCCCGGTCGCCCGGCCTCTCGCTCATTAACAACCCGCTCGCAGCCACACCCGATCGCGAAGTCACTGACCGTTGCCGACCACATGCGCAGCGTCGGCCCGGTGCACCTCGAGATTCAGTTCACCGTCGCGGAGCACCAGTTCAACGACCGATCCCTCCGGGACATCGCCCGCCAGCAGAGCGCGACCGAGACGCGTCTCGACCTCGCGCTGCAGGTACCGCTTCAGCGGACGCGCACCGTAGGCCGGATCGTAGGCACTCTCGGCGATGAACGTCCGAGCGTCATCGCTCAATCGAAGATCCACGCCGCGATCGCTCACCCGCCCACGAAGGTCGACGATGAGCAGATCCACGATGCTCCGAATCTCTTCGAGTTGAAGCGGCTTGAAGAGGACAACCTCATCCACACGATTGAGGAACTCGGGGCGGAAACTCGAACGCAGGTCCCGCATCACGGCCGCCCGGGCATCCGTCGTGAGTTGGCCCATCGGCGTCACACCTTCGAGCAGGTGATGCGACCCGATGTTCGACGTCATGATGATCACGGTGTTCTTGAAGTCGACCGTCCGACCATGCGAGTCGGTCACACGCCCGTCATCGAGGACCTGGAGAAGGACGTTGAACACGTCCGGGTGCGCCTTCTCGATCTCGTCAAAAAGCACGACCGAGTAGGGCTTCCGCCGCACAGCCTCGGTCAACTGACCGCCCTCCTCGAAACCCACGTATCCGGGAGGCGCACCAATCAGCCGGGAGACGGCATGCTTCTCCATGTACTCCGACATGTCGATGCGGATCATGTTGTCCTCGGAGTCGAAGAGAGATGCCGCGAGTGTGCGGGCAAGCTCCGTCTTTCCCACCCCCGTCGGGCCGAGGAATATGAACGACCCAATCGGGCGCTTCGGGTCCTTGATCCCGGCCCGGGCGCGAATCACCGCGTCCGCGACCAGTTGCACGGCCTCGTCCTGACCCACAACCCGCTCGTGGAGGACTTCGTCAAGCTTGAGCAGCTTCTCGCGTTCCCCCTCCACGAGGCGCGTCACCGGGATGCCCGTCCAGCGGGCGACGATCTCGGCAACCTCGTCATCGCTGACCTCCTCGCGCAGGAGTTGATTCCCTTCGCCCCCCTGCCGCTCTGACAGCCGCGCTTCTTCCTGCTCCAGTTCGTGCTGAAGCCTCGGAAGCCGACCATGCTGCAACTCGGCGGCCTGGTTCAGGTCATAGTTCTGCTTCGCCACCTCGATCTCATGGCGCGTCTCGTCAATCGCGCTGCGCAGGTCCTGAACGCGGTGGATCGCTTCCTTCTCAGCGTCCCACTGCGCACGCATGGCGTCCGCACGGGACTTCAGATCCGCCAGTTCCCGGCGAAGCACCTCCAGACGGTCCTTGCTCGCGCGGTCCTTCTCCTTCTTCAATGCCGCTTCCTCGATCTCAAGCTGCATGACCTTGCGGCTCACTTCATCGAGTTCCGCAGGCATGGAGTCGATCTCGGTGCGGATCATCGCGCACGCCTCATCAATCAGATCGATCGCCTTGTCAGGTAGGAACCGATCCGAAATGTACCGGTTTGACAGCGTCGCGGCAGACACCAGAGCGTTGTCCTGGATGCGAACACCATGATGGACCTCAAATCGCTCACGAAGTCCGCGCAGGATCGAAACCGTGTCTTCAACCGTGGGCTGATCGACAAGCACCGGCTGGAAGCGCCGCTCAAGTGCGGCATCCTTCTCAATATACGAGCGGTACTCATCCAGCGTCGTCGCACCGATGCAGCGCAGTTCGCCGCGGGCAAGCATCGGCTTCAGCATGTTTCCGGCATCCATGGCGCCCTCGGACTTGCCTGCACCGACGATCGTGTGAAGCTCATCGATGAAGAGGAGGATCCGCCCATCGGACTCACGGACTTCATTCAACACGGCCTTGAGTCGTTCCTCGAACTCGCCGCGATACTTCGCACCCGCGACCAGCGAGCCCATGTCCAGAGCAAAGATCGTGCGATCCTTGAGACCCTCGGGAACATCCCCGCGCATGATGCGCTGCGCGAGACCTTCGACCACGGCCGTCTTACCGACACCCGGTTCGCCGATGAGCACCGGATTGTTCTTCGTCTTGCGCGACAGGATGCGGACCACGCGCCGGATCTCGGCATCCCGACCGATGACCGGATCGAGTTTCCCCTGGCGAGCAGCCTTGACGAGGTCGATGCCGTACCGCTCCAGTGCCTCATAAGTCGCCTCCGGATTGGCGGACTGGACACGCTGGTTGCCGCGAACTGCGGTGAGTGTCTCAAGGAACCGATCGCGCGTGATGCCAACCTGCTTGAGGATTCGCGTTGCATCGGAGTCATCGCCGCCCTTGAAGAGTCCGAGGAGCAGGTGCTCCACGGAGACATACTCGTCCTTGAGACGCTTCGCCTCGGCCTCGGCGTTGACCAGCACCTCATTGAGACGCTGCGTGACGAAGACCTTGCCGGGCTCGGCGCCGGGACCTGAGACCGCCGGACGGCGTTCCAAGGCCTGCTCGGTTGCCTGCACAACAGCATTCACATCGACATCCATGCGAGCGAAGAGGCGCGGAATGAGCCCTTCTTCCTGGCGGCACAGCGCGAGCAGGAGGTGCTCGGCGTCCACCTGCTGGTGACCGAATCGGGTCGCGGCGGACTGGGCCTCGCTGAAGGCTTCCTGTGAGCGCTGGGTGAGTCTGTTGAGATCCATGGTGGGTGCTCCTTTCCGACGGCCATCCCTGTGCCGCCAACTGAATGAAGGCAAACCCGATGCCGCCCTGAAGGGCTGGAAACGCCGATTCTCGCCGCTCGCTTTGACAAACGCCGTCGCGGCAGCACGCACGATTGCCGTTTTGACAGCCCAGGTCGCCTGGTGGGTTGACGGGCTCACCGGCTCCAGTATCATTGCAATTGAGATTCAGTTGCAATTAGAGAGACGACACATGCACTGGCTGAAGCGACTTGGGATGGCCGGATTCCTCTTCTTCCTCATCAAGGGCCTGCTGTGGCTCTGCGTTCCGGCTGTGATCCTGCTCCTCGATGGCTGCCAGGCCTTCTGACCAACAAAGGGTGAACATATGCTCACGACCATCGATGTCATGACGAAACTGCGCGAGGCCACCACCGAGCACCACAAGCGTGCCGAGGGCCATCGCTTCCAGAAGTCGCTTGTGAAGGGCGAACTGCCCGAGGCAGGCTATGTCGCGTGGCTCGGCCAGATGCTGCTGGTTCACCGGGCCCTCGAGCAGGAACTCGACGCACTGGCGAGCCGGTGCCCGGAAGTCGCAACGGTGCTCGGTGACGACTGGCGCAAGGAAGACAGGCTCCTCACGGACCTGGTGCACTTCGGCGCCTCACCCCTCGTCACGCCGAATGCAGCGACCATCGGGCTGATTGAACAAATTCGCGAAATCGGATCTTGCGGCAGGTCACTGCTGGGGATGTTCTACGTCCTCGAAGGCAGCACGAATGGCGGCGTCTTCATCGCTCGAGCCGTGCGTCATGCCTACGGACTGAACGGAGACGGAACCCGCTACCTCGATCCGTATGGCGGGATGCAGCGAAAACGCTGGGCCGGATTCAAGGCCCGAATGGCGGACCTCGACCTGAGCGGGTCCGACGCCGATGCAATGGTGGCGGCAGCACAGTCCATGTTCGACGGCATCACCGCCGTAAGCGAGGATCTCGCCACGAACGCCTGGAGTGCATCGGTCTGACCTCGATTGCCTGAAGGGACTACACTACCGCTCCGGTCGTCAGAATTGACTGTCCTGTGAGAAGGTCCCTTCCTCATGTCTTCATCTGGTCGTGCACGATGGGTGCGTTCGCTGAGCCTCGTGATCAGGATCGCTGCCGGCATTTTCGTCCTGTTGATCGGCCTCCTGATCCTGATTGCTCTCGAAGCGACGAAGCCGACCACCGAACAGTCTGAACTGACGGAATCCGAAGCCATCGTCCGGGTTGTTGAACTCTCCCCGGTCCCGGTCGACCGGTGGTGGCAGGGCTACGGCACCGCCCGCGCAATCCGCGATGCTGACTTGGCGGCGGAAGTAAGCGGCCAGATCGCCGAGAAGCCGGACTCGATCGAACCCGGCGCGCGCGTCAAGCGAGGCGACCTGCTGGTGCGAATCGAAGCACGCGACTACGAAGACGGCATGGCAGGCGTCGATCAGTCCATCGCCTCCCTGCAGGCCCAACTCGCCGGCCTCGATGTCGAAGAAGAGTCCCTCAACACCTCCATCCAACTGGCGGAGCGAAGCGTCCGTCTGCTTCGCTCCGAACTGGACGAGATTCGCGAAGCACGGACCCGCGGCGGCGCCACGACCATCGAGGTCGAACGGGTTGAGAGGCAACTCGCTGCCGCGGAGCGCGATGAGCAGTCGGTGCGGGAGCGCCTGCAACTCATTCCTTCTCGCCGTCTTGCCCTGCAGGCGAACCTGACCGGCTTGCAGTCGGATCGACGCCGCGCACAGGCGGACCTTGAACGGACCACCATCAAGGCGCCCTTCGGGGGCTTCGTTCAGCGGATCGATGTCGAAGAGGGCGAATATGTCATGCCGGGCGCATCGGTCGCGCGCCTTGTTGATCTCGCCCGCCTGGAGATCCCTCTGCGACTTCCGGTGACCGCCGCCGACACGGTCACCATCGGTGGTCGCGTCGATCTCTCCGCGCGGGGTGGCTCAGGTCGCTGGACAGGGCAGGTGGTTCGCGTGGCCCCGGAGGCGGACCCCGAGTTGCGCACACTCGAGGTCTTCGTCGAGGTTGAGCAGAACCCCGACGGGAGCGAAGGAGCCCTGTTGCGTCCCGGCCAGTTCGTGACCGGTCGTATCTACACGTTGCGGGATGCCGCACAACTGGTCGTCCCGCGGATCTCACTTCTGAACGATCGCGTCATGGTCGTCAACGGCGAAGGTCGCGCCGAGTCGCGAGAGATCACGATCTCCCACTTCGTCGACGAACGCTTCCCATCGCTTGACCCCATCGAAACACAGTGGGCCGTGGTGAGCGCGGGCCTGCACGAGGGGGATCGTGTGATCGCTTCCCATGCCGAATCGATCGAGCACGGCATGCGCGTCCGTGTGCAGTCGGCGTCCGATGACACGAGCAGCGCCAGTCGAAACGGATCGGGGAGCGCATCATGAACCTCGCGGAGTTCGGGGTGCGCAAGCCGGTGGTCGCCAATCTCATCATGTGGGTGATCATCGGTGCCGGCCTGATCTTCGGCATGGGCCTTCGCCGCGAGTTCTTCCCCGAGACAGAGTCCAACGTCGTCTTCGTCATGGCCCCCTACCCGGGCGCCTCGCCGGACGAAGTCGAACGTTCTCTCGCCACCAAGATCGAAGATCGCCTGATCGACCTTGACGACGTCAAGGAGATGGAGACGACGGTCACCGAGGGGTCGGCATCGATCAACATCGAGTTCGAGACATCCGTCGATGTCGACGATGCGGTCGACGAGGTCAAGCGCGAGATCGATGCGCTGCAGGATCTTCCGGAGGAGTCAGAGCGAATCACGGTCGAGGCATTCGAACCCAAGATGCCCATCATCGACCTGACACTGTATGGCTATGGCGATGAGCGGATCCGCAAAGATGCCATCCGGGCCATGCGCGACGACCTGCTCAAGTTCCCGGGCATGGGTGACATTCAGGTCTCCGGGCTTCGCAATGATGAGATCCTGGTACAGGTGGACCCCGCCGCACTGGTCGAGCATCGCCTGAGCCTTGTTGATATCTCCAACAGCGTGCGTGCCGCGATGACCGAAGTCCCCGGCGGCACGATCCGCTCCCCGAGCGCCAACATCTCGCTCCGCACGGTTGGCGTGGACGAGCGCGTCGAGGACGTCCGCAACATCCCGGTCAAGACGCTCCCCGGCGGCTACCAGGTCCTGCTGTCGGATGTCGCGCAGGTGCGGTATGGCTTCCGAGACATCGATGTCCGTCTGCGCTTCAACAACGAACCTGCGGCGTCCCTCACATGCTTCGGCACCGGCAAGTCCGACATCATCGCCATTGCGAACATGGTCAAGGCGTATGCAGCCGGGCGCACCCGCGCCCCGCTGGAGTACACGGCAG
Organism: Phycisphaerae bacterium; assembly: GCA_030432255.1. Lineage (GTDB taxonomy): Bacteria > Planctomycetota > Phycisphaerae > Phycisphaerales > UBA1924 > JAUIHS01. Next base: position 18,946 of record JAUIHS010000010.1, read on the forward strand.
GCGAGCGTCTGGCGCTGCTCGGTGCGGAGAAAAACCCGGAGGCGCCACTCCCGGGACGCGTCCTCGCGTACCGTGCGGGGCTGGAACGCCCGCCGATTCCCCCGGACAACCTGGCAACCGACAATGACCTCTCACGCTTCATCAGCCAGCGCCTGAACCTGCTGTCGCGCAACGCGTTCTGGGGTGCCGTGCTCGTCTTCGGAACGCTCCTGCTCATGCTCGCGCCGCGCGTCGCGCTGTGGGTCACGATCGGGCTGATCATCTCCGTGCTGGGCACACTCGCCGTCATGGCGTGGCTGGACATCACACTCAACCTGCTCACCATGTTCGGACTCATTGTCGTCATGGGGTTGCTCGTTGACGACGCCATCGTGGTCGCGGAGAACATCACCTCCCACTGGGAAGCGGGTGCCAGCCCCATTCAGGCCGCCATCAACGGCACCCGGCAGGTCTCATGGCCCGTCGTCGCCACCGTGCTTACCACCATCGCGGCCTTCTGGCCCCTCCGCCTCATTGAAGGGCAACTGGGTGATCAGATGGGCCTCCTGCCCATCGTGGTGGTGTGTGCACTGGGTGTCTCACTGCTGGAGTCCCTGCTCATCCTCCCCGCACACATGGGGCACAGCCTTGAGAAGGCCGAGCGGAGGAAAGGACGACGCACGATCCTGACCCGAATCTCGGAGAAGATCCAGGCGACACGAAACCACATCCTCGGCAACGTACTTGTGCCGCGATACGCGCGCCTGCTGACGCTGTGCCTGCGGCACCGTTACCTGACCCTCTCGATCGCGCTCTCCGTGCTGATCGCATCAGCCGGGATGGTCGTGGGCAAGCGTCTTCCGTTCACCTTCCTGGTCTCCGCCGACAGCGAGATCCTGCTTGCGGACCTGAAGATGCCGGTCGGCACGCCGATTGAGCGGACCGATACCGTCATGCGTCGTCTCGAGCGCATCACGATGGCCCAGCCCGAGGTGATCACCGCCTTCAGCGGCATCGGCGCACGGCAGAGTATCGAGGGAGGCGACTTCCTGGCCCAGCCGCACCTCGCGCAGATGTTCGTCGAGTTGAAACCGGTTGAGCAGCGCATGGATGAGAACGGACGCCGCAGCGCAGCCATTCGGGCGGCCATTCTCGAGGAGATGGGAGAACTTCCGGACGTGCAGAGCCTTCGCATCGAGGAGATCGGTGGCGGTCCCACCGGTGCCGCGATCACGTGGGCCGTCGTCGGTGACTCACTCGAGCGCATCGACGTTGTCGTCGATCGGATCAAGGCAGAACTTGCACGGACGGCAGGCGTCTTCGGTGTCGCGGATGACGCGGACGCCGGACAGCGCGAACTGCGCTTTACGCTGACTGATTCGGCGCGCGAACTCGGGTTCACCGACCAGAGCGTTGCGACACAGGCCCGGGCCGCCGTGTACGGACTTGAGGCGTACACGTTCGCAGGCGACCGCGAGGACATCGACGTGCGCGTCATGTTCGGTGGCGAGGTCCGCGACAACATCGCCGCACTGGAGCGAACCAACATCTTCACGCCCGACGGCAGGCCGGTTCCACTGAGTGAGGTCGTCGAGGTGGAAGAGTCAGTCGGATACGCGACCATCCGGAGGCTGGATCGCGAACGCGTCGTGACGGTCAGCGCCGACGTCAATACGACCACCACCAACACCGAGGACATCACCGCCGCCCTCCGACCATTCCTGCAGCAACTGATGGCGGAGAACCCGGGCATCAAGATCATGCCCCGCGGCCGGCAGCAGGAGATGAAGGAAGCCTTCAGCACGCTCCCGCTTGGCATGATGATGGCGATCGGGCTGATCTATGTCGTGCTGGCATGGCTCTTCTCGAGTTTCGTGCAGCCAGGCGTGATCCTGTGCGCCGTTCCCTTCGCACTCGTCGGCGTCATCTGGGGCCATGTGATCCTGGGCTACGAGGCGACATTCCTGTCGCTGATCGGACTCGTCGCCCTGATCGGGATTGTCGTAAACGACTCACTGATCTTCATGCAGTTCTTCAACGAACAGCGCCGCCACGGTCGCCCCATCTTCGATGCGCTCGTCGCCAGCGGCCGGGCCCGGCTTCGCGCCATCATGCTGACGACAGTCACCACTGTCCTCGGACTCTCCCCGCTCATGCTTGAGACATCGTTCCAGGCCCGCTTCCTGATTCCGATGGCGATCACCATCAGTTTCGGACTCATCGCCGCGACGGCCGTCACGCTTATCGTCCTGCCCTGCCTGCTCCACATCGGCCACGACATCGGGCGCATCCGGCAGATTCTGTGGACGGGCACCCTGCCGTCCGAACAGGAAACGGATGTTCTGCGCGAGGCACCGCCACCCGCGCGGCTCTCGTCCGACGAACCGGAGTGAACGAACGTCCGGCGATGCGCTATTGCGGCTCTGTGGGCTGAGACGCTCCGCATCCCGGACCACATACCACCGCGTTCATGAGAACCCGCGTCATCCCTGCTGCACTGCCCCGGAATGTGGGTGAACTCGCGAAGAGGATGACCTGACCGTTGCCGACGCGCTGGCGCGTCACCCACGCGCTGTTCGCCAGGCGATGGGCGGCCTCGGGCCACAGCAGCCCACTCATGCGCACATGCAGACGCTGTCCTTCCGGCAGCCGGGACCAGCCGACGCGCTCCGGCTCCGTTTGCTGCTGGTCGTTCGAACGATCAGCAATGAACGCACCAATGCGAATGGGAGCATCGATGCCCTCTCCCGCCATCAGGACCGGCCCTCGACCGGCAAGGACCGGTAACACATCGCCGATTCCTGGCGTCAGCCAGTGCTCGTCATCTACACGCCCGGCAACCATCGCACCCTGAGGCATGAAGATCTGCTGCCAAGCATCGCGCACTTCAAGTTCGTCGAGCGATGGACGATCCGGCGCCTCCTGCCACGGATAGGAAACCGACGTCGTGGCGTGTGACCACACCGCCGCCGCATCGACCGTCTCATGCCGCCCCGCCCATTCGCGCAGCACCACCTGCTCGTAGGCATCAAGATCTTCCAGTGCATCTGAGAGCACCCGGACATCGCCGATTCCATCCTCGCCGGCAAGCCTGGCCGCTGTCGACCCGATCGCAATGAGCGTGCCACCACCACGGACCCAGTCTCGCAGTTCGCTCAGTTCATGCTCTTCAAGCACGCGGCCCCAGGCTCCCGGCATGATCAACACGTTGTACGGCCGCAGGTCGAAGGATCCGGAGAAGTCGCCATTGAGATACGTTGCACGCATCCCCATGCGGTGATCCAGCGTGAACCAGGTTGAGCCGTAGTCATACGGATCAAACATGCCACGACCAAAGAGCGCGATGCGCGGGCGTTCCAGCAGCATGAAGTGCTCACCACCAAGATCCGGCAGGTCGCCGGCGCCAAGTCCCGTCCCGACCCCGTAGGCACTGACCAGCAATTGGCCGCAGACAGTCTCGATGTCGGCCCGGACATCCCGGTCCCCGCCCGGATTGTCGATCATGTTGATGACGAAGGACCCCCGCTCGAACGCTCTGCCGTCGAGTTCGAAGGGCTTCTCCGCGACACGCACGCGCCGTCCCAGTTCCATCAGGCGGGCGGCCGCGATGACCGCGTTGTCGTCAGCCGCATCGATCACGAACGCGACATCCGAACCGTCGCCATGTAATCCGACACGACCGGTCTGCACGGAGTACCGACGTGCGTCCGCAGGCAGGTCACCTTCGACCTCCATCGCATGGAGCCCGAACATCATGGTCAGATTCCATGCCGTGACGTCGTACAACTTCGACTCACCCCGGCGCAGGAGGGAGCGACGCTCCGTCTGCAGGAAGTCGGGCGTCATATGCGGATCGAATTCAAGGAGCGCACTGATCAGGGCACCCTCCGGCTGACGGTTGGGGATGAGCAGTGTTCCTTCCGGGAACGCGACAGCGTCCACGTGCTGCCCGAGATGGTCCGTGGCATCCGCAACCATTTCCGATCCGATCTCGTAGACCTCAACGCCCTGGAGATCCAGGAGGGAAACGAATTCACGCAGACGACCGGCGTTCTTCGTCGGCAGCACCGCGAACATCCTCTGCGCCACCGGGTTGTCATCACTGAGCACGGCTCGACGCTCGACGAGAAACTCCTCCATCAGCTGACGGTGATGTGTATGAAACGTCTTCAGGTTCGCCATGGTGCTGACATACTGATGATGCACCGACTCGCGGTACGTGAGCACAGTCCCCTCGGGGCGTTCCATGCCGTGATGCGCAACCCCTGCCTGCTCATACAGGATGCCGACCGCGCCGCGAAAGCCCGCCCAGGAGCTCGAATACCCCGGATACCACTCCTCATTCCATTCACCGGTGTAATAGCGCCATCCGTACACATCGAAGGACTTCGCATGGTCCGACGCGAAGACCTCCCACCAGTGCAGGCGGCGTGCAGGGAGGTTGGGATTAACAGGCGCTCGCGAAGGTGAAAAAAGGTACGTATCCAGTCCGCCCATCTCATGGCAATCGACCATCATGAGCGGATGCCACCGCTTGATCGCATCAATGCGCCCGCGCGTTTCCGGGTGCACACCGAAGATCCAGTCGCGATTCAGGTCGAACAGGTAGTGATTGGTGCGGCCCCACGGCCAGTAGCCGTGATGCACGATGGAGGCCGCCGAGCCATTCGGCACGTGCCCGTCATGCTGCTGGATCTGCTGAATGAACCGGTCGCGCCCGTCCGGATTCATCAACGGATCAATGATGATGATGAGGTCTTCCCGCATCTGTTCAATGGCATCATCCGTCGAAGACGCCAGGTGATACGCGGCAAGCAACGCTGCATCCGATCCGGACAGTTCATCCCCGTGGATCGAATACGCAAGCCAGGCCACCGCCGGCAGTTCACGTGCCAGCCGGGCCGCACTCCCGTCATCCCGCCGCGGGTCAGCGATCCGGCTCATGCCCTCACGGATCTCTTCAAGTCTCGTCATGTTCTGAGGAGACGTGATGATCGCATAGAAGAGTTCGCGCCCCTCATAGGATGTCGCGTAGCGCACTGTGCGCAGGTGCGGGCTCTCGCGCTCCCATGTCTGGAAACAGGACATGATCTCGGCATGCGTCGCCGCCCGCTGTCCTCCCCGGATTCCAAGCAGGCGCTCCGGCGTGCTGACCTCGGGGTCATGTGCTGCGGCGTCGTAGAACTCCGCGTCGTATTGCAGGCCGGGCTGCTCCGCGGGCGGGGGAGCGGGGAGTGTCTGGCTCGCAGCGGGAACAACGAGCAGAGCAGCACTGACGAAGCATGCAGAAACGAGGTGTTGCATGGACGGATCTCCTTCTGGTTCATCAGAGTCTGACACCTGCAATCGCTGCGCTCAAGCCCTTGTGCCGGCGGCGTGGTATTCTCCTGCAATGGAGCAACCGCGTGAGCACTGATCTCCCCACGCCACCCCGGGACCCGACGGACTCCCCCGCTGCCGCCGATGGATCAGGCAGCCCCGGCCTCGATTCCTTCGCTCTCTGGGATTCGGGGCAGCGCACGCAGGTCAACATCGGCGACACCATCGGCCGCTACCGGATCATGGACATGCTCGGTGAAGGCGGCATGGGGCGCGTCTACCTCGCCGAACAGACCGGCTCCCTCCGCCGCCACGTCGCCATCAAGTTTCTCCGCTCCGGCCTCGACACCGCGCAGGTCCTCGCGCGCTTTCGATTTGAACAGCAGACACTGGCCCGCCTCACGCACCATGCGATTGCACAGGTCCTCGATGCCGGAGAGACCGTTGACGGGACGCCCTATTTCGTCATGGAGTACGTGCCCGGCCTCCCCGTCACCCAGCATGCCGACAAGCATCGGCTGACACTCGACCAACGCCTCGAACTCTTCATCGAACTCTGCGCCGCCGTGCGGCACGCGCACAGCCGAGGCATCCTGCATCGCGACCTCAAGCCCAACAACATCCTCGTCCGCAAGGACGACGACTCCGCGATACCGAAAGTCATCGACTGGGGTATCGCACACGCCATGGCCCTCGACTCGCCACGCGACGAAGGGCGCATCGGCCAACCAATCGGCACGCCGGAGTACATGTCGCCGGAACAGGCGCGACGCAAGCCCGTTGACCATCGAACCGACATCTTCGCGCTCGGTGTCATCCTCTACGAACTGTTGACCGGACAACTGCCCATCGCATCAGCCACGCTGCGCAGCGCGGGTGGTGACCTCGCATCCGTCATCGAACGCGCCAGCCCCGATCCGCCGAGTACATGCGTCCGGAATCATCCTGACGCCGCTGCGATCGCAGCGAACCGCGGCACGACGCCCGACCAACTGATCGCGTCACTGGAAGCCGGCCCCGATGAACTCGTTCACCACGCCATGGCGGCAAGCCCCGACGATCGATACGGGGATCTCGACGCCTTCATGGCGGCCGTCCGCGCCTGCCGCGGCGAGTCATCCGCCGACCGGAGTCCCGAGGGAAGCGGACGCGCCGCGCGTGCCTTCGCGATCGTGACGATCATGGCGATGATCCTCGTCACCGGAATCTATCTCGGCTCACGAGGCCGTGACTCTCCGGTACCCCCCGAGCAGACGGATGGAGAGCGCGACGACAACAGCACCCCGGTAGAGAGTCCTCGAGGTGCAACATGGGCAGAGCGATACGAAAGAGCGCGTGATCCGTATACGCTTGTCCGGAGGACCGAGATCGATGCGTTTCCTTCCGTTGCGACCATGTCGCCCCGGGGTGATCGGATTGTCACCATCGAGAATGGAGTCGGTCGGCTGTACTCCGTAGACTTCGCACCCATTCTTCCACTCGGGTGGATGATCAACGGACCGGACTCGGTCTCTTTCAGCAATGATGGCGCCCTGCTTGCGCTCGTCACGACGAATGCCGCTGCCAACTGCCAGATTCGCAGCGCAGCAGACGGTCAGATCGTCACGACGCTGGACGGTACGAACTCCGCCGCGGTGGCCGTTCACTTCCTTGACAATACCGAAGTGCTTGTTGTGCGTGATCGATCCATCGAATGGCGGATCGCCTCCGACGGCGACACGACTCATCGCATCACAACCGACGAGGACATTCTCTGCACCGCGCACCGGCGTAATTCCCGGCGCATTGCAGTGGCGCTCACGGACAGAACGATTCTCGTCATCGACCCTGATACAGCGGATCGTCACACGCTGCGTACACCGAATGAGCAGGTCGCCACCGCGCTGGCGTGGAGCCCGGACATGCGCCGGATTGCGATCGGATCTTCGGCGGGTACATGGATTGTCGATGCAGCAAGCGGCGAGACCCTGGCGAGGTTCACCGACCACACCCTGGCCTGCACATCCCTTCAGTTCAATGCATCAGGAACGATGCTTGCGGGCGCCGATCCCGAACGCATCATCCTCTGGAACCTCGAGAGCGGCTCAGCGGCGCACTCCTATCGCGCCGACAACATCACGCTGAACCAGCGTGTCTTCTCGAATGAACAGAGCCTGTTCCTTGCGCAGGGACTGATGGGCACACCGCAACTCATCGACATGCCGGACGCCAGCGTCCTCTCCGAACTTCGCGGGGTGGATGAGCCGCTCGTGGCCCTCAGCTTCACCGACAACGACTCGGAGATCATCGCCGTCGGTCCGCGCGCTGATGGGGGCGTCCTCCTGCGCTGGAGTCGAGAGAGCGATCGCGAAGTCATCATCGAGCCGACAGACCGGTGGCCCCTGGATGCCGTGTTCCTTCCCGGGTCCAACGAACTGCTGGTCGCCAGCGGATCACCGACCACACGCTTCCTCGACAGCCCACGTGTCACCATGAACAGCCTCGACGTCTTCGACGCCTCGACAGGTGAGCACCGCCGACAGGTTGCCGCACTCGACGCCACACCGGAAGAACTTGCCATCGATCCACAGGGAACGTTGGGCATCTTGATCACCGACGATGGCGTGCTCAGGAGCATGGACCTCACAACGGGAGAAGAACTCGACCGGCTCTACTCGCCGAATCCGGATGCTCGGCTGCAGCACCTCTGCCTCGCTGACGCCGGACGCCTCATCGTCGCCTCGGACTCGGAGCGCGGCGTGTACTCCTGGGCAAGAGGAGGCAACGGGACGCCGCTCCGCTACGCCGACGAGTCGATGACCTTTGTCGTCCGGGCGATCGCGGCCACCGACGACGGCCGATACGTCGCCGCCGCCGCCCAGGACGGAGGCATCCGAATCTGGGACGCGAAGAGCGGCGAGTTGCTGCACCGTCTTGATGAAGTCGTGAACTCATTCGCTTTCGATCTCGACTTCAGCGACGACGGAAGCCGGCTGGCAGTCTCCGGCGGACAACGTGCTGCGATACTTGACCTGGCAACTCAATCGCGCCTGCTTCTGACCGAGCCCATGATGACCGATGCTCTGGCGGTAGTCTTCATGCAGGACGAATCGTCGCTTCTGGTCGGCACTGCCTCCCACCTCGCGCTGCTGCAGGCTGCCGACGGCACGACACGCCTCCGACTGCCGACCCCGGAGACGGACCATCCGCCGGTGCGCGACTTCATGCGCTCCGTGCGCATCAGTCCGGACGGCACCACGATCGTGGCCGTCCACGACGGCCGTATCTACCTCTTCCGCGCACCGGCTGGCTGACCCCACGCCACCCTGAGTCACCACCCCTTGGTGTACTCATTCCAGCTCTTGATCGCGATGCCGCCGGGCTTGATCGCCGTCACCGCATCCACGAAACGTGCTGCGATCTGGCGGTTCGTGATGAGCGGGATGCTGAGGTCCGCCGCGGCCCGCCGCACCATGTACCCGGTCGTCAGTTCATCGGCACGATCATTCTGCGGGATGTTGACGACGAGATCGACCCGACGTTTCTTGACGGCGCTGACCACGCCACCCTCGGATTCACCCTGCCCGGCCCATTTCAGTTCGGTCACCGGCACACCATTCTCCGTCAGGAAACGCGCCGTGCCTTCACTCGCGAAGAGTTCAACACCGGAGCGGGCCAGTCTCCGGACCGGTTCCAGCATCTCCGCCTTGGCCTTGATCGGACCGACGCTCAGGAGGACACGCTTCACCGGCATGCGATAGCCGACGGATATGAGCGACTTGAGGAACGCCTCGTTGAAATCGTCACCGATGCACCCCACTTCACCCGTTGATGACATCTCGACCCCGAGCGTCGGGTCGGCGCCTTCAAGTCGCGTGAAGGAGAACTGTGACGCCTTGACCCCGACGTAATTGAGTTCGAACGCCGTCTTGTCCACTTCGGGGCATTCGCCCATGATCACGCGCGTGCCGATATCGATCAGGTTCTGCTTCAGGATCTTTGACACGAAGGGGAAACTCCGTGACGCACGCAGGTTGCACTCGATCACCTTGATCGCATTGTCCTTGGCGATGAACTGGATGTTGAAGGGGCCGCGAATACCAAGCCGTGTCACGATCCGCCGCGCGATGCGCCTGATGCGCCTGATCGTTTCGAGATACGTTCTCTGGGGCGGAAAGACGAGCGTGGCATCACCGGAGTGAACACCAGCGTTCTCGACGTGCTCCGAGATCGCGTAGATCACGATCTCGCTGCCGCCATCTTCCGTCTCCAGCGCCACACCATCAAACTCGATCTCCTTCGCGTTTTCGACGAACTTGCTGATCACCGTCGGATGCTCGGTGGAGACCTCGGCGGCCACCTGGAGATAGCGTTCCAGTTGATCATCGTTCACAGCGACTGCCATCGCCGCCCCCGAGAGCACGTATGACGGGCGGATCAGCACCGGGTAGCCGACGTCATTTGCAAACTCGCGAGCTTCCTCGACGCTCCTCGCCTCGGTCCACTCCGGCTGATCAATCTCCAGGTCGTCCAGCAGGCTCGAGAAGAGATGCCGGTTCTCGGCGCGGTCAATGTTGCGTGGTGATGTCCCCAGCACATTGACGCCCACCTGGTCAAGCCTCACCGCCAGGTTGTTGGGTATCTGCCCGCCCATCGAGATGATCACACCCATCGCCTGCGTCTTCTCGTAGACGTCGCGCACAACCTCCAGGCTGATCTCATCGAAGAACAGCACGTCGAACTCGTCGTAGTCCGTGCTGACCGTCTCGGGGTTGTAATTCAGCATCACCGTGCGATAGCCCATCTGGCGCAGCGTCATGCCTGCATTCACACAGCACCAGTCAAACTCCACCGAGCAGCCGATGCGATACGCACCGGAACCCAGGATCATGACGGTCTTCTCGTCCGCGACGGAGAGGTCATCCTCGTCGCCGTTGTAGGTGAGGTAGAGATAATTGGTGCGCGCCGGGTACTCCGCCGCAAGCGTATCGATCTGGCGTACGACCGGCTCAAGCCCGTAGTTCTTGCGCAATCGGCGAACGTCCCCCTCGGACTGTTCGGTCAACAGGCCGATCTGTTCGTCAGAGAACCCGGCCTGCTTCGCCTCGAGCAGGAGATCCTCCGGAATCGAGATCGACTCGACAGCCTTGAGCTTCTCGGTGATCTCGACGACCCGGGCAATCTTGTAGAGGAACCACTCGTCAATGTGCGAGAGCTCATGGACCCGCTCCACGGACATGCCGTACGCGATCGCCTCGACCACCGCGAAAATGCGACGCTCCGTCGGCTGGCGCAACTCCTCCTCGATGTTCTCCGCATCAAAGCGATCCTGGTTGCCGACCAGCCCCATGGCGCCCGTCTCAAGCATGCGAAGCGCCTTCTGAATGGCTTCCTCAAACGTGCGCCCGATCGCCATCACCTCGCCCACGGATTTCATGCCCGAACCGATACGCCGCGAGACGTGCCGGAACTTCTGCAGGTCCCATCGCGGCATCTTCACGACGATGTAATCAAGCGCCGGCTCGAAGAAGGCCTTCGTCACCTTGGTGATCGCATTGGGCAGTTCGTGCAGGCCGTACCCCAGTGCCAGCTTCGCGGCGACGAACGCCAGCGGGTAGCCCGTGGCCTTGGAAGCCAGCGCGCTGGACCGCGACAACCGCGCGTTCACCTCGATGATACGGTACTCCTCGGAATCGGGATTCAGCGCGTACTGAATGTTGCACTCGCCCACGATGCCCAGGTGCCGGATCACGCGAATGGCAATCTCGCGCAGGAGGTGGTACTCGCGATTGGAGAGCGTCTGACTCGGCGCTACCACGATGCTCTCACCGGTGTGAATCCCCAGCGGATCGAAGTTCTCCATGTTGCAGACGGTGATGCAGTTGTCGTACGCATCGCGCACCACCTCGTACTCAACCTCTTTCCAGCCCTCGAGGTACTCCTCGATGAGCACCTGCGAGGTGTGCGCGAGTGCCTTGCTCACGCGCTCACGCAACTCGCTCTCCTCGCGGCACACACCCGACCCCAGTCCACCCAGCGCGTAGGCGATACGGATCATCACCGGGGCTTCGGGAAACCCGAGGGTTCGGGCGTGTGCCACCGCCTCGTCGACGCTCGTCGCTGCGAAACTCCGTGGCGCCAGCGCATCAATCTCGTTGAGCCGCTGCACGAAGAGATCCCGGTCTTCGGTGTCGAGAATCGTCGCGATCGGTGTGCCCAGGACGCGCACATCGTACTTCTTGAGTACACCCCGCCGATCCAGTTCGATGCCGCAGTTCAGGGCCGTCTGGCCACCGAAACTGAGCAGGATGCCGTCGGGTTTCTCCTTCTCGATCACACGCTCGACAAACTCGGCGGTGATCGGCAGGAAGTACACCTCGTCTGCCAGGTGCTCCGAGGTCTGGATGGTTGCGATATTGGGATTGACGAGGATCGTCCTGATCCCCTCCTCCCGCAGCGCCTTGATCGCCTGCGAACCCGAGTAATCAAACTCGCCCGCCTCGCCGATCTTCAGTGCCGCGCTGCCGAGAACGATCACGGTCTGCACGTCGCTGAGTTCCGCCCGCATGTCACGCTGCTGCATCATGCTCAAGCCCCGATCATCGCTGCAAAGTCGTCGAAGAGATAACCCGTGTCCACCGGCCCCGGCGCCGCCTCAGGGTGGAACTGCACGCTTCTGAAACGACCCGACTCGTGCCAGATCCCTTCGTTGGTGTCGTCATTCAGGTTCACGAACCACGGCTCCCATCCATCCTTCAACGTCCTGGGTTCAACGGCAAACCCGTGATTCTGCGAGGTGATGGAGCACCGACCGGTGCGCAGGTCCATCACCGGCTGATTCTGACTGCGGTGGCCGTACTTCAGTTTGAACGTGTTCGCACCCACCGCCAGTGACAGCAACTGGTGCCCGAGACAGATCCCGAAGGTCGGCCGGTCATTCGCGATCGCGCCCCTGATCTGTGCGACAGTCTCGCGATAGAAGCGCGGGTTGCCCGGACCGTTGGAGATGAACAGGCCATCGAACTCGTGGTCGTCCAGGCTCGCATCCCACGGCAGGCGCAGCACCTCAAGATCGCGGGCCAGCAGGCTGTGGATGATGTTGTGTTTGCAACCGCAGTCCAGCAGCGCCACACGCTTCTTCCCCTTGCCCAGCACCTCGGCTTCCGACACGCTTACCTGTTCCGCAAGGTTCTCAATGTTGGGATCATAGAAGTCCGTCTCGCCATCCTCGAAGCGAATCTTGCCGAGCATCGAACCCCGATCGCGCAGACGACGCGTCAGGGAACGCGTGTCAACACCGGTCAGCGCCGGAATCCGCTCATCGTACAACCAGCGCCCGAGACTCCGATCGGCTCGCCAGTGACTGTGCGCCTCCGAGTAGTCGGAGACAATCAGGCCCATGACATGGATCCGCGTCGACTCCAGCGCCGTGTCCAGTCCGCTGACCGCATGCAACTCACTTCGCGGAATGCCGTAGTTGCCGACCATCGGGTACGTGCACGTCAGGATCTGGCCGCAAAAGGACGGATCCGTCATGGACTCGGGGTAGCCGACCATGCCCGTCGAGAAGACCACCTCGCCCGCTGTGGCGTGCGGCCATCCGAAGGATCGCCCCTTCAGGACCGTGCCATCTTCGAGCACCAGTTCTCCCGGGCGCATCCACCCCTCGATGGTCGCCGCATCCCGGGCCCGGACGGGCACCTCAACCTGCACCGGTTTCCTTGTCGTCATGATCCGTGCACCCATGTCAGCACCACCTCATGATCCCCGACTGCCGGGACGCTCCACGTCGCCCGCACCAAACGGACTCTCGGACGCGTCCCACACTTCAAAGTCAAGTTCCACCAACCCATACACCGGAATGCCCGGCGGCGCGAAGTCCCCGCGGCTGCGATCGACAATCGTCGCATAGCACGCCACCTCGGCACCCGCCGCTTCGATCAGCGGCACCACTTCCTGCACCGACTTGCCCGTCGTGATCACATCCTCCGCCAATACGACCCGCTCCCCGGCGTGCAATTCGAATCCCCGCCTCATCTCGAAGTCCCCATCCTTGCGTTCCACGAAGACAGACCGCAGCTGCATCGCGCCCGCCAGTTCGTATCCCCACAAGACACCACCCAGCGCCGGAGCCACCACGACATCCGCCTTCACGTCATGCCCCCGCAGCAGAGCCGCCATGCAGGACGCGACCTCCCGACCCAGCGCCGGTCGCTCGAAGAGACGCGCACACTGACAGTACCTGTTGCTGTGCTTGCCGGAACTCAGCACGAAGCGACCCGTCCGGAGCGCTTCCGATTCCTCCAGCATCCGCTCGACGCGGCTACTCACGTCAGCATCAGGCAGTGTCGCCATGGCCCATCACCTCCTGAAGCCGATCTCGCCACGCCAGGGCCCGCGCCCTGATCGACTCCCCTACGTCCTCCGTCGACTCCACATCCGGGAGCACGCCGCGAGTCACATGAAACAGCAACCCCGGATCGACGCTCGGATCCCCCACGCTGCCCTGTCGCGCTCCGAGTTTGACAACGCGTTCCAGGTCACCACCCTGCGCCCCGACGCCCGGAACCAGGAACGGAACATCCGCGGCAAGTCCGCGCACCTCAGCAATCTCTTCGCCGCGGGTCGCACCGATCACGAAACCTGCATTCCCGGCCTCAGCCCAGAACGTGAGCGCCGCCGCGATCTTCCGATAGAGCCCATCGGCAAGAAGGAAGTCGGCGGCACCCGGGTTCGACGTCAGCACGAGAAAGTAGGTCAGCCGATCGGTGTACTCCAGGAAAGGCACCGCCGAGTCGCGGCCCATCAGGGGATTGACCGTGACAGCGTCCGCTCCAAGGTGCTCGAAGAGCGCCTCGGCGTACATCTTCGCGGTGGAGCCGATGTCGCCCCGCTTGGCATCCATGATCACGAATGTGTCACGTGGAATCGTGTCGCGGATGCGCTCGAGGAGCGCCATGCCTCGCGAACCCATCGCCTCGAAGAATGCCAGGTTGAACTTGTACGCCGCCGCGACATCCACCGTCGCATCGATGATCAACCTGAGGTACGCCTCGTACCCGGACACGTTGGCATCAAACCCGCCACGCAGGTACTGCGGCGCTGGTTCGAGTCCGACTGAGAGCATCGCTCCGCTGTCGCGGCACGCCGCCCGGAGTTTGTCGACAGCCGTCATCGCACACCCCCCGCCACGCCGGCCCGGCCCGGATAAACAAAAGGCCCGTCACTCAAGCGACGGGCCGACACACGAGCCGAACATGACATCTGCGGGAGCCAGATGCTCCCGACCAACTCCCAAGGCCTGCCATCCATGAACAGATCGAGCCAAGTCATCAAAGCCCGATCTTACAGGTTCTCGACGCGCCTGACCAACTCAGCCATCAAAGCGATCGGCTCCGTGGACAACCTGTCCTCCAAAGACCGTCGCGGCGACGCCAGCGTCGAACGTCTCCCCCAGCCATGGGGAGTTCCGGCTCCGGGACCAGGATCGCTCGTACGTCCACGGACGCCCCAGCGACAAGAGAGCGATGTCTGCGGGCCGCCCCGGGCGGAGCGTCCCCCACTCACCCCCGACAATCGCCGCCGGTCGGTGTGTCATCCGGCTGATGAGAAACTCCAGGCTCCAGCGACCCGCCGCTACAAACTCCCGGTACAGCACCGGGAAGGCGGACTCGAACCCCAGGATCCCGAAGGGTGACTGATCAATCAGCGTTTCCTTCCTGCCCGGGGCGTGCGGCGCATGGTCTGTCGCGATGATGTCGAGCGTGCCGTCTTCCAGCGCTTCGATGAGCACCTGCCGGTCACTCTCCTCGCACAAGGGCGGCTTCATCTTGGCGTGGACATCGAATGCCTCGACCGCCTCGTCCGTCAGCACCAGGTGATGCGGGCTGACCTCCGCAGTCACGTTGGCCCCCCGGGCCTTGAAGTGACGGATCGCCTCCACCGACTCGACGTTCGAAACATGGCACACATGCAGGTGCGCGCCCGTTTCCAGGGCAAGGGCACAGTCTCGGGCCACCAGCAGAGACTCGGAGAGACGGGGAATGCCGGGCAGCCCCAGGCGGGCCGCCACCGGTCCGTCATGGATCACTCCCGGGCCCGTCAGCGACATGTCTTCGCAATGGTCCATGATGGGCACGCCCAGATGCACGATCGCCTGCATCGCGCGACGCATCATCGCAGCATTCTCGACAGGCAGGCCATCATCACTGAAGGCTCCCGCGCCGGCATCCAGCAGGATCCGGTAGTCATTCAGACGCTCTCCCGCCATGCCCGTTGTCACCGAAGCCACCGGCAAGACCCGAGCGTGGCCCGCCTCGCGGGCGCGATCAATGATCGAACGGACCACGAGCGGGCTGTCACACACCGGCGTGGTGTTGGGCATGCAGAAGACCGTGGTGAAACCGCCTGCCGCCGCGGCACGCGTCCCGCTGGCCACGGATTCAGAGGCCTCTCCCCCCGGCTCGCGCAGGTGCGTGTGGATGTCGACGAATCCCGGAGTGACCGTGAGTCCGGAAGCGTCCAGCGTTCGCGCGGCCCGCTCCGGACCGATGTCCTTCTCGACAGCCTCGATGAGACCATCACGAATGAGGACATCGCGCGGCTCGTTGATCTCCTGCGACGGGTCCAGCACGGTTCCGCCCCGAATCAGCAGTGCATCACCCATCGCTTCTCCTCCCCGCCCGCGCCAACACGGCCATGCGAACGGCAACACCGTTGGCGACCTGCTCCTCTATGAGACATCGCTCATGGGTCATCAGCCCCGAGTTGATCTCGACGCCTCGGTTCACCGGACCGGGATGCATCACCAGAGCGTGTTCAGGTGCGAAACGGAGCGTGCACTCGTTGAGTCCGTAGAGTCGGTGGTACTCGGTGCCCGATGGGAACATCGGCTCGGCCTGTCTTTCCAACTGGATGCGCAGCAGGTAGATCACATCCACATCGGCGATCCCTGCACGAAGGTCGTGCTGGAGTTCCACACCGAAGTTGCGGAGCGTCTCCGGGACAAACGCGCGTGGACCGACAAACTTCACCCTCGCGCCAAGTTTCTGCAGGCAGTACACGTTGGAACGCGCCACCCGGCTGTGGCGAACGTCGCCGATGATCGCAACGCACCGACCCTCCATGGAACCAAGGCGATCGCGCATCGTCAGTACGTCGAGAAGCGCCTGTGTGGGGTGCTCGTGTGCTCCATCGCCTGCATTGATGACTGCCGCGCCCGTGTGACGCTTCACGAATGCCGGGGCCCCCGTGCTGGAGTGACGCATCACGATCGCATCCGGCGACATCGCCTCGATCGTCCGGATGGTGTCGACGAGTGACTCACCCTTGCTCACGCTCGATGTCGCGATATCGAAGTTGATGACAGTCGCCCCGAGCCGCTTCGCCGCGATCTCAAAGCTGGTACGCGTGCGCGTCGAGTTCTCGAAGAAGAGGTTCACGACCGTGGCACCCGCCAGGTCAGTGCGCGTGCGGTGAGCCGGATCGGAGAGCGGGCGGAACGCCGCTGCTGCATCGAGCATCGCATCGATCTCATCGCGTGACAGGTCGCGGATCGTCATGAGGTCACGAGAGGCGTGCTGAACCGTCGGCATGCGCTGGAGTATACCGGAATCGCTGAACCTCCCATGTACTGGGCGCCCCTGCGACGGGCGCATGAAACAGGGCGACCCGGATGGGCCGCCCTGCGTGAGATTCATGATGGACTCACATGTGAGTTATGGGCAGATCGTGCCCCAGTTGGCGAGCACGAAGTTGAGGTCGTCGAAGTTGACCATGTTGTCGCCGCCACCTGCGGGGAAGACGTCACCATCGGGACCAGCGGTACCCCAGCCACCGAGGACCAGGTTCAGGTCGTCGAAGTTGACCATGTTGTCACCGTTGGCATCGCCATCGCACCCGGCCGGCGTGACGCAGCCGAAGGTGTCGATGCGCAGGTCATCGATCGCAGCTTCAACAATCGAACCGCTGCCGAGGTCGGAAGCGATGAAGCGCACCTGAACGGTCGAGGTCAGGTTCACCACTGAAGCCACGTCAAACTCGGCGTAGATCCAGGTCGCACCCGGGCTGGCGGGGCCCACGGTTTCGAGGTTGGTCCAGCCGGAACCGTCGTTGATCTCGATCACAAAGGTGTCCGCGTTGGGCGATGAGCCCGCATCGTTGGTGTACCAGCGGTGGTAGCTGAGGGTGGCCTGCTGCGCACCCGAGAGATCGAAGACCGGGCTGTAGAGCGAGGTGGAGCCACCGTCGACGTCATTGGTGCCGACGCCGTCACCCGGATTCGCCTGACCGGTGAACCAGCAGTTCACGCCGGGGTTGGAGTGGTCGTCCTCGGGCTGAGCCGTCGTACCATTCGGATCGCCACGGACCCAGACGCCGGTGGTGGCGTCATCCGTGCCACCGGAGTTCACGGCATAGCCGTCATCGCCGGGGCCTTCCATCTTGTCGTCGCGGACGTTGAGGGTCTCGCCGACGATCGCGTTGTAGACCGTGCCAGGCGCTGCCGGGGGATCAACGGCCATGGCACCGCCGGTGCCGGTGGCGCTGAAGTAGAACTCAGGCGTGTCGCCGCAAGCGGCGCCGGGAAGGGTGCCGCGATACGTGCTGCCGGAGACGGGAGTCAACGCGACGGTCTGGTAGCTGCCACCGTCGTAACGGTAGTGGAGCGTGCCGCCGGTGATGGTCTCGGTGCCGTCGTTGAGCTCGACATCGATGTCGTAAGAGACGCCGGGAAGCATTTCGCTGGGCGTGCTGCTGACGAGGATGCTGATGGCCGGGGGAATCTGCACCGGGCCGACCGTCATGGCGGTCAGGGTGTTCGGACCACCGGACTTGAACTGGCCGACCTCGACGTTGATGTCCTCGGGACCCACGTTGGCATCGAAGCGGAAGTTGTAACCCGTGCCCCAGCGGATGGGGTTGGTGCTGGTGGACCAGCTCACGGAGGTGGACGTCAGGTTGGAGGCCCACGCGGCGTTGTTGATGGCGGGACCGCCGATGTAGCCGACAGGCTCATCGTGGTGCTCGACGGCATGGAAGCCGACATTGGTCACGATCGTGCCGGGAGCAAGCGGCACCTCGAACGAATCGACCTGGCGGTCCATGTCGACGTTGTAGAGGTGGTACTCGTAGTGCCAGGTGCCGTCGCCGTTGTCAGTCGCCTTGGCGGCGAGCACACAACGACCGTCGGGGCTGGTGTTCTCGTCAACGGGCACTTCCTGGGCGACGATGGTCTGCGTGGCGCCGGCCCATGCATCGACCGCGAAGCCGATGTTGGGGAAGGTGCCGGATCCGGTCATGCCGAAGGACCACGTTCCGCCGGGGGCACCGCTGGGCGTCACCGGCTTCCACGCCGCGCTGTTCATGACCTCAACGTCCTCGAAGTGGACGTAGTAGCCCTCGGCGTAGTAATCGCCACCTGAATCGAGGTCGGCATCATGGACCTGAAGTCGGCGCGTGATGCCGTTGTTGGAAGGGCCGCCGGTCTGGAAGTAGGAACCGACGTAGTTCCAGCCACCGGTCCACGGGTTGACTTCGAAGCGCGGGCCGAGACCGGACTGACCTGAGTTGAGGCCAGCACCGTAGGTGTCCGTGCAGCCCTGGCCGAGCCAGTCGCCACCGGAGTGGCCGGGCTCGAACGTGCAGCTGCCGCCGCACTGGGTGTTGCTCAGCGCGAAGAAGCCGTGCTTGATCCAGGACTGACCGATCTGCTCGAAGCGGTCGTTCTGAACGCGGAACAGGTTCATCACGATCATGGGATGCCGGCTGTCGGAGCTCTGGAACCAGGCCAGGTCCTTGTTGCCGGTGTTCCACGAGGTCGTGGCGAGGGAAAGACCGACAACATCACCTGAGCGACCGTACTGGCCAAGGCCGTACAGCTGACAGAAGGTGACATCCGGTCCATCGGTACCAGCGAGCGCGATCGGGGAAGCGAGCGCGACCGCCGCGATCATGGGGGTCAGTTTCTTCATGGGTTACTCTCTCCGTGAATGCCTGTATCGTCGCCTTGGCGACAGGACTTCTTGGGATTGGCCGTGGGAACGACCAGATCGATCGTTCTCGGACGGCGTGAGAAAGGGCACCGCGACATCGTGTCGGGGTGCCCCTCGAATGACAGATCAGGAACGCCTCACGGGCAGCTCATGCCCCAGTTCGTCAGAACCGCATTGAGGTCGTCGAAGTTGACGGCACCGTCGCCACCGGGGAAGGGGGAGATGTCGCCATCGGGACCGGCCGTATTCCAGTTCGAGAGGACCATGTTGAGGTCATCGAAGTCAACGCCGTTGTCGCCCGTGGCATCGCCGGGGCAGCCCGTCGGAGTGAGGGGCGTCAGCGGGCCGAGGGTGTCACCCGTGAGTTCGGTCGGGGCACCGGACTTGTACTGACCGAGGGCCGCTGAAACCACGCCCGGGGAGGCGTCGGCGTCGAACCAGAAGTTGTACATGGTGCCCCAGCGAATGGGGTTGGTGGACGTCGACCAGGTGATCGAGTCACTCGCGGCGGAGAACGCCCACGGCTGGTTGTCGATGGCCGGACCACCCGGATAGGCCATCGGCTCATCCCAGTGCTCGGGGGCGTGGAAACCGGCATTGGTGACGTTCACACCAGCCGGAATCGGAAGTGTGAAGGAGTCAACCATGCGATCCATGTCGATGTTGAAGATCACGAACTCGTAGTGCCAGGTGCCGTCGCCGTTGTCCCAGTTGTTGGTCTTCAACATGGCCCGCCCGTCGGGGGACGTGTCCTTGTTGATCGGGAACTCCTGGGCGAAGTTCGTCAGCGTGCCCGGCCACCGGAAGATCGCGGGACCGTACAACGGAGCGGTACTGAAACCGGAAACCGGCATGCTCCAGTTGCTGCCGGCGGAACCGCTGACCGACTGCACTTCCTTGTGCGCGAAGTTGTTCAGGATGTTGGCGTGATCGTCGCTGACAAGGTAGTAGCCCTCGACGTAGTACGTCGCATCGCCCCACGTGCCCTGGTCCAGGTCAGCATCGCGCACCTGCATGCGGCGGTAACGACCACCGTTGGTCGGCGTGCTGCCGCCCACCTGCAGGACGGAACCGGTGTAGGACCAGTCGCCGTTCCAGCCGTTGATCTCGTAACGCGGGCCGAGACCGCCCTGATCGGCATTCAACGCGGACCAGTAGGTGTCCGTGCAGCGCTGGCCAAGCCAGTTGCCCTGGCTGTGACCCGGCTCGTAGGAGCAGTGACCCTCGCACTGGCTGTTGCCGAGAGCGTAGAAGCCGTGCTTGCACCAGGACTGGCCGACCTGCATGATGCGGCCGTCCATGACGCGGTACAGGTTCGAAACGATGAACGGATGAGCCGAGTTCGGGATCGGGAACCACATCACATCGCCATCACCGACGTTGTACGACGTCGAAGCGATTGACATGCCGATGACGTCACCCGTGCGGCCAAACTGGATGAAGTCGTACAGTTCGCACCAGGCCACGTCGCCCGCACCGGGGGTGCCGCCGCGAGTCGCATCGTCCGGATGCTCCTGGGTGCCGGGCATCGCAAGGTTGCGAATTCCGTTCTCCCAGATGAACTGCTCTGACATTTCTCCATTCAGGCCATAGTCAGGACCCTGAAACTCCATCCGACCCTCGCCGAGCGTGGTGGTGGCGGCCGCAAGGCCGGCACCGATGGCGAGCGTATGCACAACAATCTGATGCCTCATCAGTCTCTCCAGTTGATCACTCAAATAGCAACCCGCAAAGCCCCGCCCCTGCGGACACACGTAGAGAATAACAGCGACTCTCTCAAACAAAACCCAAAACGACCCGGAGTAACAAATTTGGGCGGATGGCGCGACAACTCGATGCCGCTTACTGGACCCCGAGAAGCTCCGCATCGAAGATCAGCGTCGCCTCCGGCGGGATCGACTGACGGCCAGCCTTACCATACGCCAACTGGTAAGGGATGATCAGCAGACGCTGACCGCCCACCTGCATCGCACCCACACCCTCAGACCAACCCTTGATGAACTGCGTGATCCGAAGCTGGATCGGCTGGCCGCGATCTCGCGAGGAATCGAACTTGTTGCCGTTCGCCAGCCAGCCCGTGTAGTGCAACTGAACGGCACTCTGCAGCGAGACCGGGTCGCCATCACCCTGCTTCAGGTCGATGTACCGCAGGCCGGTCGGGCTCACCTTCGCGTCCGCCAGCGTCTTGCCGTACGGCTCGAGAACCTTGTTGATCTGATCTTCCTCAGACTCCAGCTTCTCGGTGATCTCAGCCTGCTCCGTCGCCACC
Organism: Phycisphaerae bacterium; assembly: GCA_030432255.1. Taxonomy (GTDB): domain Bacteria; phylum Planctomycetota; class Phycisphaerae; order Phycisphaerales; family UBA1924; genus JAUIHS01. The sequence goes on from JAUIHS010000010.1 coordinate 40,483, forward strand.
GACTTCGCGATGTTCTCTCGCCATGCGTCCCACTCGCCGGCCGCGGCTCGCTTCAATTCTTCCGCGATCTCCGCGAGTCGGGCCTTCCCGCGCTCGACGCTGGCCTCTGCACGATCCGCCGCTTCGCTGAGCTGTTCGGGCTCCACTTCGCGGACCGTCTCGATGACCACCGGGACCCGAGGACAATCGGGCTGGCGGATCTTCGGGTTCACACCCGTCGGAATCTGCTTGATGTACTCGGCGGTCTCAAGCCCTGCGACCACGCGGCCGAAGACCGCGTACGCCTCGCCGTCACGAGGTGCATTGAGGACGTCATTGTCCTTCAGGTTGATGTAGAACTGCGATGTGGCACTCGGCGTCGGTTCGTACTCACCATCCGCATTGCGCGGATTCGTCATACGGGCCATCGCAATCGTGCCGCGATCGTTCTTCAGCCCGTTCTGCCATTCGTTCTCGATCGGGTCGCGGCTCTCCTTCGGCGTCATTTCGGTGTCGAAGCCGCCGCCCTGGATCACGAACTGCGGCATGACCCGGTGGATGACCGTGCCGTCGTAGAACTCATCCTCGACGTAGGTCATGAAGTTCTCGACCGACTTCGGTGCGTGGACCTCGTCGAGTTCGATGAGCATCGTGCCCATATTCGTCTTCATTTCGACGTACAACATGCCCTCCTTGGGCTCGACATCGGCACCAAAGGTCGCCGCGGCGGTCAGCCCGGCAAGGGCGAGTCCGGCGGTCGCGCGCGTCAGCGGCTTCAACCATGCGTTCATGAGTTGGATCCTCTCTTGTGGTTTGGAACGTCACCCCGCCCGCTCGCGCGGGCCGGAACCCCGAGGCATCGTAGCAGGCCGACCGGTCGAGGCAACGCGGGGAGGCTTCCCGGCTCAGGGATTGAGACGAAAAGGGGCTGTTCCGCCGTTGCCGCGGGGTGGGTAAACGGTTACATTTTGCGGCTCAGCGTCGCCGGAAGGCTTCGTTGGACTCGGGCGTGTACCGAAGTGGACAAACGGGTCAGACTGTAAATCTGATGGCATAGCCTTCACAGGTTCGAATCCTGTCGCGCCCATTGCAAAGAACGCCGACGCTCTGCGTCGGCGTTTTTGCGTGGGCACTCGGCATCAGGCATCAGGCATCGGGGAATGAGCGCCTTCGGCGGTGGCTTGACGAGCTGCCGCTCCAGAGGCGGATCATTCGATCTCTGTGCATTCGAACACCAGCACGTCTTCACCGAGCTCCGGTTCGGGGCGGGTAGCGATCTGGTAGTAGCCGCACTTCTCAAGGACGCGGATGGAGGCGGGGCGTGAGGCGATGGTTTCGGCCCGGACGGCGGCGACCTGGGGGGCTTTGAGGGCCTGCCGCGTGAGGGCGTGGGCGGCTTCGGTGGCGTAACCGTTGCGTTGCCGGGACGGGATGACGCTGTAGCCGATTTCGACGGTGCCTTCGGAAGGCGGGCCTTTGTAGCCGCAGGTCCCGACGAGGGTCGGATCGTCGCGCGTGACGAGGAGGTACATCCACCAGCGTGAATCGCCGCAACCGGCGAGGGCTTCTGCGACGTAGGCGATCGTGGACTCGTCGATGAACTCCGGCGGCCAGTCATCGGGGATGCGGGCTTGGAGCAGGCGACCGAGTTGATCGTGGTCGAGCAGAAACGGGAGGTGCGTGCTCGGAACGCGGATGATCGAGAGATGCGGCGTCATCATTCCGGCGCGAGGATAACGGATGCGGTGGGCCGGGATGGTGTAGCCGTATCGCCCTCGCATCGAAGGCAGGCACAAACTGATCAGAAGGCCCATCGAGATCCAGTAGCCGGCCCAGGCTGCGAACATGGGCTGACCCCATCCCGCGTCGAGTCCGAGCACCTGGTTCGCGGCGTGCAGGCTCACGCCCATCAGCACGCCGATGGCGGCGGCGAGCCGCGACACTCGGGAGGCGAAGTACTCCCGCAGTGTACTGGGCACTTCGATGGACGCCTGGCAGAGTGGCATGGCGACCAGCATGATGCCGAGTGCCGGCATGAGGACTGCGAAGACAGGATCGGGGATAGTCGTTGTCACTCCTTGAGCGTACGGCGTGCGCTGACGGGTGACGTGTCGGATCCAGAAGGCCCCGGGACGCACAACACCGCGCCCCCGCTACCCCCACCCCGCTCCTCGCACCCCGTACCCCAACCCTCAAAAACGCAAACAGCCCCGATCGAGATGACCGGGGCTGCTTGTGTATATCAGGAACGGTTGGGGGTCTTCAACGCACGTCGCCGTGCGTTTATCCGCCGGAGCGGACGAGATTGCGCTGACGATCCGACTGGACATCACTGTCCGGCCGACGTGGTTGTGACCTGGCGGAATGCCGGGTCATATCGTCGACACGGGTCGGTCTAAGGAAATCCCTTAGAAAGGAGGTGATCCAGCCGCAGGTTCTCCTACGGCTACCTTGTTACGACTTAGTCCCAGTCACCGAACTCGCCGTGGGCACCATTGAAATATGGCGACTTCGGGCGCTCCCAGCTTCCATGACTTGACGGGCGGTGTGTACAAGGCTCAGGAACGTATTCACCGCGGCATGGCTGATCCGCGATTACTAGCGATTCCAACTTCATGCAGTCGAGTTGCAGACTGCAATCCGAACTGGGGCACGGTTTTTGCGATTTGCTCCATCTCGCGATATCGCGTCGCTTTGTCCGTACCATTGTAGCACGTTTGCCACCCAGGACATAAGGGCCATGAGGACTTGACGTCATCCCCACCTTCCTCCGGTTTGACACCGGCAGTCTCGCTAGAGTCCCCGCCATGACACGCTGGCAACTAGCGATAGGGGTTGCGCTCGTTAAGGGACTTAACCCGACACTTCACAGCACGAGCTGACGACAGCCATGCAGCACCTGTGCACGTTCCACCCGAGGGCGTTACTCATGTTTCCAAGAGCTAATCCGTGCATGTCAAACCCTGGTAAGGTTCTTCGCGTTGCTTCGAATTAAGCAACATGCTCCACCGCTTGTGTGAGCCCCCGTCAATTCCTTTGAGTTTTAGCCTTGCGACCGTACTCCCCAGGCGGTGCACTTAATGATTTCTCTACGGCCGACACAGCGTCAGAGCTGCATCGATCTAGTGCACATCGTTTACGGCGTGGACTACCAGGGTATCTAATCCTGTTTGATCCCCACGCTTTCGTGCCTGAGCGTCAGGTCAGGCCCAGTCGCCTGGCTACCCCTTTGGCGTTCCGTTCGATATCTACGCATTTCACCGCTCCACCGAACGTTCCGACGACCTCTGCCTGCCTCAAGATTGGGGGTTTGCACCGCAATTCCTCGGTTGAGCCGAGGGATTTCACAGCACACCTACCAATCCGCCTGCGCACCCTTTAAGCCCAGTGATTCTGATTAACGCTCGGACCTCTCGTCTTACCGCGGCTGCTGGCACGAGATTAGCCGGTCCTTCCTCTGGATCTGGTCAGTTCTTCCTGGATCCTGACAGCAGTTTACACGGCGAAACCGCTTCATCCTGCACGCGGCATTGCTCCGTCACGCTTTCGCGCATTGCGGAATATTCGTTACTGCAGCCTCCCGTAGGAGTCCGGGCAGTGTCTCAGTCCCGATGCGGCGGGTCATGCTCTCACACCCGCTACCCGTCTCTGGCTTGGTGAGCCATTACCTCACCAACAACCTGATAGGACATTCGCTGCTCCCAAGGCGATAAATCTTTTCTCCGTAGAGGACATGGGGTATTACCCTGAATTTCTCCAGGCTATCCCCCACCTCGGGGTACATTCGAATGCATTACTCGCCCTTACGCCAGTGTCCATCACCCGAAGGTGATTTCTCCTTCGACTTGCATGTTTTAGCCATGCCGCCAGCGTTCAATCTGAGCCAGGATCAAACTCTTCAATTGAATATCGTTGTCCCATCAGACCCGAAGGTCTCATGGAATGACTTCGATGAAGGTTTGCCTGTATATACCAACTCACTCGCGTGAGTCAGCGGTCTCTCCGGTTGATGGCGTGACCGAGGCCTCGCACTCAACCGGAGCCATATGGTTGGCTGAACCAAATGGAAAATTGGGTTTGCTCACATTCTCTATCCATAAGAAGCACACGAGAATGTGAGACGAGCCAAAGGGCTGTGAAACCCTTGACTCACCTATGAGATGTATCCCGCAAAGCAGCTCACCCGGGTAGGGTGCAGGCGTGTGACCTGTGCTGCCGCGGCACATCCTCGCGACTCCCAACCGTTCACTTGTCAAAGAGGCTGCTGTTCCACGCGTCTCGCGTTTTCCAGCTCCGTCAGGCCGTGAAGCTCGTGTGAGCCGCTGGCTGCGACGGGCCAAGAAGGTTAATCAATTCCTGACCGAAGTCAACCTGACCAGTCGTGGTGATTCCACAAAAAAGCAGTGACTTCGTGACGAACGCCCTTTTGGGCTTGATTTCAGGCCTGATCGACCCACCAACTATCAGGTTATCCACAGCAAACGCCCAAATCCACCCCGCCTTCACGACTCGGCCACCGCCAGCACCGCCACCCAGATCCGCTCCGCACCCATGCGCCGCAACTCCCGACTCGCCGCGCGGATCGTCGCTCCCGTCGTCGTCACATCATCCACCAGCAACACGCTTCGCCCCGCCACCACGCGCCGGCCCCGGAACGCACCCGACACGTTCCCACGCCGCTGACTCACCGGAACGGCACGCTGACTCGGCCGGTGACGACGCCGCAAGCCCTGGACCACCGGCATGTCAAGGGCCTTCGCGACTCCCAGGCCCAGGATCGCCGCGTGATCAATCCCCCGCCCCATCCGCCGCCGCCATGAACTCGCCACGGGCACGACGCACCACGGCCCATGCCCCGACGCCTCCCCCGCGTCGATCCCGGCATCCATGACCCGGCCGCCCAGTCGGCCACCCAGTTGCAGCCCCAGGTGGCGCCAACGCGTGAACTTGATCTCCTGGATCCACTCCGAAAGCGGCGGCTCATATGCGCCGAGACGCACCAGACGCTGCCACGGGAGCCGACGACCCCGACACGACGTGCACCCGAACTCCCCCACCTCGAAGGGGCCGATGGTCGCTCCACATCGATCGCAGGCCGTGCCCGGAGTGTCCGGATGCCAGCCGCACGCCTCGATCCGACGCTCCAATGGCTCGGCAACCGGATCCAGCCATGTCCGCTCGAAGTCAATCCAACCCGCCCGTACACGAGCACGAGCGCTCTCGAGCGCCTCAGTCGCCGGAGCGACAGTGACCTCGGGACCGCGGCCCGGCGCCGCCTCAGGCTGCGGAGGCCAGACGAACGCACTGCTGCTGTCGTGTTCCCCGGAAGATGGCATGGATCAGGATGAAGCCTGCTCGAAATGCTGTCGCACCAGCGATGCACGCTCGATGCGGCGGCGCGACTGTGAAAGGTCCTTCCGCTGCACCTTCTGAAGGTGCGCCGGCTGACAGAGCAGAACCAGTCGATTCACGGTCTCCATCGGCAGGTCGATCAGCCCGGTGGAAATGCCGAGCCTGACGTAGCTCAGCAGTTCGAAGGCCTCCTCGGCCCGGAGCAGGCGAGCGTGGCGGAGGGTGCCAAGAGCTCGGAAGACCTTGTCCTCCAGCATGACGCGCCGCTTCTCCAGGAGGCGGGAGCGGGCATGCCGCTCGTACTGAATGATCCCCCTGATCCGTTCCTGCTCGAACTCCGTGACGATCTGCTCCTCGGATTTGCCGAGGGTGGTCTGGTTGGAGATCTGGAAGAAATCGCCGGCCGCTTCTGAGCCTTCGCCATAGAAGCCGCGGATCGCGAGGTTCATGGCCCGGGCGGAGCGACGGACCTTCTCGAGTTCTCCAGACAGCTTGAGCGCTGGCAGGTGCACCATGACTGAGACGCGGATCCCGGTGCCGACATTCGTCGGGCACGCCGTCAGGTAGCCGAATCGGGGCGAGAACGCGTAGTCAATATGCGACTCGATGCGGTCGTCGATGTCGTTGATCTCACGAAACACATCCGTGAGCGACAGTCCGCTCCGCATGTACTGGATGCGCAGGTGATCCTCTTCGTTGACCATGATGGCGATGCGCTCATCCGGGCTGGAGACCGCGAGGCCGCGAGGCTCATCACCCTTGGCGTGCTGCGTCGAGATGAGGTGGCGCTCGACGAGCACCAGTCGCTCGATCTCGGGGAGTTCGCCCATGTCCACCCAGAGCATTTCCGGTGCGAGCCCGGCACCGAGGATGTGTCGTTCGGCGACTCGCATGATCTGAACACGATCGTCGCGTCGAGCCTTGTTGACGAAGGGATATCCGGCGAAGTTGCGCGCCAGCCTCACCCGTGACGACATGACGACGTCGCAGCAGAAGCCCTCATTCTTGAGCCATTCAGCGCCGGCGCCAGGTGTCATTCCGCTCATCGTGCGTCTCTCGCATCATCCATGCTGCGGGTCGCTGGGGTCCTCGACATCGAGAAGCTGATCGCGCAGGACGGCCGCCTTCTCGTACTGCTCGGCATCAATGGCATCCTGCAGTTGCTTGCGCAACGCCGTGATGCGCCGCTCGCGATCAACCGCACCGCCGGCACGTCGAGGTCGCTTGCCTACGTGGTGAGTCGCTCCTTCATGTGCACGCTCGATGAGCGGCCCGATCTGAGACTCGAAGGACGCGTAACACTCCGGACAACCCAGCAGACCGTGCTTGCGGAACTGCCCGTACTTCATGCCACAGTTCTCACACTCAAGCCCCGGCTTGGCGGACATGACACCGCCACTCTGGGCAATGGTGTAATTGGTAATGAGTTCGTTGATGGATGGGTGGGCCTGCGACGGGATACCCTCATCCTGCGCACAGTCGGCGCACAGGTGCTTCTCGATGAGCTCGCCATTCTTGATGAGGGTTTCATGCACGGTCGCTTCGCAGCCGCACCGATCACACTTGCTCTTCATAACAACACCAGTCTAGCGCCCCACGTGTTCGGTTGCCAGAAAAACACCCGGCTCACGGGGCTGCAACGGGAGATCGGACCACGCGGTGGATCGCAGCCAGAGAACGCACCAATTCCGGGACCTCCGCAAGCGGAAGGATGGTGCCGGCGTCACTGCGGCTGGATTCCGGATCTGGGTGGCACTCCATGAAGACCGCCGGAACACCCGCCGCGACGGCAGCACGCGCCAGCAGCGGAATCCGCTCGCGGCGACCCCCGGTCGTTGACGAGGCACCGGGCAACTGGGCGGAGTGCGTGCAATCAAAGCAGACAGGTGGTTCCACACCACCGGCTTCGAGTTCCATCATGTCCCCCAGCCCGATGAAGTCCGTCACCAGGCGGTGGTATCCGAAGAACGTCCCGCGCTCGGTCAGCATGATCTGCCGACATCCGGCGTCAACGAGCTTTCCGACCGGTCCTGCCATTTCGCGAGGGGAAACGAACTGCCCCTTCTTCACGTTGACGACACAATCCCGGTCCGCAGCCGCCTCTCCTGCCGCAAGCAGAAGATCAGTCTGCCGACAGAGGAAGGCCGGGATCTGGAGGATGTCGACGACCGCCGCGGCGGCCCGCGCCTGTGCCGGCTCATGTACGTCGGTGGTCACCGGGAGTCGATAGGTATCGCGGATGCGGCTGAGTTCGTCGAGCCCTTCTTCGATGCCCGGTCCCCTCGGTGAGGTGATGGACGTGCGATTGGCCTTGTCGAAGCTGGCCTTGAAGACCAGTTGGATGCCATTCTCGACACAGACATCGCGCAGTGTCTGCGCGATCAGGTCCTGCGTACCGGGTTCCTCCAGGACGCAGGGGCCTGCGATAACCACCAAAGGGGCGGCCCCGCCGACCTGAATCGCATTATCCGGACCCGTAATGGTGCATGTGCGCGTCATGCCCACAGGATATCGCGGTGTGGAGCGCGACGGTTGTCGGGCGGGGTCGATATCGGTGTCACTTTTGGTTCGAGGGGGCGGTTGTACCGGTCGATAAAGGCGAGTGTCCTCCCCGGGTCCGGAATCTGATGCCAGAGGTACCGATATGCCGCACATGCCCGATGAACCCGAAGCCTTCGCCGAACAGGTCGCCGTCATCCTGGGGCGGATGATGCCTGACCTTCCGATCGAGACGGCCGGGATCACGGAATTGCTGATCGATGGTCGGCGTCTGGACCTCGAGAACCTCCGTCGCCTGGTCGCCACGGATCCATCTCGCGGGGTGGAGATCGTCGAACAGTACCTGGATCATCTCTTTGATGAAGAGGCGCTATCAACCGCGGCGATGCCGTGGTCACTGGCTCGCGCCCGGGTGATGCCTCGGATTCAGCCCGATTCGATCTTTGATCACCTGGCCCCGGAGCAGGTGGCCCACCTGCCGTACGTCAATGACACCTCGATTGTGTACGTGCTGGACATGCCGCAGATGACGGTGAGCATCACCACCGAGCAGATGTTGCGCTGGGGCGTGGATGTCGAGGAACTCGACCAGATTGCGCGGGAGAACCTGCGTCGGTACGCACCCGAGTTGAACTTCCGGGTGGTGACAACTGACGATGGTGGCCGCGCGATGATCCTCACCGAGCAGGACGGCTACGACGCATCGCGTCTGCTGCTGACTGGCCTCTTCCTGGATCTCGCGCCGCGGCTTGGCGGCGACTTCTTTGTCGCCACCCCGTCGAGGGACATGCTGCTGGCGATGAGCACAGCGCCTGAGCCGTTCATCAGTAAGTTGCAGGGCCGGATCGACATCGATTTCGCGCGGCTCCCCTACCCGATCACGAACCGTCTATTTTATGTGACGCGTGACGGTGTGGCGGGAACGCAGGCTGCCTGAAATCTGAAGATCCGGGCAAACTCTGCCCTTCCGGCGGACGAAGTGGCATAATGGAGAGATGAGAGTTCCGTATCGCCACATCGCGTTGTTCGGTGCGCTGGCACTTTCGGCATCCCCTGCCGCCGCCCGCTCGGGTGATGGTGCGCAGCAGATGGACCAGACGATCAGCGATGTGGATCCGCTCGCGACAAGCCTGAGGCTCGTGGATTATGAAGTGGATCTGCGGCAGGACGCGGAGTTTGAGCGTGTCTACGCGGTCCCCGGCCAACCGGGCCAACTCATGCGGCGACAGGGCGGACTGGTGGCGGTCTTCGATCGTTCGCATTACGTCCCGACGTGGTACGGGCCGGTGCCCGTCATCCCGCCGAACACGGTCTTCTACGTGGGTGGCATCCCGGAAGACCTGGAAGAGGTCCATGCGCCCGGCCGGATTGACACCCGTATCCAGGGACGACTGATCCCGGCGGCGGGCGGTCTGCGGGCGGATGAGGCGCCGCAGAGCGCGATCGTGCCTCGTCCGGACGTCAAACCGGGACGGGCCGATATGGCTGACGAACGCTATCGGGTCCGTCGACTCGAGGAGATCACCACCCGGGCGGTCCAGCGTTTGCGGGGCTGATCATCGAAAGCGCTCGCGCCGACGACCCCTCCGCATCTCTATTCGAATATGGAGCGGATGCCAACGTCAGACCGGTACCGGTACGGATGCCAGCATGATCACCGCGGCGACGGTGTGGCCCGCCCAGAGCATGCAAACCGCGTGGTCATCCATCCGTTGAGCGAGCAGCAGAAGTACAGCCATGGCCGTGATGGCGAGCGTCGGGGTCAGCAGCCAGTGCCAATGCGTCTGGCCACCCCACGCAGCGATCAGGATTCCGGCGGTCATCATCAGCAGGATCCACGCGAGGGCACCGGCACGGCCGGCGGAGGTCGCGATGGTTCGAAGCCCCAGCGACCGATCGGGGATTTCGTCGCGCAGCAGGCAGAGAGCAATGTAAGCGCTCAGCAGCGTCGCACCGATCCAGGTGGCACCGATGACCGAATCGGACAGTGGTTCGGAGACCGGGACCACGGCGCGCTCGGCCTCGTCGTCTGGCTGCTCCGTCGGCTCGGCATCCTCCGGTGCGTCGGCTACAGGCTCGTCCTCAGCAACGGGTTCGTCGGCGACTGGCATGATGACAGCGTGAACCGGATTCGTTGCAACAACATCCGGTTCTGCGGGCGCGGCATGCCAGGACGTCGAACTGACGAACCACATCGGCGCAATGAGCACGACGAGAGGCCAGATCAGTTCGGCAAAGATGAACTTGCGACGGGCATTCGCACTCCGAAGGCCCCGCGTCAGCAGGAGTATCAGCCCAAGGGCGCCGACGCCGATGACCCCAAGTCTCCAGTCAAAGAAGAGCAGCACGATCGAGCAGACGCCCGCGATCAGCCCGATGAAAAGGCGTGCGGGCTCGATGATCCCCGGAGAGTGGGCTTCGCGTTCGCGCGTGAGCGAGAGCCGAGGCTCATCGCCGGTGCGCAGCACGGCAAGATCAAAGTGCGTGGCGTAGAAGAGGAGCAACGCGGCGTGTGCCATGGCAACAGCCCAGCCGATACCCGGCGCCTGTTCCAGCCAGAGGTAGGTATAGGGGATACTGAAGAGCAGCAGCGGCAGCCGCAACGAGTTGGTCATGCGAAGCAAGGGACTCATCCGGGGCATGGTACCGCGTTGACGCTCCCGCCGACAGCGGGCGGGATGTCAGGGCACCCGCGACACTCAACGGTCCGCGGCGTTAGGATGTGTCCATCTCTTCCGGGTCGAACCGATGTTGATGTCGGGGCGGAGTTCGATCATGGGTGACCAATACGAACCAGGCTTCGGACCCACCGGTGCATGGGACAGTTCCGGCATGGGTGGTGTGCGTGCCGGCGGCAGTTCCGGCATGGACGCCAACTCTGATGATTCGGGCCTCTTTTATACCGGAGCCGCTCCCGAGGAGGAGACGCCCGACCTGATCGGACCGTTCCGCATCCTCGAAGAACTGGGAGAGGGCGGTTTCGGTCTTGTCTACCTCGCTGAGCAGCGTGAGCCCGTTCAACGGCGCGTGGCGCTCAAGGTGGTGAAGCCGGGCATGGATTCCCGCGAGGTGCTTGCTCGTTTCAACATCGAGAGGCAGGCGCTCGCGATGATGAGCCACCCGGCGATCGCGAGTATTTTCGATGCCGGTGTCTCGGAGAAAGGACGTCCCTACTTCGCGATGGAGTACGTCCGGGGGACGCCTCTCACGGTCTACTGTGATGCGAATCAACTGACCGTCCGACGACGCCTCGAACTCTTCGCGCAGATCTGCGACGGCGTGCACCATGCCCATCAGAAGGGCATCATCCATCGCGACCTGAAGCCTGCGAACATTCTCGTCTCGGATGAGGATGGCGAGCCGCGGCCGCGGATCATTGACTTCGGTGTTGCGAAGGCGCTTTCTCAGCCTCTCACCGACGAGGCGGTTCACACGCGTCGCCAGCAGTTGATCGGAACCCTGGAGTACATGTCTCCCGAGCAGGCGAGCGAAGCGGCGGACGATGTCGATGTCCGCGCCGATGTGTACGCGCTGGGCGCGGTGCTCTACGAGTTACTGACGGGCGTCATGCCCTTTGACAAGGGAACGTGGGGGACCGCAAGTCTGCCGCAGATTCAGGAGATGATCCGCACGGTCGACCCGCCGAGCCCGAGCCGCAGGCTCACGACACTGGGCGACCGGGCGGGCAGGGTGGCGAAGCGCCGCGCGACGCACATCGACTCTCTCTCGCGCGAACTGCGCCGCGACCTGCAACTGATCCCCCAGATGGCGATGCGCAAGGACCGCACGCGCCGATATCAATCGGCTGCGGCACTTGCCGAAGACATCCGCGCCTACCTCGACGGTCGCCCCTTGAAAGCGCATCCGGAATCCAGGCGCTACCTCGTGGGTAAGTTCTTTCGACGTCATCGCACCGGCGTTGTGGTCGGCGCGATGGTGGCTCTGGTGCTCGTGGCGGCGACGGCTGTTTCGGTGGCATTCGCGATGCAGGCGGGGCGCGAGTCGGAGAGTGCCAGCCGCAAGGCGAGCGGCATGAGCGAGATCGTGGATGCACTGACGGACAGCGTGGTTGCCGGCGAAGGCAGCCTGCGCGACCGCATGCTCGCCATTGCCGACAAGACACTCCCCGAACTCGACGATCATCCCGATGCGGAAGCCGAGGTGCGCCTCAAGATCGGTCGGACGCTGTACCAGTTGGGTGACCTTGAGAACAGCGAGCAGATGCTGGAGCGGGCACAGACGCTGTATCAGCGCTTGTACGGGACGAACTCGCTTCAGACGGAAGAAGCGGAATTGCGACTCGGATACCTGCGGTTCCGGCAGGGACGATTCGCTGAAGCGATGGCACACTTTGAGACGTGCGAGCGCATACTCGACCAGATCCCGGGGGCACACGCCGACCGGGATGGCAACGTCCTCTTCGGAAGGGCGATGACACTGCGCAAGCAGGGGCAACTCGACGAGGCAACGAAACTGCTTGACGAAGCTGAGCAACTCTTCCGCCGCGGCGACCTTCGCACGCAACTGGGTGAAGTGTTCATCGAGCAGGCTGACGTCGCCCGGGCGCTGGGCCGTCCGAAGCAGGCGGAAGCGGTACTGAAGCAGGCGCTGGACCTGTGGGTTGAGGACTTCGGTGATGCCGATGCACGAATCGGTGTGGTCCTGAGTCGCCTTGCAGAGGTGCAGACCGAGGATGGGCGCTTCGCTGATGCGCTCGAATCCGTGCAGCGATCGCTTGCCATCCAGAAGGATCTCGATCCACTGAGCCCGCGGCTGGCCCGTACTTACCTGACCAACGCGCAGGCGCTGCTGAAGCGCACCACGAGTGAGAAGGGCGCACCCGAGGATCTCGAGATCGCGGCCGACCTCACCGGCGAAGCCTTGCGGATCTACCGGCTGCGCTACGGCGCCAATCACGAGTACGTCGCAGGAACGATGCTGACCCAGGGACAGATCGAACTCGCATCGCAGCGAGCCGAGGCTGCCGAGTCGACATTCCGCAAGGCGCTGGCGATCTATGAGAGCAACCCGGAGACGCCGGGATGGATCGTCGGCGTGGCGCGCATGCGCCTTGTCGAGTCGCTCACCGATCTGGAACGGTGGGCCGATGCGGAGCGTCAACTGAACCAGTCCTGGCGCGCGATCTCGGAGACGCAGATGACGGCACGCCGCAAGGCGGTCATCGAAACAGCCGTGCGTCTCTACGAGGCGTGGGGCCGCGATGAGAAGGCCACGCAATGGCGGTCGATGCTGGGGAGCGGGGAGTAGGGGCAGGGATCGGGTGATTGCCTTCGGCGGGGAGCCTGAGGCGTTTCCGCTCCGCCGCGTCTCGTGGCGCTGTTCTCAGTTCCGACTGCAGCGCAGACTGGCCGACCCTAGGAATTGGTCACGAAGCTGAAGGGGTTGCCGGTACCGGCGGCCTTGCCCTTGCTGTTCTTGGCGATCACGCGCCAGAAGTACTGCTTCTTCGGCTCAAGCGTGTTGGCGGGCAGATCGAGCAGGTGTGCGATCTCATCCGACTTGTGCACGGGCGGCTGGATGAACTGGGGATCGAGGCTGAGTTCGAATTCGTAGTAGTAGACGTTCGACGACGCTTCCCACTCGAACCGAATGACCTGCCCCGAACTGATGCCCTGCGACAGGTTGCCGGGCTTGCGGAGTCCGAAGGCGCCGGGGGGGAAACCGCCGTACGTGGGGTCGGTCAGGCGCGTCATGAGTTCGCCGAGAAGGATGGGCGGTGCTTCGTGATCGCCATCGGGATCCTGGGCGCTCCACGATTCGATGTTGGAATCCCAGTTCGGATTCGCCGCCTGCCCGTCGCGCAGTCGTCCCTCGACCCAGCGGACCACGCGCGTCACAACGCGGTCGAAGTCGTTGTTGTCGTTGTTGCCGCTGGTCGTATCGTCCACGGCGGTCTCCTTCAGGGGTGAGCTCAGGATCCCCCGTCTCTCGGGGGATGACAATTATCGCGCAGTTGCCGGGGGAATCAACCGCCGCCGAAGGAAAGGAGACGAAGTCACACATCCACGTGCGCAAGAGATGCGCAAGGTGAGCCGGGAATCCGCGCTCAGGCGTAGCTGTGCAGACCCGTGATGATGAAGTTGATCACGATCCAGTTGAAGAGCATCACCGCACAGCCGAGGATCGCAAGGACCGCTGTCCACAGGCCCTTGTCCTTCACCTTCAGCCGCACATGCACGAGCACGAGGAAGATCAGGAAGGTGTTCAGGGCAAAGACCTCCTTGGGATCCCAGCCCCACGGCCGCCCCCACGAGTGATCCGCCCAGATCGCGCCCATGATCAGCCCGGCCCACAGCATCACGACCGCCAGTTCCATCAGGATCATCGTGGCGCCGTCGAACACCTCCGCAGGTGAGGCGCGGCGGGACTCATTCAGCCCTCGCTTGCCCGACTCGAACAGCACCGCGGCACCGCCGACACGAGCGTAGTCCGCCTTGCCGCCGAAGAGTCGATAGAGCAAGTAGAGCGCACCGGTCACCGAGGCCATCGCGATCACGGCGTAACTCGCGATGATCACGTTGGTGTGGATGTACAGCCAGATGTCGTGGAGGATCGGCATCATGTTGCCGATCGAAGGATCCAGTTGCGGGAGGTAACGGGCCGCCATCAGCGCGGCCATCGAAGCGCACGCAGCCGTCAAGGCAAAGAGGTTGCGCATCGATGAGCGACGGGCAGCCCACTCCAGCCCCAGAGCAAGCAGCGCACCAAACCACACCGCAGTCGTCACGGCTTCGAACATGTTCGAATTCGGCCAGCGACCCGAGACCCACCAGCGCAGCATGATCGCCGCAGTGTGGACACCGAATGCACCGAGGAAGACGCTCAGTCCGATCCAGCGCGCCGTTCGCCATCGATAGACGACACCGCCGAGCAGGAACATGGTGGCCAGCAGGTAGATGAGCCAGCCCCACGTCATGCTCCCGGCCCTGAAGTACCAACTCTCCCAGCCCAGCCTCTTCTGGCTCGGATAGACGGACGGTTCGATCTGCGGCAGGAGATCGCAGAAGGCTGCGAGTTCCGCGTTGACTGCCGGCGCGTCTTCCCTCTGCCATGCGGCCTTCAGATTCCGCCAGTGCTCGCGCAGCGGTTCGCGAATCTCCGGATCGATGGGCAGGAGCATGGCCGGCTGATCAAGTTCCCCCACGCTGTGCCACCGGTCGCTCTCATCGGCACCCGTCGGAGGCAGCACGCACATCCGAGCCATGAGTTCGGGGGGATTCGTCAGCGCGACGGCGAACCGCGCCATGTTGACGAACTTGGCGGTCTTCATCAGGTCCCGCCGGTACTTCTCCATTTCCGACGCCACGTCGGGGTGCGACAGATCCGTGAGGGAGAACTGACCGCGCTTGCGAAGCACAGCAGCCTCCTCCTCGGTCACGGCACCATCACTGAGGAGCACCTCTGAGAGGCCGATCCGCATCGGCTTGTTCTTCAGGTAGACGAGCGGCCGGTCCTGATATTGGCCGGGGCGGAACATCAGGTCGAGGTACGTGAAGACCTGGGACTGACCCTCAAGCCCCCGCGGCCCCGTCACGATGCCCATCGTATCCCGGGCCATCGCGTAGAAGGACTTGATGCGCCCCTCCCACTGCACCGCCACACGATCCAGCGGCGACAGGTCCACCGCGTCAGCAAATGACGGGGCGGGCGCTGCCTCGCCGTGCACGCGCGGAGCCGCGAGGCAGAACAGCAGGAACATCGGAATGAGCGTGGAGAAGAAGTGCCTCATGACGTGACCTCCTCGACCTCCGGCATTGCAGCCGGTCTGGATTCCGCCTTCGCCGCGGCAACCTCCGCGTACACCCGTTCTCGCCTCTTTCTTCGGATGATCGGCTTGATGTAGAAGGCGTAAAGCATGCCGGCGACCGACATGCATGAACCCAGCAACTGGATGTACACGCCGCGGCGGTTGCCGATACCGAGGCCCGTGAACGAAAGGCCGTTGCGCGGGGGATCGGTCTCGCCTCGGGGTGGATCCCAGTAGCTCTGGAAGAACCAGAGTCCTCTCCAGGAGGCGGGCTTGTTCGAGGCCACGACTTCGACGTCCGAGGGTCCGTCTTCGGTGAGGAATCGGACGTGGCTCTTCCAGTCTCGGATGGTGTGAGTGACTCCGGCGGAGTATCCCCCGGTGTGCGCGATCATGTCGAAGTGATCGAGGATGACTGGATCTCGCATCTTGAGTCGTTCACGGCTGAACATCAGTTCGAGCACGCGCCCGTCGGAAAGGCGAATGCGGGTGGGTCGATATCCGCCCATACCGGGAATCGCTTCCCTGATGTCGCGCCACGAATACCGATGGAAGGGCAACCAGTGTCTCTCGACACGATTGCCGTCGTTGACCTCCACCTGGATCCACTGGTTGTAGCGCCCGAGGTCCGCGTCTCGATTGCGGGCTGCCGGGGGAATGATGGCGGGGCGTGTCTCGCGGTATGAGTTCTGGAAGAGACTGGCGAGCTCGAATGTGACCTGTTCCGTCAGTGCAATCGGCTCTCCAACCTCGACTTCGATCTCACGCAGGTCTCCGGGCTCCGGAATGTCATAGACGAAGAGGCGCTGACCGAGTTGACCCCCTCCCGCCACAAGCATGACGGGGGCCGTGATGCCCGGCTCGTAGTTCGTGCGCACGACTGGATCCGCTGCGCTCATCGTGTGTCCGGATGGATCTGAGAGATCACGGTCCACGGTGCGGGCCGGGTTGTCAGCCACCCAGCGGGAGATCGTCCGATCGGGGAGTCTCAGTTCGACGGCAAGGACGGATACGAAGGACCCACCGGGGATCGCGAGGTTGTCGAACGCATCGGTGATGCGATAGGCCACAGAGGTACCGGCGATCTCGGTGAAGGGCATCTCCTCCTGGAGCATCTCAGGCGTCACGTCGATCGTGGTCCGAACGGTCTCGCCCGCCACACCCGCCGTCTCGATGGTCAGCCTGCGATTGAAGCGCCCCTGTCGATAGCGCTCGAGTTCGCTGGCAGAACGGATCCAGTCAAAACCGAGTGCGCCGCTCGGGCTGAGACGAGCTCCGGGATCGAGCGCGAAGAGTTCGGCTTCATCGGTGAAGCCGCTGCGATCGCTGACCCGGACGCGGGCAAAGGGGTCCAGCCGGCTGCCTCCCCCACCGACCCGCTCACTGAGTTGCGCGTAGCGGAGGTACCCGATGACGCGCACACCATCGGTGCCGGCCAGTGGTCCCTCGTCGCCATCGACGTCGATCTTCAAGGGTGTGGGCTCAAGCCCGAGGCTCTCGGGCAACCACACCTCATCGAGCCGGCCCACATAGTCGTTGTAGCGCGGGAGGTGATTGATGGGGTAACCCCACCAGTCATTCTTCGCCGGGTCTTCATCCGGCTCCAGTTCACGCACCATGAGTGCGGAACTGTCCTTCTTCCAGAAGTACGACTGCGGCGACGGCGTCATCGCCATACGGAATGGGACCGGGATCTCGATGCGTTCGAGCGACATCGTGATGCCTTCATCGAAGAAGCTGCTTCCGCCGAACTCCTCGATCTTCACGACCCGACCTCGTCCCGGCAGGAAGTCCTCCGAGAATTCCGGGTAGCCGTCAAGCAACTGGCGATTGAAGGTCTGGCCACTCGCCCTTCGGGCGCTGACGACCACTCCGAAGGCGGTCCCGCCGGCATCGGGCCCTGTCATCAGAGACCACTCGGGCTGAATGTCGGAGATGCTCAACTGGTAACCGTCCGCGCCACCGATTCGACCGACAGCGCCGATGCTGACCGGGAGTGTCGTACTCTCACCCCCGTACTCGACGCGGACGATGCGGCCGAAAGCCTGCCCGATCTCACCGTCGATGATCTCGAGGTTGAAGTCGCCCGCAGGCCCGGCACCATCGAGAGTCACCGAGAACGCGGTCTCGTCCGAACCGGCACTGATACGCCGTACGGGATCGATCGCACCGACCACCAGGTTGTACTGATCACGACCGGCACTGATGTTGATCTGGTTGCCCAGCAGCGCCGGCACACTCCGATTCGCCCCGGGCATCTCGACCACGATGTTCCGGCGGATGACCGGGGCATCACCCTCGACCTTGGTGCCGAAGTACACCACGCTGCCGAGGCACAGCACCACGATGCCGACATGAATGCACCACACACCGGCACTGAGAATGGTCAGCGGAATGCGGCGAAGCGTCGTCACGGTCACGTTGACCACGATCAGGGCGATCACGAGGTCGAAGAACCACGTGTGAAACCACTCGAACTCCGTCAACTCGAACATCCGCCACTGCCGCGGCATCGAGTGGGCCCACGGCTTGTCGAAGATGAGCCAGGTCGTCGGATAGAAGAGACCCGCCGAACCGATCCATGAGTAGATGAAGAGGATCACGATCAGCGTGATTCCCAGGGGCACACTGCTGAAGAACTTCAGCACCGGGAGGAGCGGCCCACCCGGGCGCTCTCCGGAGGCGGGGGTCGCCCCGCCGACGGCTTCGTTCGATCTCGTCGTCATGCTCACTCAACTCTCACTGGACACCCGCCGATTGGGCGGCAGGCTACGGACACAACTGCTCCCCGAAGTCTCCAGCACGTTCCATGCCGTCGCCGGACCCGCGCGCCCGCGACCGATGCTGAATCCACCATGAGACCACCCCCCCGAGGGCTCGGTCGTCGATCACATCTGGAACACGTCGGGTTTCGCCTATACTCCCCGCTCGTCGCCTCGAAGGCGTCGTTCAGCCGCGCACTCCGAGCAGGAGAAGACCATGTCACGGACAACCTCCCGGCGCCCCCGGACCGCCGCCCTCGACCGGGCCGCGTGCATCGCCCACAATCTCTGGTGGACCTGGAATCCGGATGCCCGCCGCCTGTTCGAAGGTCTGGATCCGGCCGCCTGGGAGGCGAGCAATCACAATCCGGTCGCAACGATGCAACGCCTTGCCGACTCGCGGCGGGCGGCGTTGCTGGCGGACACAGACTTCGCACACCGGGTGGATGTGGTTGAGAAGCACCTCTCCGGCTACCTGAAATCCGCCACGTGGTTCGGGCGCAGCCATCGCGGGAACGACAGGAAGCTGCGCGTCGCCTACTTCTGCATGGAGTACGCATTCCATGAGTCCCTCCCCCTGTACGCGGGCGGCCTCGGCGTCCTTGCGGGAGATCACCTGAAGTCGGCGTCCGACTTGGGCATCCCGCTCGTGGGCGTTGGCGTTCTGTGGAAGTATGGGTACTACCGCCAGGAGATCCAACTCGACGGCGAGGTCCGAGTCCTGTACCCGGAAAACCGTTTCGACCAGCTTCCTGTCACGAACACGGGCAAGACGATCACGGTGCCGATCGGCAAGTCGAAAGTGAAGGCCAGGATCTGGAAGGCGACGATCGGTCGGATCGAACTCTTCCTGCTCGATACAGATCTCAAGGCCAACAAGCCCGCGGACCGGAAGCTCACGCATCACCTCTACGGTGGAAACCGTACCGATCGGATCCGGCAGGAAATCCTGCTCGGCATCGGTGGACTCCTCGCGCTCGATGCACTCGGCATCGAGCCGACTGTCTTCCACCTGAATGAAGGTCACGCAGCATTCTGCGGTCTTGAGCGACTGCGGCGCCTCATCAAGGCCGGCATGAGTTTCAGCGAAGCACAGGAGACCGTTCGCGGCTCGTCCGTCTTCACAACGCACACACCGGTACCGGAGGGCAACGATCGCTTCGAGACGCCGCTGTTCAACAGGTATCTCGGTCACTTTGCCTCCGCTCTCGGACTCACGAAGGACGAGTTCCTCGCGCTGGGACGGGAAGATGAGTCGGATCGAAAAGAGCCCTTCTGCATGACCGTCCTGGCCCTGAAACTCTCGGAACACTGCAACGGTGTGGCGAAGCTCCATGCCGAGACCTCGCGGCAGATGTGGATGAAGACCTACAACGCCGCCTCTGCCAAGGACGTCCCGATCGGCCACGTGACCAACGGCATCCACGTCGAGAGTTGGCTGTCAGACCAGGCCCGACCCTTCTACGACCGGCACCTGAAGCCGAAGTGGGTCGGCGCCGGGCCGGAGGATGACTGGTGGCGGCGGATCGACAAGGCACCGAAGGAAGACATCTGGGCGTTGCGACAACTCCTGCGCCGACGGCTGATCGCATTCCTGCGTGAGCGGATGCGGCGCCAGATCCTCTCGCACGGCGGCGACGCAGCCATGATCCAGGAGTTGTACGAGACGCTCGATGAGAACGCCCTGACCATCGGGTTCGCGCGGCGATTCGCGTTGTACAAGCGCGCTCCGCTCATTTTCCGCGACGTCAAGCGACTGGCGAAGATCATGGGTGACGCCAACCGTCCCGTGCAACTCATCTTCGCCGGAAAGGCGCACCCGCAGGACACCGCAGGTCATGAGTTCGTCCGCCGCGTTCAGAGCTACGCGCGGCGGGCACCCTTCCGCGGCCGGGTTCTGCTGCTCGAGAATTACGACATGCACATTGGGCGTCAGTTGACACAGGGGTGCGACCTCTGGCTGAACAACCCGATTCGGCCGATGGAGGCATCCGGCACGAGCGGCATGAAACCGCCATTGAATGCGGGTCTGAACTTCTCGATCCTCGATGGATGGTGGCCCGAGGGGTACAACGGTCGGAATGGTTGGTCGATCGGATCGGGTGAGACATTCACCAGCCGCGCGAAGCAGGATCGCTATGACGCGGAGTCGATCTACGAAACGCTCGAGAACGAGATCGTCCCGGCGTTCTACGACCGCAACCGGAAGGGCGTTCCGGCGCGTTGGGTGCGGATGGTGGTTTCGAGCATGAAGTCGGTGTGCTGCGAATTCTCGACCCACCGGATGCTGTCGGAATATACGGACGGCTTCTACCTGCCCGCCCATCGTTCCTGACCTGATCAGGCGCCTCCTCTTGCCTACCTTATCGGGTGAGTCGATGGACCCCCGAAGGCGCAACCGGTGCGCGATCGGAGCGTGCGGATCGGAATCGGCCCACATTTTGCCTGATTCAACCGAGCAACCCGCAGAATCGTGCGTATAATGTCAGCGACGTGTTTCTTCCCTCCTACCCACCGTACTTCCCCTAGAGTATGGTGGGTTTTTTGCGCGCACACGTCGAACACACCCCAAAAATACAGCGGCGACTCACTCCAGTTCGTTGGAAGCAACGACCAGTCCCCAGCGCTGTTCTTCCCACTCGATCTCGGCGAGTACAAGCAGCGTCGGATCACGTGTCGCGAAGAAGCCGCCCGCTCGGAAACGCTCAGAGAATTCGTTGCGAAAGTCCGCGAGATGGAGGGTCAGCGTCTCGCCGACCTGGAACCCGTCAATGGGCAACGCGTAGTCAGCATTGAGCCACATCGTCGATGGCCCGAAACTTCGCGAACTCGTGTTCGTCATCTCGATCGTCTGCGAGCGACGCAGAACCTGAACGTCCAGCGTTCCCGCAGACGGGAGTGAACCGGGGTAGGGTCGGGCGAAGGCCGCGGCTGGCTCGGGCTGCCGGATCAGGGCGCAGCTCGCCATGACGATGGGCACCAGGAGCAAGATCGACTGAAGTCCTTTGGGCATGGCGTCACGATACGGACTGCGGGAATGTGCGGCAAGGAAGCCCGAAGCCACGCGTATAATCACCGGCCATGTCCTGCGAGACCACCAGCAAGAATGCCACGCCGCCGCAACGGGGTATCGCCCCCGGGTCGGAGTCGATCGATGCGCACGAAGTGGCCCTTCGGACCACCATTGATCCTCGGATTCCCGCCGTTGTGCCCGGCTTCGATGCCCCATTCTTTCAGGCCGGCCTGGCGGGGTACTCAGACGCGGCGATGCGCATCATCGCTCGGCGACAGGGGTGCCCGTACTGCGTGACAGAGGCCCTGCTTGACCGGACGCTGCTGGCGGGAGGCCGCGGCTTCGCCAAGGCGGATCTCGGTGACCTGGAGGACAACATTCCGGGCGGCATCGAGGACCAGCCGCTGGCGGGCCAGATCATGGGATCCGATCCGGATGAGATGTCGCGGGCAGCCGTCAGGATGATTGAGCAAGGCTCGTGGAGCGGGCGCACGCGGGGTGTCGGGCACAAGGACACGCAGCCGTTGCGTGTCGAAGAGGCTCCGCCGGATGAGCGGCTGGCCTTTGCCACGATCGACATCAACCTGGCCTGTCCGGTGAAGAAGATCAAGGCGAAGGCCCGTGGTGGCCACTGGCTGCGCGATCCCGAGGGCGCCCTGGAGATTCTGAGCGCGGTGCGTGAGGCCCTGCCGTCGGGAGTTGCAACGACATTGAAGATCAGGCGCGGGAGCGACGACTCGGAGGAAGCGGAGCGCAACTTCATGCGCCTCTTCGACGGCGCCTACGAACTGGGGTACGCGTGGGCCACGGTGCACGGGCGAACCGTCGAGCAGAAGTACGTCGGCCCCTCGCGCTGGACGTTTCTGCGTGACCTGGTCCGACGGCGACCGGATCGGATCATCTTCGGCTCGGGCGACATATGGGAAGTCGAGGACATCTTCCGGATGATCGAGTACACCGGGGTGCACGCGGTATCAGTCGCCCGGGGTTGCATCGGTGACCCATGGATCTTCCGGCGCGCCCGCCAGATGATGGCCGGCGAAACTCCCACCTGGCCGACGCTCGATGAGCAGCGCGAGGTGCTGCTGAATCACTTCCATCTCTCGGCGGCGGTCAACGGGGAAGTGAAGGCGGGCAAACTGATGCGGAAGTTCGGCATCCGCTTTGCGCGGCACCATCCCGAATCCGAGACGGTCCGTCGCCGGTTCATTCACGTGAGTTCGACGGCTGAGTGGGAAGCGGTGCTGGATGAGCACTACACGAAGCCGTCCGAGGCCGGCGCCGCTGCCTGTTGATGCAACTTGCTCGTCGAGTGAGCCTCATCCGCCCTCGCGCGCGTCGATGATGGCGCGCAGTTGACCCCACAGCGCCTCCATGGCTTCGTAGGGGCCCTGGATCACAAGTCGATCGCCACTCTCCAGTCGCACATCCGGTTCGGGAAACAGGATGGCCTCCGCGCCGACCGGGCGCCGGTTCATCACGTTGATGCTGAACTGTCGATTGAGTTCCCCCACCGTGCGGCCGCAGAGAGGATCCCGGCGGGTCACCAACCAGCGCTGCATGACGATCAGTTGATCCTCGACGAGAAAACTCGATACCGTCGCCGGCTCGATGGCGCACGTGGCGAATGCAGGCGCGGAGATGGCGGCGGGTGACATCGCGAACGAGATGTTGAATCCCTCGCGGACCTTGTCCGCCATGTTCTGATCGAACATGCGCATGACGACCCGGATTCCGGGTGCCAGCCGCCGCGCATCGAGCGCGCACTCGAGGTTGGCGAGATCGTCACTACTCGCGATGACGACGCTGGTCGCCTTCTCGACGTTGGCGGCGACGAGATAGGACTCGTCCCGCGCATCGCCCACGAAGAGAGGGACCCCATCGCGCCGGATCTCATCGAGGAACTGGTTCGTGGCATCCTTCTCGATAACGACGACCGTGATCCCCATTTCGCGCAGGAGTCGGTAGGTCCGGATCCCGAGGCGTCCGAGACCGATGAGGATGACATGGTTGCTGAGTGACTTCGCCATGATGCGGCACCACCTTGGTTCACAGCGCTGCCGATCACGAGCCATGAGGGCCAGGTCGATCAGTGCTTCAATGATCACGGTGAGCCCGAGGATGGGCACAACAAAGAAGAGCATCTGGAGGATGAAGCTCTCGGGGAACGCCTCCGGGGGCTCCCCGAAGATGAGACTCCACGTGTAGTACATGGACTCAAGAATCCCGAGACCGTTCTCGGGCTCCAGGACCCGGAAGAGCCAGCCGCCCACAATCAGCAGGATCAGGAGCAGCAACAGGCGCCACTGCAGGTGCGAGAGCACGGCACGTGCAAAGCACCATTCCCGCCAGATGCGGGACACGCGATGCTCATTCCGATCGGATGAGATACTCCCGGGATGTTTCAACCGTGCCGGCACGGGCCGGATTGTACCGCGGAGCCGCCCGGTTGATCAGGAGCGCACTACTCGACCAGTCCGATCTCGTACAGCACGTTGATGTTCACCGCAGTGCGGTAACCCCAGGCGTCCAGCTTGTTCCGCAGCGCTTCGTACTCCGCAAGCGTCCAGCCATCGGTGGACAGCATCCCGATGATCTCGTGCCCGGGATTGACAACGTTCTCGATCGTGGGAGCCTCCAGCGTCTCAATCGTGGTGCGCTTGCCGCGAGGCTTGGTGCGTGACGCGATGAGGAAGAGCGTGGGATTCTCGGCAAGGAGTTCCCCGTACGGGACGCGGGTCTCGGTGACGACATGCAGCCCGTCCAGGTCGGAGCGCGCGTTCAGATACTGGAGCAGATCGAGACCGATTCCGGGTTCCCGGGGCCCGGTTTCGTTCGCCTTCCAACGAGCCCACTCCGGCATATCGCGCTTGGACAGGATCCAGGAGAAGGCATCGAGACCAATGGCATCGAAGCCGAGCGCCTTCGCCTTGGCGAGCGTACTTGCCACGTAATCAAAGTCGTCACGCGTGATCCAACGGTGTTCCGGCCGGAGCGTCGAGCCGAAGTTCGGCACCGCCACCCCACCGAGCCAGACGCCGAAGCGGACACCCTTGCGATTCCAGCGTTGCACGAAGCCATCCCACGAGCGACGCATCGCCGGCGTGTGCGCATCCGTGTGCAACCACGGCATCGCCTCCTGCGAGAGGCCGCCGACGTTCGCGTGCATGCCGCTGAATCCCCAGAACCAGACCTCGCGGAAACCGAGTTCGTAGCCGGACTGAATCACCGGGTCGAGGGCATCGAAGCCTTCCGTCTGCACTCTGCGATAGCGGCGGCTCCAGAGTTGCGGATCGTCGTTGGTGCGATGCTCGTTGTGATAGCCCGTCGTGCTCAAAGGGATCGCAAGGATCGGATTGCCCTGCCGCTCGTACTTTGCAGGCAGGATCCTGATCGTCTCAGCTGTCTGCACACCGTGCTGGCTCGCAAACGGCTCTTCCTTGCGACTCGGCAGTTCTATGCGCCATCCCTGCGGCAGATCGCTGACGGTTGCATCACGCGACTCGTTCCGATTCCTGACGCTCGGCGCATCGGACTCACCGGTGGTTCCCGCAGCAGGCCTGTCACGCTCGACCTCAACGCCGACTCCGGGCTCCATCTCGCATGACGCGAGAAGGCCCACGCCCAGGATGGTCCCGATGATCCCTGCCGTCTGCCATGCCGCGAGCCATCTCACCATCTCATACCTCTCGAAGAAAGTCTCTCTCACTGATCCCGGAGGATTCTAGGTCCTGCACGCAGTGCCGGCTCGCCGAAACCGGCACCGACTCGGCCTCTCCCCGCCTCGAACCTGAAACGGAAAGCGGGAATCGTTACCGATTCCCGCTCCCCCTCGTCGTCAGTCATTGGCGCTTTCAGAGCAGCGCTCAGTCAAGGTCCTCGTCATCGATCCCCTGGTTGTCCAGCATCCCGATGTCAAAGAGGATCTCGATGGTGGTCGCCGGACGGTATCCGTACTCGGTCAGGCGTGACATGGCGATGTCGTATTCCGAGCGGGTCCAACCGTCGGTGGAGAGCATCATGATGACCTCGTGACCGGGGTTCACCGCGTTCTCATGGACCGGCGGCTCGATGGTTGCGATGGTCGGACGGTCGCCGCGCGGCCTGCTCACACTGGAGAAGAGCTGGAACGTGGCGGCCTTGGACAGGTACTTGCCGTAGGGCACGCGGTTCTCCGTGGCCATGTGCATGCCTTCGAGGCGCGTGTCCGCCTTGAGGTAGTCCAGCAGGTCACGGGAGATGCCCTTGTCCCGATAGCCGAGGGGGCCGTTCTGCCAGTTGGCCCACTCCGGCATGTCGATCTGCACCATGATCCACTTGAAGGCATCCAGGCCAACGGCCTCGAACCCATGCGCACGGATCTCGGCGAGCGTGTCGGCAACGTAGCCGAAGTCGTCGCGCGTGATGTAGCGGTGATCGGGCGCGAGAGTCGTACCGAAGTTCGGAATGGCGGTGCCGCCCAGCCAGAAGCCGAAGGTGAAGCCGCGATCCTGCCAGCGTTCGACGAAGTCGGGCCAGCTGTTACGCATGGTCTGGGTGTGACCATCGGTGCTGAACCACGGCATCACGGTGCGGGTGTAGCCACCCTGATCAGGATGCTGACCGGACCAGCCCCAGAACCAGACCTCGGTGAAGCCATGGTCGGCAAGCTGCTCCATGTAGGGATCGAGTACGGACCAGCCCTGCGTGGGCAGGTCCTTGTACCGGCGACGCCAGCCGCGGGGATTATCCGGCTCGGAGTCCGCGGTCCCCTTCCAGCTCAGCGGGATGCCGACGATGGTGTTGGAGTGGCGGGTGTACTCCGCGGGATAGACACTGAGATCGCCCATGGTCACCGGACCGTGCTGAGAACCAAAGGGCTTCTCCTGTCGGGTCGGAAACTCGACGACCATGGTCTCAGTGTTCAGCCACGCAGCGCGCAGCTCATCGGTGGGATTCAGGAAGTCGTGGGGGAAGTGCCCGTCGGCTTCGAGTTTCCAGGAGTTCTGATCGTCCCAAGCGACCCAGCCGCCCTCACTGAGCATGAGCTCTTCCTGCTCCTCCTGCTCCTCGATCGATTCCTCGCGATCGCGCTGGTAAAGGGGGCCGCCATCGGTGCTGTGGCCACGCAGCCGCGCCATCGCCTTCGTGTAGAGAATGCCGCCGCCCTGGGCCTGTGGCTCTTCCTCGCGATCCGACACCACGAAGTCGCACTCCTCGGTGATCTCGGGAAGGATCGACTGCCCTCGGCACGTGAACTTGAGGCGGGCGCGGGGGCGCTGTTCGCGGACCAGCGCCATCACATCAAGGATGGCACCCGCCACATCGCGCTCGTAGGTGCGGCGTCCGTCTTCAAGGTCACGGTTGCGGATGACCTTGCCCGTCATGTCGCGTGGCGGATGCACATCGGGCGTCTCCCACTCGCCGGGCACGCCGGGCACGTCCACGACGTACAGCCGGCCGGGGTCAACCATGTTGTTGATGATGCGGCTCGCCAGCACGATCCGTGCGGCCTTGGTATTCGGACCCCAGCACAGGTCGAAGGCGGGCACATCGCTCTCAAGTGTCGCCGTGATCTGGACCGGTGGCTCGATGTCGATCACCTCGGCGGCGCTGAACTGGGTGCCGCCAAGAGTGATGAGGGCAGCGACTGCCAGTCCCATCCGAGTCCGAGCGAAGTTTCGAGTCGTGTGAGAGTGCATAGGTACCTCCGGTCAGATCAAGGGAAGATGTCGATCTCGCCAAAGTCGACGTGAGAGAAGATCGGAATCCTTTGCTCACTTCATAACCACTTGCAGCATTCCGGCGTGCATCTCGTGCATCATGGCAGGCGCATCCGTCAAGCAGCGCCGGGATGTCGCACCTGCTGCAACCCGCTCCCCGGCGAAGAGTTTCTGAAGCACTGATTTGACACACACCCGGTTGAATGGCTCCCCTACTCCGATCGCCACACGGCAGAGTGAACACCCTCGGAACGAGGACCATGAGCCCTTCAGAAGCTCCCCGTGCTCGGGGGCCACTGCGATATCGGTCGAAGTACAGTCGTTTCAAAGGTCACCGGCGCGCTTCACGAGCCCCACCTGGATCAGCACTTCGAAGGCGACCGCCGGTCGATAACCGTTTGCGGTGATGCGTTCGAGCGCCAGGTCGTACTCCTGGCGCGTCCAGCCATCCGTCGAGAGCATCATGATGATCTCGTGCCCGGGGTTCACGACGTCCTCGATATCGGTCGGTTCAATCGTCGTCACCATCGGACGCGAACCGCGCGGCGCCGCCGTGCTCGAGAAGAGTTGCAGAGTGGGAGCCGCCGCAAGAATCTCGCCATACGGCGCGCGGTTCTCGGTCACGACCCGCATGCCACGAAGGCGCTGGTCGGTCCGAATCCGCTCCAACAGCGCCATGGCGATCCCGGGGTCGCGCTCGCCGGTGTGGTTCGCCCTCCAGTTGGCCCACTCCGGTCGATCACGTTGCGCCAGGATCCACTTGAACGCATCCAGCCCGACCGCATCGAAACCGCTCCGGCGTATCTCGTGCAGCGTGTCAGCGATGTAGTCGAAGTCGGCGCGCGTGATGTAATGATGATCCGGCTCCAGGATCGTCCCGACATTCGGAATCGCAATCCCGCCCAGCCAGTAGCCGAATGTGAATCCCCGCCCCTTCCACCGACTCACGAAAGCCGGCCACGACTCGCGCATGACATCCGTGTGACCCTCATCGCCGAACCAGGGCATCACTTCACCTGAGAGGCCGCCGCGATTCGGATGCTGCCCGGCCCAGCCCCAGAACCAGACCTCGCGGACACCCAGGTCCTTGAGCTGCTCCATGTAGGGATCGAGCGTGTCCCAGCCCTGCTCGGGCAGATCACTGAATCTTCGCCTCCAACCACGCGGATTCGTGTCCCGTTCCGCATCCGCCGTGCCTCGGAAACTGAGCATGATGCCGACCATCATGTCCGAGCGGCGGTCGTATTCCGCCGGCAGCACGTTGAGAGTCGCACGCGTCTGTGGCCCATGCTGCGATCCGAACGGCGCCTCACGCCGGGACGGAAGTTCGATAATCACGTCATGCATGCCGGACCACGTGTCACGCATCTCCACGCTGGGCTCCAGCAAGTCGAACGGAAACTCTTCCGACGCCTCAAGCCTCCAGACACCATTCTCAGACCATACGCGCCAAGAGCCGGCGGTCGCGTCAGGTACTTCAGCCTGGTTGCGGCTGTGCTTGCGCTTCTTCCTGTTCTTCCTGTTCTTCTTACCCTTCTTGCCGGTCGTCACGCTCCCTGACTGATCGATCAGAACGTAATCACCTGCCCGCTCCAGCGCCCCGGTGAAGGGTGCCGCAAGTGCCATGCGTGCGCCGGGGCGCCGTGCCCGGACCTCCGCGATCACCGACAGCAGTGCGGCTTCCAGGTCGCGCTCGTAGGTACGCCGGCCATCCTTGAGTCCACGCTTCGGAATCGCGGCACCCACCATGTCGCGATGCCCCTTGCCCCGAACGCGCTGCCAGTTCCCGTCCAGGCCGGGCAGACTCAAGATGTACAGCCGTCCGGGATCGGTCATCTGGGACGCCAGTTCGGCCGCGAGCGCCGTCACAGCGCGACTCTGATGATCGGACCAACAGAGATCCCACGCCGGAACGTCACTCTCCAACGATGCCTGCACCGTCACCGGTGCTGCAATGTCGGTGACAGCGGCCGGCGCGCGATGGTCAACAACGAACAGAATGAACAGGCAGGCCAGTACGCGAACAACAGAGGCGGTTCCCATAAGTTCGCTCTCCAGTGCAGAGGTGAAGGCGCAGCGGTACCCCCCTCATATCGGCCAGACGAGGATGTGGAAGGGCTGGAAGGTCCGGCTGCTCCGCACTCAGCTCGTGCGGACCCGATCAGTCGTGAAGACCGTCACGACCGATCATGTACTCCTCGCGCAGCAGGCTCCACATCACGGCGTCCACGGCGCCGATGGAACTGCGGTCATGCTGGCGCAGCACGCCTTCCTGGATGAAGCCGGCCTTGCGAAGGACGCCGGCACAGGCCACATTCTCCGCCGCATGCGATGCGTAAAGGCGGTTGATGGATCGATCCATGAGTATCCAGGCCGTGAATCGGCGCATGGCTTCCGTACCGATGCCCAGGTTCCAGAATGACGGATCAACGACCAGGCATGCCTCCGCGCGATCGAGGTCGACTTCCACCCGGGCACTCACCACCCCCACGACGTCCCCCGTCGACTTGTACTCGATCACGAAACTCAGACGCGACCCGTCCCGAACACCACGATGGGCGTCTGCGAAGAAACGACTCGCAGCGATACCTGGCGACTCTGCAACTGCCGAGGTTGCGAGTCGCGATGTCCGTTCGTCCGCGAGCACGCGCCGAACCGCTTCGATGTCCCGCTCCTCCGGCCCACGAAGGATGAGTCGACGTGTGACGAGGCGTGGATACGCCTCACCTGCATCAGCGCCGCCGTTCGCGCTCTCGTAGTCACTGCGGAGCAGGCCGAACTGATGCATGTCTCGAAAGCGACCGAGGCGGTAGTAGTGCTGACGCATCAACCCCTCGTGGCGAAAGCCGCACTTCTCAAGCACGCGACCTGATGCGGGATTGTCCACCCAATGGCCGGCCTCGATCTTCATCAGGTCACTGCCTTCAAAGATGGCACGAATCGCTGCCCGAGTGGCTTCGGTCGCGATGCCACGTCCCCAGAAAGGCGGATCGATCACGTAACCCAGCGTGCCGCGCTTGTGCTCTGTCACGAAACCACAGCCGACGAAACCGATCGCTTCTCCCGTCTCGCGCCACATGATGAGCCATCCCATCGCGCGATCCTCGTTGTAGGCTTCCTCCCAACGCTTCAGTCTCGCGGCCCCCTCGCCCGGCGGATAGGGATGGGGAATGGTCAGAACGCCTTCCGCGATCTCGCGTTTGCAGTGGATCCGATCAACGTCCTCAACATCTTCGAGAAGAGGGCGTCGAAGGACGAGTCTGTCTGTCTCCAGGGTCGGAATGTCCATACCTGCACCGAGGGCGGGGAGAACGCAAACGAACACAAAACGTGCATCCAACCACCGGGAGTGGTTCTGAAGAGTGAGGCGCCAAACTGCACGATCGGTACCCGAATCTCAGCGAAATCAAGCGCCGGATCGGGCCGGACACTCAGCCATCACCCCTCCCGGGCCTTGAGCGTGACCTTCAGAACGACTTCTTTGCCATCCCGAACCACGACGATCTCGGCAACATCGCCGGGCTTCGCGGCCCCGAGTTTACTCATCATGTCGCTGACGTCGTTGAGCGGATCACCATCCCAACGGATCATCCGGTCACCTGCCTTGATGCCGCCCTCGTCCGCGCTCGTGCCCTCGAAGACATCGCCAACCTCGACTCCAGGCTCATCGTCCTCGCCGTAGGAACCGGGCGCGATGCCGAGGCGCACGCTCGCACCTGTCCGATTGCGGCCACTACCCGCACGCGTCGCACGCTTGAAGGTCATCATGGTCGGACGAGTTGCCATGTCCAGCGCGATTGACTCGATCAGGTGACACACCTGCACCGCACCCTCAAAATTGACCTTCTCGAAGGTGTCACCGGGACGGTGATAGTCCGGATGCAGTCCGGTGAAGAAGTGACTCGACGGGATGTCCGCGCGGTAGAAGACGGCGTGGTCCGAATTCCCGGCAACGCCGCTGGAGGAAGCAACATCGAGCGTGGTCGCCGCGAAGTGCGGCTCCATCACGTCCTCCATCTCCTCGGCGGACCCCATGCCATCCGCCTCGACGCGCCCATCTCGCACCCGACCGATCATGTCAAGGTTGAGCATGCAGATCACCTGCGAGGCTGACATTTCCATGTTCTCGACGTAATGCTCGGCGCCGAGCAGTCCCATCTCCTCCGCACCGAATTCGAGAAACAGGATCGAACGCGCATCGGCGCTCTCATCCATCTCGGCATAGGCAGCGACCAGGTTCTTTGCGATGAGCATCACACCCACCGCACCGGACGCATTGTCATCGGCGCCCGGATGCAGTTTGCCGACGTTGCTCGGACTCGCACCGGAGAGACGGCCGTAGCCGACGTGGTCGTAGTGACCACCGATGATGACCCACTCGTTCGCAAGCGCGCCACGCCCCGCCAGCACGCCACCGACATTCTGGGTGGGAAGCTGTCGGCGCTCCATGCCGGCTTGCATCGACACCGTCAGGCCGCCCTCGGACAACTCGATCGGGCCCGACGTTGCCGCATCATCAAAGGTCTTCCGCAACTGATAGATGCTCCGTCCTTCGGGATCGCTGGCACGGACAAGCCTGTCGGCCGCATCGATGCTCAGCGCGATTGCCGGCACATCCATCCGGCCGAATCGCGTCGACGTGACATCAGGAAGCGATTCGACACGCGGATCGTTCGCACCGGGAGGATTGACGAGGATGACGCCGGCTGCACCGCGATCAACCGCATTCTGGATCTTCCCGACCAGCCCCGCATGACGGGACCAGCGCCGACTGGACCAGAGGCTGTCGCCCTGATCGTCCATCGGTTCGAACCGGAACAACATCGCGATCTTCCCCGTCAGGTCGGTGTCCTCGTCGAACGACGAATAGTCGTCCTCGCCGTCCTCGATGCTGTATCCGACGAACACCACAGGGCCCGAGGCCTCCGCATTCGCACTGAAACCGAGGATGTTGAAGTCCTCACCCTCAGCCAGTTCGTGGGCATCGCCGCCTGCGTTCCACGTCGCCGCGGCCGCCGTCACATCGATGCCACCCCGAACTTCAAATGGCTGGAAGTAGGATGCTGACCCATCCTCGGAAGCGAATGCCGGTTCCAGTCCGTACTCCTCGAACCAGTGCGCGAAGTACTCCGCCACCATGCGCTTACCGGGCACGTCTGCCGAACGCCCCTCGAAGTACGGGTTGCTGACTGTCGCGAGATG
The DNA here is from genome assembly GCA_030432255.1 of Phycisphaerae bacterium. Lineage (GTDB taxonomy): Bacteria > Planctomycetota > Phycisphaerae > Phycisphaerales > UBA1924 > JAUIHS01. The sequence continues at coordinate 72,760 of JAUIHS010000010.1, forward strand.
CTGGAGGTAGATCGCCGTGTCCGGATCCAGCGAAGCAAGGAGATCACGCACCGCGTACTCCGCCGGCTCAGCCGGGGATGTCGGAGTGGGAGCGGCAGAGACCGTGTCCGTGGTCGACGTCGCCGCGGCGGACGTCTCCACGCTAGACGCTGTGGCATGGTGCGACGCCTCACAGGCCATCAGGCTCATGCAGGACGCGGCGAGGAGGGCGGCGGTCAGGCGAGATCGGGTCATGGACGTTCTCCTGGCGTCAGTCGACGCAGGCATGGGCTGCTTCGGGCGCTGCTGACGGCCCGTTCATCGAATCTTGAAACTCCCAGTCTACGGCAAGAACGGGAAACCGCGTTGCCCCGCCGCGGGACGTGGTCGTACACTACCCGCGTCGCCTCGGCCGTCACCCCGTCGCCGGACGTCCCGGATGCCGATGATATACCGAAAATAGTCGCCGGAACCGGGCTTACCCCCGGGGCGATACCCCCCACCCAGCACCCCGCTCCCGGAGCCATCGCTCGATGGAATACACATCGATCACACCGCAGCAACGCCAGGAGATGCTCGACGTCATCGGCGTCAGCAGCGTCGAGGAGTTGTTCGCCGTCATTCCCGATGCGTGCCGACTCGACCGGCCACTCGACCTCGAACCCGCGCGCTCCGAACTCGACCTCCAACGGGAACTCACCCGTCTGGCCGAGGCGAACATCGGTCCCCACAACCGTGCCTGCTTCATGGGCGGCGGCGCATACGACCACTTCATTCCCGCCTTCATCGATCAGATCATCAGCCGGGGCGAGTACCTCACCGCCTACACGCCCTACCAGGGCGAAGCGTCACAGGGTTCGCTGCAGGCATTCTTCGAGTTCCAGACCCAGATCGCGCGACTCACAGGCCTCGACATCGCCAACGCTTCCCTCTACGAGGGCGCCTCGGCGACGGCGGAGGCGATTCTCCTGGCACTGAATGCCACCGGGAAGCGCCGTGTGCTGGTGGCGTCAACACTTCACCCCCACTACCTGCAGGTCGTGCAGACCGTCTGCGACGGCCTGCCCTGCGATGTCATTGTTCTCGATGCCACCGAGGGACGTATCCATCGCGATACCGTCGCGGCGGCAGCAGACGATGACACAGCCGCGCTTGTCATCCCGTCTCCGAACGCCTTTGGACTCATCGAAGACTGGAAGGGCTGCTTCGATGCGGTGCGAGAGGCTTCGACATCGGGCAAGGCGCCCCAGACCATCGCTGTCTTCAACCCGATTGCGTGCGGCCTGCTCGCCAAGCCAGGTGAATGCGGCGCCGACATTGCAGCCGGCGAGGGCCAGCCACTTGGTGTTCCGATGAGCCTTGGTGGTCCCTACCTCGGACTGCTGTCCGCTCGCTCACACCTCACGCGAAAGATGCCGGGGCGCCTGGTCGGACAGACGACGGATGCCGAAGGACGCCGCGCATTCTGCCTGAGCCTTCAGACACGCGAGCAGCACATCCGGCGCAATAAGGCCACATCCAACGTCTGCACCAACCAGGGACTGCTTGCCCTGCGCGCGACCATGTTCATGTCTGCAACCGGCCCGCAGGGTCTGCGCGAAATTGCGGAACAGTGCTGGCACAAGGCGCATCACCTCGCCGACCGCATCGCGGCCATCCCCGGTTTCAGCCTCAAGTACGACGGCCACTTCTTCAATGAGTTCGTGGTCCGCTGCCCCCGTCCGGCGCGCGATTACATCCGGGCCGCGAAACCCGTTGGCCTCCTCGCCGGCATCGCGCTGGACTCCGACAGGATGCACCACATCGGTGATGAGCAGGACCTCCTGGTCGCCGTCACCGAGAAGCGTTCGCGTCAGGACCTGGACATGTTTGTCGACTTCCTCAGCGTGATGCCCACCGAGGCCGCGAAGGAGAATGCGTGATGACGAGCACCACAACGACCACTGACCCCGCAGTCGGCGACGCCCGTCACCGACTACCCGCCGAGACTCGCGGCCGTCGCGTTCCCGAGCGCACGATCTTTGAGAAGTCCACGACCGGTGCCCGCGCCATCGAGTATCCCAGGCTCGATGTCGAGGAGTCGGCCGTGCCCGCCGAACTCACCACCTCCGGGACGGACTGGCCCGAACTGAGCCAGCTCCAGGTCATCCGGCACTACCATCACCTGTCCCAGCGCAACTTCTCGATTGATGGTGAGTTCTACCCGCTCGGTTCGTGCACGATGAAATACAACCCGCGGATCAACGAGTGGGCAGCCGCTCGCCCCGGGCTTGCATCATTGCACCCGCTGCAGGATGACGATGACATCCAGGGCGCGCTGGAGCTGCTGTTCCGCACCCGGCGCATGCTCGAGGAGATCTCCGGCCTCGACGAGGCGTCACTCCAACCGGCTGCGGGCGCCCACGGTGAATACACCGCGCTCAAGGTCATGCGCGCGTACTTCGCCGACCACGGCCAGGCGCAGCGCGACGTCGTCCTTGCGCCGGACACGGCGCACGGGACCAACCCCGCCTCCTGCGCCATGTGCGGTGCCGGGGTGGTCAATGTGAAGACGGTCGACGGCTACACCGACATCGATGACCTCAGACGCCTGATCGACGAGCACGGTGCCGAGAACATCGCCGGACTGATGATCACCAACCCCAATACCGCCGGACTCTTTGACAGCAAGATCATCGAGACCGCAGAGATCATTCATAAGGCCGGCGGACTGATCTATCTCGACGGCGCCAACATGAACGCCATCCTCGGCAAGGCGCTGCCCCGGGACTTTGGTGTCGACGTCATGCACTACAACGTGCACAAGACATTCTCGACTCCCCACGGGTGCGGCGGGCCGGGCGGCGGCCCCATCGTGGTTCGCGATTTCCTGGCCCCCTACCTGCCCGTCCCGCAAGTCATTCACGATGAAGCCAATGACCGGTATGCGCTGAAGCATGACATCCCGAAGTCCATCGGAAAAGTGCGATCGTTCATCACGCAGTTCGGCATCATGGTCCGCTGCTGGACCTACATCGCCTCCTGCGGCCCCGACGGCCTGCGCAACATCGCGGAGACTGCCGTCATCAACGCCAATTACATCGCCTCGCGCCTTCGCCACCGCTACGAAATGCCGTACTTCCGGCCCGAAGCCGGTGCCTATGCCGCGCACGAGTTCATCACGGTCCCCCGCTCACTGCTGGATCGCGGCGTGAAACTCGATGACATCGCCAAGCGCCTCATCGACTACGGCATCCACCCCCCGACGATGCACTGGCCGGTGATCAACTGCCTGATGGTCGAACCGACCGACACCGAACCGCGCAACGTGCTGGATCGATTCGTCGATGTCATGCTCAAGATCGCGGACGAAATCGAGGGGGACATCGAGACCGTTCAGCAGGCGCCCCATGATGCACCCACGCGGCGCATCGACGTCGTCGGATCGGATCGAAAGCCGAGACTCGTCAGCGATCTGTAGCACCCTCGCGCTCGTCCTCGCCTCAGTCCCAGTGTTCCCGGCTCACCAGGCATCAGATCGCTCCCGACGCCGTCGCTTCGAACCGGGGTGTCTCACCCTGCAGGACCGCCCAGACATCCCGGACCACCCATGACATGTTGCGATGTGCGGTCGCTGTCGCTGCGCCCAGGTGCGGGAGCAATCGGACATTGTCGATCCCCAACAGCGGATAGGCGGCATCGAAAGGCTCCGGGTCGTGCACATCGAGAATCGCCGCCGACTCCGGTGAAGCCTCCAGAAAATCGGCGAGCGCCCGGGGGTCCAGGACGAAGCCGCGGCTGGCATTCACGATCAGCACGCCGGGCCGGCACATGCTCAGGCGGTGTGCATCGATGAAGTGGCGGTTGGACGGGCGCCCATCGATGTGCAGGCTGAGCACATCGCTCTCCGCGAGCAACCGCTCCAGCGAGACCGGTTCGGCGCCGAAACGGGCCTCGGTCTCGACGTCAAGCAGATCGTTGTACAGCACGCGCACATCAAAGGCCCGAGCGATCCGTGCCATCCTTCTGCCGACGCGCCCGAAGCCGAGCAGGCCGAGCGTCATGTCACTCAACTGCCGGCCTGCAATGCTCCGACTCCGCAAGGTCTTCCACGCCCCCAGTTCGATTGCCTCATCCAGTAGCGGACGCGGCCTCAGTGCATCGAGGATCAGCGCCCAGACGTACTCAACAACCGCGACCGTGTTGGCATCCGGAGTGTGGACGACCGTAACGCCGCGGGAAGCGCACGCCTCGAGGTCGACATGATCGAGCCCGACCCCGGCTCTTCCGACGACGCGGAGGCGGGGAGCGGCATCCAGCAGACCGGAATCGATCGTGGTGTAGGTACGAATGACGAGTGCATCGGCATCGGCGAGGTGTGCGGCGAAGGCATCGTCTTCAGGCGCACAGCGAACGACCCGGCAGCGTTCGTCGAGCCAGTCGGCGCACGTGGCATCGAGATGTTCCGTCTGAATGACGAGCGGGCGCTGACTGCTCACTCGTCGTCATCACCATCGTCGGCGGGCTCGAGAATGGCGGTCATCGGCCCCTTGCACCCAGCGATGATCTCATCCGGTCCGAAGCCCCAGATCTGCTCGACCTTGAGTTCCGCGTGTTCGCGGTGTGTTGTCAGGCAGATGGCGCGCCCCGACTGATCGACTTCCTGCGCCACGCGAAACGCAGCCGGAATGTCAAGCCCGAAAAGCTCGATCATCATGCGAATCACGTATTCGTACGTGTGATCATCGTCATCGATGAGAATCACGTTCCAGCGCCGGGGTCGCCTGATCTGTGGTCGGGTGACAACGTGCGGCTTCGTCTGTGTCAGTGCATCGGACATGTCCATATTCTACAGTTTCACACCAACTACCCTCAATCTACTCCCAAACGTTTTTGCCGGTTGACAGGTGGTTCCCGTCCGGTAAGTTCGGCGAACGGACTCACCGGGTCCGGCAGACAACTCGGCTCCAGAGAGGGATCTCCTGATGAACAAGCGCCAACTGATTGAGGCCGTCGCCCGCGAACTCGAAACGACCAAGACGTCCGCGTCCACGTACGTGGATGCCGTTCTGCGTCAGATCGTCGAGGGCATCCGCGAGGAGGACAAGGTCGCAATCTCGGGCTTCGGTACATTCCGACGGAGATCACGCAAGAGCAGGCGCATCATCAACCCCTCCTCGGGCGAAATGATGACGCTCCCCGAGACCGTCAGCGTCGGCTTCACCCCGAGCCAGGTTCTCAAGGACGCCATCACGCAGCCCGCGAAGTCTGATGACGCCGGCACCATCCGCGAAGTGAAGCCGGAGACGCAGCCCGAACTGGTCAACGCCTGAACCACCCCGGTCATCCACCACGCTCAGGACAAACAGCCGCGCAGAAAGACAGCGTCCCCCGCCCAGAGGCAGGGGAACGCTTCGTCAGTGGCATGCCGCCGGGCGGTCAGATGTAGTACATCTCTCCCCCGCCCTTGGTGACACGGGCGGCCGCAAGGTCCACGAGCTGGTCCAGCGACAGCGAGCCGATCACCTCGTCCAGCGCGGTGTCGCTCCGCTCATGAAAAATCTCCAGCGCCGTCTGGCCGATGCTGATCTTCTCCGTGGTCGTCGATGTCACCGTCGAATCCGGCTCCAGCGCGGAGACGATCTCACTCACGCGAATCTGCTCAGGGGGCCTCGAGAGACGATAACCGCCACCCGCTCCCACCTTCGATTCCAGCAGCGCCGCCGACCTCAGGCCGAGCAGCACCGACTCCAGGAACTTCGCCGGCATCCCTTCCGACTCCGCAATCTCCCGTGATTGGAGGTAGCCGTCGCCGTGGCCCTTGGCGAGACGGGCGGCGGCCTTGATCCCATACTCACATCGCTTGCTCAATCGCACGGACAATCTCCCATCCTCCCCGGAACACGGTTGCCTCTGCCTCCGACACCTCAGAAGAGGATACGGATATCCAAACTCAGTAACTCCGACGAATCGAGTCCTTCGATTGCCGGTCCCTCGGCTCTCCACTGATACAACGCGTCCAGCAGGTTGCGATCGACATCGCGATACCCCGTGGACTGCAGAATCTCATGAGACTTCAACTTCCCGGTGCGGTCGAAACGCATCCGAATCACCGCATCCTCCGGATCCGACGACAACTTCGTGTACGAGCCGAAGCGCGGCCGGACCGTCTTCAACTCCACACCCTTCGCCGCAAGTGGACGCCCCGGACGATACACCAACGCCTCGCGGATGGCCGTGGCCAGCGATTCCCGATCAGCTTCATTCCCCGGCTTCGTCACGCCCGACGACGCCGCAGCCGCGGCAACCTCCTCCGCCAGCTGGGCTATCTCTTCGGGCTGTGCAGCCGCAGTTGCAACGGGCGCCTCGTTCGCAACGACCAGCGCATCCTCCGGGGCCGGCAGCAACGTCCCGGGCTGCTCGGTCAGGAGCGGCGCATCACTCTCAGCAGACTGCGGAAGCAGCGGACCCATCACGCCAAAGCCCTGCATCTCCAGCGGCAGCGGCGGAACTTCGGCAACCGCTTCGACGACTGGCTCAGCGGGTGCCGCGGTGACCTCTGGGCTCGACTCCGCGGCAGGCTCGTCCGGCGCTTCAACGAGGGCATCATCGGTTTCGGTGACCGAGTTCGGCGTCGGCGCATCCTCAAACTCGCCCTCCACGACGGCGGGTGCCGGATCGAATGCCGCCTGTTCCGTCTCACTCTTGAGGGCTTCGTGCTGGGTCGGATCGCTCTCGACACCGAGCCAGACCATGGTCATTGCATCGGATTCGAGCATGCCGAGTTCGAGGACATCAGGTTCCTGCGGTCTGACGTCTTCGAAGAGGTGCGCCGAGGGCATCATGCGATCCACCGCCGCCGCCATGGATTCCAGGCGCAACAGACCCCACGCGCCTCCGAGATGCAGCAGGATGCTGACCACGAGACCGAGCGTCAGGGACCATGTGGAGCGGCCGTCCATCCCACCATCCTAGACCCCTCTGCGGGTAGATTTCGAAGTCCTACTTTTCCTCAATTAACCTACACAAGTGCGGGGTTACCCCGGAACAGGGGAATTATCAGTCTGTCGGATGAACTTGATGTTCTCCACACCCCCCTCTTTGAGGAGGCCGATCAACTCGAAGAGTGACCCGACTGGTGCCCGCACATCCGGTGCGATGAAGATCTGTTCATCACCCCACTCTGTCAGTTTCGCCTGAAGATCGGCCTTTGGGATGGTGACGCCGTCGATCAGGACCTCACCCTCCGCGTTCAGCGCGATGGTCGTGACCGCAACGTCCGACACCGCCTCACCCGAACGGGCCTTCGGCAACCGGATCCCCTCGGTGTTCAACTGCACCATGAGGACCATCGCAAAAACAAAAAAAGTTAACAGCAGGAAGACCACGTCGATGAGCGGCATCAGGTCGAGACGAGGCACTTCCGTGGATCGGCGGGCGCGATGCATGCGAGCAGTCTAGCCGTCACGCCGCCCGCGTGACGCACAACCGACCCTCGCGCGCCACCCGGCAACGACTCCGCTCCGTCGCCCCGCACCCCGCCAACCGCCCCGGGACCGATGTACACTCCGCGATCCCATGAGAGTCTCGATGGAACGAAACGCGTTTGCCGACGCCGCGGCGTCCACCCTGCATGGCCCCGATCCGTCGGTGCGTCATTTCATCCCGGTGGCCGTCCGTCTGCTCAGCGACCAGTTGACGCCCGTGCTCGCGTATCGCAGGCTGGTCGCGGAAGACGCCCGCCCCGCCCCCTCCTTCCTCCTGGAGTCCGTTGAGGGTGGTGAGCGTCAGGGGCGTCACTCGATTCTCGGCGCCCACCCGATACTCGAGATCCGGGCGCGCCAACACGATGTCGAACTCATCGACCTGCGCACAGGCACCTCCGAAACCACCCACGAAGAAGATCCGATGGAGGTCCTCAAGGACCATTCGCGGCGGCTCCGACTGCACCACCCCGAAGGGAGCAGCCAGCAGTTCGCACTCCCCACCTGCTTCCTCGGCGGTTGGGTGGGTCACGCTTCGTACGACACGGTGCGGTATGCGGAGCCCGGCAAACTGCCTTTCGAAACGGCGCCGCCGGACGACCGTCATCTTCCCGATCTGCATTTCGGCCTGTACGACGAAGTCGTCATCTTCGACCACGTCTCGCGCCTGGTCTTCGTCATCCGCCTCGTGGAGATCGGGAGCGGGATCGATGCCGAAGCCGCGTGGGATCGTGCGGTTGATGCGCTGACGTCAACAGCGGAAGCGCTGCAGCGGCATGCGCGTCCGTTGCCGAGCGGTTACTTCGAGATGCCTGCGGGCGTCGACATTCCGGACTCCAACATCTCACGCGAAGACCACGCATCGATGGTCGAGCGCGCCAAGGAGTACATCCGCGCCGGCGATATTTTCCAGGTCGTTATCGGCCAGCGCTTTGAACGGCGCTCGCATGTTGATCCCTTCGACGTCTACCGGGCGCTGCGCACAGTCAACCCGAGTCCGTACATGGTCTATCTGCAGGCCTCAGGCTGCATCATGATCGCGTCGAGTCCGGAGATCCTCTGCCGCGTCCGCCACGAGCAGCCACCCGCAGGAGAGCGCATCGCGGTTGTCACCAACCGCCCGCTGGCAGGAACGCGCCGCCGTGGCCGGACCGAGTCCGAAGACCGCGCCCTCGAAGAGGCTCTGCTTGCGGATGAGAAGGAACGCGCCGAGCACATCATGCTGGTGGACCTCGGGCGGAACGATGTCGGCAAGGTGGCGCGCCCGGGAAGCGTTCGCATTCCCGCTCTGATGGAGATCGAGCGCTACAGCCATGTCATGCACATCAGTTCGACTGTCACCGGTGAACTGCGTCCGGATCTTGATTGCTGGGATGCACTGAGCGCCACACTGCCGGTCGGGACCATTTCCGGTGCACCTAAAGTGCGCGCCATGCAGATCATCGATGAATTGGAACCCATCCGCCGCGGCCCCTACGGCGGCGGCATGGGATACGTCGGTCTTGATGGTGACATGGACATTGCATTGGCGCTGCGTACGATTGTCGCGCCGATTCCCGATTCGGTGATGCAGGGCGCCGATCCGCGTGATGCGACATGGACGTATCACCTTCAGGCTGCCGGCGGCATCGTGTACGACTCCAGGGCGGAAGCGGAGTACATGGAGACCGTGAACAAAGCGGCGGCGATGCTCCGCGCGATTGATGTCGCGGAGCGTGCCTTCTCACCGGACACAACTGACTGACCGAAGGCCCCGCACTTTCCGCGACTTTTTTCTTGCTGTCCCGCCCTCGTCCCGGTATTTTCGGACTTGCAAGGAAGGAGTTCACGTTACTCACGTCACAAAGGGAAGCGACCCGGCACAACGGTCGCTGCAGGAGGAGTATCACATGTTTTTGAATCGTTTTGAGTCGCTTGGAGCGGCTGCTGTTGTCGCTGCGCTCGCGGGTACCGCAAACGCCGGCTTTACCATCACACCGTTCCTGCTGGAAGGCGATGCGGCCCAGGGCACGCTCGACTTCTTCCAGACATTCGATCGCCCCAACATCTCCGAAAGTGGATCGATCTACTTCGCCGCGGACACCGACGGCGATTCATCCTTCGACGACGTCGTCTACCTGAACAACCAGCTCATCGCTCAGCAGGGCATGGCGGCCCCGGACAGCGGCGGTGGCGAGTTCTCATCGTTCGAGTTCTTCGAAACGGGTCACCAGGTCAACGCAACGGATGGTGGTGTCTTCATCGCAACACTCACGGATGTCCCCAGTTCGGCCAACCGCGCCATCTACAAGTCTGACCCCTTCGGCAGTGTCAGCCTCGTGGTGCAGGAAGGGCAGGGTGCCGCCGGCATCTCCGGTCGACTCCACGTCGACTTCGGTTTCGCCGGCATCATGGACGATGGACGCGTCGGTTACCGCGCCGACCTGGATGGCTCCACCAGCGATGACTCGGTCATCTACCTCGGCGGCGCACCCGTCTTCCGACAGGGCGATGCCGTTCCCGCATCCCTCGGCCTGAACCCCGGCACGACCTGGGACGGTGACTTCGATGAGATCCAGTGGAACGGCGCCGGCGATATGATCTTCGAAGGCAACACCTCGGAAGCCTCCGGGGACATGGTCCTCGTTCGCCGCACCGATGCCACCGGCGTCTCCGAAGTCGTGGCAAGAGAAGGCCAGGTCATCAACGCCTCCGGCGGGCCCGACTTCCTCGAACTCATCCTCCAGAGCTCCATCGCTGAGAATGGCATGTGGGCTTATCGCGGCAACCTCGGTGTCGCACCTTCGACGTCTGATGCGTACATCGAAGCGGAGAATGGCTTCACCGCGCAGCAGGGTGACGCAATTCCCGAGATCTCCGGCGCTGTGCTCGGCAACTTCAACGGCGTCGACGTGAACAGCCTCGGCGATGTGCTCTACCTCGCTGACATCGCCGGCGCGACCAACCCCGATATCGACGAGGGGCTCTTCGTCAACGGCATGCTCATCGTCACCGACGGTGTGCAGGCGCCCGGTCTGCCCGCTGGCACCCTCTTCTCCGATATCGGTTTCGAGGACATGTACATCAACGACAACCGCCAGGTCGTCTTTGCCGCCAGCTACACCGGTACGGTGACCGGTGACGGCCTCTTCACGCTGACGGTTCCCGCGCCCGCATCGGCTGCTGCGATACTCGCGCTTCCGATCGTTGCGCTGCGCCGCAGGCGTCACTGATTGCTCAACTGACTCAGGAACTCTCGCCTGAGATCAAGACGTGTTCCGACGGATCGGTGCCACCGCGCCGGTCCGTTCTCGTTTTTACGCCGCGACCAGCAAAAACATCACCGCGAGGAGCCCGAGGCGCCCATCAATCCACGGGCGGTACGAGCGCAACCGACAGGCCTGCAGGCAGATGTTCGTGAGGACCAGCCCGCCTCCGATCAGCCAACCAAGCCGATCCGGAACGCCTGAGGAAATGATCAGCCAGACCAGCAGCACTGCCGCCGCGAAGTGCATCGCGTGCGCGAGTCCCCACGTGGCACGCCGACCGCGCACGACGGGGATCGTTCGCGTCCCGAAGGGCGCATCGCCAGCGACGTCATCAAGATCACACAGCGCAGCGTCACCGAGAACAATGAGACCGACAATGATCGCGCCACCCGCCAGCCGAGCGAATGCATCAGTGGACCACAGTGCGGGATCGGCAAGCAGAAGGGTTGTGAGACACAGCGCGACCGCAGCGGCTGAAACGCAGAGGTTCTTGATGACGAACGCATCCTTCGGCCGCCACCCCGTCCCGCGAGGCCGAGCGTAGTAGAGCACACCGCCCCAGGCTCCGATCACGACGAGAGGCGCCAGTCCGGAGAAAGTAAGGCCGATCAGGGCAGCGGCCAGCCCTGTCGAAAGGCACAGGCCGCGAACGGGCAGGGCGTAGCGGTACATGAACACCGACCGCTCCGGGTGAGCCAGCTGGTCGGCAGGGTCGAGGAATCGGCGGCCCGGCTTGACCCGGTCGAGCAGGTAGGTGCTCACGGCCAAACACGCCACAAACCCGCTTTCCCACCAACCCGGAAAGGGCCTGGACGGTGTGACGCACGCCTGCATGACCGTCAGGACCCCGACGTAGTAGAGGCCGTTGGTGATCGCGAGGTGATCGAGGGCGAAGGTCAGGGCGCGGAGGGTCACGTTGAAATCCTACGAGTCACTCCCGAGCCTTGCACGAACGCCTCTCGGCGGCGATCGTGTATCATGCTTCCCCGCCGATGGGTGGACCGATCATCGGCGTGTTCGGATCTCCGGTCAGAGGTATGTGCGATGACGCCAGACAGTATTCTCAAAGATGCTTCCCAAACGATGGACAAGGCCGTGGAGTACCTGCTCAAGGAACTCACAGGCCTGAGAACCGGGCGCGCCTCGACCGCACTCGTCGAGTACATCAAGGTGGACTACTACGGGTCGGCGACCGACCTCAAGGCGCTCGCCGCGATCAGCACTCCGGAACCCACGCAGATCATGATCAAGCCTTTCGATGCCAGCGCCTCCGGCGAGATCCGCAAGGCCATCGAGGCCGCCAACCTGGGACTGAACCCGCAGGTGGATGGCAAGGTGATCCGCGTGAACATCCCCGCGCTCTCCGGCGAACGACGCAAGCAACTCGCCGCGCAGGCCAAGAAACTCGGCGAGGACGCGAAGATCGCGGTCCGCAATGTCCGTCGCGATGCAAACAAGCACGCCGACCAACTCCTGAAGGACAAGGATGCCCACTACCCCGAGGATGAGATCAAGACCCTCAAGGAAGAGATCCAGGACGTCCTGAAGGAGCACGAGAAGAAGATCGATACTTCGGTGACCCAAAAGGCGGAAGAGATCATGACCGTCTGAGGTCCCGCGACAGTCAGGAAACCCCGCCAGCCCGCCGAAAAATCGGCGGGCTGTTTTTTCTGTGTTGTCTGCCGCTGCGGCATGACGATAAAAAACACCCGAGTGGTGGTGGGTACCACTCGGGCGAAACGGTCGCGAAAGGCCATGGGTGGACTCCGTTGCAGAGCCCGGCCCTTCGCTTCTGGTGGGTGGCTTGTCAGGCGACGGCTCTCGCCGCCGCGGCATTCTTCTCTTTCTCCTCTCGCGTCATGGCGAGATTGAGAGGCATCTGCGGGCCGGTCTGTGTCTTCCGCTCCTTCGCTCCGTGGCGTAACGCCGCTGCGAACGAGAGCGGCTGCAAAGAGCGTCGGGTATCCATTCCCAGTCGCCCCAGCCGTGAGTCCATCCTCGCGCTGTCTGACGCAAACCGCGCCCGCAGATCGCCTCCCACGCTCAACTCAGGTTGTCTCAAGTGCGAGACCTGCATCGCGCTCAACTGCACCCCATGCTGTGTCCACAATTCAGACAGCGGTAGCACGTTCCGTTCCGGACCGTGATCGTGCCGCACACTTCACATGCCGGAGCATCACCCTGGCAGTCCAGCATCGCTGCCGACAGCACCGTGGACGCCTCAGGACGCGCCCCCTGGGAGCCGGCCTCTGCTCGATCCGAGCCCGACAGGTCCAGGCGAAGACCGTCGTCCTGCCCTCCTTCGACCCCGGATGACGAGTCGTCCGACGCCAGCCGAGTCGGGGCGGCGGCGCGGGGCTCGCCGCCGGAGGTGGTTGGATGGGACGGCTCGGGCTTGTCCCGACCGGGGCGCTTCGGAGCGTTCGCGTCGCGGTAGCCCTCAATGAACTCCATGCCCATCCAACGGAAGATGTAGTCGACCAGGCTCTTGGCGATCGGGATGTCCGCATTCGTCGTCATCCCCGCCGGCTCGAAGCGCTGGTGCGTGAACTTGTTGACAAGACTCTCCACCGGTACGCCGTACTGCAGCGCCACGCTGGTCGCCGTGCCCAGCGAGTCCATCAGGCCGCCGATCGTCGAACCTTCCTTCGCCATCGTGATGAAGAGTTCCCCCGGCGAGCCGTCTTCATACAGGCCGACCGTCAGATACCCCTCGTGACCGGCAACGTTGAACTTGTGCGTGCGGCTGTGACGCGTGTCCGGAAGGCGACGACGCATCGGGCGACGGATGATCCGCTCAACCGTCCGGATTGTGACACGCTCGTCACCCTCCGCAGCCGCTGACGCCACGAGACCGACTTCCTCAGCCACCTCATCGCGTGCGGCTTCGATGGCCTCCTCGTCCTCGATGTCGTTGAGCACGTCCTCATCCTGGCTCGCGCCATCCTTGCTGCCCGAGGACAGCGGCTGACTGAGCTTGCACCCGTCGCGATACAACGCGTTCGCCTTGAGGCCCAGTTCCCAGCTCAGACGGTACGCCGCCATGATCTGGTCGATGGTTGCCTCACGCGGCAGGTTGATGGTCTTGCTGATCGCGCCGGAGATGAAGGGCTGAGCCGCGGCCATCATCCGGATGTGCCCCTCCGGCTGGATGAAGCGTTGCCCCTTCGCACCGCACTTGTTGGCGCAGTCGAAGACGGGCAGGTGCTCTTCCTTCAGGTGCGGCGCACCTTCGATGGTCAGCGTGCCGCAGATACGCTCATTGAGGAACGCCATCTGCTTCTCGTTGAGGCCGAGATACCGCAGCAGGTTGAAGGATGCATCCTCGCGTGCGGACTCGACATCGACACCGACGCGATCCAGGGTGGCGTCGCTGAGCGCCCACGCCGCGAAGGCGCTGCCGAGATCCAGGACACCGGGGAGGGCATCCTGCACCTGTCGCAGGTCGTCGTCGGACATGCCGTTCTCACCGAGCCAGTCGGCGAGCGTGAGGCCGCGATTGGCCTTGCCGTCCGCATTCGGCATCGGCACGCTCAGGTTCAGCGAGCCGAGGATGTAATGGAGGATGTCGACGATCTGCTCTTCGTTGTAGCCAAGCATCTCGAGGGCGGGACGGACGGAATTGTTGGCGATCTTGAAGTAGCCACCGCCGGCGAGTTTCTTGAACTTCACCAGCGCGAAGTCCGGCTCGACGCCCGTGGTGTCGCAGTCCATCAGGAGACCGATCGTTCCGGTCGGCGCGATCACCGTCACCTGGGCATTGCGGAAGCCGTATCGCTCACCCAGTTCCAGGGCATCGTCCCAGGCCTGCGTTGCGTGATCGAGCATCGCCTTGGCATTCGCGACATTGATGCGGCCCGACTTGATGATGTCGTGATCGATCGACACCGGCCGGATGCGAAGGTCTTCCCACTCCGAGGCGTCACGGGACACGCCCGTCGCCGCACGCCGGTGATTGCGGATCACGCGGAGCATCTGCTGACGGTTGCGGTGGTATCCCGGGAAGGGCCCGAGTCGCTCGGAGAGCATCGCGGACATGCGGTACGAGCGGCCGGTGAGGATGGACGTGATGCAGCCGCAGAGGGCGCGGGCTTCATCCGAGTCGTACGGGATACCCGCCTGCATGAGCATGGCGCCGATGTTGGCGTAGCCGAGACCGAGCGTGCGATACTCGTAGCTGAGGCGGGCGATCTCCTCGCTGGGGAAGGCCGCCATGAGCACGCTGATCTCGAGCACGATCGTCCAGATGTCGATCGCGTGCTCGAAGAGTTCGACGTTGAACTGCCGCGCATCCGAGTCGTAGAAGCGAATCAGGTTGAGCGACGCCAGGTTGCACGCCGTGTTGTCGAGGAACATGTACTCGGAGCACGGGTTGCTCGCGTTGATGCGCCCGCTCTCCGGACACGTGTGCCATGCGTTGATCGTCGAGTCATACTGCACGCCCGGGTCCGCGCAGCGCCACGCGGCGTAGCCGATCTGCTGCCACAGGTCCCGCGCGGGAAGCGTCTTTGCGATCTCGCCGCTGGTGCGGAAGACGAGATCCCAGTCTGCGCCGCTGTCCAGTGCTTCGAAGAAGGCATCCGGGATGCGGACGGAGTTGTTGGCGTTCTGACCGCTGACGGTCTGGTACGCCTCGCCGTTGAAGTCGTAATCCAGCTGGAGGCCGAGTCGCTCTGCGACGTCGCGGTGCTCACCGGGCAGGTGACGCATGCCTTCAACGAGGGCCGCCACCTTCAGTTCCTCGCGCACCTTCCAGCTCACGAAGTTCTCGATGTCCGGGTGGTCGAGGTCGAGGCAGACCATCTTCGCCGCCCGACGCGTGGTGCCACCACTCTTGATGGCGCCCGCAGCCCGATCGCCGATCTTCAACCAGCTCATGAGGCCCGAGGACTTCCCGCCACCGGAGAGCATCTCGTTCTCGGCACGAAGGCGGGAAAAATTAGTCCCCGTGCCGCTTCCGTACTTGAACAAGCGGGCTTCGCGGATCCAGAGATCCATAATGCCCCCCTCGTTGACGAGGTCGTCGTCAACGCTCTGGATAAAGCACGCGTGCGGTTGCGGGTGGGAATAGGCGTCCTGGGCGAGCATCGTGCGCCCGGTGACCGGATCGGTCACCCAGTGACCCTGCGCGGGTCCGCTGATGTCGTAGGCCCAGTTCAGGCCGGTGTTGAACCATTGGGGCGAATTCGGGGCGGCGACCTGGTGCACGAGCATGTACTTGAGTTCATCCTCGAAGGCACTGGCATCCGCCTCGGAATCGAAGTAGCCGTGCGTCTCACCCCAGTGACGCCAGCAGCCGGCGAGTCGATGAATGACCTGCCGCGCCGAGCGCTCCGGCCCGGTGACGGGGTGACCGTCGTCATCGAGCACGGGGTGTCCGTGCTCATCGACCTGCGGCACACCGGCCTTACGGAAGTACTTGGAGACCATGATGTCGGTCGCGAGCTGCGACCACGACTCCGGCACTTCGGCATCCGGCATCTCGAAGACGACAGAGCCATCCGGGTTGGTAATCCGCGACGCCCTCTTCGTCCACGCCGTGGTGGCGAAGGGGTCCTGACCGTCCTTGGTGAACTTGCGGGTGATTTTCATAGGTGGAGGATTCCTGATCGAAAACAACGCACTGACTTGGGGGAGGACTCTTCTCCATCCCCACGACGCGGGACAACGACCACACCTTCCCGCCCGGCGTCCCACAGACCGGGCGAAGCGGAAGGGTGAACGTCAGTCCACCATGGGCAACGTGAGCCCGACCTGGTCCTGGTACTTGCCCGCCTTGTCCGCATAGCTGACGGCGCAGACGCGGTCGGCCTTGAGGAAGATGAGCTGGGCGATGCCCTCGTTGGCGTACACCTTCGCCGGCAGGGGCGTGGTGTTGCTGATCTCGAGCGTCACCTTGCCACGCCATTCCGGCTCCAGCGGGGTGACATTCAGGATCAGGCCACAGCGGGCATACGTGGACTTGCCGACGCAGATGACGAGCACATCGCGCGGGATGCTGAACGTCTCCACCGTCTCACACAGCGCGAAGGAGTTCGGCGGGATGACGACGTGGTCACGACCGAATTCCGAGGCATCCACCTCGACCATCAGGTCGTCGGTGAAGTTCTTGGGGTCGACGATGGTCACCTCGCCGGTTCGCGGCGTGGGCGTGAAGATCTTGAACCGGCTGCCGACGCGGACATCGTAGCCGTAGGACGAGACACCGTAGCTGACCTTGCCATCACGCTTCTGCGCGTCGGCGAAGGGCTCGATGCCGATGACTTCACGAATCTGGGTATCACACAGGACGGCCACGGACGGACCTCCTCTCGCTTGTCGAACCAGTCGTCGGCGGGCCCCTCTATCGACCGAACAAGGGTGCCGGAACGGGCCTGTGACGGATGGACGCAACGATCGCGCAGACCGAGTGTCCCGGCCCTTCCACATGCCACGACTGAGTACCTGAATTGGGAATCACCGCAGAAGTTGATCGCCGGTCCGTCGGCGTCCTGAGATGGCGAAGAAGGCGTAGGTATCGGGACTTTCCGAAGCATCCTGCCTCGGCCCACCTCCCGATCGGTGAGTAGAGCCGATCAAGATCTTACAACTACATGTCGTGTACTCAACACCCCGGAGTGCAAAATGCTGGGGCTTTGTGTCATGAAACACCAAAAACACCGTTGGTGAATCGTGAGAGGCCATTGTGACAGGAAATATCTGCGCTGAAAACCACCAGCAGTTGTGGTGGATAACCTGTTTCCTACCTGCCGTTGCGCAATATCTGGGGGGTTTACCCCAGATGAAACGCCATATGCACGTCACTTCAGACCCCGCCCCCTCGCCACGCCCCACTCAAAACTCTACACTCGATTCATGGATGCTCAGGAACGTCAGGATGACGCCATACTCCAGGGCCTGACCGACCCCCAGAGGCAGGCTGTCGAGACCACCGAGGGGCCCCTCCTCGTCCTCGCCGCCGCCGGTTCGGGCAAGACCCGGGTCATCACCCGACGCATCGCCTGGCTCATCTCACTCGGCGTCCCCGCCTGGCAGATCCTCGCCCTCACCTTCACCAACAAGGCCGCCGGCGAGATGCGTGAACGTGTCTCCACGCTCCTGGAAGATGCCCCGGAGGGGCCGCGGATGCTCCGGGGCCTGACCATCTCCACGTTCCACGCCCTCTGCGCCCGCCTCCTCCGGCGCTACCTCCCCCTGGTCGAGAATCTCCCCGGGTGGGACCTCAAGGCGGACTTCTCCATCTACGACTCCAACGACCAGATGTCGCTCATCAAGCGCGTCCTCGAAGCCATGAACCTCGGCACATCACACTGGCCGCCGCGCTCCGTCCTCTCCGCCATCAGTGACGCCAAGAACCGACTCGAAGACCCCGCCTCCTATGCGTCCAATGCCTCCACGTTCCAGGAGCGCACCTGGGCCGCCATCTATCCCGAATACGACAAGGCGCTCCGGCGCGCCAACGCCGTGGACTTCGATGACCTCCTCGTCCTCACCGTCCGCCTGCTCCGCACCTGCGACGAAGCGCGCGATGAAGTGCAGCAACGCTGGCGCTATCTCATGATCGACGAGTACCAGGACACCAACCACGTCCAGTTCGTCCTGTCAACGCTTCTCTGTGGGCGCGACGAGGATCGCCCGGCCAACGTCTGCGTCGTCGGCGATCCTGATCAGTCCATCTACGGATGGCGCGGCGCCGACATCGCCAACATCCTCGAATTCGAAGAGTACTACCCGGAAGCACAGGTCATTGCGCTCGGTGAGAATTTCCGCTCCACCTCGCCCATTCTCAGCGCCGCTGACGCACTGATCCGCAACAACAAGCTTCGCAAGCACAAGGATCTCTTCACGCGTCGCGACGGTGGCGCCCTCCCACAGGTCATCATGTGCCGCGATGAGAGGCACGAAGCGGCACTCATCTCCGACTGGTTCAAACGCCTTCACGAAACCGGCGACGTCGATCAGGAAATCAACGAACCGCTGGCGTGGAAGGACATGGCGGTCTTCTATCGCAACAATGCGCTCAGCCGTGTCATGGAAGACGCACTCCGCCGCGCCAACGTGCCGTACATCATCGCTCGCGGCACCGCCTTCTACGAACGCGAAGAAGTCCGCGATGCGCTCGCGTACCTGCGCCTCGCCGCGAATCTCGCAGACGACGTCTCACTTCAGCGCATCGTGAACAAACCCGCCCGCAAGATCGGAAAGACAACGCTCACGAAGATCGATGCCTTCGCCAAGGGTCGCGGCGTGCCGATCTTCAACGCCATGGCTTCCGGCGAGGTGGGCGGACTCGGACCTGCCGCTGTCAAAGCCACCCGTGCCTTCGTCGGCATGGTGGAGAACTGGACCGGGCACGGCACATTCATGGGGCAGAAGATCAGCGGGACGCTCAGCGAGTTCGTCGAGCGCGTGGTCAAGGAGAGTGGCCTCGAGAAGTACTACGTGGGTGTTGAAGGCGGTGACGAACGCGTCGCCAACCTCTCCGAACTGGTGTCGGCCGCCAGCGAGTTCGAACAGCGCTACGCGCTCGACCTCGACGTCGCACACGCACCGAAGCCCGAGGAGTTCAAGGAGTCGATGAGTGGCGAGTCCCCCCTCGATACGACACTCCCCCCACTGCTCGCGATGCTTCGCGGCTTCCTCGAAAGCGTGGCACTGGTCGCCGATGCCGATCGCGTCGATCCCGCCAACGGTGCCGTGACCCTGATGACGCTTCACGCCGCGAAGGGCCTTGAGTTCCCCGCGGTTGCGATCATCGGGATGGAAGAGGGTCTGCTCCCCGGCATGCGAGCGATGGAGTCGGACAAGGAGATGGAGGAGGAACGGCGCCTGTGCTTTGTCGGTATCACTCGATCGATGCGTACGCTGATGATGTCGTGCGCCCAGTACCGCATGCAGCGAGGCCAGACACTTGCCACGCAGCCGAGTCGCTTCCTCAACGAACTGCCCGCGGATGGCGTCCAGGTTTCAGACCAGTCGGATGCGTACTACCAGGGGGCCGATGAGTTCGATCAGCGCCCGGCATGGGAACGTCGCGGCAATCGCGACTCCCCAGCGCCCACCGGTCGCAGAAGGGCCCGCAGCGGCGGTGGCATCTACGACTGGATCGTTGCCGGTGCGGGTGTTCGCCACCCGCAATTCGGCGCGGGGCGCGTCCTGTCCGTGACTCCCGGAGGCGCCGATGCGCGGGCGCGCATCGTCTTCCAGGACTGCGGCACGAAGACGCTCGTACTCAAATACGCGCGGCTTGAACCCTTCGACCTCTCAATCTTCACCTGAGCGGCGAGCGCTACCCTCGCCGAAGAGGAAACGCATCGCGGCAGGCAACCGCTCCGCCCACGCCGCCTCGTTGTGCTTGGCGCCCTTGACGACCATGGTCAGGAGACGGTCCTCGTCGAGACCTTTCCCCTGAAGCAGTTTCTCAAGTCGTCGCATTTCCCTGACCCAGACCTCCGGCGGGGTCCCCCCACCCGCGATCTCATCGTCGCCGACGGCGAGGAAGATGCGCTCCGGCCAGTCGTCGTGCGCTTCAGCGATCTTGAAGAGCGCCTCATCGGCAACCCATGGTGCGGGAGACTCGATGATCGCACGGCCGAAGGTGTTGGGCCTGGTCATGATGGCGAGGAGGGTGATGTTGCCTCCGTACGAGGACCCACCGATCCCCGTGTGCTCCGGCCCGCTCTTCGTGCGATACAGCGCATCGATGAAGGGCATGAGTTCAGCCGTCAGCATCCTGATGTACTTGTCGCCATAGGCGGCGCGCCCCTGAGATTCGAGGGCAGACGGGTTGTACTCCAGGGTTCTCTCACCGCCGGCATTGTCGATGCCGACAATGATCAGCGGTTCGATCACACCTTCCTTGATGAGCGACATCGCCGTCTCATCCGCGCCCCACTCCACACCGAAGCTTGCAGTCGCCTGATCGAAGACGTTCTGACCGTCATGCATGTACAGCACGGAATAGCGTTGCAACTTCTTCGTCTTGTCGAAGTAGCCGGGTGGAAGCCAGACACGAACCGTGCGCTGGTTCCCGAGCGTCGCGCTGTGGAAGGCATGCAGTTGCAACTGCCCCGTCACTGAAGGCGGCGGCGCTTCGACCTGTCCGGCCCGGAAGCCGAGCACATCAGCGGTGACAAGGATCTCCGGTGATGACCAATTCACCGCCCCGATGCGCCGGTTGGCAACGTCACCTCCCTCCGCCGTCACCTCGACCCGTTCCCAGCCACCCATCGTGATCTTGTACTCGATGGAGTCCCCGAAACGCTCGGCATCCGTACGCGAGAGCTCAAGCCGCCACAGCGTGTGCGACTTGTCACCCGAGACAAACTTGAACTGGTGAGCGGGATACCCCGGGTTCCACGCATTCACATTCGATGCGAAGTACAACGTCGCATCCGAAGGGATCTCCGGACTGGCGCGCACCTCCAGCGTGATATGCTCCGCTCCGGAAGCAAACGTCGGCAGCCACAGCATCGCCGACAGAATGGCAAGCAGTCGACGGGGAAGTCCGTGTCGCATCAGGGGCCTCGCTTACTTCGCCGCGGCGAACTTCTCGGCAACCTTTGCCCAGTTCACGACGTTGAAGAAGGCATTGATGTAGTCAGGGCGCTTGTTCTGATAGTTGAGGTAGTAGGCATGCTCCCAGACGTCGAGACCGAGGATCGGCGTGCCACCGCACCCCGCCGCGTCTCCGATCGCGCTCTTCATGAGCGGGTTGTCCTGGTTTGCCGTCGAGCACACTTCGAGCTTGCCGTTCTGTACACACAGCCATGCCCAGCCGGAGCCGAATCGTGTCGCGGCTGCATTCGAGAACGTCTCCTTGAACTTGTCGAATGTACCGAAGGCGCTGTTGATGGCATCAGCCAGGTCACCGGAGGGTGTGCCGCCGCCGGGACCAAGGATTTCCCAGAAGAGCGAATGGTTGAAGTGACCACCGGCATTGTTCCGGACGGCGGTGCGCTTGGCGTCCGCGACGTCGCCGAGATTTCGGCAGACATCCGCGACATCGGCGCTGGCCAGCGATGAACCTTCCAGGGCGGCGTTGGCCTTGGCGACGTAACCGGCGTGGTGCTTGTCGTGGTGAATCTCCATCGTCCGCGCATCGATGTGCGGCTCAAGGGCGTCGAATGCGTAGGGCAGGTCGGGAAGTGTGAAGGCCACGGGGTGTCTCCTCAGTGGTTTGGATCGATAGGACCCTGATGTTTTCCGAATATGGTCTGTCCGATAGTCCTGAAACGATAGGAGGGGCATGGAACGGGAGCAAGCCGGCAGTTGCCGTTCAAAATGCAAACAAAATGACCGAATCTCGGGCCAGAAAGTTCGCTCGCCTCCGATAGTCACGCGAATAGAACGTCCTTGCCGAGAGTTTTTTAGAACAGTTCCAAACTATGAGTCAACTTTGAGGCCCTCAACGCGTATGCAGTACATGGAACCACACTTCTCGGATGTCAGGAGAACCGACCGGCGAAAACGCGGGGCGGGAACTCGAAGAAGTGAGAAGTGACAGGGATCGACCGCTCGATTTTCGGCTCTTTGCGAAGATCGGGCACGAGTAAGGACTCCGGGTGAATCCGGTCAAGGGGTGACGGCGAAGTCGAATAGATGGATGAATCCGATCACGCTGGCCGGGGCGAACGCAAGACAGACAGGTAGACGGCTCCAATGGAATCCGATCCGGGATCCGCCGACCCTGAAACAAGGATTGATGGCAATGCGAGGCAACAGGACGAATACGCCTTTGGAACGGATGCGCCGCCGAAATGGATTCGGCATTGCTTCCGAAACCTCCACGACCCGCGGGCTGAGCCGCGAGGACGAACGTCTTCTGCGCCAGATCATGGAGACCGACCAGGACTTCATCGATCACCCCGCCCTCCACGAGAAGAACGCCGAGCGCAAGATCTTCGATGATGCGCCCGATGTCAGGAAGCCTGATGCCTCCTGGTATCAGCCCGTCATGGACGATGTTGCCGGGTCGCGTTCCCGACTTCCCAAGGTCACCGACCAGGTCATCCTCACCGGTGCCGAGGAAGTCGTGCTCTTTCTCCAGTTCAACTACGCCCGCTTCCGGGTCGCTGAACTGCAGGAAGCCGTGCGCGAACGCCGTGATCAGAAGCCCACACTCACCCAGGCTCGCGAGATGCTTGCCTGGCGCCGTCGGGCGGAAGAACTGCGCGAGCAGATCGCCGAGACCAACCTCGCGCTGGTCCTCGCCATGGCCAAGCGGACGCGCATGAGCGAAGTGGACTTCGCCGATCTCGTCAGCGAAGGCAACATGGCACTGCTCCGCGCGATCGACAAGTTCGACTGCGGCCGCGGCTTCAAGTTCTCCACCTACGCCTGCCGTGCGATCCTCAAGGCGTTCAGCCGCCATGGCATGAAGGTGAGCAAGTACAACCAGCGCTTCCCCACTGACTTCGACCCGGCCCTCGAGAAGTCGCGCTACGTCGATGACAAGCGCATCGAGTATCAGCGCGACGCCGCCTCGGAGGTCCGCCGCATCGTCATGGAGAACCATGCCGATCTGAGTGACATCGAGCGGACGGTCATCGAACACCGCTTCCGCCTCCGCACGCCGGAGGACGAGAGCCGCCCGCTGACGCTCGAGCAGGTCGGCCAGATCATCGGTGTGACCAAGGAGCGCGTCCGCCAGATCCAGAACAAGGCGCTCGTGAAGATTCGCGAGGAACTCGAGGAAAACTTCCTCAACGGAAGCAGGCTCTCCGCCGCGGACGCTCGCCTCAACGGCGTCCATGAGGTCCTCGGCTTCTCGCTGAACTGAGCATCCTGAATTCACAACGACTCCGCGGGATCGGCCACCAGCCGGTCCCGCTTTTCTCTGCGCCCAACGGGTATCATGCCTCTCCCAGGCAATCGCGAACCAACCACAGAGGAGAGTTCACATGGGCGCAGGCGCCACCCGCATCGAGAAGGACACCATGGGCGAGATGACCGTGCCGGCGGATGCGCTGTACGGCGCCTCAACCCAGCGCGCCGTCGAGAACTTCCCCATCTCCGGTCGCCCGGTACCGGCGCCCGTGGTTCATGCCTACGGACACCTCAAGGCCGCCTGCGCTTTTGTCAACCATGATCTCGGACGCCTCAATGACGCCCGCTTCAAGGCCATCACCAGCGCCGCCGGAGAGATCGCCGCAGGGAAGCACGACGCCCATTTTCCCGTCGATGTGTTCCAGACCGGCTCCGGAACGTCCACCAACATGAATGCCAACGAGGTCATCGCCAACCTCGTCTGTATCGCCAATGGACAGCCCATCGGCTCATCCAAGAACCCCGACTACATCAAACCCGATGATCCCGATTCCAGCGGTGTCCATCCCAACGACCACGTCAACATGGGGCAGTCCTCCAACGATACCTTCCCCACCGCCATGCACATCGCCGCGGCTCTCCAGATCCGTGACCTGCTGCTGCCCGCCCTCGGTCACATGGCATCGCGACTGGAATCGCAGGCGAAGGCCTGGAATGACGTCATCAAGATCGGGCGCACACATGTACAGGACGCCACGCCCATTCGGCTCGGCCAGGAGTTCTCCGGCTTTGCAGCCCAGATGCGCAAGGCCGAAGAGCGTGCGCACCGCGCGCTGGACCTGCTTGCGGAACTCGCCATCGGCGGCACCGCCGTCGGTACCGGCATCAACACGCACCCTGAGTTCGGCAAGCGCGTCTGCGCCCGGCTCGCGGATCAGCTCGATCTCCCCTTCCGCGAAGCAGCGAACCACTTCGAAGCGCAGCATGCCAAGGACGCTTACGTTGCCGCCAGCGGCGAACTCAAGACGATTGCCACGTCCCTCTCCAAGATCGCCGGTGACATCCGGCTGATGGGATGCGGGCCGCGCTGCGGTATCGGAGAACTGAAGCTCCCCGCGGTGCAGCCGGGTTCGTCCATCATGCCGGGCAAAGTCAATCCGGTGATCTGCGAGGCGGTCATCATGATCGTCTGCCAGGTGATCGGCAACGATGCCGCGGTGACCGCGGGCAACCTCGGCGGCGTGGGTTCGATTCTCGACCTGAACGTGGCCATGCCCATGATGGCGGACAACCTGCTCTCGTCGATCAACCTGATCGCCCGCGGCTGCCAGGTATTCACCGACAGACTGCTCGCCGACCTTGAACCGGATACCGCGCGCTGCAATGACCTCATCGAGGGTTCACTGGCAATGTGCACGTCACTGGTCCCCGCGATCGGGTACGACAAGTCCGCGGCCCTGGCGAAGCAGGCGTACGCCGAAGGCAAGACCGTTCGCCAGGTGGCGCTGGAGCAGAAGGTCCTGCCGGAAGATGAACTCAGTCGTCTGCTTGATCCGGCGAAGATGACCGAGGGGGACTGAGGCTTGCAAAAAGGCAGGAAGCCCCGCGATCCTGGCGAGGCTTCCTGCATCGATTGATCAGTTCTTGCGGTCAGAGACAGTTCGTCTCCCAGTTTGCAAGCACGATGTTCAGGTCTGCAAAGTCCACGACGCCGCTCTCGTCGACATCGCCGCCCGTACCCGGCGCGACAACCTGTGACCAGTTGGCCAGGACCAGGTTCAGGTCCTCAAAGTCCACGCTGCCGTTACCCGTGGCATCACCGGGACACTCAGGCGGTGTGATGGTGATGATCCAGGCGCCACCATATGAGGTGTGGCCGATGATCGTGCGTCCATCGGCACTGATGGCCTGGGCAACACTCAACCCAAGATCAAGGTCCACAACGCCACCATGGTCTTCGACCCATGTTTCGAGCAGGATCAGTGGACCCTCTCCCTGGGGTTGAATCCACGCGCGTCGGTTGCCAAGCAGGAAGTCAAATCCAACGATCGTTCCGTCATCGGCGATGTCCTGCGGGATGCCGGACCAGCCGGGAAGCAGTGAACCATCACCGATGATCTGGATGCCGTCCTCCTCAGTCCAGGTCGCAGCGCGCCCCGCGATGTCTCCGGCCGCGCCATCCAGCCACTCGACCAGCAGTACCGACCCGTCATCGCGCATGCCGTACACCTCGCCCTGGACATCGCCATTGGGCGGATCCATGAGTACACCACCTGTGGTCGTGCCGTCCCAGATCGCCGGAGTGCGCGAGAATGTCCCCTGCGCAAAGCCGGCGATGACTGTTCCGTCTCCCGATACGACCGACGCTCGGTTGCCGCCGTTGGCCAATGGCTGAAGTTCCTCCATTCCCACGCCTTGCCGCCAGACGAAACCGCGACCGCTGCACCCGTCCCAGGACAGGCCGACCGCAACACTCGTCCGACGACAGCTCGTAGCCGTCACTGCGACTCGGACAGGCGCCGGCGTGCGGAAGGAAACCCAGGCTGACCCAGCCACTGGCCAGTGTCCAGCGTGCCGCGACATTCAACCCGACGCCAGTTGGATCCGGAATGTCTCCGAGCACCACGCCACCATTATCTGAAATGGCCGTCGCCCTCAGTCCCAGCGACGGAAGGAGCAGGAAATTGTCGATCTCCCTGTTCCATCGATAGCCTCCATCGGGAAAGAAGTCCCCATCGATGTCAACCTCGCCAACCACCCACTTGCCGTCAGGTGACAGGTCATTCGCTGATAACGCTCCAACGATTGGCTCGAAGGTCACCGTCACCTCAGCGAAAGCGGGTGTTCCGAGCACGCATCCGATCGCAACCAGTCCGATCCTGATTCCAGGCTTCATTGTTCTGTCCTCTCCGGCCACTGTGGCCCGATGTGTCGCTTGCTTGTCTGTTCGAGTGGAGTTGGATTTCGAATCTGCATGGGTGGGCCCGTCGGCGCTCGAGTTCGCCGACGACCACCCTTGGCTGCCAGAAGTGCAGCCGGAGAGATCAACGACGACGGCGCATCACGCCCCCGAGACCGATCGCCGCGATGGCCGTGATCGTCCCCGGCGCAGGAACGGCGTTCCATGACGCATTGTCCATGTACGTCGTCGGGAAGAAGCCGTAGCCCAGGATGCGGACCTCGTCGAAGGACGAGCCGCCATCCGCGGCGATGCTGATCCAGTCGTTTCCGATACCGCCCCAGGCCGGTTCATAGAAGTGGCTGCCGACCTCGACACCATCGTCGAAGACGAAGACGCCGACGCCACCACCGAAGGGTCCGGGGGGTCCGGAGGGATCCCAGACCTGTGCGGAGAACGCATCGAGGTCGGAGTCAAATGTCATGAAGACGCCGAAGTTCCCATAGAACGAGTTGCCGTCGTTGATCCCCCACCCCTGATCGTGATTGCCGACGACCGGGTTGCTGTCTCCGGCCTGCAGTTCGGACAGTCCGATCGACGACCACGTGTTCGTGGGAACTGTTCCCGTCGGAGTCCCCGGCTCATCGAAGTTGAGGGTGGTTGGGTGCGCTGGAGCGCTCGTGCCGTCGTTGATCGAGATGGCGCTGAGGGCAGGTGTGGCCGCGGCCGCGATCAGCATGACGCTGGTGTTGAGGTGCATCTGTGTCCTTCCTCTCCATGTGAGTTTGGGGCGAAGCCGATCCGCCGTGGACCGGAATCCTTCGCCTTGACGGGAACCAAGACTAAACGCATCCGCTGTCTGTGCAAGTGTCTCTGGAGACATTTTTGGAATTATTTTGAACGCTATCTCTGCCTGATACGAGCTTTGGTGGTATGCTCTCCCAGCCTCAGGAGGCCGAAAGACACGATGACATCAACCGATCACATCCCGATCACACAATCCGCGCCGCCGTTCAGAGAGCACTACCTCGAGTCGGTTCAGCAGCTTCGCGGCATCCTCATCGAGGCGTACCAGGCCGTCGACGTTGATCCCGCCAGCCCACGGGAAGCGTCTCGCCAGCTCAAGCTCGACAAGACGCTCTGCTGGAAGCTTTCTCGGATCATCAACGAGAGGGTGCCGGCACGCGTCGCGTCTCACATTCCCGGCAACGCCGGGATCCAGCTTGCCATCGACGCGCTCTCCACCGCCGGCGCGGACGTCGACATCGTCGGCCGGGTTCGCGGCGCCTTCGATGCCTTCGATCACATGGTCAAGGTCCACTCCGGAGACAAGACCAAACTCCAGCTGATGCTCGACAGCATGGCGACCGTTGGAACCGATCGGCTGGAGAAGAGTCGCAAGCTCGCCTATCAGGGCAACAGCGGTATCTGGGGCGTGCAGGCCGGTGCCCGTCTCGCCTGCCACATCCTCGCCCCAAGCGCTCGCAATCCCGATCTGCTCGACTACGCCCAGGTCTCAGGATTCATCAACTTCCAGCGCCTGCGCGGCGCGACCGGATGGCCCATCCTGCGCCTGCGCGGCTTCAATGACGATGGAACGCCAGCGGGCATGAGTCTCACACCCATCGATGAGAACTTCGACCCGGAGCGCCCACTCCTTCTGCAGCAGTTCTGTCGGGGAGACATGTCTCAGGTTCAACTCACGACCGACTCCCGCGGCGTGATCTACGAGCTCTCCACGGGTCCAGTCGGAAAGACGGGACAATTCAGTCCATACTTCGGATATGTCGATCGCAGCGCGCTGACGCGGTACAGGGACGAGCACAACCACCTCGGAGAACTGCTCTGCATCATCACGACCCCGGTTGAGTCACTCGTGATGGATCTTCTCGTGCATCGCGACCTTGCAGGGCAGATCGAATCGCCTCATGCCGTCGTCTATGGACGGGCCTCAGGTGTGCTGGACGAGCACGAGTATCGCGACAGTCGCTCGCTCCTTCCCATCAGGGAACTCCCTCGACATCTTGGCGCTCCCCCGACCCTCGCGACTCCAATCGTGCCACGTTATACGCAGCTCGTGACCCGGACTTTTGAACAGCTTGGGTGGGCCCTCTCGGAATTCACAGGCTGGCGCCTCATCCTGCCATTCCCCCCACTGCCTTCAACCGTCGCACTTCAATTCGAGTTGCCGGAAGAACCCGGTTCTTCTTGATCCGACCGTGCTGATGAACTGGCCGACTCCCACAACTCCCTGATGTCACGTCCGGGGAAGAGGTCCTCGGCCGTCGGGTGCATGGACATCGAGGGGTCCATGTTCATGCTGTAGTCTCTCAGCGCATCGCGCAACTCCTGGGGTACGCCCTGCTTCATCACAAGCCTGAGGATCTCGGGATCGGTGATGTTGTATATCGCGGTGGGCGATGTGTCGCCGGGGAGCCAGTTGTTGCCCGCGGCGGTGCGGACCAGAATGGCCGGGCGGATCTGTGCTCGATGTGGCTCTGAAACCTCGAACACAACCAGCACGCCCGACCCCTTGATCCCCGGGTCGGGGAGGTAGCGCCCGAAGGCTTCGGAGGCGCCGTAGTATGAGTCCGGATCGAAGAACGCGCCGGAGACTTCAAAGTGGTCCGGGCCGGCCAGCAGCCACTCGCGTTTGTCATCGGGCAGTGCCGCTACGGATCGGGTCGAGTACGCCTCCATCATCAGGAAGAAGCTCGCGCCGACGATGCCCGCCACGATGGTCGCAATGCCCCCGATGACGAAGATCAGGATGATGATCAGGCGCCGGTTTTCCCTGGTCAACTGCCCCACGCGCACCTCATATCACAGGGTCTTCATCAGGTCCCACCACGCTTCCACGAGCGGCTCACCATCGTGGACGACATCGACCGGCCATTCGGCCCCTCGATCAGACTGGACTCGTTGCTGAAGCATGATCTGACGGGGCGACACCCAGTCTTCCGGCTTCTTTCCGCTGTCAATCGAAGCGTTGATGCGCATCGCCTGAAGCCGGGTCATCGGGACGTGCTGCCAGGTGGAGTGGCGCAACCGATACAGTTCATCCTTTGTGGATCGCCTGATCGCATCGTCCGTGCGCACAGCGCGATCCCCGAGCAGAGGTGCAGCGCGATCCTGCTGCTCTTTCGTCCGGGTATACACACGATGGGCGCATTGCATACGCACCGCCTCCTGAAGCAGATGCATGTAGGAGACCTGCGCGGGATCAAACTCCACTTCGACAACCTCGTTGCCATCAAGGAAACCCACGGTCGTTCCCGTCACACCATCAATCGCGCCCAGTTTCGCCTCGCCCTCCCAGAAACAGTGCATCGCGAACGTCGCACGCTCCGGCGCCTCCCCTCGCGGCATCCCCTCGCGCGCCAGAAGCGCCAGGTACGCGGGCGGCTCATGCAGGGAGACTGACATCGCGGCGGCCAGACCCTGAACCGTGTAGTCGCCGTCAAGCCGTTCCGTCAACGCGCGCCTCTCGTGATCCATGATCCGAACAACCGGATTGTTCCACTCCGGTTCACCGAACGATTGCAGGACCTTCCGGTCCGCACCATCGACGTTGTTAAACACCGCCACCGGAATGAAGAGTGACTCCACCGCATCCACGATCAATGGGTGCGACAGCACATTGTCCCCGTAACTCACGCATGTATGGCATCCCGGCACTTCGTCAAAGAGAACAAGCAAGGGGCGCCCCGTCTCACGCGAGCGGGCTACCGCCGCGTCCCAGTCACGCTCCCACTTCACCTGCCCCAGTTCGACCGGTTGATCCAGGCGGCCTCGGAGTTCGAGGTCGCTCGCAGGCTGCACATGTACGGGCGCGGGGGCTGGCTCAGCCATGAGAAGACTCCCGAAGAGGCAGGCACCAGCGGCGACTGCCGACGTGAACGGTGTGAGGTGAGTGGGCATGGTGTCTCCAACCCGCGGCCGGTGCCGCGTATTCCGGGAGCCTACGGCGTCACGCCGTCCTGCAGGGCTCCGAGGAGTTCGATGATGGTCCGCCCGAGGATGGGATGTCGGGCGTCCGGGGCGACTTCGGAGAGCGGAGCCAGAACGAAGAACCGCTCATGCATGCGTGGATGCGGCACCGAGATGCCAGATTCCTCGATAACCCGGTCACCATAGAGCAGCAGGTCGAGGTCGAGGGTGCGCGGACCCCATCGCTCTTCGGTCGCCCGACTGCGCCCATGGGCACGTTCGAGTGCAAGGAGTGACGTCAGCAGGACATGAGGCGGCAAAGTTGTGCGGAGGGCCGCGGCGGCATTGATGTAGGGCCCCTGCTGCCCGGGGCCGACCGGCTCTGTTTCATGCATCCCTGAGAGATCGAGTTGCCGAACTCCGCTCCAGGCACCGATGACAGCCGCCGCGGCACGAATAGTCTCCTCGCGATTCCCGAGGTTGGCCCCGAAGGCGATACAGGCGTTGACGGGCTGGGTGTCAGCGTCGGTCATGGCACAGAAATGGTATCGACCGTAGCGGAGACGGGCAGCGACGGCGCAACGAACAGGGCCACCGTCGTGAGACGATGGCCCGTCGCACAGGGAAAGGTCCGGAATCAGTTCAGGGAGCGGAGGGCTCGAATTCGCGGGAGCGGTGCTGCATCTGCGCCTTGAGGCGCTGGAGGATGGAGCTGTGCATCTGGCTGACGCGTGACTCGGAGAGATCGAGCGTGGCGCCGATCTCCTTCATCGTCATCTCTTCGTAGTAGTAGAGCACGACGATCAGTCGTTCGGCCCGGGTGAGGCCCTTGGTCAGCAGGTCCTTCAGGTCCTTGCGCTGGATCTCGGCGAGGGGGTTGATCTGCGCCTCGTCCTGGATGATATCGATCTCGCGCACCTCGCGGCTGGAATCCGTCTGGTAGCACTTGCGGGAGAGGCTGGTCACGGTGACCGCGGAGCCGTCCTTGAGGATCTTCTTGAGTTCCTCGGGGTCGGCGCCGAGGCGATCGGCGATTTCGTCGTAGGTCGGCGTGCGTCCAAGTTCCTTCTCCAGGCCGGAGCGAGCCTGTTCCACCTTGGCGCTGCGATGACGCACGAGTCGGGGCACCCAGTCCATGGACCGGAGTTCGTCGAGGATGGCGCCGCGAATGCGGGGGGCGCAATAGGTTTCGAACTTCACCTTGCGCTCGAGATCGAAGGCATCGATCGCATCCATGAGGCCGAAGAGGCCGGCGGACATGAGGTCTTCGATGTCAACTTCATCGGGGAGGCGGGCGTAGATGCGCTCCGCATTGTACCGCACCAGTGGCAGGTACTTTTCCATGAAGAAGTTGCGGATGTCCTTGCTCCCGGTTCGATGATACTCGTGCCACACCTCTTCGAGGGGCATCTGCTCATACTGGGAGTACTGGGGTGAGATGCTGACGCGATCTGTCAATCGCCGCCGACTCGCGCCTCTGCCCTTGGAGGCTGTCAATGCCATGGTCCGCTCCTTGACCTTTCCGCGACGTCGAGCTGAACTCGCGCGGGCGACTCACTCATCCGTGAGTGAATACTGCGCCTGAAGTCGCTTTCGTTAGTGTGTGAACTTGAACTCTCGTGTCAAGAGGTAAATCTTGAAAGGGGGTGCTTTGATGTCCAATGCGCATCATCATGCCGACGGCGCTCCATCGAGATCGGTGGAGAGAGGTGCATCGAGATCCGGTACCGGATGACGCTCCTGGTGAGCGCGGAACTCTTCGTTGACCGCAGCACTGCCGATCAGCGCAACGATGATCCCGACCGGATAGCAGATCGCAGCACACAGAATCGCGCGCCACAGTATCGCATCGGCAGGCTGACCGGCGCCAAGCCCTGAAATGATCGCGATGGCGAAGGCCGCCATTCCGAAACACGCTGCTATCGAACTGATCGGAATCTCTCGAAACACCGACACCATTCCTCACTTGAGCGATTTCGCTCGGTTCCCGCTTATCGACGCGCTCGACCCCCGGAATCGACATGACTCCCTTGTAATGAGGAAAAGCCCCTAGTTCTCGGCATGAATATCCGGCCTGTGACGTCTGCAGCGGCGCAAGATCCGCCTCAACGCACCCCCTTCGGGGCGGCACATCGAACGATCAATCCGCAAATCGCGTTCCAGAACCGATGCCAGGCGCATCACGTCGCGGCTCGACTTCGCGCGAGGATCATGCAATGTGAATGGACGCTGCCGACGCGCCGCTTCCCGCACCGTCCGGTCGGAGCGGATCCAACCCACCAACTCAGGTGAACACGACAGGAATCGCTCCGCCACCGTCGAGATCCGACGGTGAACGAACGCGGCATCACCCGATCCATCAACCTGGTTCACCACGATGCCGATCCGCGGCCGACGCTCGACATCCCGGCACGGCCCCATGATCAAGGACTTGATCAACGCATACGCATCCGCGATGGCCGTCGGCTCAGGGGTCGACACGACGATCAACTGATCCGAGGATGCCGCCAGTGACAACACCGCCCGCCCGATGCCCGCGCCGCAGTCCATCAGCAGCACATCGCAGGCGAGTCGCAGTTCATCCATCCACTCCAGCATCTGCATCCGCTCGCTGGTCGACAGGTCCGCCAGCCGCGCAACGCCGGACCCCCCAGGTACCAGTGTGAATCCCGGAGAGACTTCGACGCGAACCTCGTCCAGCGTCCGGATGCCGTCAAGAACATGCCCGAGGTGATCAACCGCCAGCCTGCCACACAGCACATCCGCGTTCGCAAGGCCAAGGTCGCCATCCACGAGCGTCACCCGGCTGCCATTCGCGGCAAACGACGCCGCGAGATTCACGCTGAGGCTTGTCTTCCCCACACCCCCCTTCCCGGAGGCCACCGCGATCACGGCGGCACGACGCCCGGTCCTGACGTGGGCTGATCCCTCAGGGGTTTCGTTGTGCTGCATCAGGGCCCGGAGTTGAGACGCCTGATCATCGCGCCCGATCCGTGCTGGCGCTGGCTCCTGCAGAACACTCATCGCACCGCCTCACCTTCGAGTATGAGTCGAGCGAGGCGTTCGGAGTTGCCGTACTCAATGTGATCCGGGACCTCCTGGCCCGTCGTCACGAAGCTCAGCCGGGCATCAACTGCCTTGGCGATGTTCAACAGCACACCGAAGTTCACCGCTTCATCCAGTTTGGTGAAGATCAGGTGGTCCGGTCGGAGCGATGCAAAGCGGCTCGCCGCATCGCGCATCACGGACTCGCTCATCGAACTCGACAGCACGAGGTGTGTCTGATGTGGGCGTGATGCTTCGAGGAAACCACGCAGTTCCTCCAGCCGGGTCGCATCCTTGGGCGAGCGCCCGGCGGTGTCGATCAGGATCGCATCGCAATCCGAACAACGATCACACGCATCGCGCATCTCCGCCGGGGTCAGCGCGACCTGAAGGGGCATGCCGATGATGTTCGCATAGGTACGAAGCTGCTCGACGGCCGCGATCCGGTAGGTATCCGAGGTGACGAGCCCGATGCGGCGACCGTAGCGAAGCTTGTACGTCGCCGCGAGCTTGGCGAGCGTCGTTGTCTTGCCCACGCCCGTCGGCCCGACCAGGGCCAGCGTGAACGGCCGACCATCAGTGGTGCGCTGCATCGGCGGCGGCTCATCAGCAACTTCGATGTACGCAGCAAGGTGGCGAAGCACCACGCGGCGCACGATCTCCGGTTGCGTAAGTTCTGCCGGGGTCAGTTCATCGCGGACCGCGCCCACGATCGTATCGGCCAGTTCTGAACCCACCTCCGCATTGAGCATGCTGAGGTAGCAGTCGAAGAGCGCCTCGGGCATCCGCGCCTGACCTGTGCCCCGAGTCGCGTGCAGAACCTGCCCGACCATCTGGCGAAGTACGGCAATCTCGTCACGCAGGCCGGAGTCGGCAGCGCTCTCGATCGCACCGACCTGCGCCGCCGCGGCGGGAGTCGGTGCCGCCAGCAGATCACGGGCCACGTCGCTCGCTGCGGGAACGCGTACCGATGCTTCAGGCGCGCGCCGTGGCGTCGGTTCGGGTCGCGGCTGCACGAACGGGCGTCGTTCGAACTCCGGTTCCGGTTCCGGATCGGACGGACTCACCGGTTCGCGCAACTCGATCGGATTCGATTCCGGTGTTTGCTTTGAGGCTGCAACGGTCGGACGCAGCGCTCGCATCAGCCGCTCTTCGAGGTCGCGGCGATCGTCGGCGGTCATACGTTCCGAGCGAGGCGCGGAAGGTGTCCGCTCCGCGTCCTCGCGTCTGACCGGTGTTGGCTCGGGACTGTCGGCGGGTGCTTCCCGACGCGGGGCGCGCGCGATGGCCGCCGAGAGTTTATCCCGGCGCCTCGACAAAACTTCCTGCGTCGTTGCCGTGATCTCGGTGATCTTTGCACCACCCAGCCGGCCGCGATTCTTGATTGTCTTGGTGTGCAGAATCACCGCTTCGGGGCCAAGCTCATCCTTGACCTGCTTCAGTGCTTCCGCAACAGAATGACCACGATATGTCTTGATCGTCACGTTGCCCTCCATGGCGCGTGAACGACGCGGCGTCCTGCCGCGGTTGTCTTGCTACTTATATAACCGAACCTCCGGGGGCGTGCGAATCATTCTGGAGACAAATGCTCATTCTTTCTTCCTTCATGCCACGGACGCCGCTTCCTCGTCCGGCATGGTGACGAGCGCCATCGACTCGACTTCGATGCCTGGAACGATCTCGTTGTACCCAAGCACCACGATGGCCTGGAGATGTGGCTGCACGATCTGACGCACCTGCGCGCGCACCTGGGGCGATGCGATCACCACCGGCTGGTGCCCGGCAGCCATCACCGGTTCCAGTGACTGAATCACGCACCGCGCCACGGCATTCGCAACCGTTGCCGGCATGGTGAGCGTGGTACCCATCGAGGTCCGCTCGATGTAACCGGAGATCACGTCCTCAAACGCGGGATCAAGCGTCACGCAAACCAGCCGGGGGCCCATGCCGGAGCCGGGATCCGCCGGGGCCGCCACCATCTGGCAGATCGTGCGCCTGAGGGCATTGCGGACATACTCCACGAGGATCTCGGTGTCCTTGGTCTTGGGCGCCCAGTCCGCGAGCGTTCCGAGAATCGTCTCCAGATCGCGAATCGGCACCCGCTCATCGAGGAGTCCGTGCAGCACCTTCTGGAGTTCACCAAGCGTGATGGCCTCGGGAATCGTCTGCTCGACGAGCTTTGGCGCCCGCTCTTTGAGCTGTTCCACCAGTCCGTTGACTTCCTCACGCGTCAGCAACTCGGCCGCATGTGTCCGTGCCAATTCGGCGATGTGCGTCGTCAGGACACTCGTGGGATCCACGACGGTGTAGTTCATCGTCTCCGCTCGTGACTTGAGACCCGGATCGATCCACCACGCATCGAGCCCGAAGGCAGGTTCGCGCGTCTGATCTCCGGTGATCTGCCCGGTCACGATGCCGGAGTCCATCGCGAGCAACGAGCCGGGACGCGTCTCGCCTTCGCCGATCGGGTTGCCGCGAATCCGAAGCCGGTACGCGTTCGGGGGCAGGGTCATGTTGTCACGAATGCGCACCGGCGGGAGGACCAGTCCCACTTCCGCCGCGAGTTGCCGTCGGATCGCCGCGATTCGATCCAGCAGGTCGCCGCCCTGGTTCACGTCCACCAGTGAGACCAGCCCGTACCCGATCTCCAGTTCCATCGTGTCAACCTTCAACAGGTCCTCGACGGGCGGCGCCTCCGGCTCCGCACTCCGTGCCGCCGCCGCCTCGCGGGCAAGCGATTCCCGGGCCTGCGCGTTCTTCTGTCGCACCATGTAGAAGGCGGCGCCCGCGATGATCACGGCAATCGTGAAGAGCGGCACGGTCGGCAGCGGCGTGAGTCCGATCAGCACCAGGAACAGGGCCGTGATGATGAGTGCCACCGGCTTGCTCGTGAGCTGCATCGTCATCTCGGAGCCCAGCGCACCCTTGGAGCCTGAGCGGGTGACGATCAGGGCTGCCGCGATGGCAATGACGAACGAGGGGATCTGTGAGGTCAGTCCGTCACCGATCGTCAGGATGGTGAAGACCCTTGCGGTCTCGCCGATCGTCCACCCCTTCTCGATGGACCCGATTGCGAAGCCGCCGACGATGTTGATGACGGTGATGATGATGCCGGCGATCGCGTCGCCGCGAACGAACTTGCTCGCACCGTCCATGGCACCAAAGAAGTCAGCTTCCTGGCTGATGCGATCGCGTCGTTCCTTGGCTTCCGCCTCGCTGAGGATACCGGCATTGACATCGGCATCGATCGCCATCTGCTTGCCGGGCATGGCATCGAGAGTGAAGCGGGCCGCGACTTCACTGATGCGGGTCGCGCCCTTGGTGATCACGATGAACTGCACGACCACCAGGATCAGGAAGATGATGATGCCGACAACCGGAGATCCACCCGCGACGAACGAACCGAATGCGCTGATGACCTTCCCGGCCACACCGATGGCCTGGTCCGCCGAGGTGGCGTCCGCCGAGAGGATGAGGCGGGTGGAGGCGATATTCAGCACCAGCCTGAAAAGGGTGGTACCCAGCAGAAGCGAGGGGAAGACTGAGAAGTCCAGTGGCTCAGCGAGGTACATCGTCGTCATGAGCATGATCACCGCGATGCTGATATTGATCGCGATGAGCAGGTCCATCAGAACCGGCGGGAGCGGAACGACGATGACGACAAGCAGCATGATGAACGCCACCGGCGCAAGCAGCGCACGGTGCACGGCAATCCTCTGGATCCATGCGGGAACCGGCTTGTTCATGAACACGGGAGCCATCGTTCAGTCAGTCGCCTCTCAGGATGCCGCCTTCTGATCCAGTCGGTACACGTACGCCAGCACTTCGGCAACCGCCTCGTAGTGCTCAGGGTTCACCTCGCGTCCCACTTCAACCTGCGCATACAGGGCTCGGGCCAGCGGGGGACGCTCAACAATCGGAATGCTGTTCGCAGTCGCGATCTGGCGGATCCGCAGCGCCAGGTAGTCCGCACCCTTTGCGACCACCTTCGGAGCGCCCATGCTCTCGGCGTCATACTTCAGTGCCACCGAGAAGTGCGTCGGGTTCGCGACGATCACATCCGCCGTGGGCACATCACGTCCCAGCCGCTGCATCGCAATGGTCCGCGCCAACTGCATGCGTCGAGCCTTCATCTGCATGTCTCCCTCCGTGGACTTGCGCTCATCTTTCACCTCCTGCTTGGTCATGCGAAGGTCCTGCGTCCGCTGCCACTTCTGGAAAAGCCAGTCCATGATCCCGAGGATGGCCAGCACCAGCAGGCACCAGATCGCCAGTTCGGTGATCAGTTGCAGCGCCACCGCAATCCCGGCGCCGATCGGCAGCGCCGACAGGCCGATCAGGTCAGACATGCGCAGCCGCACGATCACCGCCACCACGCTCCCGATGATCAGCAGCTTCCCGAGATCCAGCCCGCCCTTCACAAGCGAACGCTTCGAAAAGAGCCGCCCCACACCCTGCACGACATTCAGGCGCTCCAGTTTCGGCTCAAGCGGTCGCAGTGTCAGAAGGAACCCCACCTGCATCAGCCCCGAGATGTACGCAATCAGCCACATCAGCGCCATGATCGGAATGACCGCCAGCCCAATGTGGATCGCCATCGAAAGAGCATCATGCCCCACGGACTCCACGAAGATGCCACGCCCCAGCCCATCCGCCCCGAGACCCTCCAGCATCTCACGCGCAAAGACCTCGAAGAGCGATGGACCCAGCAGGAACACCATCACGAACGCGCCCGTCAGGACGACCGCCGCGGCGAGATCCATGCTCCGCGCCACCTGCCCGCGTTCGCGCGCCTCGCTCAGGCGCCGCGCCGTCGGCTGTTCGGTCTTTTCACCGAGGTCAGGCACTCAGCCACTCCCCCCATGCGCATGCTTCAGTGCCTCGATCCATTCGCCCAGCGTGTCCATCGAGTACAGGAAGTCCCCACTGATGCCTTCGCTGATCAGGATCATCGACGCCAGCAGGACGGTCAGGCCGACGATGATCCGGATGGGGAACCCGAAGCTCATGATGTTCAGCGAAGGGACGGTCTTCATGATCAGTCCGACGGCAAGGCTCTCCAGGAAGATGATCGTGACCACCGGAAGCGCGATACGCGTCGCCAGCACGAAACCCGAAGTCACGATGGCGACGAGGAAGTCGAGCGGCGCCTCCGTGATCCGTGCGCCGCCGAGATTCACCGCATCGAATGTCTGTGCCAGCGCGAGGAAGAGCATGTCGATCCCGCCCAGCAGGGTGTACGACGCGACACCCAGGTAAAAGAGAAGCTGGCCGATCGAGTTGCCCTCGAGTTCCACCGCGGGATTCAGCACGCTCGCGATCGCCAGGCCCATCTGCTGGCCCATGAACAGGCCGGCAAGTTGCAGGCTCGCCGCGGGAATGAACGCTGCCAGCCCGATCACGGCGCCGATCAGCAGTTCGCCTGCCATCATCGGTGCCAGTGTCATCAGGTCGAGATCCACGGGCACGTCCCTCTGGAGATTGAGCGTGGGGTACAGCGCGAGGCTGAACATCAGGACGAAGAGCGCCTTGGCGCGCGTCGGAATGATGGCGCTGGACAGCACCGGCGTGAAGATGAACAACCCGCTCATCCGGGTCATCACCAGCAGCAGAGGCGGCAGATGTGGCAGCAGCGCATCAAGCCCGGTCACGGCAACTCCTCAGAAGCTGAACATCTCCAGCGCGAAGTCGGCCAGCTGCGCGTAGATCCACGGCACCAGCGCGATGGTCACAATCGTCATCACGAACATCTTGGGGATCAGGCTCAGGGTCTGTTCCTGGATCTGTGTCACCGACTGCACGATGCTGATGACCAGGCCGATCAGGATGCCCGAAACCAGGATGGGAATCGAGACGATCAGCACCACCCACAGTGCATGCTTCGCCAGCTCGATCATCATGTCTTCCGTCATCGTCCGCTGTCTCCTCGTCAGCAACGCATCAGCACGGCCATCGCCGCACCATGTATCAGGTCCACCGCGCTCGCCGCCGCGATCGGTTCCACAGGGGCCACGCTCAACATCAGGCTTCCCACGATCAGTTGCCAGCCATCCACGAAGATGAACAGCAATATCTTGAAGGGGAGCGAAATGAGCACCGGCGGCAGCATCATCATGCTCATCGAGATCAGGATGCTCGCCACGATCATGTCCACGATCAGGAAGGGCAGGTACACCCTGAAGCCCAGCAGGAACGCCACCTTCAATTCGCTGAGCATGTATGCCGGGATCAGCGAGACCATGTCCACATCAGCACGCTTCAACTGCTCCGGCTCCGAGGTGTCGATGCCGCGATAGTTCAGCACCATGTACAGCGACGACCAGTTCTCCGTCGCTTCCAGTTGCGCGAACATGAAGTCCCGCAGCGGCTGCTTGGCCGTGTCCCACATCTCCAGTTGGTTCTTGATCTCACCATTCTGATACGGCACGATCGCTTCGTTGTAGACGCGATCGATCGTCGGGCTCATCACCATGAACGTCATGAACATCGACAAGGCCAGCAGCACCTGCGGCGGTGGCAGGCTCTGTGTGCCCAGCGCCTGCTTCAGCAGGCCGAGCACCACGATGAAGCGCACAAAGCAGGTGCACATCAGCAGGATCGCAGGGGCCAGCGACAGAATCGTCAGCAACACAATGACATTCAGCGCACCGCTCAGACCACCCTCAAAGCCCGGGAGCGCCGCAGCGCCATCCTCGAGCATCTGCACCGGATTCGACAGGCCCTCCCGGCTCGTCGGCGGAATCTCGTCCCCCACCATCGCATCCGGAAGTTGCGGCCCGTACGCCTGGCCCGCCGCCGATGCGGCGAAGAGCGTGCACAGCGCCGCAATCAGCAGCACCCAGCGCATCACGACCGCCTCCCCCGCCGCAACCGCTCCTCACGATCCGACGGCACGTACTCATCCGACTGCGGACGCATTGCGATCGGCTGGCGGGACTCGCGGCTGCCCTGCGCCACCTCGGGATCGCGCTCCAGTTCCTTGAGCAGCGCCGAAAAACGCGCCGCCATGCTCTCGCCCTCGTCATCCCGTGTCTTCAGGAGAATCGATGCGACCTCATCCGGATTGGTGATCTCGCTCAGAGTCTGAAAGCCTGAGGCGGTCTGCGCCACCAGCAGGATCCGCCGATCCAGCTTCAGAAGTGCCAGCGTCTGCCCCCGTGCGATCGGATAGCGACCCAGGACCTCCAGCACACCCGACGGTGAACGTCCACCCGCCCGGAGCTGCGAGCCGATCCCACCCCCTCGACCCGACAACCACTGGAAGGTCCACTTGATCACGAACATCAGGCTGATCACCGCAGCCAGAGCCAACCCGGTCCGGACCGCCCAGTGATTGACCAATCCACCCGACTCACTTGATGCAGCAGCCCCTCGCGCCTCGGCTGCACTGCGCCCCAGAGGCAACGACTCCACCGCCGGTACCGCGCGATCACCCTCATCACCCGCGGCAGCCTGCTCCGTCACCTCGGCCCGGGCACCGGAAGAATCGTGATTCGTTTCCACAGGAACATCGCGCTCCGCAGCGGTCGCTGCCGGCGGTGTCGCAACATCTGGCTGATCGGTCAGGAAGGGTCCGGGGCGCACGGCGTCGGTCGCGAGGATCGTGCCGCTGATGAGGCAGATGCCTGCAACAATGCCGGTCCACCGTGCGCTCGACGTCCATCGGGAGTTGCTGATCATGACTTGCCATCCTGGCTCGCAGACAACGGACTCCGCCGTTGCCGTGATGGATCTCGTTACGCGCTCTTCTCCGTCGGTGCCACGGATTCGAGAATCTCGCTGATGCGGACGCAGAAGTTGTCGTTGAGGACCAGCACCTCGCCCCGTGCCACCGGACGGTCATTCACATAGATGTCCACCGGATCACCCGCGAGTTTGTCCAGTTCAATCACCGAACCCGAGCCGAGTTTCAGCACGTCCTCGACCAGCATCCGCGTGCGACCCAGTTCGATCTTCACATGCAGGTTCACATCCGAGAGCATCCGCAACTCGGATGGCATGGAGTCAAT
The DNA here is from genome assembly GCA_030432255.1 of Phycisphaerae bacterium. Lineage (GTDB taxonomy): Bacteria > Planctomycetota > Phycisphaerae > Phycisphaerales > UBA1924 > JAUIHS01. The sequence continues at coordinate 114,101 of JAUIHS010000010.1, forward strand.
CGCCGCCTGCTGAAAGTCCGGCATGGCAAACGCGGCGGCTCCACCCGGTGCGGGTTCTCCCGGTTCAGCGGGGTCGGACGCCGTTGGCGCCTCCGCCATCGGACTCTCTTCCGCCATCCCCGACACCTCTGCCTCAGCCCCGGATTCCGGCGATGGGGTCGGCTCCGACGCCGCATCCTCCTGCGGCATGCTTTCTTCGTGCTCTTCGGGCATCCTTGCCTCGCTGTCGGAATGTGTGTTCATGGCGCTCGGCTGGCGCCGGTTCTTCGACATCGAGTTATCGGCCGGAACCGCGCGGTGCGCACACCTTTCCCGGCAGATTGTGCCCCCCTCTGCCCGATTCGCGCAGAAATTGCCGAAGCGGACCTCAATAGTCGGCCGGGAAGCCGAGACATTGGGGAATGAGCACGCCCTGGATCATCGGTTCGTTCGTCGCCGCGTCGTTCTCGAAGATGTCACGCCGCAGGTACTCAAGGCACTGGCGCGTCACCGTGGTGTGCTTCGGTTCCGTCAGGTGGTGATGCTGCGCTTCGCTGACGATCCCCGCGATGCCCGTCCGGATCTCGGCCAGTCGCTGCTCAAGGCGCATCTTGACCTCTTCCTCGTGCTTCTGCTTCACCTGGATCAGCAGTTCCGTCTCCCAGATCCAGATGCGCCCCGTTGAACCGTTGGTGAACTTCTCGTTGAGGACCGGGAGTTCACGCAGTTCGTCGCCGACCGCCGTCTGACCGGTTGCGAGGTCGGCGTCCGCCACCGCGCCGGCCGGTTTGCCCAGCATCCCCATGACCACGACGAGTCCGATCGCCTCGCCGATGAGCAGAACGAGGATGATCGCGATCGTCTTGATCGGGCGGCCACCCTTCTTCTGTGCTTCTTCGCTCGGTGCGCCTTCTTCACTCATGATTCACTCTCCAGATTCACTCGGCACGGGCCGCAGATTCGTCAGTAAATGCCGCGTCAGGATTCACTTCGTTTGCGCGGACTTCCAGCATCACGACTTCGACCCGTCGGTTGGGTGCAGACTCCCGCTCGCCTCGCTTGCGAACCACCATGGGCTCACTTGTGCCGCGGGCGTCCATGGCGATCAGGTCCTCCCGGATGTTCCCCTCCATCACCAGGTAGTCCCTGATCGCCTTGGCGCGAAAGTACGAAAGGTCGTAGAGATCGGCGAACTTCGAATCCGGAGGCAGGATCTTCTTCGAGGCATGGCCACGAATTGCGATCTTGTTCGTCCGCCCGCGGATCAGGTCGGCGATCTTCAGCAGTTCGGGCTTGGCGGCTTCCTTGAGCGCCGCCGAACCCGGATCGAACGTCAGGTTGCCCCCGATGGTGAACATCGTTCCTTCACGGATCTTGGTGACCTTCTGCTCGCGCCCGCTCACGGACTTCACGTTGGACTCACTCACGTTCTTCTGAGGCGACTGCTTCATCGCCAGTTCCTGCAGCAACTGCACCATCGAACGTGTGGGCGGATCATCGGTGGGCATGGACCCGACACCGCCTGAGTAGCCGAACGCCTCCTTCACCGCCGTGATCACGCGCTGGTACTCCACTTCCTCCCGCATCTCCATGAAGGACACCAGCAGGATGAAGAAGCACAGCAGCAGGCTCATCATGTCACCGAACGTGACGACCCACTCCGGAATCCCGGGCTCTTCCTTCTTGGGCTTCTTGGGCATGGCCTTCCCCTCCCTCGGTTACGCCGCGGCCTTCATATCGCCGTCCTCATCCCCCGACTTGCGCTCCGAGGGTGGCAGGAAGGTCTTGAGCTTCTGCTCGACGACACGCGGGTTGTCACCCGACTGAATCGACATCACGCCGCGAACGATGATCGTCTTCAGCAGGAGTTCATCCTCGTTGCGCGATGCGAGCTTGTCCGCGAGCGGCAGGAAGATCACGTTGGCCACGATCGCACCGTAGAGCGTCGTCAACAACGCGGCGGCCATGCCTGCACCGATCGAAGATGGATCACTCATGTTTGAGAGCATCGCAACGAGGCCGATGAGCGTTCCGATCATGCCGAAGGCGGGCGCGAAGCGTCCGGCGGCATCAAAGAGCCCCTTGCCTTCGCTGTGACGCGACAGCATGTTCTCGACATCCGCATCCAGGATCTGTTCGATCAGGTCAGGATCCGTTCCGTCCACGGCCATCTTGACACCGAGGACGAGCAGGTCATCCTCCATCTCATCCGTCAGACCCTCAAGGGCAAGAATCCCATCGCGCCGTGCAACCTCGGCGTAGGACACCATCTGATCGATCAGCGCTGCGGAGTTGGCAGCCGGTGGCTTGAGCGTCTTCTGGAAGACGCCCGGCAGCTTCAGGACCTTCTCGAGGGGAAACGAGGTCAGCACCGCGGCGATACACCCACCGATCACGATCAGGACGGACGGGATATCAATGTACGCAGCGATCGATCCGCCAAGCAGAATGGCGAACAGGATCAGCACCACACCGAGAATCAGTCCGACAAGTGTCGAGAGGTCCATGCACACACCCTTCCGAGGCCGTGGTCTCCGCGTTGCAGCGCGGCAGACACAGCAGCATCATCGTCCGAAAGGAATGTCCGCTTAAGATCACGCGGCACCATGCACCGGCATTCGCCCGACCGCGATTCCGATAAGTCGGGAGGAGGCGGCAAATCTCAACTCGGAGGCAGGAGCCCCCGAAGCAGCATGCCGTACTCGACAGCCCGGTCGACAACGTCCGCCATCGGCTCCTTGACCATGACCCGCTCGCCGTTAACGAGCTGAATGGTGGTATCCGGAACCTCCTCCACGGTGCGAATCAGCTCCGCATTCAGGACGAACTGCTTGCCGTTGAGTCGGGTGAGAACAATCACGTGAGACCTCGCATGCGGGGGTTCAACCCCATGCTTATCGGCGGATCTGTATCCCGGCTTTGGTCAGCGTCACGCGTCCCGCGCGGTTATCGTCCCAGGACCAGCAGCTGCTGGATCAACTGGTCAGCCGTGCTGATCACCCGTGATGACGCTGAGTAGCCCGTCGACGTCGAGATCATGTTGATGAATTCCTCACCCAGATCGACGTTGGAGAGTTCCAGTGCACCCCCGATGATCTGGCCGGTTCCGAACTGCGTCGGCACCGTCACCAGCGGCGAACCGGAGTTCGCACCCACCTGGAAGAGGTTGTTGGCCGCATCAACAAGTCCTGCCGGATTGTTGAACGTGGCCACCACGATCTGACCCAGGGGACGCGTCCGGTTGTTCGTGAATCCGCCGGTGATCACACCATCCGGTCCGACGCTGAATGAACTCAGCACGCCGAAGGGCGCACCATCGACGAACCCGACACCGATCGCCGAAGCACCACCCGAATCAGAGAAGGCGGTCAACTCGCCGCTGTCGCCCATCAGGTCCATCGTGAAGGTCAGCGGGTCAGACGCGCCGCTGTCCAGGCGATCCACCTCGATCTGGATCGAAGGGGGTGACACCAGTCGACCGAAGTTGTCGAAACTCAGCAGCGGTACCGCTTCATTGAACATGCCGCCGCCGCGATCTCCCGTCTCCAGGTACAGCGCATCGTTGCGATCGTCCGCTGAATGCAGGAAGGTCCGCCAGTAGGTGCCGTCGGCGTCGGTCGCGGCCAGAACCATGGTGGCATCCACCACGATCTCCGAACCCAGTGAGTCATAGACCACGAAGCTCGTGCGCACGGACTCACCCGTGGCGTCCTGTGTCTTGGTGATGTTGAAGGGATCCGGCTTGCTCACGCCCATCATGTCCACCACGGAGATGTTGTCCGTCGTCAGCGTCAGGTCGTTCATCTCGCCCCAGTTGCCCGTGAACTGGATCACGCCCATGGCGTCGACTGTGAAGGAACCCGGCTCCGGCATCCCCGTCACATCCCCCATCTCGAAGCCACCATCCTGCACCACGCCCAGCGTGGTCTGCAGGAAGTTCAGGAAATCCTCGACCGTCTCGCCACCTTCAATCGTGAATGTCCCGTCCGGGACAACCTTGCCGCCCCGCTCCGCGCCAGTCACCGTGATGACATCGCCCACTGCAAATGCACCCATCGGATCGAGAGACGTCAGCGAAGTTGCCAGCGTGATCGCCCCACCACCACTCATCAGCGCATCGAACTCAAGCACCGTACCCGTCGTGGCAACGTCGCCATCAGCACGCAGGTTGCCGGAGATCTCCACGTTGTCGGTTGCTTCGGCCAGCGTCATCTGGCCCAGCGGAATCGTCACCGGCACCAGCGAGCCTTCAACGATGTTGAAGTTGTCATCAATCCCATATCCCTGGAGACGCTCACCCGTGATCGTCGTCAGTTCGTTCGCCGCGTTGAACTGGAACGAACCGGCGCGTGTGTACGACTCCTGCCCGGCGCCTTCGACCAGGAAGTAACCGTCACCATCCAGCGCCAGGTCCGTTTGTATACCGGTGACTGAAAGGGGCCCACCATTGGTATTGCGCTGCGTCCCTGCAACCCGCACACCCATGCCGACCTGGAAGGGATTCACGCCACCCGTTGTGGTCGCCGGCGCAGCGCCCAGTCCGAAGTTCCGGCTGATCTGCGTCGAGAACTCCATGCGGTTCGACTTGTATGCCGTCGTATTGACGTTCGAGATGTTGTTGCCAATGACCTCGAGTCGACGAGCATGGGCATTCAGACCGGAAAGACCGGTGAACAGCGCTACTGTTGAAGCCATGAAACCAACTTCCTTTCCGGCTCATCCCGCCCGGGATGAATGATCATCTTTCTGTATCTCTGCCAGCAGTGACTGCAAAGACGTGTTACGCACACCTTCCGGCAGCACCGCAGCCTCCCGGGAACCCACCACCCCCCCGCCGCCGTCGCTCGACTCCGTCGAGACCGGCAGAAAGACAGCCGCATCAAAGTCAGTCAGGACCTCCGTGTCCCGAGATTGCACATCGACAACCGTCCGCGATGTCACGTCAACCGTCAGCACCGCTTCATCCGCAAACGCCAGGAGTCGACCGGATCCCGCGGCCGCCGCCGCATCCACGGCGCGCGACAGGGCATCCTGCTGTTCCGTGTTCAGATGAACATCGAAGCCCGTCGGCACCTCCACCGGCAACCCTGACGACAACTCGCCACGCCGCGCCTGCGCGAGCAGGTCGTTGAAGGACACCGACTCCAGCGGCGTACGCCCCTCCACGCACCCGCGATCGGGCGTCACACCCGACGCCAGCCGCGCGAGCAGATCCAGTGGTGGGTTGGTCATCCCTTCACTCATCGCCACACCACTCAGAGTTCCGTATCCGGAGGCAGATCATCGCCGCCGGAATCGTCGTCATCATCATCGTCGCCGCCGACGTCATCGACGTCATCGTCATCGTCACCACCCAGCAGGTCCTGGAGGAGTTGCGGATCGATGATTTCGTCCACCCGGTCGAGCGGTATCCGCACCCCGGAGTTGAGGTTCAGAACCGTGCCCTCGCTCGTCACGCTCACCGAGTCCACGTAGCTCGCTGCGCGGAGGCCCGCATCGGTCAGCCCCGTCACGAACTTCCCGATCAAGCCACTCGCCGCCGAGACTTCGTTCTGCTTGACAAGTTGCTCAAGTGTCGCCGTGACCGCCTGGTCCGCCTCGATCGATCGGATCGTGTCAATCTGACTCAGGAGCGCCTGCGTATCGTTGGGTTGCAACGGATCCTGGTTCGTCAGTTCCGTGAACATGATCTCGACGAACTCCTCGCTCGACATCGCACTGAAGGCGTTGGTCGCCGAAGGCGTCCGGGCACCAAGATCATTGGGAATCGCTGACATGCTCGTGCTCCAGTCCGATCAGGCGGTTGCCTCGATCCCTTCGCGGATCGGGGTGCTCAGTGCAATGGGAGAGGACGCCGCGCGCACCTCCAGGTGATCAACACGCAATCCGCGTGCCTCAAGCGCATCCTTCAGCACATCCAGTTGCGAAGACAACGCTTCAACCCCGGATTCTCGCTCCGCATCCAACTCCACTTCAACCCGGCCGCCCTCCACCTTCATCCGGATGCGAACGCGTCCCAGCGTCTCCGGACTCAGACCAATTGACATCGTGCCGCCTCGCTGACGCAACATCGCCGCGAGCGCCCGCGATGCCGAACGTGCCGCGGCCATCGCGATGTTCGGATCCGCCATGCCCCGCGCCGCGGCCTCCTGCTGTGCCGGTGCCGGTTCTTTCCCCACCGTCTCGCCCCCGGCATCCACGGTGAATGGCACAGGCCGCGCCGCCTCCACGACCTCAATCCGGGTCGGCTCGCGCACCGCCTCGCTGGTCGCGGCATCGCGCGCTTCCGCTCCGGCGTTCGCTTGCTTCAGTTGAGCAACGTTGCGACGCCTGTCAGCCTCGCGATCTCGGGTCTCTCCGTCGCGTCCACGCCCCGTGCTCTGGCCGGACTCCCCGGCGACGGGTCCGTTCACCACCCTCGCCGCTTCCACCGCACGTGAGACCTGTCGCGTTTCACGTGGCTCCACAGGTACCAACCGTTCCGCCCGATCCACCCGCTGTGCATCCACCCGATCCACTCTCGCAGGAGAACGCGTCTCGCCGTCGACCGGCCGCGATGGTGTCGCCCCCTCGTCCACGCGGCGTGGTTCAATGTTCTTCCTCGGCGCCGATTCTCCGGGTTCCGCCGGAGCCGATGACCGCGCATCACGCGCCGCCGACTCCTGCTGTCCGGGCACCTGCCTGCCCTCCCGTACCGGATCCCCATCCGCCTCTGCAACCTGGATCCGGGGTGCAGGTGACTCGCTGACGGTTCGCGATGCAGCCGATTCCCTTCCCGCGTGACGGCGAACCTCCCGTCCCGCGCCCTGTCCTTCAACAACGCCCGCGGAGGAGGCGCCTGCCGTGTGCTGTCCGATCGTGGGATCCACCTGGGCCGACCGGCTCACTTCCCACGACTGCACCCGTTCGGCAATGGTCTCGTCTTCTCCGGACAGTTCTTCCTGCGCTTCGCGCACGATCTGCGGATGCTGATCCGCCGGTGCTGCGCTCGCCTCGGCACGCGGCTCAGGATCTGCCTCCGTCGGCTTCGCTGATTCAGCGGCTTCCTCGACGCTCGCATCCGGCTCAGGCTCATCCGCAATGCGCTCGGACTGCTCTTCGAGCGACTTCCTGAAGGCGGAATCGCTGAAGTCCTCGACTTCGACAGCAACTCGCCGCCCGATCCGGTCCACTTCGTCACTGCGCAAGGATCGCGCATGCGGCAGCACACTCTCAAGACCCGTTGTCATGGGGACAGAGGCTCCTATGGCGTCATGGCGTCAATGCCATACGTCCGGAGTCTCTCCAGCAATTCCGCTGCCAAAGCAGGATCCTGCGCCTGGAACTCGGAAATCAACTTGGTACGCGAACGGTCCTGCATGTCCGACAGGTACGCGACGACCTCTTCCTGCTTGCCTTCCTCGATCATCGCGTTCAGCATCGAGTGCGCCGCCTTCGGCTGCAGCGACTGCAGAGTCTTCAGTGACTTCTGGAACTGCCCGTCTCCCTCCCGAGCTCGAATCTCTTCGCGCATCTTCTCGAAAGCCTCCTTCTCCGTCTTGAAGGCATCCACCTCCGCGAAGAAGGCCGCTCGACGCTCCTCAAGCTGAGACCCGGCCCGCTCGATGTTGTCGCCCGCCAGGTCCAGTTGACGCTGCTCAATCTCACCGTCACGGAAGCCCTCGGAGTTGATCTGCTCCGCCCCCCGCGGCAACGCACCTCGCCGCGCCGCCTCGAACAACTGGTCACGCTCCGCGTCCCTGCTCGCAACTTCCGCTTCTTCGCGCGCCTTCTGCTCGGATACCGTCTCGCCGAACATCACCCGGAGGTCTTCAAGGCGCTCCCCGTTCAGACGATCGGTCATCACCAACCACCCGAGCAGGCCACCCATCGCGAGGATGTTGGCCAGTGCGGTCGTCACGATGATTGTCCACAGTGCTTTCATGTCACGACGCTCCCTGGGCCGGTCGACCGGCCCGCATCACCGCGATCTCATCGAGTTCCGCGGCTTCCTTTCGATTCATACTCTCCCGCCACGCGGCTTCACGCCGCTCACGGAGCAACTCGATCGCACGCTTCTCGCGCGATGCTTCCCGCAACTCCGCCCGGGCCTTCTCCAATCGGCGATGCACACCGGCAAGTTGAAGCACAACCTCCTGTGCCTGCGCCCTGAGGTGAAGCGACGCATTCATCTGCATCCGCGCCGATCCCGGGTTCACCGCATGGCCGGCACCCGCGCCGAGTGTGTCACGCAGATGCCCCTTGCACGCCACGATCGCCAGTTGGAAGCCTTCCAATCGAGCCTCAAGCACCCGTCGCTCAGCCTCCACCTCCGCGAGCGCGCGCTGGCATGCCTGCTCCGCTCGTTCGCGAAGGTCCAGAACCGCCTGAAGTGGAAACTGATACCGAGCCATCATTCCAATCCGTCATCACCTCGGGGATTCACTCTTCTGCTCACCGCCAGTCGAACGCCGCATCGTGGCCGAAGCCAGCCGAGCCTCAGCCTCCGCCGCCAACGCGAGCAGAGACTGGCGCGATGCTTCCAACTCCGCCTGTTCAGTAACCGACTGCGCCAGCAGTTCCATGATCCGAGGCCTCATCTCGATCGCTACATCCGTCACGGGTTCCGTTCCCATCGTGTAGGCGCCGATCTGGATCAGGTCCTCCGAGTCGCGATAGGCCGCCATCAGTCGACCAATCGTCCGGCGCGCCGCACCATGCTCTTCCGTACAGATCTCGTTCGCGACGCGGCTCACCGAATCGAGCACATCCACGGCCGGAAAACGACCCTGTTGTGCGAGGCGACGCGAAAGCATGACGTGACCGTCAAGGATGCCGCGAGCCGCATCCGCAATCGGCTCCGTCATGTCATCACCCTCGACAAGAATCGTGTACACGCCTGTGATGGATCCTCTGCCTTCCACCGGCCCTGCCCGCTCCAGCAGGCTGGGCAGCAGTGAGAAGACGCTTGGTGTATAGCCGCGCGTCGCAGGAGGTTCACCTGCGGCAAGTCCGATCTGCCGTTGCGCATGAGCAAAGCGTGTGATGGAGTCGACCATCAGCAGCACTGACTTGCCCTCATCGCGGAAGTACTCCGCGGCAGCACATGCCGTCGCCGCAGCACGGATCCTCATCAACGGCGCTTCGTCACTCGTCGAGACCACAACCACCGACCGTGCCAGTCCTTCATCACCGAGGCTGTCCTCGATGAACTCTCGCACCTCGCGCCCACGTTCTCCGATCAGCGCAATCACGCTGACATCTGCCGAAGTCCCTCGCGCCAGCATGCCAAGCAGCGTCGACTTGCCGACACCCGGCCCGGCGAAGATGCCGAGGCGTTGGCCCTGCCCCACCGTCGTCATCAGGTCAATGACCCGCACCCCGGTCTGGAGCGGCTCGCGGATGCGTCTCCGGGACATCGCACTCAACGGCCGGGGCGTCAGCAGCCGCGGACTCAGTCGCTGAGGCCGCGCGCCGTCATCAATCGGGCGCCCAAGTCCGTCGATGACCCGACCCAGCAACGACGGCCCCACGCGCACCGTCGGCGAGTCCTCCCGAAGGCAGACCCGATCGCCCGCGCGGACGCCGGATGCCGAGTCCAGCAGCATCACGATCGCCAGGCGGTCGTCAAAGCCCACCACCTCCGCCGGCCGGGTCCCCATCGATGTCAGGATCTCAACCCGCGCTCCCACCCGTACCGGCAGGTCCGAGACGTACAGCGTCATACCTCGCATCGCCGTGACCGAGCCCGTCACGCCGATCGAGTCGCACGTCGCCACCGCCTCCATCGCCTCGGTGAATGCACTCACACCGATGCCTCCGGATCAGCCTCCGGAGTCGATCCATCGTTGTTCGGCAGCAGCAGATCCATCATCCGATCGAGTTGAACATCGATACCGGCGTCAATAACTCCGTGCGACGTGCGGATGCGGCACCCACCCGCCTCAACATCAGGGACCGCCAGCACATCCGTCTCGCTCGACTGGTTCAGTCGTCGCATCAATTCGCCCAGCGATGACTCAACCGTCTCACGATCTGATTCGTTGATTTCGATCACGAGTCGAGTCGCGCCCATCGTCATCCCGATGGCGGCTTCAAGTTGCTCAAGGACAACATTCGTGTCGCACTCGATCTGGCGACGGACAACCCGGCTCGCGATACGAAGCGCAAGACGGAGCAGGTCTTCCCGCGCATCGCTCTGGAGACTGAGCCGCACCGCTTCAAAGGTCGCGAGCGCAGCCTCCCATGATGCCGTCAGCGCATCGATCTGGGCGCGCCGCTCCTCCAGTGCTTCGGCTCGACCCGCCTCGCGCCCCTCCGAGAGTCCCGCCTCGTAACCTTCCTGGTGTCCCGCCGCGTGCCCCTCTTCGTGCGCACCGGCAAGGATGCGCTCGCGCTCCTGGCGGGCCGCGATGATGTGCTCCTCCGCCGCCTTCTCAGCCTGTTCCTTCAGCCAGTCCGCCTGGCGCTCCAGGTCACCGAGATCCAGAACGATCGCCTTCCGCGACAATTCCGCGCCCTGCGCGTTCGGAATCAGAGCCATGACACATCACCCCGCGGCATGCTCTCCGTCAGCCGACTCATACGATCAGTTCTTCCTGGCCGCCCCGGCCGGCAATAATGATCTCGCCCGCCTCTTCGAGTCGGCGCACGATATCCACGATGCGCTGCTGTGCTGCTTCGACATCACTCACGCGCACCGGGCCCATGTATTCCATGTCCTCGCGAATGAGCTGAGAGGCGCGTTCGGACATGTTGCCGAAGATCTTGTTCTGCAGGTCTTCGGATGCCGTCTTGAGGGCGAGTGACAGTTCATCATTGTCCACTTCGCGGAGCACCGCCTGGATCCCCTTGTCATCAACCAGCATGATGTCCTCAAAGACGAACATGAGTCGCCGGATCTCTTCGACCAGGTCCGGATCCTCCGCTTCCAGCCCCTCCATGATGGCCTTCTCAGTCGCCCGATCCGCAAGGTTGAGGATCTCGGAGACAGTCGGGACACCACCCGCTTTCTCCATCGACTGCGTGAGCATTGCGGACAGCCGGGACTCGAGGCCGCGTTCGACTTCCTGGATCACTTCCGGGTTGGTCTGCTCCATGTTCGCGATGCGTTTGATCACCTCGACCTGCTTCTGCATCGGCAGCCCCACGATGATCTCGGCTGACTTGTGATAGGGCAGGTGGCATACGATCAGGGCGATCGTCTGGGGATGCTCTTCCTGGATGAAGGTCAGAATGTGTTCCGACTCCGCCTTCTGGAGGAAGGAGAAGGGCGCCTTCTGCACCTGCGTCTGGATCTGATTGATGATCTTGTCCGCAAGCTTGGGATCCAGCGCTTCCTTCAGCAGCGTCCGCGCGTGGGCGAAGCCGCCCTCCGCGCCGAGTCCGGCCAGGGACAACTCATAGAACTCCTCGATGACCCGCGCCCGCATGTCCTCCGGAACCTGGCCGATGCCCGCCAGTTCACGAGTCACTTCCTCAACCTGGTCTTCCGGCATGGTACGAAGAATGCCCGAAGCCACCTCCGCCTCCATGGAGAGGATCAGCACCGCGGCCTTGGTGACGCCGCGCATCTCCGAGTACGTCTCCGGAATGATCGGATTGCCGAGTCGTGACACCGTGACCTACTCCGCTCCCCGGATCCACCGACCCACAAGCTGGGCGGCCATCTCGGGGTTCTGCTGTACGAGTTCCTTGACCTGCTCGTGCATCTTGTTGAGAACGAGCTCCTCCTCCGTCAACTCGACCGCCGACATCACGTTGTCAGCCTCCGTCGCCTCACCCACCAGGTCCTGATCATCTTCAAGCGCCGGCGGAAGACCCACCAGATCCTCGACAGTCGGCATCTCGACCTTCTTGGTCGCCTTGGACGCGGTGATCACCATCAGGCCCAGCGAAATCACCGCCAACAGACCCAGCGCCACCGTCTTGACCAGACCGCTGACTGTCATGTCGCCGCCGGCAATCGTGCCAAGCAGACCGCCACCGGACGCGGCCACCTCAGCACCGTAACCAATGACCTCGGGAATCATGGACACTCGGACTTCCCCCTGCTCGCCGCCTTCCGCCGTGGACGTATCGATCTGGAGACGAACTTCCTCCTGGATCCGGGCCGTTTCGGCGTCGACGACCGACTGAAGATCAGTATCGGTTGGAACCACCGCCGGTGCATCCGCTGGGGCATCCGCAGGTGGTGGCGGCTGCTGGCTCTGCCACATGTGCACAAAATACGAGCGCGGAATGTTCACCACCGCGTTGATCTTGGTCGGATAACCACGCGCATCGACCACCTGCTCACGCTCCATGCCGAATTCGGTGGCGAATTTCGTGTCCTGCGTGTTGTCCGTTGAACGCGAGGTCTCCCCACCGGATCCATCGACGATGTCCGTTCGCGTATTGGATCGGACGCCGGCTTCACCGCCCTGCTGCAGATCCACGTTCTCGGATGACGTGATGCGCTCGCTCTCCACCATGCCCGTGGATCCCGAACCCTCGGGCTTCACCGTCTTGTCATCTTTCGTCCGACGCGTGTTGTCCACCTGAACGTGCACCGTCACGATCACGCCCTGGATGTACTCCAGCATGCGGTAGATCTTCGACTGCTGCTGCTTCTCGATCGCCAGCATCTGCTCCACGTAGGACGCTCCTGCAATGTCGTCCTCCGTCGTGGCGCGGTACTGCCGCTTCGATGTCCCGTCGATCACGCGCACCCGCTCGATCGTCAGACCCGCGCGCGATCCCGCCACGAGGTGCGCGATCGTGTCCGCGAACTTCTGATCAATGCCGCCATTCGCAAAGACAGTCGCCACCGCCGCCGGCTCCTGACGATGCGTGCCGAAATGACGCTTCTGAGGGATGTCCAGAATCACCGTCGCCGTATCCACGCCCGGCATCCGCGAAATGATCTGCTCCAGGCCCTTCTGAACCGTGACGACTTCAAGCTGGTGCGTCTGCGCGTTCGTCTGCTTCCAGCTCTGCTGTTCGATCATCGCATCAAAGACACCACTCGTGTCCTGGGGCAGGGCGCCCGAGTCCGTCATCGCCGCGAGAATCATGAACTGCGTCCCCGGCGGGACCATCACGTCACCATCGGGCGCGAGGCTATGCTTGTAGCCGTGCGACTTCACGAATGTCGCCGCCTTGGCCTGCTGCTCCGAAGTGGTATTGGGCATCAGTTCGACCATCGCCGGCTCACTCGTGTACTGCTGCACGAGGAACAAGGTCATCACCATGACCACGGCCAGCGATGCAAAGAGCAGCTTCTGGGTGGGAGCCAGCTCCGCATACTGCGCCTGTATCTTCTCAAGGACCCGCTTGAGCTGGCCCATTCGCGGCCTCCATGCCGAAATGCGTCATGACGCACACACCACGACCCGGGACTCCGCCCAGGTCTCTCCGTCACACCCATGTCGACCGTCCGCCCCGCCGCGCTTGATAATTGCGCGGACCTTGTGTCAGATCTGCGCCACAGCGCAGATAGTGCGCAAGGAGAGCCAACCCCAACCCCTGCCGACCGCTAAGCCCCGCTCCGAACCCAGTACTCCAGGAGGTTCCCGTCCGGATCGTGGAAGTACCACGAACGCGCCCCCATCCATTCCAGGTCCACCGGACCGTGCACTTCGATATCCGATTCGGTCAGTCGGGTCAGCGCCGCTTCAATCTTCTCCGGCGCCACACGGAAGGCCGCGTGCACCGGGCCGAAGGGATCGGGAACGTCACCCCGCGGCCCCCGCTCCTGAAACATCAGCGGGCCGCGTGTCAGTGCCAGCCGTCCGGCGGTCACATCTCCCGGCTCGCCAGTCCAGAGCCACGCCCAGTGCTCTCCCGGTTCGCGCTCCGGGGTCAACCCGACGACATCAACATAGAACCGCGTTGATGCACGCACATCGGCGACCACCAGCACCAGTTCGACCAGGCCCGACGTGAAACTCACAGCGCCGCCCTGATCTGTTCAGCCAGTTTCGCACCCACATCACCCGACAGTTCCATCGACTTCCAACCGATACCCAGGCCGTCGGACGGCGAGGACTTCGGAATCACGTGGAAGTGCACGTGCTGCACCTCCTGATGTGCGATCGAACCGTTGTTCTGCAGCACGTTGCAACCCGCCGCACCCGTGACGGACATCACCGCGCGGGCAATGCGCGGCAGCACCCGGCCGACTGCGGCTGCGGCGTCATCGGACAGTTGATCAATCGTCTCCGCCGGTTCCTTGGGAATCACGAGCGTGTGACCCGGGCTCAGGGGCCCGATGTCGAGGAATGCGAGGACCTTGTCATCCTCGTACACCCGGTGGCACGGAATGTCACCGTTGATGATCTTCGTGAAGATCGTGTCCGCCATCGGCCCACCTCACCACTTCAGATCAGAGGGACCCTGGTAGTCGGCGACCGGGCGGATCAGGCGGTTGTTCTGATGCTGCTCCATGATGTGCGCGCACCACCCGGTGATCCGGGAGGCCACGAAGATCGGCGTGTACTGCGGCACCGGGATGCCCATGACGAAGTAAGTCAGGCCGCACGGGAAATCCACGTTCGGCTTGATGTTCTTCTGCGTCTCCATGATGTGCTGGACCTTCTCACCCAGATCAAACCAGCGCACCGCCTCGGCGCCCTTCTGTTCCGCAACCTGGCGGCCGAGCGTGTGCAGGATCGAAGCGCGGTGGTCGCCGTTCTTGTAGACACGATGACCGAAGCCCATGAGCTTCCGCTTGGTCTCGAACGCATTCTGCATGAAGGGCTCGACGTTGTCGATCGTTGCGATCTCCTGGAGCATCTCCATCGCAGCCTCGTTGGCGCCACCATGCAGCGGGCCCTTGAGAGCTGCGATCGCACCGGTCACCGCACCATGCATGTCCGACAGCGTCGCCGCGATCACCCGGCTGGTGAACGTGGACGCGTTGTAGTCATGCTCGGCATACAGGATCAGCGAGACATCGATGACCCGCGCGAACTGATCAGTCGGCTTCTCACCCGTCATCATGTAGAGGAGATTGCCCGCGTGCGTCAGTGACGGATCCGGGCTGATGATCTCGCGCCCATCGATCACGTTCTGCATGTGACCGATGATCGTGGCAATCTTCGCCGTGAGGCGAACCGCCTTGCGCAGCTCCGCTTCCGGGGAGTTGTCCTGGCACTCCGGATCCACATGCCCCAGCACCGAAACCGCTGTCCGCAGGATGTCCATCGGCACCGCGTTCGGCAGCTTCGCCGACTTGCGGATCACATCGATGACCAGGTCGGGAATCTCGCGCTCCGCCTTCAATTGGGCATCAAACGCCTTCAACTCCTCATCGTCCGGCTTGTGCCCCACCAGCAGGAGGTGGGCCACACCCTCGAACGTCGCGTGCTCCGCGAGGTCATGAATCTCGTAGCCCCGGTAGACAAGCTGGCCCTGACCCACATTGCAGATCGTTGTCGGGCCGGCAACAACACCTTCAAGACCGGCGCCGGCAGTCGCGGTAGCCATCGATACACTCCTTCAGATCAGTGATGAACCGGCCCGATGGCCGGTTGAAATTCGGTCGAAACCTCCGGACGCCACCCAGGACGTCCGGCGTCAATCATCGCGGCCCAACGGAACCGGGAAAGGTCCACGGGGAGCCGGGCTCATAGCCCAGGGCGGCATACAACTCCGCTCGGGTCTGCATCCGGTCGAGGTGCGAACCAACATGGCCCTCACGCCGAAGATCCCCCAGCAGCCGGGCCACTTCGCCCATCGCCGACCGGAAGGTCGTCACAGGCCAGATCACACAGTCAAAACCCAATGCCTCGAACCGCGAGAGAGCAATGATAGGCGTTTTCCCGAACTCCGTCATGTTCGCCAGCAGATACGGCCCCCGCCCACCCCCGTAGCCTCGCATCGCCTCGGCAAACCGACCAAAATCCGCCTCCGAAGCCAACCCCTCCGGGAAGATCATGTCCGCGCCGGCGTCCACGTACGCCTTCGCGCGGGAAATCGCGTCGTCCAGCCCCGTCACACCCGCCGCGTCCGTCCGCGCACAGACAATGAACGACCCACCCGTCGAGGCGTCCCGGGCACGCGCCGCCGCCGCAACCTTCTCCTGGAAATGATCCACCGCCACCAGTTGCTTGCCGTCCAGATGGCCGCACCGCTTCGGAAAGACCTGGTCCTCGATGTGAAAGCCGGCCGCGCCGGACCGGTGGTACTCCACCACCGAACGCGACACCATCTCCGCTTCCCCGAAGCCCGTGTCCGCATCCGCAATCACCGGCAGCCCGGACGAATCCGTCACCTGCCGAATCACGTTGCAGAACTCGTTCAGCGTCAGCATCCCGACATCCGGCACACCGAAGGACGCCGTCACCGCGGCACCGGAGACATAGCACCCCTCGAAACCGGTCTGAGCCGCGATGCGCGCCACCATCCCGTTGAACGCACCGGGCAGCCCGACGCAATGGTCTGTCATCAAAGTCCGAAGTCGTTCACCGGGCGATTGAGTCGTCATCGCCTCATGATAGGCTCTGAAGCACATGGAGTCCGGTCAGGGCGTTCAACGCTCGGTGACCGGCGTGTACGGCACGTCATGCGGCCCGACGTACTCCGCCTTCGGGCGGATCAGGCGATTGCCATCCAACTGCTCCAGGCAATGCCCCGCCCAACCGGCGATGCGGCTCAGCGCGAACATCGGGGTGAAGAGGTCGAGTTCCAGTCCGATCGCGTGGTATGTCGTGGCGGAGTAGAAGTCGACGTTGGGGTAGATGCCCTTGGCCGCGACCGCCTCCTCCATCAGCACCTCGATGCGATGGGACATCTCGTAGAGGGCCTGGTTGCCCGTGTCCTCAGCCAGTCGCTTCGCCAGCGTCTTGAGGTACGTCGCGCGCGGGTCATACGCCTTGTAGACGCGGTGCCCGAAGCCCATGATCTTTTCCTTGCGGTCGATCTTGCCCTGAACGTACACGTCCACCTTGTCCAGCGAACCGATCTCGTTCAGCATCCGCATCACGCCTTCGTTCGCACCGCCGTGCAGCGGGCCACGCAGCGCGCCGATCGCACCCGACATCGCCGAGTACACATCGCTCAGCGTCGACTGGATCACGCGGCTCGTGAAGGTCGAGGCGTTCAGACCATGATCCGCGTGCAGGATCATGCACACGTCAAACGCCCGCTCCATCGTCTCGGTCGGCTTCTCACCGTTGAGCATGTACAGGAAGTTCGCCGCGAAGGACAACGACTCATCCGGCGCCACGAAGTCCTTGCCCTGCCGCTGCCGGGCGAAGTACGCCACCAGCGTCGGCGCCTTGGCCAGGATGTTCAGCGCCTTGTGGCGATACGCCTCCGGCTCGACCGTGTTGGGATCCTCATCGAACGCACCCAGCGCCGAGACGAGCGTCCGCAATGCGTGCATCGGCTGCGCCGACTTCGGCATGTGCTTCAGCACTTCCACGAGTTCATTCGGAATGGCATACTTGCCCCGAAGTTCCTTCGTGAAGGCATCGAGTTCGGGCTGCGTCGGCAGGCGACGATTCCACAGCAGGAACACCGTCTCCTCGAAGCTGGACTGACGCGCGAGGTCGTCAATCGCGATGCCGACGTACTCAAGCACACCGTTGGTGCCATCGATGAACGACATCTCGGTCTCAGCAGCAACAACGCCCTCTAGACCCTTCGCTGCGGTAGTGCTCATGACGGACTCGATTCCCTTCTGCAGATGAAGAATTCAACAGCGCTCAGACGGATGACCGGGAAGCCGGGGAGAACCGGGGGAAACCGGGGCCGGGCGAAAGCCGGAGAAGGACCCGGCGGCTGATGTCGACACATCAGGATGCCTCGCCAGATATCGTCAGATAGTCACCCCGTCTGCCACCCGATCAGACCGGAAGATCATAGAGAGTTCGGTTGAGACCGGCAACCAAACAACAGTGCGCACGCCCCCCCGGCGCGGTACCCTCCGCCCTCGCCACATGATCATCCAGGGACACATCCTGACAGACCCCTCGCGCCCGCCCATGCCCGGCTGGATCCGGTTACAGGACCGTCGCATCGCCGAACTCAATGAAGGCCCCCCTCCCGCCGATGCCATGCCGCCCACCTCGGGCGGACCACACACGCTCATCACCCCCGCCTTCATCGATGCCCATATGCACTTCCCGCAGATCGACTCCGTCGGCTGCGATGGCCTCCCGCTCCTCGAGTGGCTTCAGACCGTCATCTTCCCCGCCGAGACCTGGTGGGGACAGGGCGGCGCACATGCCATGATGCGCACCGCCGCCCACCGACTCACCCGCCAGGGCACCGGCGGCGTCGCCGCCTACCTCACCTCACACGCCGACATCAATCACTCCGTCCTGTCCCGCCTCGCAGGCGAGACCAACCTCCGCTTCATCACCGGCCGCGTCGGCATGGACCGCAACGCACCCGACGCCCTCACCGCGACTGACCTCGAGCGCGCTCGACGCCGTCCCATCCCATCCCCCATGCTCGCGCAGCCGGACGGCGTCCCGACCGATGACCATCGCCGGCGAATCAGCCTCAATCCACGCTTCGCCGTCTCATGCACCGACGAACTGCTCGCTGAATTCGGCTGGGCCGCGAAGGACAACCCCAATTGCTTCATCCAGACGCACCTCTCGGAGTCCATCCCCGAGTGCGACTTCATCCGCGAACTCTTCCCGGATGACCCCCACTACACCGGGGTCTACGACCGCTTCGGACTCCTCCACGAGCGCACCATCCTCGCCCACTGCGTCCATCTCACGCGCCCGGAATGGGAACTCATCAACGAACGCCGCGCCATCATCGCGCACTGCCCCCAGGCCAACACGTTCCTCGAATCCGGACTCTTCGACCTCGATGCCGCACGCGACCATGACATCCGGCTCGCACTCGGCACCGATCTCGCCGCCGGTGCAGATGTCGCCATGCCGCGAGTCGCACGCGCCATGATCGAAACCGCCAAGGCCCGCCGCCTCTGCGCCGTCGGCGGCAAGCACATCCCCACGCCCCCCGAAGCATGGAACATGATCACGCGGGGCAATGCCGACCTGCTCGACTGGCCTGACGCCGGTCGCATCGAAGTCGGCGCCGCCGCAGATCTCCTCCTCCTCCGTATCCCGGAGACGTGGTACGACGAACACCTCGTCGGACGCCTCATCTACAACTGGGACGCCGAACTGATCGAGAAGCGGATCTTCGATGGGGTGGAGGCGTAGGAGGTCCCCGCTCCGGGCGAGCGCCGAAGCGGATCAGATCTCAATGGAACGGAAGCGCGGGAATGGTCATGCCCCGGGTATTCAACCCCGCATGCCGGATGCCGGCTGACCGGTGCCCGATCCCGCCGCAGCGACCTGACGCGGCCGCCCGAACCGGTTCACGAAGATCGTTCCCACGCATACCGCGAGGATCACCGTGAGGGGAACCCACGAGCTCGCGCCCGCCTGCCACAGCGAGATCGCGCTGATGCTCGCGGCGGTCCACATCACGACCAGCGTCGCGATCCGCACCCGTGTCGGCATCACCGCACCGGGCTGGAGGTAGACGAGGAAGGGACGGAACAGGCGACTTTCCCGGATCAGGCGCCGCTCCAACCACGGACAACTCCGCGCGAAGCACCAGCACGCGACAATCAGGAAGACCGTCGTCGGCAGTCCGGGCACGAACGCCCCCAACGCTCCCAGACCAACACATGCCAGCCCGACCAGGACCAGCACCCACCGCGTCATGGCGTTCATGGGCGTCTTCGGAATGTTGTTGGGGCAGTTCGGCATGAAATCACTGAATCGGCGTTTCCACCGAGGCAGCTACCTGCATATGCGAAAGGTCGTCGAAACAAGTGCCACGGACCGTGACAACCCCGCGCCCAAGCACCACATCGGCCGACAAACGGCCCCACAACTGTAGCATCTGAAGTTCTTTTGGTGCGGAGGTGGGACAGGGTGGATGGCGGGATTGAGGGAAAGGGGTGGAGGAGGATGTTAGGGGCACGAAGAAGGTATTGGGGATTGGATGTTGGGGGTTCGCGGCTCTCCTTGGTCCTGCCTCGCTTACCTATCGGCCGCGCCCCTTGTGCTCGAGCCGCCTGATCAGGCCCCCCAGCAATCGGCCACACTCACCGAGGGCATCGTGACAGCGCATGCCCTCGTCACGACTGAGCAATCCCTAGTCCTCACCGATCCGGACCAGCGTCCGCACCTCGAAGAGCGAGCCGCGAGAGATGTACAGAAACCTCAGGAAATCGGCCCGCGACCCGCGGCCGCGGCCTTCGGCGATGTTGCAGGCGATCGATACCGCCGCCCGTCGCAGTTGAGACCGCAGGCCAAAGACCTCGTCTTTGGGAAACGCCCTCGTCACCTCGTAGACGAGGTTTGCGACAGCCACTGCGCGCTGCCAGACCAACAGATCTTCAAATGTACGAATCTCCCCCATGTCAATCCTCCGGAAGTGGAAAGCGACAACCATACAACAGATGTTCCCAACACCCAACACCTAAGACCTAACCCCTGAGAGCCAACCCTAGAACCGAACCGTCGCCCCCACCTTCACACTCAACTCCGCTCCCTGCCCACGCCAGTCGAAGAAGTCATCCCCCGTCTCAACCCCATGATTCAAGACAACAAACACATCCTGGCCCGGACTCACGATCCAGTGCAGGCGACTGTTCAAGCCGATCGAATCGGAGACGTTGTCGTACTGAATCAGGTTGTTCCAGGTCAGCCGCGGCGTGAAACTCACGTTGATGCGCACGCGCCCAAGGTCGCGCTCGAATTCGCCCTCTGCGAGGTCGATGTCGTTGTGCTCGAAACTGAAGGACATCAGCAGCCGCGGCGAGGGGCGCCATGTGACCCCCACTTCCGATCGAATCAGATCGCCGGTGTAGAAGTCCCCCGCCTCGAGGTCCCCGTACGCACTCACCGGGCGGATTGAACTCGTCGACACACCGGCACCGAATCGGTTGAACGTGTACGACCCCGGCGCAATCACCACGCCATCGGAGATCTCGAAGTTGCTCGTCGGGACCTCGCGGCGGATTTGGTGTCGCACTGACACCGAGTCACCCGCATTGTTGACCCACGTGATCGTCGGGACCGTCAGCGTCCCGGTATCCATCTCGTTGCTCAGCGTCGTGAACATGCTCCCGTTCACGCGCACATCCATGTAGCGCAGCGCACCCGGCGCATTCCCTGCCTGCACGGGACGATGGCGATATCGAAAGTTCGTGTTGTACTCGTGGCGACCGGCCCGACTGACGAACCCCAGCGCCGGGTTGTATTCCTCCCCGATGCGGGCGAAGAAGCCGTTCCATTCGAAACGATCACTGGCGTACCCGATGCGACCCCCGATCGCCGAACCATCTCCCGACCGGTCGGAACTCTCAGTCACCTGCGCCCACAGGTTCGCCGTCACGACACCGCCGTGATCAGCAAAGCGCTCACTGTCCCGGAAATTGAAGTCCGCACCGACGAGCGTGTTCTCCTCGTTGGCCTGTGGGTTGCCGTTGGTCACGATCGCGCCGAGCGTCGACTCCTCACCCACGTTGGTCTGCACGCGGCCGACGGTCAGCCACTTCGCCTCCACATCACGCACCTCGCCGGTCCGCACCGTCAGCAAGCCGATGTTCACGTCATCAACCCGCCCCGTCAGTTTCGCGCCCACCTCCAGGTCCACCTCGCGCCCACCGACGATGCCGATTCGCCGCGAGAAGAACGGGAGCGGACTCGAACGGATCCCGCCGAAGTTGAAAATCCCCGAGTCCTGAAGGAAGAAGTCACGCTTCTCGGGAAAGAAGAGCGGAAATCGTGTGAGGTTCACGCGTCGGGAGTCGACTTCAGTCTCGGCGAAGTCCGTGTTGTAAGTCAGCGTGAAGGTGAGATTCGGCGTGAGTCGGAACGACACATCGCCGCCCACATCAAAGTCCGTATCGCCCTCCTCTTCGCGATATGTGAACGTCGTATACGGCTTCACCTCGACACCAAGCCCCACCGCCAGGTCATCGAGACCGACAAGTCGGCCCGTGTCCGTCATTGAAGCGATGCCGCGTGACAGCTTCGGCGAAGCCCATCGCACTGACTCATTCTCGCGTCGGATCTGTCGCTCGATGTTGAAGCCCCATGCACCGAGTGATGGGTCGAACGCCACCGTCTTTGACGGAATCGCGATCTCAGCCGTCCAGCCGAGTTCATCGATTGTCGTCCTTGCGTACCAGATCCCATCCCATTCGGAACGCGTCCGATCGTTGTCTTCAATCAGCGCATCCAGCTTCGCGCCCGCCGCCCCGACCGTGAACAGGTAACCGCTGCGCTGGTTCAGGAAGGTATCCAGCACAATCGTGATGCTGTCGTCCGAACCGACACCACCATCCCGCTGCATCTGCGTCGCGATGATGCCGGAGGGATCCTCATCGAAGCAACGGACCCCGATGTACAGGGCATCATCATCGCGCAGCACCCGGAACTCCGTCCGCTGACTCGGCGGCGCCCCCTCAACCGGCGATCGCTGCCGGAAGTTCGAGATCGCCTCCGCCTCCGACCACGCCGCTTCATCCAGACGACCGTCAATCACCGGCGCCTCGCCAACCACCAGCGCCGGCACACTGTACGACGACGACACAACAGCATCGTCCGCCGCGACACCCGGCGCCGTCAGCACACTCCCCAGCAGCACTAGCCAGACCGATCTCTTCACCTGCACGGGTTCCGCAACGCCTTCAGGGTTCCATGGGGTGCACAGCCTAACAGCCCATCCGAGTGTGGGCGGCAAGAGCAGGAGAACAGCTGAGCAGGAGGAAACAAAGCGGAGCGGCAGCTCCTCAACTTGAATGCCAACGGCAATCCACCCCGATTCCCAACTCCCAACTCCCAACACCTAACTCCTAACACCTAATCCCGACCCCCAACTCCTCCTACCCCGTCCACGTCCCCGCAACCACCGCACCCTCGCGACGACCCGTCACCGCCGGCAACGTCGTCTCCCCACCACGCATCGCCACACCACCCAGCACCGCCATGCACACCGCCTCCCGGTACGCCGACGGAACACCCATCGCATCACTCAACAACACGTCGCCGGAACACGACGCACCAATCGCCGACACCAACGCCCCGTTCCGAACGCCACCGCCCGCGAGGATCACCGGGTCCGCGGCACCCACCGCCGCACCAATACACCGCCCGATCGCCGTGCACGCCGATGCGCACACATCCCCCGCCGATCGCGCACCTCGATGTGCGGCCTCCACCCACGCCGCCATTTCGTCCCCGGTCCCCAGACTCCGCCCCCCCTGTCGCTGTGCCGTCAGCAACGCCACCAGTGAGTCGACGAGTTCGTCAACCGGCTTCCCGGATGCGGCCGCCGCGCCGTCCTGATCGAACGCCTGCCCGAGCATCCGTCGCGCCACGCCATCGAGCACCTGGTTGCACGCACACACATCGAAACCGCGCACCGGGTCCCCCAGCAGTGTCACGTTGCAGAACCCCCCGAGATTCACCACCGCCCCCCGCGGCGACCGCGCGCCGAACAGCATCGCATCAGCCAACGGCGTGATCGGCGCCCCCTCACCGCCCAGCGCCAGGTCACCCTGCCGAAGATCCGACAACACCCGCACACCCAGCGCAGCCGCAATCGGCACGGGATTCAGCAACTGCCACGACCGCCGCGGCGTCCCCCCGTGAAACACCGTCTGCCCGTGCGCCACCACAAGATCAACTTCCTCGATCTCTTCCAGCAACGGCCGCAGACACGCAACATGCACCTCCCCCAACCGCCAAGCCATCTCCGCAATCCGCCCCGCGTCCACCGCAACTCCCGAAGCCAACTCGCGCAACCCATCCCCGAGCGCACCGAATCCGACCGAGTGCGTCCCGACAACATCAACATCGCAGCCGCCGGCAACATCAACCCGACACAACGCCGCGTCAACCCCATCCAGACTCGTCCCGGACATACAACCGGCAATCAGAAGCGGCTGTTTCAAGTCTGCGCTCCGCTTTTGGCGGCAATGTGCAGAAGGATGCACGGGTTAGCAAACACACCCTGATCCTCCCTATGGGCACTCCCATTGCCCCTGCTCATCCCATCGAAGAACAGGATCGATCCGAATCCGGGTTCTTTCTTCCTTAGGTGCCACAACAAATACCAGTTGTACCTCGTGTCTGAATGTTGCCGACCTGATGCTCCCGTGGACCATGGCTTTCCGCCCAGCGCATTCGTGGGACAGTCCACCGTTGTTGCCGAACACCGAGTTCGCAAAGATGATCTGATCGCCCGCGCGACCATCCCACCCAAACGCGAGCATCTGCCTGCGATCATTCTCAAAGCGGCTGAGGTACACCGCCACCGGGGTCACACACATGCCGCCGCCGGCTGCCTCTCCGATTTCCTCCGGCAGGCGTGTCAATCCATCACTCTCGACTTCGATCAATGCGGACTTGACCTGACGCCCCAGGACAGATTCGGCGGGCGCCTCGATGACGGCTGGCTCCTCGATTCGAATCGAGAATGTCTCCGACCGCTGCTCCGCACCGAACACCGTCAAGTAGATTTCCCTCTCCTGTGCTCCTCTCACGGGCAGGATGTACGCCAATCGTCCGAACAACTGCGCCGGCAGTTGCTCTCGCTCGGTCTTGTCACCCGAGTTGATGATCATGAAGTGGCCCGTCGTATCCTCATCAAAGCGAAGGTACGCAGGCTTGTGGAGGGGAATTCTGAACCGGTACGTGTGCGAAGCACCGGCTTGCTGCCCCTTCAGCCGCCCTTTGAACTGGCTCCCTACACGGACATCCTTGACAGTCTCGACAACACCGGTCATCGAACTCTCGTTGATCGGCAGAAAGCAGGAAACCTGGATGATCATGTCTCTCGGTGTATCGAATTCGGATGACACTGAAAGACTGATCCGGCCCGCTGTCTCGGTCCGGAACTCCTTCCGGATCAGTTCACCGCGCCGCGCATCAGCTGTCAGCTGGCGATCGTCGAAGCTGATCTTCAACTGCGGTGAAAACGTATCCGCTCGTGCCAATACCAGATAGACATGGCCTGCTCGGCCCTCCAGGGAGAACTCTGCAACATCATTCACGTAGTCAGAACTGCTCAGGTTGAACGTCTCTTGCGAAATCGCGACCGACAGATCCGCTGACTGGAGGACAGCCTGTGCCAGTACAATCCGATCGAACACGAGAGTGAACAGAAGGATCATGGCAAGCGAGAGAGTCCGCTGACCCATGACAGGCTCCTTTCGTGTGTTGGACCCCTTGCGAGCATACACGAGCATGATAGGGAGACTCAAGAAGCTCACGTCGGTTCCGCCCCAAAACAAAGAGCCCGCGGCAGGCATCAACCCACCGCGGGCTCCTCACGAATCACGCAGGAACACAAGTGTTGTCTCGGACGCCGCGGCGGGGAGAGTGGTTTGAGGTCTTTGGATGAGGCGCCGCCGCGGCTGCCGACCTGCTCTGCCTGTCATGAAGAGTGCGGGGCGCGTCAGCCGGATCTTGCACTTCAGGTCGCAAAAAAGAAAGAAAGCCCACGCCCCGGAATGGCGTGGACTCCAAGAGAGAGAGAGATGGGGATCGACTTCGTCCGTCCGAGCGTGCCGCCCCCGCCAACCGGCCCGAAGGAACTGAGTCGACACCCAAGAGAGACACCCACCCGTCAGGCGCGCGCCACTTCATCCGCGGAATCCACTGAGTCCCCAAATACCCAATAACCAACACCCAACACCCAACACCCAACGCCCTCACCCCGGCCTCAGGCCGTGGGCGCAAAAAGAAACGCCGCACCGAAGTGCGACGCTCTGGCTCGGATGCCGCGCTCAAGATGGGCCGTCGCGCGACACCGGACAACCTGTTGAGTTCTTACGAAGGCCCGCCATGGAAGCCCGGAAGTTCAACTCACCTATGAACTACCTTAGTCAGCCATGGACCGGAACTTCAAGCGTCAACGCGGCCCCCGGAATGAAAAGAGGCAATAGAACCTTGACAAAAAATCGTCACCCTGACCACCCGCGGGGGGATCGGACCGGGGGGTTCACCGCCATGCTGGTCCGCCGCCTCCCGTCTTCGTACACTGGTCGGTCCCATGTCCCGGCGTACCGTCTATCTCGAGACCTTCGGGTGCCAGATGAACGAGCTCGACTCCGAACTCGTCGCCGGCCAGCTCCGCGCTCTCGGATATGACTTCGCAGGCTCACCGGAGAGCGCCGATATCGTTCTGTACAATACCTGTTCGGTCCGCGATCACGCCGAGCAGAAGGTCCGCTCCCGACTCGGGGAGATGCACCTCCGCAAGCAGGATGAACCCGATGTCGTCGTCGGCGTCCTCGGATGCATGGCCGAACGCGATGGCGAAGACATGCTCAGCCGCTTCCCCGTCGTCGATGTCCTCTGCGGACCCGCCGAACTCGACAAGCTTCCCGGTCTCCTCGATAACGCCGTCCGCACCCGCACCGCGATCGTCTCCGACGCCACCGAGACGCCGAAGCGACGTCGCAACGGCCGACTCGAACACCCCGCGGCCGTCCGGTCCGCTCGCCAGGTCGCACTCCAGGGAGATGCCTCGCGCCGCAGTTCCACACTCGCCGCCGCCGGCGACTCACTCGAACTCCTCGACCTCGCGCGGACCGTCTCACCCACCGACCACAGCGGCTCCGCCTACGTCCGAATCACTCGCGGCTGCAACAAGTTCTGCACCTACTGCGTCGTCCCCCATACCCGCGGGGCCGAGATGCACCGCCCGCCCGATCACATCATCGACGAGTGCCGCAAGCTTGCCGACGCCGGCGTCCTTGAGATCACGCTCCTCGGTCAGACCGTCAACCACTACCGCTACGAGCACGGCGCCCAGGTCACGGTCGATGGCATCGTCCAGCCGCAGAAGGGTCGCAGCTACAAGGGCGGTCACCGCCGCGATCCCTTCGCCGGAAGCAACACCACGACCTTCGCCGACCTGCTCAAGCGCATCCACGACGAAGTCCCCGAGATTCAACGCCTGCGCTTCGTCACCAGCTACCCGCGCGACTTCGGCGATGACGTCCTCGAAGTCATCCGCGACTCGCCGCGCATGTGCCGCTACCTCCACATCCCCGCTCAGTCCGGCAGCAATGACGTCCTCAAACGCATGAATCGCGGCTACACCGTCGAGGAGTACCTCGACTTCATCGATCGCGCCCGCCACTTCCTGCATCAGCCGGAAATCGGACGGCCGCTCATGCTCGCCGGTGACATCATCGTCGGCTTCTGCGGCGAGACCGATGACGACTTCCATGCCACCGCCCGCCTGCTCGAACGCGTCCGCTACAAGAACTGTTTCATCTTCAAGTACTCGCCGCGGCCCGGCACCACGGCCTTCGACCGCATCCCGGACGACGTGCCGGAGTCAGTGAAGCGGCAGCGCTGCAACGACCTGCTCGCGACTCAGCACGGGATTTCGGATGAGATCTCGCAGGGCATGGTCGGCTCGACGCTGGACGTCTTCATCCAGGGCTTCAGCGCCCGCGAGCGCAAGAAGCAGAAGGCGGCAGATGGCACCGTGAGCCTGACCATCGGCGGACGCGACTCCGATTCACCGGCGACTGCCGTCGCGGCACCGGAAGAAGCCACGCAACTCACCGGCCGCACGGACGGCGACCTGATCGTGGTCTTCGATGCACCCGCGGGCACGGATGCAACCTCACTGATCGGGCGCATCCTGCCGGTCCGCATCGAGTCGGCGAACACGCTGACGATGTTCGGCACGCCACTGCTCTGACACGGTTATCGGACACGCGCACTCGTCCGGACTGGATTACCCAGATTGACTTCGTTTGAATCGCGTCTGTTTCGGTGTGAGAGCACTTGAACACCCCGAAAGTGGCGATTAACCTTGAAGAAGCTTCGGCCGCACACCGAAGTTGACGGTTTCACAATGTGATACCGCACAGGGAAAAGAGGACGTGGATGTGTTTGCCGCGTCCCGACATGAGTCTGTGTCCGTCGCCCGCACAAGCGTCGGTACACGAGGAGTCAGAGAGATGTTCACAAGAGCCATCGCAGGTTCGCTCTGCGCGATAGGCGTGGCATCGGCCCAGGGAGCGATTTCGTTCACCTTCGCCGATCCTTCGAGCGGACTTGAAGTCACCCACACCGCAGGTGCTGCGCCCGACGGAGTCAGCGGGCTGCTGACCTACAACAACCAGCAGCCGCTCGACCTCATCGTCTACAGCGACGAAGCCGGATTCGCCGGCGCCACCTACACCGATGCCACGCTGACCATGGAGGTCGTCGTGGGTCCCGCGTTCGGACTCGGCGGATTCGCCGCGGCCCAACTCGGCGACGTCCACTTCGAGTTCCGCGACATGAATGGCGACCTGTTGCTGACGGGCGATTCCGGCGGCGGCGGCCTGTCTGTCATCGGCGGCACGTCCGGCGGCTGGACCACCAACAGCACCGACGACGGCGGCGGCCTCGTCATGGAAGCGCACGGCGCCCTTCTGGGTGAACTCCAGAGCGCCAGCCTCGGCCAGTTGATCGCCGCGTTCGACGCTGCGTTCACGCTGACCAACATCACGCCCGTCGCCAGCGTCAGCGGCGACTACTTCACGAGCTTCGAGGCCAACTCGGCCTTCACCGGCACGGCCAACGTGCCCACCCCCGGCGCCATCGCCCTGCTGGGCGTCGCCGGCCTGATCACCAGGCGCAGAACGCGCGGCTGATTGCAGCACAGGCTTTCAATCCGCGCGCTGACTATGTTTTGCCACGCCCCGATCCGCACAGGTCGGGGCGTGGTTTCTTTTTGGAGCGGGGGGCGGGGACTGGGGAGCGGGGAGGACATCCGTGCCAAGCCGCGTGAGAACAGCTCATCGATGGTGCCACCGCCATCCTGGCGGTGCTGAGAACAGCGATGGACCGGGCTGGAACCTTGAGAGCTTGTAGCTTGGCGCGAGCGGGCCCCCCGCGCCCCACATACGTGCGAAGCACGCCCTGTCCAAAGGACCGGTACCGCGCCTGAACCGAAACCCCAGGACCAAACCCAAGCGTGCCAACGGCACGCCTTGGCGCAACCCGGGGTGGCAACCCCGGGCACCCCTCCCCGCTCCCCCCTCCTCGCTCCCCGCACCTCTCCCCCCCCCGCACATATGTGCGCGCCACCACCGAAAAACATTCCCCTGCCGAACCGGCGTTTCCGGCTGCCGCCGCCCGCAAGGTGCGCTCCGGCGCGCAAGGGGCCGCACTTCGACCCAAGGGGTGAGGACGTCAACGTGACGATCCCGCACATCATCCCTCGCGACGAAGGACCACCTGGCCATGACAACCGCCACCACAGCCAACGACGACACCACCCGCAACAACGTCCTCCTCGACATCTTCGCCTCCAGCAAGCCCCTCGAAGATGTCGTACGCAATCACGGTATCACCATCGAACAACTCTGCGACTGGTGCGAAGCACCAGACGTTCAGGAGCGCGCCCAACGTCTCCTCAACCTCTGCGCGCTCCGCACCAAACTCCGACTCGCACAGTTCAGACTCGACGCCATCGAAACCCTCAACAGACTCGCTCGCGGCGACACCGAAATCACCGAGTCCCAACGCAAGTCCGCCGCCCAACTCCTCAGAACACGAGACCACCACCTCGACCCCGAACCCATGACGCAAACCACGACGACCACAACAGCGACAGCAACAGCGACATCAACGAACGACGATACTCCCAGCCCCCAGTCACCAACTACCACCGACCACCAACCCCCCACACCCCTCGCACGCATCCAGCAACAACGCAATGCCAGAACCCGCAACCAGCGCACCCGCTACAAGAAGCGCAAATCGGCCTGAATCTCATGCACACATGGAACGAGGTCGGTCCCACCGCCATCCTGGCGCTCCCCAGGTGCCACCGCCATCTTGGCGGTGGGTGAGAACAGCGCACCCCCGGTGCCACGGCTCTGCGAGCCGTGCGAGAACAACAACAACAACAACAACAACAACAACACGTGCCAACGGCACGCCTTGGCGCAGCCCGGGGTGGCAACCCCGGGCGCCTTGGTGCAAACGCAAACCCGCTCCCCGCGCCCCGCGCCCCGCGCCCCGCTCCCCGACCGGGATCAATGGTTGCATGTCCGCGCTTGATGGCGGGTGGTCTTGCACGCGTTGTTGCTGTTCTCACACTGCTCACAGAGCAGTGGCACCTCCCCCCGTGTGCGCTTGCTCCCCGCGCCTAACTCACCACCGCGCCAACCGGCAGTTCGCTCATCGGCGCCAGCAGCACGACGTTGCGCTCGGCGCCTTCGGCGGCCGCTTCCTTGCCGATGTCGCTCCCCGCGAGGAGCATGCCGCGGGATTCCTCGCCGCGGATCTTGCGGGGCGCGAGGTTGGCGACGATGACAATCTGCCTGCCCACGAGGTCCGCCGGTTCATAGTGACCCTTGATCCCCGCACAGATCTGCCGGGGCTCGCCGGAACCGTCATCAAGCTGGAGCTTGAGGAGGCGGTCGGCGTTGGGGTGGTTCTCCGCCTCGGTGATGCGCGCGATGCGCAGGTCCACCTTGGCGAAGTCGTCGAACGTGATCTGCGGCTTGGGCTCGGACACGGCGGTACTCTCCTTGATTCGTCGCTGAAGAACGGGAGGAAGAGTGTAGCAGAGGACTCATGCCGGTTCCGAACCCGCCTCGCCCGAGTCGGCCTCCGACGCCGACCGCTCCCGGCGTTCCCTCCGCCCCTCGAGGATCGCCTTCGCCTGCTCGCGATGCCGCTCCGCCAGTTCAGGTCGCTCGATCCCCTTATCGAAGATCATCGCAAGGCACTGATGCGGCACGGGGTTCTTCGGGTTGATCTTCAGCGACGTCCGGAAGGCACGGACCGCCCACGGCAGCCGGCCCAGTTCCATCAGGGCAAGGCCGAGACCCTGATGCGCGTCCGCCTGGTGGTGCAGCAGGGCCACCGACCGCATGTGCGCGAGGACCGCCGCTTCCAGACGCCCCTTCGCCCGGTAGACAACACCCAGACCATTGAGCGCGGGCGCGTGGTCGGGATCGAGTTCCAGCGCGCGGGTGAACGCCCGCTCCGCATCTTTCCACTTCTCCCGCCGAAGATAGACAAAGCCCACCTGGTTCAGCAGGCCCGGATCCGGACCGCCCTGCTCTTCCGCCTCGCGCAGGTATCGCAGGGCAGTCTCGTCGTCGCCGCGGCGGAAGGCAATCGTGCCCCGGTACTGCGCGGCGAATGGTGCGGCTTCATCCCCTTCAAGAAGCGGCTTCAGGATCGCCTCGGATTCGTCGAGCCGTCCGAGGCTGAGCAGGCAGTTACCGACAGCCATACGCGCCCCGCGATCGTCAGGGTCTTCGGCGAGCAGCGCCTCGAACTCGTCGAGGGCTTTCACTGTGCGCCCGGTCGCGTGGTAGATCTGCGCAAGATTGCGGCGTCGATCGCGGACGACCGTTTCCATCTTGTCATCCTCGACGTACCCGAGATCAGCAAGTTGCACCATCATCTCGCGCACCACCCACGGGTCATCCTCGACCTCAGGCGCATCGTGCTCTTCACCCTCGACTTCGTACGTCTCAATGCGGACCGTTTCGATGGCATCTTCGTAGACCTGGAGGAGTGGCGTCCCATCCATGTCGTCGGGAATGGGCTGACCGAGCATCGCGAGGATGGTGGGCGCGAGGTCGAGGAGAGAGGCGCCGTAGACGCTCTGTCCCTGACGAATGCCGGGACCCCTGATCGCAAGGACACCATATGGCCGGTGCCACGCAACAGGACGTTCGTCGACACCGCTCGATCCTTCGGGGCGGAGGTCGTCGCTGTGGAAACCGTGATCGCTGGCGATGATGACGGTGGTCTCGTCGCCCGCCAGTTCGAGCAGACGACCCAGCATCATGTCGTGGAAGACGTACATCGCATCAATCGTGTCGCGGTACTTCTCAAAGTCCGCGCCATCGACGTGCGGCATCTTCGGCGGTCGAAACTCCATGAACTCGTGACCGAATCGATCGATCTCCTCGAGATAGATGCCGAAGAAATCCCAGTCTTCATCTTCGATGAGTGCGGTCGCCGCGGCGTGTATGGAAGCGCATCGTGCAAGCATCCCGACGAGTTTGCGCCCCTTCGGATCCCTGGCGGGATTGACATCATCGACGTGCGGCACAAAGTGGCTGACCTGTTCGCGCGTGATCTGCGAGGGATGGATTCGCAGGCTGTTGAGATCGTCGATGAGGCGTTCGGGGTAGATGGTCCCGGGAACGTGCTTCCACGGCTGGTTGAAGGCGCCGGATGGACGGGCATAGCGATCGGTGACGATGACACCGTTGATGTGCTCGGCAGGATGACTGGCGAACCAGTTGAGAACGACACTGCGCAGACCGTTGCGGGACAGGATGTTCCAGAATGCCTTGCAGCGGCGCGAGGTGCTGGTGACGGGGCGCACCTTGCCGGTGTCGCCGTCCGGCTCGGTGAAACCGAGGATCTGATGACGGTCGCCATACTTGCCGGTCGCGATCGAAGTCCACAGGATCGGCGACAGCATGGGGTGCAGACTCGCGATGTTGCCGCGAACGCCGCCTTCGAGGAACGCGGCGAGATTTGGCATGCGTCCCGCTTCAATGAGCGGATCGATGATGCGCCAGTCGGCGGCATCCCATCCAACGAGGAGGACACGTCTTGCGGGACGTGATGGTGTGTCGGTCATGCGGCGCCTCCCTGCCTTTGCCTGTACAGGTCCGGCTCGACGATGGCGCTCATGGCGTCCGCGTCGAGTGGATGGTGATAGAGGAATGAGCAGATGGCACGGACGGCCGGCGCCGGGTCATGGACAAGCGCGTTGTAATCGACGGTCAGGAGCCGGGCGTTGGGGCGCTCCGCCCATGCATGTGCGCTGTCGTACTGGCGCTGGTAGAGGGTGCGGAGCTGGTCATCTGTGATGCGTCCACCGGGTCGATTGCTGCGTTCGAGCATGCGGTGCTGTGAGGCGATGACCTCGTCCAGATGCCGACGCATGAGGAGGATGGCGTAGGTTTCGGTGTCCGGGAGGTGCTGGAGGAGCATGGCGATGATCTTGACGGCGCGGCCCCGGGCATCGGGCAGCCATCCGGCGTCTGTACGGAGGGACTTGACGGGCTCATACTCGAAGTAGCCGCGAAGATTGTCGTCATCCGGTGCGCGTCGGTGGTCGGTGAGCACGGGGAGGCCTCCGGCGTGGAGCATGTTCATCATCATGCTGGTGCCGGTGCGTGGGAGGCCTGAGACGACAATCACTTCGGACCCTGGGGGCGACATCGGGGCCATGATAGTGGGTCGGGCTCACGAATCACGGTCTTCGATACGATCCCGGTGAGACCCCCCTGGGGGTTTGGCTGTTTGTCTGTCCTGATGGAGGTCCCGGAGCGTGCAGATGCCCAGAGAAATGTGTGCGAAGTGGTCGCTGGTGGTGACTGCGATGCTGAGCCTGCTGGTGTGGGCAGGTGCGGCGGAGGCGTCCCCGTACGAGATTGAGAATGACCTGGAGCAGATCATCCGGGATGGTCGGATCGGCACGACGGAGATCAGCGTCACGGTGATGGACCCGGCGACGGGCGATGTGCTGGCCGCGATCAACGACACGGAGCCGATGATTCCCGCATCGAACATGAAGCTCCTGACGAGCGGCGCCACGCTGCTGACTCTGGGCAACGACTTCACGTTCCGCACGGTGGTGGCGTGGCTGCCGGATGCGGGTGGCGGCAAGCTGCTGGTGCACGGGGATGGCGATCCGGCGCTGGCGGATCCGAAGCTGCTGATGCAGCAGGACCTCGGCATCGAGGACTTCCTCGATGCGATCGTGGAAGCGGTGAAGCGCGAGGGCATCACGTCCATCGGCGAACTGCTCATCGACGATCGCATCTTCGATGACGAACTGGTGCATCCGTCATGGCCGCTGGACCAGTTGAACCGCTGGTACTGCGCCGAGGTCAGCGGCCTCAACTTCCACACGAACATCATCAATGTGTACGCGAAGCCTGCAAAGTCGGGAAGCCCGCCTTCGATCACCCTTGAGCCCTCGGCCCAGTGGCTGACCGTGCGCAACGGAGCGCGTTCCGTGAGCAAGGGGAGTCACACGGCATGGGTGGCACGTGACCTGAACTCAAACAAGATGACCTTGAAGGGCGACATCCGGTGGGCATCCGATCCGGTGGAGGTGGCACTGCACGATCCGGCGGCCTTCTTCGGCGACCTGCTCGCATCGCGGCTGTCGGAAGCGGGCATCGGACCGTCGAAGGTCTCCCGGGCTGATGGAACGGACATCCTGCCGGAAGGACGCCCGGTGCTGGTGATCGAGACGCCGTTGGATGTGGTCATGCGGCGCTGCAACGTCGATTCGTACAACCTCTATGCGGAAGCGATGCTCAAGCGCATCGGCTTCGCGGTGACGGGCATGCCGGGGTCCTGGCGGAATGGTGCGTCCGTCGTGCGACTGGTGCTGCTGGAGCATCTCGGGGCTCAGACGAGTGATGAGGTCGTGGTGGCGGATGGCAGCGGCATGAGCCGCGAGAACCGCATCACGACGCGCATGCTGGCGCGTTGGCTGGAGGTGTTCCTGCGCAAGGACCCGGCGGTGCGCGATGCGTTCATCGACAGCCTCGCGACCACGGGCCCGACGGGGACGCTGCGGAAGCGATTCAAGTACGTCGAGTTGACGAACGAGATTCGCGCGAAGACGGGCTACCTGACGGGCGTCACGGCGATCTCCGGTTACCTGATCGAACCGGGCACGGACCGCAAGGTCATCTTTTCGATCATCACGAACAAAAAGCCGTCGAAAGTACCGCTGTCCGCGGTGCGGTTGACCGAGGAGCGGCTGGTGGAGCGGATTGATCAGTGGCTGTCGGGTGAGTGAAGGGAAGAGTTGTAAGGGACAAGCGACCAGTGATTGATCGCCGCA
Source organism: Phycisphaerae bacterium (assembly GCA_030432255.1). GTDB lineage: Bacteria > Planctomycetota > Phycisphaerae > Phycisphaerales > UBA1924 > JAUIHS01. Next base: position 148,901 of record JAUIHS010000010.1, read on the forward strand.
GGCGCTCAGTGCCGATTCCCGTCTCCTGCCTCCCCGTTTTCGACCCCCTTCCCATACAACTTCCGCCCCAGCCGCAATGACACGCCGACGAGGGCGATGAGGACGGGGACTTCGACGAGGGGGCCGACGACCGTTGCAAATGCGATGCCGGAGCCGATGCCGAATACCGCGATCGCGACCGCGATGGCGAGTTCGAAGTTGTTGCCGGAAGCGGTGAACGCCAGAGTCGTTGCCCGTTCGTAGTCAGCGCCGACCTTTTTCGCCATCAGGAAGCTGACGAGGAACATCACGACGAAGTAGATCGTCAATGGAATGGCAATGCGCACGATGTCGAGGGGGAGTTCGACGATGCTGTCGCCCTTGAGGCTGAACATGACGAGGATCGTGAAGAGCAGTGCGATGAGCGTGACCGGGGCAATCTTCGGCAGGAAGCGCTGCGTGTACCATTCGTCGCCCTTGATGGGGCGCAGGATGAAACTCGTCAGCATGCCCGCCAGGAACGGAATGCCGAGGTAGATCATCACGCTCTGGAAGACCTCGCCGATCGAGATGTTGACCACTTCGCCTTCCAGCCCGAATTGCGGCGGAAGCCAGGTGATGAAGAACCATGCGTACAGGCCGAAGAAGAGGACCTGGAAGATGCTGTTGAAGGCGACGAGGCCGGCGGCGTAGTCGTTGCTGCCGCGAGCGAGATCGTTCCACACGAGCACCATGGCGATACAGCGTGCGAGGCCCACGAGGATGAGTCCGACCATGTACTCGGGGTGGTCGGGGAGGAGCAGGACGGCCAGGGCGAACATGAGGGCGGGGCCGACGATCCAGTTCTGGATGAGTGAGAGGAGGAGAATCTTCCAGTCGCGGAAGATCTCGGGGAGTTTCTCGTAGCGCACCTTCGCGAGCGGCGGGTACATCATGAGGATGAGGCCGATGGCGATGGGGATGTTGGTCGTGCCGACGGAAACGCTGTCGAGGGCGTCCGAGACACCGGGAACGAAGCGTCCGATGAGGACACCGATGGCCATGGCGAGGAAGATCCACAGCGTCAGGAAGCGGTCGAGGAAACCGAGGCGCTTTGGCCGAGCGGTCGCGCAGGGGGCGTCGGTCATGACGTCGCGGCTCCGTGACTGGCGTTCAGGAGGTCGGGGAGGGTTTCGATGAAGGCGCGAATCTCATCGCAGACGCGCCGGTAGTGCGGCATCGCTTCGTCGTCACTCGAAGCGGCCGCGGCGAGTTGGGGCGGATCGTCGAATCTGCGGTGCACAATGCGAGTGCGCGGGTTCTGCGTCAGGAAGATGGGGCAGTGCTCGTGGGCGTGGCCGCAGACGGTGATGACCAGATCGAGCGTCTCGGGCTTGCATGCTTCGACGGTCTTGCTGGTATGGCGAGAGATGTCGATACCCGCTTCGTCCATGGCGCGGATCGCGAGCGGGTTGAGTCCATGCGGGTCGGTACCGGCGCTGCACGCGTCGATGTGATCTGCGTGTAGGTGTCGGGCCCAGCCTTCGGCCATCTGGCTGCGGCAGGAATTGCCGGTGCAAAGAAAGAGGACACGTGGTCGGTCGGTCATTGTGGCGGTCCTGATCAGCAGCCGCAGGCGCCGGAGGCGCAGGCGTCGTCGTCGGGTCGGAGTTCATCGATGGCGTCGGCAAGGTCACGGAAGTGCTCGGCGAGGGCATCGCCGTCGGCCGCGTACCAGACGGTGCGTCCCTGCTTGTCGGCGTCGAGTATGCCGGCACGGGCCATCGTGGCGAGGTGACGGGAGACGACGGAGAAGTCGATGGAGCAGCACTCGGCGATCTCGGTGACGGAGCAGGGGCGCCCGCACTTGAGGAGGCATGAGAGCAGCCGCGCCCGCGTGGGCTCAGCGAGGACCTTGAGGAGGTCGGGATCCAGGAGCGCATCGAGGCGTGCGCGGCGGCGGACGGCCTGTTTCGGGGAAGCGGGTTGTTTGCTTGGTGGCGTCATGGTGCAAGTATAGTAGGGATTGGGGATTTGGTGTTGGGGGTTGGGGGTTTTTGCTTTTTGCTTCTTGCTTCTGGCTTCTTGCTTCTGGCTTCTTGCTTCTGGCTTCCTAGTTGCCCGAGGAGGTTGCGCAGGCGTGACATCGGACGACGCTGTCTCGCCCGGGTCACACTCCAAGCTCACAAGCTTCAAGCTCTCCACTGCCCGGGTGGTGGTGGTGGTGGTGGACCTATGATGAAGGAACTATTACCGTAACTAGGTGGCCGACGACCTAAGAGAACGTGCGATGATGCAGTTGGTGCTTACGATCCAGGAAGACCTTCCAATGGCGAAGAGATTGGTGAAGGATGACCCTTCCCTTCTCGCAGCTGCCGTTCCGAAGTGTCATGGAGAGTCGGTCTTGCACTATTTTGTTGTGGAACAGTCGGAGGCCGCCGTGATGGCACTCCTCCAGTTTGGTGCAAGTCCCAACTCTCAGAACGAGTTCGGATACTCTCCGCTCGCTGACGCGATCAGACTTGAGCACACGGCCATCATGAGATTGCTCTTGGAGTACGGAGCAGATCCGAACACTGTGTTGACCGGCCCATTTGATACAGCACTGCTCGTTGCGGTATGTACGACCCAGCCAAATGCAGATGTCATTCGCTTACTCGTCAAGCACGGCGCTGACATGGACTACCGCGGGTTTTGCATGGGGTCGCCTCGTGAGATCTTGGAGCAGAGCCAACCAGATCTGCTTCGGAGTGTACTCAGCGGCTAAGCTCAAGTCCAGAAAGTCCACCGAGCCGTCCCCTCCGCCAGTCGGTGCGACATCACCGCCCTCAGAGCCGTCCGTACCCCACTTATCTAAGACGACATTTAGATCATCGAAATTCACTCGTCCATCTCCGGTCGCGTCGCCGGGACATTCCCCGGGCTGATAGCCAGCTGTAGAAAAACGCCACACTGCATGGCCTACCCCCCAAAAACTGATCCACTCACTATAAGAGTTCCGACGGGCCACGGGTTGGTCCAGGAGACTCTCGACGATGAAGCGGACACGACACACACCGGAACAGATCA
>JAUIHS010000037.1 GCA_030432255.1 Phycisphaerae bacterium
CATCGTGGCACCTGATCTGGTGGTCACGACAATCACCGCGCCGGCCAGTGCCGGGCAGGGCTCCAACATCATCGTGGACTGGACGGTGCGCAATGACGGTGGCCAGTCACTGACTGGTTCGTGGACCGATTCGGTCCGTCTGTCCGCGGACGCATCGGCAGGTGACGATGTGATCCTGTCCGACTTCGTGTTCGTCGGAACGCTGGCACCGGGTGAGACGTACAGCCGAAGCGAGGCGCTGAGCCTTCCGATCGATGTTGCGGACAGTCGTTGGATCGTCGTCGTGACAGATTCCGGGAATGTGATTGACGAGGGCATGGTCGAGGCAAACAACGCCGCGGTCGATGACTTGTCGATCGATATCCAGTCACCGGACCTGGTGGTTACCGAGATCACGGCGCCTAGCGCTGCCGCTGTGGGCGACGAGATCACGGTCAGCTGGACGGTTCGGAATGACGGCGGCGTGGCTGCAACCGGAACGTGGACGGATGAAGTCCTCCAGTCCGGTGATGCTGCGATCGGCGGTGACATACCGCTGGCGACGTTTGAGTTCGCCGGCACACTGATGCCGGGTGAGACCTACACGCAGAGCGAGCAGGTGAGTCTGTCGGCGAGTGGCAGCGGCCTGCAATGGATTGTCGTCAGGACGGACCGGAACGAGGACGTGACCGAGGGTTCAAATGAAGGCAACAACACCTCAGTCGATGATGCATCAATCGATGTGTCCGCACCCGACCTGGTGGTGATTGCGATCACCGGTCCCGCAACGGCTTCGATACGTGATTCGGTCGAAGTGACGTGGGAGGTGCGAAACGACGGCACGCAGGTGATTGATGGATCATGGTCCGATGAACTGCTGATCTCCGCGGATCAGGTGGCCGGCGATGATGTCTCCATGGGCACGTTCGGTTTCACGGGTGTACTCAATCCGGGTGAGACCTACTCGCAGACCCGCACCGTCGTGCTGCCCGCCTCTGCCGTCAATGATCGCTGGTTCGTCGTGCGAACCGATGCCAACGGGGACGTCGGAGAGGGCTCCGATGAAGGCAACAACGCGCTCGTCGACGACACTCTGATCTCCATCTCGGGACCCGATCTCGTCGCGCAGACGTTCAACACGCCATCCGTGGCGGTCTTCGGGCAGGACGTCATGGTGGACTGGGTCGTCCGGAATGACGGCACCGAGGACACCATCGGCAACTGGACCGATGCCATCTATCTCTCCGACGACCCGATCTACGATGCGAGCGATCGCCTGCTTCGCGGCGAGCCGGTCGCCGCTTCTCCCGTTGCGCCAACTGAGACTTATTCGAAGGTCTCCGTATTCAGTCTGCCGCTTGACGGTGACACGCTCGATGGCACGTACTACATGATCCTTCGAGCCAACGCCGGAGGTACGCTGATCGAGACCGACGGCGGCAACAACACGCTGGCCAGCATGCAGGTCGACATCGCGCGTCCTACTCTGCCCAACCTCGTGGTTTCGGCCATCGAGATTCCGGAAGCGGTGGGACCCAATCAGCAGGTGGATGTGACCTGGACGGTGACCAATTCCGGTTCCGAGGCAGTCAGTGGCGAGAGTTGGGGCGAGACGATCTACGTCTCAGGCGATGACTCCGTCGGCAACGACTCGATCGTCGCTGCTCGCGCCTACACCGATGCGCTCGGTCCCGGGGAGAGCATCCAGAGAACCGAGACGATCTTTGCACCTGACTTCGCAGGCAACGTCTACTACGTGGTCGTCGAGACCGACAGTTCGCAGAACATCCTTGAACTGAATGAGTCGGACAACCTCCGGATCACGGATTCTCCCGCGGCGATCCTGCGCCCGGATCTCGTCACGACCAACGTGGTGACGCCGACCTCGGGTATCGCTGACGATCAGGTGGAGATTGTCTGGACGGTCATGAACCAGGGCCCGACCCTGGCGCAGGGGATCTGGGTCGATCGCGTCTACCTTTCCGAAGATCTGACGCTCGACGAGGAGCAGGACATTCGAGTCCTGACGATCACCGCGCCGCAGACTGATCTCGCTGCGGGTGAGAGCTACACGCAGACCCAGATGGTGACATTGCCCGGCCGCATTCAGGGGCCGTGGTACGTCTTCGTCCGCTGTAATTCCAATACCGGTGTCCTGGAGAGCGACTCGGGCCTGAACAACAACGGAGTCGCACCGAACACGATCACCATCACGCAGCCGCCTCGGCCCAACCTGGTGGTCTCGATGTCGACGACCCCTGCGGGTGGCATGGGCGGTCACCTATTCGACTTCATGTACACGGTCCAGAACACGGGCGCAGCTGATGCCACTGGCCTCTGGACGGACCGCATCGTCGCGTCAACAGACCTCGTTCCGGACGACAATGACATTCCGTTGACGACCGTCATCATCAACGGCCCTGTTGAGTCCGGTTCCGGCTACATGCGTGAACTGCAGCTTGTCTACCCCGACATTCCGCCGCACCAGCCGGGCGAGTACTTCATTCTCGTTCAGACAGACCGCGAGGACACCGTGAATGAGGGCCTCGATGGCGGTGAGACTGACAACCTCTACAACACGCCGAGCTTCACCGTTGTGGAGCCCGATCGTCCGAACCTCGTGGTCACGAGCATCACGACGCCACCGGCTGGTCTGAGTGCCGCCGCCTTTCAATTCACCTACGAAGTCACCAACATGGGACCGGCGGCCAGCACGGGCACGTGGACCGACCGAATCTACGCCTCAACCGACCCGTTCCTCGGTACGGATGATGTCGAGATCGGCGCGGTGGAATACATGGGCGACGACCTGGATCCGCTCGTGGGCGTGTACAGCCGGACGGTATCGCTGAACTACCCCGCGCAACCAAACGACTACTACATTATCGTGGAGACCGATGCGGACGGGGTGCTCCTCGAGGGGCTCGGGGGTGGTGAACTCGACAACATCACACCGGATACGAGCACGTTCCTTGTCAATACCTACACGGCAACCGTTGACGCTGACATCACGAACTCTCCAGGTGGAACACCGGTTCAACTCACAGGCCGAGCCACCATCGCCGGGCGCGGTGATTCCCCGGCAGCGAATGTCCCCGTGGATGTGCGTATTGGTGTGAAGAGCAGTCGCCGCGTGTTTCGTGCCACGACGGACGAGAATGGCGACTACGCCCTCACGTTCCAGCCCCTGCAGACGGAGGGTGGACAGTACACGGTGGCCGCTGCGCCCCCGTACGTCACTGAGGACATGGTCCAGGATCAGTTCCGTCTCAACACGGTCCTGACATTGCCGAGATTCAGTTCACCGGTGATCTATCCGGGTCTGATCTGGGCGGGCTCCTTCAACCTGCGGAATCCCGGCGACTTGACGCTCACGGGTGTCGACTACACGGTGACGAATCTGCCCAGCGGAGTCGATCTGACTGTCATGCCGGCCAACGACTTCGTTCCTGCCAATGGACAGACCCGGGTGGACTACTTCGTAGAGGCGACCGAGGAGGTCTTCCTCCAGGAGGTCGTTCGTCTGGATTTCACCTGTGACCAGGGGAACACGACTCCGTTCCAGATCTACCTGACGGTCATTCCGAATCAGCCCAACATCGTCGCAACGCCGGGGACTCTCGCGGCGGAGATGATCCGGGGTGAACAGAAGATCCTTGAGGTGGAGATAGAGAACGTCGGTGGTGCAGTGGCCTCGGATCTTGATGTTCTGCTCCCGGCTGCGCCATGGCTGCAACTTGGCACCGAGAGCCTGCCGGATCTCGCCCCGGGTGAATCGGCCACGATCGTGCTGCACCTGCTGCCGGATGAAACGCTTCCACTGGGCGAGTATCCGGGGAGTATCTCGATCGTCGGTGGTGATGGTGACTTCGGCGTCTCGGTTCCATTCAGCTTCATCGCGGCGTCCGATCGGACCGGTGACCTGGTCATTCGTCCTGAGGATGAGTTCACCTACTGGTCATCCGGGGAGTACCAGGAAGAAGGTGGCCCACCCGTACCGAATGCCTTTGTGCGTGTGACCGATCCTGTGACCGGCAATACCGAAGCCGAAGGCATCACCGAACCCGGACGTGGGGCGTTGATCTTCCCCGACCTGCGCGAAGGTTTCTACGAGGTCGAGGTGGTCGCACAGGATCACTCGAACTACCGGGGCACAATCGAAGTACGTTCCGGCCAGGCGAACCTGCTGTCCCCGTTCATCACGCGAAACGCGGTGAGTTACACGTGGATCGTCGAGGAAGTGGAATTCGACGACACGTACATCTTCACGCTGGAAGCCACGTTCGTAACGAATGTGCCTCAGCCGGTGATCACCGTGGAGCCGCCACTCATTGACCTTGAGACGTTCCCGGAAGATATCACCCAGGTGGACTTCACCGTGACGAATCACGGTCTCATCGCGACGAGTTCCCCCGCCGAACTCTTCATCGATGAGCATCCGGGCTGGATCATCACACCACTCGTTGATGATCTCGGCGTGCTCGCGGCGGAGTCTTCCGTGGTGGTTCCCGTGGTCTTCGAACGCCTTGATACCGGCAGCCGCAACGGCGGCCCCTGCAACATCGGTGCGAGTGTTGAATGGACACTGATCTGCAATGGAGAGAACAGCTACCAGGTCCCCGTGGTCATCGCGAACGCCAGCGGCAAGTGCGGCGGTGGCGGTGGCGGCGGCGGTGGTGGTGGCGGGGGAGGCGGTTTCGGCGGCGGTGGCGGTGGTGGTGGCGGCTTCGGCGGCGGCGGCACGGGCTCTGGCGGGCCTGGCTCTCCGTTCATCGGCACGCCTTCCTACTCGCCCCCGGAAGAGTGCATGTGTGAAGAGGGCGAGATCTTCACGGCCGACGTCAGCCCTTATCTGGCGCCCCTGAAGTCCGGGCTTGAGGGCCTGCTGAACAACGTGCCTCGCCTGGAGGACATTGAAGTGGAACTGAATGGTGAGGTCACCCTTCAGACCTGCTGTGACGAGGAAGGCAACCCCGGGGGTCTTGAGATCGTCGGTGGTGGTGGTGGGTCTGTTTCAGGCCGTATCACGCTCGTCGGCGCATCATTCTCCACCAGCGGTTCGACGCAGTTGTCCGTGACGGACATTGAAGGCAACCCCGTGTCGCTCTCGTGGGAGTTCAGTGCGGAGGCGGGCTGCTTCATCAATGTCAACGGCAACATCGGTGGTGAGATCAGCACCGGGTGCAATGATGACCCAAATATCAGCGGCAGTGGCGGTGCGGGGGCAACCCTGTGTTGCGGCGCCGGTGTGATGGGTTCAGGCACGCTGTCGGCCCCGGTGCCGGGCGTGGACGACCTCACCGCGAGCTTTGACGCCAGCATCCAGTTGTGCACCGGCTTCAATGTCGGGTTCACGTACAACGATCAGGATGGCTTCGACGGGTCCTGGTGCTTCGAGGGTGTCTACCTCGAGGGTGGACTCAACTTCAACTTCCCCGGCATCGGCGGGATCGAGATCATTCCGTCAGGCAGCAAGTACTACTTCGTGGAACCCGCGGGCGAGTGCGGCGATGGGCGGAATGGCGAGGGATACGTCACCCTCGATTCCTTCAACATCGCCGAAGCGCTCGAACGTGACCTGCTCGGACGTGCACCGGACCGCGTTTACAAGTACGTGATGAAGGAAGTGGCACCGGACGGTCAGTCGATCGCGCCCGATCGTGCTGTGGATGAAGGTGTGTGTGCCGAGGTGCGACTGCAACTGTCACAGCAGGTCACCATCACACGGACGGGCTTCCGTGCGACCATCGAGATCACCAATGGCAACACGATTGATCCGGTTGAGGCGATCCTGGTAGCCCCGGCTGTCTTTGATCCGGATGGCAATGACATGACGGATCTCTTCTTCATCACCCAGCCCGATCTCACCAATCTCAGTGATGTGAATGGTGGAGGCGAAATCGCGCCCCAGAGCTTCGGGCGGGCAAGTTGGCTCATTATTCCGACACGCGATGCGGCGCCCATGGAGCCGACCGACTATGCAATCGGCGGCATCTTCACCTATCGAGAGGCCGGGACGGATGTCTTCATCGAACTGGCCGCGGCCCCGATCACGGTGCGTCCGGACCCGCTCCTGGCGGTCAAGTATTTCTGGCAGCGTGATGTCTTCTCCGATGACCCGCATACGCCCGACATCATCGAGCCCACGGAGCCATTCAGCCTCGGGCTGACGATGTCGAATGTCGGCTACGGGCCGGCCCGCAACGTGCGAATCACCTCCAGTCAGCCCGAGATCATCGAGAATGAACGAGGCCTGCTGATCGCGTTCGAGTTGATCGGCACACAGGTCAACACCGATCAGATCACGCCATCTCTCACGGTGAACCTCGGCGATATCGATCCCGGCATCACCTCCGGAGCGCGCTTCCTGCTGACTTCAACGCTGCAGGGGCAGTTCACCGAGTACTCGGCCAGCTATGAGCACTCCGATGAACTCGGAGGCGAGCGGACATCGATCATCGACTCGCTCGAGATCTTCGAGTTGATCCATGTGGTTCGTGCTGACGAGCCTGATGATGATCGAAAGCTCGACTATATGACCAACGAGATCCCGGATCCGATGGATGCCGATCTTCCCGATACCGTCCACCTGTCTGACGGGACTATTGCGGACGTGACAGTGCTCTACAACGCGCAGGTGGATGGTCCCGCGACCCCGACGGACCTCGAGGTTGAAGTGGACGTCTTCATCCCGGATGGCTACGTCTATTTCCGCATCGATGATCCGTCTCTCGGCATTCTGCCCGGCAACATGACGGCGCCGATCGAGAGTGTCGTCCGGTCGGACGGGAAAGAGATCATCCGTGAGTTCAACGTCTGGCAGACGGACCGCACGTTCATCGACCCGCAGGATCAGCCGGTGCGCGAACACAACCTGCACTTCTTTGACATCGGCGCCAGCGGACAGGGTGGCTTCTACACCTATACGATCACGTTCGCGGCAGATGCGGTTTCGCCGAATTCCACATGGCAGGTTGTCGAGACGCACAGCAGCGGAATCGGTGAAGGAAGGCTCGGCATCCGCACCGATGGCACATTCTCGGAGCCGCGCCTCAGTGGCGTCGACCGCTTCCGCGTTCGATTCGATGAGCCGATCGATGCGTCAACGTTCATCGCGGCTGCAGTTCAGCTTGATGGACGTCAGTCACCCGACAGCGCGCCCATCGACCTGACGCACATCAAGTTCAACATGACCCTCATGGAGAACAACACGCTTGGTCGGATTGAACTGTCCAGTCCGCTCCCCGCCAATGCGCGGTATCGCCTCGAACTCATCGGAATCACCGATGTCGCCGGCAACCCGCTCACCGAGAGTCGACTGGTCTTCTTCAACACGGTTCCGGGTGATGTGACCGGAGATCGACGAGTCAACAACACCGATGTGGGTGCGGTGGCATCCCTGCTCGGCACTGATCCGATCAGTCCGGCGAATCGACTGCACCTCCGCGCAGATGTCAATGCCGATGGCCGGATCGACCAGCTCGATCTGGATGCGGTGCTGACACGTCGCGGCGTGGATACACGCTTCGTGACCGATCCGCTGCCCGGAGATTCCAGCGCCACGATCGGCGAGGGCCCCTTGCCGACACCTGGCAGCCAGCCCTACTACGGCGGGGATGTGGATGGCCCATTCCAGCAGGTTGGAAAGGATGGTGAGCGACCCGAACGGATCGACGCCGACCTCTCGGACGGCGAAGAAGGTGCGGCGGCTTCCGATGCTGGGAATCACGGCTACCGCTACTTCAAGCACAGCCGTGACCTCGACATGGTGCTCAATTCTCTTGCGTTGCAACCCATTGAAGGCGTAACCGATGAAGCCCTTCCGGCAGCACTCGATGCGCTTGGTCTCGCGATCAATCAGGTGGAGTATCTGCCTGTTGACAACTGGATGATCATCACGCTCGCGCAGCAACTCGCGGCCGAAGACATGGAAGCGTTGGTCATTCACTTGACCGAAGCCAATGTTGCAGCCTTCACCTCTCCGGTCTTCCAAACCGATGAGGGTGGCCTTGCGATCGTGACCGCTGATGTCCTGATCGGATTCACGCAGCGCGTTTCCCAATATGAAGCGGATGCACTCATTGAGTCGAGCGGCATTGGCGCCGTGATGTCGATCGACTACGCCTCACTCGACAACGTCTATCTCGTCGAGCGCGGGGGCGACGGGATGCATGTCCTGCTGGCGGCGAACACGATGGCCCTGCGGCCTGAAGTTCTCTTCGCTGAACCCGTCATGCTCTTCACCGGGCAGAGTGACCTTGCCATCAGCACGACGGGTGCAACCGATGCACTGTCGAGGCTGCATGCCGCGGCGGCTTGGGATATCAGTCGGGGCGATGCGGTGCTGGTCGCCATCATCGACAGTGGCGTCGAGATCGGAAGTACCCAGATGCACGTGGAGGTCGGGCACGATCTGTTCGGCTACCCATCATCCGGTGCCCCCGTTCAGGCAATCGAGAATCGCGGAACGACACTTGCCGGATGCGTATCTTCGGCCGCGCATGGAGTCGCGCCCGACGCGCACATCCTGCCTGTGCGAGCCATGGCTGAAGTCGATGGTCAGGGACATTGGGTGACCACGACCGCACGAGTACTGACCGCGATCGATCTCGCCTGGCAGCGCGGCTCCCGTGTGAGCCTGATCGCAGGCGGATTCGGCTTCGAGTCCGCGGCGATCGCCGCGCAGTTCGATCGGACGCGATCGCTCGGCATGATTCACTTCGCCGGTGCTGGCACGCATGCTGATGGCGTGACGCTGCCGGGCCGGCTCTCGAGCGTCCACGCAATCGGCGCCGTGACCGCGCAGGATGCACGTGCATCGATGAGCGGTAGAGGCTGGAGTGTCATGAACGTGGCGCCTGGAGTCGGCATTCCGACCATTGATAGGTTGGGAGTGGCCGGTTACGCCGAGGGTGAGTCGGTCATGGCGGATGGCACCTCGGCGGCGGCCGCGTACGCCGCGGGCACGGCAGCCCTGATGCTGTCGGTGAACCCCGAGCTCTCACCAGAGGATGTGTCAACGATGCTGAGCCTGAGCAGTCACGACCTTGGTGTTGCCGGCCGCGATCGCGACTACGGCTACGGTGGCCTGGACGCGTGGCGGGCTGTGCGCGATCTGCTCTCGCCCGGTGATGTCAACTTCGATGGCGCGGTGAACTTCATCGATCTCGATGAGGTCCTGGACCAGTGGGGGACGACGGGCGCTGACCTCGCGACGGACATCAATCATGACGGCGTCGTCGACTTTGCTGACCTGTCGCTCCTGCTGGAGTTCTACGGCGCCGGCTCCAACTGACCCATCTGCGTCCACCTTCACGGGCGTCTCACCGAGAGACGCCCGTTTTCGTTTTGACCGATCGAGCCCGCGGTGGCATCATCCACGGAGAGATCCGGCAGCCAATGGGAGAACCCACACATGCGGACATTGCATCGAGTGACAGTCGTGGCCCTCTGGTCCATCCTCTTACTGTCGGGACGGCTCGCCGGCGCGGAAGCACCTCACGCGATCGAGATTCGGTGTGCGGGAACAGCAGCAGTGCTGCCCGATGCCGGTGATGCGGTGCTTCGTGAGATCGTTGACCTGCTCCCCGGGCGTCTGGCTGAATTGCCCGAAGATCTGGACGTCGATCCGGGTCTGGCGATGCTGGCTCCGGTGATGGAGATCCTCCTCGCACATCCCTTTGACCTGACCATCAGTGCAGGCGAGCAAGGGCCGATCGGACAGTTGACGCTGCACACACGCGGCCGCAATCCGGAGGCAGACGTGGAACGACTGCTGCAACAGATGGGAGGCGGGGCCGGTCAGGTTCGTGGCGGTGTGACGTGGTTCGGCCCCGAAGGGGGCCCACAGGTCGGGCTCACGACCCGCGAATGGCGCGGCGCATCGTGCACAATCGTGACCCTCGGACAGGAACCCCGCGAACCACTGAGTCTCGAGAGTCCGCTGTTCGACCGACTCGCGCCGGTCTTCACCCTTCGAGTGGACTTCGATCAACTGGCTGCGGCCGGATTGGGGCCGGCGATGGCTGTGGGGGACGCGCTGGGACGGCGGATTGAAGTCGCGGTCGCATACGATGATGATCGCCTTCGACTCGCGGCCCGGATGGAGTCGCCCGGCGCTCTTATGAATGACGTCCTCGCGAGCGGCCGCGTGACGCGCTCCGATCTCGCAGCTGTTCCGGCCGACGCGCTCTTTGCAGGCTTCTCCCAATTCGACATTGGTGCGCTGGTCGCATGGATCGAGTCCCAGGACGCCTCCGTTCTTGATGAGTTCAACCATCAATTCGGTATGAACCTGAAGGCGGACCTGCTTGATCACCTCGGGCCAACAATGACGACGTATCGCTCAGAATCCATGGGTGGGGGCGGGATCATGTCGACGGTGCTCCTGTGGTCACTTCGCGATGCAGACGCATTTGTCGAGGGGATGACCCGATTGTGTGCCCGAGTTGATGACGCGATTGACATGGAGTCGGCCGGGCGTGTGCGGATTCATCTCGTTGAACGTGACAATCGCCCCTGGTTCCTGATTCAGACGCCGGGCATACCCATCCCGCTCGAGATTTCGATGGCTGTTGAGGGTGATCACATGGTTCTCGCAGCAGCGCCCTGGGTGGCCGATGCCGCGATCGAACACATGGCTGGTGGTCGGCGTTCGTTGCAGACGAACCCGTCCGTCGGGGCTCGTCTCCGTGATCATGAGGACATGCTGTGTCTCACGTACGTCGATGCGGAGGCCGTGGCCAGGGACTCCTACGGCGTGATGACGGGGCTCCTGTCCGCGCTTCGAAATGCAGTTCGCTCACCGATGCGGGCGCACGAGTTCGTGAACGGGCCACCCGACTGGCATACGTTCACAGCAGATGTGAAGCCCTTCATCTTCAGTGCGCACCTTGAGGGTGATGCGCTCTACGTTGAAGGTGACCTGGATCGTTCTGCGCTGGTCAATGGGGCGGTCCTGATGCGCACCGTCGGGACAGACTTCCACGGTACGGGTGCTGTTGCGGCGGGCATGGTGCTACCCGCGTTGGGTCGTGCCCGCACACAGGCGAAGAACATCAAGAGCGCAACTCAGGTGCGTGGCATCGTGCAGAGTGTGCTGATCTATTACAACGATGCAGGGCAGATGCCTGAGTCGACGGGCGAACTGGTAGACTGGCAGATTCTGACCCGGGACATGCTGATGTCGCCGTATGGTCCGGCTCCCGACCTTGGTCCTGACTATGCGGTTGTCCTGGATTCGAACTGGGCAGAGACGTTCAACAGCAGGCAGCCGGTCGCCATCGACCGGGCAGCCTACTTCGCAGGTGTGCTTGTTCCCGTGGGATTTGCTGATGGACACGTGGAGATGCTGCCGGTGCCGGCGGTCAACGAATTGCTGCTGGTCCACAAGGACGCCGCGGTCGCACTCGACCTCGGACCCGACCTCGGTCTCAAGCACAAGGAACTGCCTCGACAGACCGAGGCCGCGAGCGGCATGCGACAGATTCTGATGGCCTTCATGATCTATGGCACGGAGCATGACGATGCATGTCCGGCGAGCCTGGACGCGATCGTGCCATATCTCGATGACGAGGTCTTCTCACTGGCTCAGGCCGCGCGGCTGCGCTGGGACCTCAGGCGATTCAGCTCGATTCACTTTCCGGCCCGGACGGTCGTCGGAGTACTCGCGACCAGGGGCAAGACCGTTGTCGGCTTCGCCGACGGTCACGTGGAGATGCTGGACCGCGACGAGCTCGCTGACCTACTTGCCGAGGAACCGAACAAGGGCTTTGACGAAGAGAACTGATCGGAAGGTTCGGGCCATAAGAAAGGCCCCGGCGTATGCACGTCGGGGCCTCGTGAAACATCTGAGACTTCTGCTGCTCAGTTCGCGGCTGGCGTCGCGGTGGTGTTCTCGCTGGCGAGGGTGACCAGACGATCGAACGCCGCCGGATCCTCGATGGCGATCTGGCTGAGCATCTTGCGGTTCAGCTTGACGCCGGCGTACTTCAGTCCATTCATGAACAGGCTGTACCGGGTACCGCGCATCCGGCAGGCTGCCGTGATACGAGTGATCCACAGGCGACGCATGTCGCGCTTCCGGGCACGGCGGTCACGCCAGGCAAAGGCACCGGCGCGCGTCAGCGCGACCTTGGCCTGCTGGAAATGACGGGATTTGGTTCCGTAGTAGCCGCGAGCTTCGCGGAGTACTCTCTTGTGAGCCTTGCGGCGGGCGGAGCCCTTTCTCACACGTGGCATGGCTTATCTCCTGAGCGCCGGACGGGGCAGTGAGGAAGCACTGCTTATGGACCCGGACGGCAGTGTCGTTGTGATCTGATCAGCTGTCGTTCTTCGCAGCGGCCTTGGCAGCTTCGCGCATCGCCTGACGTTCCTGCGGGGAGGGGCTCCGGCGGAAAGCAGAGCGGGGCTGCGAGCGGCCACGAAGTCGCCGGTTGAGCAGGCGAGCGAGTCGCTTGGTTTCCGGCGTTGACATGGTGGCATCCTTGCGGAGTCGGCGGAGTCGCGTGGGGCTCTTGTGCGAGCGGAGGTGCTTGCAGAATGAGCGCTTGTGGCGAACCTTGCCGGTCTTGGAGATCCGGATCCGCTTGAGGATGCCCTTATGAGTCTTGTTCTTCGGCATGAGTCCAGTTTCCGTTCGGCGGGATAGCTCTCCGCCTTCCGGCGGATGAAGTCGAGTCGGGGATGGTAGCGAGGAACTGGGGTGTTCGCAACCCGATGGGGGTCCCGGAAGGGGCCGAATCCCGGATTGAATCAGCGCTGCAGCCCCGAGTTCCGAAGGTTGCCCGGCATCACTGGACGCGGGTCCACCTCGAACCGGATCTCCCAGGTCGGCAGGCCCATATCCGAGACGGGGGCCTGAGGCAGAGGCTCACCGGCTGTGGGCTGAGCCGTTGCCCGAAGTGCCTGCGGAAGCCCGCCCAGCAGGCCAGCCTGATTGAACTGATCCGAAGGGGGCGACAGCAACGGCGAGAAGGCCGCAGAACCGAACAGAACCACCGCGGCGACCGCAGCGATCTCACGCAGGCGCCATCGCGATGGACGCCGGTGCTGGGCTGCGGCCAGTTCCGCATCGAGTCGCATGCGGGACGATCCTTCATCAATCTCGGTCTGGAGTCGATGGAGGGTCGCCTCGATCAGCTTTCCTCGGCGATCCTGCGGAGTCTGCCCGGCATCCAGGAGACCCAGGAGTTCCCGAATGCGGTCGGCTTCTGCGGAGTCGACATGGTCATCCCAGCCTGTCTCAACAAGTGCGTCAAGGGCATCAGCGTCTGCCGCACCGAGATGGGATCCCGCAGATTCTGTGCGGAGGGACCCCGCGAGTGCCTGATCTCGCGATCGCATCACGCGTGCCGCGGTGACATCCACCAGCAGCCGGGCTTCCTTGCTTCGCGGGCCCTGCAGCATCGGGGCACCCTCAGGCATGTCGGAGTCCAGACAGGACAGGAGGCGGGCGATGGCTGCCGCATCGTTGCGTGCTTCACCCTGGACCTGATCTGAGTCGAAGCCACTGTCCACAAGGGCATCGAGAGCGCGAGCCGCACGAGGGTCGAGATGGCCATTGGAGTCGTTCATTACCACTTCTACGAGCCTGTGCTCATCCGAGTTCGGTACGCGGCGCAGTATTTGCGTCGCCATTCTCGTTATCGGCCAGTTCCGCCTGTACCTCGGCCCATTTCCTGGCAAAGGCGGCGACAGCCGCGTGGAGACGTGACTTCACGGTCCCCAGCGGGATCCCGAACTCCTCCGAGATCTGCGCGTAGCTCAGTTTCTGGAAGTAGGCGAGCAGCAGGATCTCCCTGAGCCGGGGAGACAAGCCATTGATCGCCTTCTGCACGAGTCGACTTCGATCCTCGGCCTCCAACCCGGCAGAGGCTGCCGGCAGGTCCAGTTCGATCAGGTCGACGAAAGAGCCGCCGCGATCGTTGACTGCCGCATTGAGCGACACCGCTGGCCGCCTCTGGGATTTGCGGAGGGCATCCCGCCCCTTATTGGCTGCGATCGTGAAGAGCCACGGCTTGAAGCGGCGGGTGAGATCAAAGGAGCCGAGGGACTGGTGAACCTGAAGAAACGTCTCCTGGAATGCGTCCTCGGCAGCCTGTCGGTTCCCCATCAGGCGGTTCAGGAACCGGATCAGGGGATCGTGATATCGCTCGATCAGGACCCGGAGCGCACCGGCATCTCCGTCGAGGTAATCCTCGACCAGGTCCTCATCAGCTCTGATATCTGTCTGGCTCACATTCACTTCCCCTGCACTGCTTCCAGTCTTCTACGTTGTCTTCGGCACAGTGTTCAATCGATATTGACTCGGCGCAGGTCCGAGAGTTGCTCATCGGTCCGAAATCGGATCGCAGAAGCACATTTGGGAGGAAACAGGCCGGTTTCGGGGGCAACCTCTCTAGAATAGGTCGCGAAGAGACAACACACGGCTGCCATGGCCGATATTTGTAGAATGTCAGGATGAACGAATCGGGGATTGGGACGTCATACGAATGGGCGCCCCGTGGTCCGGGGAGACCGGTTGAAGGGAGTATTCGACAGATGCAATGGAATGTGATGCGGACGGTGAGCCTCTTCGTCCTCGGGCTTGCCGTAGCGACGGCCCCCGGTCAGGCGATCGACCTGAGCCAGTCAGATCGGCCGACAATGGATCGCGGACTCGCGCGATTCGTCGACCGGGACTTCAGGGACGTCTCGGACCAGCACCGGGGCGCTCCTGATCTGGTCAGTCCGCTCCGGGGACCCGCCGTCGCAGACCTCCGCGGCATGTCCGCACCGTGGGTCACTCGTGGACGAGCGGTGACCGTTCACGCTGAGGCGTTTGCGTTCGCGATGCCGGGTCGTGATGACCGCATCACGTTCAACCTGTTCGACGATGTTCAGCTCATCGGCGTCTTCAAGCGTCTTGAAGAGCGTGTCTTCAACAGCTACTCGTGGTTCGGCGAACTCGAAGGCGTTGAAGGCGGGCAGTTCATCCTTGTCAGTCACAAGGGGGTTGTCGCCGCGAACATCCACGCTCCCGGGATCGGTGCGTTCCAGGTGCGCTATGCGGCCGACGGCATTCACGTGGTACAGGAAGTGCGTCGGCCTGCTGAAGCCTCGTGCGGTGTCAACGACCTGCTTCAGCATCCGGGCGGCGACATTGTGCAGTTCAGGCCGCGTGGCATGGATGGTGGCGAGTCCTCGATCATCGACATCATGATTGTCTGGACCGAGGACGCCCAGGCCGAAGCGGGTTCGGTCGTTGCGATGGAAACGCAGGCGGTCATTGCGGTTGACAGCGTCAACGTTGCATTCGAGAACAGCCTGATTGATGCTCGACTCCGCCTGGTCTTCATGACACCGCTGAGTGGTTACTTCGAGGCTGTCCCGAACAATTACGACACGGAGTTGACGCGTCTTACCGTGAATGGTGACGTTCAACTGGACGACGTCCACACGATGCGTGACGAGTACGGGGCGGATCTGGTTGCGATGTTCATCAGCCACACGGCGCAGGGTGTTGCTGGTCTGGCGTGGGTGCTGACGGATATCAATGCGATGGACAACGACCAGCGTGGATTCAGCGTCAATCACTGGGCGCTGTCGTCGCTTCCCGGTGTATCTGTGCTCGCCCACGAGCTGGGACATAACTTCGGCTGCGTTCACGAGCGTGAGAACTCGTCGTTCCAGGGTGCGTACGCGTACGCTTATGGGCACGAACTCGAGGTGATAGAGGGCATGGAGGACGAGGCTTTCCACACCATCATGGCCTATGACTGCGTGGATTCGACCCCGTGCCAGGAAGCACCGCACTTCTCGAATCCCGATGTGGAGTTCCTCGGCATGCCGACGGGCGTGGCGCCGGGCTCACCCGGTCAGGCACACTGCGCCATGGTCATCAACAACACGGCGCCGCTGGTGGCCGCGTTCCGTGCGTCGGTGGTCGGTTCCGATGTTGAAGGCGAACTGACGCCGGCGACGATGACGTTTGACGGTGAACTGCCTGATGGTGACAGTCGGGACCCGGCCATTTCGGGCAACGGCCGCTATGTCGCGTTCCTGAGTGACGCGACGAATCTTGCGGATCCATCCGTCATGCTCGCGGGCGACCAGGTGTATGTCCTGGACCGCGATGCCGATCAGGATGGTGACTACAACGAGCCGGCGGCGTCATCTGTCCGACTCATGAGTCGTGCGGATGAGTCGGGCAACGACCCGGCTGACCGAAGCAGCCTGCGTCCCTCGATGTCATTCGATGGCTGCCGCACGGTCTACGGTTCGGTGGCGGAGAACCTCGTGGTTGGGGATGAGAACAACTACCAGGACATTTTCGCCTCGGTCCTGGTGACGGATCCGCCGGATCCCATCTGCAGCTTCCCGATCTCGTTCGATGGGCTGACGGACCGTGTGAGTGTTTCCTTCGACAACTCAACCACCCCGAACGTCGAGCGCGATCCGGACGGGGCGAGCAGTCGGCCGAACGTCTCACGTGATGGGCGATTCGTCGCCTTCCAGAGTCGGGCACAGAACCTGATCGATCTGAACAGCGACAATCTGGGCGACGACATGACGTCGACGGAGGACATCTATCTGCGCGACCTGGATTCCGCGCGGACGTATCGCATCAGCGTGGGATTGGGTTATGACGAATTCAACATCGTCCAGCCGGCGGACCCGGACGGGGCAAGCGAGTGGCCCGCGGTCTCCGACCGCATCGGCATGGGATCGAGCACCGTGATGGTGGCGTTCCAGAGTCGTGCGACCAACCTGTTGAGCGCGGATGGTGAGGATCTGGGTGGCAATACGCAGATTTATGTGCATGAGATCGGCCTCTTCACAAGCGTGAGCGAGATGACGCGCATCAGTATCTTCGATGACGGCACCGAACTCGGAGAGCCGGCGAACGGACACTGCTTTCGCCCATCGATCAGCGCTGACGGACGATTCGTGTCATTCGAGAGCCTGGCGACGAACCTCGACGGGACGATCGAGGATCAGAACGAGACGTATGACGTCTTCGTCCATGATCGCGATGTCTCGGGATCCGGAATCTTCGACGTGCCGGGCAATCGGGCAACATACCTCGTGAGCAAGTCGACCTCGGGTGACCAGGCGAACCAGATCGCATGGGATGCACGCCTGTCGGAAGATGGTGGCACGGTCGTCTTCGGAAGTTATGCGAGCAACCTCGCGGCGGGCGACGTCAACCTTCGCTTCGACATCTTCCGGCGCGTGTGGCAATCGGACGGTACCGGTGTGACGACGCTCGTTTCCCGGAGCCTGTCAGGGCAAGTGGGGGACGATCACAGCTTCGCACCGAGCATATCGAACGACGGAAAGCAGATTGCCTTCTACAGCCTCGCCACGAACCTCTATGACGATGATACGAACGAGCGGGCGGACATCTTTGTCTTCGACAATCGCGAGGTCTTCGGCGACATCGATGGCGACTGCCTGGTCGGCTTCACTGATCTGAACGACCTGCTGGATGTCTGGGGCCAGGCGGTGCCGTCGGGTACCATGGGAGACCTCAACGGCGATGGTGTCGTTGACTTCAACGATCTCCAGGATCTGCTCGACGCCTGGGGTGACACCTGCTGACCCGGGTGGCGGTGAGGCGGCGCATGGCCGGCGAGTCTTCCCAGCGCGGCAAGCGAAAGCGGAGGCTCTTTCGCTGCGCACTTCTTCTCATCCTGCTTGCGCTGCTTGCCGGTGTCATCGTTTCCCGTTCCGGGGTACTGCGCATCGTCGTAGTCAACCGGCTCGAGGCGATGCTGGACTGCGATGTCGAATGCCGCAGCGCGGTCATCGGTCTCGACGGGCGACTTGTTGCTTTCGATGTCCGTCTGTCGATTCCCGACCTGGAGGGTCAGGCGGGTCGCTTCTTTCAGGCAAGGCGGCTTGAGGCGAGCATCGATCCCTCCACCCTGCTGCATGGTGGACAGATTCGCGACGTGCGCGTGGTCCGGCCGTTGTTTCGCGTCAGTCAGGGAACCGACTTCTCCATCAACCTTGCGGAGGTGGAGTGGACCGGGAGCGGAGCGGGCGGACAGCCGGGGGCGTTGCCTTCCATCGAGTTTGTCAACGGGGTCATCGAACTGGGTGAGCACGAACTCACCGGGACGGGTGCGGGCTACCACAGGCTGCTGGAACTGCCTGTCTCAGGGAAGCTGTCACCTCGTGCGGGCGATCCCGGCTGGCTTGATGTCAACCTGACTGCATCTCCGGGGCAGTCAACATCGGGGAGGGCACTGGATCCCGGTGTGGAGATGTCGGATGTGGCACTCACCGGCTGGCTCGACCTGGAAGCAGGGGCGGGGCTGCTCGAACTGGACGAACTGCAGCTTGCCTTCTTCGGCGTACATCCGGCACCTCGTGCCATCATGGACATCTGGCGACGTATGGATCTTCGCGGCCGCCTCGAGCGAGCATCGTTGACGTACGCGGATGATCGCGGTGTCCGAGCGCGTTTCCAGTTGGATGGCGTGGAATTGAATGTTCCGCTGGCACCGGAAGGCCGGATGGGTGAAGACTGGGTGAGCATGTCAGGAGTGACCGGCTCACTTGAGTTCGGCGCCGACGGTCTACGTGCGGAGCTTCATGGAAGCGTGGAGGACCTGGCCTGTGATGTGACCCTTCGCACGATGTCGCTGGATCTCGATGCGGGGTTCACGTGTCGGATCGAGGCGACCGAACTCCCGATTGCGAGCCAGCCAGCCTTCCTCGCGCATACGCCCGAGCACGTGCGCAACCTCTTCCGAAGACTGTCCGGACCCACCGCGGTGGTCTCGGGCCAGGTTGATATCGAGCGCCTGCCGCGTGACGGAGATCGCGAGGCCGAGATCGCCGTTGGCGGTGAGCTCAGCTTTCGCAACGGCGCCATCACTTATGCGGGCTTTCCGTATCCGGTGACTGATCTTCGTGGGCGCATGCGCTTCGATGCCGTTCGACTCGAGCTGATTCGCATGGAGGGTGTCGGACCGACGGGCGCAGAACTGGCGATGACGGGTCACTTTGAACCGCTTGGCCCATCGAGTGGCTTCAACCTGCACGTGACGGGGGGGGATGTCCCGATTGACCAGCATCTGCTCGATGCATTGCCGTCTTCATCACGGCGCGCGGTGGAGGGATTGCTGGATCAGGAGGCATATGACACGCTGAAGGCCCGGGGATCGCTGCCAGCGGGATTTGCACTTGGGGGCAACGTAGACATCTGGACGGATGTGTACCGGGAGCCCGGCGCCGAAGCGGAGGAGACCACTTTCACGGTCGGCATCCTTGCTGACTCGATCGGGACTCTGCCTGCGGTCCTGCCCCTGCCGATGCAACTGCGTGATGCCTCCCTGACCGTGCGTGAAGGTGTCGTACAGTTGAAGTCGGGGTCCTTCCGACCGCTCACGGGTGGGCGAATTGAACTTGGTGGGGCCTACAACCTGCCGTCAGAGGGCAGTGCTGATTCCGTCGTTCTGACGCTGGAGGGGGAAGGCATTCCCGTCAGGGAAGCACTGATGGAGGCCATCCACCTGATTGAATCCCGGCGGCAGGATGACGGGATGCCGGACGTCAGCGGGCTCATCCGGGGATTCGGCATCGGGGGGCGGATGAACTTCCGTGCGGAGGCGCTGCCCGACGGGTTCTCGTGCGAGATCCCGCTGCGCTCACTGGAAGTTGAGGAAGGTGTCTCCGCGCCGCTCACAGATCTGAGCGGTGTGCTTGAGTTGAGATCAGACGGACTTTCGCTCCACTCACTCGAAGCCATGTGCCATGGCGCGCACCTGCAACTTGATCTTGGCTTGAGTCTTGAGGGTGACCGGGCCTGGGAAGTGCGGGGGCATCTGCTGGGGCTGGACCTCGCTGAGCGGGTGGAGGATGTGCTCGGCATGATCGGTGGGCAGTTCGCGGGATACGAGGAAACCGTCAGCGAAGTCCGGGACCGCCTGCGCCCGGAAGGTGTCGCTGACCTCGGGTTCATGGTGAGTGGCAGCGAGAGCGAGGCGGGCGAGATCCTGCTCACGGTGAAGAACCTTCGTGGCGGTGCATTCGATACTGAACTGGGGCGGCTGTCGGCAGAGGATCTGGAAGGAACGCTTCGATACGGTGGTGGAAGCGTCCTGCTGGACAAGGTCACCGGAAACGTTGGACTGGATGGTGAGACCGCCGGAAGAGCACTGGTCCAGGGTGAACTGGCGCTCGATGAGACCAGCGCAACCCGGCTTGACATTGAATTGACTGACTTCCGGTTCGAGTCGGGACTGGTGCGGCAGATCCTGGAAGAGCGGTCGGCACAGCTGGCCGACTTCGTGGAGCGTGCGGATCCGGAGGGTGTCTTTGATGGCACGATTCGATGGGTGAGTGGAAGCGAACGGGACGCGGAGAGGATGGCTCCAGTCATCCGACCTCAGTCGTTGTCCTTCGATCGGTTCGGCACCCGGGTCGTGCTGCGTGACATGTCGGGTGTGATCCGGAACGAAGGCTCCACGGTCGTCTTCGAGAACGTGCACGGCGAATCGGACGCGTGGTCGCTCACGGTGGATGGGAGGCTGGGAGTCGATGCGGGCGAGATCAACAACGCTGATCTCCGTCTCAGTGCCGTGGGAACCCGGCTGGACGACAGCATCCGTGTGCTGCTGCCCGCAGGTGTGCAGGAAGTCCTCAGGTCGCTGAAGCTGGATGTTGATGGTCGTTTCGACATGGTCGACGCGGAGTTTCGTGTCCGGCCCGACGACCCGGAGAATGACGTGTCGTTTGATGCGACAGTCAGCTTTGATGGCGGAAAGGCAGAAGCTCAACTCCCACTCGAAGATGTCGTCGGGGTGATCACAGTCAGGCGCGGAGCGGGGGGCGCACCGGACGGATCGACCGAGGTGTTTCTCACGGCGGACTCTCTCGTTGTCGGCGGTGACAAGGGGATTCCGCTGACGGATGGAAAGTTGCGGCTCCGCAGCACAGAGTGGGGATGGGTGTCGCCACTGCTGCAGGCGCGGCTCGAGGACGGCATGCTGGTCGGTGAGGGGATCCTGCGCGATGGAGTGAACGGCGTAGGACCGACGTATGAGTGGAGCGCTACGCTCACTGGAATTCCGCTTGCAGGACTGATTCGGAACCAGGGCGATGAGTCAGGCCGGATCGACGGCGTCATCGATGTCAGTGGTGTGCTGGGTGATGCCGGCACAGTTCGCGGGCGAGGCTCGCTTCAGTTGCGCGATGGCGATCTGCTCGCGGGCACCGGGCTCAAGCCGCTCCTTGAGTTGTCGAGTCTGACGGTGCCCACCGGTGAGCGAATCGATACGGGAGATGTGGAGTTTCATGTGTCGGGTCCGAAGGCCGTGGTCGATCTACTTGAGTTCTCAGCGGGGGAGGGTGGCTCGATCGTGGTGCGGGGAATCGGCAACATGTCATGGAGAAATCTGGAGTTGGACCTCCGGATCTCATCCCGCCAGCGGCAGCGCGTCCCGGGCCTCAGCGATGTCTTCGAATCGCTCCGGGACGAGTTGATGACGGCTGTTGTTCGTGGGCGTCTCACAGAGCCAACGGTAGAATTTGAGTCGCTCCGGGCGACGAGGCAGCTTTGGGATGCTATCTTCGGCGATTCGCGCTCACGGCGCCCCAGACAGAAACCTTCTGAAACCAACGAGGAATGATGACAGAGACAACGACTGATACGCGCGACGCCGGACCACTCCGCCGCGTTGACGATCCGCAGTTCCAGGAGCGAATGGATGCGCTCATCGCTGAGTGCGGCGGAGACACGGAGTCCTTCGACAGCCGCCTGATCCGGGACATGGTGCTGACGTCACTCAAGCTGATCACGGATGGCCGCGAGACCGGCGAATTGAAGCTCATGAACGCGGCGTTCAAGGAGATTCGTTACGCGTACCGGGTCTTCCAGCAGTACCCGCACCTCATGAAGATCAGTATTTTCGGCAGTGCGCGCACACCTCCGGATCACCCGGACTACCGCGCTGCGGTCGATTTCTCGCGCCTGATGGCTGAGAGTGGCTGGGGTGTCATCACGGGAGCGGGCGACGGAATCATGAAGGCCGGCCACGAGGGGCCGGGGCGCGAGTCGAGTTTCGGACTGGCGATCCGCCTGCCCTTCGAGACGACCGCCAACACGGTCATACACGGGGACGAGAAGCTGATTCACTTCCGCTACTTCTTCACACGAAAGCTCATGTTTGTCAGCCAATGCGATGCGGTGGCGATCTTCCCGGGCGGGTTCGGCACACAGGATGAGGCCTTTGAGTCACTGACACTGGTTCAGACCGGCAAGGGCGCCATGATGCCGATCGTGATGCTTGAGGGTGAAGGCGGCAAGTACTGGCATCACTGGGACAACTATGTGCGTCGCTCTCTCCTCGACGGTGGCTTCATCAGCCCCGAGGATCTGAATCTCTTCTACTGCGCGAAGTCGCCGGAGGATGCGCTTCAGCACATTCAGCAGTTCTATGTCAACTACCACTCCTCGCGCTACGTCGGTGACGACCTCGTGATCCGGATGAAGCGGCCACTGATGGAGGGTGACGTGGAACGGTTGAACGCCGAGTTCGGAGCGCTTGTGAAGGAAGGGACGATTCACCAGCGGGGGCCCTATGATGTCGAGGATGAGTTCCTTGAACTTCCGAGACTGGCCTTCACCCACACGCGGAGCCGCATCGGCCTCGTTCGTCGGCTCATCGATCGAGTCAATGAGTTCAGTCCCGAAGACACGAGCGACCTGGACCCCAGTGAGGTGTATTGAGTGAAGGTGTCCCGATGCGTTGCAATCGGCCTCCTGGGCTTGGCCTTCGCGCTGATCGGCGGGTGTGGCGGCGGTGGGGGATCGACGGCGGTCGATATGGCGGATGGGACTATCGTGAGACAGGAGCCGCGCGCGGCGAGTCTCGTTCAGCCCGTGGTCGTTGACGGTGCGGACGGGCTCGAGGTCATGTGGTGGATCACGACGGATGAAGGCGGAGCGGCGGGCGACGCCATCGCGAAACTGCCGGATGCCTCTGACTTCCTGAGCAGTGAGGAGTCGACGAACTGGCGCGGCAATGGACTTCGCATGGCGCGGGTCGCCATGGACGATCTTGATCAGGTGCTGAGCGATCTGCCCCCCCAGGGCCGGCTCAACCGGCAGTGGATCGGATGGTCGCCGCGCTGGCGCGAATTCGTTCGTGGCCGCTCGCTCGGCGGCGATGCTCCGCTGCTTCTGAACGGTACCCGCGTGCGGCTGGATCGCGGCGTGGGTCGGATCATCGGGCGTGTGTGGCGCGGCCCGGGAGTGGGCCGTCAGGATGAGCTCGCATCACGCGGCGTGATCTTCGCGGAACTGGCTGTGCAGGTCCATCGCGAGGCGCAGGTTGACGCTGCGTCGTTCTACATGGCCCCGCGAGCTGAACCGGCGGAGAATCTCGGGGAGATTCTCCCGGACATGTCGGTTCGCGGATGTCTCGATCCGGCGTATGCGTACGTCATCGTTGCAGAGAATCCCCGGGTCGAATGGGACGCAGAGGGAATGGTCGAGACGAAGGAATCCGGCGGGGAGCGCCAGGGACCGGCAACGAGTCCGCTGCGATCGGTCGGTGAAGCGATGCTGACGGGCAGTGCAGTTGAGACACGGCGTTCGCCGGTGCGCGTGGTGATCGTTCTGCTGCCTCGTTTGCGAACAGAGTATTCTCTTCTGCCAGCAGATGGCAGCTAGCTGTCACGGTCGGGCTCCTGCGGTCATGTCCGAGGAGAACCGCTGCGAGACCCGGAGAAACTGAAGGAGAATGACATGTTGAATCAGCGTTCATATCGCACTGCCGCATCCGCCGCGATCATTGGGGGTGGCCTGCTCCTGGGAGGCTGCCTCATCTCGAGTTCGTCGAACGAAGAGGTTCGAGGACGGCCGATCGCGTACGAGACGTTTACCACCATGGAGCCGGATGTCACGAGTGAGGAAGAGATGCTCGGGCTGCTCGGCCCTCCGACCCGCACGGTCGCCGCATCGGATGACGGGCTGATCTACGTATACGAGTACGAGTCGCGCCGTACGAGCAGCGGGAGTGTGCTGCTCATCTTCAGCGGGAGTTCGTCCAAGGTCAGCAAGCAGATTGCGTACGTCCTGGTCCGGGACGGGCTTGTCGTTCGCCATTGGCTGGACGAGGCCCACTGAACGCGAGCCGGCTCATGCCTGAATGTGAGTGCTGGATTGACGTCGGGGGGACGTTCACGGACTGTTACCTCAGATTGGCTGGTGGCGCCCTGCGCCGGTGCAAGGTGCTCAGTTCAGGCTGCGTCCGCGGGATCGGTGCGCTCGAAGTCTCGGGCGCGCTGGTGGACACATCGAGAGCCGACGATGCGCCGGACCTGTGGAGGGGGTGCACCATCCGCTGTCAGTTCGATGATGGTGAGGTGGAGGCACGGCGCGTGCTGGCCTCCGCTGGTGCGCACCTGCAGTTGCAACCGGGCAGCGAACGCGCCGGGTTCGTTCGATTCGAAATCGACTCCGGCCAGGAGGCACCGCTGCTCGGTCTGCGCATGCTCCTCGGTATCTCCAGGGAGGCCCCATTTCCGTCCTTGCGCATGCGCCTCGGCACGACGCGCGGCACGAACGCGCTGCTGACTCGGGCCGGAGCCACTACGGGAGTCGTCCTGACCGAAGGATTCGGCGACCTTCTTCGCATCGGTCACCAGGCACGTCCCCGGCTCTTCGATCTCGACATCCACAAGCCGGGCGTACTGTATGCGGAGGTCGTTGAGGCACCGGAGCGGCTCGCGGCGGACGGGAGTGTGCTTCGCCCACTCGACATTGAATCACTCACGACGCGCCTCCTGGAACTTCGAGAGAGGCAGGTTGAATCTCTTGCGGTGTGCCTGATGCACAGCTACCGGAACGACACGCATGAGAGGCAGATCGAGGCTCTGGCGCAGAAGATGGGATTCCAGGAAGTGAGTTGCAGCAGCGACGTCGCAGCGCACATGGGACTGGTAGCGCGCGGGCGAACCACCGTGATGGATGCATACCTCAATCCGGTCCTCCGAAACTATGTGAGCGGCATCGAGAAGAGCCTGGGTGATGGCAGTTCCCTGAGGATGATGACATCACAGGGCGGGTTGATTCAGGCTTCCGCATTTCGAGGGCGGGACTGCCTGCTGTCCGGTCCTGCCGGAGGGGTCGTCGCACTCGCGGCGGTGTGGCCGCATGTGGCGCCGGCGGGAGTCATTGGCTTCGACATGGGCGGTACGAGCACGGATGTCTCTCGCTACGACGGGCGCTACGAACTGCGAACCGATGCAACCGTGTCGGGTGTCGATGTCAGTGCTC
>JAUIHS010000045.1 GCA_030432255.1 Phycisphaerae bacterium
TGCGTCGCGGTTTGAGGGTTCGAGGAATCTCCACGAAGAGGCAGCACAATGAGCGGAATTGGTCGGATCGGATGCGGCGCGGTCGTTGCCGTGGGATTGTGGAGCAGTCTCGCGGCGCACGCAGGCCAACCGAGCGGGCGTGACGGAATCACGCCTCGCGGTGCCCAGGCGTCGTTTGTGAACTGGGAAACTCCGCATGTCCATCCACTCGCGATGACCCCGGACGGGCAACACCTGCTCGCTGTCAACACCCCTGACAATCGGCTCGAAGTCTTCACCATCGGCGATGACCGCCTGCCGGTCTGGATCGGCTCCATTCCGGTGGGCCTCGATCCTGTCAGCGTTCGCGTCCGAGGAAACGACGAAGCGTGGGTCGTCAACCACGTGTCCGACTCGATCAGCATCGTCAGCCTCTCGTCGTTCAATGTCATCAAAACGGTCAAGACGCTCGACGAGCCCTGCGATGTCGTCTTTGCTGGCGATGACCTTGACGCGTTTGTCTCCTGCTCGCAGGTCAACAAGGTTCAGGTGTTCGACACCAGTGATCTCTCGCTGGCCCCGACCGTCATCCCCATTGACGGCGAGGACCCCCGCGCTCTCGTCGTCAGCCAGGACGGCTCCGAGGTGTACGTCGCGGTCTTCGAGTCCGGCAACGCGACCACCGTCCTCAATGGCGGCAACCTCCTCGACTCCATCGACCATCGCGTTGTGGTCAACGATCCCATCGGCCCCTACGGCGGCGTCAATCCACCCCCCAACGGCCCTGGCGGCACCTTCGTCCCCCCGCTCCACCCGAGCAACACCGCACCACCCCCGGTTAGTCTCATCGTCCGCAAGGACGCCAGCGGCGCATGGCTGGACGACAATGGCGAAGACTGGACAGATCTCGTGTCTGGTCCGCTTGCGCCACGATCGAACCGCCCCGTCGGTTGGGACATGCCTGATCGCGACGTTGCGATTATCGATGCGAACGCGAAGACCGTCACCGACCACGCCCACGGGCTCATGAACATCTGCATGTCCATGGCGATGAATCCAGCCACGGGCCAGCTTGCCGTCATCGGCACCGATGCCACCAACGAGATTCGATACGAGCCGATTCTTAACGGCGTCTTCCTTCGGGTTCTCGTCGGGCTCTTCGATCCCGCAAGTCCCGACACGACGACATCAATCGTCGACCTCAATCCTCACCTCGATTACATTTCGAGCACCGTTCCCGCGAGCGAACGCGCGAAGTCGATCGGCGACCCTCGCGCCATCGTCTTCAATGGCGCAGGCACGCTCGCCTACATCGCGGGCATGGGCTCGAACAACGTCGTGTTGATCGACACAGCGGGCAACCGCACCCCGGACCCGCAAGTCAACCCGGCCGCGGATGTCAGCATCCCCGTCGGCGAAGGACCAACCGGCATCGTCCTCGATGAGACGCGCGAGCGTCTTTACGTCCTCAACAAGTTTGCATCAACGATTTCGACTGTCTCAACGATCGGCAACGCCGAGCTTGCTCAAACGCCCTTCTACGACCCTTCGCCTGCCGCGATCAAGGTCGGCCGCAAGCACCTCTACGACACCCATCTGACCTCGGGCCTCGGCATCACATCCTGTGCCTCTTGTCACGTCGATGCCCGAATGGACCGCCTTGGCTGGGATCTCGGCGCTCCTGATCAGCCGATCGACACTCAGGGCCTCGCCGACCAAAACCTCGGCGCCGGCATCCTCGGCCTCGCGCCCGGATTCGGAGCCCCGCAGTTCCTGCCCCATCACACAATGAAGGGGCCGATGTCAACACAGACCATGCAGGACATCATCGGCCACGAGCCGCATCACTGGCGCGGCGATCGATTCGGCCTCGAGGAATTCAACGCGGCGTTCACCGGACTTCTCGGCGATGACGAGATGCTCGAAGATGCGGAGATGCAGGAGTTCGAAGACTTCCTGGCCACGATCCACTTTCCTCCCAACCCCTACCGCAACCTCGACAACACGCTTCCGACCGCACTTGAACTGGAGGGCCATTACACCACCGGCCGTTTCAGTGCCGAAGGACAGCCGCTCCCGACTGGCGATGCAGTGCGCGGACTCCAACTCTATCGCACCGTTCCCCTCGACGGCTTCACGTGCGTCGCGTGTCACACCCTTCCGACTGGCATGGGCCCGGACATGCGCTGGGTCGGCGGACAGTTTCAGCCGTTCCCGCAGGGACCCATGGGTGAGACCCACCGCTCCCTGATCTCGCAGGACGGCCAGACCAATCGCACGATCAAGATCGCCCAACTCCGCAACATGCAGGAGAAGTCCGGCTTTGTCACCACCCGCCTCGAGTCCAACGCGGGTTTCGGCTACATGCACGACGGCTCCGTCCCCGCAGTCGAGCAGTTCGTCGGCCTACGGGCCTTCTCGGTCAGCAGTGATCAGGACATCGCCGACCTCACCGCCCTCATGCTTGCTTTCGCCGGCTCCGACCTTCCAGAAGGTTCGCCGCTCACGATGAACGAAGCTCCCGGCGGTGAGAGCCAGGATGCCCACGCCGCAGTCGGCGAGCAGACCACAGTGCTCGACAGCAACTCCATCCCAGCCCCGCAACTCGCCCTCATCGGCAACATGCTGGCTTTGGCGGAAGCCGAAGAAGTCGGCCTCGTCGTCCGCGGCATGGTCGATGGCGAGCAGCGAGGTTTTGCCTATCGCTCATCTCTTCCCGGCGGCCCCATCGTCGCGATGTTCGAAAGCGATCGTACTGGCGAGATCGTCTCCCCGGGCGACATGATCAACGCCGCCGCCCCCGGCGGGGAACTCACGTGGACGCTTGTCCCGCACGGCAGCGAAACCCGCATCGGCATCGACCGCGATGAAGATGGCTGGAGAGACACCGACGAGCGCGACGTCTGTGCCAACCACGCCGATCCAGACAGCTTCCCGGGCGCGCAGGGCAACGTCGATGTCAACGCCGACCTGCTCGTCAACACAGCCGACTTCATCGCATTCTTGAATCTCTACAACGCAGGCAACCCCCGCGCCGACTTCGACTTCAGCGGCCTCATCAACACCGCCGACTTTATCGCCTTCCTCAACGCGTACAACGCCTGCGTTCGCTGATCTGAGACGTTGAAGCCCAAGCTGTTCCGCTCGCCAGCCGCAAGTCGACGCGGTCCCGGCGCAGCGGCACCCACGCCAGATTTGCCCCATCACAGCACGACCGACCCGTTACGGCCCAATCTTCTCCGCTTCTGCCACGTCGGCATCGGACGGCTCGATTTCCTTCTTCTCCCTGAAGAACAGGAAGAAAACGAACGCAACCGCACCTGCCATGATGCAAGGAATCAGCCAGATAGTGCCCCAACTTCGGGTCATGTCCTCGGCCGTATTCGCATTCACGATCCGCCCGACGATCTGCGCCCCGATGCCCAGCCCAAGCCCCTGCGTGACCAGCACGAGCAGGCCCTGAGCCGCACCCCGCACCTCCGCCGGTGCCTTCTTGTCCGTATAGATGAACCCGGTCACAAAGAAGAAGTCGTAGCAGATGCCGTGGAGGATGATGCCCGTCATAACCATCCACATGACCTGCTGGTCCGCCGCCGCGGAAAACAGACCATAGCGTGCGACCCATGCCAGCATGCCGATCAGCAGCATCCACTTCACACCGAGCCGTGCGAAGCAGAGCGGCATGATGAGCATGAACAGAATCTCGGACATCTGCCCGAACGACATCTTGAACGCGACGTTCTCCATCCCGAGGGCACCGGCATACACCGGGGCATACGCGTAGTACGCCGCAAGCGGGATACAGATCAGGAACGAACACGCAACGAAGATCGCAAAGGCCGGCTGTTTCAGCATGGCGAGCGCATCCAGGCAAAGCGCGTCGCGTGCGGAGAACGGCTTCCCCTTTGCGGGCGGCGGCGTACTCGGCAGGAAGAAACTAAACAGCCCGAGCAGCGCAGCGGCACCGCCAGCGACGTAAAACTGCTGCTCGGTCGTGTCCGCCTTGAGCATCTTGCTGACCACGACATTCGCCGCGATCCACCCAATCGTTCCCCACACCCGAATGATCGGAAATTGCTTCTCCTGATTCGTCAGGTTGTGGAACGCAAGCGTGTTCGTCAGCCCAAGCGTCGGCATATAGCACAGCATGTGAACCGCGAGCAAAGCGATGAACGGCCAAGGCGAGCCGTCCGGCCCCGGCGTGATGAACGGTGCCGCAATGAGGGCCCCGCCGCCAAGCAGATGGAGTATGCCCAGCACTTGTTGACTCGGAAAGAACCGATCCGCCACCATGCCGAGGAAGAACGGGCTGATCAGTGCGGCGATCGGTCCCACCGTGTA
>JAUIHS010000011.1 GCA_030432255.1 Phycisphaerae bacterium
CCCATTCGGCGGCGACGAGGTTGAGGTCGCGTGTGCCGTTCACGGCATCCCAGATGAATGCGGTGGAGTTGGCACCTGAGCCGGTCGCACCGACGATGATGGAGCCATCGCCATTCACACCCTCGGCACGAGGTGCCGAGCCGGCTCCGGGGAGTCCGGGCAGCAGTTCCATGCCGGTTTCGGCGCTCCAGCGGAAGGCGCCGCTGAGTGCGATGCCACGACCGGAGGGCAGGTAGTCGCCGCCGCCGACGACGATCTTGCCGTCCCCCGAGATGCGCGTGGGGTTGGAGTTCGTGCCACCGGGCAGGAAGCCCATCTCCTGCACGCCGGTGTCCTGCGTCCAGATGACGGATCTGAAACCCCCGCCGGACTCAACGCCGACCGCCACCGACCCGTCGTTCGAGATATCGGCACCGTCAAAGAACTCGATCGTCTGCATGCCTGTTGACTCGGTCCACAGGAACCCATCGAACTGGTCCGTGCCATCCGCGGTCTGCGTCGTGCCCGTGACGATGGAGCCATCGGCGGTCACGCCGTGGGCATTGGAGAAGCCTGAGTTGTCCGGGCGCACCGTTCCGAGGTCTTCGGTCCCCCCGGATGTGGTCCAGCGGAAGGCGCGAGAGTTGGAGATGCCGACGACTGTCTGGCCACCATTCGAGACGGCATTGGCCACGGCCGATGCACCTGCGATCGGCGGCAACTGCTGCAGGCCGCCGCCGCGCGTCCACAGGAAAGCGCCGTTTGCGCCCTGTGTGGAAATCGTGCTGCGCCCGACGACGGCCGTACCGTCCGGTGAGATGCCCTTGGGCGAACTGTTGAAGAACCCGCCGGGCAGGTCGCCGAGTCCGCTGAAGTAAACCGGGCTGCCACCGAGAACCGCAGGCGCAACGAAACCGCTCGCGGCGATCGCCGCGCACTTCCACATCATGTTCATCTTGTTCTTCCTTCCTGAACCGGTGTGTAGCGCCGACGTGTCAAGGCGCTCTGCACGGTGTGACGTCAGAAGCCTCGATCAGTTCCCGGGAACGTGATTACTCCCGGGCATCATCCTTCGGGGCATCCTTCTTGTCCGACTTCTCGGAAGGGTGTCGTGTGGCAACGGATTCGGTCTTCTTCCGTGAGACCCTGACGCCCTTGTCCTGTTCCTCGCGCGCCGACTTGACGCGTCCTCCGGTGATCTGGCCGAGGAAGATGAGGCTCATAACCGCCATGGCGAGGACACCGACGGGTTCGATGCGCAGGAGGAAGTACAGGAGCAGCACGACGGACGCGACGCCGCCGATCCAACCGGAGGCGCCGAGATGTCCATCGCGCCGTTTGCCACCGGTTCGCGACTCGATCAGAAGTCCGAGAAGTGCGAGGACCTGGGCGATGAGTCCGGCGGGGATGAGCCAGCGGTCCATGGAGCGACGGACACCGAGCCAGCGGTACCAGTTCGGGACGCCGATCTCGTTGGCGCGGGCCTGCGCTTCTTCGGGCGTCATCTCGGCATCCATATCCACCGGGTACGCCACGTAATCCTGATCGCCGATGCGAATGCTTTGCACGCCCTCGGGTGCCGTGCGATCGCTGCAGCCGACCATCAGTACCGAGAGTCCGAGAAAGATGACGGCGAGGAGGCGATGGGGCATGGCGTGCTCCGCAGAGGGTGTGGCGACTGTCTGTCTCTTCAGGTTAGTGGGAATTGCGCTACCTGACTGTTGATCGCGACCCGGATCATGCCGCACGGAAGTCAGAAGCCACTGCCGCCCTTCACTCCACCCGCTTCCGTGCCTCTCTCCGCTTCGCTTTCCTGATCAGCCTGATGTTTCGGGCGTAAATGACAACGCCTGTGGTCTGGCCGAGGACGCCGACGATGTCGCGACGCCACGCAAAGTAGGTGAAGAGCATCACGCCACCGATGAAACTCAGGTACCAGAAACTCACCGGCACCACGCTCTCACGACGCCCCTCGCTCACCATCCATTGAATAGCCATGCGCCCGAAGAACGCAATCTGACCGGCGAGACCGATGGAGACCCAGACCATGCTGCCCCACGAGGTGATGTTGAACATGCGAAAGGCCGTACGTCCGGCCTGGTCCTCCGCGCGCTGGACAACCGGCTCCGGGAGAATCTCCGTCAGACGCTCGCGAGACATCATTTCCGTCGAACTGCCGTCGCGGAAGAGCAGGCGGTAGGTCCGGTCGGTGCCGATCTCGAGGACGCCGCGGCTGCCTCCCATGTTGATATCAACGAGTTGCGCATCCGGCCGGGCATCCGGCAGTCCCTCGTTCTTGAAGGGGCCCCAGACCAGCCAGAGTCCCAGCAGGACGAGCAGGACCATGGCCAGCAGCGCTTCAACCTTCAGTTTCACGCCCGACCTCCTCGTGTGTGACCGGTCGTCGACGGTTGCCCATCCATCGGATTGCGAAGCAGTCGATCAGACCCGGGAGGGCGCGCTGGATCACACCCATGCCGTACTTCGTCTCGCCGGCAGTTCGCGGCCGGTGGTTCACCGCCATCTCCACGACCTGGTATCCCATCTGCCGCGCCGTGACCGGAATGAAGCGGTGCGCGCCGCGGAACTCCATGGGGAGTCGGACGGCGATTTCGCGACGCATGATGCGAAGCGAGCACCCGGTATCACGGATGGTGTCCTTGAGCAGCATGCGCCGGAAGATGCGCCCGACGATCGAGCCGACGCGCCGGACGACGTTGTCGCGCCGATTGGCGGAGCGGTCGCCCTGCACCATGTCGGCGTTCGTCTCCTGCTGGAGTTTCGCCATGGCGACGAGGTCGGCCGGGTCATTCTGGAGGTCCGCATCCAGACTGGCGACCCACGCGCCCCTCGATGAGCGGAATGCGGCGTGGAAAGCGGCCGACTGTCCGTTGCCCTTACCCGGCGGGGTGTCGCGCATAGTGATGACACGGAGCCAGGGGCGTTCGCGTGCCAGGTCTAGAAGGAGTTGTTGTGTGTCGTCAGTGGATCCATCATCAACGACAATGAACTCGAACCCGTCGCTGCCGTCGGGCGTACCCATGACTTCGACGACGCCCCGTGCGGCGCGCTCGACTTCGTCAACGAGGGGAGCGACGTTTTCCTGCTCATTGTGTGCTGGAGCCACGACTGTGAAGACCACCTGCGACATGCATGCTCCATACCTGCGACGAACCGTCGGTCGGGGCCGATCCTTCAAGCTTGATCGCTCTTGATATACTCTCACGTCGGCTCAGGGAGGATTCGGAAGTCCCTGTGGACCGAACAATGAACGAAAGCATACACTCAATCGAGCCTTCCGACCCGGCCGGCGCTACCTCTGCGCGGTCGCAATCCACCTCTTCATGACTTCCTGCAAGGAATGCACGTGCCTTCACCCGAGACCTTTGCGGACATCGCACCCGACCTCATCCGTTTCCTCGTCGAGACTCAGGGCAGGACACCCATCCGCCCGTATCAGCCACCGGGGGACATGGAGGGTGACATCCCGGGTCTGGAAGAGGACGGTCAGGATCTCGACACCATTGCCGCCGAGTTGCGCGACATCATCGAGCACACGCCCTGCACCAACGGACCCGCGTTCTTCAACCAGTTGTTCGGCGGGCGTGACTCAGCCGCTGCGCTCGGGGAGATCACCGCAAGCCTGCTGAACTCGTCCATGTACACCTACAAGGTGGCCGGTCCGCACGCGCTGATCGAACGGCGCCTGATTGATCACATGGGCGCGAAGATCGGGTGGAATGACTGCGACGGCATCTTCAACCCCGGCGGTTCGCTCTCCAATCTTGTCGGTGCCATGCTGGCGCGCTCATCGACGTTTCCCCAGGCACGGGAAGAGGGGATGTCGGGATGCCGGGGGACGATCTATACATCCTCCGAAGGTCATTACTCGATCGTGAAGAACGCCTCCATCGTGGGCGTGGGTCGCGCCAATGTGCGGCACATCACGACCGATCGCGAAGGGCGCATGGATCCCAACGCGCTGTTGCATCAGATCGAGGAGGATCGCCGCGCCGGCTTCACCCCGATGATGATCAACGCCACGGCGGCGACCACCGTCATGGGCGCCTTCGATCCGATCGAGCCCCTCGCGGACATCGCCGGGTACCAGAACATCTGGCTGCATGTCGACGGCGCATTCGGTTCGTCACTGTTGCTGTCGCCGAAGTACCGTGATCGATTGACGGGCATCGAGAAGGCGGACTCGGTCACATGGAACGCGCACAAGATGATGGGCGTGCCGATGCACTGCTCGGTGCTGATCACACGCCACAAGGGCATGCTGCGCGAACACATCGGCGAGGGCGCGGACTACCTGTTCCAGACCGAGACGGATGATGTCAATTTCGGAACACGCTCCATCCAGTGTGGAAGACGCAACGATGTCCTGAAACTCTGGGCCGCCTGGCGTTTCCACGGCGATCGCGGCTACGCCGCGCGGATCGAGCGGCAGATGGATCTCGTGCGCCACTGCGTTCAGATCATCGAGGATGATCCGGCGATGGTGCTGTCGACCGATCCGCAGTCGCTGACGGTGTGCTTTGAAGTGGCCAGCCGATCCAGTCGGGCCATCTGCGATGAACTCGATCGGCGCGGCCTCGCGAAGGTTGGTCACGGCATCGTGAACGGCCGGCGCGTGATCCGTCTCGTGTGCATCAATCCCAACCAGACGGCCGCGGACTTCGACACCTTCTTCTGCCACGTCCGCGACATCGCGGCGAGCCTTCCGGATGCGGACAATGACGTTGAGGCGGTGAAGGTGTCGTTGTCGGTGTAGGGTGGTGGCCGGTGGCTGGTGGCCGGTGGCTGGTGGCTGGTGGCTGGTGGCTGGTAGTTGGTGGCTGGTGGTTGGTGGTTGGTGGTTGGTGGTTGGTGGTTGGGGGGAAGCTCTGGGAGGGCACAAGATGCTGGTTTTCTTCATCCTTGCGGGTTGCTTCGGAGTTGGGATGGTCGTCTTGGGGCACACGATGATCCGGGTGACTGTCTCTCGGCGCCGGTTTGACCCGGGGCGGACGTGTCAGGCCTGCGATGAACTGCTTTCCGATCGGGCGTCCGTGGACTGTGCCCGGTGCGGGGCGACCGTCCCGGAGGCCGTGCGGCCGCATGCCTACTACACGAACCGCATCCTGTTCGGTGGCGTGCTCTTCGGCTCGGGGCTGGGCATGGCGATCTTTGGGGCGTTGATTCTGTTGCTCATGCTGGGTTCGCAATGATCCCTGGCACACGGTGACCCCTTGCCTCGGGGTGGTGCGTGGGCCTATCCTTTCGTTCCACTTTTGAATGATTCCAGACTGCAGCGAGGCACCTGATGCACCTTCGACACTCCGACCACGACCATGGCCCCCCCACCGTCAAGGTGAAGTATCTCCTTGAGGATCCCGAGGGATTGACGGGGACTGAGAAGACTGAGTGGGAAGTGATGGCCGCGAAGGGTGAGCACCTTCTGGAGGTGGCGGTGGAGCACGGCATCAACATCGAGCATTCATGTGGTGCTGTGTGTGCCTGTTCGACGTGCCACGTGTACGTCGAGGAG
The DNA here is from genome assembly GCA_030432255.1 of Phycisphaerae bacterium. Classification (GTDB taxonomy): domain Bacteria; phylum Planctomycetota; class Phycisphaerae; order Phycisphaerales; family UBA1924; genus JAUIHS01. The sequence continues at coordinate 5,513 of JAUIHS010000011.1, forward strand.
GGGATGAACGACGTGTCGGAGCCGACGGAGGCGGAAGATGACCGCGTCGAGGAGGCGCCGGGCCTGCAGCGGAACAGCCGGCTTTCCTGCCAGTGCGAGATCGAGGGGGATGGTCCGATCGTGGTGCGCGTTCCGGCCTGGAATCGCAATGCCGTGAAGGAAGTGCCGCACTAGTCTAGTGGGCGCTCTGCGGAGCGTGATTCGGGAACCGGGAGTCGGGAATCGGGTTTGATGCCTTCGGCAAAGACTCTGAGGAGTTTCCGCTCTGAAGCGCTGATACGGCATTGGAGCAATGGAGCGCCTCCTCAGGCGCTCCACTTCGTTTCCCGCCTACCGTCCCTGGTCACATGCTCCGCCCCCCCAATCAAACAACCCCGCCGCGGCCAGCGACGGGGTCAGTCTGAAGGTTCGTCACCGCGTTGGTGCGGTGAGAGACGGGATGTCCGGATGAGGTCCCGATGCGTGTTGCCGCATCGGGACCCTTTGTTCAATTGAGCCGCGGCCGATGTGGGTTGTTGTTACCAGAAGGGCCCCATCAGGACGCACTCCATTGAATTCAATACAAACGTATCTTTATATCCCCCATAAATCAACTAAAATGGATCCAAAAGTCCACTTTTATGGGCCGGACCTCAAAAAAAGCGGAGCCAAGCCCTGTGAGGGGCCGGCTCCGCCGTCATTCTTCGAGTGGATGTCGATTGGTGTGACTTGCCGGTGCGTGCTCAGTTGCAGCCGGCTGAGAAGGTCTGTGAGCCGTTGACGGATCCGTGCGTGGAGGCGGCCGCCGACAGCCACGTGAAGTCGAGATAGGCGCAGCCGGTGCCCATGAGTTGCAGCGACTCGTTGCTCTGCGTCGAACTGGACTCGCTCACGCCGACGTTCGTGGACATCGTGCCCATCGCGGGGCCTTCGGTTGTCGAGACGATGCCTTCATAGGAGAGGAACTGCACCACCGTTCCCTGGTCGTCCACGAGCGCGAGGCCGTCCGGGCCATTCTGGAGGCCGGTGATCGGGAACCAGAGGGCGCCAGTGCCGTTGGCTTCATCCGGAATGATGCCGGAGAGGTTCTCGGTGTCGTAGATCACGCCGCCCGAGCCGTTGTAGGCGAGGATCGACCAGCCGGAGAGGTCCAGACCTGCCGGGCCTGCAATCTCAACCCCCTCGTTGACGTCGCCACTCGCGTTGTCGTAGTGGAACTCGTTGATCCACGGATCATTGAACGTCATGCCGCCACCCGAGCAGCCGCCCACGAAGGTCTGGCTGCCGTTCGGAGATCCTGCCGTCGCCGTCGTCGGGGACTGCCAGGAGAAGTCCGCGGCTTCACACCCCGAACCCGCGACCTGAAGCGACTCGCCTTCCGGGGTTGACGTCGTCTCGCTCACGCCGATGTCTGTCGACATCATGCCCATCGCCGGGCCGTTGGTCGCGGCGAATTCACCCTCATAGGAGATGAACTGGATGACGGTGCCCTGGTCGTCGACAAGTGCGACTCCATCGGGGCCGTTCTGGAGGCCGGTGATGGGGAACCAGATAGTGCCGGACCCATTGTCCTGATCGGTGATGGTGCCGGAGAGATTCTCGGTGTCGTAGACTCCGCCACCTGAGCCGTTGTAGGCGACGATGGACCAGCCGGAGAGGTCGGTGCCGGCGGGACCGGCGATCTCGACGCCCTCATTGGTGTCGCCGCTGGCGTTGTCGTAATGAAGCTCATTGATCCAGGGTTCGACGGGATCGCCGCCGGAGGACGGGGGATCACAGGCGCCTTCGAAGGCCTGGAAGGCGTTGACGTGGCCGCGGCTGTGTGTGAGCGGCGTATCCCATTCGAAGCTGCCGTATCCGGAGGCGACGCCCATGAGCTGGAGTGATCGTCCATCCGGTGTCGAGGCGGTTTCGCTGACCATGATGTCGGCGGAGAGCATGCCGCTGGCGGGGCCATTTGTTGCGACGAAGGAGCCTTCATAGGAGATGAACTGGACGACGTAGTCACTCGGGTCGACGAGTGCGAGGCCGTCGGGACCGTTCTGGAGTCCGGAGGCACCGAAGTCGAGGACGCCCATGCATCCTTCGGTTCCGACGATGGTGCCTGAGAGGTTGATGGTCTTGTACGAACCGCCGCCGGATCCGTTGTAAGCAATGACGCGCCATCCATCCAAGGAGGTGCCGTCGATGCCGCCGATCTCAACGAACTCGTTGGAGTCGGTGCCGGCATCGTCGTAGTGGAACTCGTTGATCCACGGGAGGCCGCAGTTGCCTTCGAAGACACAGTCGACCCACTCCGGATAGTCGATGAAGGGGTTGCGGTTTCCCTGGTGCGATGCGACGACATCGTTGCGGTGTCGCTCAAGTTCGTCGACCGGATCCTGCTGGTGCCACTCGAGGAGCACGCTGAGCATGCCCATGTGCGCGACGTTGCGGTTGGTCTTGGTGTTGGAGACGATCAGCGAGTCATCGTCCGTGAGGATGAGGTCAGGCTCGTCGGCGCCGGTGATGCCATGGGTGCCGCCTTCGTAGCGGACGTCCATGTAGAGGAGGGCGCGGGCGACGTCGCCGCGACGCGCATGCCATGTCTCCCAGGTTCCGGTTTCGTCGTTGCCGATGGACCAGTTGGAGTTGCCGGGATAGACACCGACGCCACCGCCCTGTCCGTAGTAGTCAAGTGTGGGCTTTTCGGTCGCGAATCCGCTGGCATAGCGATACGGCTTGTTCTTTCGAGAGGAGTTGTAACCGCCATCTGCGACGAAGAGGTGGTGGCAGTCGGTGTAGGGGTAATTGGCGACGACATCCTTGGGGAAGCCGTGGGACTTGGGCCACGAGTGTTCGCGGTCGTAGTCGTCGTTGCCTTCGTTGTGCTTGGGGTATGAGGCGTTGCGGTAGATATCGAGGACGCGGCTGGAGTCGAGTGGGTCTTCATCGGCGGCTTCGATGATGTCCCAGACATCGGTTGTGGAGTCGGCCTCGGTGTACTTGAAGCGTGTGTGGTCATCGATGGCGTCATGGAGCGTTGAGCGCATGGATGCGGCATCGAGGAGTTGGACGGCGTCGTAGTAGAGTGGTGGAATGGCGGCGAGCGTGAGTGTGGACGCGGCGGTGAGCGCGGCGACAGCGATTGACAGGGCGCGTGCATGCGCGTGGTCGGTCATGTGCAATTCCTCTTCGAATGTCGGGGAAGCCTGAACGACGCGGCGCCCGTGTTGAATGTGCGTGACGTTCGACGATGAGAGCGAGCGTAGTGGATCGGATCAGCACCCGCATCCATCTGTGCGCTAGGAGTTGTTGAGTTGGTCGTTGCGCTGCGGGCGCGCTGGTGATGCGCGCATGTGATTTATTGCGGATGGCCTCAGTGTGTCGAATGAGATGTCCAAAGGCGAAGGCGAAAGCGGAGGCATGGCTGGCGAGCGGCACCCCTGCTGCCCGAGATCGGCGGTGGAGGCCGACAAGATTCCCGCCTCCGGCCGTCGCCGGCCCGGTAGAATCCCGTATCCATGGCAGATCTCCAGGCCCCACAGATCGACGCGACGACCTACCTGCATCCCCAGACGCTGGCCCGGCTGGCAACGTTCGAGATGCGGGCGAAGATGATCGTCGAGGGAGTCATGTCCGGCATGCACCGGTCCCCCTACCACGGCTTCTCCATCGAGTTCGCCCAGCACCGGCCATACGTGGCGGGTGATGACCTGCGGCACCTTGACTGGAAGGTGTATGGTCGGTCGGACAAGCTGCACCTCAAGCAGTACGAACAGGAGACCAACCTCGATCTGATCCTGATGGTGGATTCCTCCGGATCCATGAACTTCGGGACGCGTTCCTTCGGGGATGCCTCCGGGAGCGGGTCGAGCCGCTCGGTGGATGGGCGGGCCAACTGGACCAAGTTCGATCACGCCACGGCTCTCGCCGCCGCGATGAGCTACGTCGCTCTCCGGCAGGGGGACCGGGTGGGCATGGTGATCTACGGCGATGCGGTGCGCACCTACGTCGAGCGGAACAGTCAGCAGGGACAGTGGCGTCGCCTGGTCGATGCACTGGCGACGAATCCGGTGGAGTCGGAGACCAACCTCGGTCGGGCCCTGGATCAGACGCTGGCCAAGTTGAATAACCGCTGCCTGATCGTGATCGTCAGCGATTTCTTCGAGGACGTGGATGCGATCCGTTCCGCGATGGCGCGGGCACGGCATCGGCGCCACGACCTGATCGCCTGCCAGGTCCTCGATCAGCAGGAGAGGGACTTCGATTTCTCCGAGACCGCACCCTTCGAAGGGCTGGAAGGTGAAGGACGCCTGAAGGTTGATCCCCGCGCGCTGCGGAAGGAATACCTCGACGTCTTCGCGAAACACTGCGATGCGGTGCAGAAGACGGCCCGGTCATTCGGGTTCGACCTCCTCCAGACCACAACGCACAGTTGGCTCGGGCCGCCGCTCGCGGCCTTCCTCGCGCGACGCAATGCGCTCATGAAGCGGAGACGCCAGCGATGACGTTCATGCATGCGGGACTGGCGCTGGCAGGAGTGCTTTGTATCGCGGTTCCCATTCTGATTCACCTCCTGTTGCGCCAGCGTCGGCGCCCGATCGTCTGGGCGGCGATGCGCTTCCTGATGGAGGCGTACAAGCGTCAACGTCGCAAGCTGCGTCTTCAGCAGTTGATCCTGCTGCTTCTGCGCTGCGCGATGATCCTGCTCATTGCCCTCGCCATCGGGCGGCCACTCCTCGAGCAGTCGGGTCTGCTTGGTGGATCAGGCCGCGTCGTGTACTTCCTGGTCGACAATGGGCTGGCGGCGGGCGCCACGTCCGACACATCGGAGTCGGCGCTGGATCGGCACCGGGCGGCGGTGAGGGAGATGATCGCGGAACTGAGCGCGGACGATCAGGCGGGTCTGGTGGCGCTGGGTGGTCCGGCCGCGGCACTGGTCGTCCCTGCCTCATCGGATCACGGTGCGGTCACCTCGCTCCTTGACGGCCTGCAGGTCGTCGACTCCGCCACGGATCTCTCTGGTGCATTGGATCGTGTGGCGCCGGAGATCAATGCCGCGCGTGAGTCCGGTGCCGAGGTTGTTCTGGTCATATTGAGTGACTTCTACACTGGATCAGCGGATGTTTCGCAACCACTTTCCACGGCGCTGGTGGATTTTGATGACATCACGGTGATCGCCAGTCCGCCTCGGGCGAGTTCGCCCGGGAATGTTCAGATCGTCGGCGTTGAGCCGTTGCGATCTGTGGTGCTGACCGGATCCGGTGGTGTTGCGAGTGATCAGAATGTCCGTGTGACGCTGCGGCGTACGGGTCCGATCCAGGCGGAGGCTGGCACATCGCGCATCAAGTTGCGCGTCAGCAGTGCGGAGCAGCAAGCAGATGATGCGATCCGGGAGCAGGTTGTTCGGTGGAAGCCGGGGCAGTCCGAGGCGACCGTCTGGGTGAAACTCGATGCGGCAACCGAGGGTGAGACTTCCGAGGGCCAGGTGCTCACGGCTTCCATTGATCGCGATGCGGTTGATGGAGACAATACCTTCCGACGCACCATCGCGGTGCGCGAAGCGCTGGCTGTTGGTGTCATCGATCAGAGACGGTTTGGTGGCGGCCCCGGGGCGGACAGCAAGGCCGCCGCGGACTGGATCCGCCTGGCGCTGCAGCCGACCACCGGTACACCGGTTGACGTCTACGACATCGAACCGGCGCAGGTTGATGCGCCGACGCTCGCGGGGCTGGATGCCGTGTTCGTGCCTTCACCCCACCTGATCCAGGAGGGTGGCTGGGATCGACTGCGCCAGTTTGCCGATCGCGGCGGCATGGTGATTGTGACGCCGCCGGCGGGGGTCGCGGTGCACCTCTGGCCGGATGCCATGGAGCGCAGCTTCGGTGTGGGCTGGCGCCTTGCGCGCGAGGTCACAACGGCTCCGGAGGCGGGTTGGCGTCTGGACGAGCACTCGTTCGGTTCGCTTCTGACTCTGATTGAATCGGAACTGCCGACATTGGTTCGCCCGGTGGTGGTCGATCGCACCCTTGCCATTGAGGAAGTGACGACAGGAACCCAGACCGTACTTTCGCTTCGAGACGGCCGGCCGTGGCTGGTCGCCGCTGAACCGGGCGAAGGTGACGACACGGATGCTCCGCGTGCGCGGGAGTCCGGCCGTGGGCTCCTCATCTATCTCGGATCGGCGCCGGAACTGGCCTGGTCGACGCTTCCCGCGATGCCGCTGATGGTGCCGTTGACACAGGAACTGGTGCGTCAGGGTGTCGGGGAGGCATCGGGTGCGTGGTCGATGATTGCAGGCGGTGCGCTCGGGGCCTCACCCGCAACCGCCCGCTTCGAGCGAATCGGCAGCGGTGATGTGATCATGGTTGATCCTGAACGGACTTATGGAGAGAGCGCGGTGCGGAACGCCGGTGTGTGGCGGGCGCTTGATGCGGCCGCCCGGTCGCGCGGGCTGGTTGCCGTGAACGCGGATCCGGCAGGCGGTCGCCTGGCCGTTCAGACGGAGGGGGTCGTTCGCGGCTGGCTCGCGGAGGCACTGGGTGATGGCACGGTCGGTGATGAACTCGGGGCTGGCGTCTCGTGGTACGACCCGGTCGCGCCGGGCCGCATGCTGTCAAGCGACGAGCGCGGTTCACCCGTGGCACTGCCGTTGCTGATCGCGGCTCTGGCACTGGCACTGCTCGAGGCGCTTCTCGCACGGTGGTTCAGTCACGCTTCAATTGACGGGCTTGGTGTATCCGTGGGCGGCGCGACGGCGGGAGGCAGCGCATGATGGAATTCATGGAGCGCCTGCTCGATCTGGAGCGGCTGAGCTTTGGCGGTGAGAACGTTCGTTTCGGCTTTGAGCGGCCGATGGCGGCGTGGGTCTGGATCGGCGTGGGTGTTGCTCTCCTCGTCTTTGCGCTGTTGACGTATCGACGGCTGATCGGGCGATCGTCAGTGCGCATCACGCTTGCGACGGCACGTGCACTGCTGCTCCTGCTTCTCGTTGTCCTCATCGCAGGACCACAGCTCATGAAGGAGTCGAAGCGCGTCGAACGAGACTGGTTGATCGTGCTGGTTGATCGTTCCGCGTCATTGGGAATCGCGGACGTTGAGACGGGTGCGGATGAAGCGGCGCGATCGCGCGATCGGCAACTGCGTGAAGCTCTCGAAAAGAGCTGGCCGATGTGGTCAGACCTCAGTCGTCAGCGCGAGGTGCTCTGGCTCGGCTTCGACGGTGGTGCCTTCGATCTCCCGATCAGTCGGGATTCAGATGGTTCCATTTCGACGGTGTCGCTGGAAACGCCGCGGGGGCAGCGCACGAGTATCGGCCGGGCGGTCGATCAGGCGCTGGCGCGCGCGGCGGCGCGTCCGGTGTCGGCGGTGGTGATCCTGTCGGATGGTCGTTCAATCGACGGGGTGAGCCGACATGCACAGCGGCGGCTCACCTCCGAGCGCATCCCTGTTCATACGGTGGCGCTCGGCAGTCCGGATCCCGTTGGTGACATCGCGATTCGGCGCGCGGACGGGCCGCGGGTGGCCTTTGTGAATGACTTCACGCCCGTTGAGGTCGAGGTCGAGCGCCTTGGGGGTATGGGTGCCGCCGCGACGACCGTGCGACTGCTCGATCGTGCCACTCGCGAGGTTCTTGATGAGCAGCGGATCGAGTTCTCCGCATCGGAGGAGGGTGCATCATCACAGGTGGTGTCGTTGAACACCCGTTCGGAGATCGCCGGCGAGCGGACGTGGCTGGTCGAGATCGAGCCCGAGGGAAGAGATCTGATTGCGGGCAACAACCGGGCCGAGCTGCGTACTGAATTGATCGACCGACCGATGCGGGTGCTGCACATCGACGGCTATCCGCGCTGGGACCAGCGCTATCTCAAGAACATTCTGCTTCGAGAGGCATCGATCGAGTCGACATCGCTTCTGCTGGCATCTGATCGAGAGTACATCCAGGACGGGGATATCGAACTGGATGCCCTGCCCGATTCGCCGGAGCAGTGGCGCGAGTACGACGTACTGATGCTGGGCGATGTGCGCCCCGATGTCTTCACCTGGGATCAGTTGGACCAGATTCGCGAACATGTCGCGGTGAACGGCGCCGGTTTGATCTGGGTCGGCGGCGCCGGGGCAACGCCGTCGGCATGGTGGGGTACCTCACTCGCTGATGTGCTGCCCTTCACGACTGCCGCATACGACGGTTCCGTTCTGACGGAACCTGCCCTGATGCAGCCCAGTACCGTCGCCGAGCGCCTCGGCATCCTGCGGCTCAGCGACGACCCGACGGCGCCGTGGCCCGAGCAACTCGGCACGACGCGGGCCGGCTGGTCGCAGTTGCGCTGGGTGCAGGCGATTCGTGCCGCGGGACTCAAGCCGATCACCGAGGTGGTGGCGTGGGCCGAACCCGTTTACAGCGGCGCAGACGAAGCATCACCGATCGTGATGTCCATGCGCTACGGCGCGGGACGTGTCATCTATGTCGCGACGGATGAGATCTGGCGCTGGCGGTATGGTCGCGGCGAGCTGCTTCCTGAGCGTTTCTGGGTACAGATGATCCGCCTGCTGGGACGTGAGAGCCTGGCTCGCACGGGTCAGAGTGCGCTGTTGACGGTCTCGCCGCGGCGCAGCGTGGTCGACCAGCCGGTGCGCATCGAGGTGGAGTTGCTGGAACAGTTGCTGATCGACCGGAACATGGGTTCGGTGACGATTGAGGTGGAGCGTGTTCCGGCGGCGGGTGAGGATGAGTTCGAATCGGTGACGGACGAGGTTGTGCTTCGTCCCGAGGGCCGTGGTGATCGGCGTTACGCGTCGGTGTGGCTGCCTCCGGCGCCGGGTCGCTGGGACGTTCGCGTGCGGGACGTGTTCGATGTGGGGGCGGCGTTGTCGGCAGAAGCGATCGTGGCGCTTCCGGACGATGAACTGCGTCGTCCGGAGACGGATCACGCGTCTCTATCGAGTCTGAGTGCCTCCACGGAGGGCACGGTGATTCCGCCGATGGAACTGGGGTCTTTGCCGGATCATCTGCGTGACCGAAGTGTAATCCTCCGGAGCGAAATCACCGAATCGTTATGGGATACACCATTGGCGTTGATTCTCGTCATGACTTTGCTGACTTTTGAGTGGGTGGGTCGCCGTCTGATCAAGTTGCTGTAGGCGCCCGTCGTCGGGGGACCAGATCGTCAGGGAGCGCATCTGACGGTTGCGACTCCTGTGAAAGGAACGGACATGGGTCACGAACCAAGTGAAGCGACCGTGCGTGGCCTGCGTGACGTGATGTTGGCGCTGCGAGGGATCCGTCGGCGGGCGCGGCTGCTGCTGGTCGTGCGCCGTGTGGCATTGATCGTCACCATCACAGTGCTCGTGGGCCTGGTGCTCGGCCTGATGGATTATGCGTTCCGCCTGCCGCGGCCGTTGCGGATTGCCCACTGGTTCGCGGGCGCCGGAATCGTGCTCTTCGCGATGTGGCGGTACCTGCTGCCGGCGCTGCGTTTCTGCCCTGACCTCACTGACCTTGCCCTGCGCATCGAGGAGCGAGAGCCTCGGTTGGCTGGATTGCTTGCGAGTGCCGTGGACTTCGTGGAACACGGTGACGGCTCGCGTTCGCGGAACGAGGGGCTGAGTGCCGGACTGGTGGACATCGTGTTGGCGCGGGCCAGGGAGATCTGGCCGAAGATCTCGGTGCAGCATGTGCTGGACCGGGGTGGGGTCTTGCAGGCGACGTCGTTCCTTGCGCTCGCCATCGCGGCGACAGCGATCGTTTACGCGATGTCTTCGGTCAACTGGGCCATCGGTGCGGAGCGCCAGGCGTGGCCCTTTGGTGATGCGTCGTGGCCGAAGCGGACGGGTGTGATTGACGTGACGACGGTTGAAGTGCATCCGCGCGGTACCGCCATTCCGCTGCAGGCGGAGGTGACGCGGCACAATCGCCCGCTCAGTGACATGAATGTCGCGGTCCGGTACCGCTATGTGGGCGGCGAAGGATCGACCGAAGCGCGGCGCGAACTACTCACCTGGCAGGGGCGGCACGCGGACGAGGATGCGACAGATCGGGGCACGCTCTTCGAGCGCCTCGTTGAGACGACCGGCACGGCATTGGAGTATCGCTTCGAAACGGATGACGACGAGACGCCGTGGCGCACGATCACGCTGGTCGAGCCTCCGTCCATCGTCGGCGCGAAGGCACGGCTGGTGCCTCCGGCATACGCGCTCGCGGCGGAACCGTCCGAGCAGATGGCATGGACGCGCGAGGCTGAGGTGGACATGGGGCCGGGCACTGACGAGCGGGCGGTGGCACCGTCGGCGCTTCAGGGATCGCGTGTTGAGTTGACGATCGACCTTGTCAAGCCAGTCGAGATGCCGCCCAGCCTGCAACTGGCGGTCACGGACATCGATCCGGATGCGTCACTCACTCAGGAGGGTTCGGCGTGGTCGATTGCGTGGGACCTCGAGGCCTCGACTCGGCTGCCCATCCGGCTTGTTGATGAGTACGGCATCGAGTCCGTCGACGATGCGACGTATCGATTTGAGGCGATTGTTGATCGCCAGGCCGAAGCCACCATGACACTGCCGGTGACAGATCAGAACGTGTTGCCGACGGCTGTCGTGGACCTCGCCGCTGAGGGACGGGACGATGTTGGTCTGACGTGGGTCGGGATTGAACGTGCGATTGCACGGCCGGTCGAGGCGGCTCCCGGGAGCGAGCCGAGCGGACCGGGCGGTGCCCTGGAACCGGTCGGTGAACCGGTGATGGTGTCGCGTCTGGAGGGCGAGGGCCGGCGTCAGGTCGAGATTGCCGAGCAGCTTGACCTCTCGGTCATGGGTCTGAAGCCCGGTGACGAGGTGTACGTGACCGCGATCGCCGCCGACATCCACCGCCTTCCCGGAACACGCGAATCGCGATCCGTTGTCCGTACGTTCCGGATCATCTCGGATGAGCAGTTCATCTCGGATGTCCAACGCCTATTCAATGATGTCCGCGAGTCCGCGATGCGCATTGAACAGCAGCAGGCCGAAGTGCAGACCGCAACGAGTGTGCGGGGTGCCACGCGCGAATCACGGCGAGGACAGGCGCAGGTGACGACGCGTCTCGATCGACAGCGCGAATCGCTGGAGGAGATCGAGCGTCGGATCAAGCAGAACGGGCTCAACGATGCGGAGATCGAAGACATGCTCCGCAGTGCACAGGCTTCTCTCGCCCGTGCGGGCGAAGCATCCTCATCGGCGTCGCGGCGACTTGATGAGGCCGCGGCGGATGCACGACGCGGTCCGTCCGCCGGCCAACAGGAGTCGGGCGAGCAGGGCCAACAGGGCGACTCATTGCAGTCGGGCGAGCAGGGCCAACAGGGCGACTCATCGCGGTCGGGCGAGCAGGGCCAACAGGGCGACTCATCGCAGTCGGGCGAGCAGGGCCAACAGGGCGACTCATCGCAGTCCGGCGAGCAGGGTCAGCAGGGCGACTCATCGCAGTCGGGCGAGCAGGGCCAGCAGGGCGACTCATCGCAGTCCGGCGAGCAGGGCCAACAGGGCGACTCATCGCAGTCCGGCGAGCAGGGTCAACAGGGCGACTCATCGCAGACGGGCGAGCGGGGTCAACGGGATGGAGAGGCGCCCGGCACCGAGGTGCCCATCGAGGAGGGGGAGGCGCAGGCGATCGATCAGGAGCAGCAGGATGTTCGCGATGAACTGCTGGATCTCGTCGAACTGCTCGATCGAGGTGAGGACTCCTTTGTCGTTCGCCGCAAGCTCGAGAACATCGCTCAGGCGCAGGAAGCGCTGCGAGAACAGACCGCGCAGGCTGCGGCTCAGACGGCGGGTCGAAGTGTTGACGAACTGACGCCGCGAGAGCGGAGCGAAATGGAGCGCATCGTTGAGCGGCAGCGCGAACTTGCTCAGCAGATGCAGGACCTCGTCGACGAGATGCAGACTCGGGAGGAGGCTCTGCGAGAAGCCGATCCGGCTGCCGCCGCGGGCATGGCACAGGCGGCCGCCCGCGCCCAGCAGCAGCAGACAGCGCAGACGATGGAGCAGGCTGCCCAGGAAGCCACTGAGAATCAGATGACCAATGCGGGTCAGCAGCAGGAACAGGCGATGCGCGACCTCGAGCAGATGATGGAGGACATCGAAGCGGGCAATCGGCAGCGACAGGAGATTCTCCAGCGCATGCTCGCGAGTGTGCTCGAGTCCATCAAGGGCCTGATTCGCGTGCAGAAGCAGGAACTGGCCGCGCTTGACGAGGCGGAGGCTCGCGGCGACTTCGCGGGGCGCGACGCAGCGATGATCGCGTTGAGTCAGAACACTCTGGGCGTGATTGATCTGGTGGATGCGGGCGGGCCGGAACTTGCACCGGTCTCGGCCAACGTCGACCGCGCCTACGATGCGCAGGTCCGGGCAATCACGGCCTTGCGCAAAGCCACCGTTGATGTCGAGGCGGTGCGGACGCATGAGCGTGGCAGTCTTGAGATGCTGGAGCGTGCCCTGGAGCAGGGTGAAGAGATCCAGCGCCAGATGCAGGCGGAGGAACAGCAGCGGCGCTTCGCCGAGTTGCAGCAGCGGTATCGCGACCTCCTGGAGCAGCAGATTGCGATCATTAACGAGACTGATCCGTTCGCCCAACTGGAGCAACTGTCGCGTCGCGATCGCGTGCAGGTTCGCAAGCTCGCCGATCGCCAGGATGAAGTGCGTCTGAGCATGGAGGAGATCCGGGAATCCACCGAGGAGATCCGTGACGCCGGCATCTTCGACTACGCGCACGACCGCGCGGATGCACTCATGCAGCAGGCGACGACCTCCCTCTCCGAAGCCGAGCCGGCATCTGCGGCGATCAAGGAGCGCCTCGCCGCCCGGATGATCCAGAGCATCATCGAGGCCCTGGACGATCCGGAGCAGGAAGAGGATCCCTTCGATCAGGGCCAGGGAAACCAGGCGGGTGGCGGCGCCGGTGGCGGCTCAGGCGAGCAGCCCTTGATTCCCCCGATCAAGGAGCTGATGCTCCTTCGCCAGATCCAGGTCACGCTCAGCGACGCAACGATTGAGGTTGAGAACGCCGGCGGCGATGCCGCCCTGGTGGATGAGATCGGTGAGGGGCAGCAGAAGCTCTTTGAGCTCGCAGAGGATCTCCTCCGCCGGATCAACGAACAGCCGGGTGGAGGCATGCCGGGAAACTTCGATCTGGATGATGTGGGCGAGCCGACAGATTCGCCCGATGACGGTTCAGGGGGGTCCGATGACGCGTCTGGTTCCACGGAGGATCCGCAGCAATGACTCACAACCACACGACATGGCTCGCTTTTCTCGGCACCCTGTGCCTGGTCGGTCCTTCGGTGGCTCAGGACCAGGTCTCCGACCCTCCCGCGCAGACGACGGAGGAGTCGGAGAATGAGGATGCGGGACTGGGCGACCTCGACGACCTCCTCGGTCTTGATGACAACGACGACTCGGACTCGTCGGATCCGGGAAAAACCGAATTGCCGGAAGGCGGTTCGACCGATGTCATCGATCCGACGCGCAACGCTCTCGACAAGAAGCTCTCCAACGAGGAACTCGACGACGTCATCCAGCAGGCGGTCCAGCTCATGGGTGACACGGCTCAGCGCCTCAAGGTGGCACAGGACACCGGCCTGACCACCCAGCGGATGCAGGAGGACATCATCCGCAAGCTCGACATTCTCATCGAGCAGGCCAAGCAGCAGCAGAGCAGTTCGTCCCAGCAGCAGCAACAACAACAGCAACAGCAGCAACAGCAACAGCAACAGCAGCCGCAGAATCAGGAGCAGCAGGAAGGCGAACAGCGGGGTCAGGACAACATGACGGAGTCGGCGCCGCCCGGTCGCAGGACCGAAGAATTCCGCAAGACTCTCGACACCGCACGCGCCGCCTGGGGCATGCTTCCCGCACGCGTGCGCGATCTGCTCATGCAGGGGCTCAACGACCAGTACAGTGAAATGTACGGGCCGCTCACCGAGGCGTATTACCGGCGCATCGCGGAAGAGGAGGAGGGTCGATGAGAGTCGTACTGCCTCTGACGCTTGGGCTCGGGATCGTGGCGTCCGCAATGTACGCCCAGGACGGCGACGTCGCTGCATCTGAACCCGCCGCAGCCGTGCCCGCTGTCGAGGGGCATCAGTCGGCGGAGAATGTCGTTGCCGAGAACGAGATGAACCGGGAACTGGATCTCACGGTCGGGCAGGGCCTGACCGCACTCGTTGATCTGCAGAACGAGGACGGCTCGTGGGGCACCGGTCGCTACAGCCACCACGCAGGGCTCACCGCGCTGGCGTGCCTCGCCTTTCTGGCTGATGGACACATCCCGGGACGGGGGCGTTACGGAGAGGTGGTCGAGGAGGGGCTCAAGTTCATTCTCGACAACGTGAATGAGACGGGCATGATCGCGGCGGAGAATACGAGTCACGGCCCGATGTACGGTCACGGCTTCGCCACGCTCTTCCTCGGCGAGATTTACGGCATGCTTCCGGGCGGTGGTGACTCGGAGTTATCGACGAAGGTGCACGATGCCCTCATCAAGGCGTGCCGCCTGATCGTCCAGACGCAGAATCGCGAAGGCGGCTGGCGTTACAACCCGGTCCCTTACGATGCGGACATCTCCGTGACGATCTGCCAGATCATGGCGTTGCGCAGCGCCCGGAATGCCGGTATTGATATTCCCAAGTCGACGATCGATCGCGCTGTCGAGTATGTGGAGCGGAGCCAGAACACCGATGGCGGTTTCAAGTATCAGTTGGTCGGCGGATCGAGCGCCTGGCCCCGTTCCGGCGCCGGCGTCGCCAGCCTGTACTACGCCGGTATCTACGAGGGTGAGAAGATCGATCGGGGCCTCGATTACCTCGTGAAGAGTGCCTTCCCGGGGCGGAATACCGCGGGAAGTCACTACTTCTACGGCCACTACTATTGCGTCCAGGCGATGTACCTCGCCGGGGGCGACTACTGGGAAAGCTGGTGGCCGGCCATCCGCGACGAACTGATCGATCGACAGACTGACGATGGCACCTGGGAAGACCGGCACGCCGGAGATGCCTACGGTACCGCCATGGCCTTGATCATTCTGCAAATGCCCAAGCGGTATCTGCCGATCTTCCAGAAGTGAAAGGTGGTCCCACAAGTATGCTCCCATTCCGGCGTCAACGTCCGATGATCCTTGCCGTAGCCGCCTCCTGCGCGATGGCCGGTCTCGCGGTGCCGGTCCACGGCGCCGGTGATGTGCTGTCCGCCATGCTGATTGACGAGACGCTGACGCCGCGGAAGGTGACCATCACCGGTTTTGACGGCGATGAGGTCGTTTTCCTGGACCAGCAGGGTTCCGAGCGTCGCATCAGCCGGCGTCGCCTGATGGCGCTCGTTTCCATCGACGCCGGCGCGGACGTCCGGGAAGGCCTGGGCGTTGCCGTACGCCGACCGGTGGATGACGCGTCGGCCGGGGTCGAAGCGCCCCTGAGTTCCAGTGGCATGCTCCGGATGGTTGATGGGCAGCATTTCCCGGGCGAAGTCGAAGCCTCTCCCAGCGTCGATGAACTCGTGCACTGGCGCCACCAGCGCTTCGGTGACATGCGGATCAGCATGGACCTGGTGGGCGTGCTGGCGCGGCGAGGCTGGACCGGCTGGAGCCAGATCGCCGCCGCGAGCGATGACCTGCCCTCCGAGGATGAACTCTACCTGCTCAACGGCGATGTGCTGCAGGGGTTCCTGGTCGGACTGACGGATCCGGTGCAATTCGAAACGGATGACCTCATCGAACTGCCGGCCGAGCGCGTCGCGGCGGTCCGGCTCTCCAACACGCCCAAGGCCATCTCGGGGATGGTCGTATGGCTCAGTGATGGAACCGTCGCCGCGGTTGAGAGCATTGCCTCCCGACATGACCGCAACCTGGTGCTGACCCTCGCCAAGGGCCAGTCCGGTGTGTACGAGGTGTCGGAACTTCGCGGCCTGGCCTTCGATGCCGATCGGATTCGTCCGCTCTCGTCCATCGCTCCGGATGACCAGTTGCCCGTGGGCGATCGGCTCTACCTCGAGGAGATGCGCACGGTGCCTCACCCCGATGCGCGGCGGGGCGGGGCGGATGCTCTGAACAGCCGCGACCTGCTCTTCCCGGGTCCGATGTCGGTGACTTGGACGCTTCCGGCGGGTTGCGAGCGATTCGCCGGCACGGCGTCGCTGGTTTACGGTTCGGCGCCCTGGGGTGACTGCGAGCTGGTGATCGAGGTGGATGGCCGGGAGATCTTCCGGGCCCGCCTGAACGAGGAGGTGGCCTCGACCCCCTTCAACGTCGATGTTGACGGTTCGGAACTCAAGGTGACGGTGGATCCGGGGGTGTATGGTCCGATACACGACCGCGTGATCCTGCACCGTCCGACGCTCCTGCTGGGGCGTGGAGATTCCTGACGCCTCGATTGGCTGAGGCGGGCGAACGCGGCCCCTCATTTGACGATACACTACAGACGGAGACGGCGCGTCCAGACCTGTTCGGGACGCGAAAGGTGGGACACCACCGTCTCGCACATACTGCTTTACGATTCCAGGTTTTGATGGTCGGGAGATATTTCTATGGCCAAGGCGCACGAAGTTCATGACACCCTCCGTCGGCATCAGCTGGTCGATGGTTACCCGCTTGTGGTGGACCTGGATCAGTCGCATGGCCATTGGATTCACGATGCGCTGACCGGCAAGGAGTACCTTGACGCGTTCACGTGCTTTGCATCGTGGCCGGTTGGATTCAACCATCCGATGATGAAGGACGCCGCATTCCTGCAGGATCTGTCGCGGACCGCGGCGACGAAGATCTCGAATGCCGACCTCTACACGTCGGACATGGCGCGCTTCGTGGATGCGTTCGGTTCCAAGGTGACTCCGCCCGAGTTCCATCATCACTTCTGGATTTCCGGTGGTGGCCTTGCGGTTGAGAATGCTCTGAAGACGGCGTTCGACTGGAAAGCGCGGAAGCTGGGGCGCACGACGTTTGATGCCTGCGTGAACGATCTCGTGATCCTGCACTTCAACCAGGCCTTCCATGGCCGCACGGGCTACACGCTCAGTCTCACGAACACGCTGCCGGACAAGGTCGGTCTGTTCCCGAAGTTCGACTGGCCACGCGTTCACAATCCCGCCATTGTGTTCGACCTCGACGGCAACATTGCCAACGACATCGAAGCGGAGGAGGCGCGGGCGTGTCAGGAGATCGAGGCGGCCTTCAAGAAGTACCCCAACCGCATCGCGGGCATCTGCATCGAGCCCATGCAGGGCGAGGGTGGCGACAACCACTTCCGTCCCGAGTTCATGAAGAAGCTGCGCCAGTACGCGGATGAGAACGAAGCGCTGCTGATCTTCGATGAGGTGCAGACCGGCTTCTTCGGTTCCGGCCAGCCGTGGTTCTGGCAGGTGATCGGCGTGCAGCCGGACGTTGTCGCCTTTGGTAAGAAGACCCAGGTGTGTGGCGTGTATGCCGGACATCGCGTGGACGAGGTGGAGGACAACGTCTTCCGTCGCTCCAGCCGCATCAACTCGACGTGGGGTGGCAACCTCGTGGACATGGTCCGCTGCCGTCGGTTCATCGAGATCATCGAAGCGGAGAAGCTGCAGGATCAGGTCAATGCCGTCGGCAAGAAGACGGTAGCGGGTCTGCGTGACATCGCCCGCCAGTCCGGCGCCTTCACCAACGTTCGAGGCCAGGGCACACTCATTGCCTTCAGCTTCGAGTCCGGTGAGGCTCGGGGCCGGATGCTGGACGCCATGTTCGAGAATCACCTCATGGCGCTGCCCTGCGGATCGGACTCGGTGCGTTTCCGACTGCCCTTGACGTTCAGTGTTGACGAGGTGGACACGCTGCTCAAGCTCGTGGACCAGTCCGTCAGCGCCAAGGTTTAGTTCGGCACTCGGCATTCAGTATCGGGATTTTGGCTACTAGCGCCTGCGACCAAGCAACTCCATCGTCGACATCACGATGGGATGCGTTGCGTTGCCATTGATGTTCGCTTCGGTGTTGTTGGTTGTGAAGGCGATGGCGAAGTGGCGTTCATCGTTGCGGGTGAGGAGCATGGCGACGCTGAGCACTCCAGGTTCGGCGCCCGCCTTGAAGATCACGCGCGACCACGTGAAGCGGTCGAGCGGGAGTGAGGGTGCGGCGTCAAGCAGTGACAGTTGAGTCGGCAGCATGTGTGCCATGAGGTGCGCGAGCGTGAGGCAGGTGGCATTGGTGGATGCGAACCAGCCGACCGTGTCGATTTCGCGCGGCGTCCGCCACACGCGGGCTTTGACTCCACTGAGACTCGTGCCGTTGAGGTCGTTGTCGACGAGGTGGCGGCGGGCGGCGGCGTCTCCTTCGGCGTACGCCCTGAGCAGCGTGTCGTCGGCGGCGTACTTCAGGACGGCCACTTCGCGGCTGCTGAGGAAGGGTATCGTCCGCTCCGGGTCCGGGTGATGCTGACGGATCCAGTCTTCGACGTGCTCGCGCCCGATGTGCTGAAGCAGGTGATCGAACGCGGAGTGATCCCCCGTGGCGAAGAGTGACTGCACCATGCGGGCGAGCGGCATCACGGAGCCGTCGGGCGCTTCTGAAACTTCGCCGGGCGGAAGGGAGCGCAGTTCGTCGATCACCATGATGGGCATCTGCCACGTGGTCTCCTGGTGCGCGATGGCCTCGGCAAGGCAGGTAGTGAGATAGACGCCGCTCACGGCTCCGATGGAGAGTTGGGCATCGCCGTTGTGGTCGTAGAGTCGCCGCGCGGAACCACCCGGATTGACTTCGTAGACGGTCAGTGACGATTCGCCGTCCAGTTCCTCGAGCGCCGCTGTGATGGCGTCCCAGTTTTCGAGGGGCGTGTAGGGTGCGGTCGCAACGGGCAGAAGCCGGATACCCGTGATCTTGTACGGCTCGAACGGCTCGATGCGTACCTCGAACTGCCAGAGTGAGTCATTTCGGCGCATGCGGAGGACGGACGTGATCTCCTCAAACTCCGCGGTCCGGATCTCGACAAGATCCCAGCCACCGCTGCGTTCGCGCAACTGGCGGACGTTGCTCATGAACGTGTCGCGCTGCAGTCGGCGCGTGAAGCCGAGGGAGAAGTTGGCTTTCCAGGCCACCACCACGTCTTCGTTCATCAGGCGAAGCAACCAGGCAAACCGTTCGCCAACGGGCGTGCCGGGGATGAAGACGGAGCCGCCTTCGGAATCAGTGGCCGGCGCGGCCTCGGTTGCATGCTCCGCAGGAGGGTCAGTGTCCTGACCTGCTGTTGACGCGATGAGGAGGAGAAGCGGCAGGAACGCGGCGATGAGGTGTTGTCGAGTCATAGGGGTAGTTTAGACTAGGGGGTGGGGTGTGAGGAGCGGGGCGCGGGGAGCGAGTTAAGCGCTGGTCCATTGGAGGGGCCGGTCTTCATGGTGAAAAAAGAACGGCGGCCTTTCGGCCGCCGTGGATTGAGTCAGTGAGAGGGCTGAGTTGATCAGTCTTCCTCGTCCTTCGGCTTGTACTCAGCGACGATCGTGGCCTGCACGTTCGGAGGCGTCTGCTCGTCGTGGCTGTAGTCCATGGTGAATGAGCCCTGGCCGGCGGTCATGGACTTGAGTTGGCTCGAATACGTCGCCATTTCCGCGAGGGGGGCCTTGGCGTAGATGATGCACATGTCGCCGGGAAGGTAGTCGGTGTTCTGCACCTGGCCGCGCTTGCCGGAAAGGTCGGAGTTGATATCGCCCATGGATGATGACGGGGCGGTGATCTCCACGTCGACGAAGGGCTCGAGCAATACCGGGCGGGCCTTCTGCACAGCGTCGATGAAGGCGCGCTTACCCGCGGTGACGAAGGCCACTTCCTTCGAGTCCACCGGGTGGTGCTTGCCGTCGTATACCGCCACGCGCACGCCGGTAAGCGGGTAGCCGGCAACGGCGCCGCCGGAGAGCACCTGTCGGACGCCCTTCTCGATTGCGGGCATGAACTGCTTGGGCACCGAGCCGCCGAAGGTCTCGTCGGCGAACTCGAAGCCGGACTCGTGGTCCTGCGGCAGGGGTTCGATGCGGAGGTACACCTCGCCGAACTGACCGGCACCGCCCGTCTGCTTCTTGTGACGATGATGCCCTTCGCCCTTGGAGGTGATCGTCTCCTTGTAGGCAATCTTCGGCGGCTTCGATTCCAGTTCCAGCTTGAAGCGATTCTTCAGCCGCTCCATGATCACGCGCATGTGCAGTTCGCCGATGCCACGGCAGACGGTCTCATGCGTGGCGGCAACTCGATCAACGATGAAGGTCGGGTCTTCCTCCATCATCTTGTGGAGTGCGGAACTGATCTTGGCCTCGTCGCCGCGGGACTTGGCCTCCACGGCGAGGCCGAACATCGGCTTGGGCATTTCGATGGCCTTGAACGCGATGTGCTCATTCTCGGTGTGGAGTACCGAGTTGAAGTGAAGTTCATCGATCTTTGCGACACCGACGATGTCGCCGGCGATGGCGCTGTCGGTTTCCTTGTGGTCTTTGCCATGCACCTTCAGGAGGTGGGCGAGGCGAACGGGTTTACGAGCGTCGCCGACATGGATGGAGTCACCCGCTTTCACCGTGCCCTGATGCACCCGGAAGAGCGCGAGCTTGCCGACGAACTGGTCGGTCGAGACCTTGAAGACGTGCGCCACGGCTGCCTTGGAGGGGTCCGGCTCGGCGTGCCATTCCTTCTCTTCGTCACCGACGAGGAAGGGGCGGGGATTGCCTTCGAGGGGGCTCGGGCAGAGGTGCGCGAAGGCGTGGAGCATCTCGGGGACGCCGGCGCCGCTGCGGGCGGAGACAAAGAGGATCGGTGTGATGTGACCCTCGCGAAGCGCCTTCTCGAAGGCATCGTGCAGTTGCTTCGCTGAGACTTCGCCCTTCTCGAGATACACCTCCATGAGCGCCTCGTCCGTCTCGACGCATTGGTCAACGACAGCGGTGTGGGCGTCGGCCACGGAGGAGAAGGCGACCTCGCCGTCCGTTTTCTCCCAGATGTCGACCACACCGTCGCCGGCCTTGTTGGGCAGATTGATGGGGAGGCAGCCGGAGCCGAAGGCCTCCTGGAGATTGCCGACGAGTTCCTCAAGATCGGGGATGTGCTCCTCGATCTTGTTGACGATGATCATCCGCGGCAGGTTGCGCTCTTCGCACCGCTTCATGATGCGGCGCGTCACGGTCTGGATGCCCTTGTCGGCAGAGACCACGATGCAGACTGTTTCGACGGCGGGGAGGCAACCCAGCGCTGAGCCGATGAAGTCGGGGAATCCGGGGGTATCGATGACGTTGAAGTGGCGGCCCTCGTGGTCGAAGTGCACGAGTGAGGAACTGAGGGAGTGCTGGTGCTCCTTCTCCTCAGGCTCGAAGTCTGTGACCGTGTTGCCTTCCTCGACCGAACCCATGCGTCCGATGGTGCCGGTGGCGGCGAGCAGCGCTTCAACGAGCGTCGTCTTGCCGACACCGGCGTGTCCCGTGACCGCAATGTTCCGGATGTCTGATGTGGTGTATGCCATGGCACCGTCTCCTTTGGTTAGAGCGGCGGGGGTGGCATAGCCCGCGACGTGACAACCGACCCGACCCGTCAAAGACGGTCAGGCTCCGGTCGGAGTTGTCCTGTCTGCGTCCGGCGCGGCGTCTATCCCACCATGCGGCCGCGATTGTTCAGGTCCGTTAGTTTAGACACTTTTCACCCCGCGCGAAGATCAGGTGACGCCCTTGTCGAGCGACTCTCGCGCCTTCTTGTTTGGTTTTTGGCGTCCGAGGTTGCCTCCCGGTCGCAACGCACCGGGCGAGTGGCGTATGCTTGGCGTTGATGGCGAAACGAGGACCAAAGAAATCCCGGGGACCCCAGGGGCTGCCCCCGGGCCCGGCCTGCCGGGCGGCTCTGTACGTCGGCAAGGAGGCGTACCTGCGCCGAGCCAGGGTTGAAGCCCTGCGGGCGGCGATCGAGGCTGCCGGTGAAGAGGTGGAAGTGCTCACCTTTGACGGCACGACGGCGACACTGGGTGACGTCTTCGATGAGTGCACCAGCTTCGGACTGCTCCAGCAGTACAAGATCGTCATCGTCGATAACGCTGAGGCGTGGGTGAAGAAGACGGAGGAGGACGACAAACGCCGCAAGCGCGTCGAGACCTTCATCAAGGAAGGGCACGTTCCCGACTCCGTGACGCTTGTCCTCCGCTCCGAGACGTGGCGGGCGGGCAATCTCGACAAGATCATCGCCTCCGTGGGCGTGATCCACCGCTGTGATGAAGTCTCGGAAGGAGAGGCCCGCTCCTGGGTCACCAAACGCTGCGAACAGCGACTCAACTGCTCGATCAAGCGGGAGGCGGCGGATCTCCTCGTCAGCCGCACCGGCCCGGATCTCGCCCGCCTTGCCTCCGAACTCGACAAGCTCTCGGCCTCCGTGGGAGCCGGTGGTGTCATCGGAAGTGACGATGTCGTGTCACTGGTGGGGGTTTCCGCAGAGGAAGAGGTGTGGCTGATCCAGTCCCTGCTCGCCCGGGGCAACGCCGAGGCGACGATCGCGAAACTGCACGACCTGCTGACTGTCTCGCGAGCCAGTCCCGTGCCGCTCTGCTGGGCCTATGCCGACATGTTCCGGAAACTGGCGCTGATCGCCGAACTGGTCGCATCCGGACAGGCCATGGGATCCGCATGTCGGGCGGCCAAGGTCTGGGGGCCGACACAGGACGCCGCCACCCGCCTCGTGGGGCGGCATCCCGTTCGGGCGTTCACCGATCTGGCGGCGGCTGCGGTCGAGGTCGATTCGCGCGGCAAGTCGGGCCGCGGGGATCAGGTCCTCGCCCTCGAGGTGCTGACCGTGCGTTTTGCAAGGCTTTTTGGCTGAACGACCGATCCTGATGGTTGGTGACTTGTTCCCGGCGCGGCGGAGTCCGTGCCTGACCATGCAGGATGCAGCCATGTCAGAAATGCGCTTTGGTGTCGTTCTCTGTGACTTGATGCGATCGGGCGGCACGGCGCTGGTTTGCGCGGCCCTGTTGCTCGGCGGATGTGCCGGAACCGGCGAGTCAACGGATGTTGCTGCTCAACGGGCAGGGAACGCAGGAACAACGACGCCGGGAACGGGGGAATCACAGGATGGGTATGAGGCGAAGATGCGCGAGATCGCGGCGGCCATGGACGCGCGCCGGACAGAGCAGGCGACTCCGAGGTCGGTGACAGCGCCGGGAGCGGCGTGGGACTTCACTCGTGAGCAGCCGCGGGAGATGGCGGAGCAGCCCCGCATTTCCGCGGGTTCGACCGAGGTGACCGTCGAGGATCCGATTCCGGAAACGCCGGCGTCACGGGGGGTGGGCGAACCGGCGTACGTTCCGACGCCGTCGGAATCCCAGTCCCGGCTGGTTCACGAACTCGCAGGCGTTCTGCAGCGGCGCATCGCTGAAGCGCAGGACGTCCCGATGGATCTGCTGGTGCGACTGGCGGCGCTGGATGCGGTTGAGCCGGGCGTGTTCAACACGTACTTCCCGGAGGGCCGCGGCGGCTCGGCGCTCCTCACGGAGGACGAACTGGCGTTCCTCGTGCAATGGCGTGACATGCTGGAGTCGGTTCGTGCGACGGCGGATGAGGGGAGTTCATCTGTTGTCCGGACACTGATCGAGCGCATTGATGAAGGCGCTCGCGAGTTGACCGAACTGGATGACCTTCGGATTCGCACGGCGCTGCTGTGTCGCCGGGTCGAGGCGATAGGTCGTTACGACGAACTTGATCGGTATGGTGACACCTACAAGATGGTCGCGGGTGCGAGCGGCGGTCACCGCGCGATCGTGTACGTGGAGCCGTTCCGCTTTTCGAATGAGCCCGCGAGTCGCAAGGGCGTGCCGGGCTATGCGGTCGAGATCGAACAGGACCTGCTTCTGTATCGTCTGGATGAGCAGGCGGACATGCTGGCGTGGCAGTTCCTGGACCAGACAGTCTCCGAATTCTCGACAGTAAAGCGACAGGATTTCTTCCTGACGTGCGTCGTCAACCTCCCCCCGACACTGTCAGTCGGCAAGTACCGCCTGAAGGTCGTCCTGCGCGATCGTCATACCGGGGCGGTGGCGGAGGAGACGATCAACCTGGAGATGGTCGGGAACGCCGCGGCGTTGCGGGAGTAGCGGTGGAGGCTGGCTGCCCTCCAAGGGTCCTGAGCCGAGGGCTCTCCCCTCCTGCTACAATCCTGCGGTGTCAATCCGCCTCCCCATTCTGAGTGGTGGCTCGCCGCCCGAACATCCCAATGGCGGTGGCGGCGACCGGCTCGTCGACTCATACGGGCGCACCATACGTGATCTGCGGCTGAGTCTCACTGACCGTTGCAACTTCAGGTGCACCTACTGCATGGAGCCCGATGTGCGCTTCAAGCGGAAGGTGGACCTGCTTACTGATACCGAGTTCGTTCGACTGGTGCACATCTGCGCCGGGTTCGGGATCCGGCGCGTGCGGCTGACGGGTGGCGAACCGACACTGCATCCGACGCTGCCCGAACTCATCGCCGACATCAGTGCCGTCGGTCTCGATGACCTGTCGATGACAACCAACGGCTCCCGTGCGACGCCGGAGGACATGCGGACGTGGAAGGCCGCGGGCCTGCGCCGTCTGACCTTCAGCCTCGACACGCTGCGCGAGGATCGGTTCGCCTCCATCACGCGCTCGAAGACATCGGTGGCGACGGTCCTGCGCGCCATTGGTGATGCCGTCGCGTCGGGCCTCACACCGGTGAAGGTCAACGTGGTCGTGGTGCGTGGCTTCAATGATGATGAGATCGAGGATCTCGCGGCCATGGCGCGTGACTTTGACGTCGACATGCGATTCATCGAATACATGCCGCTGGATTCCGGTCATCAGTGGGAGATGAACAAGGTCGTGCCGGCGGGCGAGATCCTGGAACGGATCGAAAGACGTTTCCCATTGACATCGCGTGGGCGCGAGCGGATGGAGACGCCCGCCGCATCGTTCGTGTTTGCAGATGACGGCCCGGGGCGCATCGGCGTCATTGCATCCGTGACGCGGCCCTTCTGCGGTGCCTGTTCGCGGCTGCGGATTACCGCCGACGGCAAAGTGGTCCCCTGCCTGTTCAGCCATGATGAGTGGGATCTACGGGGTCTTCTTCGCGGCGGCGTCGATGATGATCAGATCGCCGTCGCTCTGGCTGGTGCCGTGTGGTCGAAGACTGCCGGGCACCGCATCCGCCACGACGACTTCCGTCAACCGGATCGCCCGATGTCCGCGATTGGTGGTTGATCGGCTTTCATGTGGCTTTGAGCCTCCTATGTGGTACGCTTTTCCCTTATGTCTTGCGTGACAGGGCTGACATGTATCAACTGCGGGGTTGGAGTTCCGGCGCCGGATTCGGCGGGGGTGTGTCCTCATTGTGATGATCCGTTCTCCGTGCTGGATGTGCAGTACGACCTGAACCGGGTGGCGCGAACCATGACTCGTGTCGCCATCACCGCGCGACCGGCCAATCACTGGCGCTACGCGGAACTGCTGCCGATCGACGGGGATGACAATGCATTCCGCTGGCCAGTGGGCTGGACCCCCCTGCTGTCGGCGGATCGACTCGCCGTGTGGGTGGGTGTGCAGGCACTGCGCCTCAAGGATGACGGGCGCAACCCCACCGGGAGTTTCAAGGATCGTGCTTCCAGCGTCGGCGTCCTGCACGCGCTCCAGGGCGGAGCGACACGCGTGGCATGCGCCTCGACGGGGAACGCGGCGAGCAGTCTCGCCGGATTCGCCGCGATGGCAGGTATCCCAGCCACGATCTTTGTTCCTCAGAAGGCACCGGATCCCAAGATCGCCCAGTTGCTGATCTATGGGGCGGACGTTCGGCGCGTGCGTGGCAGCTATGCCCAGGCGTACGACATGTGCAGCACACTGTGCGAGCGCGAGGGATGGTACAACCGGAACTGCGCGATCAACCCGTATCTCGTGGAAGGCAAGAAGACGTGCGGGCTCGAGCTTGCTGAACAGTTCAGCGACGATCGTGTACCGGACTGGGTCGCTGTGAGCGTCGGAGATGGCTGCACGATTGCCGGGATCGGTCGAGGGCTTCAACAGATGAGGGCGCTGGGATGGATCAGTCGCATGCCGCGGTTGCTCGGTGTCCAGGCGGCGCATGTTCGCCCTGTGATGGAGGCCTTTGTCTCAGGCGCCCTTCCGGATCCGTCGAGTTGTGGTGCCACGATGGCCGACAGTATTGATGTGCCCGTGCCGCGAAACTGGCGCAAGGCGGTGCGTGAGGTGAAGGCTTCGGAAGGGGCGTTCATTGGTGTGACGGATGAGGAGATCGGCGCTGCGATGCGGGCGACCGGTTCGCTGGCCGGAGTCTTCGCGGAGCCGGCTGCGGCCGCGGCTGTCGCGGGTGTTCGTGCGGCCGTGGAGTCGGGTGTGATCGACTCCGGCGCTGATGTGGTGGCGGTGATCACCGGAAATGGATTGAAGGACATTCGCGGAGCGATGCAGGTGGCCGGTTCGCCGCGAGATGTGGAACCGATGGCCTGACGGGAGCGGTATGACGAAGTTGACGGTGGAGATGAACGAATCTGTCCTGGATCGCACGGCGCGGCGCTGTGCCGAGCGCGGGGTGCGCATCCCCACATTCGCCGAGTTGAATGACCCGACGTTGATGCCCGGGGAGGTACACGATCGCCTTCGCTCTGTAGGTCTCTGGGATGTCGATCCGGTGAATCTCTACCGGATCACGTGGCGGAACGAGCCGCGGGAGACGGGCGGTCTCTTCAACGACGGCAACTGGATTGAGTTCCCGCCGAGCCTGACGGGAGTGGACGCCCGGATCATCGGACTCGTGGGCAAGTGGTTCCCGACGGGGGCGCACAAGGTGGGCGCGGGCTTTGGATGCCTGGTGCCACGGCTCGTGACGGGCGCATTTGATCCGTCGGCGCAGAAGGCGGTGTGGCCATCGACGGGGAACTTCTGTCGGGGTGGCGCCTTTGACTGCGCCCTGCTGGGCTGTCATGCGATCGGCATCCTGCCGGAGGAGATGAGCCGGGAGCGCTTCGAGTGGCTGGAGCAGATTGGCGCCGAGATCATCGCGACGCCCGGGTGCGAATCGAACGTCAAGGAGATCTACGATGCCTGCTGGGATATCCGGCGCAACCGACCTGACTGCGTGATCTTCAACCAGTTCGAGGAGTTCGGGAATCCCGTGTGGCATTACCACGTGACCGGTCCGGCGGTCGAGCGCGTGGTGCGGCAGGCTGCGGGAGACGATGCGCGTGTCGCTGCTTTCGTCTCGGCCACCGGCAGTGCCGGCACGATTGCAACGGGCGACTACCTCAAGATGCGTGACTCCGGGGTCCGGATCACGGCTGCGGAAGCCCTCCAATGCCCGACGCTCCTGGAGTGTGGTTTCGGTGGTCATTCGATTGAGGGGATCGGCGACAAGCATGTGCCGTGGATTCACAATGTGCGCAACACGGACATGGTGTGCGCCATCGACGACCGGCGCTGCATGCGCATGGTTCGTCTCTTCAATGAACCCGCGGGGCGCGAAGCACTGGTTGCGAAGGGTGTTCCCGAGGCGCTGGTGAATCAGTTGGACACGCTGGGGATTTCGTGCATCTGCAATCTGCTGGCATCCATCAAGACGGCGAAGTACTACGGGATGGGCCGAGATGACGTCATTGTCACCGTGCTGACAGATTCGATGGCGCTGTATGCCAGCCGGCTCGAGGAACTGCGCGCGTCCGAGGGGGTGTACGGCGAGCGGGAGTCGTGGCGTGATGTCGGCCGATGTCTCGATGCGGTGACGACGGACCACCTCCGTGAGTTGTCACATCACGACCGCCGTGCACTGCACAACCTGAAGTACTTCACGTGGGTGGAGCAGCAGGGGCGGACCGTTGAAGAACTGGAACGGTTGTGGGATCCGGGTTTCTGGAGCGAGACTTACGCGCAGGTGGAAGAGTGGGATACATGGATCCGGGCATTCAACGAACGGGTGCAGAGTACAGGGAGCGGGACATGAAGACGATCATCGTGAACGGCATCGAACACACGTATCACGGGAACGAGGATCGTTCCCTGCTGGAGTTCCTGCGCCGGGATCTGCGCATCCTGTCACCCAAGGACGGCTGCGCACCACAGGCGGCATGCGGCTGTTGTGCAGTCTCGCTCAATGGGAAGGTCGTGCTTGCGTGCGTGACCGCCATGAAGAAGGCGCTGGGGGGACAGGTCACGACGCTGGAAGGTGTCGACGAACGGACGCGGTCGGCATTCGCCGATGCGTTCGCAGCGTGCGGCGGTGCCCAGTGCGGGTTCTGCACACCTGGCATCGTGATGCGCGCGGCGTCGCTCGTCGAGGAGAAACCGGAGCCGAGTCGGGATGAGATCAACCACGAACTGAGGTTTCACCTCTGCCGCTGCACCGGGTACAAGAAGATCGTGGACGCGGTTGAAAGTGCGGCCGCTGCGCTGCGCAACGGCGGTTCGGTGGCGCTGCCCCAGGTGAATGGCGGTGGTGTCGGTGAACGTGTGCCGAAGTACGGAATCCGTGCGGCGGTGCTGGGTGAACGACCATACGTCGCGGACCTCGCCGTCGAAGGCATGCTGCATGGAGCGCTGCGGCTGAGTGATCACCCGCGTGCACGCGTGGTCCGGATCGATGCATCGAAGGCGGAGGCCATGCCCGGCGTGTCCCGTGTCTTCCTTGCGAAGGACGTGCCCGGCCAGCGCAGCGTCGGGCTCATCGTGCCCGACTGGCCTCTCATCGTGGCAGAAGGCGAGATCACCCGTTATGTCGGCGATGTGCTCGCATGTGTCGCGGCCGTCGATCGGGATACCGCGCGGGCCGCCGCTGAGGCGATCGAGATCGAGTACGAGGAACTCACGCCGGTTGCAGACGTGGACGAGGCGATGGCGGCGGATGCCCCGCGGATTCACGAGAACGGAAACCGGCTGAGCACGACGGTCGTGAGGCGCGGTGATGCGGATGCGGCGCTCGCCGGGTGCGCGCATGTTGCGGCGGGCGTCTTCGAGACCCAGCGCATTGAGCATGCGTACCTGGAACCTGAGGCGGCTCTGGCGATGCCTCGGGGTGGTGGTGTGAAGCTCTTCAGCCAGAGCCAGGGCATCTATGAGGATCGGCGTCAGGTGGCGCTGCTCCTGGGGATGGAGGAGAAGGATGTCCATGTGGAACTGGTGCCGAATGGCGGCGGCTTCGGTGGCAAGGAGGACCTCTCGGTCCAGGGTCATGCGGCGTTGATGGCCCTGCTCCTCGGGCGGCCGGTGCACGTGGAGTTGTCTCGGGACGAGTCGATCCGCATGCATCCGAAGCGGCATCCGATTCGCATGGCATACACCATCGGGTGTGATGCGGACGGGAAGTTGCAGGCGGTCCGGGCGCGGATGTTCGGAGACACCGGCGCGTATGCGTCCGTCGGTATGAAGGTGCTTGAGCGGGCGGCGGGCCACTCGACGGGTGCGTATGCGGTGCCGAACGTGGATGTTGAAGCGACCGCGCTCTACACCAACAACGTGCCCTGCGGAGCGATGCGCGGATTCGGGGCGAACCAGGCGAACTTTGCGGTCGAGTGCTGCATTGACGAGTTGTGCGAGAAAGGTGGCTTCGATCGCTGGCAGTTCCGCTATGACAACGCGATCGTGGAAGGTGGCTGCACGGCGACCGGTCAGCGACTCTCCACCGGCATCGGCGTTCGTGCAACACTGGAAGCCGTCCGGGAAGACTTTCAGAAAGCGCGCTACGCAGGGATTGCCTGCGGTATCAAGAACACCGGTATCGGGAACGGCATGCCGGACTCCGGTACGGCCAAGCTTGTCGTGCGGGCTGACGATCACGTGGAAGTGCATCATGGCTGGACCGAAATGGGACAGGGTGTCGACACCATGGCGCAGCAGACATTCTGTGAGGAGACAGGACTCCCCGCTGGGATCGTCACGGTCCACACATTGACCGACGAAGAGACACCCTGCGGCATGACGACCGCCTCGCGGGCCACGAGCCTTGTGGGGAACGCAGTGATCGATGCATGCCGCGGCCTCGTCAAGGACCTGAAGAGCGGCAAGTCTCTGTCGGATCTCGTGGGGCGCTCATATCGAGGTGAGTGGGTGTGCGACTGGACGAACAAGCCGGGCAAGTCGAAGACGGGGGAAGAGGTGACACACTACTCCTACAGCTACGCGACCCAGGTCGTGATTCTGGATGAGCAGGGTGGGGTCGAGCGGGTCGTGGCGGCGCATGATGCCGGGCGGGTGATGAATCCGACGCTCTTCGAGGGGCAGATTCACGGCAGCGTCCACATGGGTCTCGGCTATGCGCTGACCGAGGATCTGCCCATGGAGGGTGGACGGTTGAAGTCCACGCGCCTGCGCAAGTGCGGCGTGCTTCGCGCCGGGCAGACACCCGACATCGACGTGATCGGTGTGGAGGTGGCGGACGAGCATGGTCCCTACGGAGCCAAGGGTGTCGGTGAGATCGGACTGGTGCCGACTGCGCCCGCGGTGGCCAACGCGCTGTTCACGTTCGACGGTCGTCGTCGGCGTTCCCTCCCGATGTCGGCGGCTGGCACGGAGGGTGCATGAGTCTTTATCTGCGTGATGCGACGTTCATTGACTGGCGCACGCTGGAGTTCACGCGTGGAGACCTGGAGGTGGACGAGGGCGATGGCGGTGGTATCCGGCTCGCCGAGGAGATCCCCGCGTACGGTTGCGTCTACGACTGCGGCGGGCGACTTGTCACCAAGGCTTTCGTCATCGGTCACCACCACATCTATTCGGCCCTGGCCCGCGGCATGCCGGCGCCGAAGCGCACGCCCAGGAACTTCGTCGAGATCCTTGAACTGATCTGGTGGAACATCGACCGTAAGCTTGATGCGGCGATGATCCGGTCCTGCGCGCAGGTGGTTGCCCTCGAAGCGGCGCTGCACGGTTGTACCTTCATCATCGATCATCATGCCTCGCCCGGTGCGCCGTCGGACAGCCTGCACATCATTGCCGAGGCGCTGGATGAAATCGGGATATCGCACCTGCTCTGCTATGAACTCTCTGATCGCGACGGCGCCGGTGCTCGCGACGCCGGGCTGCGGGAGACGGAAGCGTACCTGCGGCAGCGTCCGGGACTGGTGGGGCTGCACGCTTCGTTCACCGTCAAGGACGAACTTCTCGAACGCGCCGTTGGCATGGCGCGCGACTTCAAGACCGGTGTGCACATCCATGTCGCGGAGGCCGCCTCGGATGAGGAGCACTGCATGGCGGAGCATGGCTGTACGGTCGCTGAACGACTGGAACGCGCCGGTGCGCTCGAATCGACCGCCACGCTCCTGGCTCATTGCCTCCATCTCACCCCGGCGGAGCGTGCGATCGTGCAGGACAGCAATGCCTGGGTCGTGCACAACACGCAGAGCAATCAGAACAACAACGTGGGACGGTTTGATCCGAAGGGGCTCGGAGATCGAATCTTCATCGGCACCGATGGGATGCACTCCGATGTTCTCGCCGCGACGCGCGCCATGTACCTCGAAGGGCAGGCCGCGGGTGGCCTGGCACCGCTGGCGGCGTACCGGCGGATGCGCCGGGTGCATGACTACCTGGAAGCCAACCGGATTCCCGGTGACGGCGAGAACAACCTTGTGATCCTCGATTACCCACCGCCGACCCCGCTGACGCCGGAGAACTTTCCGGGCCACATGATGTACGGTCTGTCTTCTCGTCATGTCCACGCCGTGATCAGCGACGGTCGTGTCATCATGCGCGATCGCCAGGTCCTGTCAGCGGATGTGTCCGAGGTGCTGGCCGAGGCACGGGTCCAGGCACAGCGACTATGGGAGATGCTGTGAATGAAGGAACTTTCGATCAACCGGGACCGCCTCTGGTCTCACCTGTCAGAACTGGGTGAGATCGGTGCCTATCACGATGAAGTCGCCGACCTCGTCGGGGTCCGTCGCCTCGCGTTGTCGGATGAGGATCGCGCCGGGCGTGATCGCGTGGTGGCGTGGATGCGCGAACTGGGACTCAGTATCAGCATCGATGAGATCGGCAACATCTATGCCGAACGCGCCGGGCGAGACGCATCGCTGTCACCGGTGATGTTCGGTTCACACGTCGACTCGGTCCCGACGGGCGGACGCTTTGACGGCGCTCTCGGGGTGCTCGGCGCCCTGGAAGTCGTTCGCACACTGAATGACGCCGGTGAGCAGACCACCCGACCACTGGTGGTCGGTGCATTCACAGATGAAGAGGGTTGTCGCTTCGGCACCGATATGCTCGGCAGCGCCGTCGCCACCGGTCGCATCCCCCTTCAGCAGGCATACGGCCTGACCGATCGCGACGGTCTGTGCATCGGTGATGAACTGGAACGCATCGGGTACAAGGGCAAAGAGCCCGTGAATCAACGGCGGCCGCACGCCTACGTCGAGTGCCACGTTGAGCAGGGTCCGACGCTGATCCGGGAAGGCCTCGATGTCGGTGTCGTCACCATGGTGCAGGCCATCTCATGGCATGAACTTACCATCACGGGACGCTCCGCTCACGCCGGTGCGACGCCGACATCCTATCGGGTCGATGCGGGACTCGCCGCGGCACGCATCAATGTGCGTCTGCGTGAAATGGTGGACAGTGGCGAGTTTGGCGAACTGCGCGCCACGATGGGCGTCAACCGCCCTCACCCCGGGATGATCAACGTGATCCCCGGTCGGGTGATCGCCACCGTGGACATGCGCAACCCGGACGATGACGGCATGCGGCGCGCGGAGCAGGCCCTGGGCCGGTACATCGAGGAACTCCAGGAGCAGACCGAGGGCCTGCGCATTGCATTGCGTCGCACGGCTCGGACGGATGTGGTTCCCTTTGCGGAGAAGGTTCGCAGTGCGGTCGAAGGTGCGGCCAACGATCGCGGCCTCTCCAACCGCCGCCTGTTTGCGGGTGCCGGTCACGATGCCCAGGAATGGGCGCACGTCTGTGATGCGGGCATGATCTTCGCACCAGGGGAGTACGACGGCATCAGTCACAACCCGCGTGAGTATTCGAATGAGAAGCAGTGCGGCGACAGCATCGATGTTCTCCTCGACGTCGTCCGGAGACTGGCGGAGGACGTATGAGCAACTCGTTGCGGGCTGCGATGACGCAGGTGAACAACGCCTACCCGCACATGCCGGCAACGGTTGACGGACTGCCGGCACTTGCACAGCGCCTCGAGGAGGTTCGGGAAGCGAACGTCAGCTACCACGTCTCACTGATCGAACTGGCTCACAAGCGTGGTGCCCGCATCATCGGGCTGGGCGAGCTCTTTCCGGCGCCATATTTCGCGCTCCGGGAGGACGAGTTCTGGCGCGATATGGCGGAGGACGCCCGGACCGGTCCCACGGTCGACACGATGTGTCGAGCGGCGGAACGCCTGGGCATCGTCATCGTCGCGCCCATCTATGAGCGGGATGGTGATCGGCGCTACAACACCGCGGTTGTCATCGATGCCGACGGAACCATCGTCGGCGCACAGCGCAAGTGCCATATCCCGCAGGGTACGAACGAAGAGGGCACGTTCGTCGAGCGCTTCTATTACGGATCCGCCGACTCTGAACCGCTGCTGTCCAGCTTCGAGACGGCAGTCGGGACGATCGGCGTTGCCATCTGCTACGACCGTCACTTTGAAGGCGTCGTCCGCACATTGTCGCGACAGGGCGCCCGTCTGGTCTTCAGCCCCGCCGTGACGTTCGGCGAGAAGTCGCGGCGGATGTGGGACATGGAGTTCCAGGTCGACGCCGCGCGTCACAACGTCTTCATCGGCGGATCCAATCGTGTCGGGATCGAGGCGCCGTGGAATCAGCCGTATTTCGGCGCGAGTTACTTCACCGGACCGAATGGTGTTGTCAGGAATATCAGTGACGATGAGCGCCTCATCATCGCGGATCTTCCGCTGGATGAACTTGCAGGACGGGATCCATCCGGCTGGAACCTGCAGCGCGATGCGCGGCCGGAAATCACCGGCGAGTGATCACTCGCCCTGATCGTCCTCCGCCCGGGGTGCGATCACGACGCGCCTCTTCAGGTCGGGCACCCAGATGCCACCGGGATCCTCGACCGTGATGGCGAAGACGGCCACCCGGCCGACATCGATGCCCGGCTCGATCGGAACAATGATCTCGCCCTCGGCATTCGCGTTGAAGACGCCACCGGAGACCTTCTGCTCCATGCCGCGCTCGTCAATCAGCCACACCTGGTACTGCTCGGTCGAGGGATCATTTACCTTCAGACCGGCAAACCGCAGGTAGCCTTCCTGGCGCTCATCATTCCAGACGACATCGCCCTTGACATCGCCTCGCTGCTCGGCGAACAGGTCCGGTTCCGCACCGAGGTCGAAGGGAACCCACTCGATGCGAACCGTGTCGGGAACCTCCAGGAGCTTGCGGCGGTTCGCGGCGATCTGAGCCGGGTCGAGCGGCGTTGTCAGTTCGATGATCCGGGCCTCCGCACTTGCGAGTGCAGAGCCGGTCTCAGCAAGACGCCCCTCGAAGTCTGCCGTGATTCGGGCGAGTTCTTCGGCGAGCCGGGTGTTGCGGCTGGTCGCCTCGGCGATGGCGCGGGCGTGCTCGTCCGAACTCGCATCAAGCTGGGCGGCAAGAGACTCGCTCCGGGTACGGGCGTCCGCGAGCAGTTGGTTGTTCCGGTCAACGCGCTCCTGCAGTTCGGCGGCGAGTTGCGCCTGCTGCGTGAGTTCAGAGTTCCGCTGGTTGATCGTCCGCCATGCAACGGCCGCCGTGCCGATGGCGAGGGCAAGGCACGCTGCCGCGGCGAGCCACGGGAGCACTGAGCGACGTGGCCCCGACGATGGGGTCTGGGACGCACCGGTCGAACGGCCGCCCTTCGCGGCGACGATGGCCTCGCCCTCAAGGATGAGGCGACTGCGAAGCTTGTCGGGCATCGACTCACGTGGAGTCAGGGCGGACTGGAGCGAAGCCGCTGCGCGATCATAGGACTCCTGAGCGGCGTCATCGGCGCCACGAACAGCGTCGCCGGTCGCACGATCGGCCATGAGTTCTTCGGGTGTGGGTTCGTGGTTGTGTTCGAATTCTGTCATCGACCACCTCCCCGTCCCAAGGCGGTTTCGGTCGCTTGCCGAATGCGACCAAGTCCGCTGCGAATACGAGTCTTGACGGTACCGAGCGGCGTTTCGGTCACCGATGCGATCATCTCATGCGTGAAGCCGCGCTCAATCGACAGGCGGAGCGCGAGTTGCTGGTCCTCCGACAGGTCGGCGTATGCGGTGGCGGCGGCCCGAGCGATTTCATCCTGCTCGACGGCGGCGGTCTGCTGACTGGCGGGCGTGGTCTCGTGCATGAAGCCATCCGTCGCAGGCTGGCGGCGCTCCCGTCTCCAACGATCAATAAGCAGTCGCCTGGCAAGAACGGAAACAAAGGTGACCTCGGTGCCGCGTGAGGCGTCAAAGCGGTCCGCCTTTCTCCAGAGCTGGACAAAAATATCCTGAACCGCCTCCTCAGCGTCTGCGTCGGAGTGGGTGAACTTCCTGGCCAGCGACCAGATCAGATCACCGTACTCGTCAACCACTTCTCGAACTGCTGACGGGTCACCGCGAGCGACGCGATGGAGCAGTGCGGATTGGGAAGATGAAGCGCTCATGCCTGTCTCCACAATAGCGACCAGCCACGGCGTCATCCAAGCCAACTCGGCTTGTTGTTGAAGTTCATTGAACACAATGCGCCTCGCGAACGGCATGCGAAGGTGTCAATCATGCGCGGCTGTCATCACCTCGGGGTGCCCCGTGGTCAAGGAAACGAAGCGTGCGACTGCCGTCGCAGGCTTCGTGCAAGGAGATGAGAGGGCGGGTGGTGCGCCCGTCATGATGTGGAAGCGCACCACCCGATGGAGTTGACTGATCAGCCGTCTCTTCGGCGACGGGCCAGAGGCAGTGCCCCGATGCCGAGGAGAGCGGCTGCGCCGGGGGAAGGAATCACGGCGATGGAAGTGATCAGCGCGCCGCCACCGATGTCACCAAGCCCGGTCGCTGCTCCGGTCGTGAGGTCGATGGTCCAGAAGGTCGAGCGAGACAGCGCGTTGTCGATGACGCTTGCATAGGCAACTCCGGATGCACCGGAGATGTCGAAGCCCACGGCATCGCCGAGGTCCACGCCGAGCGAGCCGACGGTGCCGAGCGTGCCGGCGCTGTTGGCCTGGGTCACAAGGATGTCGAGGCCCGTGTCGATGCCGTAGAGCTGGGTGGACGTCGATCCCGCGAAGCTGTTGGTGTACGCCGAGCCAACCACGTTCGGGTCCATGCCTTCGTTGGCATCACCGGGACCGTAGAACAGGTCCGTCACCAACGTGGAGGTGCCATCGTTGGGGTTCAGCACCAGGTTCTGATTGGCATCGCTGACATAGCGGATGCGATCAATCGTGGGATTGAAGTCGAACCCGAAGGATGAACCATTCGCTCCGGGGCTGAAGCTCCCGGCACCCACCAGGGATGCCGCGCCCGAAGCCACATTGATGGTGTAGAGGTTGTTGAAGCTGCCGACAGCGAACAACTCACCCGTCGCCGGGCGGAAGTCGATGCCGCGAATGAGTTCATTGTTCTGAAGCCCTGAGATCGCGGCGCCCGTGTTGATCACACCGGGTGTGGCGCTGTCGAAGGAAACGAGCGTCTGTGTATCCGTGACGCCGTACACGAGTTCGGCGCTGGATGCCGACACCGCGGCACCCGCAAGGAAGGCGAGACTCGTGGCGACTGATTTGAAAGTGAACATTGATACTCCTCCAAAGGTGAGTGTGGAGCCGCGGCCCGCGGCTCCGGGTCTGTGCAGGCGAAAGGGGTGTCCCGGTGAACAGAGTCCGGGGATGAACACGTGATTGCTCGCTACGTTGCGAGCGGAGAGATGGTGTGGCGGCGGCGCCGTGTGCATACGCAGGCTGTACTGAGCGCGAGCAACGCCGCGGCACCGGGCGCCGGCACCACCTGTCCTCGGATATTGCCCGAGGGATAGTCCGAGGTGTGCACGTTGAGATACAGATTGCCGGCGAAGAGCGCGGCCTCATTTGCGGCGGGGTCGGTGGGCGGAATGGCGCCCTGATCGCCTCCGATGGGCACATCCATGACATCAAAGCTCAGGATGCCCCCACCTTCATCCGTGAACGATCCCACCAGGCCCAGGTCGACGACGATCCCGCCATTCGCGCCGGGCGGCGCGAGGTGCAGGTGAATCGGCGTCGTGTTCGGTCCGACACCGAGAAGGGTGTCGAAGGCGATCCCGTCGGTGAAGAGACTCAGGTCGAACGTCTGAGCGGTGTCGTCGTACGTCAACGTCGCGAATCCGAAGGCGTCAGAATCGTTGGCCGGGACCTCCTGACCCCCATCAAGTGTGAAGTCGAAGAACGTCAGGCCGGCGCCCGCGGGAACCGCTGCAAGACCCAGAATGGATGCCGTAGTGACCGTGCCCAGCCACATCTGATGCTTATTCACTGTGATCTCCCTGTGTGAGTGTGCTCGCTTCGCACGGCGGTTGAACGCCGCATCGTGATTACGGTGGCAGGGCAGATCCGGATTTTGAGCCTCTGAAAGTTTTTCGGCTGGGCGGGCGAGCCGTCAGATTTCCTGGATTCCCCAAAATCCAATCTGAAGTGTCCGCCGTAATCGCAGTGGCGACACCTGTCGTCAGAACCAATCCGACACCATCCCTTGGAGGAAATCACCATGCTCAGGCAGATGCCATGGCTGTCGTGCGCGCTGTTCGCGTGCGCCGGAACCGCGATCGGGGCCGATCACAAGGAAGCGCCGCTGATCGCCGAAGATCCCAGCGCCGACATCGCCGACATTTATGCATTCGTACCCGCCGACAGCCCCGGCAATCTCGTGCTGGTCATGACGGTGAATCCGTTCTCGGCACCGACGGAAGGCGTCAACTTCCGTTTCTCCGATAACGTGCGGTATCGCTTCGAGATCGATACCGACAAGAACGGTGTGTCCGATCGCACCATCAGCGCGACATTCGATCGAGCGAGTGGCACCTTCGATCTCAACTTCCCGGGATCGGTCAACGACTTCACCGGGACCGTTACGCAGCCGACCGAAGAACCGGAGCCGAACCCGGCCGTGATCAATACCGGGGGCAACGGCATCACCGCATTCGCCGGCCCGCGCGATGATCCCTTCTTCTTCGACTTTGTCGGGTTCAGTCGCTTCCTCGCCGGAACCGGTTCCTTCAGCGGCGCCGATTCGTTCGCCGGTTTCAATACGTCAGCGATCGTGATCGAAGCGCCACTCAACGCCGTGACCCTCGGTGACACCGACTTCGCACTCTGGGGTGCGACCGATCGTCGGAGAGTCACGTTGCGCCGAGGCAGCCGCGGCCAACTCGAGCGCGAGCTGGGCCCGTGGGAGCAGATTGAGCGTATGGGCAACCCGGCGGTTGCAACGGCACTGGTGTCCGCGCCCAACAAGGACTTCTACAACGTTGGACAACCTGCAGATGACGCCACCGACTTTGCCGGCGACATTGTCGCATCCCTCCAGTCACTCGGGACCAACCAGGAGAACATCGACATCCTGGCTTCGGTCGCGGTGCCCGACACCCTGAAGATTGATACGACACAGTCGACGGCTTACCCGAACGGGCGCAAGCCGGCTGATGACGTCGTGGACACCCTGCTCTTCTTCATCTTCAATCAGACACCAGTGAGTGATGACGTGCAGATGAACGACGTGCCGTTCTCCGAGACCTTCCCTTACCTCGCACCTCCGAACCAGCCCTCCTGATGAGGTCGAGTGACGCTCTGTCCTGACTTCGGCGCGGACGCGTACAGCTTCCCTGGCGCGTCCGTCGCCACTCTCATCCCGAGCCTTGGATACAGCCGCATGAAGCCCACCACTCTGATGAATGCGATCGCTACGTTGTCACTGTTCATGTGCAGCACCGGCGCCATGGGACACCCGGGACACCACCCACCAGACGCGCAGCAGACACAGTCATTGACCGGCGATACCACTCTGCTCGACACCCGGTCGTATCTGCAGGCGCAACTCAAGGAACAGCCGGACAACACGCTCCTGCTCTCAAAGCTCGGAGGTGTGCAACTCGATGTCGCGAGAGTGACCGGGCATCACGCGGACTACATCGCGGCGGAGAGAACGTTCGATGATCTCCTCCGTGTGAATCGTGACAGCATGTCCGGGCGGATCGGCAAGGCGTATGCGCTCCTGGGGCTGCACAGATTCAGAGAGGCGTTGGCGCAGGCACGACTGGCCGCGTTGCTCGAAGAGAGTGATGTGGTCCTCGCGCTTCTCGCCGACGCCCACCTGGCCCTCGGTCACATCGTGGAGGCGGAAGCCATCGCCGACCTGCTTGTTGAACGATCGCTCACACTCGAAACGCTTGGCCGTTGCGCGGTGATCGCATTCGAGAGGAGCCGGTACGACGAAGCGCGCGACCTGATGCTGGAGGCACGCGAGGCCGGATCACTGCTCGAAGCCGGGCCTGGAGCAATCGCATGGTGCGAGACGATGCTCGGTGACATCGAGGCCAACGCCGGACGCATCGACCAGGCGTTGGACTGGTACAGCCGCGCCGAGAAGACGTCCGCTCAGGCGCACGCCGCGGCCTTCGGCCGCGCCCGCATCCTGGTTCTTCGAGGCGATCTTCAGGGGGCGGAGGCGGTTCTGGATCGTCTGGTGGAGCGGTTCCCGCGCGTGCCTTACAGGATTGCGTTGGCCGAGGTGCTTCTGGAGTCAGAGTCTGATGCGAGTCGGCGGCGTGGGGCGAGGCTGATCGGTGACGCTGAAGCGGAACTGGAGGCTGAGGTTGCTGCTGATGACATGGGTCACGTCCGGGAACTGATTGAGTTGATGCTGCGACACGGACCTGATGCTTCCCGAGCCTCGGAACTGGCGGTCCGTGAATTGTGGACCGTGAGGGAGGATCACGGTGCACATGAGGTGGCCGGGTGGGCTCTGTTCCACGCCGGCCGTCTGCAGGATGCTGTTCCGCTGATGCGTGCGGCGCTGCGGCTGTCGCCGGCGCATCCGCGGACGCTCCTGCGTGGGGGGCTGGTTCTGGAGGCGGCGGGAGAGCGCGAGGGACGCGTTTTCCTGCAGCGCGCGATCGATTCCGGAGCGCCACTGCCGGTCGAGGAGGTCCGCCAAGCCCGCCAGGTACTGTCCTCACCAAAAGACAAAGAATCGTAAGTCCATTCAAGACATGAGTTAAGCAATTCAGCCGCACCGCTTCGCCACCGGCGCGCACAAACTCATTGCTACCCCCTCTCTCAGTGGGTACAGTGACGGTTCTCGGCTGATTGGGACAGTACCAGGAGAAGGATCCACAATTCACTGTGAATGCGCGCTTGGGCCGCCGGAGGTCCGGAGCGTGGGTACGCGCCCAATCCCTATATTGGCAAGGGGATTGAGAAGATGTTGCGAAAAGTGCTTCACTCGAAGATTCATCGGGCTGTGGTGACCGAAGCCCGCATTGACTACGTGGGATCCATCACCATCGATGCCGACCTGCTCGAGGCCTGCGGCATGCGCCCGAATGATGAAGTGATCATCGCGAACTGCGATACCGGGGAACGATTCGAGACCTATATCTTCCGTGGCGAGCCCGGGGCGGGAGAGATCATCATCAACGGTGCAGCCGGCCATCGAGCCAGCAAGGGTGACACCGTCATCATCATGCACTACGCGCTCATGACCGATGACGAGTATCGCGAGAACCGTCCGAAGGCGGTGATCATGAAGCCCGATAACACCATTGATGAAGTCATTACATACGACAACCGCTGATTCGCTCTCTTTATGAGGGAACGTGGGGGCGTTTTGACGCAGGGGTACAGGAGTCCCTGCTGCTGTTCGTTGATAACCAGGAGCTGCTCGTGAGCGACCAGAATCAATTTCGTTGTGCCTTGATC
Organism: Phycisphaerae bacterium; assembly: GCA_030432255.1. Lineage (GTDB taxonomy): Bacteria > Planctomycetota > Phycisphaerae > Phycisphaerales > UBA1924 > JAUIHS01. The sequence goes on from JAUIHS010000011.1 coordinate 46,319, forward strand.
GGAACCGGAAGCGTGCTGACACAGTGCGCCGACGAAATGAGGTCCCGCGGCCATGAGATAGTGGGGGTTGCCTCACCCGACCAGCGGGTGGGGGAATGGGCCCGCAAGGCCGGCATTCCGTTCGTCGCCGACTTCAAGGCCCTCAAGGAGACCGTCGCCGACGCTCCGGAGTATTTGTTCAGCGTCGTCAACAACGATGTGCTCCCGCCCGAGGCCCTGGTCTGGCCCAAGCGTCTCCCGATCAATTACCACGACGGCCCTCTGCCGCGATACGCCGGCATCCACGCCACCTCCTGGGCCCTGATGGCCGGCGAGACCGAGCACGCCGTTTCCTGGCACGTGATGACGGACCGCGTCGACTTCGGCGATGTCCTCGCCCAGGAGCCTTTCCGCATCACCGATGAGGACTCCGCTTTCACCCTGAACGCCCGGGCGTACGAGGCTGCCCTCGCCTCCTTCCGACGCCTCCTTCGTCAACTCGAAGACGGCACCGAGCAGCGGACGCCGCAGAGCGAAGCCGAGCGTTCGTTCTTCGGGCGCCACAAGCGGCCCGCGCGTGCCGGAGTCGTCGACTGGCAGTCCTCAGCCACGGAACTCATCCGCATGGCCCGCGCCCTCGACTTCGGACCCTATGACAACCCGCTCTGTGCGACCCGTCTGTGGACCGGTACCCGCTTCCTCATCGCTGCCGGTGCCACCGGGACCGACACCGGGCCCAATGCCGTTCCCGGCACCATGCTTTCCGTCGGCGATGACTGGCTCCGCGTCAGCACGGCCGGTGACTCCGATGTTCGCTACACGGGCCTCCGCGAAGTGGATGGTCGACCCGCGGAACTCGAAGACTCGCGCTTCGCCTGCGCCCGGCGTTTCCTGGAAATGGAGTCCGCTGACCTTGAGACCATCGTCGACCTCGATGCTCGCTCGCATCGCTGGGAGAACTGGTGGACCAACCGTCTTGCCTCCCTCCAGCCGGTGCAGACGCCCTTCATCTCATCGCTGAAGTCCGTGACGGCCTGCCCCGAGGCCGAATCTCGCCTCATCGATGTCGGCACGCCCTCCGGCATGTCCGAATCGACCCAGATCGCCGCGTTCGTCCTCTACCTCGCCCGCATCGGTCGCGTGGGTCGCTTCGATCTGCCCTTCCACGGTGGCGACCAGCCGTGTGCCCGCACCGCCGCCGGCGCACTCTTCGAGACCCACGTCCCCATGCGCATCGACGTCGACGCGGAGGCTCCCTTCGCTGACATCCAGGGCGCTGTCGACGCGGAACTGGCCGAACTCGGGAAGCGGCCCACCTACGCCCGCGACCTCGCTGCACGATCCATCCTGATCCGCGACGTCGCGGAAGCCAAGCTGACCCACGTCTGGCACGCCTCGATCGAATTCGGCGACCGCACCTCCGGCCGCGCCGCCATCACGCTCGTTCCCTCGGCGAACGGATGCAGTCTCCGCTTCCGCAACGATGTGATCTCCGAGACGCAGGCTGAAGAGATCGTCGCCCAGTTCTCCACGTTGCTCGCTTCCGCTGCTGCCAACACGACCGCGCCCGGTGCGGCTCTGAACATGCTCACCGACGCCGAACGCCAGCGCGTCATTGAAACGTTCGCCGGTGAAGGCCGCGACTACGAGCGTGGCGTGACCCTTCCCGAACTCATCGCCCGCCAGGTCGCTGAGCGGCCGAACGATACCGCCGTGGTCTTCGAAGGTCGTTCCGTCTCCTACGCGGAACTGGATGCCCTCTCCAATCAGATTGCCCACCGTCTGCGCGAAGCCGGAGTCAAGCCCGGCATCCTCGTTGGTGTCTGCCTCGAACGAAGTGTCGAACTCGTCGCTTCACTCGTCGGTGTTGTCAAGAGCGGTGGTGCCTACGTTCCGCTTGACCCCTCCTACCCCGCCGAGCGCCTTGCCAACATGGCCGAGGATGCCGAGCTCACCACCATCCTCACCCGTGAGCACGAACTCGGCATCATCAACGGGTGGGATCGCGGCCCGATCATCCGCCTCGACGACGGTTCTCTGGATGCACAGCCCAAGGTTGCACCCGAACTCGTCGCTACAGAGAACGATCCCGCGTACGCCATCTTCACCTCCGGTTCGACGGGTCGCCCCAAGGGTGCCGCGAACGCCCACACCGGCATCATCAACCGCATCATGTGGATGCAGGAGTACTACCAGCTTGCTCCCGGGGATCGCGTACTCCAGAAGACGCCGTACAGCTTTGACGTCTCTGTCTGGGAATTCTTCTGGCCGCTCATGACGGGCGCGACGATCGTGGTCGCCAAGCCGGAAGGCCATCGCGATGCGGCGTACCTGGCGGAACTCATCGCCAGCGAAGGCGTGACCGTGCTTCACTTCGTGCCCTCGATGCTTCGCGTCTTCGTTGAAGAGCGCGAGGTCAGCAACTGCACTTCGATCCGGCGCGTGGTGTGCTCAGGTGAAGCGCTCCCCTTCGACCTGGTCGAGCGCTTCTTCAGCCGTCTTCCCCACGCAAAGCTCGCCAACCTGTACGGTCCCACCGAGGCCGCCATCGATGTCACCGCCTGGGAATGCAAGCCCAACGACCCGCGCGGCATCGTGCCCATCGGTCACGCGGTTCCGAACACATCGATGTACGTCCTCGATGACCACGGCTGCCCGGCGCCGGCCGGCGTTCCCGGTGAACTCTTCATCGGTGGCATCCAGGTGGGCCTCGGGTACGTCAACCGTCCCGAACTGACCGCCGAGCGATTCATCGACGATCCCTTCCGCACCGGCGGACGCATGTACAAGACCGGCGACCTCGGTCGCTGGCTCCCCGATGGCAGCATCGAGTACCTCGGTCGCCTCGACGACCAGGTCAAGATCCGCGGCTTCCGCATCGAGCTCGGCGAGATCGAGCATGTGCTGGCTGCGCAGCCTGATGTGCAGGAAGCGGTCGTCCTCGCTCGCGAGGATGTCCCCGGCAGCAAGCGCCTCGTCGGCTACATCGTGGGTACGGCCCAGTCCGGTGACCTGCGCGACGCTCTCGGCAAGGTGCTCCCCGAGTACATGGTGCCGACCGCATTCGTGACACTCGACGAGTTCCCCGTGACCGCCAACGGCAAACTTGACCGCCGTGCGCTCCCCGCGCCGCCCCGCGGCGGCGCCGTCGATTCCAACCGCCCCTATGTGGCGCCGGAAGGACCGATGGAGGAGCAACTCGCCGGCATCTGGGCCGAGATGCTCCAGTTGCCGCGTGTCTCCGTCGAGGACAACTTCTTCGAGATCGGCGGCGACTCGATCCTTGCGCTGCGTATCGTCGCGAAGGCGAATGACGCCGGCATCGAGATCGCGGTGCACGACCTCTTCCGCTCTCCGACGGTGCGTGAACTCGCCGGCGAGACGGGTTCGGGGACCCGCGCGGCGACGACCGCCCGCACGCAGCCCTTCGATCTCATCAACGATGCCGACCGCGCCAAGCTCTCGGACGACATCGTGGATGCCTATCCCCTTTCCGCGCTGCAGAGCGGCATGGTCTTCCACAGCGAGCGATCCATTGGTTCCTACCTCTACCAGGTCGCGATGAGCCTTCACATCAAGGCCGATCTGGACATGGAGATTCTCCAGCGGGCGGTTGATCGCACCGTGATTCGCAACCCGATCCTGCGCACCAGTTTCGACCTCGGCGGTTTCAGCGAGCCGATGCAGCTTGTGCACAAGGACGCCCGGGCGCCGATCGAGTACCACGACATCACCCACATGTCACAGGATGCCCAGAAGGAACTCCTCGCCAAGTGGATCGACGATGAGGCGGAGTACGAGTTCGACTGGGCTCAGCCCCCCCTGCTCAAGTACACCGTGCACAAGCGGAGCCCTGATACATTCCAGTTCGGTATCACGTTCCATGACGCCATCCTCGACGGATGGAGCACATCGAACATGATGACTGAGATCTTCACGCGCTACGTGGCGATGCTCGGTGGCGGCGAAGACACCGCTGATCCGCCCAACCCCATCACCTATCGTGACTTTGTCTCGCTGGAGCGCGAGACGCTGAAGTCCGAGGACGCCAAGGCCTTCTGGACGAACCTGATGGGCGATGCGCCCTTCACCGAGGTGCCTCGACTCCCTGCGGTCGGCAAGGACGTGCCGGTGGCGCGCAACCTCGACCTCATTGTCCCCATTCCCGTTGAAGTGAATGAGCGCGTGATCGAGCGGGCCCGCGAACTGGGTCTCCCTGTCAAGGCCTTCTACCTCGCCGTGCACTCACGGATCATGGGCATGATCGCCCATCAGGATGATGTCGTGACCGGCCTGGTCATGAACGGACGCATTGAGGACCCGGGTGGTGACAGCAGCTTCGGCAACCACCTCAACACCATGCCCTACCGACTGCGCGTGAATGACCAGTCATGGGTGGAACTGGCGCGGGCGGCCCACGCTTCCGAACTCGCGGCCCTCCCCCACCGCCGCTACATCGGCGCCCAGTTGCTGCGCGATCTCGGCCGTGCCGGTCAGGACAACCTCTTCGAGACCGGTTTCAACTACACGCACTTCCACGTGTACGACCGCCTCGCGGGGCGCGATGACATTGAGTTCCTCCGCGTCGACTTCACTGATCCGTTCCACTACGTCCTGGTCGCCAACTTCCGTGTTGACGCGTACGACAAGCGCCTCGACGTGGTGCTGAACTACAACACCAAGCACATGACCCTCGATCAGGTCAAGCAGGTCGGCAAGTACTACATCGCCGCGATGCGGGCTGTCGCCGAGAATCCCGACCAGGCCGCCGATGCGCTGTGCATGCTCCCGAAGAGCGAGAAGACGCGCATCCTTGATGAGTTCGCCGGACCCGAGCGCGACTACGAGCGCGGCGTGACTCTGGGCCAACTCATCACGCGGCAGGCTGAGAAGACGCCTGATGCCGCTGCGGTGATCTTCGAGGGCAGGCAGGTCAGCTACGCCGATCTCGACGCCATGGCCAACCGCATTGCGCACCGCCTCCAGGCCGAGGGCGTCAAGCCCGGCATGCTGGTCGGCGTCTGCCTTGAGCGGAGCGTCGAACTCGTCGCCGCTCTCGTCGGTGTCGTTCGAAGCGGTGGCGCCTATGTCCCGCTTGATCCCTCCTACCCGGCCGAGCGCATTGCCAACATGGCTGAGGATGCGGAGCTCAAGACCATCGTCAGCGCGGCGAAGGAGCTTGATGCCATCGGCGGATGGGATCGGGGCACGGTTGTTCGCACGGATGACGGCTCCCTCGACAGTCAGCCGGCAACGGCTCCCGACTGCCCCGCGACCGAGGACGACCCGGCCTACGCCATCTTCACCTCCGGTTCGACCGGGCGCCCGAAGGGTGCCGCCAACGCGCACAAGGGCATCATCAACCGCCTCATGTGGATGCAGGAGCACTACGAACTGACGGGTGACGATCGCGTCATGCAGAAGACGCCCTACAGCTTCGATGTGTCCGTCTGGGAATTCTTCTGGCCGCTGATCACCGGCGCCACCATCGTCGTGGCGAAGCCCGATGGTCATCGCGACACGGCATACATGGCGGAACTCATCGCGAAGGAGCGGGTTTCCGTCATGCACTTCGTGCCGTCGATGCTGCGTGCATTCGTCGAGGAACCCGGCGTCGATCGCTGTGTTTCGATGCGGCGCGTGGTCTGCTCCGGTGAAGCGCTGCCCTATGACCTCGTCAACCGCTTCCTCTCGCGCATGCCGCACGTCAAGCTTGCCAACCTCTACGGTCCGACCGAGGCAGCGATCGATGTCACGGCATGGGAGTGCCAGGCTCGCGATCCGCGCGGCATCGTGCCCATCGGCAAGGCTGTCGCCAACACCCAGATGCACGTTCTCGATGAGCGTCTCCAGCCTGCTCCCATCGGCGTTCCCGGCGAACTCTACATCGGTGGCATCCAGGTCGGCCTCGGATATGTCAACCGTCCGGAGCTCACTGCCGAGCGCTTCATTGACAACCCCTTCAAGCCCGGCGAGCGCCTCTATCGCACCGGCGACCTGGGTCGCTGGCTCAATGATGGTTCCATCGAGTACCTCGGCCGAATCGACGACCAGGTCAAGATCCGTGGTTTCCGCATCGAACTCGGCGAGATCCAGCACGTGCTCTCCGGCCAGCCCGGTGTGCGCGAGGCGGTTGTGATCGCTCGCGAGGACGTTCCCGGCAGCCCGCGCCTCGTGGCCTACGTCGTCGGCGATGCCGACCACGATGCCCTCCGCGCCGGTCTCGCTCGCACGCTGCCCGAGTACATGGTGCCCGCGGCGTTCGTGACCATGGATGCCATGCCTGTCACCGCCAACGGCAAACTCGACCGCAAGGCGCTGCCCGCGCCTGCCCGCGGCGGCGCCGCTGCCTCCGGTGAGGCGATCCAGGCACCGGCCTCGGATATTGAATCCACGCTCGCCATGATCTGGAAGGAAGTCCTCCGCCTTGAGGCCGTCTCCGCGACGGACAACTTCTTCGAAGTGGGTGGTGACTCCATCATCAGCATCCAGATCTGCGCCCGCGCACGGCGTGAGGGCATCCTGATCACGCCGAACCAACTCTTCGACTACCCGACTATCGCCGAATTGGCACCGCACGCGCGTCAGGCGGCCGCGATCCAGGCGGAGCAGGGCCCGGTGACGGGCGAAGCCCCGCTGATCCCGATTCAGAAGTGGCTGCTTGACCAGAACCTCGAGAAGCCTGCGCACTGGAACGCAGCGATCATGCTGGAGGTTCCCGGCCGCATCGATGACCTGACCTTCCGCCGCGCACTGCTTGCGGTGGTCGCCCATCACGATGCCCTGCGTCTTCGCTACGACCAGTCAGCGGCTGGCGATTGGACACAGCGCTTCGATTCACCGGACGGCACCAACCTGTCCTTTGACACCGCGCTGGTTGACCACTTCGGTTCCTCGACCGCGGATGCATCCATCGAGAAGCACGGCACGGTGCTCCAGTCCGGGTTTGACCTGGCCAACGGGCCGGTCTTCGGTGCGGTGCTCTTCCGCGAGCGCGAGGGTGACGGCGCCCGCCTCCTGATGGCGGCTCACCACCTGGTGCTGGACGGCTTCTCGTGGCGACTCGTCATTGAGGATCTCATGCTGGCCTGCGATCAGATCGCTGCCGACGACAGCCCGGAACTGCCTTCGAAGACCAACTCCTTCCGCGACTGGGTCGAGGCCCTGGAGCGTCACAGCCGCGCGATCAGCGCATCGGCGGACGAGCGATCCTGGTGGATGGATGAGATCAATGCACCCGTGACGATCCCCGTCGATCATCCCGAGGGCTCCAACCTTGAGCGAGACATGGCCGTCTTCACGACCCATCTCTCCGAAGCTGGTACCAACTCGCTCCTGCACGACGTTCCGGGTGCATACCGCGCCCAGATGAATGATGTGCTCATCGCTGCATTTGGTATGGCGATGCGGGAGTGGGTCCAGTCACCCTCGCTCCGCATCGACATGATGGGCCACGGACGCGAGCCACTCGGCGAAGACCTCGACGTCTCGCGCACCGTGGGCTGGTTCACCACCCTCTTCCCCGTGACACTGCCGCTCGGTTCGATGACCGAACCGTCCGAGGCGATCAACGCGGCACGAGACTACCTGCGTCGAATTCCGGGACGCGGGCTTGGCTTCGGCCTGCTCCGTTCGTGGGACACAGGCGAGGTCGGCGACGCGGTACGTGCCGCCGCACCGGCAGCCGTGAGCTTCAACTACCTCGGTCAGTTTGATCAGACCCTCTCGGAGGGATGGAGTCTGCGGATCGCCCGCACGCGTTGCGGCCCGCCCCGCGACCCGGTCAACACCCGCCCCTGCCTCATCGAGGTGGATGCGATGATCGTGGATGGGACGCTCAAGGTCGATTGGACGTACAGCACGAAGATGTTCGATGCTTCCACCATCGAGGGGCTGGCGAAGGCTCTTGATGCGGCGATCTCCCGTATCATCGATGGAGCCGCTGCCGGCCGCGACGCATTGGGTGCCGACGCGTTCCCGCTCGCGGGTCTCGACAACGAGGGTCTGGCGAAGCTCTCGGCGCTCTTTGATGCGAGTGAACTGACGGATGACTGATCAACCCGGCCTCCAGAATGTCGAAGACATCTATCCCCTGACTCCAATGCAGCAGGGGATGCTGCTGGAGGCCACGCATCAGCCTGAATCGCTCGCGTATTTCGAGCAGTTCACGTTTGTCATCCGCGGCACGCTCGATGTCGCTGCCTACCGGAACGCCTGGGAGACGGTCATTGATCGCCACGCGGTTCTGCGTTCGCAGTTCCTGTGGCAGAAGGATGAGCGCCCGCTTCAGGTCGTGATGAAGAAGGTCACGCTTCCATGGGAAGATGTCGACTGGACGGGCCAGGACGATGCGGGCAACCTCTCGGCTTTCCTGGAGCGGGATCGTGAAACCCTGTTCCGTCTCAACAAGCCGCCATTGATGCGCATGACGCTTGCGAAGCTCGGACCGGAGTCGCATCGGCTCATCTGGACGTTCCACCACATCCTCGTCGATGCGTGGTCCGTCTCGGTCATCCTCAACGATGTCCAGGCGGCGTACGAGGCGCTGGCTGCCGGCGAGCAGCCGGAGATGGAACCGCCCGCCCGTTTCCGGAACGCCATCGCCGCCATGGAGCAGGCGCCGAAGACGGGCGTTGAAAACTACTGGCGCGATCTCCTCGACGACTTCGACTCTCCCACGGCTCTGCCCGCAATCCGTACGGATGACGAGTCCGCCGGGCGCCGCAGTCGGCCTGCCGTCACGCACGTGGCTCTTGAGGGTGATGCCTACGAGCACCTGAAGACCGTCGCTCGCGAGAACCGGGTGACGCTGAGCACCATGCTCCTCGGCGCCTGGGGACTTGTCCTTGCGAGGTATGGCCTCGTGGACGATGTGGTCTTCGGCGCAACCTTCTCGGGTCGTTCCATGGCCGTGCCGGATGTCGAACGCATGGTCGGGCTGCTGATGAACGCTGCCCCGGTGCGCGTTCGCCTTCCGAAGGACATCACGGTGGGCGAATACCTCTCGGCGATCCAGCGGCAGGTTGGGGAGTCCACCCAGCGAGAACAGACATCGCTCATGGATGTGCAGCGCTGGTCGTCGATGCCGGCTCGCGCGCACCTCTTCAATTCCATCGTCGTCTTCGGCAACTACCCGCTCGATGAGAGCCGCTCGGGGCGTGAAGCCACCATCGAGATCGAGGCACCAAAGTCATTCGGCTGGACCACCGTGCCGCTGACGCTCATGGTGACGCCGTGGAAATCATTTGATATCGAGGCACGCTACGACGCCGCGACCGTCGACCCCGACATGGTGCAGCGCCTCCTTGATGATGCGCTGCGGACCATGCAGCGGCTTGCCGGTGACCCGGCGCGTTCGCTCGATGCCATCGAGATCCTCGATGAGGCGGAGCAGCAGCAACTGCTCGCCGGGCCGAACGCCGCCGAGGCTCCCGACTCGGATGACTCGACCATTCACGGCCTCTTCGCCGAACAGGCAGCCAGGTCGCCGAACGCCGTTGCATACGCCTGCAACGGCCGCACGATGACCTATACCCAACTCGATCGCCTCAGCGCGGGCATCGCGGCACGACTCCAGGACGCAGGAGTTGCGCCCGGGTCGCTCATCGGCGTCTGCATCGATCCGTCCCCCGAGTTGCCGGCGGCTCTGCTCGGCGTGATGCGAGCGGGTTGCTGCTACGTGCCGATGGATCCCACGTATCCGACCGCCCGCCTGGAGCACATCGTCAATGACGCCGAGCCGCCGTTCGTGCTCGCCGTCGATGCCACTCTCTCCGCCGTGCCCCGAACCGCGGCGGATGTCATTGATGTCGGGACGATCGAGCCGCGAGATCCCGAGCCCGCCATGTCCGACCGACACGGTGACGTTGCATACGTCATCTATACGTCAGGATCCACCGGTCAGCCGAAGGGCGTTCGCGGCACGCATCGCGGCGCCGTCAACCGTTTCCGCTGGATGTGGTCCTTCCGGCCATTCGCCGCTGACGAAGTTGCATGCTGGCGTACCACGATCAACTTCGTCGATCACGTGTGGGAAGTCTTCGGTCCGCTCCTTGCGGGTGTGCCCGTCGAGATCCTGCCGCCGGAGACGGTCAAGGACACGAAGGCACTGGTGAGCACGCTCAAGCAGGCGAAGGTCACACGTCTTGTCGTGGTGCCATCGCTTCTGGAGGCCCTGCTCGAGACGATCCCCGACCTCTCGAAGCGACTCCCGAAGTTGCGCCTCTGCGTGACAAGTGGCGAAGCGCTGTCATGGTCGCTGGCGTCTGACTTCCTGACGGCCATGCCGGGTGTCGAACTGCTCAATCTGTACGGAAGTTCGGAAGTGGCCGCTGATGTCGCCTACCACGTCGTCACCGACGAGGACATCGACAACGGCGTCATTCCCATCGGGCGCCCGGTTGCGCAGGCGTCACTCGCCCTCCTCGACGAGCGACTTCACCCGACGCCCCCCGGTGTGCCCGGCATCATCCATGTCGGCGGCGCACCTCTGGCTGATGGATATCACAAGCGACCCGAACTCACCGCCGAACGCTTCGTGGACAATCCGCATTCCGAACTCACTTCCGACAAGCTCTTCTGCACCGGCGACCTCGCGCGCTGGAACGCTCAGGGAGAATTGGAGTTCCTTGGTCGAGTGGATGGCCAGGTCAAGATCCGAGGCTCCCGCGTCGAACTTGGCGAAGTCGAATGCACGCTCGCCATGCACCCCGTCGTCGCCGAGGCTGCGGTGGTGTGCCGCAAGACCTCCCTGGGCACGGCGCTGCACGCCTACATTGTCCCGCACAACGGCAGCGCTGACGTCTCGGAGGTTCGGCGCTTCGTTCGTGGTCGCCTTCCGGAGTACATGGTTCCGTCGGCCATCATGGCTCTCGACGAAATGCCCCGGACGCCGAACGGCAAACTCGATCGCAATGCTCTCCCCGAACCCAGCGATACCGGTGACATCGAAGAAGCCACCGACGAAACAACGCGGCGCATCATCGAGATTTTCCAGGGTGTTCTCGGCCTGCCGCGCGTCGGCGCCTGCAGTTGCTTCTTCGACCTTGGTGGACACTCCCTGCTCGCCGTCAAGCTGACGGCTCGGCTCGAAGATGAGTTCAAGACGCAGGTGCCGCTCGTCACGCTGCTCCGTGCCTCCACGCCTCGCGATCTGTCGCGTTTCATCGACGGTGACGTTCAGCAGGGTGATGACACGCCCGTCGTCGCACTTCGTGCCAGCGGTGACCGCACGCCATTCTTCTGTGTGCACGGCATGGACGGCAACATCCTCTTCCTCGAACGACTCCTCAACGGACTCTCGCCTGAACAGCCCCTCTACGGCATCATGGCTCGCGGCGTCGACGGTTCAGAACCGCCGCTCAGGACGGTCGAGGAGATGGCCGACGCATATGTGCGCGCGATCCGGACCGTGCAGCCTCACGGGCCCTATCTCCTCGGCGGCTATTCGCTCGGAGGCATGATCGCACTCGAGATCGCGCATCGCTTCGCAGAACAGGGCGAAGAGGTGGCGCGCATCATCATGTTCGATACGCGAGTTCCTCGCGCCGCCGGTGGACGTTCACTGGGCCAGGCGATGAGCAAGCGGTTGATGTGGCATCTTCGCCGCGGCCCCGTGATGTTCCTCAAGACGCTCTACCTCGGTCCGGTCGAACGCAACGCATGGCGCATTCTGTCCATGGCGAAGCTCCCCATGCCGAGGCGCCTCCGACCCTGGCCGGTGCGGCTCGCCAGCCTGAACGCATATGTGCGATACCGGCCGCGCCCCTGGGGCGGCGCCATGACGCTCCTCCGCGCCGAGAAGCAGGAGGACGAGTTCCAGGATCTGAACGCACTGGGCTGGGAGCGTTTTGCCCGCGGCGATCTCGATGTCCACCCACTTGCCTGTGATCACCTCGACTTCTTCGGGCGACGCACGATCGGTGTCGTGACTTCCGAACTGGATCGCATCCTGGAGGATGCCCAGGCATCCTTGAAGGCGGAACAGAAGCCCGCGCTGTCGTCGTGATTCCGGCCGGTCTGATCGATCTGCTGCCGGACGCCAGAGCGGGTCTCACCGAGGTTCGTGCGGCCGCCATTCCTCTGAGCAGCCTCTCTGGACCTCGTTCAAGCATGCTGGCGCTTCTCGATGCCTCCGAGCGCGAGCGAGCGGCGTCCTTTCAGCAGGCCATCCATCGCGATCGCTTTATTCGCAGGCGTTGGTTCCGCCGCCAGTGGCTTGCGTTGATCGCGGACGTCGACCCCGCCGCGATACGGATCGACCACACGCGACTGGGCCGGCCGGTTCTGGTCGGGCCGTCGCCCTTGGAGACCTGGGTGCTCTCGACCTCGCACAGCGAGGACCTGTGTGCCGTTGCGGTATCGCCTGCACGTCCCATAGGTATTGACGTCGCGTGCCGGCTGGAGCGTCACATCACTGATGAGGCTGCCAGAACGTTCATGCACCGTGACGAGTATGTGGAGTGGCGTCGGCAGCGCGAAGCACAACAGGCGAGCGGCTTCTTTCGGCTCTGGGCGCGCAAGGAAGCCGTTCTGAAGGCGATCGGCACCGGATTTGCGATCGAACCCGCGCGCATTGACGTGCGGGCCGATTCCGTCACGATTCCAGGCGAGGGTGATGTGGAGATCCACGATCTCGATCCCCCGCAGGGCTGGTCGGGCGCTATCGCAACCCTGACGTCGGTCGCCCCTTCTCGGATTGTGTCGTTGTGATCCCTACTGCCGGTGGTATCATCGGAGTCTGGATCATCCAAAGGGGACGTCAGCTCGCTGAGGTCGGACGGTCGGGATGTTTTGCAAGGACATCGACCGTAGCCTGAGTCGAGGCGGAGATTGAACGCAAGCTGGCAGTCGGAAAGGAAAACGAGATGAGATCTTTGACGTGGTCGCGCATTCGGTCGGCGCTCACTGTTGGTGCGCTCCTGTCACTGGGTTCGGCAGCGCACGCCGGAACGATGGAACCGCCAGTTGTCACCGGCATTCAGCCGACACCCCCCGGCGTCGTCGATGGCACCGGGATTGATGAGATCCGCGTCTCATTCTCCGAGCCGGTGACCGCGGACGCTTCAGATGTCGAAGTGCGCGACCTCAACGGAACGCCGCTCTCCTTCACCGCTGCTTACGATGCGATCGCCGATGACCTTGTCGTGACGCTCGACACACCCGTCGAGTCCGGCCACGTGATGATCGTTGTCCGCGACTCCATCCGCGATGCCGATTCCCTTCGACTCGACGGCGAGACCGCCAGCGCCATCGCGCCCACCTTTCCGACCGGGAACGGCTTCCCCGGCGGTGACATGGCCGTTCGGCTCTTCGAGTTCTCCGGCGATCCGAATGCCGACAGCCGCGTCGACTTTGCCGACCTCGAGATCCTCCTCGATTCGTGGGGACAGCCCGATCCCGCCGCGGACTTCAACAACACCGGCATCGTGGACTTCGGTGACCTCAACATCCTGCTCGATCGCTGGGGTATCGAACTTCCCCAGGACGACGGTCAGCCGCCCGTCATCACCGGGATGACGCCCGGCCCCGATGACATGATCGTGGCGGCCCCCAGCCAGATCACGCTGGACTTCAGTGAGCCCATGGCCGTCGGGACCATCACCCCCTCCAGCCTCTTCATGCTCGACGGCGACAACAGGCTGGACCCCGCTTCGGTTGATGTCGCGCCGGATGCAACCAGTGCGACGTTCAACTTCGTTCCGCGCGGGATCGAGGAACCGTTCTGTGGTTCCTTCACCGTGCATATCAGCAATGCGATGGCGGATCCCTCCGGTCGGCCCCTCCTCCGCGACGCTGAACCGGTCGTCCTCACCGGGGCCATCATCCCCGACGCACCGATGGTCACCCATGGCCTCGGCAACGGAATCACCACCGAACTCCTGGTCGAAGTCACGATTGAGACCGCCGAACCCACCATCGAGATCAACGGACCGATGGGTGTGAGCACGTTCGATGTTGACGCTTCACCGCTGATGCTCGACATCGACCTTGCCGAGAACCAGGTCAATCAACTCATCTTCACCGCCATCTCCGGGTGTGGCGAGCGTTCCACTCCCACCGTCATCGAAGTCATCAACGACCAGCAGCCACCCGACCTGTACGTCGATTTCCCGGTGCTCGCCGATGGTGAGGGCACCGTTGTCTACGCCCCCAACACCGATCTCCAGGGACGCGTCGGCGACCTGCTCTCCGGGTTCGAGGGTCTCGACGTCCACGTCACATCCGACGCCGGCCTCGACATGGACGCCGCCGTCAATATCGGGATCGGGACCAACGGCACCTGGTTCATCTCCGGGGCCGACCTCCTCGAAATCGGCCGCAAGACCGAGTTCGTCGTCACCGCGACCGACGCCGCCGGGAATACCTCACGCATCGACTTCGGTGTCCGGCAGGGCATGGTCGATCAGACCCAGTCACGCTTCGTCATTCCCGCCGACGGCGGCAACAACCAGATGGGACCCATCCATCAGCCTCTCGCGGCACCCATTCGGGTGCAGGTCGTTCGCGGCGACGGGACCCCCTTCGCCAACAAGGTCGTCACCTTCACCGTCACACGCAGCGACGGCCTCGTCATGAGCCCCGACGCCTTCCGCGGCGCCGAGTTCCGACGCTCCGCACAGGTCCGCTCAGACGCCAACGGTTTCGCCGAGGTCTTCTGGGTGCTCGGTGGCGATGCCGGCATGGGCAACAACCGCGTGACGGTCTCCAGCCTGGACATCCAGGGCACCGCGGTCTTCTGCGCCTCGGCGACTCCGGGCGACCCTTTCCAGATCAACATCGGGTCCGGCAACAACCAGATCGCCGAGATCGGGTCCACACTGCCGCTCCCGCTGCGCGCCTTTGTCAGCGACTCCTGCAACGGTGTCAGCGGTGTGCCCGTCTCCTTCGAAGTCGTCCGCGGTAACGGAATGGTGAACGGCGGCACGGTTGCCGTTGTCAACACCGGGCCGACCGGCCATGCCCAGGTCAACTTCAAGCTTGGCAATACCGTCGGAACGAATGTCATTCGCGCGAACTATGAGGGGAACCCCAACGGGCCTGCCGACTTCACGATTCGCGGCGTCCGCCGCGGCACTGGCCCGACGACCTTCGACGGCATCGTCCACAACAACGCCTCGCAACCCATCGAGGGTGCGCTGTGTGCTCTTCAGGTTGCAGGCACGGTGGTTGCCTTCGACTACACCGATGTCGACGGTCGCTTCAGCATCGAGGGCCTGACGACACCGGGCCCCGCCCGTCTGCACATCAGTGGTGCATCCGCATCGCATGTCGGCGGTGAGATGGGCTATGACGTTCCGCCCGGCAGTTTCCCGTCGCTTTACTTCGACGTGATCGTTATCCCCGGCATCTCCAATGTGTTGCCGTCGACGGTCCTGCTGCCCGCTCTGGATCCCGCGAACGTGACGACGTACAGCACGACCGAGCCGACCATCCTGACCATCGACGGTGTGGAAGGTCTGCGCATGATCATTGAGCCGGGTTCGATGCACATGGGCCTTGGAGGCGACCCCTATCCGGACGGCACACCGATGTCACTCAACCAGGTGCATCACGAGGATGTGCCGATGCCGATGCCCGACGGTGCCGCACCGCCCTTCGCCTGGACCCTCCAGCCTGCCGGCGCCTACTTTGATCCGCCGGTGACCGTTGAGTATCCGAACATGAGTGGTCTGGCCCCGGGGTCCGTTGCGTACTTCCTGACCTTCGATCACGACACCGGCGACTTCGAGATCGTCTCGACGGGTACGGTCAGTGAAGAGGGCGACATCATCCGCACCGACGCCGGCGACGGCCTGAGCATCGCCGGTTGGGGTTGCAACTGTCCACCGTACTCGGTGACGGGCGACTGCTGCCTCGCCACCCCCGCCGTCTGCTACGAGTGTGAAGACGGCGAGATCGTCCCCCAGGCCGACGGCACGCCCTGTGATGACGGTGACCCCTGCACGATGAATGACATGTGCGTGAACGGGGTGTGCATGGGTGAGCCGATGGTCGGTGGTGGCATGCCGACGAATCTCACGGTGACGACGAACAACTGGCCGACCAACTTCCTCGCCGCGAGCGGCGCCGGCAATTTCGCTCGCGCCACCGGCATGACCATCATGGGAGACATCTACTACGACGAGTCGGCATCTGTGTACCGCTACGCCCTTTCGTCCGCCAACCTTGATGGCTTTGTCGAGATCGGAACGAACAACTACATCGAACCGGTCCCGTCGATCCTCGCTGACTGCATGCCCGGAGACTGCAATCCGAACAACGCATCGTGTGGTTCGCTCACCCCAATGTGCTACTGCTTCGTGATCGAGTCACTCAGTTCCTATGTGCCGTGCGGGACTGGACCCTACCACCCGGTGGCGGCCACGACTGCTCACGAGCTCTACCACCGCGATACGGACTACCCATACTTCATCTCACTCGTCTGGCCCATGGCACAGATGAAGATCAATCAACTCTCTGTGGGCTGCGACAAGACTCCAGCGGAGGCCCGAGCCCTTCTCCAGATGCAGGCCAAGGCAATCGCCGATAAGGCTTACGCCGACATGTACAGGACCCCGGAGTTCCGGTCCTTTGCCAGCATCCATAACAGTTGCAAGGCGTCCTGCAGTTGCACCCAGGGCGCGTATGTTGCGGGCAATGCAGTGATCCAGGGCTCCACGATTCCCAACATTCTCGGTGTGGCCGCGAGCCAGATGTGGTCCGCGTGCAGCACAGCGACCTACGTGCCGCCGGAGGAAGGTCGCGGCGACCCGGATGAGCCGGTCCTCGAGGAAGTCCTGATCGAGGTTCCCGACGACATTGTCGACCCGGGTGCCATGTTCAATGTGCAGGTGATCCTGATTTACAGCGATGGTTCTTCGGTTGACGTCACTGCGAGTGATCGCACCACCATCGCTACCACCACGCCCGACATTCTGACCGTCAACGACGGTGGCCAGATTGTCGCGGACAACTCCGGCACCGGCATCATTACAGCGACCTACTTCGGTGAGAACGAGGAACGCTGGTGCTTCCCGCCTGCCGGTTTGAAGTCCATCCAGGTCACCTCGCCTGAGGATGGTGACGGCGACGGCATGCCGACTGTGTGGGAGATGGCGAACGGTCTCAACCCCGACGATCCTGCGGATGCCGCATCTGACACCGACATGGACAACCTCACGGCCTACGAGGAGTACGTGGCCGGTACCGATCCCGATAACCCGGATACAGACGGCGACGCCATCAGCGATGGCGACGAGGTCATGGAAGGCACGGATCCCCTGACCGCGCCCAAGATCGACGATTCGTGGGCACTGAAGGTCGGTGGACAGTCGAACGGCGTCGGCGCGGATGCGTTCCGTGTAGCCAACATCGCCTCGCCTGACCTCTTCGGTTCCGGCGGCCCCGGTTCTCAGCCGGACTTCATGTCCGACGATTTCCTTCGTGTCACCGGTACCGGTGAAGTCAACGGTCGCACGTACTACGCCTTCTCCGATCCCTTCCAGATCTCGCAGGGTCAGACCTTCTCCGTTGACAACCTCACGGTCACCGCGACACCGCCGCCCTTCCCCGAGACGCTCAGGATCATGCCGGCGCCCGGTGAACCGCCGACCATCACCGAGGTCGATGGAACCTCGCAGATGGAGGTCATCGGCACACTTGCCGACGGCTCCATGCTCGACCTGACCCCGCGCACCGCGTGGACCACCTACCGCACCAGCAATCCGGACACCGCGACCGTCGACCGTGACGGCCTCGTGACCGCACACTCGACCGGTTCGGTCTTCATCACCGCGCTGAACGAGGGCGCCACGGCGACCGTGCGCCTGATTGTCTCGCTGGGTGATCCGCTCACGACCGTCGAGGGCTTCGTCCTCACGCCCGATGAGCAACCCGTGCCCGATGCGACCGTCAGTGTGCTCGGCCAGTCGCTCTCCGCGATGACCGATGCCAGCGGCTTCTTCTCCATCCCCGGCGTGGCCACCACGCTTGGCAATATCAATGTGCGGGCCATCTCACCCAACTTCATCGGCCTCTCCGGTGCCCTCGTGCCCGTCCCCGGCGGCATCA
Organism: Phycisphaerae bacterium; assembly: GCA_030432255.1. Taxonomy (GTDB): domain Bacteria; phylum Planctomycetota; class Phycisphaerae; order Phycisphaerales; family UBA1924; genus JAUIHS01. The sequence goes on from JAUIHS010000011.1 coordinate 64,349, forward strand.
CTGACGCTGGCTTCGTGAACACCCAGGACGCGCCCGATACCTCCGGCCGCGAGTTCTTCCTCTGCTTCCAGCCCAACGCAGGCACGTCGACCAACTCCATCTTCATTTCCAGCAGCGTGGCGACCGCCGGACAGATCGAGGTGCCCGGCGCCGGCTACTTCGAGGACTTCATCGTGGATCCCGGCATCACCACCACGATCACGCTGCCGGTCAACGTGATCTCCAACGTGGATGACGGCGTTCACAACCTCGCGGTGCGCGTGACCGCGGATACGGATGTGGTGGTCTACGGCCTCAACCGTGTGCCCTTCACGACCGATGCGTTCGCCGCACTGCCGGTTGAGACCTACGGCACGAGTTACCGCGCCATGGGCTACACCCAGTCCTTCCGCCCCTCGCAACTCGCCGTCGTCGGCACCGTCGACGGGACCACCGTGACCATCACACCGAAGACCGCGCTGGGTGGGCGACCGGCAGGCACGCCCTATACGGTTACGCTCAACCGTCTCGAGACGTATCAGATCCAGGGCAATGATGTCACCGGCACACTCATCACCGCCGACAGTCCCATCGGGGTCTTCTCCGGTGCCCAGTGTGTCAATGTGCCGTCGAACTTCAGTGCGTGTGACCACCTCTGTGAGCAGATTCCGCCCACCAACACGTGGGGACGGGATGTCATCACGCTGCCCCTGGAGTCACGCATCAACGGCGATACCTTCCGCATCCTGGCGCACAGCGATGACACCATGGTCACCATCGATGGTGCCGCGCCGGAGACCTTCATGCTCAACGCCGGTGACTTCGCCGAACGCATCCTCGACGGCAACAATGAGATCTTCGCCGACAAGCCCATCCTCGTGGCCCAGTACTCCAACGGCTCGTCCTACGACGGCCGCGTCGGCGATCCCTTCATGATGCTGGTTCCGCCCGCGGAGCAGTTCCTGGCGGAGTACACCTTCCTCACGCCCTCAAGTGGCTTCGACAACAACTATGTCAACGTCATTGCCCGCACCACCGATGCACAGGCCGGTGCCGTCAACCTCGACGGTGTCGCCGTCGACCCCGGCATGTTCCAGCAGGTCGGCGACGGTTTCTACTCCTGTGCCAAGATCGCCATCGGGACGGGGTCGCACACCATGAACGCGGCCAGCCCCTTCGGCATCTACGTCTACGGCTTCGGCGGATTCGATTCCTACGGCTATCCCGGCGGCTTGGCCCTTGAGGCCATCTCGGGCCCGTGATCCGCAGGATCAGTTGAATGATCTGATCCCCCGCGTCCCGGTGACGCGGGGGATTTTTATTTGGGCCCGGATGCCCACCCAATCTGCCGATCCTCTACTCGCCGCCTACTCGGTAGACGCCCGTGGCCTTGATCGTGAGGACCTTGTCGCTCGGACGTGGCCCGATGGTGCCGACCACGATCACTTCGTCCAGCGCCTTGAGCCCAGCCTTGATCGGATCCGTATCGAGGGCGGTGCCGTCCGTGCTGACCAGTTGCACCGTGGCTGAATGGGCCGTGAGACTTGCCGGAGGTTCGCAGCAGTAGTCCCACGGCTGCGGGCAGGTGTCGCCGTGGAGCTGACCGCAATGCTTGAGCTTCATGTCAACGATCGTGAAGACCGAACTGTCAGCGGCAATGGGCTGGACACGCCCGCCGATGCGGCCGCGAATCACGACCTCATCCCCCTCGCTCACGTTGGACTTGGCCTCGCCGACGGGCACGGCATCAGCAGGTGCGCTGGTCAGCACCCAATTGCTTGCCTTGGTCGTTCCCGCTGTGGGGTCTGGTGTCGGAGTGTTCGCTTTCTCGCAACCGGTAACGGCAATGAGACTGGCAATCGAAACAGTGGAAATCAGTCGAAACATGATGGGTTCTCCTAGTGGGACTTGAGTGCTTCCGTCATGGGCAGACGGAGGCATCGAATTGCAGGGGGAAGGGCGCCGATGACGCCGACGAAGAGACCACCGAGCACGCCGATGAGCATGACGGGGGCATCAATGGTGAGCGCGAAAGCGCCCATGGAAAAACGGACAGCCAGACCATCGAGGAAGAGGATCGCAATCAACGCACCGAGAATGGCGCCGCAGGCGCCCGCGAAGACGGACTCCTCCGTGAGGTTCATCACGATCGCGGCACGCGTGAACCCGAGTGCCTGAAGCATGCCGACCTCACGCACGCGGGCCGCGAACGCGGCGTACATCGTGTTCAGTCCACCCAGAATGCCACCGGACGCGATGAGCGCCGCGGTCACGAGGATCATGATGCGGATAGGAGCATAGAAGGCACCAATCGACGCGTAGTAGTCGCTCTCGCGAATCGCTGTGATCTCGAGATCGAGGCGACTCTTCGCGAAGAGGTCGACATCGCCGAAACTCGCCGCGTCCAGGCTGACGATGACACAGGAGAGCGAACTCTCGCGGTTGGTCGCAATCTGGAGGTCGCTCAACGGCAGCCAGATCTCCGCATCCATGACCGTGTTCGGTGCTGTGAAGCGACCGACAATCGTCCAGACCCGGTCATCGAAGTACAGCGTCGAGCCCAATGCCAGTCGCGCATTCGGAAGGCCGAGGCGCGTGGCGGCGAGGGCACCGACCATGAGTTCATCTTCGCCGGGTCGGGGCATCCTCCCTTCCGTGATCTCGATCTCGGGGTGTACCAGCAGCGAGACGGGTCGGACGCCACGCATGACGGCAGGGAACTCCTCGCTTGAGCCACGCTCCTCGCGAAGGGGCAATGCGGCATGGATCTCGGGAGACGCATAGATGACGCCCGCAGACTCCTTGAGTCCCGGGATGCTCGCCGCGGCGATGCCCTCGGTCGATGCCGCGATCTGCGACCGTTCGACACCCTCTTCGCTCCCCGTGCCGATGATCATGACGTTGTCGTGCAACGGTTGATGCTCGGAGAGCGTGAGTTGCATGCCGCGAACGAATCCGCCGGAAGCGAGCACAAGCAGGACAACCATGGACGATCCGAAGAGGGACGCCAGGAGTCTGACGCGGCTTCGTCCGAGGTTGCGCAGGGCGTATTGGAATGGGAGTTGACGCATAAGTGTGTTCCTGTCAGGCAGCCCTGAAGCACTCGGCGATCTCGCGGCGAGAGGCCTGAACAGCGGGGACGAGGCCCGCGATCACGCCGATGATTCCGCACAGAATGAGACCGCTCAGGAGCAGGTTCATGTTGGCAGTGATGGGAATGCTGGCGCCCTCGACTGACAGCGCCACTCCGCTGAAGCGAGCAACCGCCATCGCCGCAGCTGCGCCGATCGCGCCACCGACCAGCGAGAGCAGCACGCCTTCGAAGATGATGAGTGCTGCGATGAGACGCCCGGAGTAGCCAATCGTCTGAAGCACGGCATGTTCAGAGATCCGACTTTGCACGCCGAGGATGATGGAGTTGGCAACGAGTGCAAGCACGGCGGCCAGGCAACCGAGGCCAAGCCAGCGAGCGAACCCGACGAGTTCGATGACATCATCCGCGATCCGTCCGATGAACGCCTTCTCGGTAAAAGTGCTCGTGGGCTCCTGCGCGGTCTCGAACATGGCATCGATGTCGTCGGACACACGATCAAGCAGGGCCGGATCGGTCACCTTCACATTGAACTGAGTGACAATCCCGAGCCGGTCCCGGCCCGCAAGTTGAACGAACTCGAGCGCCGTATATGCCACGTTGTGATCCTGCGCATCGTCAGATCTGATGACGCCCGCAACATAAGCGGTGATGCCGGCAGCATCGAACGTCATTCCCGGGTGCAGGCCGCGCCGGCGCGCCAGCGTCTCGCCGACCAGGGCGGCATCCGTGCGTCGCTTCCAATCCTCTATGGATCCTTCGACGACACGCAGCGCATTGCCGCGATCGGACAGGAAATCATCCTTGGGCACACCCCGGAACGTGACGACATCCAGACTGGTCCGGCAGTTGGAGACGACCACCTTGACTGGAATGACTGACGCGACGCCCTCAATGCGGCTGATGCGCCCCTGGTAGTCCTGCGGGAGTTCGCTTGTGGCCGGACAGTAGCGATCCTCGCGATAGACCACGAGCGTGGTGTCCTCAGCGGTCGCACGGGTGGCCGTCGTCACGCCGTCGTTCATGGCCTGGACGGTCGTAAAGAGAAACATCGCGATGGCGATGCCCGTGATCGTGAGAATCGACCGGACCCGGTGGCGCGTCACCTGCTTCAGCGCGTATGGAATGCAGCGAAGAGGATTCATGCCGTGACCTCCTCCGGTACCGGTCCGGCGTCGAGCAACCGGCCCTTGTCGAGGTGAAGCGTGCGCTTCGCGTATTGGGTCGTCTTCGGGTCATGCGTCACCATGATGATGGTCTTGCCGAGATCCTCGTTGAGGTTCTGGAGCAGTGCCATCACGGCGTGCGCGGATGACTTGTCAAGGTCACCGGTGGGCTCGTCGGCGACGATGATCTCGGGATCGGTGACGATCGCGCGCGCGATCGCCACGCGCTGCTCCTGCCCGCCGGACAACTGTCGGGGAAAGTGATCATGACGATCCGCGATACCCACCCGCTCCAGCGCGGCCAGCACGCGATCGCGCCGCTCCGAACGAGACAGCGCGTGCAGCAGGAGCGGGAGTTCGACATTCTCATACGCCGTCAGGACCGGAACCAGGTTGTACAACTGGAAGACGTAGCCGACGTTGCGGGAGCGCCAGGCAGCCAGTCGATTCCGACTCAGCGAGGCCAGATCTTCACCATCCACCATCAGGGCCCCGTGCGATGGCGAGTCGATCCCCGCGATCAGGTTCAGCAGCGTGGTCTTGCCACTACCGCTCGGTCCCATCAGGGCGAGGAAGTCGCCGCGCGGCACATCCAGATCAAGTTCGTCGAGCGGGCGGATGACATTGTCACCCTTGCGATACTCACGCGTCAGCCCTCGGCACTCTATGAAACTCATGATGCACCTCCGGCATCGAGCATCGTCATCCGCACCCGGCTGCCATCCGAGAGCGCAGTCGGATTCCGGATCAGCAACTCGCCGGGTTGCAGGGCACCTGACACGACGACCCACCCATCCTCTTCCGAGAGCACTTCGACGGGGAGGGGACGTGAGACACCCTGGTCGCCGCGCCGATCCCGCACGACCCAGATGCGCGTTGCACCTGCAGACTCATCAATGACACCGGATGGCACCAGGACACGCGCGGCCGTGGTCGAGGACGTCGAGCCGCGGCCAGAATGGGATTCGTCCCCCGCTGCCGGCAGGAAGCGCACGCGCGTCAGCATCTCCGGTCTGAGCAACGGTGACGGATCGAGCACGCGCACCTTCACCTGCAGCGTATTCTTCTGGAGGTCCGCCTCGTGCGTGATACGGAGCACTTCGCCAGTGAACTGTTCATCGGGCAGGATCTCGACGACAACCTCGCAGGCCTGACCGACGAAGATGTTTGACGCATCGGCAAGGGGAACATCGACGCGCACCTGGATGTGCGCGGGGTCATAAAGGTGGACCAGATGCGCGGAGTGCATCGAGTCCATGCCGCGAATCACCTTGTCCCCCGGGACCTTGAGTCGACGCTGAACGAAGCCGCTGATGGGCGCGCGGACGACCATGCGCTCGAGTTCAAGCACCGCTTCGTCACGCATCGCCGCCGCCCGCAGGGCTTCCGCCTGCCGGGAGGCAACCTCGGCAGCAGCGGCATCGAGTTCGAGGCGTTCCTCGATGCGCAGCTCAAGATGACGCTCGGCAGCTCGCAGGTCAGCCTGCGCCTGCTGGAGACGGCCGGCGAGGATCGGGGAACGCGCCTCGAGGCTGCGGACGGTCGCCTCCTGCGCCAGCACATGCTGTCTCGCGGCGATGTACTCAAGTTCCGTCGCCGTGTCGTTCGCACGGTACTTCTCAGTCCATTCGAGTTCCTCGCGCAGTCGTACGAGGGTCGCGCGTGCTGCATCGATCAGTGCGGGGAGTTGAGCGATCTCGGCACGAATCTCCGCGACCCGGCCCGATGCGGTCTCTACCGCGCGTTCCCGGTCGACAGGAGCTTCCCACGTGCGGCTGGCGGCGTGGTGACGTGCCTCGGCGACCTGGACGGCGGCCGTCGCCGCCAGGTGTTCAGCCTCTGCCCGCTGGAGTCGGAGTCGTGAGTCGTCATCAACGAGTTGTGCCACCACGTCACCCGCTTCGACGAACTCGCCCTCCAGGACATCGATGCTCTCGACGACCCCGTCGGCCAGCGCGGTGCACGCCACGTAGAAGGGTTCGGCCTCAAGCCAGCCGGGAGCCTGCACTGTGACGCGGGCCGCCTGTTGATTCGCGACCGTCGTGATCGCAGCTTGTGGTTCGTGATGAGCGCGGTCGAATACGGCCTGTGTCACTTCCACAGTGTGCACGGGACGCAGGGTCGGCCACGCGGACCAGCCGATCAGCCCGAGCGTCGCGGCTACAACAGACGCGGGGATGAGTGGCGCGAGGCGTGATCGGCGCGGCGTAATGGGCGCGCGCGACACGCTGCTCTCATTCTGAATGTTCATGGGACAGGTTCTCCGAGAACTCGGAAACGGCCACATGAGAGCGCCCATCGATGGGCGCACTCGACAGATCGTCAGATCAGGCGGCGCGAGTTCTCGGTGGTTTCAGAAGTCCGGCGAGCGAACGGCTGGGATAGGGATCGGCATCTTCGCAGATACCCGACCAGTTCCGCGGGTCCTCTCCGGCTGAAGGAGGGGCTCGAAATTCGGAACAGGCGAGTTGCACCTTCACCGTGCTTGAGCAGCAGGTCTTGGGGCAGTCGCATCCATCGGGGCGATCGTCGTCCTCCGATCGCTCATCGTCTGAAGAGGCTGGGGCACACGCATCGCAGGAGCCGAGACAGCAGCAGGCCATCTGCTCATCTGTCGCCACCGGCTCATCGCAGCAGCCCATCATCACGCCAGATACCGAGGCCCCCACCGAGTTGCTGCAATCACAGCCGCCCAGCACGGCGGAGAGCAGTGGGTGCGCGACAACGGTCGCGGCGATGATCAGGATGCAGACGCGAGTCAGCATGACACTCATTCTATCTATCGGTCGCGTACCGGGTCGGCGCTCCTCATCCACCAGATCTCGATGGTGTTTGCTGCCTGTTAACCACTTGAGTGGTTCTTCGGACGTCTTAAACTGGAGCTTCTGGTCTCAAGACCTCTGATGGGAAACGCCCATGGATGATCCCCGGAAGACCGCGACCCTGCTGCTGCGGGATATCCAGGCGGGCGATCGGGAAGCGAGCGAGCAACTGGTCAACCTCGTCTACGAGGATCTGCGGCACCTCGCCGTCAAAATGATGCGAGAGGAGCGGCGCGATCACACGCTCGATCCAACATCGGTCGTTCACGAGGCTTATCTCCGACTCGTGAATCAGGACCGCACGACCTGGCGCGATCGCGTGCACTTCTTCGCCGTGGCCGCGGAGATGATGCGACGAGTGCTGGTGGACCACGCGCGGACCCGAGGACGGCTGAAGCGCGGCGGAGATCGGGTCCGTGTGACCTTCTCGGAGGCGGGTCTCGAAGCGGTTGAGCCGGTGGCGGAGATTGATGTACTGGCACTCGACCAGTCCCTGGAGCGCCTGGCCGCGCTCAATCAGCGCCAGGCGGATGTGGTCAAGCTTCGGTACTTCGCAGGCCTCACCAACGAAGAAGTGGCATCCGTACTGGGCGTTCATCGGTCGACGATTGCAGATGACTGGTCCGTCGCCCGGGCGTGGCTCTCCGCGGACATGGATGATGCCCGGTGAGCATGACACCGGAGCACCATGACATCCTGACGCGCGCCTTTCTTGAAGCGCGCGATATGGACAGTGACGAGCGACGGGCCGTTATCGAACGAATCACCTCCGTTGAGGCCAATCTCGGAAGTCGCCTCGAACGAATGCTGGAGAAGCACGACCAGAGCGCCGCCGCGGATGCACGAACCTCCGGCGCCTGGACACCACGCTGGAGCCTGCTGGGTGCCGATGAAGATGCGGCACCCGATCGCATCGGTCCTTACGAGATCATCGAGGAGATTGGTCGCGGCGGCATGGGGATCGTCTACCGGGCTCGCCAGTCGCACCCGCAGCGCGACGTTGCCTTGAAGGTGCAGCGGACGGGCGGCATGTCGACGCTTGGTCGTCGTCGCTTCGAGTTCGAGATCGAGGCGCTGGGTCGGCTCAGACATCCCGGGATCGCACCGCTCTTTGAGGCCGGCCTGATGCAGGTCGGGGATCGGACAACACCCTGGTTCGCCATGGAACTGATCGATGGTGCACCGCTGATCGAGTACATCGAGAGCCATCAGCCCGGCACCGAAGCGCGGGTCGGTCTCATCCTGCGCATTTGTGATGCCGTGGCGTATGCGCATCGTCGCGGCATCATTCATCGCGATCTGAAACCGGCCAACGTGTTGATGGCTGAAGATGACCAGTCGATCGCACAGCCGAGGATCCTGGACTTCGGGGTCGCGCGACTTGTCGACCCCGGTGACGATCGCGTGACGATGCGGACCGAGGCGGGCCAGATCATCGGCACCGTTGCATACATGAGTCCTGAGCAGTTGAATGCGGACCCCGATGCGATCGATCAACGCTCGGATGTGTACAGCCTCGGCGCCATGATGTTCGAGACGCTGAGTGGCGAACTGCCGTACGACATTCGCGGCCGAGGGCCCGCCGACGCCATTCGAGTGATCGCCACCACCGAGGCTCTGCGACTGCGCGGTGTTCGCCCGGACCTGCCGCGGGACCTGGATGCCATCACGGCCCGAGCCATGGCAGAGGATCCGGATGCCCGCTACCAGAGCGTGGATGCGTTGCAACGTGACCTCGGGCGCTGGCTTCGCGGCGAACCGGTGGAGGCGCACAGCCGCAGCCGCCTTTACCTGCTCAGGAAGTTCACAGCCCGCAACAAGGTCCTGGTCGGTGGCGTCTGTGCGACCCTGCTGGCCCTGACAGCGGGTCTGATAGCGACCCTCGTGCTTGCGGACGCGGAGCGTGAGCAGCGTGCTCGTGCGGAGGCTCGCGCGCAGGAACTGGAGATCACAACGGCGTTCCAGTCACGCATGCTTTCGGAACTGGACCCGGAGGCCATGGGGCGGACGATTCTCGAAGGCATGCGCGCCGCACAGGCGATCGAACCGGATCGGGTATCGGCGGAACATGCGTCCATGACCGGGCCCGAGGCGACGGATATCGCACTGGCAGTCCTGGATGAACACCTGCTGGCGCGTGTCGCCGCCACGATCGATGAGGAATTCAGCGATCTCCCCGACATCGGTTCGGCGCTGCGTCAGGATCTGGCGGACCTGTATCGCAACTTCGGATTGCTGGAGCGTGCGCTCGAAGAGGGGAGGCGCACGTTGGAGGTGCGACGTGAGCGCTACGGCGAGGATGATCCACGCACGCTGGAGTCATTGAGCGGACTGGCGTTGACGGAGCACGCACTGGGTGCATTTGATGAGGCGGAGCGGCACCATCGTCTGGCGCTGTCGGGTCGTGAGCGCGTACTGGGCATGCAGCATCGGGACACATTGACCTCTTGTAATCACCTCGGCTACCTGATGCGCTCGCGAGGGCGATACGACGAGGCGCGCGTGTTGTACGAGCGTGCGCTTGTGGGGCTGCGGGAAGCCCTGGGGGAACGGCATCGAGAGACGATTCGGACGATGAACAACATTGCCCTGCTGTACAAGACGCAGGGTGACCTGCCGGGCGCGGAGTCCATGTACCGGCGGGCACTCGATGCGGCGCGCGAAGCGCTCGGTGAAGTTGATCGGCTGACACTCTCACTCACCGCGAATCTGGGCGTCTGCATCGAGCAACTGGGCCGGGGTGAAGAAGCCATCGCTTACTACGACGCGGCATTGCGCGGCCGGCGCGAAGTTCTCGGTAGCGATCACCCTGAGACAGTGACGTCCCTCAACAACATGGGGTACCTGCTTCGATCGCTCGGGCGACTCAAGGACGCGGAGCCATACTCGCGCGAGGCATACGCTCGACGATTGCGCCTGCTGGGTCCCGACCATCCGGCGACGATCAATTCACAGTTCAACGTCGGCAGTTGTCTGCAACTTCAGGGGCGACTCGACGAGGCGTACCCCATACAGGCCGAAGCCGCGGAGCGTGCACGCCGCGTTCGAGGCGAGACGCACCGGATCACACTCATCATGGAATCCGGCCTTGCGACGACACTTCACAGCATGGGGCAGCAGCGTGAGGCGAACGCGCTGTGGAGCAGCGTTCTTGAGCGGGCGCGTCGGGGCCTCGCCAATCATGAACTGCTCGGTCGATTCCTGCATGACTATGCCGAGTGCCTGATCCGAGAACAGCGCCTGCCTGAAGCCAGATCACTTCTGGTCGAGTCCGTCTCCATCCTCAGGGGCGCCCTGGGGCCCGACAACTCGCGCACCCGCTCTGCGGAGAATCTGCTGCTGGAGATCGGTCGGGAAGGGAGCGAGTAGAACAGCGAACCCGCCGGGCCAGATCATACGCTGCTCATCCCTGTGTGCTCTCAATCACCGCCGATCCGTTCGACATCTCCGTGATGCGCTGGATGCAGTGGGTGGTGCCTTCCTCGGGGACGCGCAGCGCGAGAGTGACGCGGTCCGCATAGGTCTCGTCGAGGATCTCCGCTTCGAGATCGGGAAGCAGGCGCTTGAGTGGATCGAGTGCCGCATAGTCGATCGACACGCGCAGATGCGCCCACGAGATGCGCTCGGTGGTCGACATTTGCTCAAGAGTTTCCCGCACCGCATCGCTGTACGCGCGCGTGAGACCGCCGGTGCCGAGTTTCACGCCGCCGTACCATCGAGTCACCACCGCAACCACGTCGCCGATGCCGCTGTGACTCAGGACATGCAGCATGGGACGCCCGGCAGTGCCGTGCGGTTCGCCATCGTCACTCATGCCGACGCGATCCGACGAAGCCGGCGGGCCAATGAGATACGCCCAGCAGTGGTGCGTCGCATCCGGATCGGCGGTGCGGATGTCGTCGATGAACGCGCGGGCTTCTTCAACGGAGGCCGCCGGCGCGACGGAGGCGCGGAACCGACTTCGCTGAATCTCGATTTCATGCACCGTGGTGTCAGCCGGGATGGGATAGCGATCGCCCATGACGCCACCTTACGTGGCCCGCGGCACGGCCGCCACAACCGGCCTGAGACGCCTCAGATCGCCGTTTCTGAGAATGAGCACCAATTCACCAGCCGTTCACGGCTCGCATCGACTCCGCAAGCCCGATCTTCCACGCTTCACCCGATGATCCACCAATGCTCATCGCCCACGGAGCCATGGACAGGGCCGTTCCCCAGGCACAGAGTGAGCGGCTCGCAGCCGCCTGCGATATGGCGGGCGTACCCAATCAACTCATCATCGTCCCGGATGCAGGGCATGAGAATCTGGGCGGTATGGCGAATCAGGCGACTGTTGACTTCTTCATGACACACTTCGGCATGGGCTGCTCAAGCGACCTGGATCGCGACGGCGAGGTGAACTTCGCCGACCTCAACATCGTGCTCGCCGCCTGGGACGACAACGCACCTCAGGGTGACGTCAACGCCGATGGCAACGTGGACTTCAACGACTTCAACCAGGTCCTGTCTGCTTGGGAAATGGCGTGCGGCGAAGCGTCGAAGTAGAAAAACGGCAGTTCCCGCCCGCTGAGATCCGAAAACGAGAGAGATGCCGTCTCGCACAGCGACACGACGCTCCGTCCGCTCCATGCGCATCCCCTGCGCGTGCCTGGCGTTCGGAGCGTCGCTCCTTTCGGCATGCCGCACCGCGCCTCATCCGGAGGTTCGGGTGGAGTTGATCCGTGATGCCGAGCGGTCCGCCGCGTGGTTTGCCTATCACCATCCCGAGATCGGTGAGGAGATGCGGAATTCGGGCGGGTACGTCATCTTCCCCTCGATGGACGAATGGGGCAGCGGCTTCAGCGGCGGACGCTGGGGGCGCGGAGTCGCCTACAGTCCGGAGGGTACGCACATCGGCTGGTGTACGGTCAACGCGACCAACTGGGGCCTCCAGATGGGCGTGCACGAATATGATGTTCTTCTCATCTTCCGCGACCGCGCCACGCTCGAAGCCTACCAGGGCGATGCACTGTCGCCTGCGATCTCGGGCATGGGTGTTGCCGGTGCCTCCGGTCGAAGTCAGCACGACATGATGGATGAGCGCGTTGCGATCTACCACGCATCGAAGGCCGGTCTGATGCTCGGTCTGAACATCGGTGTCGAGATCATGCGCTACGAGCCAGCGGCTCTGAGCATCTCGGCCAACCCGTATCGCCGTGCACCGCATGCCACGGACGTCCGGCGAACAGCCTCACCGGATTGATTTTTTCGGTATCGGCCGAATCCGGACCATCCGGCACGGCGAGTACGGGTCTGAGAGGGTGTTGCACGGCACCCGGCAATTCTGGAGTCAGATCAGAGGAGATCAGAAAGATGAATGTGTATACCCCCGGCACTTTGCTGACGGCTGTCGCTGCGCTTGGACTGGCCACAACGGCCCAGGCCGAAGACTTTGATGTCACCGGCGGACAGACCAACGTGTTGCTCGACATGGCAACCTTGTCGTCCGCGGCCAGCCTCGACATGTCGAGCGTTTCCGCCGAAGCCATCGCCCCCGGCGATCTCGGCATGAACAGCGTGGCATTCCCGATCACCAGTTCCACGACATTCTCATACGATTCCGGACTCACCGCCTTCAGTGGCGCCATTGATCACTCCGGATCCGTCTTCTTCAACGGCGACACCGTTGAAGTCGGCGACTTCCGCATCGGTTTCGACGCCACGCGAGTCGGGGGAGCCCGAAGCGGCTTCTTCGTCGAAAGCACGACGGGTATCGCCGCGATCCTCTTCGATGTTGAGAATCCCACCGCGCTGACGGCCGACGATACCGGTCTGAGCATTACCTCAAACTTGCTTGTCTCCTCGGAGTTCGCAGGATTCCTGCTCAACAACGGTCTGGCGAGCGCTGATCTCACGGGTGCAGACGTGGGTGATGCGCTGGTCGCCGCGGGCATTCCCGCCCCCGGAGCCATCGCCGGATTCAGCCTCATCGGACTGGTCGGACTCCGCCGTCGTCGATGAGCACCTGATCTCTTTGCAGATCGCTTGAAGACAGCGTGCCTGACCGGGCACGCTGTTTTCTTTGGCGGCTGGCCGGAAGTCCCCCGGTGGCCTACCCTCAGCCCATGTTCTACGGCTGGGTTGTCCTTGCCATCTCGTCCGTTGCCATCATGGCGACGTCGCCCGGCCAGTCCTACCTCGTCGGGAAGTTCAACGCATCAATCCAGGAATCCCTCGGGATCAGTGATACGGCGCTGGCCCTGGCGTACGGCATCGCGACCGCGATGTCCGCCGTCGTCCTCCTGTGGGTCGGGCGATTGTCCGACCGTTTCGGGCCGCGGGTGATCATGGGCATCTCCGCCGTGGGCCTCGGCATCTCATGCTGGCTCATCGGTTTCGCCAGCGGTCCCTGGACGCTCGGATTGTGCTACTTCCTCCTGCGCTTCATGGGACAGGGCGCGCTGGGTCTCTCCGCGAGTCACTCGGTCGCGATGTGGTTCGAACGTCGGCTGGGGACCGCGACAGGAATCAAGTCCCTGTCGATGCCGATCGCCATTCTCTTCCTGCCCAGCCTGACCACCTGGATGATCGGCGCCTACAGCTGGAAGACCGCCTACGGACTGCTCGGGGTCGGCGTGTGGGTCGCCATGATTCCGCTCGTTGTCTTCCTCCATCGCAGCCGTCCTGAAGACATCGGCCAGCGCGTCGATGGCGTCGAACCCACCGGTGAGCCGGCGACTCACCCGCACGCACATCCCGATGCCGAACTCCTTGCCGGCATGGCAACCGAACAGCCGGTCGCTCTGGATCTTGTCGACGACCCCGAACCGGAGGACGTTCCGGACGAAGTGTGCTTCACGCGACTCGAAGCGATGGCGACGCCGGCCTTCTGGCTGGTGACTGCAGCCATGGTCGCCAACGCACTCATCGGAACCGCCTTCGTCTTCTTCCTGCGCGAGTTCGGCGACGGCATCGGACTGGCGGAGGGCGCCGATGATCAACTGCTCATGGTCTTCGCCATCGCCAGTGGGATCGCTTCACCAGTCGTCGGTGTCCTGACGGACAGCATCGCACCTCGCTGGCTCATTGCCTCCGCCTCCGCGCTGCTCGGTGCGTCATGCCTCGTGTTTGCAGCGGCAGACGGCATCACGCTGGCCTGGGTCGCCATGCTCTGTCTCGCAATGAGCCAGGCACTGATCTTCGTCTGCGGTTCCACGCTCTTCGCACGCTTCTTCGGACGCCCTCATCACGGGGCAATCCGCGCGGTACTCACATCATTCATGGTCGCCGGTACGGCCATCGGTCCATGGCTGACATCCGCGATCGCCGCCGCCACGAGCTACGGAAATGCCCTCAGGATGCTCGGATACGTCTGTATCCCACTGGCACTGGCAGGACTTGCGCTTCGCGCGCCCCAGCAGCCGCAGCGCGACTGAACATCCGCAATGTCCGCCGCGGCCTGTCCCGTGAACCGTATAATCCATGCGAAGTGCCCTGCGGAAGGAGTGTGACAGGATGGCCAAGGCTGTTGTTGACCCCGGTGAGCTGCGTCAGTTCGCCCGTGATCTCAAGCGATTCAATTCGGAACTCACGAAGAGCGCCGGTGCCATGCAGTCCCGCTTCAACACGCTCAGCCAGACGTGGCGCGACCAGGAGCAGCGCAAGTTCGCCGAAGAGTTTGAGCAGGTGATGCGTTCGCTCGCCCGCTTCACGCGCGTCAGCGAAGAACAGGTTCCGTTCCTGCTCCGCAAGGCGGATCGCATTGACGAGTACCTGAGCCAGCGATGAGACGTCGTGCCCGGGTGACATCCATCGATGCTCTGCAGGAGCTGCGTGCTGCGCTGATCGAGTTCGGCGAAGAAGTGCAGCGTGCGCTCATCTCGGCGGACGCTGACGTGTCCCGTGCCACCCGCTTGATCGGGAGTGAACTCCCGTCGTACTGGAAACAGGAGATCCGCAAGCGCGAACAGGCTGTGGTCAAGGCGCGTATTGATCTCGAAGTGGCCCAGACCTCGAACCAGAAGAAGTCCACGGTGGAGGAACGCAAGAAGCTGGCACGCATGAAGGAACGGCTCGAGTCCGGACGCGCACGCAGCGAAGCGACCAGGCGATGGAGACGTCAACTCGATCGCGAAGCCATGATGTACAAGGGGCGCGTCGAGCCACTGTCACGATTCGCACAGGGCACGCTGCCGAGAGCATCACATGCACTGTTGCAGATGATGGAACGGCTGGAAGAGTACATCACACTCCAGCCCGGCAAGGCCGACTTCGGAGACGATGCCGAGGCCGCGGGTATGGCACGCTCCGGAAGTGAGACCGGCGAGTCGATGGCGCGGTCCGGCGCGGCACACATCGCCGCGACATTGGGCGACCGCATCGAACAACTGCTTCCCGATGACGAGCAGATCAGCGCGGCGACTGATGGCGACATGAGTGCACTGCCTGGTTGTGCCATACCGATCGAACAACGACGCCGACTCGGGACCCTCTGCCCGCGCGGTTCGCTTGCCGCCGGGTCTTCGATTCTCGTCGCAGCCAACGTCCGCACGCCCGGACGACTGGCCTTGCACCGGGACTCTCCCGCTTCGGAGGGTGATTCCGGCTGGCGCGTGCTTCACCTCGACGAATCCCCTCCGGATGCATGGCTCCGTGTGCCCGTCGCGAAAGTCCTCCGCTCCGGATCGTCCTTCTACGACATCCTCCGGCTGCGGGCCGGGTGGACCGTGATCGGCAGTGTTCCGGAGACGGAGGCCGATCCGGAGGTGACCACGATTGAGGCGGTCCTCGACCACGCCCGTGAAGAACGATGGGTCGGGGAACCGGGGCAGGAGGGTGGCGAATGAGCGTGCAGTCCGCCGGCCGAGTGCTGCATGACGCCGAGCGCGCACTCTTTCAGAAGTGGAGTCGAGTGAACGAGATGTGGAATGACGCGGCAGCCGAGAAGTTCCGCGAGGAGTATCTTGATGACCTGCCGACTATGATCCGGGCTGCGACGTCGGCGATGAACGAGATCAACGAGGCCATCCACCGGGCCCGCAGGGAATGTGATCGTGATGGGTGACAACGGCAGCAGGACATCGAACTTCGGCCCCGTGGTGTCGCGCGTGGTCACCACCGTCGCCGGGATCGGCGACGCGCTGAGTCGGCGACATGCCGAGGAGAACGAGAATCGCACAACGCTCGAGAAGACGCTGAAGCAGGCCGAGGCAGAGTACGCGGCACGAACCCGGGACGCCGCGGCTGTTCGCGATGCAGCCCTCGCCGCGGCGCGCGAGGCGTGTGATGCCCGGGTTGCTGAGTTGCGTCAGGCTTTCGAGTCAGAGCATCGGGAGACCCGTACCCGGGTTGAGGTCGAGCATGCCAAGTTGAAGACTGAGGCATCTGATGAGAAATCCACCATCGAACGCGATGCCCGGGAAGCCGTGTGGCTCTGCGACGCGGTAGCCGAGAGTGATCAGAGGCAGATCGACGCCACCTGCAAAGCGCTCCGCGACAGCATCACCGAGATCGACAAGTCGCTCCAGGACTACGAGGCACAGCGGCAGCAGATCGCGCAGGACTATGGTCCTCGCGGCCGACGCCACCTCGATGAATCACCGGCATCGGCCCGAGGCGTTGTCGATCAGAGCGTACCGACCGACGGCCTCGAAGCGACAACGTTCGTGGAAGCATCACGTCAGGCTGCGGACGACGCGGATGAACTGTTGTCACGCTGGGCGAACCTGCTGTCGCCGCGACTTGCCTACGGTGGCGGCTTTGTCGTGCTTGCGCTCGTCCTGATCGCCGGACTGGGGGCGGCCGGGTGGTTCTTCCATCCCGAACTCAACCTGGACTGGGAACCGTGGATGACGGCGGCAATCGGCGCCGCGATTGGAGTTGTGCTGGCGCTGCCGCTCAAGCTGATCCTCGGTCATGTCGCGGCGAAGCGCATCAACGACCTCGGGGACGCGATCTCAAGCGGCCTGCGGACCGCGTGGAAGAACGCGGCGATCGCCGATCATCTCGGACGAGCCGTTTACGAAGCAGATCGCGGCCGCGTCCTCGGGGCTCGCGAGGAGGAGATCAAGCGCATTGAGCAGGAGCGCCGGCAGCGTCTCGATGCTCTGCAGGACCTTGTCACGACGCGGGGTGAAGAACTGCGTCACGAACTGGAATCAGGAAGCGCCCGCCTCCAGCAGGAGCGGGACACCGGCATCCGGGCCGCGGAGGAGCAGCGGGCGCAGGTCGAAGAGAGTACGACCGCGACCTTTGATCACAACACGACCGATGCGCGCGAGCACCGGGAGCAGGTCGTCGCTGCCGCCCGGAAGCACGCCGAGGACCACTTTGCCGAACTCACGGCATGGTGGTCCGAGCGATCCCGTGAACTGATCACGGTGTCAACCTCGTTGCAGCAGATGCGCGAGGAGATCGCGCCGGATTTTGATTCGACCTCGTGGGAAGGATGGGTGCCCTCCACGCACTATCCCGAGTGTGTGCCGATCGCGGCATTGCCCGTCATTCTTGAAGAACTGCCCGGCGGATTGTCGGATGACGAACGACTCCCCTGGTACGGGCCCCGCGAACTTCGTCTACCCATCGCACTGGAGTTCCCTCGCGTCGGATCACTCATCATCGAGACCGACGCCGAGGGCCGGGAGGCCGCACTCGAACTGGCGCGGCAGGCCATGCTGCGCCTCCTGACCGCGCTCCCGACGGGCAAGATCCGCCTCACCGTCGTGGACCCCGTCGGTCTCGGGCAGAACTTCGCGGCGTTCATGCACCTTGCCGATCACGAAGAGCGACTGATCACCGGACGGATCTGGACAGATGCGCGTCACATTGAAGAGCGGCTCACGGACCTGACCGAGCACATGGAGCGCGTGATCCAGAAGTACCTCCGCAACGAGTTCCAGAGCATCGAAGACTACAACGTGCAGGCCGGCGAGATCGCCGAACCGTACCGGTTCCTGGTCCTCGCTGACTTCCCGACCAATCTCAGCGACGTGGCGGCATCAAAACTCGCCAGCATCGTTGAGAGCGGCGCCCGGTGTGGTGTGCACGTCATCGTCATCGCGGATCTCTCGCGCCAACCGCCGAATACCATCGCGCTCGATGATCTTCGCCGCGCCTCCGTCGTGATACAGTCGACGGCGAAAGGCATCGCACTTCGGCGGCCTGAGTTGACACCCTCGAAGGTCGATCCGCCGGCGCTGCCCTCGGAAGACCGGACCACACACCTCCTGAATGCGGTCGGTCTTTCCGCCACAGACTCCACGCGCGTACATGTGCCCTTCTCAGCCGTCACACCAAGTGCTGAGAACTTCTGGTCGCGCTCCGCGGCCCAGACCATCCGCATCCCGCTCGGCCGCCAGGGTGCCACGCGCCTTCAGGAACTTGAACTGGGTGCCGGAACCATGCAGCACGCCCTCATTGCGGGCAAGACCGGTTCAGGCAAGTCCACCCTCCTGCACGTGCTGATCACCAATGCGGCCCTGTGGTACTCGCCGGATGAACTCGAACTCTACCTCGTTGACTTCAAGAAGGGTGTCGAGTTTCGCACCTACGCGCGGCACTACATCCCTCATGCACGAGTCGTCGCCATCGAGACGGACCGTGAATTCGGCCTCTCCGTCCTGAGACGACTTGATGAGGAACTGACCCGGCGGGGCGAATCGTTCCGCGATCTCGGCGTGCAGAGTCTGCCCGACTATCGCACCGCCTCCGGCAAACCGATGCCCCGTACGCTGCTGGTCATCGACGAGTTCCAGGAGTTGTTCGTCGAGGATGACACCGTTGCCCAGGAGTCGTCGCTGCTCCTCGATCGGCTGGTTCGTCAGGGGCGCGCCTTCGGCATGCACGTGCTCCTCGGTTCACAGACGCTGGGAGGTGCGTACTCGATCACGCGCACCACCATGGGGCAGATGAACGTGCGCATCGCGCTGCAATGTGATGAGCAGGACTCATATCACATCCTCAGTGAAGACAACGCCGCGGCCCGGCTGCTCGAACGCCCCGGCGAAGCGATCTACAACAATGCCGCCGGACGGGTGGAGGGCAACAGCCCGTTCCAGATCGTCTGGCTCCCCTCCGCCGAACGCGATGCGGCGCTGAACACCGTCGATGACCTGTCTTCGACCCGAGGTCTGGAGCCGCGGGAAACGATCGTCTTCGAAGGCAACGTGCCTGCCGACCCGGCGCGCAATGCCGCGCTCGTCGTTGCTGCGGCGCCGCCATCCCCGGTCGATCCGGTGCGACTGTACCTCGGTGAGCCGACTGCGATCGCAAAGTCGACTGCCGTCGAACTTCGCCGCCAGGGCGGCGCCAATGTGATCGCGATCGGTCAGCGCTCCGACGCGGCACACGCCATCACCTCGATGGCAGCCGTGTCGTTCGCGGCACAGCAAGCCGCCAATCCCGGTGCGCAACTCGTGATGCTCGATGGCACACCGCCCGATGCGCCCGACGCGATCCAGGGCCTTGCCGAACTGGCCACGTCCTTGCCCGTCGACAGCCGCACCGGTCGACCCGCTGACGCCGAGGGTCTTCTGCTCGAGGTGGCTGCGGAGTTGAAGCGTCGGCAGGACACGGAGTCTTCCGCCGAACCGCCGATCCTCATCCTCATCCATGCACTGCAACGCTTCCGCGACCTGCGTCGGTCTGATGACTTCTCATTCTCCATGTCGGATGACGATGGGGAACCCGCGCATGTGCTGTTCGCCAGGATCCTGGAGCAGGGACCCGAGGTTGGTATCCACGTGATGACCTGGTGCGACTCCGTCACCAACATGGAGCGGACACTTGAGCGACGAACGCTTCACGAGTTCGACCAGCGCATTGTCTTCCAGATGAGCGTGATGGACTCGACGGCACTCATCGACTCGCCCCTCGCGTCGCGCCTCGGACCCAATCGCGCCATCCTCTGGAATGATGAGGAGAGCCGCGCCAGCACGTTTCGTCCCTACGCTGCCCCCGGCAGCAAATGGCTCCGGACGCTCTTCGCAGCATCGTCGTCGGATCCGGTCTCCGGATAGGTCCGATCCCCACCTGCACCGGCGAATCGGCCGAAACCGAATCTGAAGTGTGCCCCGAGCCGTGTACAATCGGCCTCCCTTCGGGCACTGGAGATCCGTCGGGTGCCTCTCGTGACGGAACGATCATGATTCTCACCGGTGACATCGGAGGTACGAACACGCGGCTCGCCCTGGCGGAGTTGCATGGTCCTCGCCCCACGGTACGTGACGTCGAGATCTTCGCGAGCGACAGCGCCGCCGGAATGGACGAGCACATCCGACGCTACCGGGAGAAGCATGATGAACCGATCGAGGCCGCGGCATTCGGTATCGCCGGACCGATCATCGACGGTCGCTGCGAGGCGACCAACCTCCCATGGAAGATCGACTCAGCCACCCTTGCGAACTCGCTGGGTCTCTCCGAAGTCGGCCTGATCAATGATCTTGAGGCGGCGGCCTGGGGCATTGCAACGCTGGACTCTGACGATGTCATCACGATCAACCCCGGCACGCCAGCCGAAGGCAATCGCGCCATCGTGTCGGCGGGCACGGGGCTCGGTGAGGCGGGACTGTTCTGGAACGGCCGCCGACACATCCCCTTCGCGACCGAGGGTGGTCACACCGACTTCGCCGCGCGAAACGAACTGGAGTTCGAACTGCTCCAGCACCTGACTGCACGCTTCGGGCGAGTGAGCTACGAGCGGGTGGTCTCGGGTCCGGGGGTGGTGAACATCTATGGCTTTCTGCGCGACTGCAAGGGCATGACGGAGGTGCCCTCGGTCATCGATCGCACAGGGTCCGGTGAGATCGATGGGCGCACCATCACCGAAGCCGGACTCGCCGGTGAGTCGGAACTGTGTGTCCGGACACTCAAACTCTTCCTGAGCATTTACGGTGCCGAGGTGGGGAATGTCGGGCTCGGCATGCTCGCGCGCGGCGGAATCTGGCTCGGCGGTGGCATCATCGCCGCGATCGCCCCCCAACTCAGCGATTTCGATGACTTCCTCGATGCGTTCAGGGCCAAGGGGCGTCTGAGTCCCACGGTGGCTGAGATCCCGGTTCACGCGATCAGGGACTGCCTCCTGGCGCTTCGCGGCTGTGCGACCTATGCGCTCTGGCGGGCGCGTGAATTTGATTGATCTCTGGAAGATCCGATGTCTGCTGACCCCTGATCCCTCTCTTTTTCGTTGACTCTGACAGGTGGGCACCCACAATCGGGGTTGCTACAGAGGAACACGACGAGGAGAAAGATCAAATGCAGATTGCATCGCGCATGACCGTGGTCGCCACGCTTCTGACCGTGACTGGAACCGTGGCCGCCGGCGGAATCTACAGCAGCCGAGCGGCATTCGAAGCGGATTATCCCGGCCTGGCGACCGAGGACTTCGAGGGGATCGCACCGGCCGGAGGCACCGCGGATGCGCCGGTGATCAGTTCGGACTTCACGGTCGCCTCAGGAACCGATGAGGGCGTGTCTTACGGCGTATCGAGCACGATCAGTGCGCCCTCCGATGTGCTGTTCCAGTACAACGCGGACGACCGCCTCATCTTCGAGTTCGCGGTCCCCGTCTCGGCGGTGGGCTTCCAGGTCTCGAGCGTCGATTTCTTCGACGCGGTCGCATCCGGCGATGCCGTGATTTCGGCGTACGATGCCTCTGATGCGGAGATCTTCAGCACGACGATCACGACCGAATCGACGCTCTCGATGGACACCTTCTTCGGGTTCGCAGGCACCACCGAGATCGCCCGTCTCGAAGTGGGCGATGCGCCCGGCTTCGCGGGTTACATCGTGATGGACGACTTGTCCTACGGAATCCCCAGTCCGGGCGCCGGCATGTTGATGCTCGGTGCCGCCTCGCCCCTGGCGTTGCGCCGCCGTCGTTGAGCAGCTCCACGTCCTGCCCTGAAGTGGGGGGAGCAACGCTGTTCTTGTTGAAGAGTCGGACCGGTACACTGGCTGAAGGAGTGCTGCCGGAGGTTTGCCGTGTCCGAACAAAAAGTGTTGTCGTTGCTGGCGTTGTGCGCGCTCTGCTCGAGTCCCGGGTTCGCACAGACGATTGTGACATCCAACTGGACGTGCACCACCGGGGACTGGGGCATCTCCGGGTGCTGGGACGTCCTCGGCGGAACGGATACGGAGCCCGACAACAGCGCCTCCTTCCTCTATGACGTCACGCTTCCGACGACCGGGGGCGCGTACACCATCAGCGTCACGAGTTCATCCATCTCCTGTCGGAAACTGGACGTTGAGCCGCTCGTGACGCTCAGGCTCGACTCCACCAATTTCGCACCGGGGATCCTTACCAACCTCGGTGTCATCGAGGTGCGCAACGACGATCTGTACTTCGATGACGACATCATCAACGACGGCAACATCACCTTCGATCCCGATGTTGGTTCCGAGACCATCGAGGTCCGTGAGCCCAGCCTCGTCATCGGAGGGACCGGCAGCCTGACATTCCCCGATGTGCCCGGGGGGTCCACCTCCACGCATCGACTCCTTCTGCCAAATCTCGAAACCACCACCAACGATGTCGGACACCTCATCCATGGTGGACCCGGGCAGATTCGCGGCGGCAACAACTTCCCGACTGACCTCATCAACGATGGCACGATCCGTGCTGATACGCCCGGCATGACCCTGGAGGTCACGGACTTCGCCTCCGGCAACGTGCTTCGCGTCATCAACGGTGGCGAACTCGCCGCCACCTCCGGAGCACGTCTCGAATTCGACGACATCGCCGAGATCATCAACAACGGCATCATCACTTGCGATGCCGCGTCGGAGATCTTTCTGAATGCGACAACGACAGACCTCTCCGGCACGCTCCTTATTGATGGGCTGCTCAACTCGAACACCAATCTCACGATTGACGGGGCCAGTGGCATCGGGGCTGGTGAGTTGTATGTCACCGGAGACCTCACGTTCGCTGGAGGTACGAGTGCCGAATTCGGAACGGTGAATCACAACAGCGGCGGGCTGATGATTGAGAATGGGGCTGCGCTCACATTCAATGCGCGCTACACACATACACTGACGAGCGAGTCCGCGTACGACCTCCTTCCGGGATCGATGGTCGTGGCCGTGGGTGGGACCGCCGCGGCACCCAACGACTACCTCAATTTCTCGAGCTTTGAAGTTGCGGGTCGGGATGTCGGGGACATCGCCTCGGGGTACACCTCGAACTTCAACGTGCCGCACCTCGTCATCGGACCCGGTGCGAAGGTCAACCTGTTTGACGCGGTCAACAACGGCAATCGCGGCGGCTCAGGCGGCAACGCGGAAGCCCTGTATGTCGGCACTGTTGAGTTCCTCGACGGGGCAGGCCGGATCAACCTGAACGGCCATCACCTCTACTACAGCAACCTGATCGGGAGCGCGGGCCAGATCGTCGACAATGGCGGCGGGTCCGGCAAGGGGTTCACGCCGACCTGGACTTGTGGCAGCGGAAGCTGGAGCACCACCGAATGCTGGAGCGGTCTCGCGGGTGCGGACATCTTTCCCGACAACAGCGACTTCATCGGTTATGACGTCATTCTGCCCGCAGGTTCACCATACGACGTGATGGTCGATGTGGGCGCCGGTTCAGTCGAAGTCACCAGCATGAGTATCTCCTCGGACGCCACGCTGACGCTGCTCTCGACGAACTTCTCCCCCAACCTTCTCATCAATGACGGGATCGTCGAGATCAACAGCGACGAACTGATCCTCTCTCAGAGCATCATCAACAACGGTACGATCGAGTTCGACCTCGATACATCAACGGAAAGCATCTCGTTGGAGAGAAGCCTCTCCATTCTCGGTACTGGATCGATTGTCTTTCCGAATATCTCGTCATCCGCGCCGCAGCACTCCATTGATGTGCCCAATGGCGGAACACTCACCATCGGTCCGGACCAGACCGTATCGGGCGGGCCCGGCGGTATCGGTGGAGGCACGTCGTCCACCACCGACGTGGTCGTTGAAGGCACGGTGCTCGCCAATACGCCCGGCAAGTCCATCGAGTTTGCAGATGATGACTCGGACAACCTCCTTGAAGTGACGAATGATGGCCTGATCCGGGCCGAGAACGGCGGCATCGTGACGTTCGATGACATCGCCGCGATCCACAACAACTCCGAGATCTCGTGCGATGCGGCTTCATTCATCGTCCTGTCGACGACCATCGCGGATCTTGGGGGAACGCTGATGATCGATGGCCGCCTTGAGGCCGACAGTGCATTGACGCTTGTCGGCGCGACGGGCATGGGGAGCGGTGTGCTCTCGACGACGGCGCAGACGAACTTCACCGGCGCCACCGATGTGAGCTTTGGGGTCGTTGATCACAACGATGCGGGCATCATGGTCGAAGCCGGCTCGATGGTCACCGTCACAGAGGCCTACACGCACTCGCTCACGAGTGAGTCGTCGTTCGAATTCAAGGCGGGGTCGGCGCTGCTGGTGACCGGAGGTGCCGCGGCCATGCCGACGGAGTACGAGGATTTTGCGAGTATTGAGATCGCGGGTCGGGATGACGGTGATACCGCCGGTGGCTACACCAGCAATTTCGATCTCCCCCACCTCATCATCGGCTCCGGTGCGAAGGTGAACCTCTTCGACGCCGTCGACAACGGGAATCGCGGCGGCGCCGGTGGCAACGCCGAAGCCCTGTACGTCGGTACGGTTGAATTCCTCGACGGAGCCGGACTGATCAACCTGAATGGGCATCACCTGTACTACGGGAGCCTTGTGGGCAGCCCGGGGCAGATCATCGACAATGGAGGCGGATCCGGTAAGTCATTTTCGCCTGCCTGGACGTGCAGCACCGGGACCTGGAGTACCACGGGTTGCTGGAGCGCGCTCTCACCGGGTGACTTGTTCCCCTCCAACTCGGACTTCCTGGCCTACGACGTGCTGCTCGGTGCGGGAACACCCTACACGGTCATCGTGGATCTCAACTCCGGATCGGTGAAGACGACGAGCCTGACAATCAGCGCGGATGCGACGGTCGAGCTGCTCTCAACCAACTTTGCGCCGGGTCAGTTGATGAACGATGGCGTGCTGCAGATTTCGAATGATGACCTGCTGCTGACGCAGGATGTCACCAACAACGGTGTGATTCAGTTCGATACCGACACCGGCTCGGAGGACATCTTTGCTGAGCGAAGCATCGATGTCACCGGGACGGGGACGATTCTCTATCCGGATGTCTCCTCCACGTCGACTTCGCTCCACACGTTCAACGTGCCCAACCTCGGGGACCTGAGGATCGGACCCGACCAGCTTGTTCGCGGTGGCCCCGGCGAGTTCCGGGGCGGATCCTCTTTCCCCACGGACGTCATCAACGACGGCGAGATCCGTGCCGAGCATCCCGGTAAGCGCATTCGCTTCAACGATCTGACAACCAGCAATGTCATGCGCGTGACCAACAACGGGCTGATGCACGCGACGACCGGTGGCGAGTTCGAGTTCGATGATATCTGGGGCATCGTCAACAATGGCACGCTCATGTGCGATGCGGGTTCTGTGATCACATTCACGACCACGACGACGGACATCGGGGGCACGGTGATCGTTGATGGACTCATGGAAGCAACAAACAGCCTGACCTTCGACGGCGCTGTCGGGAGTGGTGGCGGCACGCTGGACGTGACCAACAGTCTGACGCTTTCAGGCGATGCAGACATCGAGTTCGGTCGTATTGAGTCGCCCCAGTCACTGATCGTCAACAACGGATCGACGCTGAATATCCGAGACGAGTTTGCCTACAGCATCACTTCCGAGGTGCTCTTCAACTTCAACAGTTCGGGCGCCCTGCGCATGACCGGCGGCTCGGGACTCGATCCGTGTGACCCCGGCATGCCTGCGACACTCGAAGTGGCGGGCGAGGACGAAGGGGATGTCGGATCCGGCTTCACGAGCAATTTCGAGATCGAACGACTCATCATCGCGCCCGGCGCCAACGTCATGCTCGTGGACAACATCAACAACGGCAATCGGGATGGAGCCGCGGGCAGCGCAGAGGCCCTGTATGTCGATGAACTCATCTTCGAGGACACGACCGGGCGCATCATCCTCAATGGCCTGCACCTGTACTACAACTCGATCACTGGTGCCGCGGGGCAACTCGAAGCAGGTGATGACTGCAACACGAACGGGCAGCTTGATGCCTGTGACATCGGCATGGGTGTCAGCCTCGACTGCAATGCCAACGGCATCCCGGATGAATGTGACATCGCCAGCGGATTCAGCCCCGATTGCGACATGAATGGTGTTCCGGATGAGTGTGAACTTGGTATCGACTGCAACACGAACGGTGTGCCGGATGACTGCGATATCGCAATCGGAAGCAGCCTCGATCTCAACGGCAACAGCATTCCGGACGAGTGCGAGAACGACTGCAATTCGAACGGCACGCCGGACGACGTGGACATCCTTGTCGGGAACAGCGAGGACTGTGATCTCAACGGTATTCCCGATGAATGCCAGGGTGGCTTCATGTTGTTCACGTGGATCGGTTCCGACGGTGGGAACTGGGCCTTCCAGCCCAACTGGTCCCCGCTCGGGCCGCCTCTCGGCGATGCCGTGCTCGATAACCCCATGCCCGGCGCGATGACCACTCTGATCCAGTCCCCCACCGCCGCCAGCGTCTGCAGCCTGAACCTGAGTTCCACCGGCGGCGGCCATGCACTGGAAGTGCGAAGTGGCGCCTCGCTCTTTGCCGAGGCGTTCGCCATCGGTTCCGGTGGCACACTGAAGCCGACGGGTGGTGACCTCGACGGCGCCACCATCAACATCGCTATAGGAGGCGCCGTCGATGGCTACGGCGAGATCCTCAACGATGTCATCAACAACGGCATGGTCGCCAGTCAGACGGGTCAGACACTGCGCCTTGCCGGATCGCTTGTCCTGAACAACGCCAATGGTGTCATCGACGTGGCGGCGGGATCAGTGCTGGATGTGGCCGCGGCGACCGTGGTACATAACGGCACACTCCGCGTCCATGCCAACGGGACCGCGGGGATTGATGCGGGGCTGAACGCGACCAGCGGCGCGATGGTCGAACTGCTCGGTGGCACCCTTGCCACCCCCACCATTCAGAACGATTCCATCTCGACTGTCACCGGCTTCGGGGTCCTTGATACACCAGCCTTCGCCAATGACGGCCAGTGGATCGTGATCGATGACTCCCAGGCGACCGGCGACGTGACCAACGAAGGCACCATCACCGTGCAGTCCGGAACGCTCCTCATCGTCGGGTCACTGACAGGCGCAGGCAGTGTCATCGGTGACGTCAGCAGTCGCGGCGGCCCCGCACCTCACGGCCTCTTCGTCGCCGGTGACATCGCACCTTCCGCGGGCGCGGTGCTGCATCTGCCGGACGCCGGGGCACGACTTGCCGTCGGTGGTCATCTTGACCTGGTATCAACGGACTTCAATGACATTGACCTGGAGACGGCCGCGGTCCAGATGGCAGGCCTGTCCACGCAGACACTTGAGGCCATGAGCGTCGACATCGGCGCGACGGATGATGGGCTGATGCGGGCTGCCGGTCACTTCCCCATCGGAGCGCTCCGCATCGGTCCGACTCTCACCACCGTGACGATTGTCGATGCGCGTGACAACGACGGCATGGGCCAGGGTGTGTGTGAGGCCGTGTATGTGGGTACGCTCACGATCGACGCGGGCGCAACGCTCAACAACGATGCATGCCCGGTTTACTACCAGGCGCTCGTACAGAACGGAACAGTGTCAAACCCCGCCAATCTCATCCGTATTGCACCGGCGTGCCCGGGTGACGCAAACGCCTCAGGCACCGTCGACTTCACCGACCTGAACATCGTGCTCGTCAACTGGGCGACAGCAGGTCCTGATGGTGACCTCGACGGCAACGGTTCAGTGGACTTCTCCGATCTGAATGAGGTCCTCGCCAACTGGGGCACGATGTGTCCGTGATTGGGGTGATCCCGGCGTGGAGATGAATGCCTGACTCACCCCTTCACTGCGCCCGCTGTCAGCCCGGAGATGAAGTCGCGTTGCAGCATCAGGAAGAGGAGCATGACGGGGAGGATCGAGATCAGGGTGCCGGCCATCTGGAGCCCGTAGTCCTGGTAATACAGGCCCTTGAGGTTGCCCACAGCAACCGCGAGTGGGAAGCGATCGACATCCTGAAGCATCACCTGCGGCCCGATGAAGTTGTTCCACGACCACAGGAATGTGATCAGCAGGAACGCGCCGATCATCGGACGCAGCAGCGGCAGTGCCATGGTGAAGAAGATACGGAACTCGCCGCAACCATCGATCCGTGCCGCCTCGAGCAACTGTGACGGGACCGATGAGAGTGTCGCCTGGCGGAAGAGGAAAACGCCGAAGGCCGGGGCCGCCGCGGGCAGGATGAGTGCGTGATACGTATCGATCAGGCCGAGGTCGTACATGAGCTGGTACGTCGGTGCCAGCAGCAGCGGCGCCGGAACGATCAGCATCGCAAGCACCACGAAAAGCGCGAAGCCGCGTCCGCGGAACTGGAACCGGGCCAGTGCGTATCCGGCCATGGCCGCGAAGAGCGTTGCGATCACGCTGGTGACGGAGGAGAGAAAGATGGAATTGAGGATGGCGCGTCCGAAGCCGAGTTCGAAGAGCAGCTTGTGATAGTGCGTGAATGTCAGCTGACTCCACGCGATGTTCTCGTCGGCATCGACAGGCAGGAAGTACGTGTCGAAGAAGCCGGCGTTGGTGCGGAAGGATGATGTGAACATCCACAGGAACGGGAGGAACGTGATCACGGCCCCGACACCGAGTGTGACGTAGATGCACGTCATCATGATGGCGTGGCGATGCTTCATTCGAGCGTCCCCTCATCGCGGCGGGCCAGTATGAACTGGAGCAGCGCAAAGGCCATGAGAATGAGAGCGAGGATCCAGCCGATGGCGCTGGCGTATCCGAGATCACCCGTCTCGAAGCCGGACTGGTAGAGGTACATCACGACCGTCAGCCCACGGTTCTCGTAACCCGGTCCGCCGAACATGAAGAACGGGAGTTCAAAGAGCTGGAAGCTGCCGATGATCGAGAGCAGCACCACGAAGCTGGCCACGGGACGGATGGCCGGCAGCGTCACGTGCCGGAAGCGGTGGAATGCATTGGCACCGTCCACGGTCGCGGCTTCGAGCAGGTCCTTGCGGACGTTCTGCAACGCCGCGAGGAAGTACACCATGTTGTAGCCGACGAACATCCACAGGGCGGCCACGATCAGCGCCCACATGGCGTACTTCTCCAGCCACGGGAAGTTGATGATGTTCGCGGAAGTCAGCCAGGGATCCTTGAAGATCGCGCCCGCGAGGTCATAGAGGAAGAGGCTCTCAAGAACCTGGTCCGCCATGCGGTTGAGAACGCCACCGGAGCCGCGCTGCAGCAGCAGGCTGAACATCATGGCGACAAACACCATGCCGACAAGGACGGGGCAGAAGAAGATGAGCCGGAAGAGCGCCCGCCCCTTCAGGTTCGGACGGTTCAGGGCCATGGCCAGCAGCAGTGAGAGCGGCAACTGGATCAGGACCGAGCCGAGCGTGAAGATCACGGTGTTCTTCAGTGCGATCCAGAACATCGGGTCGCCTGCAAGGTCGATGAAGTTCTCCAGGCCCACGAACTTTGTGGTGCCCGGACCGAAGGTGCGCTGGGTGGAGAGCGTGATGGACTGAAACAGCGGCCAGGCCACGAAGACCAGGAAGATCAACGCGAAGGGCGCCAGCATGATGTACGGCGCACGCCGGTCCTGAAGCGGGCGGGAGGGCGCACTCATTCAGCATCCTCCTGCTCAGGGGCCAGGAAGACGTTGCGGTTGAGGTGACGCATGACCGCGGCCTGCGCATCGTTCAGCAGCACCATCGCCCGCTCCTCCAGGGCGGCCCGACCCGGTGGTTCACTCGCGCCACGGGCCCACTCTGCCAGTTGGATCGATGCATCCTGGACGCGCAGAACCGCAATGCTGAAGTAAGGCGAGTTGGTCCGACTGGGGACCTCCGGTGCGAGGTCGATGTACATCCGGCCCTTCCGCTGCCCGGAGTAGAAGGGATCCGGCTCGTCGTACATGGGGTTGTCCCAGTGCGAACGAATGGGCGTAATGATGTCACCCGTGCGATACAGCGTTTCCGCCAGTTCCTCGGAGAGGTAGAGCCGCTGGGCGAGAGCCAGTGCCTGTTCGCGATCCGGTGAACTGCGCGAGATACCCAGCATCGTGCCGCCCCACACGCTCGTGCGACGCCCGCCCGGATCCCAGGCCGGCAGCGGCATCAGCTTGAGCTTGCCGTGCAACTCGGGGATCTCGCTTCGTATGAGGTAGCACATCCAGTCCGGTGCAAACCACGCAACCACCTCGCCGCGCTTCTTGACCTGGTTGCCCGCGGCCTGGAAGTCCGGTGCATGAGCCGCGATGGGGTTGGGTCCAGTGCACCACATCGTGATCTGAGCCAGCACGCGCGCGATCTCAGGGGAGTTGATTGACGGCACGCCCTGCTCATCGAAGTAACGACCGCCGGCTTGCAGCGTCAGCAGTTCGATCTGGTCCCCGTAACCTTCCTGCAGCGCGAGCAGCCGATGATCCGCCTCGCCATCGCCGT
The DNA here is from genome assembly GCA_030432255.1 of Phycisphaerae bacterium. Classification (GTDB taxonomy): domain Bacteria; phylum Planctomycetota; class Phycisphaerae; order Phycisphaerales; family UBA1924; genus JAUIHS01. The sequence goes on from JAUIHS010000011.1 coordinate 94,974, forward strand.
CACGGTCTTCCATGAGCGGCGCCATGATGCGCTCGAAGTCAGACCAGGTCTCGATCAAGCTGACATCGATCCCCGCCGCTTCCACGATGTCCGCGCGATAGCAGAGCATCACCGGATGGACGTCATGGGGGAGGCCAAAGATGCGGCCGCGGGAAGTCCACGGTCCGAACGAAGGTGGGTTGATGTCATCGAGGAGGCCCTCATCGCGCAGCCAGTCGGTGAGGTCGACGAATCCGACCTGGTCGAGCGGACCGGCAAATGCCTGTCCTGCGATCTTGCGTTCGGCCTCGATGAGATCAGCGACGGGTGTATCCGCGAGGAAGCCGGCAAGCATGCGCTGCTGCAGCGCGGGGGCATTGAGGATGAGGATGTGCGCATCGGCACCGGCTTCGGCGTGCTCCTCATTCCACCGTTCGATCTCGGGTTCGTACATCAGTGCGTGTGCGCGCGTGAACGTCCACATCTCGATGGTGGCTTCCTGCCGCCCGGGCAGGATGAGGATGAGAGCCGTGGACAGGACAGCGAGAGCCAGGATGACCCAGGCGCCGGGGGAGAGGGCGGTCGCAGCGCTGATCCAGCCCGCTCCCAGTTCCGCATCCGGATCGCTCGTTGTGGCAGTCCCGTTGGGACCGTGCCGCGGCGGGTTGTCCGGCTGCTCTGCCATGTGTGTCAAAGTCTCCCGCAACGTCCGACTCCGGGCAAACCGCAGGTGTCGGCTTGTAACTGTTACAGGCTAATGGGGCATGTCAGGGGTGTCAATCCGCAAGTTTCGGAGGTGATGGGGGATATTGCCGGTGGAGCAGTTTTACCAAAAGTGCCGATATCAAGGGATTTAGGGCCCAGCGGGCTGATCACACAAATCTTTGAATCGTGCTTTCCCTCAACCATGTATCAAGTTACACTCTTGAGTGAGGGGGAATGTTCAGATCTGTTGAACCGAGACTCGGAGGCATTCCACAATGCAGAACTCTGTGCGTCGACAAGGCTTCACACTCATCGAACTCCTGGTGGTGATCGCGATCATCGCGATCCTGATCGGGATTCTGCTGCCGGCCCTCGGCCGGGCCCGCGATGCGGGTCGTAACATCCAGTGCACCAACAACCTCCGTCAGAACATCATCTCGCTGACTGCATATGCGAGCGATTACGACGGCAAGTACCCGCCGGCACTCGAAGCGGCGCCGGATCCCGCGACCGGTAAGTTCTCCATGCACTGGTACGACGAACAGCGGATCGGCAAGTACCTGCCGCAGTTCGATGCCTCCAACCTCGTGCCCTCCAATGTGCGGAACAACACGGTCGGTGGCGGTTCGCTCGAATGCCCCAACCACGTGCTCGGTGGCCGCTCGTACACCATGAACTTCTGGGCGACTTCCGCCGCGTCCTGGCAGTACACGGGTGTTGGTACTCAGATCGAAGCGTGGAGACCCGGCAAGAATCGGAACGACCCATCCGAGGGCGATCGTGGCCGCGCGTTCGGCCTTGACTGCCCCAGCGCAGCGGCGACCATCCTGATGGCCGAAGCCTGGGGCCTCTTCCCGAGTGAGGATGAGACGCTGGATCCGCGCTGGTTCACCATCGCCCACATCGGTCAGCTCGGAAAGCCGGGTGAGCGTTTCGGTGGTGGCATGGGCATCCCTGAGTTTGCGTTCCCCGGTTTCTGGCCGGATCGCGCTCCCGAACTCCTCGGCGTTGAGCGAGCGGACCTGAAGACCTACATCCCCTTCTACCGCCACCCCTCCGTTGCCAAGGATCCGCTGACTCGCAATGGCGATGCCAACTTCGGCTTCGTCGACGGTCACGTCACCGGCTACTCGCCGCAGGACCTCGTGGATGACAACACCGGCAAGAGCTCACTCCAGATCCTCTGGTCCCCCGATGACCGGAAGATCGAAGACGACTGAGCCACGCCAACAACCGAGCCATCACACAGGGTGCCAGCAAGGCACCCTTTTTCTTTGTCACTGGTCCCCGGACTCTTCTTCCCCGGATTCAATCGTCATCGCGGAACAGGATCCGGTACTTCGGTGTCTCCACATCGTCGAACTGCCCACGCCGAACCGCCCAGATGAACCCGACAATGCCACCGATCGTCATCAGGATGGCCAGCGGAAGGAGGATGTAGATCACCGCCATGACGGATCTCCAAACGTGCGCGAACGGTACGAGAGCGTGATCACCGTCAGCGAACTGATCGGCATCAGCACCGCCGCGAGCAACGGTGTGATCAGTCCACACACCGCCAGCGACGCGAAGATCACATTGTACCCGAGGCTGATCGCCAGATTCCGGCGAATCACACCAACTGTCCTTCGAGCGCCATCCGTCAATGCCACCAGCGCACCCAGACCCGGTCGCGACAGGTACACGTCCGCCGCCGCGAGACTCGCCTCCGCGCCAGCGTGTGCCGCGATGCCGACCGTCGCGCCGGCGATCGCCGCAGCGTCGTTGACCCCATCCCCCACGATCACCGTCGGTTCACGCTCGGCGCTCTCGCGCACGATGGCGAGTTTCTCCTCCGGCGTTGCCCCACCGATGGATGCCTCCGGAGCGATCCCCAGGCGCCGGGCGACGAGCGACACGATCTCCGGGTGATCGCCCGACACGATCCCCGGTCGCCAACCCCGATCCGTCAGTTCCGTAACCGCCCGGTGTGCGTCCTCGCGGATTGGATCGCCAAGACCCGCAAGTCCGGCGACCTCCCCATCGATGCATACGAATGTCGGTGTCATGCCCTGCAACAGCAGTTCATGCTCCGACTGCGCCAGCGTGCTCGGTATCGGTATGCCCTCGTCTATCACGAACACGCGCGATCCCACCACGACTCGATGTCCCCGGATCACGGCACGCACGCCGCCACCAATCACTTCCTCGATCATCGTGGCTTCCGGAAGCGGTGCGGTCACGGCCCGACGCAACGCCTCCGCGGTCGGGTGCATCGAGTGGGCTTCGGCAGCCGCGGCGAACACCCTGGCCTCCTCGGTCCCCTGCCACCACGCCACGCGCATCACGCCTTCGGTGAGCGTACCGGTCTTGTCGAGCAGGAGGCGTGCCGGTCGACTCAGCGCTTCGATGACGTCTCCGCCCTTGATCAGTATCCCTCGCCGCGCGGCCTGTCCCAGCGCTGCATCAATCGCCAGCGGTGTGGCCAGTCCCAGGGCACACGGGCATGTCACGATCAGGAGCGATGTGGTGACCTCCGAGATGCGAGAGGCATCGATGAACCACCACGCCAGTGCGCACGCACCGGCGACACACAGCACCGCTGCCACGAACCAGCGCGCAATGCGATCTGCCGCCTGGACGATCCGTGGCTTTCGCTGCGACGCTTCCTCAACGAGCTGCATGATCCGCGCCACGCGCGTCTCCTGGCCCGTCGCGGTGACATGGGCACGGAAAGTCCGAGACAGGTTGACCGATCCCGCGAAGATCTGCTCTCCCGCTTTGGCCGTGATGGGTCGCGACTCTCCGCTCAACAGCGACAGGTCGAGCGTCGTGGTGCCACGGGTGATGCAGGCATCCACCGGGATACGCTCACCCGGACGCACCTCGATCTCCTCATCGCACTCCACCGCTTCGAGCGGCACCTGCCGCGCGGTCCCGTCCCGCACCACCCGCACATCGCCGGGCGTCAGTGAGAAGAGAAGTTCCACGGCATCCGCCGCGCTGCGCTGCTGACGATGCTGGATCCAACGGCCGATCAGCAACAGGAAGACGAGTGCCGTCACGGAATCAAAGTAGATCTCGCCCCGTGCCAGTACTGTATTCGCGACGCCGGTTCCGCCACCGGCCAGCAGACCGAGTGCAATCGGCACGTCCATGTTCAGTGTGCGTGCACGAAGCGCACTCAACGCACCGCGAAAGAAGAGCTGCCCGGGCCATGCGAGGGCCACGATCCCGATGATCATGCTCGACCATCGGAACAACTGTTCGAACTCGGTCGCCATGCCCTCGAACAATCCCGCATACAGCGCCACCGAGAGCAGCATCGCGTTTCCCGCACACGCACCCGCAACGCCGATCCGGATCAGCATCGCGCGATCCTCGGAGCGGCGAGCTTCCTGTCGCCCACGCTGAGACGCCGGGTGCGGCGTATATCCCAGTTCGTCCAGCACAGATGCAATCGAACTCAGCGACTGTTGTGATGCATCCCAGACCAATCGCACCTGACGACGGCGGAAGTCCACTCTGGACTCCACCACGCCCCGGGCGACCCGCGGCAGTCGCTCAATCAACCAGATGCACGCTGCACAATGCATCCCTTCCACGACCAGCGTGATCGCAGACATCCCGTCCGTCTGCGCCGTGGCATACATGTCGAGGAATGTCGGGTCATCAAAGTGTTCGAACGACTCACGCCGCGGCGACACCGGAATCGGCGCATCGATTGCCGGAACACATTCACGGACCCGGTAGTATTCCTTCAACCCCAGTTGCTGAATCAGTGCATACGCGCCACGGCATCCGTGACAACAGAACTGCGTCTCAGCGGCGGGGTCCGGATCCACAAGGCCCGCCGGGACCGGCAGGCCGCAATGTGTACACATCACACCGCGCCGGGATGGGCTGACCGCCTTGTCGTTCTCAGTGCGGGGCATGGCAGCACGGCAGCTCCGACTGGTCAATGGACTCGACCTGCTCCACGAGGTCTTCCGCCGAGGCGTGCGAAGCATTGATCGTCGTCGCGGAGAGCGGTTCCGGAGCGGGGATCACAAGTCGCTGGCCAACCGTGACAATGCCGGCAAAGATGATCGCGAGCGATGTCAATGCGGGGACATGCCGACCCAATCGGCCCGCGAGGCGACGAGCCAGTCCACCCACCGTCACCAGGACCGGCACCGTGCCCAGCCAGAAGACAGCCATCACGACCGGCCCCTCGAGTGGGCTTGCCGTGCTCGCGGCCACGATCACAAACATGTACAGCCAGCCACAGGGCAGAAGCGTGGTCAGCAGGCCGATGAGCAGGGCACGCGTCATCGGACGCTGGCGCATGGCGAACGCGTGTGCCTTCTCAACGAACCTTGTCCAGCGCCTAGGGACCGGTGCCTTGGGAATCCGTACCCCCTTGAGCCGCAGCAGCGCGACGACCCCGAAGATGATCATGGCTCCACCCGCAGCCACCGCCGCTGTGCGCTGGAAGCCCACGAATGATCCCCCGATGTCGAGTCCGGCACCGATGAGCCCGGCGATCGCCCCCAGCGTCATGTACGTCACGAGCCGGCCGCCGTGATATCCCGCGTGCAATGACAGGGCGCCTTTCGCCTTCGGGTCCCCGCCGGTGATCGCAAGGAGCACGAACGCTCCGCACATGCCGGCGCAGTGGAGTGAGCCGGTAAGACTGGCAACGAAGATCGTGAGCACGAGGCCCATCGTCATGACATCAGCCTTCCTTGCCCGGTGACGGAATGAAGGCCCGGTGACTGGCGACGTACGTGTCGTCGCCGCGAGTTGCCCGGATGCGGACCTCCCACTCACCAGCCGAATGGATCTCGAAGTCGCCGACATGGACGCCGCCCATTTCCGACTCGAGCTTCACATTCTGGCGATGCTTCGAATACCGGTTGGGGAACATCTCGACGTGCACCGCCGCGTCCTCCACAGCGATCCCCGCTTCATCCGTCATGGTGATGATCACGCGGCCCTTCCGACCCTCCACAGGGATGATCCGGACATCGGATGTCCAGCCGAGCCCTTCTGATGCGCGGCGTTCCGCGATCTGGTTATCCCAGTCCACGGCCTTGTCGTAGTAGCCCTCTTCCACCGCAAACGAGGGGTCGGAGTTTGCGGCGATGATCATTGTCACACCGATGAGCACATCGAAGATCAGAATCGACGCGAGGAACCAGGGCCAGAATCGTCCGCTCTTCATGGTGTGTCTCCAGTCTTCTCGACGGCCCTTGATTCATCCGGGCCAACCAGCCTGTAGGTGTGCTCGACATTCAACGCCGCCGAGGTCACACCGATCTTGATCGGCACGCTGCCCTCTGAAAAGATATGCCCGGGCGAGACGATCAGCACGTCAATGGTCTTGGTCGCTCCGGGATCGATCGTCACCGGATTGCCCTCGGGGACCACCAATTCGCAGTCCGCGAGGTTGTCCGCCAGCGTGTAGGACGCCACCACGCCACTTCGGTTGGTGATCTTCACACGCATCTGGTTCGACACCATGCCGCCCTCCATCATCATGAAGGGACGGCCCTTGCCGCGAAGCAACACCACGTCCGCCGAGTTCTTCCCCGCGAAGACAAAGATGAAAGCGGTGATCAGAATGGCGAGGAACGTCGGATACAGGAAGACCCGCGGCCGCAGCAGGCTCCAGTGACCATCCTCCACCGCAGCCTGCGAGCTGTAGCGGATCAGTCCGATCTTCCGTCCCAGTTTCTTCATCACGGCATCGCAGGCGTCGATGCACTGTGCGCAGCCGATGCACTCCATCTGGAGGCCGTTTCGGATGTCGATGCCGGTCGGGCACGTCGTCACACACTTCTTGCAATCGACGCAGTCTCCGACCGCTGGCGTCTCCTCCTGGAGCACATCGAGGGCGACATCACCCGTTGGCTTCTTCTTGCGCTTCATTTTCCCGCGTGGTTCGCCGCGTTCCTGGTCATACGTGACGATCAGCGAGTTGCGATCGAGCATGACGGACTGGAAGCGCCCGTACGGGCACATCACGATGCACACCTGTTCGCGGAAGAAGCCGAAGTCGAAGAGCATCAGGCCTGTCACCGCGGCCATGACGATGAATGCGGTGGGGTGCTCCAGTGGCGATGTCTGCACCCACTGGAACAGCGTTTCGATGCCGACGAAGTAGGCAAGGAACGTATGTGCGAGATAGACGGCGCAGATGAAGTACACGATGTACTTGATGGTCCGACGCAGCCCGGAGGTCTTTCGCGCCCGTCCGGGCGCGCCTTCGATCAGTCGTTCGAGTGGGCGGAACAGGAATTCCATGTACACCGTCTGCGGACACGCCCAGCCGCACCAGATCCGGCCGAGCAGCGCCGTGATCAGGAAGATCGAGACGAAGAGGCAGAGCATGAACAGGGCCAGCAGCAGCGTATCCGTCGGCAGGAACGTGAAGCCGAAGATGGTGAACTCGCGATGCGCGATATCGAGCAGAATCGTCGGTTTATCGTTGATCTTCGTGTACGGAATGATCGTGAAGAGTGCGATCAGGATGTACGCCACGATCCGACGACGAAGCAGGAAACGTCCCGGCGACAACTTGGGACGCAACCAGTTGCGCGATCCGTCCTTGTTCAATGTCGAGAGGACATGCTCTTCCGGTTCCAGCAGCGTTGCCATCATTCACCTCCCCCAATGAGATCCCGTTGAGTCAGTTGCCGGCCGGCTCATACTCCGGCCAGGGCGCGGGGACCTCGCCTTCCTTCATCTTGCCCGGGACATTCGTGCCCCGCAGTTTCGCCACGTATGCCGCCAGCAGTGTGATCTGGTTGGGATGAAGGCGCTTCTCCCACGCCGGCATGGCCCCGGCCCGCGCACCTTCGAGGATCACGGTGCCGATGTCCTCCAGATTCTTCACGTGCAGGTAGGCATCATCGGTCATGTTGGGACCCGTGCCCCCCTGCCCCAGCGCACCGTGGCACGCCGCGCACTTGCTGGTGAAGATTGCTTCCGCCACCGGCATGAACCGCTGCAGGTCATCTTCGTGCATGATCCGCAGGATGGTTTCTTCATTCGGTTCGAGGTCACCGACATCGGCGAAGAGGCGTTCGTAGTGCTGCGCGACTTCGATGTTGTACTTGTCCTGCTCGCTTGAGCCCGGTCCAAACATGTACACCTGGACGTAGAGGATGGCGAAGATCACGGAGCCGATGAAGATGACATGCCACCATCCCGGGGTCGGATTGTCGAACTCCTGGATCCCGTCGTAGTTGTGATCAAGCAGCATCGGGTCGTTGCCCGCGCCTTGCTGGTCGTGCTCGCGACTCATCACCGCACCTCCGCAGAATTCTGAGGCTCTTCCAGGTCCATCCCGTCATGCAGCGGCATGTTCGCCGCCCGCTTCATCGCCCGGTCCTGGCCCGGGCGCATCACGCGCAGGACGACCAGCAGGAAGACTCCGAGGAATATGACCATCGCAACCACCGGATACACCGACAGGTCCATGTCACGAAGGACGTCCTGAAGCATCACTCGCCTCCTTCCGCACCATCGGCCGGCTCTTCTTCTTCAACCGGATTCAGCAGGTCCGTGCCCAACCGCTGCAAGTACGCGATCAGGGCAATCACCTTCTTGTCCTTTGTCTCGGACGCCGCCGGACCGCCCTGCTCTTCCATCTCCGCGGCGATCAGAGCAGCCTGTTCGCGGGCCATCTCGATGCCCTGCGTCACGTCTTCCTTCGAGTACGGCACGCCGATCATCGTCATGGCGCGCACTCGACTCGGGATCACATCGTAGTCCAGATCGTCGACCAGCAGCCACGGATACGGCGGCATGATCGAGCCCGGTGTGATATCCGGCGGATTGTTGAAGTGGTCCCAGTGCCACAGGTGGTTGCGGACACCACCAACGCGGTGCAGGTCCGGACCGATGCGTCGCGAGCCCCACTGGAAGGGGTGGTCGTAGACGAATTCGCCCGGCTTCGAGTACTCACCATAGCGTTCCGTCTCGTGGCGCATCGGACGAATCATCTGCGAGTGACACGTGTAGCACCCCTCGGAGATGTAGATGTCACGTCCCACCAGCTCCAACGGTGTGTAGGGCTTCACGGATGCGATCGTCTCGCGATTCGATTCCACCAGCCAGGTCGGAATCGCCTCGAACAGGCTGGCGATCGAAACCGCAACCACCACCCACAGGGTGAACTTGACGGGACGGCCTTCCCAGCGGCGGTGCCAGCTCAGGCTCGTGATCTCGTCCAGCTTCTTGCCCATGCCGACCACGTTCTCCAGATCAGAGGAGTAGGCCGCTTCGGGCTTGTACTTCTTTGCCAGCGGGGGGGCCTGGTGAGTCGCCTTGGCGTACTCCTTCGGACGGTTCTTCCACGTCATGAAGAAGTTGACACCCATCAGGACCACGCCCAGCAGGAACAGGGCACCGCCAGCGGCGCGAATCCAGTACATCGGGATCAGGCGGGTCACCGTCTCAATGAACTCGGGATACGCCAGCGAGCCCGTCTCGTCGAACGCACGCCACATCAGGCCCTGCGTGATGCCCGCCGCGTACATCGACAGCCAGTACATGAAGATGCCCAGCGTGCCGATCCAGAAGTGAGCGCTGCACAGCTTCTTGCTCCACAGGTCGGTCTGGTAGAGCCGGGGCAGCAGCCAGTAGATCATGCCGAAGGCCAGGAAGCCGTTCCAGCCCAGTGTGCCCGCATGCACGTGACCGATCGTCCAGTCCGTGTAGTGCGAGAGTGAGTTCACGCTCTTGACCGACAGCAGCGGACCCTCGAACGTCGACATGCCGTAGAAGGTCACCGCAACGACGAAGAACTTCAGGATCGGATCCGCAGCCACCTTGTGCCAGGCGCCCCGAAGCGTCAGCAGACCATTGATCATGCCGCCCCATGAGGGCATCCACAGCATCACGCTGAAGACCATGCCCAGCGTCGAGGCCCAACTCGGCAATGCCGTGTAATGCAGGTGGTGCGGTCCCGCCCAGATGTAGATGAAGACGAGCGACCAGAAGTGGATGATCGACAGCTTGTACGAGAAGACCGGGCGCTCCGCCGCCTTGGGCAGGAAGTAATACATGAGCCCGAGGAATGGCGTGGTCAGGAAGAAGGCCACCGCGTTGTGGCCGTACCACCACTGGATGAACGCATCCTGCACACCCGCATACCACGAGTAACTCTTCAGCGGGCCCGCAACCATCACAAGGCTGTTGAAGACGTGCAACACCGCCACGGTGACCACGCTGGCAATGTAGAACCAGATCGCGACGTACAGGTGACGCTCGCGGCGGTTGATCAAGGTCAGCATCAGGTTGGTCCCGAAGAAGCCAACCCAGACGACTGCAATCGCCAGGTCAATCGGCCACTCCAGTTCCGCGTATTCCTTGCCCTGCGTAAAGCCGAAGGGCAGGGTCAGTGCGGCGGAGACAATGATCAACTGCCAGCCCCAGAAGTGCAGATTGCTCAGCACGTCACTGTACATCCGCGTCTTGCACAGACGCTGCACGGAGTAGTACACCGCGGCGAAGATGGCGTTCCCGGCAAACGCGAAGATCGCCGCGTTGGTATGCAGCGGTCTCAGTCGTCCGAAGGAGAACCATGGAAGGCCGAGGTTGGCCTTGGGGTACGCCAGTTCGATGGCGATATAGACGCCGACCAGCATCGCCACGAAGCCCCAGATGAACGTGGCAAGGGTGAACTTGCGGACAATCGCATCGTCGTACGTGAAAGTCTCGAGGGGGAGACCATCCGCTCTCGAAGCGGCAGAGTCGGTCATCGCATCCTTCTCCTGTCTCGATCGGAAGAGCGCCGGGCATGTCCGGCGGTTGCGAGGTGTCGGTGCCCTTCTGAGAGCATCGGACGGACAGAATAATCAGGTTGATCGAACAAATCCAGATATTGAGAGTTGTTTCTCCGAAATATAATTGGTAATTTCATTCGGATCTCCGTATCGAACCACTCCGGTGCGGATGATCAGGATTCGTGTCCGGAATCGCAACCCCCTCACCGGGGCCCCAGGAGCCCACGCGTGTACGGAAGACAGACCGAGATCGCCATCGCGGCGATGTCCGTTCTCGCTGAGATCTACGACGATGACTGCCCTCGACTTCGCGCCTCGGAAATCGCCGAAGTCCGTTCCCTGCAGCGTCCCTTCGTCGCCAAGATCCTCACGATGCTCTCGCAGGCTGGTCTTGTCACCGGCTCACCGGGACCGGGTGGTGGCTATGCCCTGGCCCGGCATCCCAACGAGATTCAACTCGCCGAGGTGGCCCAGATCTTCGAGCGGGAGACCGATGACACCAACTGTCCATTCGGGACTGGAGAGTGCGGCGACGGGAATCCGTGTCCGCTGCATCACAAGCTCACGGACATTCAGAGTGCCGTGAGCGAACTCCTCGACGGCACCACCTTTGACGTCTTCAGGCGTGCCAATGTCACCGCCGGGCGTCAGAGAACCCCCTCACCGGTGGAGGGCATTGGCCGGCGAATGGCCTATCGCGCCTCAAGAACCCGAAGCTGAGGAACTGATAACCCGGAGGAATTCAGGGAGAGACTTCGGGCGGCCAGATGCTCCGACCCCGCAGTCCACCCACCTCCAGGCCCCGATGCCACACCCGGGGCATCCCAGATGCCCCTCGAATGGGGACCACTCGTGAAATTCAATACAAGAATTGTAGATCTCGAAGTCCATATCTCTTGAACAACTAGCTAGTCCTCGCTAAGGTGTGGCGAGCAGACATTCGGATGACGTTGTCCGGATCGAACAACTCAACTTCTTCCCACGGAAGGTGTGAGATGACACAGTCCACGAAACGCTTCGGTATCCACAGCGTCGCCACGGTTTCGACGCTCTGTATCCTTCCCACGATCGCCGCCGCCGGCACGACCGAGTCCTCGGATGAGATCCGGGCCATGGTCGCCGAGGTCATGGCTGACACCGAGACCCGGTCCAGCCTCCTCGCCGCCAACGCCGGGCATGACGGCCATTTCCACATCACGAATGGTGACTTCCGACTCCAGGTCGAAGGTCAGCTCCAGTTCCGCTACACCGCCAACTTCCGCGATGACGATACCGTCGTCAACGACGACGAATTCGAGTCCGGCTTCACCACCAACCGGACCGCACTCGCCTTCTCCGGCAACGTCTTCAGCGATCCCGGATTCATCTATCGCGTCAGCGGTAACTTCGATCGCACCAACGGCGCCTTCGATCTCGAAGATGCCTACGTCGGACACGCCTTCGACAACGGCCTCATCATGATCTGGGGTCAGCTCCGCATGCCCGTTCTCTGGGAAGATGTCGTCAGCGAACAGAATGCACTCGCCGTTGACTACTCCGTCATGAATGCCGTCTTCCGTCAGGATCGCTCCCAGGGCATCTGGCTCCACTACTCCACGGATGACTGGCGCGGCTGGGTCGGCTTCTCAGACGGCATCCGTTCCGAGAACACCGACTTCAACGCCGATGCCACCGACTGGGCACTCACCGCTCGCGGCGAGTTCAAGTTCGATGGTGATTGGTCCCAGTTCGATGCGTTCTCCTCCGCGCCCGGATCCGACTTCGCGACCAAACTCGGCCTCGCCACCCACTGGCAGGGCGGCCCGGACAACCACCCGGTCTTTGCCGACGCCACGGTGGGTGCCTTCACCGCTGACCTCATGGTCGAGGGTGATGGCTGGAACCTCTACGGTGCCGGTGTGGCCCTCTACACCGATCCCGATGGCGCCGATGACACCACGGACTACGGCTTCGTCGCCCAGGGCGGCTGGTTCATTCCCGACACCGATTGGGAACTCTTCGGCCGCTACGATGTCGTGATTCCCGACAGTGATCGCGCCGGCGATGACGCCTTCAACACCATCACCGTGGGTGCCAACCACTACATCCACGGCCAGGCCGCGAAGTTCTCCGTCGACCTCCAGTACTTCTTCGACTCCACGACGGACAACGATCTGGCCGCTTCCATCGCCGGCAGCAGCGTGGGCGACCGCGTCTCCCTGCTTCCCTCCGACGAGGAAGGCCAGTTCGCCCTCCGCGCCCAGTTCCAATTGCTCTTCTGAGCCTGATCGCCGAAGTCCGCGAAGACTCTCCCGATCAAGTTCCCTGAACCCGAGACGCCGCCCCGCACTGCAGGGCGGCGTCTTTTGTTTTGAGGTAGGGAGGAGGGATGAGTGGTGAGGGAAGAGTGACATCGATACTCAGGGAATCCATGGAAATCGCGCGTTCAGGGACGCGATCATCGCACTGCGATGGCTCGGAGTCCTGTGGCATGGCTCCTGCTCGAGGCGCTCATCGAGTCGCTGTGCGCGATCCTCGCCATAGAATTCACACGCCTCGCCGGCCCGGTGTCTATCGGCTTCGCCAGCTTCCACGCATGCATGCCGCCGCGGCGGCGGCCCCTCGACCCGGACACATGCACCAGGTGTGGCTACGACGTCACCAGCCTTCCCGCCCCCATCTGCCCGGAGTGCGGCTCGTCCCTGATAGGCCCATAGACGCCCTCCAATCCCGCCACCGCTCAACTACAATTCACTCATGGCCAACACCTTCAACTTCAGCCTCCAGCGACTCAAGACACTCCCCGTGAAAACGCACGATGAGACCTGGGAAGTCGACGTTATCACGATGCCCGTCTCCATCAGGGAAGAGGGCGACGCAGCACCATGGAACCCCGTCTGCGCGATCTGTGCCAGCACTCGCGGCGGGGCCATGTTCAGCACCCCGTGTCGCCCCGAAGAGCTCACCGATTCCGCAGCTCTTGAAGCCATCGCGTCTTTTGCTCAGGACCCCCACGTCCCAGAGGCCAAACCGCTGGAATTCCTCCCGCCGCGAGTCCGAGTCTCACGACTCCCCGAGTCCATGCACGAGGCACTCGCGGCGTCCCTCGACGAACTCGGAATCCACCTCGAAGTCAAGACCGAACTGCCTATGGTCCAGGAGTTCACCAACACCATCGCCACCATCGCAGAGTCCTCAGATTCCCCAATCCCCGCGGGGTCCATCCTGAAGGGCCGCGGCGTCACCATTGACCATGTGCGGTCCTTCGCCGAAGCCGCTGCCGCCTTCTACCTCGCCCGACCCTGGGAGCGCATTCACAGCGAGACCCTTTGGTTCATCCGTCCACAGCCGAAGACGCGCGCCCTTCGAACCTGCGCCGTCCTGGGCATGGGCGGCATGGAGTTCGGCCTCGGCTTCTTCGCCTCCTCGAACGCCCAGTCCAGGGCCTGCATGGGCGAGCTACCCCGCGGCACCGTCTGGTCCATGACCTACGAGCCCTTCGAGAGGGCCCCCATCCTCGATCAGGAACTCTGGTGCAAAGAGCAACTCACCCTCGCCGCTGAGGACGCCTTTCCAATCCCCATCGGATACACGGAAACTGGCCGCTTCTCCCGCCCCCGCGCCGACCAACTCGCCCTCATGGACGCCCTTCTCCGCGGCTTCTCCGCCTTCCCCGAAGACCACGGCGACTACGACGAGCTCGTCCTTGACACCGGAACCCCCGAAGGCGAACTGACCCTGTCGCGCATCTGAGAGAATCCTGCGCCTCCCAACCATCAGCCCTACCCCCCACACCCCCACCCGTCCAGCAGGAGGTTCATGTCGGCGAAGTCAACGGTGCCGCTCTCATCCACATCCCCCTGCGTGCCGGGCGTGACCATGGCGCCCCAGTTGTCCAGCAGCGTGTTGAGGTCGTCGAAGTTGACTGTCAGGTCACCGTTCACATCACCGGGACACGCTGGAGACATTGGCGTGAAGGTGATCGTCCAGTCATAGGTCGCATCGTCCATGCCCGGATTCTTGCCCGCGATGGATGCATCCACGATCAGGTCGTAGTCGCCCGGTTCCAGTGTGCCGGTCACATCAATCGGGCCTGTATTGTCGAGGTATTCGACCTCGAAGCCGTCACCGCCTTCGATGTAGAAGCAGGTCAGTGACTCGAACGACGAGATCGTGCTCTGCCCCACGATGCGGTATGACACCGGTTCCTCCACTTCGAACAGCACGCCGTAGAACGCACCGGCGTATGAGAAACCGAAGAGATCCCCGCCGCCGACCGTGATGTTGCTTGTCACCGATCCGCTCGCATGCAGTGTCATCGTGGATGTGTCCGAGTCCATGTCCGAGACCGCGCGCACGAAGGATGGGCCGGTGTTTGAACGGGACTCGATGTCGTTGTCCCACGGCCCCGGGGAGAAGTAGAAGGCCTCGTCAAGGTCGTACACTTCGCGGAAGTCCGACCGAACCACCACGGTTTCAGTCTCCAGGAATCGGTCCACGAAGATCACGGAAACCTGCGCATGGGCCGCGGCGGCGGCCAAGGCAAGTGCAGACACGGTCAGAAACTGGCGCATGAGTTTGCTCCGGGAAGTGAAGGGTTGGTTCACTTCTCAGGGCGACATCGGCGCACCGAGCGCCCGAGTTCGCGCGAGAATTCTCGGGGCGCCTGTCTGGCGACCTGCGACCGGGGGGATCAGGAGAGCGGGAGAGCAGGGAGAGTCCGGCCCCCTCTCTATCTGATCTGACGCTCTGCACCCGGCTGTTACCCCGTGCTCTGCATCGCCGCTGCAAGTCCGTTGACGCTCAGCAGGATCAGGGACCGCAACGCGGGGCGCACCTCTTCCGGTGCTTCTCGCCAGCGACGCAACAGTTCGACCTGCAGAGCGTTCAGGGCATCCGTGTCGCCATTCCGCTCGCGGATCGAACTCTGGATGACCCGGTTGTTGTCCAGCAGGGCCTCCTGCCCGGTGATTGCCAGGATCGCGGCTTCCGCGCGGCCGAACTCCCCTGCCAGTTGCTCGTGGAAGCCGAGTCCCGCTTCACCGACATACCAGCGCGCCACCTCCAGCCGCGCCCGGGCCATCTCCTGTTGCGCGTTGTCAATGAACGCGCGGAAGGCGCCGCCGCGACGGTAGGCATCCTGGCACATCACCAGTGCCTCTTCATTCCGCATCACGATCTCGTCCAGGGCCGTTCCGGTTCCGAACCAACCCGGTGCACCGTAGCGCATCTGCGTCCACGCGAAGACCCACGGGATGGCGCGCAGGTTGTCGAAGGTGACCTCGCCACCAGTTCGTGAGACCGGACGAGATGCGATCGGGAGCGCACCGATGTGCAGGACCGGCGAACGGTCGACGAAGCGCGACCAGAAGTCGGGATGGTCAATCAGAGAGCGATACGCCCGACGCGAAGTATCCGCCAGCGCGTTCATCATGTCGAGGAATCCCGGCGTCGGTGCATCACCGCCCGCAGTTCCTGCCGTGGCCACGATCATCGCGTTGACGATCTGCTCCAGATGCCGATGCGCAATTGCGGGCATGGCATACCGGAATGAGATGACTTCGCCCTGCTCCGTGAACCGGATGCGCCCGTTTCGGCTCGCCGGCGGACTCGACAGGATCGCGCGATGCGCCCGGCCGCCGCCCCGCGCGACGGTACCGCCCCGACCGTGGAAGAATCGGAACGAGACGTCTGCATCGCGGCACGCCTGCGCCAATTCGTCCTGCGCTCGCAGCAGTCGCCAGTTCGCGGCCCAGTATCCACCGTCCTTGTTGCTGTCGGAGTACCCGAGCATGATCTCCTGGAAACGACCCCGCGCCTTGAGTTGGGCGGCGTATGCGGGCTCCTCAAAGAGTGCGCGGATCACGTCTGCCGAACTGCTGAGGTCATCGACGGTTTCGAAGAGCGGCGCGACATCCATCGGGCAGGTTGCGGTGCCGTCCTGGATCGTCCACAGCCCGACTTCCCGGAACAGGATGAGAACCTCCAGGAGGTCGCTGACATCGTGTGCCATGCTGACGACGTATGAGCCGATGGACTCGGGTTCGCTGCG
This sequence comes from Phycisphaerae bacterium, assembly GCA_030432255.1. GTDB lineage: Bacteria > Planctomycetota > Phycisphaerae > Phycisphaerales > UBA1924 > JAUIHS01. Next base: position 111,444 of record JAUIHS010000011.1, read on the forward strand.
CGACGCCTCGGCGACGACCCGGAGTGAGTCCAGCAACTCGCGCGTCTGCGGCGAAAGAGGGGCGCCATGAGCGAGCAGCGGGCGCGAGGTATGCAACTCGGTACGCAGCAGGTCCCGACGCTGAGTCTCGTCGAGCGATTCGTACTCGCCGTGCACGCCGGCGAGGCGGAACATCTCCGAGACGGCGCTTTCGTGAACGCGGCTGTGCTGCCTCAGGTCCAGTGCTGCGAGGTGGAATCCGAAGGTCCGGGTACGGACAAGCATGTCGGCCAGGATGCCGCGCTGCGCAACTTCCTCGAGCCCTGCATGGCGGAGCGCACGACGCAGGACGAGCAGGTCCTCGATGAACAGCGCGGACGTGTAGTCGCGGTCCCCGATCCGATTCTGCATGTGACGGATCTTGACGCGGAAGGGCTCGTGGTTGAGGTGCCGGAGGTGCTCGGGGTCCAGCGGTGCGCGCGCCTCATCTTTGGCGATCGATGCCTGCAGTTCAGGGTCGATCGGAACACGCCGATCGGAGATGCTCAGTTCGCGTCGGAGTTCTTCGAGTGACTCGCGATGCCGTTCGATGGCGGCGTCACGCATGGAGTCGAGCGAACGGCGGGTGAGCATCGCGGTGACATTCGGATTGCCATCGCGATCTCCACCGATCCACGATCGATATCGCAGGAATACGGGGAGTTCGGGTGTCGCGTCATAGTGCGTGCGGATGGCACCGGCGAGGTCGTGGTACAGAGCCGGGATCGCGTCCCAGATCGCTCCGGCGAGGTAGTGGATGCCATTGCGGACCTCATCGATCACATCCAGGCGGCGGGAGCGAACTTCATCGGTTGCGAGCAGGAGAGCGAGCGTCTGCCGGACGGCGCTGGCAGCACGCTGTTCCTCGACGGGCGTGGAGTCGGTGGCATCGATGACCGCGAGGTCATCGGTAATGCTTCCCTGCTTGTGCATGACGCTGCGGCGTCGGGCATCCGTGGGGTGCGCGGTCAATGTCGGCTGGATATCGAGTGAACCGAGGATTGCGAGGACATCATCAAGGGCCACGCCCTGGGCAGCCAGTGACGCCACGGCTTCCGCGATGGATTCCTGGCGACGGTTGGCGGCGGTGGCGTCGCGCTCGCGCCGGCGGTTGACCCGCGCGATGTGGACCTGTTCCGCCTTGTTGCGGAGGTGGAATCGGATGGTCAGTCGTTTGAGCAGTGCGTGGATCTGGTCCTCAGTGAGACCGGCGAGGTCGGGATGAGTCTCCCCGGTCCGGATCATCTCGGCGGCGACGGTTCGGAGTTGTTCCAGTTCCGTGCGCGAGATACCGGCCTCGATTTCGTGGAGGCGGTCATTGAGCCAATGGATGTCTCTGGCAAGGGGGGTCTGCATGGTGCTTTCGTTTCAGTGTGTCTGGTCAGGGCTGATCGTCGCCGGGATGGTAGGAGCGTACCGCATGTTCGATCACATCGGCCCTGCGAAGCCAGGCTTCTTTCAACTCGCCCCGTGCATACAGGGGTGCCTGGTCCATGAAGTGCTTCGAGTCGGGATCGCGCGATACTCCGAAGGGAATGATGCTGCGCGCCTGCACGTCACCGGTACCGGCGGGCGGGAACTCGATGAGACCCACGTAGGAGTGGCCGTGAACACCGTAACGACGGCGCGTCGTCTGCTCCGGGTGATGAATATAGGTGGCGGCATCGGGTGCGCACATCAGGAACCACACCTGGCCGCCGGCGGCATGGGCGCCACCGTGCGGGAGGCTCGGGGCCTCATCATCGAAGACGGAGGCTGGCATTGTGAAGCCGGGGGGAATCGTCGCCGGGTCGGGGCGCTGTATCCGGTTCACCTCGCCCCATGGCACGCGCCAGTCACCGAACTTGATCTCCAGGGCCGACTTCACCTGTTCGAGCGTCGCGATGAGCATCTCGCCCGTGGTGTTGGGCGCACCTCGGAAGGGCGCGGTGGCTTCGAGCCAGAGCATGAACAATGTCGCTTCCACGGAGTCCACCGTGATGCGCCGGTCCCAGTCCTTCGCCAGCAGGGTGACGATCGGCGCGATGGCACTGGCACGATCGGGATCGTTCCCCTTCAGTTCCTTGAGCGCTGATTCCAGCACGGGGAGCCACTTGTCCGCGGACCGCGCCCGGTCATCCCAAGGCATACTCGCCCATGTCTCGAAAGTGACGTCCTCAAGCGCTGAGAGAATGCCGCGGGACATCGGGACGCGCGCATCATCGCGATCGCGCCCGACCATGTAGCCCGGGTAGTCCGCCCGGTCCGGGTTCTCGTCCTCGGCGGTCGTGGTGAAGGGCGAGGAGTTGCAGTTCTGCATCCAGCCGCAATCGGGGTTCAGAACGTGCGGCAGTTCGTCAATCGAGTGGTAGCCCAGCCAATCTGAACCGGGGTCGGCGCCGTCCTGCGGCACGGACCAGTCCCGCCCCGCATCGCGTTTCGGCATCGCAGCGTTGTAGACGTAGTACGTGTTGCCGTCCACATCGGCGTACATGATGTTGTGAAAGACAAGTTGGCCTCCATCGATGGCCTGCTTGAACTCATCAAGCGTACGGGCCTTGCCCATGCGATAGAACTGCTCAACCAGCCCACCACGCTCGATATTCGCAAGGCGCACGGCAATGTACCGGCCGTTCTGTTGCGCAAGGATGGGGCCATGGTGGGTCTTGCGGAGCGTGAACTCAACAGTATCCATGCGACCGCCGCGCTTCACGCGGATGCGCTCGGTCGAGGTCTTCACGCGGCGGTACCCGTTCCCATGTCGATACAGGTCCGGGTCTTCGGGGTGATCGAATGTGAGCGTGTAGAGGTCGAGGATGTCGGGGTAGTTGACGGTGAGTGACCAGCCGTGGTGATCGGTGAATCCGAACATGGGGGTGATGGCGCTGCCGTATGCCGTGCCACCAGAGATGTTCCAGCCGGAGTCACTGAGGAGGTGGGCTTCATAAAGTTCATGAATCGGGATGTGAGGATTGATCATGAGCATCGTGCCGCCGGATGCGGTCTTCGACGGGCCGATCGCCCACATGTTCGAGCCGGCCTCCGGTTCAAGGGGGTCTTCCGTCGGCGCGCGGGGTTCCAGGATGCCGATGAGACCCTCGGCGTTGATCGCCGCAGGTTCGAGGAACGAGGGAATTGAGACGTGCATCCCGTAGCTGCCGGCGACGAAGTGCCACCCTTCGAAGTGCGTGATCAGGGTGGGTGTGACGTCGGGGTGCGTGTGGAGGTACCAGTTGAGGCCCGCAGCCGCGGCATCACAGAGGTCTCGGACCTCCTGCGGCATGGTTCGGTACTCGCGCTGTGCGCGGGCGGGGACTTCGAAGGCCCGGATCATGATGTCGGAGATGGCGTGCTCTTCGCCAAGGGCCTCGGCGGATCGGGCGGTCATGCCGATCAGCGACTGTTCGATGCGGCTGAATTCATCTTCCGCGCGTGCGTACATGAATCCGAAGACGCAGTCAGCATCCGTGCGGCCGAGGACATGGGGAACACCGAACGCATCGCGATGAATGGTGACCCGCTCCGCCTGAGCCTGCCATTCGGCGACATCTGGATGGGCTGGTCCGCTTTCAGGCTGGTGCGCGAGGATCCGGGTTGACGCGAGAAGGCCGAGGAGTACGCCCTTGAGCATGAGATGGTGCATCTCGCCAGCATACCGGCGCGGAGGCGTGAAAAAACTCGCGCTGTGGTGCGAGATTCGTCGCTTGCTGACAGAGAATGGTCGAGCATTCGTTTCAGGCCTCTCGCCCCTCCTGGAGGAGATTCCCCATGACGCTGTCGAAGTTTCTTGTTGTGCCCTGGCTTGTCACCTGCAGCCTCGGTGTGGCGTCTGCTGCGCCGGTTGCGGTCGTGAACCCTGGTTTTGAGGACATCAGCGGGGAGTCGCCCTTCAACGAGTTCACCTTCGGGCCGCTGAACGGGTGGGATCTGTATGACCCGGGTGCCATCACGGATGGCGGCGATGGGCCCACCTACTACATCGGGACGTTGACCCCATTTGAACCGGACCCGGTCGGTATGCCGGGGGTGTACGCAAACTTCCCCGATGGTGCCGCGGAGGGCCAGCGCGTCGGGATCGCGTTCAACTTCGTAGGCAGTGGTGGCGAGGGGGAGTACGGCTTTGTGCAGACGCTGTCAGCAACGCTTCAGGCATCGACGATGTACACGCTTGAGGTTGAGATCGGGAATATCGCGTCGGCGACGGCCATGAGTGGCCAGTTCTTTGATCTTGATGGCTTCCCCGGCTACCGGGTCGACCTGATGGCGGGGGGTGTGGTGCTGGCTTCCGACAACAACGCGCTGGGGGGGAGCATCCCCGAGGGCGAATGGGCGACCAGCACGGTGTCCTTGACGACTGGTGCTTCGCCGACTCAGGAGGGTGAGGACCTCGCGATTCGTCTGGTGAATCTGAACGTCGTGGACCCGATGTTCCCGGGGGCAAACCTGGAGGTCGACTTCGACAATGTGCGCCTTGATGCCGCACCGGCAGACTGTCCGGGAGATGCGAACGGCGACCTGTTCGTGGACTTCGATGACCTGAATGCTGTCCTCGCCGCGTGGAACACGGCGGTGGCACCGGGAACGATGGGTGATGTGACGGGCGACGGGTTCGTTGACTTCGATGACCTGAACGAGGTGCTCGGGGCCTGGGGCGAGGGGTGTTGAAGGGCACGCCCTTGTGAAGGTCCTCGGAACGGGTTGCCACCGATAACTCGGGCGGGCGTTTCCTGTGGGTGACGTTCGTTTCGGGCCGATCTTGACGAGATGGACCCGTCGTCGCCTGCATCGCGCAAAATCTGCTCACTCGACGATGTGCTCGCGCATCGAGCCGCTGCCGAGCGCCGCGGGGAACGGGTGGTGCAGTGTCATGGGTGCTTCGACATCGTGCATCCGGGACACGTCAGGCATCTGGAGCATGCGCGGCGACTCGGGGAGCGCTTGCTCGTTTCGCTGACAGCCGATGAGTTCATTGACAAGGGGGTCGCCCGACCCCTCTTCCGGCAGGATCTGCGGGCGGAGAACCTTGCGGCGCTGGCGTGTGTGGACTGGGTGCTGATCAACCCCGCTCCGACGGCAGCGGATCTGCTCGCCCGGGTGCAGCCGGATGTCTATGTGAAGGGGGCGGAGTACGAGCACAACGAGGACCCGCGGTTCGCCGCGGAGCGTGACGCGGTTGAGGGATGCGGTGGTCGTGTGGTCTTCACATCAGGCGACGTGGTTTTCTCGTCTACGGCGCTGATTGAAGCGATGCGTGAGGGGGCATCGGGTGAGGATGTATTCGCGGTGGATCCTTCGACGATTGCGCTGCGTCAACTGCACCAGGCGCATGACCTGTCGCCGCTGCGGATCCGGGCGTTGCTGGATGCGATTGAGGGGCGTCGGGTCACCATCATTGGTGAATCGATCATCGATACCTATGTGGACTGCGCGTGGCCGGATGTGACCGGGGAGGCACCGGTGTTGTCGTTGCGGCCTCGCCAGCGCGTGCGGTTTGATGGTGGTGCGGCGGTCGTGGCCCGGCACATCGCGGCGGCGGGCGGTCGTGCGCACCTCGTGACGCCCGTGCCCCGATCGATTGAGGGCGAGGCGATGCTCGAGCGTCTGGCGCAGGCGGGCATCGAGGTTGAGGTCATTCCGACGGAGAGTCCTTTGCCGGAGAAGGAACGGTTCCTGGTGGGCCGGGACAAGCTTGTGAAACTGGATCACACGATTCCGATGGAACTGGATCATCGGACTCGCACACGCGTGATCGAATCGGCGTGTCATCTCGGGCGGCAGTCAGATGCGGCGATCGTGACGGACTATGGGCTCGGCATGCTGGGTCCCAAGTTGACAGCGGACCTGTTCCATGCCCTGCGACCTCTGGTCGGTACGCTGGCCGGTGATGTGTCCGGGGCGCGGCCGTCGCTGCTGCACATGACGGAAGCGGACTGGATCGCGCCATCCGAGCGCGAGCTGCGCGGGACGGTGTCGTCGGTGGTCGGGTCGCTGCCGGCGGTCGCGGCAGAGCTCATGTCGCGAACGCGCGCACGACACCTCGCTGTCACGATGGCGGACGAGGGCCTGGTGGTCTTCACGGGGCGGGAAGAGACGGGTACTCCTGATGGTCAGCCGGTCCGACTGTCGGGTGAGCACATTCCGGCGCTGAATCGTGCGCCGATCGACACGCTGGGGTGTGGCGATGCGCTGCTGGCGTGGAGTGTGCTGGCGCTGGTGGGTGGTGCTTCGCCGGGGCTGGCGTCATACCTGGGTTCACTCGCGGCCTCATGTTGTGCCGGTCGTCTCGGCAATCATGCGTGCGGGTCGAATGACGTCTTCCGCCACGCGGTTCGATTGCACGCGGGGTGGCAGTCGGGCGGTGCGCGTTCAACGACTGCGGTGGTGCCATGAGTCTGATCTCGATCATCATTCCCACGCGTGACCGGTCGGAGGCGCTGTCCTGCACGCTTGATGCACTGGGGGCGCTGCCGGTCTCGATCTTCGGTGGCGATGCACCGGAGGTCCGGATCATCGACAATGCATCGGCGACGCCGGTGTCAGAGTCGGTGTCGCCCCGGCTGACGAATGGGATCCGTGTGCATGTCGAGCGTCTCGAAACCAATCGGGGGGCAGCGGCGCGGAACCTCGGCGCCGACGCGGCGTCCGGTGAGTGGCTGCTGATGCTGGATGATGACTCTTCACCAGTCGACGGGGACTTCGGAGCCGTGCTGCGCGATGCGCCGGATGATGTCGCAGCGATCGGTGGCGAGATCCTGCTGCCGGATGGCACGCATGAAGCGGGCGGGTTGCCCGAAGTGATCGTCGGTTGCGGGTGTGCGATCCGGCGGGACCTCTTTCTGGAGGTGGGTGGGTATGATCCATCGTTCGAGTACTACGTCGAGGAGTACGACCTGTGTGCGCGGTTCCTCATGATGGGACTGCGTGTTGCCCAGACATCTGCGATTCGCTTCGAGCATCGCAAGGTGGCATCGGGGCGCGACTTTGCCGGGATCCTGCGGCGACTGGTGCGGAACAACGCGTGGGTCCTGCAGCGTTACGCTCCGGATGATCAACTTCACGAATCCATGGCGGCAATGCTGGGGCGGTACCGGGCCATCGCGATTCGCGAGGATGTGACAGACGCATTTGATGGTGCGCTGGAGGCGGTTGATGCGACGCTGGCGCGGCAGGTGCGGCGGCCGATGAATGATGCGGCCTGGGATCGGTTCACGGGTGCACGAGCCGTGCGGGAGCGGGTGCTGCGCCCACTGCTTGAATGTGGCGTTGACGCCGTGCAACTTGTACGCGTGGGGAAGGGCGCGGATGTGATCGAGCGCGAATTGCTGGGCGCGGGAATCGCTGTGCGAAGTGATGCCGAGGCGCGGGTGATCGGGACGTTATCACCCGGACCGATGCTGGACGCAATGAGCGAGGATCCGGAGGCAGTCGCGGCTTGGGCAGAGGAGGCGATTGCCGAGGGCCCTTCGACGGGCTACTGACGCACCATCGCTCATGAGGCTGGTCTTCTGGCCTCATCCTTCCCTATTTCCGTGCCGACGGGTACATTCTGTGCATGTTGCTCCGCCCGGTTCGACCGCGATTCCGGCTTGATATCGATGGCACGATCGAGGACGCCATCGCCCTCGTCAGTGCGGCGGCCCGGACTCCCGAGAAGCGATGTGTCTTCCGTGTGCTCGGCAATCACGTCGACATCACAGTCAGCCCGGAAGATCGGCATCGCTGGTCTCCGTGCATCCAGTTGGAGTTCAGCGGCTCTGAAGAGGGTGACGGCAGGATTGCTGTCAATGGGCTTGTCGGACCACACCCCAATGTCTGGACGCTCTACGCCTTCGCCAATATCTGCATCGCCGTACTCGTCTGCATCGGGGTGATGCTCGGGGCCGTTCAACTCTCACTTGATCAGCACCCGTGGGGTATGTGGGGCGCGGCCGCCGCCCTTTTTATCATGATCCTCCTCTACCTCACCTCTCAGATCGGCCAGCGCTGCGCCGCCGATCAGACGCGGATGCTGCTCGACCTGGTGAAGGGGGCACTGGAGGAGTAGGCTCATCAAGAGTTCACTCGCCCCATCCCCCCACTTTCCTCCAGTTCCATGCATGGATCCACCCTCCGGCGCCGTCATTCCTGTGACACATCACTGCCCGGAGCCTCATCCGCGTGACGATCGCCGCCGCATCCCGACCTGACTGGAGAGCCATCTGGCGGCAGCATCGCGATGGCCTCATTGCATACGCACTTGCAGTCACGGGCAATTCACATGACGCGGAAGACATCCTGCAGGCCGTCTTTGTCAGGCTGATCGAACGGGCGGTCGTCTCTGATCAGCCGGTTGCGTACGCGTTTCGCGCCGTCCGCAATGCCGCCGTGGACATCCACAGAGCATCCGAACGCGACCGACGCCTGCTTGCCCGTGCCACACTCGATACCGACGCATTGAACGCTGCCAGCGCATCCGACTCAGATCGCACGAATCGCATCTTCGAACTCCTCGACCACCTTCCCGATGCCCAGCGCGAAGTGATTCTGCTCCGGACACGTTCAGGGCTCACATTGGCCCAGATCGGAACGGCGCTCGACCGACCCGAAGGGACGGTGACCGCCCAGTACAGCCGCGGCCTCTCCCGACTCCGGGAACTTGCCGCCGAGACCAGGGTGACGACATGACCACTGAGAAGAACGACAGGACGAACATCGAGCAAGTGTTGATGAATGCGCCTCATCGCTCGTTCGAGTCTTCAGCACTCGACCGCATCGACGCGGCCATCGACGCCGCTGATGCTCCAGCATCCAGACGCATTGAGCGGCACCACGGTCCCGGTCGACGCATTGCCCTGTGGCAGGCGGTCGCCGCGAGCATCACCGTGGGATCGGTGTGCTGGGTGCTGGGGAGTCGTCATTCGAGTGCAGGGCCTGATGCGGCGATCGCCGTCAGGTCCCCGATCCGTGTTGAGATTGTGCAGGACGTCTTCTCAACCAGCACGCGGGCCCGGCGTCCGATGGACATTCGACGCTGGAACTCAACCTATCCTGAGCGAACACCATGAGAGGAGTACCCATGCTGACATGTACCCGCATCACCACCCTTCTGAGCCTGCTGTTGATTCAGGTCAGCGTCGCGCAGGGCCAGGAATCCGATGCCGCCGCGTACCGCGTCACCGTCCGACTGGCGCAGGTTCTGGGTGCTGCTCCTGCACAGTTTGAAGAGGGAGCCGAACTCACTCTGACGCACACCGAAGTGCACACGGAGAGCGCCGCCTTCGAGCAGGTCACCGGGCCGAATCCCGAGGATCTCAAGGGACTCGATGTCGCCGGTACGGCGCGGAAGTCATCATCGGGCAAGTTGCCGACGTATCTCATGCGCGAGGACGCCACAATGGTCTTCCCCAATGGCAAGCGGGTGGATACCCGGCGCCTGGGGACGCATGACGGCGTCCGGATCATCACGGCGCCACAACTCGTCGTCCTGTCGGACACACCGGCTTCGATCAGCGTTGCATCTGCCGTGCAATACATGTCGCCGGTGGGAGATGACCTCTATCGCGCAGCCGAGTCAGTTGAGTCCGAGGGTGTGGAAATGAGCCTGCGCGTCATGCGCTCCGAGAAGGACCCTGCCCACATTCGAGTGCAGGACCTTCGCATCGATGTGAGGCATGCCGTCTCGCGTGTACCCCTACCCGATCTGGCCATCGATGCCGGTCCACCCGTCATGCAGCGCACCAGCATCAGGACGTCAATCGAACTCAGCCCCGGACAGATCGCATGTATTCCACTGACCCTGGCCGGTGATGAGAGCGATCCGATCTTCGCATTCCTCGAAGTGGCCGAGGCAGAACTCTGATTCACCTGGGCTCGGCATCCCGTGACGCTTCGCACCCTTCGCGCGCCAGTCGTCCCAGCCAGACCTCCGTCACGAAGGGGCCGAAAGGCACGATCGCACCGAAGATTCCGCCCAGTGTCAGTCGCGTCGACAAGGGCACCCGCTCACGCCCCATCACGAACATCGCGACCAGCAGGATGAAGAGACCGCCGTGAATGGATCCAGCGATCGACACCGCCATCGGCATGTCCGCCCCGTACTTCAACGGCATCGCGACGAAGAACAGGAAAAGCGTTGAGACACCCTCGACCAGGCCGAGAATCCGAAGCCAGCGCAGGAACGTGTGGTCAATCATGGGACACGATCATAGCGCCAATCTCCAACGCCGGCCGCGTCCATCCCGAGCCAACTCAACCCGCCCGGCACATCTCGCGGCGTTCACCCCATTGACTCGGCCCTCCCACAACGTCAAGATCCGGTATGCAACTTCAATTCCTTGGCGCCAATCGACAGGTCACCGGCTCGCGATACCTTCTCAACGCTCGCGGCAGGCGCATCCTCGTCGACTGCGGGCTCTTCCAGGAGCGTGCCTGGCAGGCGCGGAACTGGGAGGATTGGCCCTTCGATCCCTCCAGCATTGATCTTCTCCTCCTTACCCACGCTCACCTCGATCACTGCGGCCTCATTCCCCGCCTCGTCCGGGACGGCTTCAAGGGACGAATCCTCGCCACGCCACCGAGCATTGACCTTGCGCGCATCGTCATGAGTGATGCCGCCCGCATTCAGGAAGAGGACGCCGCGTACAAGAAGCGTCGCCACCGTCGTGAAAGACGTCGCGGCCGCCATCCCGAGGTTCCGCTGTACACGGTGGCGGATGCCGAGCGGGCGAGCACGCTCTTCCAGCCGGTGCAGTATGGCGAAGCGATTGAACTGGGTGAGGGCATTGAAGTCACGTACCACGACGCCGGGCACATTCTCGGCTCCGCCATGCTCGAAGTTCGGATCCCTGTTGACGATCACGTGCGTCGGCTGATCTTCTCCGGCGACATCGGACAGGAAGATCGTCCGTTGATGCGCGATCCACATCCACTTGCCCAAGCCGACTACATCGTCATGGAGTCCACCTACGGTGATCGTGAGCATGAGCCGTCACATGATGTCAGCCAGCAGATCGAAGAACTCATCTGCGCCGCGGCTGAAAGCGGCGGCAACCTGCTCATCCCCACCTTCGCCATCGACCGGGCCCAGGGCCTGATGTACCTGATCAGCGAACTTGCGTGGAGCAAGCGCATTCCCCCGGTTCGCGTTGTCATGGACAGCCCGATGGCCATTGATGCCACCACGGTCTACAAGCGATACCCGAACCTTCTCGATGACGAGACGCATGAGCTCTTTGAGGCCGGTCGCCATCCATTCCAGTTCCCCGGCCTGCACTTTGTCCACACATCGCAGCAGTCGCGCGCCGTCAACACCATGCGCGGTACGAGTGTCATCCTCGCCGGGTCCGGGATGTGTACCGGAGGGCGTATCAAGCACCACCTCCGCAACAACATCGAGAAGCCCGAGACCATTCTTCTCTTTGCGGGCTACCAGGCACACGGTACCCTCGGCCGGCAGATTCTCAGCGGCGATCCCGAAGTCCGCATCCATGGCCGCTACTACGAAGTCAACGCGCGGATCGAACAACTCCAGGGTCTCTCGGCCCATGCCGATCGTTCCGGACTCATGGCATGGCTCGGCGCGTTTGAGGAGACGCCATCGCGGCTCTTTCTCACGCACGGCGATGAAGACGCCGCCCTCGCGCTTGCTGACCGCGCCCGCAAGTTGCTCGACTGGCGGGTCGATGTTCCTGAGTATGGTGAGGTCGTCGAACTGACGTGAGCAGGGTGGGGCACGTTGCCGCTAGACTAAGCGGCTGGCGCCCCGACGCTGCTCCCCCGCTCCTTGTTCCTGATGCCGGTCCCGACCTCGGCAGTCTCCACGCGCACGGACTGATGCGTGCAGCGCACCGCCGACATGCGGTTGCATGCGATCTGGTCGAACCAGCGGGCCCAGCCGCCTGTTCGACCGACTGGCCAGTCGAAAGTGCCGCGTCCCGTGCCATCATCCCAACCCTGGTCATCAATCACCAATGCTCCGCCCGGTGTCTCCCGTGGTTCCGGAACACCGCCACTCGGGATCATGGTCGCCGGTTCCTCGAAGTAGCGCACCCAGTCGTGCGACACCGGCACGCGGCGTCCCTGACGTCGGTCATACGTCGGTCGCACCTGGATCGCGCGCTGGTACGCGCACAGACTCCGGACCATCTCCCCGTGGCCGAACCGCACGTGCAGGTGCGCGGCCAGCGCGTCGAGCAGATCATCGAGTCGACGTATCAGTACGGCAAGACACCACCGGTACGGTTCCGCCATGCGACGCTGACCACCTTCATCCAGCGGCACCATCGCCAGGCTCGACTCATCCTCGATGAATCGACGAAAGCAGGACTCCAGGGGCAACAGGAGGTCGCCGTCGATGTCCCATCGCGGCAGAAACACGTCAATCACATCGGCGTAGAACTCGTGGAACGACACCCCGTGCGTTGCTCGCAGGTAACGCGCGATGTACTGCGTGACACCGCCATTGTGCAGTGCCCGAATGAGTGCGGCCTCCACACTCATTCGGATCCAGTCCTCCGTGTCAAATGTCGAGGTTGCCACAATGATGTCGCCGCGAGCAAACGTCAGCGGATCCACCGGCTCATCAGGGCGCACACCGGGGCCGTCATAGATGTACCGGTCGATCGTTCGAATCCGCCACTCTTCCATGTACGCAGGAGCCGCGGCGGGTGCATTGGGCAGCAGGTGATAGTTCGTGACGATGTGGCCGTCGTGGATCCCCCATTCCATGAGGTCGGTGAACGTCCGTCGCCACAACTCGGGCGTATCTCCCGGCAGCCCCAGGATGAGTTGCGCGCTGATCGGCACGTCCTCTGCCTGGAGTTCGCGCACCACGCGAATCTGTTTCTCCACGGAGATGTTCTGCCGGTCCGTTGCAGCCAGTACATCCAGTGAACTGTGCTGGATGGACAGCGTGTGCGCTGTATCCAGCCCCGCCTGTACGACCTTGCGCGTGATCTCGATCGTGCGGTCCGGCACGTTCTTCGCATTGCTCCACACGAAGAACTGCGGCGATCCATGGTTCTCCTTCGCCTGCACGATGGCATCCGTCAGATCGACATCCGTTTTGAACATGCCGAAGTTGCTGTCCACCGAAAAGATGACCGACACGCCCGTCTGTGCGAACCATTCGATCTCCGCGCGCAGGCGTTCCATGTCAAACCGCCGGACCTTCGACATCGTGCTGGAACCCCAGTCGCAGTAGGAGCACTTGAATGGGCAACCCCGGCTTGTCTCCCATGCCGCGACTACGCCGTTCGGATGGGCCTGAATGAACTGCTCGTAGTAGGTGCGCTGTGCCAGGTAGGCGCTGACGGAGTAGTCGGACGGAACTTCGGCCGGCGCAGTCAGTCGGCCGCCGCTGCCAGGGAGACAGAGTCCCGGGATATCGTCCAGTCGCAGGCCTGAGGCGCGAAAGGCATCCATCGATTCATGTTCCAGCGCCCGCTCCAGTATCCGGTTGAATGGGATCTCGCCGTCCTTCACCACCACGGCATCGATGAACGGGTTGCTCTCAAAGAACTCCGGATCCCGGTAGTCCGGGTGCGGTCCCCCCGCCACGATCAGGCTCTCCGGATATCGCGCCCGCACGCGGCGGGCAATCTCGCGCTGCAGGCGCCAGTTCCACGTGTAGCAACTCAGACCGAGCACATCGATCGCGCGATCTCCCAGTTCATCCACGATCCGATCGGGATCCTCCATCCTGAAGATCGGCTCGTACCAGTGAACGTGATCCGGATGCGCTCCGAATCGCTCCCAGTAGGTCTTCAGGACGCCCCACATCGCCGGCAGGTACGGCAGGTCGAAGGAGCACAGTTGTGGCTCACAGATCTGCACCAGCAGCGGACGCGCTGCGCGGAGCCCTGCCGACACTGATCGCGTCAGCGGCACCCGAGTATCGGAGTTGCATTCGCGACTGGTCACGTCAGGCCCGACTCCCGGAGACGATCGAGCAGAATCATCAGCGATGGGTCCATCGACTCATGGATCTCCCACGGCTCATCCAGCAATGACAGGAGGCACGGCAGTGCATCACTGGGCACCGCCGGCATCCGGATCGCACCGACGTTCCGCTCCTCGCGGCACCGCCCGGACGGCTGAATCTTCTCGAAGGGCCACGCCTCAAACAGCTTCTCCGCGCCGGTGATGTTCTGCCAGTCACCGGTCGGAACCGACGAATCGAATGTCAGTCGACTCAGTTCGATGTCGTGCAGAACGACCCACGCCTCGGAGCGAAGCGAGTACAGCAATGCGAGCAGGTCCAGGACCGGGGCAGGATGCGCATGGTTGCCATCAATGAACGCCAGGTCGATGCCCCCGCGTGGGAAGCATGTCGCCGCATCGTTCGCATTCGTCCGGGCATACATGCGGACGTGATCGATCAGTTCCGGCGCCATGTTCATCATGGCAGCGGCCATCGGACGGTCCGGATCGAAGTAGCAGCAGGCCGCGAGATCAAAGGTCGAGAGCCGTGCCTCGTCACCGCAGATGTGCTGCAATCCCGCTGCGATCATTGCGGTCGACACTCCGGAGGCCGTGCCGATCTCGATCATCTCGCGTGGATGCACCGCTTCGATCATGTCCCACAGGAATGCCGCATCGAACGGACTCGTGAAGCCCGTCGCCCACTCGGGCGGGCAGTACCGTTCATTGAAGGTGTCGACCCAGGGACGCACCTTGTCCAGTCCCAGGCGCTCTCGCTCGGGCAGCATCGCGGGGATTCCCGTGGGAACGCCACATCGGTGGGTGGACGCAGTTCCCTCGGCGCATTCAAGCGTGTACCGCCATCCCCCTTGGGTGGGGTCCGCGGCATCGCTCCGGGTATAGACGCGCTGAATCTCCAGCCCGGGCATCGAGCCGAAGAGTTCATGCAGTCGGAGCAGCATCTGTGGCTCCAGTCCGTCGGATGACGGGAGTACGACCTCCGGGTGCCCGGGGATGCTCACCAGTCCTTCAGTGGCGGTCACCGGAGTGCTCCCGATCTCGTCGACACCCGGCGCATCGTCAAGGATGCACGTCACCGTCATGTCATCAGGAATCACCTGCTCGTTCAGCAGCCAGCGCGTGTGGCGACCCGCGCCGAAGAGCGCGATGCGGTGATGCCCCGCTTTACGCAGGCGGTCCAGCACGTCGCCCCATACCGCGCGCCGGATCTCGCCCGGATAGAACGCCGTACACTCACCCGGACGCTTCCGCGCGAGACGTGATCCCCGTGCCGCTGTCTCCGCTGCGAAGAGGTGCGCGACCCTCGCGCCGGCATCATTCGCAAGTGTGTCCCCCATCGAGGCCGCGATCCCCGGCCATGCCGGGGCAAAGTAAACGCCGTCGCTCTCCGCCGAACGCGACCACCCTTCGAAGATCCGGCCATGACGAACCGCATCCTCCGCATCTCCGGCCATCATCGCGTGGAAAGCGGCGTGCCCGTGGAGGGCTGTCGCGGCGTCTGCTCCGATCAGCGAAGACCAGTAGTCGATCACGCGTGCCCACGCCTCGCAGCGATGCTCGCGCGTCTCGAGATCCTCCGGGGTCCAGAGATTCGAGAGCTCACGGGCGGGGTCTGCAACCTGTCTGAACGACACGGTCGGTGTTCCATGCAGCACGTCCAGTGGCTCGAACGCACCCCGCAGTTGCCACATGTGCAGTGGGATCCACGGCCACTGAAGATCCATGAAGTCCTGCTGGACGAGTGTCGCACCCTCGTGCAGGTGGCGCGAGAAGGTTCGCATGATCGTCGTGTGCACGCCCCAGGTCTTCGCCGCATCAACGAAGAGCAATTCGATCTCGGCCTGCTCCGGATAGATATGAGCCTCGTTGTCAGAGGCGATCATCTCCGGAAGCCACATCTCGCGCACGATGATCTCGGCCTTGTGCGCATCACACATGCGGTCAAAGGTGGCGCGAAAACTCTCTCCCGGACGGACACCACATGAGTCCAGCCACGCGAGCATGTCAGCCGACTGATCATCGGGCAAGGTGAAAGCGTCGTATGTCAGCAGGGGTGTGCGGACACGGTCATTCGCGCGCATGCCGTTGAGCAGCGCCGCCGTGGATCCGCCCAGGAAGCAGCCGAGTTCAACCACGCGGCCGGATCCCCGCAGGTCGCCAGCCAGCCAGCGCAGGTAGTTCAGTTCTCGCGGCACGAGCATGCTGGGTATCGGTGTTGCGGCCTCAAACGGACACGCTCGGCTCGGTTCGGTCTCCGTGCCGTCGGCGCCCGTGACCACTTCGCCCGAGAGGCGCTCGCGGCGCGATGCACGCCGCTCGTCCGGCATGCTCACGGCAACAACAGTTGCTTGTCTATCACTTGTCGTCAGCATGTGGCCTCCAGTGCGTCCCGATGCACCGTGTTGGCGCTCGCCGCGGTCGAACCGGAACGACCATACAGCCGCAACGTCGCGATTCCGGCTTCGCGGAAGACCGATGCTCGTTCCCACAATCGTTCTTCGATCGAGTTTGCACTGATCACCACGGCATCGAGCCCGAGTTCCAGCGCGTGTTCTCGCGATACGATCTCGTAACCCCACAGGCGCTCGCCGTGGCGCCGCGCATCATCATCGATGAGGCACATGATCTCGATGTCGGGTTCCATCAGTGCTTCGCCCACGGAGCGCGTGTGGGTCCCGGCTCCGTAGATTCCGACCCGGCGGTGCCCCAGGACGCCGCAGTGGACCAGTGCGCGGCGCAGCGCTTCGGTCCAGTCCGCTGCCATCATTGCGTGCTGAAGGTCGGTGTCCCAGAGATCCACGATGTTCGTCAACAGGTCAAATGCTTCTTCAGGATGCGTCTGCGCACCCGAGGCATCAACACCCCACAGCAACCATGCCTGCTCATCGTCGCTGCAGCGCACGGTGTCTGCCAGCAGGCATGCCAGTCGTCCCGCCGCCTGTCGTCCTCGCTGATCCGTCGGGTCCTCGACCTTGATCCACTCAATCAGGACTTCAGGACCACCCTCCACGAACCAGATGGTGCGCAACCAGAGCAACGGCAGGAGGCACGCTGACGGGCAGCCTCGAAGCGCCACCTGGAGCACCTCGCGCGAGCGGAGCGCTGCGTCCATTTCCTCGATTGCCCCCGCGCACGGCAAGGG
This sequence comes from Phycisphaerae bacterium, assembly GCA_030432255.1. Lineage (GTDB taxonomy): Bacteria > Planctomycetota > Phycisphaerae > Phycisphaerales > UBA1924 > JAUIHS01. Next base: position 128,503 of record JAUIHS010000011.1, read on the forward strand.
CCATGGCCCCAGGAAGGCGCTCCAGCAACTGGATTCGGACAACGACAGATCGACCCGATGTCGGCCATCGTCACACATCAGAAGGATCTCAAGTGTGTTCCGGTTCATGCTCCAGCCTCCATCAGTTCTTCCCGTGTCACGGCGCTCGCAAGCGCCTCGAGATCTCGCCATGCCGGTAATGTCTCGCGGCGACTGTCTCCCGAATTCAGAGCGGACCACAACTGCTCATGCGCCTGTGCGACTGCGTCCGCGCCATGGCGCATGCCAATCGCTGCGCACAACTGGTGCACATGCGAATCAACGCAGGTGGTGTCCATTGCCGCTGCGGCCTCCATGGCGGCGCCCATCTCCTGGACATCCCCGCTGCGGAAAGCGCACTCTGCACAGATCGAAGCTGTATCGGCATACAACGGGGATGAGCTGGCCGACAGCACGAGGTCGCCCGCCGCTGCTGCGTGCACGGCGGCCACCGGCGCCTCTGCTCCTGTCGCCAGTACGATGCGACGCGCCGCACCGGCGCTCAAGTCCCGATCGCGCTCGACAAGTGCGCTCCAGCGGCCATCCGATGCACGAGTGAGTAACGACCACCCCGCACGACACGCTGACGTTGAGCGGAACGCTTCGATCACGGCACCATGCTCGTCCGCCGACCCTCCCGGCACGACGAAGGCCGGGCCGTCAACCGCAGGTGGGCGCCAGACATCAGCGACCAGCGGAAACGAGATCCGTCGTTCGCCCGGATGACACACCCCATGCCCGGCATTCACGATCGCATCCGATCCCTGGAAGCCGACGCTGCGAATCAGGCCGCCATGCGCACCCGGGTCAACCGAGACCGACACGATGATCATCTCAACGCCTGCCAGACTCCGCATCGCGTCAACACCAGCGGCGCAGCCGGGAGCATCCACGCACAGAAGGACATCGCACATCCCGCGAGCCGACAGCTCGAAGATTCGCCGACAGGCTGCAACTGCGAACCCCGCTTCACCCGAACCGCGGCGTACCGGCAGGCGATGCAGCGACACCGGGCCACCCAGGTCATACCGCGGTCGAGGCGATGCTGCCGCCGCTGCGACAACGTGCACCCCGTGCCCGCGATGGCGGAAGGCATGCGCCAGTCCGGCGCTGCACAGCGCGGCGGAGGTGCCCGATTCCTCGTACTCCGGCGTCACGATCACGATCTTCGTCATCCCGGTACCCCCGAACGTTCCACCCAGCGCTCAATCGCTGGCCCGGGCTCGGGCAGGCCGAGGTCCGGGTCGGCCGCCGCGGCGATCTGCTCGATCCGGCGCCACGTGGCCATGCCATGTTCGTTGACGCCACAAGTCCTGCACGCTCGGTCCATCGTCTCGCGGAAGTGCGCGATGCGGCGTGCTGCGATCGCCGCGGGATCACAAAGGGCTTCGATTCGCTCGCGTGCGATGAAACCGCGCTCGGCCAGTGCTGTTGGGCCCTCGGCGAGCAGGCGGGCCAACTGGCGGAAGAGATCCGTGTCATCCCCGGCGATGAAGGTGAGCCCGGCGCGCGTCTCTCCGATCATCTCGCGCATCCCACCGGCATCACCGACGAGCACGGGCCGGGCGTGAGACATGGCCTCGATGCATGTATTCGGAAAGTTCTCCCAGAGCGATGGGATCACGCACAGGCTTGCCCGGGCATATTCATCGCGCAACGCATCGGAGTTCAGTCGACCGAGGAAGGTGACGTCCTCGCAACCTGATGGCCCCAGCAGTTCCAGCAGGTAGGCTCGCATCGAACCGCCATCCGGAGCTCCCGCTGTATCCGCACCTGCGAGTCGAAGCCGTGCCGGTGCAACTCCCGTGGACACCAGCCGACGCCATGCGAGGATCAGGGACTCGACGCCCTTTCGTGGCTCGATGCGCCCCACGTACAGCACCACCGGCCGATCGGTGCGCGCCGGCGCCGGGGGTGGCGGCAGTGGACCCGTCGCATATGGAATGACGGTCGGCATGGTGTCGAGGCTGAAGTGATCGTGTGCCCATGTCGCAATGAATGACGATGGTGCCAGGATGGTGTCTGCCAGCGAGAGCGCCAGGCGTTCGCCCAGCACGTACGCCGACAGTGGAGCATCCATCACAGCGGAAGAGAGTGATCGCAGTACGAACAACTGTTCGGAGGGCGTGTGCAGTTGCACGATCACCGGTGGACGATTCGGCAATCGACGCAAAGCGAGCAGTGCGGCACCTGCGGCCTCGCACTCTGCGAATTCGACGACATCGATCTGATCAGAACGCCACAACTCGGAAATGCGTCGAGCGACGTGAATGGAGAACCTCCCTGCGGCGCTCGTCCAGCCACCGCGACCCAGACCCATTGGCACCCGATGCACGGTCACCGGTCCACGAACTTCCGTTCGGGGCCGGATCCGATCATGCGCCTCGGTGATGACATGTATGCGCACACCCGCAGCCGCCAGCGCCTCCACGATCCATCGCGCGTAAGTTCCGATGCCGCCACCATAGAATGGTGGAAACTCCCGGCTCACCAGGGCCACTCGAAGGGGACGGGCACTCATGCCGTCACCTCAACCGGTGCATCCACACGGGCTGCCGGCGACAGGCGGGACGTCACCATCGTGATCCTTCTGCGAACCGCGTCGATGTCACCGTGGCGCGCACCCGAGTCGCAACTGCTTCGGAGTGCTGCGTACGCCACTTCGTGTCCCGCACGGCGCGGAGGACGCGGTCTTCCAGTTCTTCCCGAGTCGAGAAAGTCAACGTCATGGGATCACCCAGGAGTCCCAGCGGACGCATCTGCTGAGGTGGGACCGGTGCATCCCAGTACTTGAAGAAGTCGTCGTTCCGGACCTGTGCATACACACCATCAAAGTGCTCGTGATCCCAACCCGCCGCGGGACGCACCATCTTCGAGCGAGCCTCGATGATGGACTTCAACTCTGGATGGTGATCGATCACGTAGGCGGGCCATCGCCACTGCACCAGGCTTGCATCCGCCGGAAGTTCCTTGTCGAGGAAGTCGGTCATCAGCGCCCGGTCGTGGTTGTACATTTCATCCCATGACCGCAGACACAAGGGCAGCCCACCGGAGAGCGCGCACTCGAAGATGCGCTGGTGGCCGCACCCCAGCATCGATGCCTGAAGGTGGACACCGGCGGCTGCATAGCAGGCGCGCAGATCGTCGCCGTGTTCCACCGGACCCGCTGCGAAGTCAGCCAGTTCCGGATGCGCCTCCCATCCCTTGCCGAAGATGCGCAACTTCAAGCCATGCTCGCGCGAGATCTCACCCGCCCACGACAGGACGCGATGACGCAGCAATCGCTCAAGGAGTGGATGCACATACTGGTACCGCAGCATGTCGCGCCCACGTGCATCATGTCCGCATCCCACAGCCTCCGCGAGGTCCTGCACCGCTTCGCTGATCGCCTCAAACTGAGCATGATCGCCCCAGCCCGTTACGATCTCGGCGAGCCGTTCTCTGCACCGCTCGAAGCCCGCCCGACGCTTCCCTTCGAACATCGCCGCGAATCGTGTGTGCAGCATGTCCGCCGGTTCAGACTGATGACTGACGTATGCGATGTCGCACGCGAACCTGTCGTCTGACGGGTTGCTCTCGTTCGCATGGAACTTGAACTCGGAGACCGGGACCGGGAATTCCAGGACGTTCGCCTCGTCGATTCCGCGAAGTCCCGCTGCATCGGGATAGCGGTGACCCGCGGTGAAGTCGAAGAGTGTCGGCTCGTAGGCATGGCCCTGGAACAGATGCGGCATGGCGTCCTGGAGCCAGCAGACGTGGGGCAGGGCCGCCGGAAACAGCGCTCGATGGACGGCCCGCGGGTAGTTGATCACGATCACGAGATCCGGATCTTCGTCGCGAATCGTCTGCAGGCTCAGCAACGGCGAGATCGGCGAGTGTTCGTCCGGCTCCATGAGCGTCACCGGCTCATGCCCGAGTGACTCAAGCCCGCGGACGAGGTCCCCCGCCGCGTGCCGCATGAACGTCGAGAAGCGTGATGTCATCACCAGCACCCGCGCGGACTGGCCGTCGCGGATCGCGGCGAACCGATCCGTCCAGTACGCCATCCCGCGCTCGGCATACAGTCTCTCGACCTCCGCCTGCAACTGCCGCGTGAGCAGGGCCTGCTCGCGTGTGAGGGCATCCAGACCCGCCGCTGCCCGCCGTGCCAGTTCCTGCCTGTGGGGTCCTGCCGCTGTCACCTGGTTGGGCAGCCGGCAATGCAGGCGCTGACGGAAATAGCTGACGAGGTCCGTCTCACAGAGTGGCCCCGCCAGGATCTTGACGCGTGAGGGATCACTGAAGATCCCGGCGCGCACCGCGGCTTCAGCGCGGGCGCGATCCGGTTCGAGGACGTACACCGGGATCGTGCACCCACTCGAATCGGGCGGGTGACGATGCATTGCCTCCTCGATCAACTCGGGCCGATCGAGTCCGGCCATCACAATACCGTGCACCGAGCCCTGATCCGCCCGGCCGGCGGGGCCGGGAGATGGAGTGGAGGAACTCTCGGGCATGTCGAGAATATCGGTCCCGCAGAGGCTGGACATTGAGCAATGCGTCAACATAATCCGGACAGATGAAGCTCTCCGTGCACATCCCGACGTACGCCCGGCCGCGCGCCATGGAGCGGTGCCTCGACCACCTCGCGCGGGCCGACCTGCCCGCGCTCGCCGAGATCCTGGTTGGCCTCGACGGACCGGAATCCGAGACGCCCACGCCGCGCATCCCCGATGCCCTCGCCCAGTGCACTCGCATCCTTCGCACTCCGAGGAGCGGCATGAGCGGCGTCCGCCATCGACTGTTCGAGATCTCAACCGGCGACATCATCCTCTGGCTGAATGACGATGCTTACGCGCATCCCGATCTCCTTCAGCAACATCTCGACATGCACAGCGTTACTCCCGCTCGCGTCGTCGGAGGACGCGCGCGCTGGATGCCGGTCGACAATCCCACCCTGTTCGATCGACTCGTACACCAGACTGATCTCCTCTTCTTCAGGCAACCCCGTGACTTGGAAAACGCCCCGTACCAGACCACCTGCCGCAACTGCTACGGACTCAATCTCTCGTTCCCGCGTGAGTTCGCCGCGGCCAGCGGCGGCATCCCCGCCGTCAACGAGATCTACGGCTACGACGACATCGAACTCGTTCATCGCCTTTCCAGTGCCGGAGCCGAGGTCTGGCGCGAGCCCCGCGCCATCGTGACCCACGATCACCGCTTCACACCGGAGGACGTCCACCGACGCGAGTACATGCTCGGCCGCACCGCGTGGCACTATGCCGGCTGTTGTCCCGAATTCACCCGCGCGCTCTTTGGCCGCGACATCTGTGCCGATGCGGAACTCGATTACGCCCGCGCCTCCATGCTGCGCGAGCGACCGGATGCCGAGCGGATCGAGCGTTCGTTCCTCGGGCTGGCTGACCAGGCCCCCGACGCTGTCCCCGATGCGACGCTCCAGATGCTCTGCGAGCACTGGATCCCCCTCAAACGCTACCTCTGGAGATGGGGCCTGACCGATGCCGCTGAGAACTCGCCCCCACGCTGGAGCCTGCTGGGGAGTGAAAGCTGAGGGCGTACGACCGGAGGCCACTTCTTCGTTCTGAATCTCGCGGCCGGACGCTAGGATGGTGGGTGTCCCGGCGGGCTGTCTGCCGGTCGACCTTCTGAGTGGAGAGAGAATCATGACTTTGCGGATCTGTTGTGGGTTGGTCGTGTGCGTTGCCTCGACGGGGGCGATCGGAGCGCCGGATGGCGTGGTGTCGCCCGGAGAGGGGTGGACACAGATGTTCGAGGGTGTTCATGGAGCGCCCTTCTCCGGTGGATCTTTGAGCAACGCGGACTTCGTGGGCGAATCCTCGGCGTTCAACTGGTGGGACAGCGGCGCCGGCGTGAACCGCATGTTTGATGACAACCGCGCTGACATCATTGATGTCTGGGTTCGTACCGATGCCGATACGCTCCACCTCGCCGTGTCAGGACCGAACGTCGTCTTCAATAACTGGTTCGCCGGTGGCGGACCGGGCCAGGACAACGATCAGGGGGACATCTTCATCGCAATCGATGCGTCGGGCAGTGGGGCCGCGGGTGCTCTCGCGGCGGGCGGCGGTCACTCCTCCTTCGGCGGGGTGAAGGCGGTTGATTTCGACGGCTGGTCGCCGACGCATGTCATTGGCGTGCAGTACGCGGACAACGGCGGCGGTGGCGGTGGCTTTGCCAATCTCTTCGACACCGGCACGAACACCGAGATCGACGGCGATCTTCAGTTCGCGGCGGATGGTGGCTTTGAGTGGGCATGGACTGTTGCGGGGAATGGCGACGGCGTCTTTGAGTTCGAGGTGCCGTGGTCAATGCTGGGGTACGAGGCGGCCCCCCTGGGTGCACCGCTTCGTTTCAGCGTGTACACGACGCAGAACTTCCCGGCGTCGGACACCTACGACTCCGGTCCGGCTTTCGCCAACGGCTCGTTGACGGAGCAGTTGGGCGACAACCCCGGCGATCCGGACTCGGGTGGCCAACTCGGCGCCTCGGATCCGGGTTCGACGGGTCAGCCGGGCTCGAACTTCGTCGGAGGTTCGCTGGGCGGTCCGCCGTCGCACAACGACCAGGTCGACACGATCGAGGAGTACTACGCGTGGCCGGTCGGCGGTGGTGTGTCATGTCCGGGCGATGCCAACGGCGATCTCGTGGTGGACTTCGACGACCTCAACATCGTGCTGGGTGCCTGGAACACATCGGGTCCGATGGGAGACGTCAACGACAGCGGGTTCGTTGACTTCGACGATCTGAATCTGGTGCTGTCGAACTGGGGCATCGCTTGTAACTAGGCTTCGGTCGGTCGGCTCCGGTGTGACCTGCTTCTCGTACAAGGACAACCGCCGGCGCTGGTGCGCCGGCGGTTGTTGACTGCGCGGGGGAACCTGTGCTTGGACATCTGTTCAGTCGCAGTCCTGATCCCAGTTCTCAAGGAGTTCGTTGAGGTCGGTGAAGTTGACGGTGTTGTCACCGTTGACGTCGCCGGGGCAGGTGGGGCCGGATTGAACGGGCGGCTGGCGCTCGTAGCAACCTCGATCGATGATCGGGCCGTCTATGGCGTGGCCGGTGTCGGGGGCGGAGGGATGATCGACGCCGCGAAGGTTACCGTCGAGGTCCGCGAATGGACCGAAGTAGAGGTTGGAGTCGCCGGCGTCGATGGCTGGCGAGTTCTGGGCAAGTCGGAAGTTGCCGTTGGGTCCGTTGACGAACATGGGATCTTCGAGCGTGTTGTTGGCGGAGCCGGATCCACCGGAGTAGGCGGACTCCATGGTCGTGTTGCGAATCACTGTGGACATGGCACTCGGGAAGAGTGATGCGCCTTCAGTGTTGTCCCACATGATGCAGTTGTCCACGATGATCGAGCCGGCGGGCGGTGAGCCGCCGAGAACGTAGCTCGTACCAGCAACATTCCGTGCGAACGTGCAGTTGGTGAAGGTACAGGGGCGGTCGCTGAAGACCGCAGCGTCGGCGCTGGAGGTCTCATTGCCGTCGAAGAGGCAGTTGCGGACGACGCGCGTGCGACTCGTGGACGAACCGGAAATGTACATCCCCGCACCCTTGTAACCCTCGTTATCAACAAACTCGCAGGCATCGACGTAGAGCGTTGCGGCTTGCGAGACGAACAACGCACCGCCACGCCCGCTGCGGTTGTTCTCGAAGCGGCAGCGCTTGAGTCCGAGGTAGCCGGTGTCAACGCGCAGGGCGCCGCCGCGAGCTTCCGTATCGATGCTGCCGGGATCCTGTCCGTTGTCTTCGAAGTGACAGTCTTCGATGAGTGCGGTGCCGTTGATGACGAAGACCGCCCCGGCATCGCCGGCGGCACCGACGCGGTTTCCGATGAATGTGCTCTCGGTGAGGGTGAGGTCGCCGTCGTTGACATAGATGGCGGGGGCATCCGCTTCGTGATCGGTGACGCGGTTGTCGCGGATGATGCAGTTGTGCACCTCGAGGTCGGTGTCGATGCCGAGCACACCGGCGCCGGACGTGCTGTTGAGACCATTGAGAATCGTCATGCCCTCAATGCGGGAACCGCTGGAGGCGGAGCCTGAGATGGTGAGGATCGGGTTGTCCATGACGCTGAAGCCGTCCAGGATCACATCGTCGGGATCGCCGGTGGCGCCGCGCAGGGTGAGCTGCTTGTTGCTGATGACGAATCCGGGAACAGCGAGGTAGCTGCCCGCCGCGAGGACAATCTCGTCTCCCGAAACGGCGGCATTGATCGCAATGGGGAGGTTCGGGTACGAGGCGGACGGGACCTGGAGTGTGGCGGCATGGGCTGAGGCGGTTGCGACGCCAATCGCGATGGCGCAGAGATATCGCTGGTTCTTGAACATCGTGGGTGCTCTCCGAGACTGAGGTTCCTGTTCAGGGCCGTTTCGCCCTCTCAACCTCAATGGGCGATATCTGAGCCTGGCGCGCCCGGGGAATCTCCCGGGCTTCAGGATCAGGTGCTCAAAGGTGGATTGCTCTCCCACGGAGCGAATCAGCCGGACGAGACTCTGGGCGCTCTAGTCTAGACTAGGAGGTCTTGCGGTCGCGGGGCGTGTGCCGTCGCGGGACGTCGGCGCGGCGGGAGGGGCCACAATCCTGTCCGGCGTCGCGGAGTGCTCGCTCGACCAGTTCGAGTTGGTCGAGGAGCCTCTTCCGTTCTTCACTGAGTTCGGTCACGCGATCCGGCGGGTTCGGCGGGGGGGCATCTGCCATGCGGACAGAGCGCACGACAGCACGGGGGCGTGACGGGAAAATCGGGCCGGGTTGATTTCGGAAGCGGGGCCTGAGGCTCAGCGTCGCGCGGTCTTCTTCCGGGTTCGGCTGCCCTTGACGGTGTAGCGACCTCGGCTGACGCGCTTGAAACGGTCGTCCTTCAGGAGTGCCTGATTGACGATGGTACGGAAGTTGGGCGAGGTTGTTCGGTATCCATCAGCCTGGACAGCTTCAGCGAGTTCGGTCACGGAGAGGACCTTGCCCTTGAGCGTGTCTGCCATGGCATCGGTGAGGTTCTTCTCGTTGCGGGGGCGGCGTCGGCCGCCGGCATGGAGTCGAGCGCGGGAGCCACCGATCTCTGAGAGCTCCTTCTCGACGGCCTCAAGCTGGGTGAGGAGACGATCGCGCTTCCGCTGGAGCTGGCGTACGGACTTCTCGCGCCGCTTCATCTCCGCTTCGAGTTCTTCATAAGACAATTGCGAGACGGTGGACTTCGCCATGAGTTCAGGAGCTCCCCACCCCGGGGATGGATGCAAGGTTTATTGAACAACGCAGGGTCGACCATTGTAGCCGAGACCTTCGTTGGGAGGCAACGTCCTGACCGGGTTGGGGGGTGAGCCGGGGCGCACGGATGCCGGTGTGGCGCCCCGGAGCAGTATCTGGAAGGAGCAACTTACTTCGTGCTGACTTTCGCAGTCGTGGTGGTTTCGGCGGCAGTTCCGAGCTTGATATCGCCGCTCTTGAGAAGCCGGACAAGCTCGTAGTACCGACGGTCGAACTGCTTGGTGAACTGCTTTTCGAAGTCCTGGCGATCTTCTTCAGCCTTCTTGGCGCGGGTCTCGGCCTCGGTCATGAGTTCCTTGATCGCTCTCAGTTCCTCGAGCATGGCACCGCGCTGACCAGCGGCGTCAAAGGGACCTCCGGCGAGTGCGGTGGACTCAAGGGCCGCGGACGGTGCATTGATATATGAGATCAGCGAGCCGGCAAAGAAGACGGCACTGAGGCTGAAGAGAATCCGGCTGAGTCGTTCGCTGCGCATCTTCTGTATCTCCACGGGTCGGATTTTGGGTTCGTTGACTCGGACTGCGCCACAACGTGTCCGCATAACGAAGCGCCGGTGTCCACTTGCAGGATGCATCGGCACGTTCCGGGGCGCGCATCATCCGGATTGGGAGAAAGAGGACGACGTCCTGCCCTCGCGAGGTGTTGCGAGGGCGGTCGGTCCCGCGATCGTCCGATAAGCACGAACAAAAAAAGGACCGGCATGGCGTCGGGGCCATGCCGGTCCTTGTGTCTGTCAACGGCGGGTGGCGTTCAGGCCACCGGCCGGAATCAGTCGGCCGCCTCGATGGCGTCGATGAAGGGCTGCGCCTCGGAACTCACCTGGAGTGAGGAGAGTGCACGGTTCCAGATTCGCACGTCCCAGATGCGCCCCTTGAAGGGTCGGTCGAGGGACTCTTCGTTGCCGATCAGCAGGGCGCGGTCGACCCAGGTGTCGAAGTCACCGTCGTGATCTCGACTCCAGACTTCTTCGCCATCCATGTAGATCCGGATGCGCGAGTCGTTGTGTGCGTCATACGTCATGGTGTAGACGCAGGGACGCCATTCGGCCCAGCAGTCGTCGGGACCATCGGAGAAGGTCCACTCGTCAGTGGTCAGTCTGGTCCAGTTGTCGTAGCGGTCATTGTCAGCCGGATCGCCGATGATCGAGAAATTGCGATCACTCACATCGGTACCGGAGGAGTAGCTCAGAACGCGGGCGCCGTTGGTGGAGCCGCTGTACTGCTGGAAGACGACCTGGATGGTGATCGCATCGGTGGACTGGAGGGCGGCCCGCAGGCTGGCTGCGGTGGAGTTGCTCTCAGTCTCAAGCCGCGCGGTGCCGCTCCAGCGGGACTGGTCGATGTAGATGCCGGCACCGATGTCATCGGTGAACCAGTCGATGTCGCCGTTGCCTTCCTTGATCTCCAGATCAACGCCGCCGGCGCGATCCGTGACCACGTCACCCGACTGGTTGGAGAAGTCATAGTGCAGGATCGCAGCCGCCACGGGGGGCTCATCGGGGATCATCTCGTCCGCTTCGTGCTGGATCTCCCAGTCCGCAAGCGCACCGTCCCAGATCTTGACGTCATAGAGCGCACCGCGATAGGGACGGGTCTCCCACTCCTCGTTGCCGAGGAAGAGGTGACGGTCGATCCAGGAGGAGAGATCACCCTTGGACGAACTGTCCGTGTAGATGAGTTCGCCATCGACATAGACCTTGAGTTCATCGCCGGCGTTGGCGTCATACGTGAACGCCAGCACGCACGGGGAGTCCGAAGTCCAGGCTTCATAGGGACCATCATTGAACGTGCCCTCGCTGTGGCTGAGGCGCGTCTTGTTGCGGAACCAGTTGCCGTCGTCATCCCGGCCGAGCAGCGAGAAGTTGCGGTCCTCGATATCCGTGCCGGATGAGTAGCTGATCAGGCGCGAGCCGTACTGGTGTGCGCCGTCCTGACGGAAGACCACCTGCACAGTCAGGGCGTTCGTGGCCTGAATGCGCTCACGGAGGAACGCCGCATCAGTCGATGACTCGGTCTGGATGCGAGCGGTGCCGCTGTGCGTGGATTGATCGAAGTAGACGCCGGTACCCCATGAATCGTTGATCCAGTCGACATCGCCGTTGCCTTCCTTGATCTTGAGGTCGATGTCACCAACGCGATCGGTGACCCAGTGACCGTCCTGGTTGTCGAAGTCGTAGTGCAGGACGAGGCCCGGGCCAGTGACACAGATGTCAGTCGCGATGAAGAGCCAGTCGGCGGCGGGCATGTATGCCTCAGGCATGTGATGCGAGAGCCAGCCCCACCCGGAGAGACCGTCATAGTGGCGGTGCCCCATGTCGTCATCTTCATTGCCGAATCGGAACGTGAAATCGTTGTCGCCTTCGTAGTCATAGAAGGGAATGACTTCACCCGTCTCAGCCCACGTGATGGTGCCGGCGTTGCGCATCATCCCGGGAGTCACGATGAGGTCGTCATCGCCCGGCGACTGGCCGACGATCGTGGTGTAGGTGAAATCGATGTCAACAAAGCTGGTCCAGGCCGGATCCCAGTCGTCGCCGACGTCGAGTCCGCCGTAGGCGCGGCCGAAGATGCGGATCTCCGAGCCGTCGTACTGCAGGAACATGGCCGTACCGGGCGCTTCGAAGTCAAAGGAGAAGCGATCCTGCTGGCCGGGGTTCACATCGAAGAGGTCATCAAGGCGAAGGCCATAGGAAGGCGGCTGATGTCCACCGATTGGATGGTTCCCGAGGCGATAGAGGCCCGGGTCGCCGAGCGTCGTCGGTGTGCACGCCGTGTCATCGCCCTGGTACACGCCACCGGCGTCGAGGCACTCGTCGAGCGTTCCCACGATGCAGGATCCGTCGGTCAGGCAGCAGGCGCCTGTCGGCGGTTCCGGCTCGCAGAGCGGGCCCGCCGTGAAGATCCAGTCGCGGGTGCCGACAGTCGGGTACTCAAACCAGCCCCAGCCGGAAAGACCGGGGAAGCCGCGGTGCCCGAGGTCGTCATCCTCGTCGCCGAAGCGGAAGGTGTACTGTCCGTTGCTCTGGTCACGCAGGACGAGCGTATCGCCACTGTCGAGCCAGACGATCGTGCCTTCGTTGGTGAGGCTGGGCGCGGTGACGATGAGGTCGTCATCTCCGACCGCCTGCTCGACGATGTCGTAGGTGAAGTCAATGGCGACCATGCTGGTCCAGGCCGGGTCGTAGTCGCTCCCACGATCGAGGCCGGCGAGGGCGGTGCCATGAATGCGGATGGTCGTGCCGTCGTAGTCGAGGAACATGCAGGCGTCGGGCGCTTCGAAGTCGACCGTGAACTTGTCGTGGCCGTGGGTGACATCGAAGAACTCGTCGAGGCGCAGACCGTAGCCGGGCGGGGAGAGTGAGGCATCGGGGTGGTTGTAAAGCTTGTAGCGACCGGGTTCGCCCAGCGCCAGCGGCGTGCAGGGGACGTTCACGCCCTGGAACTCGCCGCCCGCGGCAAGGCACTCGGCCGGCGTGGCCTGGATGCAGGAACCGTCGGGAAGACAGCATGCACCCTGTTCATCGGCGGGGGTGCCGCCGAGCGTGCCCTTGCATTCGCCGGTGAAGTCGACGTTGAAGTCGCCGGCGAAGGTCGACATCTCGCTGGTGATCAGGACGGCAATGTCCTGCATCGGGTAGAGCGAGAGCATCGAACCGCCGGTGGGGCGCACGCGGAAGTCGAACTTGTCGGTCGAGAGCATGCCGCGAACCTGCGGGTTGCGCCGGTCCATTTTCGACAGCGCATCGAGGACGACCTGCTCCGTCTTCTTGTCGCCGGCATGCATGCCGGCAAGCGCGCCGGCGTTGTCATCCCAGCCGAAGCCGACCACGTCGCCGGCAAGCAGTACGCCGTCATAGTCGACGGTGCCATCGCCATCCTCGTCAACCTGGCCGACCACCTCGAAGGTGTTCATCGCTGATGCGACGAGGTTGCCGGCATCGTTGACGCGGGCGTGGATGGTGAGGAAGGCCTGCGGCGGCATGCCGGTGGGCTGCACGAAACGCGGGAAGCCGCTCGGGACGAACTGTACCGCGATGGGCGTGGCGTCCATAACGAGCATGTCCATGGCGGCGTCATACTCGGTCATGCCCATGTTGTTGAATGTGAGGAGGGGATGCTCTGCCGTCAGGCCGAGGAGCTCAGCCCCGGCGGGCGCACAGAGCGCGAGACCGGTGACGGCACCGATCGCGGCGTTTCTCAGGAAACCTTGCATGATCCAGGATTCTCCAGTTGTAGCGGAGCACCACCGCGGCCAGGCGGGCCCTGCACGCGCGCATCACACCACAGCGATGCGCAACTCATGTCATCACGAGAACACATACGGTATGGGATGCGGCGTTCCTGGCCGCGATGATTGGGTTGAGCCCTGGTGGCTCAGCGGCGTCGGCGGGTCGCGAACGCCAGGCCACCGATGAATGCGGCGGTCATGGGAGCGGGGACGGGGGGGGCGACATCGGCCCTTCCGGTGCCCTGGTCATTGTGGAAGTTGTCCATGAAGTTGCCGGGGAAGTTCGTCCCGGAAGCGATCACGCCGGCCTCGGCGCCGATGCCGCCGTAGTCCGCGGCGAGTTGCCCGCCGGTGACGCTGAAGATGAACTCAAGAGGATCTCCGCCGGACTCATCGAAGCCGAAGTTCGTGAGCGTACCGGTGAGGAGCACCGTGAGCGGGTCATTGATGCCGAGACCGGGGATGGACCCTGAGATCTCGAGCAGTCCGCCGGTGGCGTTCCCGGTGTCGTCGACCGTGGCACGGAGGTCGAAGGACCCGCTGCCGAAGGTCTCGGCCATGCCGATGCCGTCATCGTCGTAGGTCAGGGGGAATCCGGTGATCGAGAGCGAGTCCGAACCGGCGTCGTAATCGACGTCGAGGAAACTCGCGAAGATATCCGGGGTGTCCTGAAGTGTCAGGGGGATCAGGGCTGCCTGAGCCGCACCCACGGCCGCAAGCGGCGCAATACAACCAATCAACTGCGATCGCAGCATGTCTCACTCCTCTTTGTTCCCTGTGCGTCCGAGCGATGCCTCGCGCGGGCGCGTACTGAATCCAGTGTGCTCCGCCCGTGCACGGCACAGCACCACGCTTCTCTTGCCTGTCTGGATCTCGGTGATCCCGAAGTTGTGCAGACTTCGGGTGAGACTCCTTTAATCCAAACCCGAGAATAGGGGTATGGGACGTTCAGTCAACCCTGATCCGGGGTGAATAAAGGAATTATCGGGATTCGTACATGACTGCAGGAGGGGATGCCCCCCCCACCAGTGCCTCCAATGCCGATGGCCGAACGCCCTACTTCGCTTCCGCAGCCCTGCTGACCAGATAGACCTCCGCAAGCGCTTCATGGACCGGGTCCATCTCGTGCATGGCGCGGGCTTCGTTCATGGCCTGCGCGACCGGCACGCCTTCGTCGAGCGCCCGGTAGGCGGCCCAGCCGACTCCCAGAAGAGGGGCGTCGGTGCAGATGAAGGCCGCGACTTCCTCTTCCTGTGCCATCCCGCGCACCGCTTTCCGCGCGGCTTCGATGGTGTCGTCATCGAGGACTGCCGCTTCAGGAAATGTCATGGCGTCGAAGCCGAGGTCGGTCGACGCGGCGAGTTCGCGCAGTCCGTCCTTGCTGTCGGTCGCACCGCATTGCACGATGCGTTCGATCGGAGTTTCGACGCCTTTCAGATACTCGATCTGCGGGAGCGAGGGGACTTCGAGGATGAAGCGATGCTCAATACCGCCGATGGTCAGTTCGTCCGCGGGAAGGGGCGCACCGGCGGGGAGCATCGGGGTATCGAGGGGTGAGAAGTCGAAGCCGCCGCGAACAAAATCACTGAGTCCGAGTGCGTGTGATCTGAGGAATCGGATGGCATCCGGATGCGTACCGGTTTCGGAGATTCGGACGCCTCGGGGCGTCTCGGTGACTTCGATGCTGACCGCGTCGTGATTGTCGAAGAGTTCGGCGAAGACCGGATCCCAGCGCCTGACAAATGAGCCGGTCTGCATGCGGGCCTTCATGCCCATGGCGTGGTCGATGATGGCGGCAGCGACCTTCGGATCGTCGGACTCGGTGATGGCTGTGAGACCGGCTTCCGAGTGGTGGATGGTGCGTCGAATGTGCCCGTGATCGCGGAGCAGTCCAAGCCACACACTCTTGTCGTATCCAAGTGGATTGACCTCAACCTCGGGATTCGCCTCGCTCTGCGCAAGGGCGGGGAGAGGCGCGGGGAGGAGGAGGGTGGTGAATGCGACGGCAAGAGCCGCGGCGGCGTTGAGGTCGAATCGTTCAAAGGCGATCGGCATGGGCAGCACTCCTTGATTCTGCTCCGGTCCGCCGGGATGACGGGCACAAATTGTACCCGCACATCCGATTCGGGAACAGGGGGTGCCTCGGGCGGGATCATCATTCGGTGGTGGCGGCGGCGACGGGCGGTGTGACTGTTGGGCGTCGGAGGCCGGGGATGAGCATGGGGGTGCGGCGTCGATAGGCACGGTAGTCGTCCCCGAGGAAGCGGACGAGGTCACGTTCTTCGAACTGGAGTGCGACGAGGATGTACGCGGTGGTGATTCCCGCGAAGAGGAGTCGGGCGCCGGTCATTTCGGGGGTGGCCCAGAAGGCGATGAGGAAGCCGAGCATGAGCGGGTGACGGACCACGCGGTAGAGGGAGCGCACCACGAAGGGGCGGTACGTGTAGGGCTGGTTCTTGAGATTCAGCACGACCTGGCGGACGCCGAAGAGATCGAAGTGATCGATGAGGAAGCTGCTGTAGAGGACAATGAGCCAGCCGACGGCGCTGAGCGCGAGGAGCGTGAACTCGGTGACGGGGTCGCCGGCGCTCCAGAGGGTGAAGTTGATGGGTCGCCAGAACCAGAACATGAGCGCCATGACCAGGCAGGTCGCGAGGACAAAGGTGCTGCGTTCCATGGCTTTGGGGACGATGCGTGTCCACCGGGCCTTGAACCAGGGCCGCGCCATGATGCTGTGCTGGAGGCCAAAGAGTCCGAGAAGGCTGACATTGATGAGCAGGGCAAGCCAGACGGGGCCGGGCGTGCCGTCGTTGACGCCCTTGGGAACGCCGATATCGAAGAGAAATCCGATGGCGTAGAGGAATGTGCCGAGGAAGGCGGTGTAGGCGATGAGTCCGTAGATGAGTGTGGCGATACGTGTCACTGGCTTGTCCCTTTATTGTTAGGCATCAGGCATTGAGCACGGGCAATTGGGTTCAGGTCGTGACGAGAAGCGCAGATCGGGTTGCGGGGGTGACATGAAATCCCGAGTGGGTGGCGGGACCGGGGCTGATGGCAGGGAGGCGCGGCGTCGGGAATCGTGTAGAATTCCCCTCCGCAAATCTGGAGAGGTGTCCGAGTGGCTGAAGGAGCGGCACTGGAAATGCCGTATACGGGCAACCGTATCGGGGGTTCGAATCCCCCCCTCTCCGCTTTCAGATTGAGTCCTTGGCATCGGGTGTTCGATTGACGTCGGATACTCGACGGCTTCCGCGGGATTTGAAGACCCGCGGACGGCGAAGCCGGCCGCACCGGGGGTTCGA
>JAUIHS010000046.1 GCA_030432255.1 Phycisphaerae bacterium
CAGGGGCCGGCGTGCCCGATCACGTGGCCTTTCGGGCGAAGGATGCCGATGATATCCGAACCCTGCGGCAATCGCTCCTGGATCATGGACCGACAGAAATTCATGACAGAAAGTACTTCCTGTCGCTCTATGTTCGCGATCCGGCTGGTATCCTGATGGAATACGCCACTGACGGGCCGGGCATGACCATTGACGAAGCACCGGAGGCCCTTGGCCGGACCCTGTTCTTTCCGCCGCATGTTGCGGGCCACACCCAAGATATCGAGGCCATGCTGCCTCAATTCTCGATGCCGGGCGACGAGCGGTTCCCCGTCCGAAAGCTCCCCTTCGTGCACCGCTTCAACCGGCCAGAAAGGCCCGACGGCACTACTCTGGTGCTGCTCCACGGTAGCGGAGGAAACGAGGCCGATCTGATGCCGATCGCGCGCCGCATCGCCCCGCAGGCGACGCTTCTGGGGGTGCGTGGCCGGGCCACCGAGGAACAGATCAATCGCTGGTTCCGCCGGTTCGACGCCACGACATTCGATCAGGCCGATATCCAAAGCGAAGCCGCAGCCTTCGCCGCTTTCGTCGAGGACGCGGTGATCAACTACGGGATCGATGTGACCCGGCTTTCCTTTCTCGGCTATTCCAACGGCGCGAACTTTCTGGCCGCCGTGATGCAGGTCTACCCGTCCGCTGTACGCCGTGCTGTTTTGCTACGCGCGGTTCAGGTCCTTGATCCGCTACCGGCGGAGGATCTCTCTGGAACGCTTGTGCTGATGGTCAATGGGCGGGACAGTTACGCTCCAGTGCTGGCCGATAATCTGAGGGCGCAGGGTGCGCAGGTCGACACCCGAACAGTACCCAGCGGCCATGAGCTGACCGCCGCAGACGTCGCCGAGGTGGCCGACTGGCTTGGACTGGGCTATGCGGGCCAATGACTGGTCAAGGCGAAAAAGCGGGGCTCCGGAACATCGCCCAAGACCATAGCCTTCACTGCGGCCAATCTCCCCTGCGTCGGATGCATAGCCGCCATGCTCAACCGCGTTGCGGCTGGAAACGACATCTCAGCTCAGGGACATTTGTCGCGGTTCCGGTCGTTTTGATGGAACGGGTTTCGAAGATTACGGCCAAAATGCTCGGTCCATTCCGATATTTCCCGTCTGTGGGGATGCCGGGACCTGATTTCCGGTCGCTCTTGTGGTTGCCCACATGGGTGGGCATCTCTGCCCCTGTTGCAGACACCAAGGAGTCTCTCGCCATGTCCTATATCCTTCGCGCCGCCACTCTGGCCGGATTTGTCGCCGCTTCTGCTGCCGCTGCTCAGGCCGAGGACGGCACTTTGACTGTCGGCATGTCCGGCGCCTATTTCCCCTTCACCTTTGTGCGCCAAGATGTCCTGCAGGGTTTTGAAGTTGATGTCATGAATGCGGTGGGCGAGGTGGCCGATCTCGACATCCAATTCGAAACCATGTCCTTTTCCGGGCTGGTGGGTGCGCTGGATGCGGGCCGTATTGACACCATTGCCAACCAAATCACCATCACGCCAGAACGAGAGGCGAAGTTCGCCTTTACCGAACCCTATGTGATCGACGGTGCCCAAGTGGTAACGCGCAAGGGCAATGACGCTATCGCCGGGGTCGACGATCTGCGCGGCAAGATAGTGGCCGTAAACCTCGGTTCGAACTTTGAACAGTTGCTGCGCGATCTGCCCTTTGCCGGTGAGGTCGAGATCAGGACCTACGACAGCAATATCGAGCAGGACACCGCACTTGGCCGCGTCGATGCCTTTGTGATGGACCGGGTGTCCTCGGCTCAGGTGATCAAGCAAAGCCCACTGCCGCTGCAACTGGCTGGCCAGCCGTTCTCGGAAATTCGCAATGCCCTGCCGTTCCGTGATGACGAAGACGGCCGCGCCCTGCGCTCCAAGGTCGATGCAGCACTTGTCGTTTTGCGCGAGAACGGCACCTTGACCGAGATCTCTGAGAAGTGGTTCGGGTCCGACATCACCACGCTTTTGGCGGAATAGTCCGTGCAGGGGCTCGACATCGGGTACATGGTCGGCTTGATGCCGGTGATCCTGAGCTATGTGCCGCTGACGCTGGCAATGGCATCAGTGGCCATGGTTTGCGCGCTGGTGTTGTCAGCCCTTCTGGCGGTTGAACGGGTTGTGCGTGTGCCGATTCTGGATTGGCTGGTGATTGTCTTTATCAGCTTCTTTCGCGGCACTCCGCTTCTGGTGCAGCTTTTTCTGTTCTACTACGGGCTGCCACAGGTACTGTCTGTTCTGACCAGGATCGACGGGGTCACGGCGGCGATCCTGGGTCTGATGCTGCACTTCGCGGCCTATATGGCAGAATCAATCCGCGCCGCAATCATCAGCGTCGACCGCAGCCAGTGGGAGGCGGGCCAGTCTATTGGGATGACCCAGTGGCAGTTGATGCAGCGCATTATTCTGCCGCAGGCCGCCCGTGTGGCGGCGCCAACGCTGGTCAATTACTTCATCGACATGCTCAAGGCGACCTCGCTCGCTTTTACCCTTGGTGTCACCGAGATGATGGGCGCCGCCCAGAAAGAAGCTGCCGGCAGCTTCCTTTACTTCGAGGCCTTTCTTGTCGTGGCGGTGATCTACTGGGGTATGGTTGAAGCACTCAATCAGGGCCAGAAGGTTTTGGAGAGCTATCTCGATAAGGCTTACGCGCGATGACATCGACGACCGGAATCTCGATCAGGGGACTAACAAAGACATTCGGCGGAAAGCCGGTCCTTGACGGTATCGACCTCGACATTGCGGCGGGCGAGCGAGTGGTGATCATCGGTCCCTCGGGCACCGGAAAATCGACCCTGCTACGCTGCCTCAACTACCTCGACCGGCCGGATGCTGGTCTGATCTCTATTGGCGATCTGTCGGTGGATGCCGCCCATGCACGCAACTCTGACATCCTTGGCCTGCGGCGGCGCACCGGGTTCGTGTTCCAGAACTACGCGCTTTTCGCCAACAAGACGGCGATTGAGAATATCATGGAGGCGCTGATAACAGTGCAGCGCTTGCCCAAGTCCGAGGCCGTTGCGCGCGCCAAAGCTGTGCTTGCCGAGACCGGTCTCGCCGACAAGGCCGACAGCTATCCAGCGGCGCTATCCGGCGGGCAGCAGCAGCGGGTCGGCATTGGCCGCGCGATGGCACTTGGAGCGGAGCTGATGCTGTTCGACGAACCGACTTCGGCTCTGGACCCGGAGTTGGTCGGAGAAGTGCTCGATCTGATGCGCCGGGTTGCGGAGCAGAGACAGACAATCCTGATCGTCACCCACGAGATGCAGTTTGCCCGCGAGATCGCCGATCGCATCCTCTTCATGCACGGTGGCAAGATCGTCGAGCAGGGCACACCGGCGCAGATCTTCGAAGCGCCACAGGATGTGCGGCTCCGGCGGTTTCTGGCCCGGATAGATGGTTGAAGCCAGTGCACGTTGTTCGAATTTGGTGTTCGTCGTTTCTCCGGGTCTTCGAGTGAGTGTGCGAACAGAGTGTCGCCCGGATAGAGGCCCTCGGAAACCGTGATCCGTAAATCGCCAAGGGCTTTGAGCCCACAAGGTCGATCCACGACGGTCAGGTCTTTGATGGGGACAACACGTCTTGCCATTCTGGATGGCGACCGATCATTGCCTTCGCGAACGGGCAGAGCGGGATGATGACCACCTGATCCTGCCGCGCGTCCTCGATCGCCTGTTGCAACAGCCTTGCTCCGACCTTGCGACCGCGCAAGGCGTCGGGGATTTCGGTGTGATCAATGATGATCTGGCTTGCGCTGACGCGGCTATAGCTCATCTCGGCCTCGACACCATCAACGACAAGCCGATAGCGCCCCTTTGACGGGCCGTCTTCCCGCTCGACCGTGCCATCCGTCGCCAAGGCGGCAATCGTCTGTGTGGCATTGGGCGCGCGCACCTGACGCGGGCGTCCATGGGCACATTCCAGAAGGTCGCGGTCCCATCCGC
>JAUIHS010000047.1 GCA_030432255.1 Phycisphaerae bacterium
GAGCGCGTTCCATGGCTGGCGACGAATGCGGGCGGTTGCAGCGTTCGCTCTCCGTCATCGGGCTCTCTGCCGGTATCCGGCTGGCCGTCTTGATGCCGTAGTCGAAGCCGGTGAGGCGCTCGGAGCGGTAGGCGGCCATCACCGGGCCTCCCCTGCGCGAAGACGCTCGATCAGCTCGCAGGCACCACCGGCCGTGAAGAAGCCGAGCGACTTGCCATTGCGGTCGAACAGCTCATGAGCAGTGCCGGGGCCGCGATGCGTGATGCCGAAGTCCTCGGCGAGGATCGCGGTGATGCTGCGTTCGGTTTCGGCTGCGGTGTTCATGGCGTCCCTCGTGATCTCGGTTCAGGCCGCGACGGGTAGGGTGTGGAAGCCGCAGGTCGGGCACTTCGAACGGGCGAAGCTCTCCTTGGCGGCGCGACGATCCGCACGGGCGGCGTCGCGCTTCGCCTTCGCGGCGGCCTTTTCCTCGGCGGCGTACTCGGCCTGCCGGGCCGCATGGCGGGCGACGTAGAGGTCGTGGTTGCGGCGGGCTAACGTCGGCTGACGACGCCACGCATTCTGGAACCCACGACGATCGAGCGGGGCGAACCCGACGCGCCGGATCATCTCGGCGCGGACTGCATCGATCTGCTGGTCGATCTGCTGAACGGCGGTGAGCGTCATGGCGTCCCTCGTGATCTGATGACCACGATATTAGGGACACTATTGGGAGAATGCAAGCGGAAAAATCAGTAAAAGTAATATCACGTGAAACAGGGTGGTTCGGCTACTCGCCAGACGCTCGCTTGAGGGTCTTCATCATCTCGACGGCGAGCCGCTGCTGAGGCACGTCGAGCGTGTCCCATACCGACCAGGGCGCTTCGGCGTCGGCGGGATTGCGCACCAGCAAGTCGGCCGGCTCGCACATAAGTGCGTCGGACAGCAAATCCAGCAGATTCCCGGTGAAATCACTCCGGCCCGTTTCGAGCTGGGATATCATCCCCTGCGAGAGCCCGGTGCGCTCGGCAAGCTGTTCCTGCGTCAACTGGCGATGTTTCCGCCACTCCGTGAGGAAGAGACGGCGCCGGGTGGGCTTGAAGTTGGGACGGACCTTGGCCATGGCGCCAACCTGCGAGCCTTCCCGGAGAGAGTCTATCGTCACCCATTAATAACGCTATTGACGGCGGGGATTAGTGATACTACTATCCCCCATCATGAAGCTCGAACACTGGCTCCAGACCCGCAAGCCGCGCATGACGCAGGACGCCTTCGGCATGAAGGTTGGCCTGACGCAGGGGCGCATCTCGCAGATCGTCAAGAACGGCACGACCGACCTCGCGACGGCGCTGCGCATTCAGGATGCGACGGGCGGCGACGTGAGCCTCCGTGACTTGCTGCCGGAACACGCCGCCGCCGAATTGCGGGAGGCCAGCTAATGCACCCGGCCCGCTCTTATCGCCGCCAATGTCAGGTCCAGCGACCTGTGCCATCGGCTTCTCGGGAAGTACAAGCGAGCGACGGCGAGGCATCGAATGCGCGTCGCCTCCTGCTTCTCGACGTAGGCCACGGCCGACACGACCTCGGATCCGATGTCCAGGGTCCAGCCGGTCGCGAACAGTTCCGGAGAGCCAAAGTCCTCCACTTCCGCCGGCTCGATGATGGCCGGCGGCATAGCAATCAGCCCCATGACGTTTCTCCCCGGTTTCCCGCGGAACGGATGCGCTGGTTTTACCGGGAACATTGGAACCGCTCGCGTTTAGCCGGCTACGAACCTGTGGTTGAAAAGCGGGCAGGGGCACGGGTTCAGCGTCCCCCATATGGGGGGTTGCATACATGACGCTCGCCTCCGACCTCCGCCAGATCGTCACCGCTGCCCGCCCGACCGTGGAAGAATGGCTGGACATCGGCGAGCAATTCGTCGGCTTCCGCGACGCCTGCAAGGCGAAGGGCCTGGACTGGGGGCAGATCAAGGCCCTCATCAAGGCGCAGATCCTCGACGAACGCGACGGCGGCAGACGCGTCGAGAAGATCGTCGAGAAGGCGGACTTCGCGTCCTCCTACGCCGCAATGCTCGGGCTGCTGCCCGGCAAGATGAACGACGAAAATTTTTCTGACGAGAGCTTGGGCCTGCGGGGCGATGCGCCAGCCGTCACCGCAGACGGAACCCCGAAGCCGCCTTCCGGGGCCAAGGAAGCTGGCGGCACCCATTCGATCTCGGTCGGGAGTCATGCCCCGGCTGGAACTGCCGTGCCCGGACGCGGGAGCGACACGGCAGAACGGGCGGACAGTGCGGACGGAATGAATGCGTTGGCGGGAGCCTCCGCTACGGGCGAAAGCCCCGGAATTGCCACGGTAACCAATCCGGCGTCCGATCCGACCGTCGCGGCCCGTACCAATTCCACTCCGGCGCCTGATCCCAGCTCCCCAGCCCCAGGCGCCGAGACTCCCCGTGCCGGAACACGCGAACAGCCGGCACGGGGAGACATCGACCTGACGATCCAGAACTTCCTGGATCGCAGCAATCCCAATTGCATCGCCAACCGCGCACAGGGGAGGGGATAGATGCCGTTCGTTCCAGACCAGCTGGTGAAGTGCGTCAGGACCCCCGAGGCTACCGGCTTCTGCGAAGCCGTGCCGACCGAGGGTCGCGTCTACACCGTGAGGGAAACGCGTTTCTACGCCGACTATGACAAGTGGGGAGTGCGTCTGGTCGAAATCGTCAACGCCCCGCGGCCCTACGCCAACGGGTTCGGCGAAGCATACTTCATGTCCGAGTGCTTCCGTCCCATCGACGACAAGGCCCTCGACATCTTCCGACAGGTTTTGACCGACGCTCCCAAGGACGTGGAGACGGTCTGATGGAATCCGTCGCATCAGCGACGGGTGCGAGCTGGCCGCTTTGCCAGCGTGCAAGCTGTCACGCTCCCTCGTGCTGCTTGTGCGGTTCCTATGAAGTCCCGGAAATGGTGGGGGGGCGGAGTATCTCCCGCCTCCTCACTACCCCTTACGCTGAAATCGATCCAGATCACGACGCCCTTCCTCCCGGCGTCGTGGTGTTGAGCGCGGCTGTCCCTCGTGGCCAGCGCTCCGGCGCCTGTCGTCCCCCCTCCCTCGGCAGGCGCCGCCACCTTTTCCACCACCTGAGCCGCGACAGCGTCGAGAGACAGCCAAGCATTTTCGTCTCCGTCGCACATCGTCGCCGCTCCTTGTTCGCGACGCTTCGGGCCAGCCGGCAAGCTTTGTCCCGTCGCGTCTCCCGGAAGCCTACGTCGGCCCCCGCTGTGTTCGATGAACCGAACATGGCGGGAACCGATTTCAGATGGTCGAAAAAAGAAGGTCGCGAATTGTGACGAGTGCCGCGGTTGAGATGGAGCGCCTTGTGCGCTTGGCCGCCTCGCCGACCGTTCCAGGCGAGCAAGTTCCGCATGCGATTTCCCGGGCCGCTCGCCGGCTCGGCTTCACCAAGGGCCGCGTCCAGTCGTTCTGGTACGGCAAGGCCCGCAATCCGTCTCCGGAGGAAATCGAGACCGCCCGCAAAGTGGCGATCCAGCACGCCCGAGACCTGGAGCTTTTCCGCGATGAACAACGCAGGGCATTCGAAATTCTGGAGCGCATTGAGGCGCGCCTTGCCGCTCTCGATCAGGCTCCGCCTGTGCCGCCTCCCCCTTCGGTTCGGCCGGTGGATGAGCGTCAGACTGGCGCCGGAGGGGAGTGAGCGATGAGCCCCACCCAAGCCTTCATCCTCGCCATCCCGGCGGCTGCCTTTCTCGTGGTCGCCATCTCCGTCGCTGTCCTCTACGCGCAGAAGATCAGGGACCGGATGCGGGCCGAGCGACGGCGGCGCGCCGCGGAGGAGGAGATGTACTGGCTATGAGCGATTGCTATTGCGACTACGATTACGACCCGCCGAGCTTCTACTGCGCTGTCGT
>JAUIHS010000048.1 GCA_030432255.1 Phycisphaerae bacterium
CGAAACGGTCGCCGCGGGCGGCGGCTCCGTCTGTTGGTTCGACGGTGCCGCACTCCGCGTGGGGCCCGACAGCGCTGGTGCGAACCCCGGGCCTGCCTGTTACGGGGGCGGAGGCCCACTGACGGTGACGGATGCCAATGTCTGGCTGGGGCGGGTACCGGAGGGCGCACTGCCCATCCCGATTGATCGCGATGCCGTACAGATGCGCCTCGATGCACTGCGGCGGGAAGTCGAAGCGGAGGGCGGGGCGGTGGAGAGCCTGGAGCACCTCGCGGAAGCTCTGATTCGGGTTGCGAACGCGGCCATGGCAAGACCGATCCGGAGCATCTCCATCGCGCGGGGTCATGACCCACGGGAGGACGTTCTCGTCGGCTTCGGAGGCGCTGCGCCGCAGCATGCCTGTGCCGTGGCGCGCGAACTCGGAATCCGGCGCATCATCAATCACCCGGAGGGCGGGCTATTAAGTGCCTACGGTATCGGCAGTGCCGCCATCACCCGTGCCCGCGAAGTCATGATTCTTCAGCCGCTGGAGGCCGCGTGTCCTGCGCTCAGGACCGCTTCCGATGAACTGACTCGGGCACTTGAGATCGAAATGCGCGAGAGTGAGTGTGTCGCGGGCGAGGTGGACTACTCCGTTACCGCGTCACTTCGTTACCGGGGGCGCGAGGGTGTGCTGGTCGTTTCCCTCTCGGACGATACCAGTCTTGCAGAAGCGTATGAGAGCGAGCATCGTCGTATTCACGGCTACGTGGACAGCGGCGTTCCGATCGAGGTCGTGAGCATTCGCGTGGAAGCGACTGTCAGGCCATCACTCAAAGCGTCGGCGGTGAGACCCACCGGGATGGACTCCCAGCGGGTGGAGAGTGGAAAGAAAGTCTGGTTCGGAGGTCGTTACCATGACACCCGCATCATCGATCGATCTGCGCTCGTGCCCGGTGATACGATCGACGGCCCGGCGATCCTGCGTGAACCATTCTCGACGACTGTCATCGATCCGAACTGGCGAGCCGAAGCGAAGGAAGACGGACTCCTTGATCTCGTTGATCAACGCGAGGATTCGACTGAGTCAGATGATCTGGACGATCCTGGCACGCTTGAAGTCAGAACACATCACTTTGCCGGCATCGCGGAGCAGATGGGAGCTATGCTGCAACGCACTGCGCGAAGCGTCAATGTGAAGGAGCGACTGGATTACAGTTGTGCGCTGTTCACATCCGACGGAGATCTGCTCGTCAACGCACCACACATGCCCGTGCACCTCGGGGCCATGGCAGAGACCGTCCGCTTCGCGATGCAGACTCACGCAGACGTCGCGCCAGGTGATGTCCTCATCTCGAATGACCCCTACGGTGGTGGCTCTCACCTGCCCGACATCACGGTGATGACGCCGGTGCATGATGCGGATGGTGTGATGCGGTTCTGGGTCGCGAGCCGTGCCCATCACGCTGAGATCGGGGGCATGACGCCTGGCTCCATGCCGCCGAACTCGACATGCCTCGCGGAAGAGGGCGTACTCATCGCCTGTCGTCATTTGGTTCGCGGCGGAGAGTCATGTATGGACGAGATCGAAGATTTGCTGCGCTCCGGTCCATATCCGTCGAGATCACCCGACGACAACATGGCGGATCTCCGTGCCCAGGTCGCTGCCAATCGCTGCGGGGCCAGAGAACTTGAACGGCTCATGGATCGCATCACGCCGATCACCGCGGAGGCGTGGGCTCGCCGCGTCATCGATGCCACAGCAGCGCGCATGAGCAGGAGTCTCGCTGCGCTTGCCGATGGGGAGCGTGACTTCAAAGATCATCTTGATGACGGCACACCTATTCGCGTTCGGGTCGTCGTTCGTGGCAATACCGCCTCAGTGGACTTCGCGGGGACCGGTGATGTGAGTCCTGGAAACCTGAACGCAAATCGTGCGATCGTGACCGCTGCCGTGATGTATGTGTTCCGTCTACTCCTCGGTGAGGATATCCCGATCAATCAAGGCGTCCTTCAGCCGATCTCCGTGCATGTCCAGGATGGCCTGCTCTCACCGGTCGCCGGACCGGATGCAGCGACCAGTCCGGCTGTTGTTGGCGGGAACGTTGAGACATCACAGCGTGTTGTCGATGTCCTGCTCGGAGCACTGGGACTGGCCGCGGCGAGCCAGGGCACGATGAACAACGTGGTCTTCGGCAGCGATGACTTCGGTTATTACGAAACAATCTGCGGTGGCTCCGGTGCGACGTCGCAAGGGCCCGGTGCGGATGCGGTTCACACGCACATGACGAATACGCGCATCACGGATGCCGAAGTGCTCGAGCATCGATATCCCGTCCGGGTTGAGCGGTTCGCGATCCGGCGTGGCTCCGGAGGGAGGGGGATTCACAGAGGCGGAGATGGTGTGACCCGGGCATTGAGGTTCCTGAAGCCGGTACAACTGTCCCTCCTGACACAGCGGCGGGGTTCGTTCGCACCATATGGTGCGGCGGGTGGTCGTCCGGGCGCGTTGGGTCGTCAGTGGCTCGAACGGGCGGACGGCGAGGTCGAGCCTCTGGGCGGGCTTTCTCACATCAGCCTGGCGGCCGGGGACACGCTGGTGATCGAAACGCCCGGAGGGGGTGCATGGGGGCAGGTCTGATACATTGGTGAGTCGAGAAGTTGCCGATTGCCGGGGTTGAACGGAAGGAGTCGTCAGATGAGCGTTTCTGAGCCGATGCCTGAGGGGCACAACGCTGCCCGGCGCCGGTTCCTCCAGTTTGCGGGCGGTTTCACCATGGCGGCAATCGTCGCGCCGACAGGGGCATGGTCTGCGACGGACGATCCGGAACCGTGGTTCCATATCTCTCTCGCGCAATGGTCACTGAATCGAGCGCTCTTTGCCGGAGATATCGATCATCTGGACTTCGCAGCGGTCGCGAGGACGCGCTTCGGCATCGAAGCGGTCGAGTACGTCAGCCAGTTCTTCCCGGACAAGGCCAACCATGAGGGATTCCTCAAGGACATGCGAACACGGGCAGCTGATCATGGCGTGCAGAGCCTTCTGATCATGGTGGATGGGGAAGGCGCACTCGGAGATCCTGACAACAAGCAGCGCATGCAGGCTGTTCGGCAGCATCGCAAGTGGGTGCGGGCGGCGGCAGCGCTGGGATGCCACTCGATCCGTGTCAATGCGGAGAGCCACGGAGACCCGAATGACCAGTCGCGTCACGCCGCCGACGGCCTTCGGACGTTAACGGAGTATGCCGATGCGCACGAGGTCAACGTGATTGTTGAGAATCATGGCGGAATGTCATCCAACGGCGCCTGGTTGGCGGATGTCATTCAGCGGGTTGACCATCCGCGTTGTGGAACGCTGCCGGACTTCGGCAACTTCCAGATTCGCGAAGGCGACTGGTACGATCGGTATCAGGGCGTGCGTGAGATGATGCCCTTTGCCAAGGCCGTGAGCGCGAAGTCGCATGCGTTCGACGAGGCGGGAGATGAGACCGGCACGGACTACATGCGCATGCTGAAGATCGTGCTGGACGCCGGCTATCGAGGTTGGATCGGTGTCGAGTATGAAGGCAGCGCGCACTCGGAAGATGAAGGAATTCGGCTGACGCGGGACCTGCTGCGCCGTTGCCGCGATCAGCTTTCGGAGGCCTGACTCCGGCGTCGGGGCCACCAGAGGTCAGCGATGATTCCGAGCAGCATGATTGCGGTTGAGCCTGAGAACGCAGTGCCACCTGCGATGATGAG
>JAUIHS010000049.1 GCA_030432255.1 Phycisphaerae bacterium
CCGGACGAACGCGAAGAGACTGCCCCGAGGGAAAGCACCACCGAAGACGACCGCGTCTTTGGGTTCGACACGCTCGCCGTCCACGCTGGGCAGCGCCCGGATCCGACCACCGGGTCCCGCAGCATGCCCCTGTATCAGACGACGTCATATGTCTTTGAGGATACGGATCACGCGGCCGAGCTCTTCGCCCTGCAGCGTTTTGGCAACATCTACACCCGGATCATGAATCCCACTACCGCCGCCTTCGAGGAGCGTATCGCCGCGCTGGAGGGCGGGATCGGCGCGCTGGCGGTCGCATCCGGCCAGGCAGCGCAGTTCATTGCGTTGGCGACGCTTCTCGGTCCCGGCGACCAGATCGTCTCGTCATCCGCCCTCTACGGCGGCACCTACACTCAATTCGACATCACGCTGAGACGCTGGGGTGTCGACGTCATCTTCGTCGATCCATCGGACCCCGACAACTTCCGCCGCGCCATTACGGACAAGACTCGGGCCATCTATGGCGAGACAATCGGCAATCCGCGGATCGACGTCCTCGACATCGCGGGTGTCGCGGCGGTCGCGCGGGAAGCCGGGGTGCCGTTGATCATCGACAACACCTTCGCGACCCCCGTGCTCTGCCGTCCGCTGGAGCACGGAGCCGACATCGTGGTGCATTCGGCAACCAAGTTCATCGGCGGGCATGGCACGTCCATCGGCGGCGTGATCGTCGAATCAGGCCGGTTTCCGTGGAACAACGGCAAGTTCCCCGGCCTGACCGAGCCATCCCCGGGCTATCACGGCATTCGCTTCTACGAGACATTCGGCGAATACGGGTACCTGATGAAGGCGCGCGTCGAGAATGTGCGCGACATTGGTCCCGCCCTGAGCCCGTTCAATTCCTGGTTGTTCCTCCAGGGACTCGAGACACTGCCGGTCCGCATGGATCGCCACTGCCGGAATGCCGAGACCGTCGCCAGGTTCCTGACGGATCACCCGGCCGTCGGCTGGGTCAGCTATCCCGGTCTACCCGACAGTCCATTCAGGGAGCTCGCCGATCGGTATCTGCCGCAAGGCGCGGGGGCGATTTTCACCTTCGGTGTCAAGGGCGGGCGTGAGACTGGTCGCCACTTCATCGAGAACCTGCGCCTGATCTCGCACCTGGCTAACGTTGGAGATGCCAAGACGCTGATCATCCATCCGGCGAGCACGACGCACCAGCAACTCACGGATGAACAGCAGATTTCCGCTGGCGTCAGCCCCGACCTCGTCCGGATTTCGGTCGGGTTGGAGGATGTCGACGACATCTGCTGGGACCTCGATCGCGCGCTGAGGGCCGCAATCGACGCCACACAGCAAACAGCAATGCACGTACCGGCATCCGGAGGAGCATGACGTGTCAGAACTGAATTCGCCTGCGCTCTCGGTCGACACCGCACCCGTCGTCGTCGCCACAGCAGGTGCGTATGAGCGCCTGCGCATCCTGACAACCTGCAAGACGATCGCCATGGTCGGCCTCTCGGGCAACCCGATGCGGCCGAGTCACTTTGCCGCGATCTACATGCTCGCGGAAGGCTACGAGGTGATCCCGGTCAACCCGCGCTACGCCGGAGAGACGATTCTCGGCCAAACTGTCTACGCTTCACTCGGCGACATCCCTCCCGAGCGTGAAGTCGATATCGTCGATGTGTTCCGCAAGCCATCGGATGTCCCGCCCGTTGCCAAGCAGGCGATCGCGATTGGCGCAAAGGTGCTGTGGATGCAGTTGGGGGTCGTGAACCAGGAAGAGGCGCACAAGGCACGGACTGCCGGACTCGAGGTTGTGATGGATCGGTGCGTCAAGATCGAACACGCCCGCTTCTTCGGTGGGCTCAACCTGGTCGGCATGAACACCGGGGTCATCACCGCCCGCCGCCGCATCGTCTGAGTGTCACGGCTCGGCCCTGCCGCCGCATGCCCGCGACAAGTCCGATAGTCTGCGCATATCGCAGCAGACGCCAGGACATCCTCCACCCTGGTCGGATGGGGGAAGTCGCATGCCCTGATCTCGGATCGCCGCGCGTCGCGGCCAACGGCCACCTGTCGTCCTTTAGATGTGGCAATAGGTGGTCCGAGGGAACGCATGGAAGCCCCAGTCTATCCACTCCTTTGGTTGTCACTGCAATCCATGCTTGATGGGGCGACACTTTGGCTGATCGTGATGCTACGATAGCAATATCCCAAAAGCTTGATGGGCGCCGGATTCCCGGGCGACATCAACATGCAAAGATGGGAGTCAATCGTCAGCCACCGCTGACGTCAACGTGGAAAGAAGGTGGCGCACATGGCCTACGGCCCAGTCGATCTACTCGTTGTTGGGTTCCCGGATAACAACTTCTCGGGAGCAATCACGGATGAGATTGCCAGACTCGTCGAGGCTGGCACGGTGCGGGTTCTCGACCTGATGTTCGTCACGAAAGACAGTGACGGTGTTGTCGAGGTACTCGAGCTGACCGACCTCGATGATGTCGTCGCGGTGGCGTTCGACGCGTTTGTCGGAGAGCTGGAGGGATTGCTCGCCGAAGAGGATGGCCAGGCCATTGGCGACAATCTCGATCCGAACAGCTCGGCGGGACTGTTGCTGTACGAGAATACCTGGGCACAGGGTTTCGCCAGTGCCGTCCGGGACGCCAACGGCGAGGTACTGGTCTTCGAGCGCATCCCGAGTCCCATCGTCGAAGCGATGCAGGAAGGGATCGAGGCTTGACCCGCGACCTCGACCTGATATGTGAGCTGCACGTTCAAATTGGAAGGCAAGGAGTCCAATCATGATGAGGCGACGTCCGGTCATGCGAAGAAGACGCGGTCTTGTCGGCACTATGGCGACCACTGCAGTCGTTGCCGGCACCGCCGCCGCGACAACGGGCGCGATTCAGCGACGTTCGCAGGCCAAGATGCAGGCGCAGGCTGCCGAGTCGGCTGAAGCTCAGCAGGTTGCGGAGATGCAGCAGCAACTGAACGACATGCAGGCGCAGCAGCTGGCTGCCGCGACGCAACCTGCCGCAGCGCCAGCACCTGCCGCCGGAGGCGCGGGTACCGACATGATGCAGCAGTTGCAGCAATTGGCATCCATGAAGGAGCAGGGTCTCCTCAGCGACGAGGAATTCGCCGCCGCAAAGGCTCGACTCCTCGGCGGCTGACACACGCCTTGAATGATTCGCGCGCAATCTCCCCTGGGGTAGGCTTGCCACGGTCGTGATTGCTTCAGGTTGCCCTGATCTTCAGTGGCCGTTCGCAAGGCGGCAGGTGACCGTCCTGATCACGAATGGATGCAGCGCCCATCCGATGTCTGTTGGTTGCCCCTGACGGCCCTCGAGCCATATCCGATCATCTATCCCCTCACCTATCCCCGCTTCAGGCTCCTGAAGCGGGGATACGCACTTTCGCATTTCATGGATGCTTGGTTGGGGTTTACGATCTGTAGCGGCGGCTCAAGGTGCGCATGCTGGTATCGTTAGCACGGTCCAGACTGCAGGACGTCAAGCGCCTTCCTTGGGGGAACGAATCTTGTGAGAACGCGTCCGATCTTGAGTTCCCGATCGCACAGGGTACTCAAACTCCTTCCTCTTCTTG
>JAUIHS010000050.1 GCA_030432255.1 Phycisphaerae bacterium
AACCCTTGTATCAACCCACCGACACCCTTGCAACAGAAAACTTGCGCTTGAGCCAAGATACGACCCGCGCTAGGGTGCCGTCATGGAACCTTCAGCACACATCGCGCTCGCGGATCACATCCGCGCCAGGCGCATCAAAAAGCAGGACTTCGCCAAGTTGGTCGGGGTCCGCAGCGAGCAACTGAGCCGGTGGCTCGGAGGCGATGTTAAGCCCGAGCGATCCGCCCGGATTCTCATCTCGATTGTCACTGACGGCGCTGTGCCGACGGAGGCTTGGGAATGATCTACGGCAGCGTCTGCAGCGGCGTTGAGGCTGCGACGGTGGCTTGGCATCCGCTGGGCTGGAAGCCGCGCTGGTTCAGCGAGATCGAGAAATTCCCAAGCGCTGTGCTGGCGCACCATTACCCAGATGTGCCGAACCACGGCGACATGACCACATTCAAGGAATGGCCAGATGACCCAATTGACCTTCTTGTCGGAGGAACCCCCTGCCAGTCGTTCAGCATCGCGGGACTTCGGAAGGGACTTGATGACCCGCGCGGAAACCTCATGCTCACCTATCTTGCCATCGCTGCACGATATAAGCCCAGATGGGTGGCTTGGGAAAACGTCCCCGGCGTATTGTCATCCAACAGAGGACAGGATTTTGGCACCTTCCTCGGGGCGCTGGGGCAACTCGGGTATGGGTTCGCCTACCGAGTGCTGGACGCTCAATACTTCGGAGTGGCCCAGCGACGCCGCCGTGTGTTCGTTGTCGGATACCTTGGAGACTGGCGGCGTGCCGCAGCGGTTCTTTTTGAGCGCGAAAGCCTGTCAGGGCATCCTGCGCCGAGCCGAGAAACGCGGCAAGCAGCTTCCGCATGGCCTGCACAGTGCGCTCCTACACTCAACGCGGCATTTGGATCAAAATTAGGTCTTGAAGATCAACACATTAACGGGGGGGGGGATTGTTCGTTGCCTCCTGTCAGCATGTGCCTGAACGCGGGCGGGATGGGTCGTCAGGATGCCGAGACGGAGACGTTAATTCCTACGCGCGGAGGCGGGTTCGATGTCGCTCATGCTTTGCGCGGCGAAGGGTTCGACGCCGGCGAAGATGGCACAGGGCGCGGGACGCCGATTGTTCCCGTGGCATTTTCCTCGAAGGACTATGGCGCAGATGCGCTCGATGATTGCAGCCCAACACTGCGCGCTGGCGGACATGCAGAGAGCCATGCGAACGCAGGTGTTCCGCCTGCTGTGACCGTCGCGCTGCGAGGCCGAGAAGGTGGAGCGACTGCTGAGATCGGCGGCGACGTTGCAACTGCGCTGCGCGCTTCGCAGGGTGGAGGTGACAAGCCGCATGTGCTCACGCCTATGGCTGTTCGTCGCCTGACACCGCGCGAGTGCGAGCGCCTGCAAGGTTTCCCAGACGACTACACCCTGATACCATACCGCAACAAACCTGCCGCTGACGGACCTCGATACAAGGCAATGGGCAACTCAATGGCCGTGCCGGTGATGCGCTGGATCGGTCAGAGGATCAACGAGGTGGACAAATGGTAAAGATGCAGCCGCGCTTCGCCCGCGCGCCTTCGCGGAACAAATACGGCGCGAAGAAAACGCAGGTCGGCGAGATCACCATCGACAGCAAGAAAGAAGCCCTGCGCTGGATGGAGCTTCAGATGCTGGAGAAGGCTGGCGAGATCAGCGACTTGCAGCGGCAGGTTAAGGTGCAACTGATGGGCCAGCATGCTCCGATCTACACGCGGACGGGGCGCAAGATGAAGCTGACATTTGACTTTTCATACACCGAAGATGGCGTTCTGGTGTATGAGGACGCCAAGGGCTATCCGACACGCGACTACGAGGTCAGGGTGGCCGTCGCCCGCGCAATGGGACTGGAGATCAGAGAGACATGATGGATACGCTCCTGGCCTACCTGCGGATCATCCCCGCTGCCAGCGCCGAGATGATGGCGAGCGACCTCGGGCTGTCGCCACGCGAGGTGCAGGACGCGCTGCATGAGATGGACGACGCCGGGGACATAATCCTGCGGAATGGCTGGTATCGGATCAGCGCAGCAGCGAAGCGGCGGCTCGGCGACATGCCTTGAAAAAACGGGCGGGGAGCGTGTGTCTCGCTCAACCCGCCCAGTAGGTCAAGCGAGGGAGGAAGAGACCGCTTGACGTTCACAGAGGCATGAACGCCACGACCGTATCCTCGACAGATTGTCTGGGCAAGAAAAAACCCTCCGGCGAGGGTTGAGGGGGACGCCGGAGGGTTGAGTTGGGATGCCGGTCATGGCAAGGTGCGAGTGTTCACGTCGCAGGGTGAAGGTAGCGCAAAGCGCAAGTCCCCGCAAGCCCTGCCCTAATCAGAGGGCGAGATATGCCAGAACAATCCAATTGGAAAACCATTGGCGAGGTGCTGAAGCGCATCCTTCGTGATGCCCAGGAGCGCCAGAAATGATTGGCGGATGGATCGCAGTCCGCCGCAACATCCACGAGCATCCCATCTTCGCTGGACAGCCTGAACGTCTCTACGTTTGGCTGTGGATGCTCTCCACGGCAGCGTGGAAAGACACCCGGATGGATGCCAACGGCAAGACCATCACCGTGCGCCGGGGCCAGATTCTCACATCCTACAGGCAGATGAGCAAGGCGACGGGCGTCGGGATTCAGGTGTGCCGGACGCTGATTGAGCGCTTGGAGACCGAGAACGCAGTCAACACAGACACCAGCACAGGACGGACGCTGATAACCATTTGTAATTATGAAAAATATCAGTCTCCGCCGAGGATCGCTGGCACAGGCTCCAACACAGGAGCAACACAGGAGCAACACACAAAAGAACAAGATAACAATTCCGACTACGTCGGACAGCCGAAATCGGCTGCGTTTGACCCTGCTAAAATCGCCTTCGATGCAGGGGTGAGCGTGCTCGCTGATGCAGGCATTCCAAGCGGCAAGGCTCGGTCTATCGTCGGCGGCTGGCGCAAGCATCACCCGGACGAGGCGATCATCGCTGCCATCGGTGCGGCGAAGCGTGAGGGCGCGGTTGACCCGGTCGCCTACATCACCGCGTCCCTTCAGGCGCGGAACAGTCGGCAGCAATCCACCAGAAGGATCGAAGACGCATGGCTGTCGTGATGTTTGACGTTGACGCCTTCGAGGAACGAGCGGCGATCATGGAGTTCGACGGCGGCTTGTCTCGGTTCGAGGCCGAGACGGCTGCGGCGCAGGCTCAGGGCGTGAAGAGATGGGAGGCGCTGGATGCGGTCCGAAAGTCAAATACTGGCCGAGGCGGGAATCTCGGTGCAGCGATGGAACGGCAACGAGGCGAGGACGACATGCCCGGAGTGCAGCCCACATCGCAGGAAAAAGGCTGACCCATGTTTGAGCGTGACAAGACAGACGGACGGCGTTCTCTGGCACTGCTGGCATTGCGGGCATTCTGGGAAGGGGTGGTTTGATGGACCCGATGAAATGGCTTCAAGACCAGCGCAAGCTGGACGGCGCGCTCTTGGCTCATATGGGCGTGAAGGTGGTCAGCCATCCGGTTCTCGGGCAGGCTCTGGCGTTT
>JAUIHS010000012.1 GCA_030432255.1 Phycisphaerae bacterium
CGGCGAGCCCGATGCCGGCGATGGCGATGAGAGTGCCACTGACGCAGCGATGGTAGCGGGTCATCATCATGAGGAGTCCCGTCACGAGTGCCAGCACACCGAGACTGATGGCGTGCGTGTGTGTCGACGCCATCAGGATCTTGGGATCGAGTGGATTCACGTCCCGAGAGACGGCGATCTGATTGATGTCCGTCCAGTAATCGAGCGGGAACTCGTCCGCGATGGCATTCCCCGAGTTCCGACCGTGACAGCTGAGGCAGTCCGTGGCGATGATTTCGGCGGGGGCTAAGTCGCCGAGTTCCAGGCTGTCGTAATCCTGGCTGACGCGATCACCCTTCAGCCAGTCCAGAAGAAGTTGTCGATTTGCGTCGTCCTGCGCTTCGGGGTGGCCTCTTTCCAAAGCGCGGAGCAGCGGGGCGGGTGATCGAACGCCGTGATACACACCCTGCAGGTCGGTCGTGGTGAGTCCCGCCTGACCATCGCGGTTCTCGTGCTGGTTGTACATGTGACCCGCGGAGGCTGCCAGGCCTCCGAGCAGCACGAGAGTCATGAACGTGATACCGAGGCGAGCGAACGGGCACTGGTCTCGAAGCAGCATTGATCAGTGTCCCTTCAGAAGTGACTCGTCGACTTCAAGCGTCCGGCCTTCGAGGATGGCCTGGTTGGTCAGGATGCCGATCACGCTGGCGCGCATACCTTCGTCGGCAGGGCAGGTCGGAGGTGAACCTTCGATGATGCTGCGGACAAAGTCCTCCAGGCCGTAGTAGAGCGAAGGCTGTGGCAGGCCCACACCCTCCTTCAACTTGCCCTGCGAGGCGAGTTGCGTGGCATCGGCGATGAGAGTGATACCCTCATCATTGTGGAACTGCTGGCGATTGGCGTAGACCTCCCAGCCCTGGGTCGGAGCGTCGGCCTCCTTGAACATCCAGCCATGTGACCAGCCGAGTTTGATCGCAGCGTTCGAACCGTACAGCACCTCGTAGCGCCCGTCGTAGGAATTGGCCAACGTCGCCTGGTACTGCAGGATCGCGCCATCGGCGAACTCGAGGTCGCACGCGATCGTGTCATGAATCGTGCGGCCGTCGCGATGGAGGCGAACACCGCCGCCGCCCCGGACCCGGACCGGGTAGCGATCGAGGTACCAGTGGAAGACATCGAACTGGTGGGTCCCCCATTCGCCGGCCAGTCCGATCGAGACTTCAGGGTCCAGCCGCCAATTGAGACGCTTCTCCCGTTCGGGCGAGCCTCCCGGCGTCCGCCAGGTCGTCTTGCGGTGACGCTGGGCGCGCAGGCAGACAAGATCACGGACGGAGTCCGACAGGAAGAAAGTGCGGGCGAGTTGATACACCGGGTTGGATCGTGCCTGCAGCCCGACCTGGAATACCGACTGTGCACCGCGCGCCGCTTCCGTGATTGCCTTGCAGTCCTCGATCGTGCCGGCAAGTGGGGCTTCGCAATACGCGTGCTTGCCTGCTGCGATGGCGTCGATGGCGATAGCGCGGTGGAGGTGCGTCGGCGTTGCGATGACGACTGCATCGATCGCGCCATTGTCGAGCAGGGCGCGATAGTCGGCAATGGGCTTGGCCTCCGGAGCACGCCGGACACCGGCGTTGAGGCGGCGCTCATCCGAATCACAGATGTGGGTGACCGTCGCCGCGTCCAGTTTCTGAAGTTCCGCAAGGATCGCCCGACCCTGGCGGCCAACACCGATCATGCCGATGCGGATGGGCGTATCGGTCTGGGGTGGAGCCGCGAGGGCAAGTTCAGCCAGTGATAACGCGGCGATACCGCCACCAGTTCGTTTCATGAAGGAGCGACGGTCGATGTGAGACATGGTTCCGGTTCCATAGGAGGGGTGTCGGACATTCGTAAGAGAGTGCTGACGAGAGGGCCATCAATCAGCCGGCGATCACCGCTGAACACCATGGCCGTCAACTCGGCTGGAAGCGCTGTCGGGAGGGTGCCAAGAACGAGAAGGGCGGTTGACCATGCATCCGCATCCCGCGCCGATGGGCCGATGGTGGCCGCGAGGCTGGCTGAACGAGACGGTGCGCCGTGACGCGGGTCGATGATGTGGCCGTGAGACTCGCCTTCGGTATCCAACATCCGTCCGGTCGGTGAGGAAATCGACATGGCGGCGTCCCGCAGCTCGACGGTGAAGGGCTCATCGATGTGCGCGATGCGGATCGGCCAGCCATCGCATCCGGGCGGCGATCCGATCGTGATGATGGAACTTGTCCCACCGTGGACGAGCGCCGTGCTGACATTGGATTCGCGAAGGCATGCCGCGGCGAGGTCGAGTGCGTGTCCCTTGGCAATGCCGCCAAGGTCGAGGGCGACCTCAGTCGAAGTGAATTGAATGCTCCTTGCGGAGTCATCAAGGATCACGTGCTGCATCCCGATGAGAGGCTCTGCGATGGAGTCACTGCGATCCGGGTGCAGCCCAAATCGGGTCATCAGGGGAGCGACAGTGGGGTCGAATGCACCTTGAGATGCGAGCGAGACCTGTCTGCATGCTGCGAAGAGGGCGAATGTATCCGGATCGAGTCGGACGGGTTGATTGGCGGCTGACCGGTTGATGTGTGAGAGCAATGAGTCTCGCCTGAAGAGAGACAGACGCTCGTCCCAGAGTGCGATCTCGTCCAGTGCAGCCTCTGCCGCAGTGCGCAGGTGAACCTCGTCATCGCCGCCGACGACGACCTCGAACCGGGTTCCCATCGCATGGCGTGCGAGTCGAAGGATCACGGGCTGTTCAGACCTTGGAAGCGGTCAGGGTCTGGGGGTCGAACTGGTACGCCCGACCGTCCCACATCGAGCGAGTTGCGAGGTCGACGATGACCATGCACTTGGTGGCGAGATCGACGGTACTCGCGTTGGGCTGCCGGGTACGGATGCTCTTCAACCAGTCGAGACGGAGTTGATCCTGATCGTTCCCGATGTCGGGGCAGGTGACGCGCCGCTCATCGATATCATCGACGAAGAGGCGCTCGGGTCGCAGGATACAGTGTCGGCTGTTGAGGTAGAGGTTGGCCTGGTGGCCTCGGATCATGGTCTCAAGTCCGACCTCATTGCAGGTGGAACCCGCAACCATCATGGTGTGTTCATCTTCGAACTCAACGGTGATGTTGACCTGGTCGTGGTTCTCCATCGCCTTGTCCACGTAGTGTCCGCCGGAGGCGACGACGCGCGTTGGCCAGCCCATGTCGAGCGCGTAGAGCAGGGGGGTCATGACATGCACGAGGAGGTCACCGATGATCCCGGTCGAAGTCTTGCGGTAACGGCGCCAGCGGGCGTAGACCTCCGGGTCCCAGGGCATGTCGCCCAGCCAGCCACACCAGCGCTTCCAGTCGAGATTGCGGCCGGGTTCCCACTGGGGATCGAGCGCGTAGTAGAGCCATTCGCCATCGAGTGAGTTGCGGCAGTAACTGGTCTGGCTGAAGGTGGGCTTCCCGATGGCACCCTCCTT
Organism: Phycisphaerae bacterium; assembly: GCA_030432255.1. Lineage (GTDB taxonomy): Bacteria > Planctomycetota > Phycisphaerae > Phycisphaerales > UBA1924 > JAUIHS01. The sequence goes on from JAUIHS010000012.1 coordinate 3,467, forward strand.
GATGAGATCGCGGGCTGCCTGGTACTTCGGCAGCATGATCATCTGGGTGCCGACCTGCAGGATCATGTCCGGATTGGCATTGGCCACGTCGTAAAGCTCAATCGCTTCATGCAGCCGCAGGGTCATCGGCTTCTCGCAGTAGACGTCCTTGCCCGCGAGGATGGCATCGATGGCAAGCGGTGCATGCCAGTGCTCGGGCGCGGCGATGAGCACACCGTGAATGTCATCGCGTTCCAGCAGATCCTCGTGGCGTCGATAGGTATCGACACTGATGCCCTGCTTATCCGCGCACGCGGACCGTGCGGCTTCGAGGCGTGGATCGCAGACGTCGCACAGAGCCACCACCTGCGCGTTCTCGTGACCGGAGGCGACGAGATTCATGAGAGCGTGACAGTGCCCGGTACCCATGCCTCCGGTCCCGATGACGCCAATGCGAATAGGTTCATCGAGACGGAGTGGAGCGCGGTCGGCGGCCTTTGCGGTCAATCGACTGCGAGGCGTGCGCCCGCCGCTGCCGGAAGAGGCACACCCGGCGCTCAGGAGAGCACCGATGCCAAGGGCTGCCGCGCTCGTCGTCATGAACTCGCGCCGGGTCGGCCCGGATGATTGGTCCTGCTTCATGTGGCATCCTCTCGATTAATGGAAGTGTCATGCTAACGCGTCGGCATCAGATGTGACAAGGTTCCATTCAATCAACGGAGGTCCGGAGACCTGCCTGCCGCTCCCGTTCGAGCAGCCGGATCACCTCGATCGCTTCGCCCACGGTCACCGGTGGCGGATCTCCTGCCGCGATCGCACTGATAAAGGCGGCGAAGACACCGTTCCAGCCCGTTGTGTTCTCCAACGGCACTGGATCGGCGCGTCCGTCCCGGAGCAGCAGAAGAGGCTCTTCGCGTCCCAACTCGAAGTCTGCCGTCACCTTGTCAAACTGCACGGTGTAGCACATCTGGAAGGGGAAGCCGTGGTGGTAGTCCCAGCCGCCCTCCGCGGTGACCAGTGACGGCCCACGCCGATACCGATAGGCAGCGGTCAGGTGATGGACTGTACCTGTGGTGACAACATCGTCAGGCGGGCCGAAGCACCAGTGAATGAAATCGGCATCGTGGACATGCAGGTCGAAGAGCGCACCGCCAGTACGGCCGGTGTCCTGATAAAAGTCTGCCCACCCCGGCCGCGATGCGAGCCGCCGGAACGTGGCGCTTCGAACCGCTCCATATCGCCCGTCCATGATGCGGTCGTGGAGCCATTGCCAACCCGGCCAGAAGCGCATGCACATCGCCGGCATGCAGATGCCCGCGGCTGTATCAGCAACGGGAAGCAGGCGTTCAGCCTCGGAGGAGGCGAGCGCGAGGGGCTTTTCGACGAGAACGTGCTTGCCGGCCTTGAGGGCCGCGATCGCATTCTCGACGTGCGCCGGTGTGTGGGTACAGATACAGACCGCATGCACAGCCGGGTCTGCGAGCATGGATTCGATCGATGTGTAGTGATGCGTCGCTGCGAGGAGCTGGTCAACTTCGAGATCGGTGCGGTCGATGTTGCCCTCCTGACTCGCGCCGCCAATCAGTCGAGCGGGATCCGGGTCGGCGGCGGCGACGAATTGGCATCGAAGGCCCGATGCCGCAGCAGCAGCGCACGCTGCAGCATGGGTACGTCCCATGAAACCCATCCCGACGATGCCGACTCCAATGGTCACGGTCTCACTCCCAATCGCGTGAGCAGGGCCAATGCCGTGCGCACGTCTTCCACGCGCGCCTCACCCGCTTCCCGTTCGATGACGAGCGGACAGGAGGGCAGTTCTCGATCAACGACCTGCAGGAAATGATCCCACTCGACGGCTCCCGAACCCACCGGCACCTCAGCGCCCCAGTCCCCGGTGACTTCGGCGGGCACCGCGTCCTTGATGTGGCATTGAAGGACAGAGGGCGCGAGCAGCCGGATCGCGGCGATGGGATCGCCCATTCCGTAGAGAATCATGTTGGCCGGATCGAAGTTGATGCCCACATTCGAGTGATCCAGTTCACGGAGCACGTCCTGCAGTGTGGCTGCGCTCTCCTGGCCCGTCTCCAGTCCGACCCGTACATCCCTTGCCGCGAAGACGTCAGCGAACGCCCGGAGCCGTTGCAGGAGGACAGAGCGCTCGGGGTCGTGGTGGTCGTGTGAGATGAAACCAGCATGGAAGGTCACCAGATCGAGTCCGAGGTCCCGGGCGAGGTCTGCGTTCTCATTCGCCGCATCGAGATTCGATTTCCAGGTCTGATCCGGGCGGAGGCCCCCCGTCGCGCGAATGGACTCGAGTGACGTGTAGTCTTCGCCCAGCATGGACATCATTCCCGAGAGGATCCGGATTCCACTCTCCTCGCAGCGGGCCCGAGTCTCCCTGCCATCCCAGTCCCCGGTTCGGAGTGGATCGAGGGCGAGTTGGACGGCCCCGATGCCGCACTCCCGGACGCGTTCGACCATCTTTGCCGGCGAATTGGGCCTCAAGGACCAGGAACAGACCCCGATGTGATGACCGCTGCGCATATCCATGCCTCCTGAGTCTCCCCCAGACCAGAGCGCCGGTGGTTTTCGACCCCGCCGGCGGCAAATTGGTTTGCGGGACGCCCGATGGTATCGGACACTGGTTGGACGGTCACTGGACGACCACACGGCGGAGGCGAAGATGGCGGACGAAGAGCATCCGAATCCGGGTCCCGAGAAAGATGATCAGCTGGATCAGCCGACCATCGAACCGTCGGCGGGATCCGAGGAACAGACCATTGAGCCATCCTCCGCGCCGATGTGGAAGGCCCGGATTCCGCGCGAGGACGCGATCCCGGAGCAACTCGGCCCGTACCGCCCCATTCGACTTCTGGGCGAAGGCGGATTTGGTTATGTCTACCTCGCCGAGCAGCTGGAACCGGTGCGCCGCCGCGTCGCCCTGAAGATGATCAAGCCAATGCTCGGGAACGATGCGGTTCTCGGGCGGTTCGAGGTGGAACGTCAGGCACTCGCTCTCCTCGATCATCAGAACATCGCGCACATCATCGACGCCGGGACCTCGGATGACGGCTTCCCGTACTTCGTCATGGAGTACGTGCCGGGTGAACCCGTCACGGTGTACTGCGACCGACATAACCTCTCGATCAGCGATCGGCTGCAACTCTTTCGCCAGGTCTGCGATGCCGTGCACTATGCACATCAGAAGGGCATCATTCATCGCGACCTGAAACCGGGCAATATCCTGGTGACAGTCGCAGGCGGCAGCCCGGTGGTCAAGGTGATTGACTTCGGCATCGCCAAGGCGATCAATCAGCCACTGACCGAACGACAGGTGTTCACAGAGCACGGCCAGTTGATCGGCACCCCTGAGTACATGTCGCCGGAGCAGGCAGAGATGACCGCGCTCGATGTTGATGTGCGCTCCGACATCTACTCGCTGGGCGTCATCCTGTACGAATTGCTGACAGGGGCTCTCCCCTTCGACCCACGGGCGCTGCGCGAAGCCGGCTATGCCGGAATCCAGCGCATGATCCGGGAAGTCGAACCTCCCAAGCCAAGCACGAGATTCTCAACGCTCGCTACCGCCGGGACCGGTGCGGAGGAGGCCGCAAGACATCGCCACCTTGAGAACACCGGCTCGCTGACGCGTTCCATCCGCGGCGAGCTCGACTGGATCACGATGAAGTGCCTGGAGAAGGACCGGACCCGTCGCTACCCGGCGGCATCCGAACTCTCGGCTGACATCCTTCGGTTCATCAAACACGAACCTGTTACTGCGGGGCCGCCCAGCGCGGCTTATCGCGCACGAAAGTTTGTTCGCCGACACCGGGCCTTCGTCTTCGCTTCCGTGGCGGTGCTGGTGACGCTGGTCGTGGGTGCCGTGGTGGCAAGTTACTGGGCGGTTCGCGCTACGGATGCAGAGGGTGTGGCTCGCGACCGCCTCGCTGATGTTGAAGCCGCGAACGAGGAGATCTCAGAGCAACGCGACAAGTTGCGGGAGCAGCGGAACCGGGCGGTTGACCTGACCAATGACATCGTTCTGAAACTTGAAGATGAGATCGAGAAACTCCCGGGGTCTACGCCGGCCCGGCACCTGCTGATGACGAGCGCTGTCACATACCTCGATGAGTTCGCGGCGAGCGCGGAGGATGATTCCGAACTGCTCCTGACTCTGGCTCGTGCCTATCAGCGTGTGGCGACCGCCTCCGCCGGTCTGCGGGCCGGGTCACAGGGGACGATTGCGGATGCCCAGGATGCCATGCGCAAGGGTCTCGAGATCTTTGAACGCGTGCGCAAGCTGGCACCGCAGGATCCTGCGCCGCTGACCGGCCTCTGGAACATCAGACTGGAGCAGGGTGACCTCGCAAGGAAGGCCGGTCGGACTCACGAGGCCCTCGATTACTATGAGCGGGCACTGGGCGTGCTGGCCCGCTTTGATGAGGTTGGCGTCGACCCGCCCATCCGCCAGCGGGCCATCGCGCTCCTGAAGATTGCTGATTGCCAGCGAGCGACCGGCGAGGTTCAGGCCGCCGAGGCAACAGTTCGCGAGTCCCTTTCCCTCCGGAGACGGCTGGCGAGTCTGGACCCGGCAGACGTCAACGCGAAGCGCGAGGTTGCGGTGGCGCTGATGCGCCTCGCGGATATGCGATCAGACGACAGCGAGGTTGATGAGGCGACAGCGATCTATCGCGAGGTCGTCGAGATCCGGAGGAACATCCTTGCCGGTGACATCAACTCCGCGCGATTCCAGCGCGACCTCATGAACGGCCTGCTCATGACGGGTCACATGAACCTGTCAAACGATCGGCCTGAGATCGCCGCGCCTTATCTCGATGAGGCACGCGATATCGCCGAGCGTCTGCTCAGTGCCGACCCGACGAATAACCGCCTTCAGGAAGACTTCGCACGTGTCTTCATGGCGATCGGGTCGCTCCAGAACAAGCGCGGAGAGGTGGAGGAAGCCCTCTCGACCTACCGCCAGTTCCGACGCATCGCTGCTGAGCTCGTGGCAGCGGATGAGTCCAACGCCGCGGCGGGTCGTTTCGTAGCCCTGGCGGACTTCAAACTGGCTTCGATCATGCTTGACGAGGGTGATCTGGAGGACGCGGAAGCACTCCTGGATACCGCAAGGCGAGCCTACGACAGCCTGATCGAGCAGGACCCGCTCAATCTCGACCTGAGGGTTGATGGTGTCCGGCCGGTCGGTGCGATGGGTCGACTACACGCTGTTCGGGGAGACTGGGACGAGGCTGTGGCCACGATTGAACGGGCTCTGTCACTGCTGCCGGCTCCTGGAGTCACGACCAGTTCATCCGCGGCGAAACTGCGTGCTGAACTCGAAGAGAAACTCGCCGCGTATCGTGATGAGTCACTGCCGTCATAGCGTCGAGTAGCTTGGCGGATTCGCAGCCTTCTCGATGATTTCGCTGAGGGGTGGGGGGGTGACTGTTGCAAGGTCGAGCATGATGGGCTGGAGTTCAGTCCGCGGGCGCGAGCAGATGAGCTTGTTGTGCAGGATCAGCGCTGTCCCGACGGCAAAGAAGTAGCCTGCCATGGCAACCAGGCGTTGCGGCTCACCTTCGGCACCGACCTTCAGCGCCTTGGCCTTCTCCTTGATCTCGACGAGTTCGTCAAGCGTTGCGGAACGATCGACCATCCGCTCGACGAGCCCTCCATAGGCCGAGATGAGCCCCGGCATCAGCGTATCTTCGAAGAAGGTTGGTCCATCATCCTCACTCAGGCGATCGATCAACTCATCCACCGGGCGTCGGCGTCCGAGGCCGAAGAGGAGATTGGCCTGTGCCTCCGAGAGGTCACCGAACTCGCTGTTGTCGGGACTGAAGTCGGTGTGATCCGTCATGCGCCAACTGCCTCCAGAAGGACGGCGATTTCCTGATCGATCTCGGCGCGAGATGTGCCATCCTGCTCAAGGATCTCGCGAAGAGCGGCCCGGAATTTGCGTCCTGCGGTGCGCGCCATGACAGCGGCACGCGCGTGATCGACTCCGAATTCTTCACCGATATGCTTGTACGAGCGCCCCTGGTAGTGGTGACGAACGAAGACGGTGAAGTGGTCTTCGAGACCCTGCTCTTCGCAGAGGATGCGGGCCCGCTGCAGGGCGCGGCGGACAACGGAGACGATGAATGCACGGTCGACAGCAGCATCCGGATCACCGGAGAACGTGGGCGGATCATCCCCCATGGGACCGGCCCTGCCATCGCGCCGGCGGGCCCGCCGCAATTCGAGGAGATAGAACGAGAAGGCATTCATCAGCCAGCGGCGGAGCGGAAGTCCGGAATTCTGCCAGTCCTCGAAGAAGCCCGGGCGGGCGAGTCGGTCCGCGAAGAATCCCTGGACGACCTCATCCGGCTCTCCGATCCAGCGATCGGAGGTACCCAGGAAGTAGACGCGCATCGGCAGCGCGTAGACCTCCATCACGTGGCGGTTCACTTGCGAGCGCCCCTTGGCGCCATCCATCAGGCGGCGCCCGATCCACGTCTGCATTGTGGGGGGGAAGACATTCTTCGCCATGCCGAGGATTCCTGTGGCCGGAGGCCGTTGCTGGCTCGAGGCCCGATTATATGGAGTGAACCGGGCGATTCAGGAATCCGGCTTGGGCTTTATGGCTGTTTGTGATATGTTCACCACGTGGAAACGCAGCGCCATCGCGAGTTGAAACGCATCGGTGCCGGCTGGCTGCTCAGCCGGGGCTTTCTGGCCGTCGCACCGGAGGTCACCGCGCCCATCCCGCGCTTCCGGCTTGACGTCGCCGGCTACGGCGAGGGCGAGTTGAACGCGAACCGCGAGCGGAATCGGCAGCCAAAGACTGTCGTGATCGAATGCAAACAGGCCCGGTCCGACTTCATTCGAGATTCCCGCCGGACGGATCGCCTCCTCCGGGAGCGCCGATTGCTGGAGCAGCGATGCGCGTTCCTTGAGGAGACACATGTTCGTCACCATGAACCGCACCTCCGACAGTCCGGCAGTTCTCTCTTCAGCGAGATGGAGGAGTGGGACTTTGCGAGTTCGCGGCTGACGTCGTACCGGGAGTCCATGGATCGGCTCACGCGGATCGACCAGGCGCTGTATGGCGAAACGAAGTTCTGCACCATGGCTCGCTACCGCCTGGCCGATCACCTCTACGTCCTGGCGCCGCCCGGCGTCCTGACCCGGCGTGAACTTCCCGCGGGCTGGGGCCTGATCCTCTGCCCGCCAGAACTGCTCAAGGGCAGACCAGTTCCGATGGCCGAACTGGTGGACCTTCTCGCAGCGAATGCCCTGAGGGTCCATGAAGCGTCGTGGCCCCCGTCATCCACGCGCTATCGAAAGCGGTTCATCAGGAACATCGCGATCGCAGCCTCACGGGAGTTGTACCGGCATGATGAGGCTGACATTGGGGAGGTTCAGATGAGCCTTCCGGGGTTCGGGGGCCGTTGAAGGGATGCAAGCTGTAACAGCACCAGGAGGCTCTGAACTCAGTGCAGATGGATGCGAGCGAGAACAATGAGAACGTGACCGTTCTTCTCAACGAGATGCGAGACGGGAGTGCGAACGCCGCAGAACAGTTGTTCCCGATCGTGTACGGAGAGCTTCATGAACTGGCGCGGGCGTGCATGCGTCGGCAGTCGCCGGGACATACGCTGCAGACCACGGCATTGGTGAATGAAGCCTTCCTCAAACTGGCCGGGTCCGGTGACAGCGCCGAATGGGAGGGCCGCTACCACTTCATGCGCGTCGCAGCGCGGGCCATGAGGTCCGTCCTCGTGGATCATGCCCGGGGACGTGGTGCCGCGAAGCGCGGAGGTGGCTGGAAGCGTTCCCCGTTGGCGTCTGCTGAGACCTTCACCGGCGAGCCCTCCTCGGATCTGCTGGCGCTGGACGAGGCATTGTCAGCCATGGTCAACTTCGATGAACGCAAGGCCCGCATCGTCGAGATGAGGTTCTTCGGAGGCATGACTGTTGAGGAGACCGCGATGGTCATGGATGTGTCGGAGGCCACGATCAAGAGGGAGTGGCGCCTCGCGAGGGCCTGGCTGCGCCGGGAGTTGAACAGGGATGATGAGCATGCGGCCTGAGGACTGGGAGCGCATTGAGCGGGCCTTCGACCGATGTGTCGATCTTCCGGCGGATGAGCGGCAGCGGGTTCTGGACGACGAGTTCGCACGCGAACAGGCCCTTCGAGATGAGGTGGAGTCCCTGTTGCGCAATGACGAGAGTTCACAAGGGTTCCTGGATACGCCTGCCTTCGAAGCCGCCGAAGCAGACCTCTTCGACGCGGAGGACACGGTCATCGGCGAGCGCGTCGGCGCCTACCGGATCCTGGAAGAGATCGGTCGAGGGGGGATGGGTGCGGTTTACCTCGCAGAACGCGAGGGCGCGGACTTCGACCAGCGCGCGGCAATCAAGATTGTCAAACGTGGCATGGATACAGACGAGATCGTGCGACGATTCCGCGAGGAGCGGCGCCTTCTTGCCCGGCTTGAACATCCAGGCATCGCACGACTCTACGATGGTGGGGTCACACAGGACGGAAGACCCTTCATTGTCATGGAGTACATCGACGGCCGCCCGATCGATGTGTACTGCCGGGATGAAGAACTCGACGTCCCGAACCGGATCCGGCTTTTCCAGGCGGTCTGCGATGCGGTTCAGTTCGCACATCGAAACCTGATCGTTCATCGGGATCTCAAGCCCGGCAACATCCTTGTGGATGGTGACGGCACCGTGAAACTGCTGGACTTCGGCATTGCGCGCATCGTGGAGGACTCCGGACTCGCGGCCCGGACACGCACGCGGGCAGGAGGCAGGCTGCTGACCCCCGAATACGCCAGCCCGGAGCAGATACGCGATCAGCCACTGACGACCGCGACGGATGTCTTCTCGCTCGGGGTGATCCTGTATGTCCTGCTTACCGGAGAGCATCCGTTCTCGGCGCCTTCGGGTGGCCGTACGGTCGTCGAGGCCATCCTCGAAGCTGATCCGGAACGCCCGAGTACTGTGCTGCGACGGGATCACCCGGCCGGCGCGGTACAGGGCCCGGCTGCGCGGCTCAAGGGTGGGTTGCGCGACCTCGACAACATCGTGATGATGGCTCTGCGCAAGGAACCTGAGCGACGTTACGCCTCTGTCGAGCAACTCTCCGATGACCTGCGTCGGTGCCTGATCGGACTGCCGGTCTCGGCACGACCGGACACACCGTGGTACCGGGTCACCCGATTCACGCAGCGTCATGCAGCACCCGTCGTGATCGCCGCGATACTCCTGCTCTCACTCGTCGGCGGGATCGTGGGCACGAGTTGGCAGGCCTGGCTCACATCCAGAGCGGAGCAGGCAGCACTGCTTGAAGCGCGGAAGGCGGAAGCGGTGCAGATGTTCCTTGTCGACATGCTGGAGTCCGTGGATCCATACCACGCCCGGGGTGACGAGGTCACCGTGCGGATGGTGCTGGATGAGGCATCCGATCGACTCGATCACGAGTTCGCCGACCAGCCGGATGTGCGTGAAGAACTGCATCACACCATTGGCCGGACGTATCTTGCGCTGGGGCTGCTCAGAGATGCGGAGCATCACTTCGATGTTGCGTGGGATCTGCTGGCGTCACAGGAAACGCCCGACCCGGAGGATGTTGCCGGTTCGCTCTACTGGCGAGGAAGCCTGGCCGAAGCTCTGGGGCGGTACGAGGAGGCCATCAGTGCGTTCGAGCAGGGAAGGACGGCCTGGAGTCAGTTGCAGGGCCAGCGTCATCAGGAGCGCAGGGCGTTGCTGGGGATCGCTCGCTGCCGGCGCGCGCTCGGTCAGTTTGAAGAATCGATGGACGTGCTCCAAGAGTCCCTGGCACTCGGGGTCGTGAATGGCGATGACCCGACGCTTCCGGAGGAAGTCACAAGCATGCTCAACCTGTGCGTCCGCACCGGCGATCTCTCGACGGTCACGGCGTACTTCCGGGACTCGATGGACCGTGAAGAACTGGCGGCGCTGGATCCGCGGGTTGCTGACCTCCTCGAAGAGTTCATGAGCCTCGACCAATCCGAGGAAATCGAACTGGGCATTCGCCTCTATGAACTCAACTTCGAGATTCAGCGTGCTGTTGTTGGTCCGGACGTCACCGAAACGCTGTCTGCGCAGAGCAACTTCGCCTACGCCCTGAATGAACTGGAGGGCAACTACGAGCGTGCTGAAGAAGTGATGCTCGATTCCATTCCGAGACACGCCCGTGTCTGGGGACCCAACCACCCCTACACGCTCACGATCCGCAACAACTACGGTCTGATGCTGGATCGCGTGGGGCGCTTCGAGGAAGCGGATCGTGAATTCAGTGACATCCTCAGACGCCGAAGGGCGACCCTCCCGGCCAATCACGCATCGCTGGCAGAGACTCTCAACAATCACGCATCCGCGCTGCACAATCTGGGACGCATCGACGAGGCTGAGGCAGCCTATCGCGAGGCGCTCAAGATTCTCCGAGCGAACTTCAGACCCGCGCATCAGCTCATCCTTGCAACCCAGAACAACCTGGGGCAGATCGAGTCCACTCGAGGCAATTACGATGCGGCGGTTGAGGTGTATCGGGAAGTCCTCGCGCAACTGCGCGATGAGTTCTCACCCGATCATCCCAATGCCCTGATGGCGATGAACAACCTGGCGTCAACACTCCACAAGGCGGGCCGACTGGATGAATCATCGGAAGTCTACGGTGAACTCATTCCGCTCTTTGAGTCGTCCGGAGCCTTCCCGGAGGGGCACCCCATGGGCATGGTCCTGAAGAACAACTATGCGGGTATCCTCGGAGACCTCGGCAGGCTGGAAGAGTCGCGGGACATGTATCTGTCGCTCGTCGAGCAGGCGCAGGGCATTCTGCCCGATGGGCATCCGTATCTCGCGATCTTCCGCGGCCGGGCGGCTCAGGTGCTGATCACCAATGGCGAGTTTGAACGGGCCGAACCCTACGCGCTGAAAGCCCTTGAGGACCTGCGGGCGAGGCATGGAGAGGACGCACCGGAGACCCAGGCGCTGGTGCAGTACTGCATCAACATTTACGACGGAACAGGCGATGTTGAGCAGGCGGATCGCTACCGTGCGATGCTCATTGAAGAGACCGGCATGGAGGCCGATTCGGATGGATGATCGAGAGCGTGCGCGGCTGGAGTCCATTCTTGCCGACATGCCGAAGGCCGAGCGGAACAAACTCCTCAGGGAGGCAACCCGATTGCGCCGGGAGGAGCAGGCGAAGGACAACCGAAGACGGCCGCGCCGCTCGAACCGGGAAGATCGAGACGTCGGGTACGAGAAATTCTCGCGCGGCGGCCAGTCCCGGAATCGAGGTACAGTCCACGACTACGCGCTCAGGCTGCTCGCACAGCGCGGCGTTGAAGGGTCAACGGACGCCGTACCGGCTGACGAAATCGTCACTCAGGGCAACAGGGGGGGCACGGTGACTGCGATCACCTCGGGGAGTTGTGTCGTTGCGATGAGCGATGGTGAACTGGAATGCGAATTGGATGCAGCGATCGTCAGTCAGCAGAAAAGCCTGCTGGCAGTCGGGGATGAAGTCCTGATTCACGAAAGCGACGAAAGAGCCGTTGTCACGACCGTGTTGCCTCGACGGACCGAACTGGCGCGCCCGGACCCGCGCGACCCGACGATCAAACGGACTATCGCCGCGAACGTTGACGTGATCGTCATCGTCGTCTCCCTGCGGAGTCCGCCGTTGCGTCCGGGCCTCATCGATCGATTCTACATTGCAGTGCAGCGCGGCGGTGCGGAACCGGTGCTGTGCATCAACAAGGTCGATCTGGTCGACGGTAGTCTTGAGACAGATGACGAGTTCGCCCAGTTGCAACCGTTCCGTGATCTCGGCATGTCGATCATCGCGTGTTCGGCGGAGTCTGATATTGGTGTGGCGGAACTCCGCGATGTGATCCGGGGACGCCTGTGCGCATTCGTGGGCCACAGCGGTGTCGGGAAGAGTTCACTGATCAATGCACTGGTGCCGGACGCCGAACTCCAGACAGGGCGGGTGCGGTTCAGTGACAACCGAGGGCGGCATACGACCACATCGTCCACACTGATTCACCTCGATGATGGCACCAGGATCATCGACACGCCCGGCATCCGGAGCCTGGGACTCTGGGATATCGGCACCGAGGAGATTCTGTGGTACTTCCCTGTGTTTGATGCCTTCGCCGCTGATTGCCGCTTCCGGAACTGTACGCACGTACACGAGCCCTCATGTGCCGTCAGAAGTGCTGTTGAACTGGGCGAAGTCAACCGCGCGCACTACGAGACATACCTCCGCATTCGGGAGAGTCTCGTGGCGGAGGGGTGATCCGCTCACTTGTCCTCATCCGCGCAATCCCCTACGCTCTGATGCATGCCGCCTGAATTGCTCCCAAAGCTATTGGCGCTGCTTCTTTACGGTGTCATCCTCATCACCCTGGGCATCATCGCCTCGCGGCGGATGCGCGATGTCCGTGATTACTTCGCCGGTGGAAAGCAGCTTGGCTTCCTCTCAGTCGCATTTTCTTCGCGGGCAACCGGCGAATCTGCGTGGCTCCTGCTCGGCCTGACGGGCATGGGAGCGGCCGTCGGAGTCAAGGCGTACTGGGTCGTGCTGGGCGAACTGATCGGGGTCGGACTCGCCTGGACCGTGATGAGCCGCCGGTTCAAGGGCCTGACCGACCTCTACGACTCGGTGACCATTCCCGACTATCTCGAATCGAGATTCAGAGATTCCGGCCACCTGCTGCGCCTCATCGCGGCAGGCACTCTCGTCATATTCGTCACGATCTATGTCAGCGCCCAGATTGACGCAACGGGCAAGGCATTTGAGTCCATGCTCGGGTTCGATGAACTCTTCAAGGGTATCCACGCGAACGCCGGCTATTTCATCGGTGCCATTCTCGGCTTCATTCTGGTCCTCATCTACATCACCTCCGGTGGATTTGTCGCGGTCGTCTGGTCCGACGTATTCCAGGGCCTGATGATGGTCGCAGGCCTCGTGGCTTTGCCGATCATCGCGTTCATGGCAATCGGCGGGATGGAACCGCTCGTTGGTACGCTCAAGAATATCGACCCCAACCTCCTGCACTGGAACAACGGTGGCCAACTGGACATCGTCGGAATCGCGTCGTTGATAGGCCTTGTGGGCATCGGGATCGGGTTCCTCGGTTCGCCCCAGGTGTTCGTGCGGTTCATCGCGCTGCGCTCACCTCGCGAGATCCCCAAGGGAACCGCAGTCGCAATCACATGGACGATCCTTGCGGACAGCGGTGCGGTGAGCATCGGAATCATCGGTCGTGCGCTCTACGAGGGTGTCGAGATCGGAGACTTCGAGAACATACTGCCACTCCTCGTGGGTAATGCGGACCAGGCGGGATCAGCGGGCCCGTTGCTGCACCCGTTCCTCGGAGGACTCTTCATCGCCGTCGTACTGTCGGCCATCATGTCGACGATCGACTCGCTGCTTGTCGTCGCCGGTTCCGCAGCCGTGCGCGACTACTACCAGAAGACGATCCACCCCGAACTGCCGGATGACTCGCTGGTCCGGATCAGCCGTATTGCCACGTTCGTTATCGCCTGCATCGGACTGGTCATTGCCATCATCGTCGCACTCCTGAGCCCGGACCGATCCATCTTCTGGTTCGTCATTTTCGGTTGGTCGGGTATCGCGGCGACGTTCTGTCCGACCATCATCCTCTCTTTGTTCTGGAAGGGCATGACGAGCCTGGGTGCAAAGTTCGCGATGATCACCGGCTTTCTCTGCGTTCCGCTCTTCAAGTTTGCCGCCCCCGCCCTCCCCGGCGACGTGGGCAAAGTCTTCGCGGAACTCGAGGAGTTGGCACCCGCCTTTGTTGTGTCGGGGGCCGTTGGCATCATTGTCAGCCTGATGGATCGGAAGGGGCGCGAACGCATTGCGGACTTCCCGGAGGATCTCGCGGCCGCGCGAGGTGATCAGCCCTCGGAGACCTGACGCTCGAATGCACGAGCGCGATCGGCTTGACCAGACTCCTCGTAGAGCCGGCGCAGAGCATCGATGGACGCCTGTGCTGCTGGTTCGTCGAGGCTGATGGTGCCGCGGAATGTGGCGAAGGCATCAAGCAGATACCGTTCAGCCTGAGCGTAATCCTGCTGGCTCAGCAGAAACTCGCCGTACTCCGTCTTGAGAACCCCGATGCGCGTGGAACCGACCGGAAAGACCTGGGCGGCGGCGCCGAGAAGCCGCTGATAGATCTCAGCCGCGGCATCGGGCCGATCGTCTGCGTCCAGCAGCCGAGCGTACTCAGACATCGCTGCAACAGCACGAGCCTGGCCCACTTCGCCGGAGTCCGTCCACTGACGAATTGCCGCCAGATAGTGCTCCTCCGCTTCCTGGGGCTTATCCTGTCGAACGAGGACTCGCGCCAGATCACAGTGGGCGGCCAGCGTATCGGTGTGGTCGGGCCCCAGGGCCTCGATGCTCCGGTCGAGGACGCGGCGGAATATCGTGGCGGCAGAGTCAAGCTCTCCGGACTGGAAGCGGATGTCGGCGAGCTGCCGCTGCGCATCCAGCGAGGTGCGCTCGTCCTCTGCACCCGTGGTCGGAGAAGCGAGGTAGAGTTCGAGGAACGGCTCGGCTTCTGAGACCAGTCCCTGCTCGAGGAGCACCTGAGCGAGGAGCCGCAGAGCATGTCTTGTTTCGGGATGCTCCGCACCGAGGGCTGAGCGACGTGCGCCGAATGCCTCACGAAGAAAGTCCTCGGATGCATTGAGATCACTGTTCTCGAAGCTGGCCCGCGCAAGCAGGTACAGGGCGTCGGCAGTCACCGGATGTGACCGGCCAAGGACACGATTTGCCCGACCATAAGCAAGCCAGAGGCGCTCCTGTGCCAGGACGGGATTGACATCCCCCTCAAGAGCGATGTGGCCAAGTTCAATCAGCGCCTCGATGGTCAGGGGATCAAGGTCTCCGTAGGCCCGGATCTGCCGATCGTAGACATCGTTGGCAAGCGCGGAAGCAGGACCCGGGTGCCCCTCCACGAGCAGGGCACGGGCCATGTCCAGCCGGATGCCATTGCAGACCCGGCTGTCATCGCCGTGCGCGAACACGGCGTACTGAAGTGCTTCTTCCAGCAGGCGGTATCCCACGGTCGGGGCGCCCGCTGAGACCTTGATTCGACCCAGCAGGGCGAGCGTTTCGACCGTGTCCGCATGATCCGAGCCAAGTGAATCGCGCTGCAACTCAAGGACATCACTCGCCAGGCTCTCCGCCTCGCCGAGTTCGAACGTCTCAAAGAGGAAGGTCGCGAATGCACTCCGAGCCAGCAGATACGTCGGGTCGCGCTCCGGCAGCAGCGCTGCACCGATTCGCAGGGCCTCGCGCAGATGCAGTTCGGCATCCTCGAAGTCACCGAGCGCGAGGTACACGCGACCAAGCGTCGTGCGCATGGCCAGTTCGATGCGTGGATGATCGACCAGCGGTGAAGAGAGAATGGCGTCTGACTTGTTCAAGGCATCAACGACTCTTGCGTCCCGCCCTCCGTTGATCGGATCAGCGCTCTCGATCAGTTCGGTCAGAATGAGTGACACTGCCCGCATGGCATCGGCCTGGACCTCCGCGGCCTCTTCCTGGCTGCGGGCATCCGCACGAGCTTCGAGTGTCTTGGCGAAGAGCCAGGTGGCGATCACGAGGCCGGCTCCGATCCCCAGCATGGCGACGACCAGTCCAGCCGCCATCGCCTTGTTCCGCTTGGCATACTTGCGGAGCGCATAAAGAGCAGAGTTGGGCCTAGCCAGGATCGGCTGATCCCCGAGATACCGATCGATGTCCGCTGCGAGGGTGCCGGCGGACTGGTATCGCCGGTCCGGGTCCTTTTCAAGGACCTTCAGCAGGATCGTTTCGATATCACCGGCAAGTTCCCGTCGAATGGTCGAGGGCGGAACCGGGTCCTGCTCCTGCAGGCGCCGCGCCGCCGCCGGAATTCCGAGGCCTTCCAGGTCGTAGGGCAGCCGTGTCGTCAGAAGTTCGTAGAGAACGACGCCGAGGCTGTAGACATCCGAGCGCGTGTCGAGGGCATCCGTTCCGCTCAGGCATCGTTCCGGACTCATGTAGGCGAGTGTGCCGAGCAGTTGGCCGGTCCGGGTGGCCACGGCGGAGGCATCTGAAGTCTCAGTATCCGTAGTCCGCGCCACACCGAAGTCCAGGATGCGGGGTGCACCGTCTCGATCGACGAGGATATTGCTCGGTTTCAGGTCACGGTGGATGATGCCCCGGCGGTGTGCATACTCGACCGCGCGGCAGATCGAGACGAAGAGCGACAGTCTCTCGCGGACGCCGAGCTGGTTCGCCTCAGCATACTCCGTCAGGGGTGGGCCCTCGACGAGCTCCATCGCAAAGTAAGGCTGCGGACCAACGGGACCATCCTGCGCACCGGCCTCGTAAATCTGCGCAATGCCCTGATGGTGCAATCGCGCCAGCATGCGGACTTCGTGCTCGAACCGACGCAGGGCACCGGTTGACACGATGTTGGTTCGCATCAGTTTCAGGGCGACCTGCCGCCCGGTGGTGCGTTGAGTGGCCTCGAAGACCATCCCCATCCCGCCGGTGCCCAGCAGACGAACGATGTCGTAGCCGCCAATCGAGTCCGGAATCGACCCGGAGGAGGCGACGCCTTCGAAACCGTGGCCGTCCTCGTCCAGGAACGAGGAAAGAAGTGAGCGGGCCTGGTCGGGATTCAAGGTCATGGTCTTCGTTAGGATACGCCGACGCGAGCCGTGCGACACGCATGATATGCTGAGTTCTTCCGTACCCCATTCGCCTCGCAGAGGAACGAGATGACGCAGTCCTCCGGTCAGGATGCATTCCGCGAGACCCGCTGGTCACTGGTTGTGCAGGCCAGGGACAGCCGCGAACATCTCGAAGAACTCCTTCGTCTCTACTGGCCACCCGTCTTTTCCTACGTGCGGGCGCGGGGGCGAAGCGTGCACGATGCGGCGGACATCACCCAGGCCTTCCTCACCCACGTCCTTCTCGGACGCGATCTCGTTGAGGCTGCCGACCCGGAACGGGGACGCTTCCGCGCGTTCCTCAAGACGGCGCTCCAGCGGTTCCTGATCGACGAGCATCGACGCGAGCACGGACGAAGCGGTGAGCGGGCGGTTACCTTCCTGCCGAACCTGGAGGCTCTTGCCGAGGCCGTTTCCGGCAACGAGTCCAAGGACCCGACTGAGGCCTTTGATCGGCAGTGGGCGACGACCGTCCTGAACACCGCCCTCGAGCGCGTTGAAGAGGACATGCGGCGACGCGGCCGAGAGACCGACTGGAATGCCTTTGACCTCCGAGTGCTCTCACCCGTCAAGCGAGGTGATTCACCCCCGTCGCTCGAGCAGATCAGCGCTGCCGTCGGGGAGGCGGACAAGGCACGTCTCTCTCGGATGATCCACGGAGTTCGCCAGGCCCTGCGACTCGCGATGCGCGATGTTGTCGCTGAAACGGTCACGTCGGCCGACGAAATCGAACCGGAGTTGCACGACGTCATGGCAGCGCTCGGGCTGGCGTGATGTCAGGTGCGGGTCACACGCATCACTTCGCTGATCGTGGTCATACCCAACCCGGCCTTCGCATAACCGTCTTCCTTCATCTGCCACATGTGGCCATCCGCGCGGGCCTTGCCCGCAATGGCGGAACTGTTGGCGTGCTGCATGACAAGCTGCCGCGTGTCTTCAGTGACCCGCAACAATTCGTAGATGCCGATTCGGCCCCGGAAGCCGGTGTTGAGGCACGCGCGGCAGCCGCGGCCGATGCGAAGATGCTCACCTCGCTCCTCGGGAAAGTCCGCGGGGAGGTCGCCGGCGACCGGGCGGAAGGGCTGCGAGCACTCGCGGCAGATGCGTCGGACCAGTCGCTGAGCAAGGACGCCTTCGATGGATGATGCCACGAGGAAGGGTTCCACGCCCATGTCCAGGAGTCGGGGCAATGCTCCGGCGGCATCGTTGGTGTGCAGCGTCGAGAAGACGAGATGGCCAGTCAGCGAAGCCTGGATCGCGGCTTCGGCGGTCTCCTTGTCTCGAATCTCACCGATCATGACCACGTCGGGATCATGACGCAGGATCGACCGGAGACCAGCAGCGAAGTCGAGTCCGACCTTGTGGTTCACCTGGATCTGGTTGATGCCGCCGATGTGGTATTCAACCGGGTCTTCGACCGTAATGACCTTGATCTCATCCGAGACGATCCGGTTGAGAGATGCGTACAGCGTGGTCGACTTACCCGAGCCCGTCGGACCGGTCACAAGCAGGATGCCGTGGGGCTGCTCGATGAGCGAATCCCACACGGTCTGGATTGCGTCCGGCATGCCAAGGTCTTCGAGACCCATGAGGACGGCCGACTTGTTCAGAATACGAAGTACGATGCCTTCACCGAAGAGCATCGGGATAACGCTTACACGCAGATCGAATGACGCACCGCGATGACGAAGGGTGATTCTGCCGTCCTGTGGTCGACGCTTCTCCGCGATGTTCAGGTTGGCCATGATCTTGATTCGGCTGACGATGGCGTTGCCGAAGCGGTGAATCGTGGGCGGCAACGTGGCCTTCTGGAGCACGCCGTCGATTCGGTAGCGAACAATCAACTGGTGCTCGTACGGCTCCATGTGCACATCGGTCGCGCGATTGGTGATGGCCTCCACCAGCAGGTCGTTCACCAGGCGGATGACACTGGCTTCCTGCGCAGCGTCCATCTCCTCGTCTGCCGACGGTGTTGCAGCATCCAGGTCCTGCTCGCCGGCACGCTGACTCATGGCATCAAGCGTGTCGCCCGCCACGCCGAAGTGCCTGCGAATGAACGAATGCAGTTCTTCTTCCTCAGCGAGGACCAGTTCGATCTCGCAGCCGGTCAGGAGGCGCAGTTCGTCGAATACGGTGATCTCGAAGGGATCCGAGGTGGCGACCCGCAGAGACGGATGCCCGTTGTTTGTCGTCCTCGCGATTGGAACGCAGTTCTGCTTGAAGACAACCTGGGCGGGAATCAGTTCGAGGACATCCGGTTGAACGGTGAGCGCGGACAGGTCCACGATCGGCATGCTGAACTGCTCGGAAATGGCGCGGGTGACGTCCCGGGGGCTGATCATGCCGAGGCGAACCAGCGCGCGATCCAGGCGCTCGCCTGTCGACTTCTGCTCCGACAGCGCCAACTCCAGTTGCTCATCTGTGATGAGCTTGTGCTCAAGTAGGATCGTGGCAATTCCCATACGGCTGGTCTCAGTGTATCAGTCGGCCGGGACGACACCTACACAACAGTCCGTATCAACCGACAGTACCGTTATCGGGCAGGATATTCGCACGACGTCCGATCGGTCTCCCAGACCCGGACCGACAGCAGTTCCACCCCGGGAGTCCCATCCAACGAACCACGGAGACGCTCGAAGCACAGACGAGCAATGTGCTCCACCGACGGAATGACGCCACCCCGGTCAGGGTCGAATTCGGGGACGTCCGTGTTCAGGTGGCGGTGGTCCAGCCACTGGATGACACGTGCGTCGACGATCTCCTCGAGCGCAGCGGCCGTCAGCACCGGGCCCTTGCCGCTCCGATCAACCGGAACCCGTACCGATGGTTCAAAGCGGTAGTTATGCCCGTGTCCGGCCGGGTTATTGCACTTTCCAAAGAACGCCCTGTTCTCGTCGTCCGTGAGCTGCGGAGCATGGAGGCGATGGGACGCCGCGAACTCAAACTGTTGCCGCAGGATGACCGTGTCTTGAGTATCTGTCTGCATCGCAATTGACCAGGTGGGGGAAAGGTGAAGCCTCAACTGGCGAAGTCCGGGCAGGTGAGGCGAAAGCGCGGTGATGAGTGGGAAGAGCGTGGCCGAGGGGTCGCTGTGGGGGCGGTCGCGGCACACCTCCTCGATCATCGGAATTGCATACGTACGGACGGCCTCATCGATGACCTTGATGTTCAGCAGGTAGCCAGTGGTCTCGTCAGGCTCGCCGCGGCAGTCGACATCCAGTTCGTAGTAGCGCCCGAACCCCACCATCGCAGGGATCCCCCCGGCACCATTCCGACCGGCACGTTCTGCACCCGGATTGATGTTGAACCGTACGGTTCGCCGAAGGGACAGCATGGCAAGAGTGTAGGGCGTTGTCTGCGGCGGGGCTCTCAGCGTATGGTGAAGTCGTGAATGTCTATCGGTACACAGCGGTTTCCGGCACGGGCGAGCGCTCTGTCGGTGTCGTCAACGGTGCCGATGAACAGACGGCGCTCGCGGAACTCGAACGGCGCCGGCTGACCCCCATCAGCCTGGAACTCGATCGCAAGGCGACTCAGGCGGCATCCTCCGGGTCCGGCTCGGGCCGCCTGCGTGTCCGTGCCGGGCGGCTCGGCGAAGCGTACGTTCAGATCAGCGAACTGCTCCAGGCCGGCGTCCCGCTGCTGCGAACCCTCCGCTTGATCGGGGGACGGAAATCGAATCCGAAGATGGCGCAGGCCTTTGAAGAACTCGCGGATGCGGTCGAGGATGGTGAGGCACTGCACGACGCGATGGCGCGCAGACCAGGTGTCTTCAAGCCTGTCCACGTGGCCGTCATCCGGGCCGGTGAGCGGGGCGGGTTTCTTGAGTCGTCCTTCAGACAGGTCGGCGAGTTCGTCACCGGGCAGGCTGAATTGCGGCAGTCATTGATCGACCACATGATCTATCCGCTGGTGATTCTGAACGTCCTGGTGGTCGGACTGATCCTGATGTTCACCGTGTACATCCCGCAGTTCCGTGATCTCTTCATCGACATCGAACTCCCGGCGCCGACCCTGATCGCCTTCGCAATCAGTACGGCGATGACCGAGTATGGGATGGCGACATTCATAGGTCTGGCGATCACCGCCGTCATCCTCTGGCGGGTGCTGAGGGATGAACGGGTTCGAACCTGGCGCGACGCCATGCTGCTGCGGACACCCCTGCTCGGTGCCGTGTCCCGGAGCCTCGCCGTCGCTCGCTTCTGTCGGGTCCTCGGTACCCTGCTGGGGAACGGCGTCGGGCTCATCGCCGCATTGGAGATCGCCCGTGACGCGGTCGGCTTCAGGACCCTCGCGGCCACGGTTGACGAAGCCACAGAAGCGGTTCGGGCTGGCGAGGCACTGGCCGACCCGCTGCAGGCGAGTGGCGTCTTCGATGATGAGATCATTGAGATGATCAGGATGGGGGAATCGGCAAACAACCTCGATGCGGTGCTCGTGAGGGTCGCCGAGGCCCAGGAGCGTCAGGTGGCCCGGAAGCTGGGGCGTCTGATGAAGCTGGTGGAGCCGATGATGATCCTCCTGCTTGCTGTCGCCGTCCTGTTTGTGGCTCTGGCGCTGATTCTGCCGATGCTTCAGTTGACCAGTCGGCTGTAATCGGTCGGTCTGTGGGCCTTGGTGGTCGGTCAAGAGGTGAGACCGCGCGTAATCTGCGCGGTACACTCTGACATTGTCAGGAGCCTGTGTTCTGTTTGTCATCTGGAAGCAAGAGACCAATCCGGCCTGATCGGGGCCCGTAAGGAAGGATCAAGATGAAGCGTGCCCATATGCGGAAGGGATTCACCATCATCGAAGTCATGGTCGTTCTGGCCATCATCGCCATCCTGCTGGGACTGGTGGCCTGGAACGTGGTCGGCAAGACCGATGACGCCAAGGTCACCGCGGCGAAGATGGAACTTGATCGTCTTCAGACGGCTCTCGATGACTTCAAGCTGACCATCGGTCGCTACCCGTCGGACGAGGAAGGTCTGGAGGTCCTCTGGTCGAATGATGCGCTCTCGTCGGAGGACGAGGCGGAAGAGGACAAGTGGCAGAAGTTCCTGAAGAAGCCCTCTCCCAACGATGTCTGGGGCAACCCCTGGGAGTACACGGTCGAGTCGGAACACGATGATCCGTACGACCTCTGGTCAGTCGGACCGGATGGAGAGCCCGACACCGAGGATGACATCGTTTCGTGGTACGACGAAGAAGACGATTCCTACCTCCCCGCCGAGGACTGATCGGCACTGCCGCGTTCGTCCCTCATAGCGAGTCGTACTGGAGGATCGGCGTGATTGAACGTCGAGGCTTCACATTGGTTGAGACCCTCGTGGTCGTGGCGCTGCTTGCGGTCATCGCCGCCCTGGCAACCCCTGCCCTGCTTGGGCGCGGCCCGCAGGTTCGCTTTGCAACCGCCGATGACCAGCTCCGCAGCGCGCTCACCATGGCACGGGCTCGCGCGATGGAGGATGGCCGGCCGGTGACCGTGTATGCGGAAGAGCGTGACGGCACCGTGCGCATCACGATGACGATGTCGTCAGACGATGATGCGGACCAACGCGAAACGGATTTCGACTGGTCGGATAGCGAGGAGGGTTTCGGTTCGATCATGGCTGAACCGGTGAGCGACGAGACTGCGACGCGACTCCTGACTTTCCTGCCCCGCGGCGTGCGGCTTGTGACCAGTGAGCAGTTCGAACTGGAACTCGAAGATCTGACATTCGCGTTCGACGGGGACACCGTGCCCCTGACCGCTGACGACGATTATGGTCCTGATGAACGGGGCGATCCGCTCCTTGTCACCGTCTTTCTTCCCGACGGCTCGGCACCCCGCTCGCCCGCCCTCATGCTGATCAGCGAGCGCGGTGCGGCTGCTCGTCTTCAGATCAGTGCGTCCACCGGTATCACGCGGATCGTGGCGGTTGACTCTGCCGACGAGCGCGAACTGGATGATCTCCCGACTTCCGAAGATCCGTTCGAGTCCGAACCTGAAGGAACGGAGATCGAGTCATGAGGGATCGAGGCTCCATCCTCCTCGAGACGGTCGTCGCTCTCGCGATCTTTGCGACGGTGGGTCTCCTCGTCCTGTCATCTGTTCGCGAGGGCCTGGGCCGGCTCGAGCAGTCATGGCGCATGCAGCAGGCGGTGGACCTGGCGCGGTCTTCGCTGGCAAGACTCGAAGGCGGTCTGACCACGATCGAGGAACTCGACGGACCGGTGCAGCTCTGGGATGGTGACATTTCGAGTGACACCATCGCCGGTGAGCCGGAGGTTGATCCGCGCTGGATGCTTGACGTCGAAGTCGAACCTGCCGAGTTCTCGACATTGACTCGCGTCACCATTCATGTGCATGACGGGTCAGTCCAGGACGCCACCCTCGAGGATGAGTCGCCGGCGGCCATCTACTCACTGACACAACTGGTTCGCCTCGGCGAGAACGCAGCACCGGATACGCTCCCGGAGAACGATCTCATGGAAGAGATCAGGCGCAGCGCGCAGGGGGGTGGGTTCTGACGCATCGACAGGGGATGACATTGATCGAGGTCCTCGTTGCGCTGGGCATCATGGTTGTCCTGGGGGCGGGGATGTTCTCGTTCCTGCACGACCTTCGTGTCCGTCACCAGCGCCTCTCGGAGACCAGCGCCGCACAGCGGGCCGCGGCGGCCCTCATTGACGGGCTGGAGCGTGACCTTGCGACCGCAACGGTTGTTTCGGGGAATCAGCCCGGTATTGTCGGGGCGCCGGAGTCCGTTCAGATTCGCAGCCGCGGCGTCGCACTCTCTCTCGAATCATCGAGTGGCGATGACCGGATCGCATCGGCGTACACCTTCGATGCCGGGGCGAAGGCGTTGAGCGTCTCGCGGTCCGGCCACGATCAGGCCGCCGTCTCTGAAGTCATCGCGGAGGGCACTGTGCATCGAGTGTCCTTCCGGTATCACAACGGCTCGCAGTGGCTGTCGCGCTTCAACAGTGAGGAGTCCAACGAAATGCCCGTCGCCGTGGAAGTGGCGGTCTGGCTTCATGAGCCGATCGTGATCGGCGGCAGCCCCGAAGGACTTGATGAACCGTTGATGGAAGAGGGATTCGCGGCGTTCCCGGAGGCTCGGCTCACTGAAGATCCGGCGGATGTCGACTGGGGACAACCGGATCGTGTTCGCGTCATTGCGATTCCGCGGCTGGGCAGCGGGGGAGGGCGTCTGTGAACAGGCGCGGCACCATCCTGCTCGCAGTCCTGATCATCACCGTACTGGGTGCGCTGACTGGTTCCACCATGCTGTATCTCGCCCGCGCGGAGCGTGCCGGACTCTCGGTCTCGATAGATGGTGTGCAATCACGGGCGCTCGCGTGGTCGGCAATCCAGGTGGTCGCATCGGAACTGGTCGAGCAGCGTGACCGCCTGCTGTCCGGCGAAGAGCCGGAACTCGAGACCTCGTGGACGCTCTGGGATGATGGCAACAACCGCGGAATTGCCAGGATCATCCCACGCGGCGAACTCAGCTATCTCCCCGAGAGCGGCAAACTCGACATCAATCACGCCGACGAGGAGATGCTCGCGGCACTCGAACTGCTGGGTCCCGACGCCGCGCGAGAGATCGTCACGCGAAGGGAGTCGGAACCCTTCATGAGCATCGAAGAACTGATGAGCCTCGACTCGATATCCGAATCCATGCTGTTCGGAGAACCAGAGGACAATGAGGGCGGCGGCTTGCCGGCTCCACTGACGCTGCTGGATCTCCTGACCGTCTTCAGCTTCGAACCCAACGTACAGGCAGGCATTGGTGATGACGGCACACAGCATCGCGGCGAGCGAAGAATCAACCTCAATCAGCCTTGGTCGGACGAACTGCACCGTCCGCTGGAACGTCGTTACGGGCGGGAGGTGGCTGACCTGGTACAGGGCTTGATGAAGGACGGCACACGCTTCGATGACGATCGCTCGATCATCCGGATTCTCAATCGATTCCGCGTCGAACCGTCCGAGTGGTCTGAGACTCTGGACGTACTGACAACCGAAGCGAGGCCCTACAGAAATGGCCGCATCGACGTGAACACAGCGCCCCTCGAAGTTCTGGCGCTCCTGCCGCATATCACGGAGAGCATCGCCGACTCAATCGTAGAGACACGTCCGCTTCTCTCCGATGAAGAGCGCATGTCGCCCTCCTGGATTGCAGCGTACGAGTTGGTCAGCCCACGGGAATTCGAAGACATCATTGATCACATCACCTTCCGGACCCTGCAATGGAGATTCCGAGTCGAAGCGGGTATTGAGCGCCAGGATGCCGATGAAATCGGCCTTTCCCGCACTGGTGACCTTGATGAAGTCGAACTGGAGGATGCGGTCACCTTCGATGTTGTGATCGACCTGGCCTCACCTCGGCCACGAATCGCCTACCTGCGTGATGTCACGCACCTCGGACTGTCCGAGACGCTTCGGAGTCTGGCGACTGATGATCGCGACACCGAACGGGGCGCGGGGGATGCCATCGATGACATCCTGATCACCGACCGAGCCGTCGACGCCGATGCTGACCGAGCTGAGTTCATGTCACAGGCATGGAGCCGGGATGACTGGTCGCGAGACGAGTTCTCGCGCGAGTCATGGGGTCGCGAAGAGTGGGGGAGAGAAGAATGGTCATTGGAAGAGGAACGCAGTCCGACGACTGCTCAGCGACGCCGCGAGGTCATTGAAGACTCGGATGCCGATACGCGCATCGGGCGCTGGACCAATGGGCGGCAGGCCCAGGACCTGACCAGTGGGGGTGACTCTTGAGTGACGTCCTGATCGTCAGCCTGACGGATGCGCACGCGTCACTCCTGCTCGCGACAGGAACGCGCAAGGGGATGCGGGTCCTCAAGGCTCGTGTCGTTGATCTCCCGGAATCGGAGCGCAGCGCCGAACCGGAGGATGTCGGCCGCTGGCTTCGTAAGGTCGCCGACGAAGCAGGGATCAAGGCTACCGCCGTGGTCTTCGGGGAGAGTCGCCAAGGGTCAGTGTCGAAAGTCCTCACGTTCGATGGTGTCGAAGACCTGAAGTCCGATCTCCCGGGCATGGTCCGCCTGCAGATGATCAGGCAGGTGAGTTTCCCTGCGGAAGAAGCAGTCATCGACTACGTCGTACACGACCAGGAGCAGGACCGGGTCGAGGTTCGCGCGGCGGCGATCACGCAGGCGCGGGTGGACTGGTATCGATCGATTGCACGAGGTGCAGGCTGGAAACTCAGGCGCATCAGTCTGCGCACCAGCGGTATCGGAGCCCTTGTCCGACTCGAGAATCGGCCCGGCGATCATGCATCCCTGTACCTGGCGCCTGGCTGCGCTGAGTGCGAGATGCTCGTGATCAACAGCGGCCGCACAGTCTTCTCTCGCAGTGTCATTCTGCCCCGCGGTGAGAATGGTGCCGAGACATCCAGCGATGACGCCATCCGACGACTGACCACAGAAGCCCGTCGCACATGGATGAGCTACCGCGTCGCCGCCGATACCACGACAGTTGAAAGTCTCGTGGTCATCGGCGACGGAGGCGATCTCGCTGCGTCATGCGGCCAGGACCTTGCCCTTCCCGTTCGCACGCTCGACCCGGCTCAGTTGGAATCGGTCGCTTGGGACTGCGAGTTGGACGATCCCGCGGAGCAACTCATCCTCGCCGGACTTGCCGCCGAGGACCTTGAGGGCGCTCCGGTCATCGACTTTGCCCACCCGAGGAGGGCCCCGGATCGACGCGCCGCGATGCGACAGCGCATTCTCGTCGGGATCCTGATCTTCATCGCGATTGTCGGCACGGGATTTACCTGGCAGGCCAAGCAACTGGGGTCGCATCGGGCCGAGCGAGACCTGCTTCGAGATCGGCGGAACGAATTGCGGAACGAGAAGCAGGAAGTCCTCCGAGGCGAAGTTCTTGCGGAGCACGTTCGACGCTGGACCGAGGGAGAGACGGACTGGCTCGCGCACATGCAGGTCATCACCGACATGATGCCCGCGTCCGACTACGTGGTCCTCGATGGACTGACCGGGACGTCTGACGCGGCCGTCGATTACCGGGGCAGAAGCCGTGCCGAGTACGACGCGAAGCATTGGGAATCCCTGTTGCTGGTCCGCTTCCGGATCGAGGGCCGCGGCGTCGATCGCGATATCACGAACGCCATCCGTGAGGCGTTGGTCAATGACCGGAGATACCGTGCCGACACACTTGGTGACGACACGGCGGCCCGCCGAAGCGATCGCTACGGAGAGGCATTCGGCCTGTCTCTCACGACACAACTCGCATCTCCGGTGACAAGCGAGACCAGCGCGACTCCCGTGGCCATATCCGATGGTCAGGGAGGACAGCCATGAGTTCCCGCCTCCTGTATCCCGTGCTCGGCCTGATCCTCCTCGGTGTCACCGGCTGGACCTACAAGACCGGCATCCTCGATGAAGAACGCGCCGTGCAGTCCGAGATGGTCGCATTGCAACGGGAGATTTCCTCGCTTGAGGAGTACAACCGGAAGCGGGTGCCTCTCACCGAGGAACTCAGGCAGTTCGAAGTGCGCACACTCGGCTCGACTTCCGAAGAAGTCGAACACGCGCTTCGCGTGCTGCTCCACGAGATCGGTACCGCGAACAGACTGAGCGACCTCTCCGTTGATTCACACTCACGCAACCCCGTCCAGAATCCCGCGACCAGGAGAAGCCGCGCGATCATTCGCGACAAGTCAGAACGAGAGCGGCCGGACTTCGTGCCCGTCGAGGGTTCCTTGAACGGGAGTGGCAGCCTCGCTCAGGTCACGGCCGCAGTCGCACAGTTGCAGTCGCAGGAATGGATGCATCGCATCAGTGACCTCCGACTGACGCCCCGGGACGGTGGACGTCGGATTGACCTGCGCGTGACGCTCAGCACGATTTACTTTCCGGGCGCAGCGAGAGCCGCGGCAGACCACTCGGCGACTTCCACGGATTCCGAGGCACGTGCCCGGGCCGAGTTGATCGCCGCTCGCGCGCTCTTTTCGCCGGTGCAGCCGACCCCTGAGAAACCGGTGGAGGTTGTGAAGCCGACACCAACCCCTCCCCCAGTGAAGCCAGCCCCATTACCCTATGGGAAGTGGAGAATCACCGGTTTTGGGCGGGGTGGCCAGGGCCCGATCCTGTATCTCGTCGGGCCGAAGCAGGCGACTCAGACCCTTGGAGTCGGCGAAGAGGTACTGAATATGGTGTTTCGGGGTCTGGAAGGCCCATTTGTAGTGTTGGAGTTGGGCGGGAAGCAGTACTATTTCGGAGAGGGCGACACGCTGGACCGGCGTGACGAGGCTCGGCGATCGGATTGATGGAGTACGTCCCGCGCGATGTAGGGCGGGTCAGACAGGGAGGTTCAGGATGCCGTTGACCCGAATGGGTGCACTCACAGTCCTCGCCGGGACGTTGCTCGGGATGGTTGACGTCCCCGCCGCGCTCGGACAGGCCGGACCGGAGGATGGCGCGGCGACCCCCGCGGCCTCTCCTGGCACCAATGAAATCCGATTCACCTTCAAGGACGCTCCGCTCGACCAGGTCCTCGACTTCTTCAACCGCGAGACGGGCTTGCCGGTCATACGAAAGACGGAAGCGAAGGGCGCACCCATCACCTTCATCTCGCCGTCGTCCTATGACCTTGATGAAGCGCTGCGCATTCTGAACATCATCCTGCAGACGCAGGGGATCCATCTCTATCGCGACACTGAGTTCCTCTACCTCGAGAAGCTTGATCGCATGATCGCGGCGCCGGTGCCGACGTTCCCGGAGGGGCAGGTCCCTGACGGTCTTACTGGTGACCAGGTCATCAGCGTCGTGATCCCATTGAACAATGCCACATCCAAGGCGATCGAGGAGCAACTCAAACCACTGATCTCGTCCTTCGGGGCGCTGGTGGCATTGCCCCAGCAGAACGCAGTGATCCTGACGGAGACCGCGGCACAGTGCAGGCGCGTGCGCTCGATCATCGACATGCTCGACTCGAAACCGGTCTACGAGGATGCGGTGCGCGTGTTCCCACTCGCGAACATCAACGCCGCCGATGCCATGGCGAGCCTCAAGGTTCTGGTTGCCGAGAAGCAGAAGACGGTTGTCATTGACGGCCAGGGGAATCGGCGGGTCATCGAGGAAGACAACATCACCGGTGTCAGGCTCGAGGCCAATGCGCAGACCAACTCGATCATCGCGGTCGGCCCGGCAGGGCGCCTCCAGACAATTGAGCAACTCCTGGATTTGCTCGACGTCTCCGGGGCAGGCAGCGGCACCGGCCGGGAAATGGCCACGTTCGCGCTGAACACCATCAGCGCCGAAGAGGCCCGATCTCACGTTGAGCGACTCTTCGGCAGCATGCCCGAAGATCGTCGGCCCACGCTCGTTCCCTTGTCGGCCGTCGGCAAACTCACCATCGTCGGCAGCATCGGCTCGATCACGCAGGCCGGAGCGCTGCTCAGCGAACTCGATGGTGCCACGACCGATGACGGCCCGCTGGGCCGCGTGGAGCGTCGCGGCACGGTCATGGCCCTTGAGCACGTCACGGCTCGGGAAGCCATGCAGGTTCTGGAACGCCTGCTCTCACAACGCCAGCAGCGGACGCTCTCAATTGCTCCAGCCCCGGACCAGCGCGGGCTCATCGTGGTCGGGCCATCCGGTGATGTGGATGCGGTGAGTGAATTGCTCACAGCCGTGGATCGCCAACCGGACGTCGTACGGGATGTGCGGATCATTCGCCTGAGTGAGTCCATTGGCGAAGACCTGCTGGCGCGCGCCCAGGAGTTGTACGCAGCGACGGGACTGGCCGAGCGTGAACCGGTGACCGTCACCGTTGAAGAGGGGGGGCAGACGGCTGTCCTCGTCGGCGGCAAGTCGGCCATCGAGCGCTTCGTCGGGATCATGCAGTCCGCGGAGCAGACGTTCACGATCGCACAGGAAACGCGGACTCACGAACTGTCTCATGTAGCTCCGTCGGCAATGGTGCAGCGACTCGATGCGCTGTCGCGCCCATTGTTGACCCCCGCTGACGGCACAACGTTTGTCGCACCGCGCTTCGAGGCCATTGATGATCTGGGCATGCTGATCGTTCGCGCGCTCCCGGAACAGCAGGGGGTACTGGATCGGCTGATCGAGACCCTCGATACGGCATCCGGGTCGGCGCTGCAATTGCGGGTGCTCGACCTCGGTGTCGAAGACCCGGTCACGGTTGCCGACCGCACCATGGAACTCTACGCCAGCATGGTGGAGGGGCTCCCTCCGACAGAGCAGGGCGTTGTCAGTTACGAACTGGATCGGGCCTCCGGCAAGCTCATTGTCACCGCTGATCGGATCGGCATGGATCGGTTCACCGGTCTGTTGAGCCAGGTTCAGCAACTCACCCCGCCGGCGCGGACCACGAATCTGATCGAGATCAAGTATGCCTCGGCTGCCGATGTCGCCGGTGGCCTGCAGGAACTCCTCTCGACGACACCGCCGGTGGATCCCGCTCGCGCGGTCGACCCTCCCGACTTCAGGGTCATCGACCGGACGAACTCCATCATCATCACTGCTGAGGACGCTCAGCACCGGCTGATCAACGACTACATCCGGCGGCTGGACGTTCTTGAACCCGCTGAAGTGCCCCCGCTCAAGCTCCTGCAGGTGCGCACCGCCGACGCCGTTCAGGTGGCCGGGATGCTGACAGCACAGTACGACCGGCGCAGCGCCGAAGAGCGGCGTGAGCAGCCCGTTGACATCCGTGCGGACGGCGCCACGAACACACTTGTTGTCTCCGCACACGAAGCCCTCTTCGATGAGATCCGGGCCTTCGTTGACGATCTCAACCAGGATCCCTCCCAGGCCGCCCGCGTCACGGAGATCTTCCCGCTCAAGGTTGCCAAGGCTGAGAATGTCGCGCGGGCAATGGATCAGCTCTACCCGATGCCGCCGATCCCGCTGGATCGTCGCGGCAACCCGATGCCCTGGCTTCGTGAGCCGCGAGAGGTCAACGTCAGTGCCGACCCGGCCAGCAACGCGCTGATCGTCGACGCCCCGGCAGAACGCATGGCCGCTTTCAAGGCCCTCGTTGAGAAACTCGATCGTGTTGAACTGCCTCCCACCGCCGAACTGCGGACCTACTCGATCGAGAGAGCCGATCTGGATGCCGTGAGCAGGACACTCCAGGCACTCGCGCGGCATGGCTCCCTCGGAGGCAAAGCCGAGCCTGGCAAGCCGGCGGTCCCCGTGACAGTCGAAGCCGAGCCCCGCTCCGGCACACTCATCATCGGCGGCGATGCGCGAACGCATGAACTGGTGGAGCGCATCCTCGTCGACCTTGGACGTGTGTCCATCGAACGCGAACTCCGGATCGTGCGCATCGAGAACGCCGATCCCGAGGGTGTCCGCGAACAGGCGATGGAGATCTACTCTCAGCAGACAGCACAGGTGCGCAGTGCGCAGCCGGTCGATGTGACGGTCGATGAGGCGAGTCGCAGTCTCATGGTCGTAGCGGAAACCGAAGCCATGGCCCGGTTCCTGCGCATTCTCGATCAGCTTGAGATGCAGGCTGGTCCGCCGCGTGAACTGCGCCTGACCGAGTTGCAGCACGCGGACGCCACACAGGTCGTCGCGTTCCTGAACGACCTCCTCGAGACGTCGCGGTCCTTCGATGTCGGACTCGGCATCGACCCGGTTTTCGAGCCCGTCGGTACGACCAACAGTCTGCTCGTCGCCGCCCAGCCTGACCAGCACGCCATCATCGATGCCCTCGTCCAGTCCATCGATGTTCCGGATGAGGCTCGTGCCGGGCCGCTGCGCATACTCCGACTGCGGACCGCCGACGCCGACAACATCGCGCGCGTGCTTCAGCAGTCCTACGCCCAGCGATCAGCCGAGGAGCGTGCAGAGCGGCCCGTCAACATCCGCGCGGATCAGAACACCAACATGCTCATCGTCAGTGCGCATCCGGAGATGCTCGCGGAGATCGAGCAACTCGTCTCGCAGTTCAACGAGGCTCAGGCGTACGACTCGGAGGGGCGGGAGATTCGTATCTATCCGCTCAAGATTGCCCGTGCCGAGGAACTCGCCCGCACACTTGACCAGATGTTCCCCGAGCCGCCGGTCCCGGTTGACCGGTTCGGTCGTCCCCAGAACCACCTCCGACAGCCAAGAGAGGTCGTGGTCCGCGCAGACCGGCAGACCAACTCCATCATCGTCGATGCGCCGGCTAAGCGCCTTGCCGGATTCGAGCAACTCGTCGCTCAACTCGATCGCACCGAGATCACCGGTGACCTCGAACTCCGGACCTATCGGATCGAACACGCCGATCTCGATGCTATCGCCGCGACACTGCGCACCCTTGCCACCTCCGGCGGATTCGATCCGACGGACAGCGGCAGCCGCCAGCGCGAGATCGTCATTCAGTCAGAACCCGTCTCGCGAACTCTGGTGGTCAGCGGACCCAGTTCTGTCTTTCCGCACGTTGAACGGGTCATCGATGAACTCGATGCGCTCCCCGAGGCGCCCGAGACGCAGATGCTTTTCTTCGCGCTCCAGCATGCCCGCGCCGAGAGAGTCCAGCCGCTCCTCAATCG
This sequence comes from Phycisphaerae bacterium, assembly GCA_030432255.1. GTDB lineage: Bacteria > Planctomycetota > Phycisphaerae > Phycisphaerales > UBA1924 > JAUIHS01. Next base: position 35,734 of record JAUIHS010000012.1, read on the forward strand.
ACTGTTGACAGCGCGGCTCGTGCAGCAGCGCGATGAACTTGAGTCCGGAGCGTACGAGGTTGAGCGCCTGATTGACGTCGCTGCCGATCCCGCAACCAACACGGTGATCCTCACCGTGCCCACCGCCCTCGTCGATGTCAGCCGCGAACTCATCGCCAGGCTCGACAGCGAAACAGCATCGGTCGGTCAGGAAGTCATCCGCATCGTGCCCCTGACCTTCGCCGACCCGCGCGAGACAGCGCAGACGCTCTCGCAGTCTCTCCGCAATGCCAACTTGCCCAGCGGCGGTACCGGTTCAGCCGTCACCATAACGGCCGCCTCCGCATCCAACGCCCTGGTGATCTCAGGTGTCGCGGAGGATCTCGACTTCGTCACCGAACTGCTTGACGATCTGGACACCCGTCCGACGCAGGACACCCTCTCGGTGCGTACCTTCCGCCTCGACCACGCCCGCGCAGAAGAGGTCGCCCCGACCGTCCAGAGACTGCTTGTCGACCAGCGCGCTGCGGACCCCCGTGTCATCGCGGCACGGATCCGGAGCAGCCGAGGCCGCTTCGACGGCGACGTTCCCATCAATGTGGAAGCCGAGCCACGCACGAACGCGCTCATCGTGTCCGGGCCTGCGGTTATCGTTGACCTTGCCGAGGAGATCGTGGCCACACTCGATCAGGAGTCGGGCCAGGACCGGAGCGTGGAAGTCTTCACGCCTGCCCGGGCCAATCCCAATGCACTGATCGACACCACTCGACGCCTGGTTGACGCGACCGTTCCGAGCCGTGACCCCGTGCAACTCAGTATCGACAAGGCGACGGGCGGCATTCTCGTGATCGGAACGGATGAGCAGGTCGCCGTCGCCATGACTCGCCTGCGGGAACTCGATGAACAAGCGGTCGAAGCGCCTGAACTGGAGTTGCAGACATTCTCGCTGCAGTATGCCGCCGCGCAGGCCGTGTCACGCTCCGTGGAACCCATGCTGCGCGATCGCACGTATTGGCCGGACACCCTGCGGCGCCTTCAGGAAGCTGGTGGTTCGGTCGTCATGCCGACCATCAGTGCAGACGATGCCAATAACCGGTTGCTCGTCAGTGCACCCGCACAGTTGATGCCGATCGCCCGACAGTTCATCTCGGCCCTTGATCGCGAACCCACCGGTGGTGCCGTCGAGGTCCGCGTCTTCCCGTTGCAGAAGAGCACGGCTGAGTCCGTTGCCGCCGCGCTCTCTAAGGGCCTTGCTGCCGGATCGCGCCCTGGTCAACCGGTGCCAGTCGTCACCGCAGAACCTGCGAGCAACACGGTCATCGTCGCTGCGAGCAGCGCACAGGTCCAGCAGGCTGCCGAACTCATCAAGCCGATGGATGTGTCCATCGAGCCGGATCTGCCCGGTGTCCGTACCGTCTTCCTCGAACATGCACGGGCCGAGCAGGTCGCTCCGGTCGTCAGTCAGTTGCTGTCCGGCCGCGAGATGTCCGAGTGGATGCGGCTCAACCTCATCCAGCGACGCATGCAGGTCGACGAGGGCCCGGATGTTCGAGTCGTGGCCGAAGAGCGCCTCAACGCGGTCGTCATCAGTGCGCCCGTCTCGTTGCTGGAAGCCGCCGAGGAGATGGTGCATCAACTCGATCAGCCACTCTCAACCACTGCCAGACCCGTCCGCCTGATTCCGCTCCGCAACGTGGAAGCTGCGGCCATCGCCAACAACCTCGAAGACCTGTTCATCGCCGACACGACAGGTGGACCCGAACCGGTCATCCGCGTCGACAACGCCAGTAATACGCTCATCGTCCGTGCCACCAACGACCAGTTCACTGAGATCCGGGATCTGGTGGAGGGCATTGACAGCAACGCCATTGTCGGGTCGCGTCAGATCCGAATGATCCCCGTGGATAGATCACGCTCCGATGCGGGCGCCATGGCGGAGACGATCCGACAACTTCTGCAACAGCGATCCGGTGTGTCAGTTGAGGTGATCTCTGTCGATGAACTGATGGGCGGTGACCCGCCGGATTCCGATGACGACCCCGAGGACATCGGGTTCCGTTCCATCGGCGAAGAGTCCTCTGAGGCCGTCACGCGACGCATCCTCGTCCCGCCGCGGCTCAAGCTGATCATCGGGTACGTGCAAACCGTGACGGCCGCCGCTGAGGATGGCGAGGCGGATGTCACCATTGCCGTTGACCCGGCCACCAATGCACTGATCGTGGTCGGCTCTGACCGGGCAACGCAGCGGATTGCCGAACTGGTTGCCGCGATCGAACAGGACCTGCCGCCCGAACCGGGTCGGATCCGGGTGATCCGTCTTCCGGAGGGTGTGAACGGCAACACGCTTGCCAACCTGCTCCGCGCGACCGTGCGGGAACTCGGGCGCTCCGAGGGCGGCCTGACGGGCCGGGTCGCGGTGATTCCGGATCCCCAGGGCGACTCCATCATCGTGGCCGCGAATGACACGGATTTCGCCACCATTCGTGAGGTCACGCGTTCCCTCATTCAACCCGGTGATCCACAGTCGCTGACGATCAAGGTGTACGAACTGACATCCGTCTCCGCCGATCGCGCCGTCCGCGCCGTGCAGGACATGCTCTCGTCGAATCCACGCGGCTGGCAGGGCCGGCAGTTTCGCGATGCCAATCCCCTGGAGATCACGCTCGCCGGAACCGACGGTGCAGTGGAGACCGCCTCCATCGACGCCAGCCAGGTGCGTGTAAGTGCGGGCCCTTCCGGGACCAGCCTGGTGGTGGCCGCTCCCCGAGATGCCATCGCGTTCCTTGACGGCTTCGTCGGACTGATCGACCAGACCACGTTCGAAACCCAGAGCCTGATCCGCGAGTACACGCTCAAGAACGCACGGGCCAACGAGATTGCACAGGTCCTGCAGACCACTTTCGACGCCGCCCGCGGCCGCATTCGCGGCAATCAGGAAACGCGTGCCCGTTTCGTTGCCGATCGACGCTCCAACACCGTGCTCGTCACGGCTTCTGATGATCAACACCGGGAAGCGGAGCGCCTGATTCAAAGACTGGATACGCCAGTCGACGACGAGACTTACAAGCTGACGGTCATCCCTCTCGACACGGCGCGGGCCCGTGAACTCGCCAGCATGCTGAATCGAACGGTTGTCGGAGACGATGAGTCTCTGCGCCGGACCGTGGTGATCGAAGGCAACGACGCCATCGGCGCCCTGCTTGTTCGCGCACCGGATGAGCAACTCCTTGAGATTCAGACCATCGTGGCAGAGGTCGATCAACCGGCAGCGGACGAGTATCCAGTGCAGGCCATCAAGCTTGAGCGCGCCGATGCGGGCCAGGTGGCTGCCTCATTGCGCCAACTCTTTGACGAACGAGCCCGCGCCGCCACCCGTCCGGGTCAGCGAACGCCGCCCCGACGCGTTGCGATCACGGGTGATCGACGCTCAGCCACCGTATTCGTTTCGGCCTCCGATGAGGATCTTGAAGAGATTCGCGGTCTCATCGAGACCTTCGATGCCCCGGCAACTGCGCGGGATCTTCAGTTCCGCGTCGTCACGCTCGAACATGCGATGGCCTCCGATCTCGAGGACACCGTGGTCGACCTGGCCAACGAGTTCCGCTGGTCACGATGGGGGCAGGACGACTCGGACATCTTCGTGCAGGTCAATGCCCGAACCAACTCGATCGTGCTCATGGGCAAGGGCGAAAGCTTCGAGGCCATCGAGTCGATCATCCGGACGCTCGACACCGCTGAGGCGGGAAGCGGTGGGATGACGGTGCGCTTCTTTGCAATCGAGAATGCCGACCTCGACATTCTGATCGACGTGCTGGAAGAGGCATTCCCCGACCCGAATCGGAACCGCTGGTGGAGGAACCCGACCGGTGCAGGCCTCCAGTTCCGCGTCGACAACCGCAGTCGACGCCTGATCGTCATCGGACCGGAATCGCAGATGGACGGCGTCGCGGAACTCGTCGCGGACCTCGATGCCCAGGCCATTCCGAGTGAGCACGAGGTCACCACCGTCGCACTCTCATTCGGCGAGGCGACTCGCGTGGCACAGAGTGTGAACCGCTTCTTCCAGGATCGCGCGCGTCGCGAGGGGGGCGGCCGGTCCGAGGTCTCGGTCATCGGTTCCGCAGACGGCAACGTGATCATCCTCTCCGCGCCCGAGGCCGACATGGCCCTTGCACGCGACATCATCGCGCGGCTCGATGCACCCGAGGTTGCCGAAGACCGCCGCATCGAGGTGTACGCGCTGCAACACGGTGAAGCACGGGACATCGCGGACGCCATTCGCGGCCTGTTCCCGCGCCGGCGCGGCAGCGTCCCGCCGGTCTACGTCACACCCGACAATCGGACGAATGCGATCATCGTCTCGGCTGCGGACGAGGTCTTCCCGCAGGTCGAAGAACTGATCGCACGAATGGATGCGCCCTCCGATGCCGACATCGTCATGCTGCAGACCTTCCAACTCGCAACCGCGCGGGCTGATGAGGCTGCTCAGACCCTGCGCGAAGCGCTCGCTCTCGATCAGCAGGCAACGGGACGTGCGGGTGACCTGCAGGGACGGGTTCGCCGGTTCGTCGACGCTTCAGGGCAGGAAGTCGAGATCCGCGCCACGATCACGCCGGACCGCCGCGCCAATGCGCTCATAGTCTCTGCCGATGAGCCATCCATGGACCTGATCGCACGGCTGATCACGGAACTCGATGAGAAGCCGACCGTCAGTGAAATCGAGTACCGAGTCATCGAACTCGAGCATGCAGTCGCCCCGGAGATCGAACTCACCGTCGAGCGGCTCCTGCGCAAGTGGGCTGATGCCGCCAATGAACCCTCACCGACCGTCTCATCGTCCGTGCGGGACAACACCCTGATCATCGCCGCGACGGCCAACCAGCTCCGGGAGGTCGATCGCATTCTGTCGCAACTGGACGTTGCGAGCGAGAGCAATCGGACGACGGACTTCGTCCCGCTGCGCTTCGCCGATGCGGAACAGACCCGGGAAGCCCTGAGCGTCTTTTATGGTCGCTATGCACCCGAGGCGGATACTCCCGGCGCTCGGAACGTCTCGATCGTTGCCGATCCCGCAACCAACTCCCTTGTCGTCTCAGCTGATGAGGCGGAGTGGCCGGGCATCCGCAAGATCCTGGAAATCTTCGACTCGGAAGAGTACGACTCATCACGCCAACTCGAAGTCATTCCGCTCGCACATGCTGACGCGCAATCGGTTGCCTCAGCGATCAACGCGGCCTTCGAATCAACGGTTCGCACCGAGATTGAGCGACAGCGCCAGCAGCAGCAACAGCAGAATCAACGGCAGCAGCGGGACGATCGGTTTGGGCCGATTGTCTACGATGCGCCGGCCGTTCTGGTGCCGCCGGACGAGATCGTGAGCGTGTCTGCCGAGGCCATGACCAACAGCCTCATCGTCTCTGCCGGGCGCAAGGACCTGGAACGTGTCCGCCGGATCGTGGAGCAACTCGACGTCCCCGAGTTCGAGAACACACCGACCCCTCGCCTCATCGTGGTGCGACACGGAAAGGCATCGGACCTTGCCCACTCCTTGCGCGAGATGTACGTCCAGATGAATGGCAATCGCGTTCGTTCATCACGCTCCGTGCTGATAGTCGGTGATGACGCCGCCAGTGCGCTGATCGTGCGTGCAGAGGAGAGTGAGTTCCGACAGATCGCTGCCCTGGCCGAATCACTTCAGGCCGAGAGTGCCGACAGCCGCATCACTGTGCGCGTCATCCCACTGCGGACGCAGTCTGCAGTACGACTCGCTACCACAGTGCGAAATGCATTCTCGGCTGCCGCGAACCAGTTGGGTGAGCAGCTGTCGATCGAAGTTGATCGGCGCAACAACGCCTTGCTCATCGGCTCGAGCCAGCGCCTCTTCGAAGAGATTGAGCAGGTTGTGACGGAACTGGACGGCGTGGAGGGCCCCGGTGCTGACCTGATCAACGGACTCGTGGGACAGGAACTCCTGATCGTTGAACTTCGCAACACCGGACCATCCCAGGTCGCAGACATGCTCAACCAGATGGGCGTGACACGTCAGGTGCGCGATGATCAACCCGCGCTGGTATCCGAACCGGTCGTTGTCGTTCCGATGACCACGCGCCGTGCTGTTGCCGTCCTCGTCTCACCGGCGGACCGTGCCACCCTGGCATCACTCATTGAGACCATCGATGCCGAGCCTGCGACCCCGCAGCAGGAAATGGTCATTCTGCCGCTTGCCGTGGCCGACGCTCAGAATGTTGCCTCGACTCTGGAGGCCATGCTCAAGCCGGAGAATGACTCCGGCGTCGCCATGGCCGAGGCCGTCCGCGAGCAGATGCGGCGCCTGCACCTCAACAGGGAGGGCGTTGGCGCGGAAGATGTCGACCTCGACCTGAGTGTTCCCATCCGGATCACGCCCGAGCGACAGACCAACGCCGTCGTGGTGACTTCCACACCCGAGAACGTGCTGGCGCTGCGCGAGATCGTCGAACTCCTCGACCGACTCCCCGTCGGCGACGCCGTCATCGTTCGAATCTTCCATCTGGAGAATGCCGCCGCCGCGAGGATCTCCTCGGTGGTGAAGCAACTCTTCCAACAGGGCGAGGCACTCCGGCGGAGCCCCGGCTCCACGGTCAGTGGCCTCCCGACCACGGAGACCGGGCGCGCGCTTGCGGGTGAGATTGCCGTGGCCGTGGACGATCGGACGAATGCGCTCGTGGTGGCCGGCCGCGAGGAAGCCGTCGCGCTCGCGGAGGTACTCATCGGTGAGCTCGACTCGGACAACACCGCCAACTGGATCGAACCTCGACTCATCGAACTGCGCCACGCTGATGCCGTCGAACTCGCCGAGACACTGAATCGGATCCTGGTACAGGGCCTCGGTGAGACTCCGGAAGCCGCCAGCATCCAGCGACAGATCGGTCGCCTGCGCGTCCTGCGTGACGGGGCGGCTGATGGCGAAGCGGTCGAGTCCTTCCTGTTCGCCCCCATGTCGAATCTGGTCATCCTGCCGGAGGATCAGTTGAATGCCCTCGTGGTCGTCGGCGCAAATGCCAATGTCGATGTGGTTGCCGAACTCGTCGACATGCTCGACGTCAGCGGCGCCGCTCGGACGGACATGGTCCGTCTGTATCCACTCGAGTTCGCGGCCGCGGATCGCGTCGGGGATATTCTCGAGGGCCTCTTCGAGGATCAGCGTCGATCCGGAACGATCAGGGAAGAGGACGATGTTGTCATCGAATCTGACCTGCGAACCAACACGCTCATCATCGCGACCTCGCCGCGGAGCTTCGCAGTCATCGACAACCTGCTGATGACGCTCGACAGCGACGAGTTGAATGCCACGGTCGGACTGCATGTCATCCCCGTCCGCAACAATGATGCGGAGCAACTTGCGAGGAAGCTCGAACCACTCATGAAGGCGCGCCTTGATGCCGCGCAGGGTGATGGGCGTTCCCGGCGCGACATCATCAGCATCGAGGCGGATCGGGCGACGAACTCACTGATTGTCGCGGCGAGTGACGAGAATTTCTCCGAGATCGAGCGCCTTATCGATTTATTGAGTGCCGAGGAGCCGGTCGGGGATGGTCTTATCGAACTCTTCCCCCTTCAGACCGCCAAGGCAGATGACATCTCTGAACTCCTCGACGAACTCTACGTTCAGGAAGCCAGGCGCACCCGTGGTGACGGCGCCCTTCGCGTCTTTGCCGACGAGCGGCTGAACGCGGTGGTCGTGAACGGTCTGCCTTCCGATATCGAACAGATCCGCGACCTGATCAGTCGCCTCGACACGGCAAGCGTGTCGACGGTTCGAGAGATCAAGGTCCTGCAACTTCGGTCGGCCAACGCCCTCGAGATCGTGAACCTGCTCGAACAGGTACTCGGCGAAAACAGCCTCGCCGGTCGCCGCAGTACAAGCCGGCAGGCCACGCTGCTTCGCCTCGTGAGGGAGCAGAGCGAGCAGAGCATCGAAGAGGCCACCGGTCGGAAGCCCACAGAGACTGAGATCAACTTCGCTATCAGGGAGCAGGTGACGCTGACGCCCGACCTGCGGACGAATGCGCTGATCGTGTCCGCACCGCCGCCCATGATGGTGCTGATTGAAGCGCTGGTCGAGACCATTGACTCCTCGGAAGAAGGTGACCGGGACATCGTCGTCTTCACACTGGATAACGCCGATGCGGAAAACCTTGCTGAGATGCTCCGTGATCTGTTCCGGCTGAGTCAGCAGGGCAATATCTACCTGCTCGTGCCGAGTCGAATTGGTGGGGGGCCTGTGAGTGCTTCCACGGACCCGAACGAAGGCATCATCGGCACCGGTGTCAACGTGGTGCCGGATGAGCGCCAGCAACTCTCAATCACCGTCGACGCTCGTACCAACTCACTCCTCGTGTCCGGCACTCCGCAGTATCTCGAACTCGTTGGTCGGGTGATCCGTGAACTGGATGCCAAGCCCGGTGCGGAGCGGAAGCAGACGACCGTGCAACTCAAGAACGCACGTGTCGAGGAAGTTGCCGACGCACTCAATACGTTCATCAACCAGGAGCAGGAACGCATCGCCCGGACATTGGGCCCGGATCGACAGGGCTCGCTGGTTCGCCGCCTCGAACAGGAGATCAGTGTCGTCGGCGTACCGGGAAGCAGCCGCATCATCCTCAGTGCCTCACCGAGGTACATGAATCGCGTGCTCGAACTCATCGATGAACTCGATAAGCCGCCATCCCAGGTCCTGATCCAGGTCATGCTCGCGGAAGTCACCCTCGACTCCGAACAGTCCTGGGGGGTCGACCTGACCATCCAGCCCCAGGGCCGCGACATGTTCACCGGCTTCACCCGGGCGGCGGGCACCGGCGTGCTGACCGCCATCGGCGTTCCAAACCTCTCTGTCTCGAGCATCGACTTTGACCTGCTCATTCGAGCCCTTGAAGTCCAGGGACGCCTCGAAGTCCTGAGCCGGCCCCAGATTCTGGTCAACGACAACGAAGACGCCCGGATCCAGGTCGGTGAGGAGATTCAACTCGTCACCAACGTCGAGCGACTCGACAACGGCAACGTCCGTTCCGATGTGGAACCCCGTGAACTCGGCGTCATCCTCGAAGTGACACCTTCAATCAGCCCCGACGGGTTCGTTCGCCTCGACATCGCGCCCCAGATCTCTGCATTGACCACCCGGACCACCCAGGTGTCGGAAGACTTCGAGGCACCGGTCATCAGCCAGCGTCGTGCCAATACCACCGTCACCGTGCAGGATGGCCAGACCATCGTCATCGGTGGTCTGATTCAGAACTCGACCGATTCTCGCGACACCAAGGTGCCGTTGCTCGGTGATATTCCCTTGATCGGAGCCGTCTTCCAGTCCAAGCGCGCCACGCAGACCAAGACAGAACTGCTCATCGTCATCACGCCGCGCGTCATTCCCAGTGACGAGACCCTGCTCGACCTCACCCTCGAAGAAGTCGAGATGTTGAACCTCGCCGAGGACATGAAGGAGCGCCTCCGCCGCAGGATCCTCGGACAGCACGAACTCGGCCCCATCATTCAGCCGGAGCAGAAGTGATCCCAAGGACCATGGTGAGACCGGTGTGGGTCATGGCGTCAGCCGCCGCGATGTTGCTGTCGGGCTGCGCGACCGACCAGCCCCGCCAACTGCCGCCCGCCGCCCAGGCAGCCCCCGCCGACACACCCGTGGAGCGGATGCTCGTCAGCACGGACAAGTTCTCCAAGGACCAGAATGGGAACGGCTTTTACGACACCTTCATGTGCGTCGTCTATCTCTTCGCGCCCGACCAGTCCGCAATCCCCATGCACAGCCCGGGACGTATGACCTTTGAACTGAACGACGAGGAGAACTACACCATCGCACGCTGGAGTGTCAGCGAGGACGCGCTGGCCCGGATCGCGGGAGTCTACAGCGGCCTGCCGGGATATTTTCTTTCCCTGAACATCGCCGATGTGGGCGACGATCGGATCATCTCCAAGCGCGCGGAACTCACCTGCACCTTCTACCCGGCCGATGGCGGACCCTCCGTCAGGGCGTCCCCGGTCCCGGTTCAGCAGGTCGGTCCGATCAGTGCCGGTTCCCTCCGACGCTGATTCGCGCCTTTCTCCCAAACTCGCTCTTTTGTCAGGTTGCCCTCCCGATACAATCGGGTGTCGCGGCCGAGACGCCGCGGCGGAGAGATCGAGATCGCACAGCACACGGTCAGCAACCGTCCCCGAACCTCAGTTTGAGCGCCCCGGGACGCAGCGCGCAATGCGGAGAGTCCAATGAACGCCAGGCGTGTCATCGCAGCAATGTCATCCATCTGTGCCGTTTCGGCCATGGCATCAGCCGACCCGTGCTTTCTCACCTCGTGGGACCCGGATGCCCTCAAGCCCAGCGTGCAGAAGGCATGCGAGGGGCCGCGGGAGGCGATCATCTGGCCGACCCGCGGCACGCTCCCCGTCTGGCAAGACAGTCTGGCGGCGAAGAATGATGTCCTTGAGCCGGACGTCACCTTCACGCCACTGACCGATGGCTTCGACATTGACTATGACTACGACAATCAGACCGGTGAGATCCGAAGTCTGGGTGAGTTCGTCATCGACGGCATCCGATTCGGTGAGGATGTGACATTCGAGGACATGCGAATCACCGACCGGAACGATCCGCCGCTCGTGATTGACCCGGCATTCGGACCAGAGGATGACTTTGCCTTCGGGGAAGCGATCGCCGGCTCTGAATTCAAGACCGCGTATCCCGTGAACTGGTTCGTGCCCTGCTTCGTCATCCGCGACAGCAACTACACGATCGGCATCAGTGTCCTGTACCCGATCCTCGACTACCAGCATCGCGTCCGGTTCAGTGTGATTTCGGATCATGCCCGTGATCAGATCGGGCGGACGTGGACCGTTCGCATCCGACTGAACCCCTCCAACGGGACCAACAACGGGGGAGCCCAGTTCGTCGAGCAGGGTGAGTTGGATCCCGGGGAGCAGGCCAGCTACCGGGTCAGCGTCCGGGTCATGCGCAACGACGACCCCGCCTGGACGACCACGCTCATGCCGTACCGGGATCACTTCCAGAACCTCTACGGCGCGGTTGACTACTGGCACGGACGCGACCCCCGACCCGTTCGGGGCGAGTTCCCGACGCGCAAGTACGCGATCGACACGTGCTCCGGGGACCTCGGCTACTGGGATGACCCGGAGGACACATCACCGTACTTCGATGCGGTCATGAACCCACGGACGCCCGGAATCGGCTGGCGCGCCTGGACGGACAACTTCAAGGACACCACCGCGGCACTGGGCTACGAACGCCTGATGGTCTGGCGCATGTGCGGCGAGTTCACCAAGTACTTCCCATGTCCGGACCACCAGCGTTACAACCTGCCTTTCATCTTCGCATCCAACATGCCGCTCATTGGCAACGATGAGCCCATGCCCGGGGACAGCTACCTGATGCTGAACGAGGTGCCGGCCGCCGGGGTCAACTTCGGTCTCTACTGGGGGCGTGCCGGCCAGCCAATGGCTCCGGTGAGCAGCCTCGACGACTGGAATCTTGAGTTCTCAGTCGGACCGCCGGCCGAGGGCATGGTCTTCACGAATGATCCAATCGACATCGATGATCCTGTCGATCAGGGCCTCGCCTACAACGAGTTCAGAACCGCACTCGAAGCCGGCGCCCAGTGGGTCGGACTCGATGCCACCAGCCAGTTCGCACCGTGGGACCTCGTGACATGGATGAACGCCCTGGCGGCGGACGCCATGACCGAGGGCTTCGGCCAGATCCGGCTGACGCACGAACCCTTCCGCAACGACTTCCTCATCACGACATTCCCCGCGATGCAGGTCGGTGACCGCCTCGGAGACCTGCCAGGTGGCGCACGCCCACCATTCATCACGATGTGCGACTTCCTCGCACCGGGTCACGAGGTGTACTCAATCGTCAATGGCTCACCCAATCGCGATGAAGTCAAGCCCGAGTGGGTCAATGGCACACCGGCGTTCCGCATCGCGCGGGCGCACGAGCATGCTTCATGGGGCTTCGTGCCTGTCATGTCTCCCGCCAACGCCGTCGAAGATGCCACACCCAACAACAACTTCCAGATCACGCCGAAGCCACCCGTCCCGGTCACGATTCCCGATCCGAAACGCGGCGGAGAGATCTTCGACACCCGGTTCCTCGCGAGACGAAGCTGGCAGAACAACCCATTCCTTCCGAATGACCCCGAGATACGTCGTCTGGGTGATGTGAACCTCGACGGCCATTGCAACATGACTGATCTCGACCTTGTCACGAAGAACATGGGCTGGTTCCCCGAGTACGACCTGGATGCCGATGGCATTGTCGATTCGGTGGAAGTCGGCATCGTGACGACTTACCTCAACTCCTATTGAGAGGCCTGACCATGAGATGGCATCAACTGATCGCGCCTCTGGTTCTCGTTGGCGTCGCCACGCCCGGCTATGGTGTCAGCATCCTGTATGTCGACCAGGACCGGGCAATCGGGAATGGACCCGGCACCACATGGAGTACGGCGTGGACTAATCTCCAGGATGCGCTCACCGCCGCCCGTGTACCCGGAAGCGGCGTCCGTGAGATCCGCATCGCTGCAGGCACCTACACGCCCGATGTTGGCGCCGGATTCACAGTCGGTGACCGCGATGCTTCGTTTGTACTCACGGAACAACTTGCGCTGCGAGGCAGCTATGCCGGTATCGGTGCCCCCGATCCGAACTTCCGTGACCCCGCCCTGCACGAGACCACCCTCTCCGGCGACCTCGACGCTGATGACGGCCCGGGGTTCGACAATACACTCGACAACGCCCACCAGGTCGTCAAGGCGGTGGGCCTGACGCGCGCCCCCACGCTTGACGGCCTCACCGTCGCCGCGGGCAACAAGTTCGGCAGCACGACCCCTGACGGGCTCAAGGGATCTGGAGTCCAGGTCATCGGCACGGATCTCACGGTCAATAACTGCCGGTTGGAACTCAATCGCGGCGGCGCGATTTACGTCGAGGGCCAGACGTTGACAGTGACCAACTCGGTCTTCGATGAGAACGATGGCGGTATCGAGGCTGTGCTCTCGACAGTCGACGTCGCCGGAACCGACTTCATCGATCATGAGTCTCCCGCAATCGCGGGTGATGAGTCCACCGTGCTGCTGGATGACTGCCTCTTCAGTGGCAATCGGAACCAGGCGGTGAGCCTGCTCTTCTGCAGTGCAACGGTCAGTGACTGCACCTTTGACGGGAATGTGACCAACGGCCTTGACGGTGCCGGCCTCTGGGCCACCTGTGTCGGCGGCAACGTCATTGACATCCTTGACAGCACGTTCATGAACAATGTCGCAGTCAACGGGCGTGGAGGCGGCGTTTACATCAATGCGGGCAGCCCGCATTCGATGCACCGCGTTGACTTCGACGGCAATGCCGCCGATGCCGGGGGTGGTGCACATTTCCCCCGCGGCGACGTGTACGACTGCACGTTCACGAACAACATGGCCCTCGCCACTTCACTCGGCAATGGTGGGGGACTGGTCTCGGACAAGAACGTTGTCGTTCGTTGCGAATTCAGGAGCAACACGGCCGAAGGGAACGGCGGCGGTGCGTGGTCGTCTGACGGCACCGGGAATTTCGGCGTGTATTACAACTGTACGTTTTCTGACAACGAAGCCCTCTCAGGCACCGGCGGTGGACTCTGGTGCAATGCGACGCGCATCATGAACTGCCTCATCAGCGGGAACACCTCGCGGTTCGGTGGGGGCGGTCTCTACGTGAACAATGCCTCAGAGGTCGCGAACACGACAGTTGTCGGCAACAACTCGATCCTTGAAGACTTCAATGGCGCGCTCATCGATGCCAACAGCACGGCGACCAACTGCATCTTCTGGGACAACAACGGTTCCAGTTGGGAGAACAACAATTCACTCAACAACAGCCTGACGAGTTTCTCGATCGTCCAGGGCATCGACATGGACTTTCTCGGGGCAAACAACTCCGGGGCGGATCCGCTCTTTGTCGATGCCGATGGCCTCGATAACGTCTACGGGACTCCTGATGACGATTGCCGACTGATGTCAGGGTCCCCCGCGATCGACGCGGGAGACAACGGTGCCGTCCCCCTCGACGAAGCCGACCTCGATGACGATGGATCGACGCTTGAAGTCACTCCCCTCGATCTCGACGACATGGCTCGTTTCCTCGATGATCCCGCCTCAGCAGATACCGGGGCAGGCACAGCGCCATTGGTCGATCTCGGCCCCTACGAGTTCGTGCCCGGGGCTGCGTCACCACCCTGTGCCGGAGATGCCAACGGTGACAACACCGTCAACTTCGATGATCTCAACATGGTCCTCGACCTGTGGACGACCACCGATGCCGCGGCCGACCTGGACGAAAGCGGCCTTGTGGACTTCGGTGACCTCAACGAAGTCCTCGCCCGCTGGGGGAACACCTGCATGATCGAAGGCTGATCCCGATCAGGGCAGGTGCCAGTACGCGGCACTGACGCCACGCACCCGGCCACCGCGAGTCCCTGTCGGGAGCAGGCCACTGGCGTCGTATGTCTTCTGACCTCGGTTGATGACGACCACAACGCGCTCGCTGTTGAGTTCACGTTCAAATGCAAACACGTCGGGATCACCCGAGTCCAGGTGACGAACGGTTCCGTACCGCAGGATCGGCCCTGCCGCCGGGTCCTGCCGCAGTCGCAACCACTCCCGCACATCATTCCTGAACCTCGCATCAGCGCGATCCGCGGGATTCTCCGGCCGCCCGAGATCTCGCCACGGCACCGGCTTCCGGTCCGTCGGGTCATCCGCGCCCCACATGCCGTACTCATCACCGTAGTACACCATCGGCGCTCCCAGGTAGGTTGCCTGGATCGCAAACCCCAGCACGGCACGACGAAACTCCTGCAATGTCGGCCGCGTGTCATCGTAGTTCGGACCGTTGTCCTGAATGCGATTCCCCTGATCATACGCGCGGCCCGGATTGTGCAATTGTGAGACAAACCGATCCGTGTCGTGAGACCCAAAGAGGTTCTGGTGAATGAGGCAGGTCTGCGGCGCCTCGTTGAACGCCTCACTCAAGCGCTGCGAGAGTTCGGATGATGGCATCCCGGGCTGAACTCCGAGCCAGTCCACGACCGGCCGGGCAAAGGGATAGTGCATCTGTGTATCGAAGTAGTTGCCCTGAACGTACGCCGATGCATCATCCCAGATCTCGGCGATGATCACTGCATCCGCATTCAGCGATTTCACGTGAGCACGCCAGTCGCTCCAGAATGGCAGGCCGACGTCAAGCGGAACGTCCAACCGCCAGCCGTCGATGCCATCCGACGGATCACCGTCACCGTCCGGATCCATCCACCGCGCCGTGATGTCGAAGATGTGCTGCTTCATACCCGGCATCAGGTCGCCGTTCGACTGTTGCCGAAACTTGGGCAGCCAGCCACTCGGCCCATCCCATGCCTGCCATGAGTCCACGCTGCCGTCGTCGTTGAACTCGACGAAATACCAGTCGGCATAGAGCGATGCAGACCCGTTCTCCAGCACATCCTGGAACGCCCAGAACTCGCGCCCCGTGTGATTGAAAACCCCGTCGATCACTACTCGGATGTCTCGCTTCCGGCACTCAGGCAGCAGCACATCCAAGAAGTACCGGTCTGCGGGCGTCCACTTCCATGTCGCAGGATCCAGCGTTTCAGTCGGGTCGGCAGCCCAGCGCGCCGGGACCGGATGGCCGGGGGGGTTGCCGAAGTTGTCATCGATGTGGCGATAGTCCGACGCATCGTACTTGTGCATCGACTCCGCTTCGAAGACCGGATTGAAATAGATCGCCGTGATACCGAGGTCCTGAAGTTCATCTAGTTTCTCGACAACGCCCTGCAGATCACCGCCGTACCGGCGATCGAAGATCCAGTTGAAGATCTCGCCACCCTGTCGCTCGGGCAACGGGTCAGTGGGGGAGAGATTCGCACGGCGACGCCACTGCGATTCCTCTCCCGGCTGTGTTTCATACCAGTTCGCCATCCACGGCATCTGGTACACACCGGGCCCGTGCGGGTCATTCTCCGGGTTACCGTTTCTGAATCGTTCAGGGAAGATCTGGTACCACACCGCACCCATCGCCCACGCCGGAAGATCCAGCCGCGGCTCTACGCGCCCCTGAAAGCGCTCCGTATCGAATCGGGCTCGCCCGTCCATCACCACGAACTTGTAGTCGGCCTTGCCCCGCTCAAGCATGACGCGCGCCGAGAAGCGATCGAATCCTGCGAGGTCACGTGTCCGATTCATCGGCACGATGAGCGTGACGAGCCCCATCTCCTCGTCAGCGGCATCAACATGCAGTTCAACCCGCTCGGCGTCACCCGGCAGGGCCGCGATGCTGATATCCACGAGTCCCAGGTCTCCCTCGATGGGAGCGAAGTCACGTTCGAGGTCCGGGTTGTGCTGCAGGGCAGCCTCATTGATGTGATTTCGACGCGCCGGCGGATAGTCGTCAGGGGAAGGACCAACCACGAAAACGCTGTTGAGGTTGCCATCCGAATCCGTGATGGTCCGCTCCGCCACCGGGTCCAGGATCCAGACACTTCCATCGATCACGTACTTGTAGCGGTGGGCGCCCGCGGGAAGATTGACCAATGCCGCCCAGGACCCATCAGTCCGCGACGAGAGCGCAATTGCTCCGGCACCACCGGGCCCGACCCAGTCATTGAAGTCGCCCACCACATGAACAGTTGAGACATCAGAAGTCGGCTCGAACTCAAAGCGATGCCAGAACCCGGGAAGCAGACACATGGGAGACACCGAGGATTGGTGAGTCGTCGCATTGCCGTCTCTTACTTCGACGACATAGTCACCCGCATCAACCCGTCCACCCCGAAGCGACAGGATGGACTCTTCCCCTTCGAGTACATCCAGAGTGGCCATTGACGTCGCAGCCGGAATATTCAGCGCCGCCCGTGCGAGACCCTCGTCGAATGCTTCGAGTTGAACGGTGCGTGACCGATCATGGTCCCGGGTCTGGTACCGCACCGAGTAAGCGGGCGATACGTCGACAGAAAGCGAAGACGTTGCAACCTCATCACCCAGACGGACGGTCACGGGAATCGTGAGGCGCCCCGGCCGCGCGGGAATGACCTCTGCACGCAGCGGTGTGTTCGGCGAGACGCGGATGGCATAGTCAGCGGTCGCAGTCGCTTCCAGGCTGGCCTCGGCCCCGGGGGGGAACAGCGACCCCGAGGCATCAATCACGAAGCTGCGTCCGGCTACGGGCGAGCCGAACCGTGACAACAGGACGACAGGTTCCGGAACAGATGCCACTTCAAATGACCATGACTGACGCGCCGCATCAAGGCGGACGCGGTACTCGGCCGCTGCACGAATGACGAGTTCGATGTCATTGCCCGGCTGCTCAAGACTCTCGTCGCCCGCTCCAAGGTGTCCCTCGGCCCAGTCTCCGTTGCGAACGAACTTGAAGTGGTGACGCCCGGCCTCGATGCGCCGAACAAGTTCATAGGTCCCACGCTCATCAGAGACTGGTGCCAGGCGCCAGGTGTCATCGGTTGTATTCCAACCATTGAAGGTGCCGGCGAGCCGCCAGACATCCGCGCCAAGGCTATCGGAACAGAGCAGGACAGGCAGGACGAACAGCGCGAAAAACCTCAATCGCATGGCGGGTATCCAGTATCAGGGAGTGAGAGACAGGATCAGGCCGGGACCTGCGGAGGACAGCAGGACTCGCGCTCGATCAACGCGATCGGGAGACGCTCACTGATGGTCTTCCGGCCGTTGTCATCCGCTTTTTTCTCGATCATGGAGATGAGTTGCTGGCACGACTCGGCACCGATTTCGAAGAAGTTCATCCGAATGGTCGTCAGCGGGGGATCCGCAAGAGCAGCGGTCGGAATGTCATCGCAGCCCACGATCGAGATCTCCTTGCCCGGTTGACGATCGTGCTGACGAATCGACTGGTACGCACCCAGTGCCATCTTGTCGTTCGCCGCGAAGATCGCGGTCAACTGCGGGTTGCGCTGGAGCAGTTCGTCGCAGGCCAGCTTGCCGGTCTCGACGAGGTACTGGCCCTCGACGACCATGCGGTCGCTCAGTGGGAATCCGCGCTCCGCGAGCCGGGAAAGAAACCCTTCGGTCAGTTCCTCGGCCGTGACCACCATGGACGAGGGGCCGCAGATGTGACCGATGTTCCGGTGGCCGAGATCGATGAGGTAGTCTGCCGCCAAGGCACCAGCCGCGGTGTAATCGCACACCACGTGATGCAGGTCCCACTGCTTGAAGTGGTTGTTGACGATGATGAGCGGCTTGTCCGTCTCGTGGAATTCGGTGAGCCAGCGGTGCTCCTCGGTGGCACCGATGAACAGGATGCCGTCGACCGAGCAGTCCTCGAGGAGCGTGAGATACTCCTTCCGACGGACGTACTCGCGGCGGGCGACCTCCAGGAGAATCCGGTAGCCGCGATTGGCGGCCGCTTCATAGATGCCGCTGATGATTTCGCCGAAGTAGACGTCTGCGAAGGCATGCTGGAGTGCGGGAACAAGGACGGCGAGCGTATTCGCCCTTCGGGTGGGCAATCCCCGTGCGAGCCTGCTTGGGGTATAGGAAAGCTTCTCCATGGCGGAGAGAACGCGTTGGCGCGTCGATTCGCTGATGCGCTCGTCGTTGTTGTTGAGAATCAGCGAGACGGTGGTCAGGCTGACGCCGGACTCTCGCGCAACATCCCGAATGTTCGATCGTGCATTGGCCATGCTGGTCGTATGGTGTCCGGGTCTTGAGTGTGGGCGTGGAACCGGTCGGCTCCGTGGAGGAGGCAACGGAGGTAAAACATTTTACTAGATGGCACGGGCTTTACCAGTCTTCCGCACCGGTTTGCCGCCAATTCGGGTCTTCATCCTGTCATGAGTCCCTCGAGACCCCGCCGATAAAGGACTTACATCATCATCGCAGCCGTCCCGTCAGGCTTGCGGACGGTCCGCAAATGAGTACAGTGTGAAAGAGCGGGTAAAATGTTTTACCCGTGGCAGGTCCGAGACTGTGAACCCGGCCCCGCTTCGTGTCAACTCCAGAGGTGAACAATGCTCAGATCACCCGAACAGTACGGTCGTCCAAACCGGGGCTTTACGCTCATTGAACTGCTGGTTGTCATTGCGATCATCGCAATCCTGATCGGTATCCTGCTGCCCGCTCTCGGCAAGGCGCGGGAATCTGCCCGGCGAACCGGCTGTATGAGCAATCAAAAACAGCTCATGTATCTCTTCACGATGTATGCATCCGACTACGACGGTTCATATCCCGTCCTGCCTGTCGCTGCCGGTACCAACCGCAAGCCGACGAATACGCAACTCTTCTCCAACCCCGGACAGCACTTCCCGTACCTGAGCTTCGCCTCGATCTTCAGCCTTGATCAGGTTGGCTACGACCTCGACCAGGATGGCATGCCCGATGTCACCACCAAGGTCTTCGGTGCCGCCGGTGTCGCCTACTACTTTGCATGGAATCCTGTCACCAAGTCATGGGTGCCGAACACCGAAGCCAGGCCACTCATGGCCAACTACTTTGAAAGCGGCGCCGAATTTCAGGCGCTGCAGTGCCCCTCGGATCAGCTTGATGGCGGCGATGAAGGCGACAGCCTCGGCAACGTCGCGCAGGTCCCCTACACCATCTCAGACTCGAGAGATGTCGTCTGGTACAACATCAGCTACCTCTACGTCGCAGGTCTGACCGATCACGAGCGAGGCCCCGTGGCCCTCTTCGGTGACGAGACGAACTCGGACGACACCGGAGGTGGTGGCTTCTCAACCTATGGCACCCTCCGTCGCAGTTACCCCGACAGCGATCAACGAGGCTACTGGGACGTGGACAACCACGGCAAGACCGGCGCACACTGGGCCTTCTCAGATGCACACGTCGAGTGGCTCAGCCAGACCAAGACGAACGACGCCCAGGAAATTCACAGCTTCATCTTCGAACAGATCGAGAAGAATCACGTCGGCGGCGATGAAGCGGTCGAAACGATCGACTGATCCAGGCCCCGGCATCCTGAAATGAACAAGGCCCCGGTCATCGCGACCGGGGCCTTTCCATTTGCCAATTCACTTGATCACTTGATCAGGGACAGGACTGCAGCCAGTTGGCCAGCACCAGGTTGAGGTCATCGAAGTTGACCATGCCGTCGCCGCCGCCCAACGGGGCGACATCACCCGCGGGACCCGCCGTTCCCCAGGCACCGAGTACGATGTTGAGGTCATCGAAGTTGACCATGTTGTCGCCCGTGGCATCGCCGGGGCACTCCATTGGTGTGATGTCCTCGCACTCGAACGTCGTCACCGCGAAGTCATCAACTCCGGCCTCGACGATGGAACCGGATCCCTCGTCCGATGCGATGAATCGCAGCACGACCTGGTCCGTCAACGAAACGAAGTCCTCGACGAGGAACGTGTGCTGAACCCAGCCACCACCCGTACCTTCTCCGGAAGGGCCGACCGTCTCGACGTTCGTCCACGAGGAACCGCCATTGTCCGAGATATCGACCACAAAGACGTCCGCGTTCGGAGACCCGCCCTGGTCGTTGGAGTACCAACGCCAGTAACTGATCTCTGCGGAACCTGAGCCCGACAGCATCAGCGTCGGTGTCGTCAGGGTTGTCTGCCCGCCGTCGACATCGTTGTCGCCAAGGCCGCCGCCCACGGAACCTTGACCCGTGACCCAGCACACCGTACCGGATGCCGTATGGTCATCTTCAGGCTGCGCCGAAGTACCAACCGGGTTGACCCGCGTCCACACACCGGTCGTGGCATCGTCAGCAGCCGCGCCGACGCTCCAACCCTGGTCAGACTCGATGTCATCCTCGAAGGCAACGGCTTCCTGCCCGACAATCGCGCCGAAGCTGTTGCCGGGAGCACCCACCGGCAGCGTGAGTACCCCAGTGCTCACACCCTCGGCGCTCACGTAGAACGCCGGCATGTCCGCGCACTCAGGTGCGGGCAGAGTCGCGCGGAACGTGTCACCACCCAGCGGCGTCAGCGCGACGCTCGTGAATGCCCCGCCGTCATAGCTGTAGAAGAGCTGCTCCGAACCGCCGACAATCGTGTCGTCGCCGGGGTTGATCGTGACGTCAAACGTCGCTCCCATGCCCGGTTCCATCACCGTCGGAACGGCGCTCGCAAGTGTGATGTTCGCGGCTCCAGGCTGGGGTGTCAGGTCGCCAGTGACGACGAGAGCGAAGCCCTGAACGCCCGAGTTCACAGCGCTGGCATGTACGTTCACAGTCCAGGTGCCCGCCTGCGGCGAGGCGACGTGAACCTGCTCAACGTTGTTCCGGATGTCAAAGGAACCGCCCGTTGCGGAGAATCCACCCGAGAAGACGTTGCCGCGATACACGGTGCCCGTGGGTGAGATGACCTCGAGATCCATGTCGTTCACCGGTGCGAAGCTCGTTCCGGCGGTACCGGGAACATCGGTGAACGCCATGGTCACGCGCAGCGCTTCACCGGCTGAGTCGATCGAGATCGGGAAGGTCTGCATCTCACCAGTACTCATCCCGAAGCGATTCGTCTGGTCGTGAATGAAGAGCTTGCGGCCGTCACCATCGAAGAAGAGGGCATCTGAGGCACGAACGCGGCCCCATCCTTCGAGATTGCTGGGATAGCCTGAAACGCCGGTCATGTCGACCGCGCTGTTCAGCAGCGTGGCCTTGACAAGCGCACCCGTGGGACTCTTCGCATCACTCGGATTGGCAATGCCGCTCGGGTAGAAGCCGTCGCGGTAGTATTGACGCACGAGCATGGCCGTGCCTGCAATCGCAGGACACGCCATCGACGTGCCCGTCAGCGAACGCGTGCTGCAGGACGTGTTGCCGTCAGACGAGACTGTGCTGCAGCCCGGGGCATAAATCTCCGGTTTCCGCCGGGAATCAGAGGTCGGCCCCACGCCACCCGAGCAGTGACTGTTCAGGTTGGGCGTGTCCTGAGAAGCACCAACGGCCATCAGGTTCTTGGCATTCTCCGGATTCCGCAGCGTGCTCGTGTTGGTAACTGCAAGGCAGACAAACTGAGTCTCATTGTCGCGGCAGAAGACATCGAACCCGCGGGCAAGCGTGTTGTACTGCGTCGTGCCGTCGTCACCCCAACTGTTCGTGTGCACCGCGGCACCCTGATTCGCATGCTGTTCAAGCGCATTGACGATCCCGGACTCGGTGAAAGATGGAATCGTGTCACAGACCAGACGCCCCTCGTAGGCGACACCACGGGTGTCACCGCTGGTGCCGGCATCTCCCACACAGGTGCCCGCGACATGCGTGCCATGATCGTCGGAACCATCCGTGGCGTTGTACGCCTGAATCTTCCGGTGAGCCGGACCGATCGGGTTGGAGTCGTCAAATGAGCAGTGGTCAGCATCAACCCGCCCGTCGAGAATGCCGACGATCTCACCCTCGCCGTGGATGCCATTGTCGTAGAGGGGTGTGTTGTTGCTCACACCCGTCTGCACGACCCAGCGATTCGTGCTGTTGCGCAGCGTGATCTCGAATGCTTCTTCGACGAACTGCACGGCGTCGATCTCGGCCAGCCCGGCCACATCGCCCTGGTTCATGGTCAGCGAGATGGTCGTCCCACTGCTGTGGACTTCGCTGAAATGCACCTGCACACCCGGCATGGCCGCGAGTTGATCAAGGACGTCCTGCTCATCGAATCCGTCGAAGAGCGTCACGATCAGGCCGACCTTGCCATTCGCCGCCATCTTCTGACGTGCGGGCGTCACGAACGTGCGACTTCCGATCTCGGGGGACAGTTTCCACGATGCATCAAAGGGGGCCTGCCAGCGCACGAATGGAACGGCCGCGTTGTCGATCGCCCGGCCGGGCGTCATCGAAACAATGTATGCATTGACGGGCAGGTAGTCGTGAATCGTCAGCCCCACGCGGGTCAGCGTCTGTCGCCGCGCTGGAGTCATCGGGCCGTCAAGCTGGATCACGAATCGATCCCTGGCGGTGGCCTTCGCTGACAACTGTGCCAGGGACTCAGGAGCGGCTGCCCGCGCATCCAGGATCCCCGCCTGCAGGTAGACCTTCTGCGCACTGACCTGCTCCAGCGCCTGGGGCGTGACCGCCTGCATCGCGACCTGGGCAGATCCGGAAGAAACAACGACAAACGACAGCGAGATGACCGTGCCGGAAATCAGTCGACGGACAATGGCCGCGGACCGACGTCGCGGCTCAAGACGGAAGGCCATATTTCTCTCCTTCAATCGGGACAGGATTGGGCTCAGAACTCTCTCCGGATCGGTTAGGGGACACGCCGATCCGATCGTCCCAAGATACGGGCAGCCCAATGGAACCGGTCGGCAATTCCCGACCGAAACGTTGGAAGATGGCCCCAGTTTTGGCCGCTGTCCTGTATCTGAACTCAGCCCGGATTATCAGACGCACAGCCCAACTCAGACAGAAACGGGACCAGTTCATCCGGAAGTCGCTTCAGACCACGACGTAGCCCCTTGGCGACCGCGTACTCAAGGGACTCATGGACCCGGGCACGAACCCGATCCGAGATCGTGACATCCCACGCCGCCAGCGTACCGAGACTCCATGCCCAGGCGTGATACTCTTCCAGGCAACGGGGCTTGTAACGGTCGAAACCAATCGCGTGGTGCCCGACCTCGTGGCAGAAGATCGCGGCAGACATGGGCCCTCGGGGCCGAGGCGTGTCGATGACCCGGGTGATCGTGCCATCCGCATCATGCTCTTCCCAGGCCGCCCCGGACATGGATGAACGCCATCGCCGAACATGGATGTCATAGAGCGACAGGAGGTCCGCCTGGAGCAGTTCGTAGCGAGCGAGCATGCCGCGTGGAAGGACGATCGGGGCCCGCGCCCCTTCTCGCTCCCAGACTGACTGGATCACGCCGTTGACTCCAGAAGTTCACCCACCTCGAGTTGACGTCCGCTCGCAAAGGACTCCCACGCCATCGCTCGCTTTCCGGCCGGCTGAACCTCCAGAAGTTGCACTGTGCCTCCGCCGCAGGCAACCAGACCCTCCTCGGGGTCGACCAGCGTTCCCGGCGTTCCCATCTCGCCGCTCCCGGGGCCAGCCCGGAGCAGTTTGAGAGGCTCACCGCGCCAGGAAACCGTAACGCCCGGCCATGGCGAGAAGCCGTTGATTCGTGTACGGCACGCATCCGCGTCGTCATCCCAACGGACGACGGCCTCCTCGCGCGTCAGTTTGCAAGCGTGCGTCACCGCCGACTCGTCCTGAACCGTCCTCTCCACATGGCCCTGCGCGTGCTGCTCGAGAACCTCTTCGATCAGGGCGGGACCATCCGCCGCGAGGAGGTCATGCAGGTCGCCGGACGTGGCGGTGGGCTCGATGGGTCGAGAAGACTGCCCGAGCACCAGTCCGGCGTCCATTCGATCTGCCAGCGTAATCACGCTGTTGCCCGTCACACGGTCGCCGGCGAGCAGGGCACGATGAATGGGGGCCGCGCCCCGCCAGCGCGGCAGGAGCGATGCATGGAGATTGATGGCAAAGCGGCCTTCAAGCAGTGGGGGACTGAGTTTCTGGCCGAACGCGATGATGACCCAGGCATCAGCGGGCATGGCGCGGACAGCCGCGCACGGCTCCTGAAGGTTGACGTTCTCGGGCTTGAGGAGAGGCACGTCGGTGAGTCGCTCGGCGGCCCAGTCTCCAATGGGTGTGGCCGTCGGGCGCCGTCGGCGTCCGGCCGGTCGGTCCGGCTGAGTCACGACCCCGAGGACCTCGTGACACGAAGCGAGGTGCTCAAGAGTCGGAAGTCCGAAGGCACCGGAGCCGAAGAAGACCAGTCTCACAGGAGGCGACTCCCTGCTTCGAGCTGCTTGATCGCCTGGCGATGACGCAACCGGGCCTTGTGGGTGAATCGATCGATGATGAGCATCCCGTCAAGGTGGTCGTACTCATGCTGGAAGCACCGGGCAAGGAGGTCCCGTGCACGGACCGTGAACTCCTCGCCGTCGAGATTCGTTGCCGTCAGCGTGATCTCGGAGGGCCGCCTCACTTCGCCCGCGATCCCCGGGATGCTCAGGCAGCCTTCATCCAATGGAACCAGATCCCGCGACGGCTCGGACAGGACAGGGTTGATGCAGACCAGCGGGCCATCGGTCGCACACGGCAATTCTCCCCCTTCAGGACGGAAGTCTGTCTGATTCTCGGACCAGATCTCGGCGACGAACATGCGCCAGGGAAGGTTGACCTGGGGTGCCGCGAGTCCGATGCCCTCCGCCTCGTGCATGAGTTCGATCATGCGTTGAGCGACCGCCCGGACGGTGTCATCCACCTCCGGGACCGGTTCGGCGCGGGCCTTGAGGATGGGGGCGGGGTACGAGACGATGCGAAGCTGATCAGGGTCAATCGACATGTCGTGAGTGTAGATGGAACGTCACCGTCTCACCAACCCCGCCGACGTCGTGGAATCGTCCGGGGAAGGCCTCCCTGGCCCCGACACGGCGGGTTTGGCGAAGGTACGATGTAGACCGTAGCATGTCCCGCTGCGGACGCAGGTGTGTCACCGTGATTTGAGCCAGTGGAGCGGAATTGCGACTCTTCGGAAAGAACAACAAGGATGGTGAGAGTCCGGACGACTTCGAGGGTGACGGCGCCCCGGAGGGTGATTTCACACCGAACCCGTCCAAGGCCAAGGCGTTCTTCGATCACGCCCAGGCAGTTCATGATTCCACCAACTACGAATACGCGATGACGCTCTGGCTTCAGGGCCTTCGTCAGGACCCCACGGATGTGAAGGCCCTTGAGAAGTTCCACCGCTCCGCCATGGAGTTCCTGCCCCGAAACTCGAAGAAGGGCCCGACCAAGGAGCAGTTGAAGAACTTCTCGGGCAAGGGCCCCCTCGAGCGCTACCTCTTGGCGCTGCTCAACTGGGGCGGGCGCCCGCTCGACTGGCAGGCTGGCACCAAGGCGATGGAAACCGCAGTCAAGCTCCAACTCATGGAGCCCGCCCGTTGGATCGGTGCGCACTTCCTCCCCTTCCTGCTTGAAGACCGGAAGGCGAAGAAGGACGCATTCGTCAAGATGATGGACCTCTTCGCGGAAGTCGAAGACTGGGACCGAGCCGTCAAGGTCGGTGATCTCGCCTGTTCCATGGACCCCACCGATGGGAAGCTGTCCGCGCGCGTCAAGAACTTCGCGGCTCAAGCCACGATCGACCAGTCCGGGTACTCGAAGACTGGCGAAGCCGGCGGTTTCCGCGAGAACATCCGCAACCTTGACAGCCAGCGCGACCTGGAGGAAGACGAACGCCTCGTCAAGAGCGAGGACACTCTCGAACGCCTCATCGAGAAGGCCAAGGCGGACTTCACGGAGCGTCCCGCCGACATGGGTGCCATCACCAAGTACGCCCGCCTCCTGCGTGAACGGGGCACGCCCGAGGATGAGAAGCTGGCATTCAAGGTGTTGATGCATGGCTTCAAGACCACTAAGACATATCGGTTCAAGGTGGATGCTGGCGACATCAGGATGCGCGTAGCACGTCGCAACCTTCGCCGTATCCAGAAGACGGCTCGCGAGGAGCCGGACAACGCTGAGAAGCTCGCGAAGTACCAGGCGGCGCTGCAGGAAGTACTCAAGTTCGAGATCGAAGAGTTCGCCGATCGCACGCGAAACTACCCGACCGATCTGAAATTGAAGTACGAACTCGGCCGACGCTACTTTGAAGCCGGAGAGTTCGACAAGGCCATCGAGCAGTTGCAGGTGGCGCAGGACGCACCGGGCGTCGCGACGCGGGCTCAACACATGCTGGGGCAGTCATTCAAGGCGATGGGCTGGAATGATGAGGCCGAGAGCACGCTCCGCCGGACCCTTGAGGGTCATGAGAATCAAGGTGACGAGACCGGCCTCTCCATCCGCTACGACCTGATGACTGTGCTCGCAGATCGGGCTCAGAACGACCGGGATCCAGATGCCGCTGAGGAAGCACTCAAACTCGCGTCCGGTATCGCCATCAAGCAGATCAACTTCCGGGATATCCGTGAGCGACGCGAACAGATTCAGGAACTGCTCCGCTCCATCCGCAGCGGGTCCTGAAGATGTCTGACTCAGAGGTTGTCATCCTGATACCGGCCCGCATGGCGTCGGAGCGATTCCCCGGAAAGATGCTCGCCGCCGATACCGGCAAGCCCCTGATCCAGCACACATGGGAGCAGGTTCGTCAGGCCAGGGTCGCTTCGCGTGTGGTCGTTGCCACGGATGACCATCGCATCGCCGGGGCCATCGAACAGTGCGGCGGGGAGGCCGTCCTCACGCTCCCGGATCATCCCAATGGTACCAGCCGCCTCGGCGAAGCTGCGGAGCGTCTGAAACTCCCTGACGATGCCATCGTCGTCAATGTCCAGGGTGATGAACCGGAGATTGATCCGGCGGCGATCGACGAGGCCGTGAACGTGCTCGGCGACTGCCCGATGGCCACCGTCGCTTCACCTTTCCATCCCGACGACGATGTGAATGATCCCAACATCGTCAAGGTGGTCCTGCGGATGGACGGCAGAGCGCTCTACTTCTCGCGCTCCCTGATCCCGTACGTGCGGAACTCGATCGTCGCGCGGCCGCCGTATCGTCACATCGGCCTTTATGTCTATCGTCGCTCGTTCCTGGCTGAGTACCTCACACTTCAGCCCACCCCGCTGGAGCGCATCGAGGTCCTCGAACAGCTTCGTGTGCTGGAGCACGGCTATGACATCGCCGTTGCGCTGCGCGATGTCCACCATCCCGGCATCGATACCCGACCGCAGTATGAAGCGTTCGTTCAGCGGTGGCGGAAGGCCGACTGACCCCTGCCCTCACTGATCGTCCGGGCGCGACTGGCTGCCGTACGGGACTGCCTTGCGATCCAGGGTCAACTCGACGCGTTTGCTGTCTGCACGCCGATGCGAAGTCAGCGACCGATAGAGGCGGCGAACCAGCCACCCGGCGGCTGCGAGCGCGCAGATCGTTGCCACCCAGAACTGCCAGTCATGGGTCGGCAGGGGGCCCGAAACGGCTGCCGCAAGGAGGCCCATCAGCCCACTCCGATCGCTCTCAGGATCTGGTAGAAGGTCAACGCAGAGACGTAGGCCAGGCCGCACATCCACGCGAACTGGAGCAGGGCCCACTTCCAGTGGCCGGACTCCCGCGCGGTGACGGCAAGTGTCGGGAGACACTGCATGGCCAGTACGTAATACAGCAGAAGTGACCAACTCGTCGCTGCCGTGAAGATCGGAGTCTGCCGATCGCTGCGTGATGCCGTGGCCAGTTCGTCGAGGAAGCCCTCTGCTTCAGGGTCGTCAACCTCGACGCCAAGGACCTGGATCGTCATGGTCGCGACGAAGACCTCCCGGGCCGCAAAGCTTGCGAGCACACCCACCGTCAACTGCCTGTCATATCCCAGGGGTCGGAAGACCGGCTCCATGATCGCGCCCATGCGACCGAGCATGCTGCCCGATGCCTGGGCCGTCGCGGAAAGGCGCACAGCCTGCTCTTCCAGGCTCGCGGCGTACTCCGGATCAGACTCCACGACCAGCGCCGCCTCCTCCTGCATGGCAATGGCTTCGGCGGGAGGTGCCGCGACCGGGTAAGCAGACAGCCACCACAGCACGACCGAGATCGCGAAGATCACGGTTCCGGCCTTGCGAAGGAAGACCCAGCCGCGATCCCAGGTCGTCAGCACTGCCGTTCGCAGGCTGGGGATCCGGTAGGGGGGGAGTTCAATGGCCATGGGGCGCGCTGATCCGCGCAGCAACGTGCGCCGAGCGAGCAAAGCGCTCAGGAGGCCCGCAGCGATACCGACCACGTAGCAGCCGGCGAAGGCGAGGGCCTGCATCGAAGGGCGCCCGGGGAAGAGCAGCACGGTGAGCAGGACGTACACAGGCATGCGCGCTGTGCAACTCATGAAAGGTGCCACGAGGATCGTCGCCAGACGCTCGCGTGAGCCGGGAACACCGCGACATGCCATGATTCCGGGCAGCGCGCAGGCATGACTGCTCAGGAACGGAACGAATGCGTGCCCACTCAGACCGAAAGGCTGCATCAGGCGATCAATCACGAATGAAGCGCGGGCGAGGTACCCGGTGTCTTCAAGAAGTGCGATGAGAAAAAAGAGCAGGCAGATCTGTGGCAGGAAGATCACTGTCGACCCGACCCCCGCCAGCGCACCATCAACGAGCAGCGACTGAAGCACCCCCTCCGGCATGACAGTCGTCAGCCAGCCTCCGACCGTGCCGAAGAGAAACTCAATCCACCCCATTGGGTATTCGGCGACCTTGAAGATCACGAAGAACAGGCCCGTCATGATGACGGCGAATGCCATCAGTCCGCCCAGCGGATGGATCAGAAGCCTGTCGAGTGCGCCGGTGAGTCGATCCTCCCGGATTGACGCGTCCGACCCGCAGACCAGATCGTGCATGCTGTCCGCCCACGCCACTCGGGCATCCTCGTCCATGTGCGGGAGGCGCTTCGGTCGTCCCGCGGTGAGCAGGGCGGCCGGGATATCTCCCATGTTGCCGCCGCGCCGCGGGTCACACTCGATGACCTGGCACCCGAGTTCCTGCGACAGCCCCGCGGAGTCGACGGCGATGCCGCGCTTTCGTGCGAGGTCGACCATGGTGAGCAGTATGACCGTCGGGAGCCCGAGTTCGAGCGCCTCGGCGGCGAGCATCATGTTGCGGGACAAGTTGGTCGCATCAACAACCAGCACTACCACGTCCGGCGGCTCGACCGGTTCTCCCACCGGGGCGGTTTCGCCTGTCAACGTACGACGGCAAAGCGCCGATTCGGAGTGATCGAGGCTCAGCGAATATGCGCCGGGAAGGTCAATGATCTCCGAGCCGGAGGGAAGCGATCCCGGAAAGCCGATACGCGCTTCCTGCGTCGTGCCCGGATAGTTGCTCGTCTTATGACGGACGCCGCACAACTGGTTGAAGAGCGTGGTCTTCCCGGTGTTGGGATTCCCAAGCAGCGCAACGCGGATCGACTGTTGTTCCGTGGATTCCACGACTCGTTCGGCCACCGTCTTTGAGCTCGTGCGTCAGACGCGGGTCGTGACGCGGATACCGGAGGCCAGCGTGCGCGACAGGGCAACGCGCGACCAGGTGCCGCGGCCGCTCCCCACCTCGATCACACATGAACCCGATGCCCGGCAGACGCGAATGCAGCGATTCGGTCGAACCCCAAGCGCCTTGACGAAAGCGTCATCCGAGTCATCCAGGCATGTTTCACAGATCACACCTTCATCGCCGCGCTTCATGCAATTCAGCGGTACTGAGCCGGATGTGTGATCTGCCACCATGGAGTTCCTCCAACAGAGAAATCGACCCGGGACGCCGGGAACTGCAGAGCAGTCTACTCCATTTGAGACTGATTCTCAACTATATGAGGCCGCTGAGCCGCCCGATATTCGAATCCACAAGTCTCTGTCAAATCGGGGCTTACGTTGATTCCAGGAAGACTCGACCAACGAATTCCGGAGAAATGGACCAGAGGATCCCGAAAGCCGCTGGCCGGAATCGAACCGGCAACCTCAAGATTACAAATCATGCGCTCTGCCAATTGAGCTACAGCGGCGGCTGCTCCTGAATCATATCGGGCCGCACCCATCGACGAAAGCACATGTTCTACTCGGTCGGCGACAGTTGGCCCGCCGCCTCGAGCGACTCAAGGGCGAGTCGGATGACCCGTTCGGTGTGAGGCACCTCGGTCCGATCGAGACCATCGAAGAGCGCCAGGACTTCCCGGTCCGGACCGACAAGCACGAACTTCACCGGGTGCACGATGTTCGCCATCGAGCCGCCTCCGGGGAGGTCGATCTGAAACTCTTCATTTCGTCCGAGGTCCATGCTCAATGCTGACGCCAGACGGGACGCGGCGTCTGCATCGCCGGTCAGGAACATCCATCGATCGAAGTCGGCGAAATTGCCCGCATGTTCGCGCAGTCGCTCCGGCGTATCCCGCTCGGGATCAACCGAAACCGTGATCGTTCGCACGCGTGTATCCGCCAGTCGCTTCTGCAACTCCACCATGTTGCCGGTCATCTGCGGGCAGACCAGCGGGCAGTGCGTGAACATGAAGTCGAGGAGTGTCAGTTCGCCATCGAAGATCGTGGTATCGATTGGCGTGTTGTCCTGGTTGACCAGTTCGAATTCGGCAATGCTCAGGTCGCGGGTGCCGTCAACACGCACAAACTCTTCAGGAAGCAGGTCAGGCTGCGGCCCGGTGGCTCGATCAACCTGCTGGGGCGGCTCGAAGACTCCGAGCGCCACCGCGATGATCACGATCATGACGGAGACCAGAAACGCCAGGATCACCGCCTGCAGAAACGCACCACCTCGCCGCATCATCCCGATCTCCTTGGCTGCATGATCACCAGTGTCGCAATGCCTACACCGAACACCGCAAAGCCAATCGTACCCATCCAGTGCCATCCTGACGCGGCGTCATGCACGCCAAGTGACTCCCCGAGCACGCGGGTGGCCCAGGAAAGCGGGTTCACACTCATGACCCACGCCAGCCACGGCGAAGCACCCTCGGGTGGAAAGAGGGCACCGCTGAGCAGCCACATCGGCAGGAACAGGAGATTCATGACGCCGTGGAATCCCGCCGTCGAGTCGATGTACCAGGCCGCAGCCAGTCCGATCCCGATCATCGCTGCTGAAATGAACGCCGCGGCGGCCAGCGCCTCCAGGAGGTGCACGGTTCCCTCGAGACGCCCCGTCATCGCTATCGCGACGATGACCAGACCGGCCTGAAGCATGCAGACACAGCCACCGCCCAGCACCTTGGACAGGATGATGGCCCACCGGGGGACGGGACTCACGAGCACGGACTGGAGGAAACCCTCGTGGCGATCCTGAATCAGTGAGATCGATGCGAGGATCGTGCTGAACAGCACGACCATGGTGATGATCCCCGGGATCAGGAATTCGCCGAAGGTGCTGTCCTGCTGATCCGGGTCGGCAAACGAGCCGGCGAAACCGCTGGCGGCGAAGAGCCAGATCAGCAGCGGCGTCCCAAGCGAACCGATGATCCGGGTGGGCTGTCTCCAGAAGCGTTTCAACTCGCGAAGAGTCAGGGCGGTGATGGCTGCTGTCATGACGTCACTCCCGCGAGTCGTTGCCCTGAACGGACGAGGTACACGTCATCCAGTGTTGGCCGCCCGTGTCGGAACGTGGCACCGGCCGCCACGAGCGCATCCACCGTCGCGCGGACGTCTTCGGCCTCACCGAACCCGATGAGCGTGTCCGGCCCCTCTTCAACCGAGAGACCGTGAGCGCTCAGGATCTCGCGCGCTGCAGGCTCAACGACAACCACATGGTCACCGAATCGGCTGCAGAGTTCCGAAGGCGACCCGGAAGCGACGATCCGGCCCATCCCGAGCATCACGACAAGGTCCGCAGGCTCCGCCTCGGTCATCAGGTGGGTCGTCATGACCAGCGTCATGCCTGTTGTGGATGCGCGGTCTCGCAGGAGGTCGATGAATGCTCGCCGCGACTCCGGGTCCAGCCCCGTCGTCGGCTCATCGAGTAAGAGCAGGTCCGGGGAGCGCATCAGGGCACGGGCCAGATCTGTGCGTCGGGCCAGTCCACCGGAGAGCGTGCCCACGCGTTGGTCGACGCGCTCCTTCAGATCCAGCACTTCGACGAGTTCGTCGATCCGCTCTCGAACCAAGGATCGTCTGAGCCCGCCAAGTGCGCCCTCAAGTGCGAGGTTCTCCCGAACGCTGAGCAGGGCATCAAGACCGGGTTGCTGGAAGACAACACCAAGGCGCCCGCGGACAGCCGCGGCGTCCCCTCGCGGATCATGTCCGAGGATGGTGACTGTGCCTTCGTCCTGTCGG
Source organism: Phycisphaerae bacterium (assembly GCA_030432255.1). Lineage (GTDB taxonomy): Bacteria > Planctomycetota > Phycisphaerae > Phycisphaerales > UBA1924 > JAUIHS01. Next base: position 68,547 of record JAUIHS010000012.1, read on the forward strand.
TCGAGCGTCGCGAGGATGCGAAGCAGGGTGGACTTGCCTGAGCCGTTGGGCCCGAGGAGGCTGACCCATGAGCCGGTTGGAACCGTCAGGGACACGCCATCCAGTGCGCGGCCCCGTTCCGTCCCGGCATCCTGGCGGTACGAACGGCAGACATCCTGAAGAGTGATGGCTGATTCAGCTTCTGAGGTCATGGGTGAGTCAGAAGATCACACCAAGGGTTGCATCGATCACGAGTGCGAGCAACACAACCGGGAGGTAGAGGATCGATGCGATGAAGAGGCGACGGGCGGACCGATCGGAATGATCGGCGGCCATCTCAACCGCTGGCACAAGGAACATCACACCGGCAACCAGAGCGACGACAGCGTACAGCCAGCCGACCCGGCCATCCAGAAACTCGACGGCCGCGAGCGAGACCGGAATCAGGGTCAGCGACCAGATCATGATGGTCCATCCGGTCCGGACGCCCGATGGATCGACCACGGGGAGCACTTGATGCCCCGCCTCGCCGTACTGTTCACGGTACTTCCAGGCGATGGCGAGGAAGTGGGGGACCTGCCAAACGAACATGATCAGAAAGATTGACCACGCGGCCGGTTCCAGAAGGCCGCCAAAGGGTTCCCCGGATGCAGCCGCCCAACCAATCAGCGGCGGGAGCGCACCGGGAACGGCCCCGACCAGTGTCGCGAGCGGTGACAGCGGCTTCATGGGCGTGTAGATCAACGTGTAGCTGAAGATGGTCGCCAGTGACACCATCGCGGCGGTCGGACCCGCACCAAGCAGCAGCACCACGATGCCGAGAACCGAGCACGTCAGACCCGCAAGCAAGCCGACCGACACCGGCATTCGCCCCGCAGGAAGCGGACGCGTGAGAGTTCGTGCCATGATGGCGTCACGCCGAACTTCCATGACCTGATTCAACATATTGGCCCCAGCCGCGGAAAGAGCCGTACCCACTCCGCAGGACAGTGCGAGCAGCAGGAGTGGCAGGAGCGCCCAGGACTGGCCAACGGCGGCGAGGAAGAAGCCGACGGCTGTCGACATCAGCACCATCTTCACGATACCGGGCTTCGAAAGTTCAATGAGATCGGAGGCGAGCGAGGGGCGCTCGAACGCTACCGCAGCAGCCGCCGCGCCGGGGAGCCCTGAGTTGATTTCGCCGTGACGCTTCATGAAGTGACCCGCAGGAGGTGCGACGAGGCCGCAAGGAATCCTGTCTGGCCGCAATCATAGCGTCTTATTCGGTATCTGTCGCCCCCGAATGGCCCTCTTCCACCTCCAGGCTGAGATCGATCCAGACCGGGAAGTGATCTGTCGGGAAGTCGATGAACTGGGGCATGTTCAGGGCGGGCCCGTCATGCCCGGGTGTGTCCTGCTCGCCGCGCCACACGCCACTCGCCAGCACCTTCAGACCGCTTGAGGGGAGGACGTAGTCGACGCGGAGTTTGAATCGGCTGGTGGCCTGCGGCGACAGTCCTTCCGTCTCGATCGCACTGATCTGCCCGGGGTCCTGTACCCGCTCATGATCGAGCAGGAAGCGTCCGACCGGGTTGTCGAGGCTGTCTCCCGCCTCCGGATCGGCATTCAGGTCACCGACGATGATGAATTCAGCGTCCGGGTCCAGCCCGCCTTCGCCGCCCTTGTCATCGGTGATCCAATCGGCGCCTGAGATGTACTCGCCCCAGAACCGGATCTCATCGTGGTTTCGTCGGCCGTTGCGATCCTCGGGGCCGTCGAAGACCGGCGGCGTCGGGTGGCTGCAGAGCATGTGCACGGTCTGACCATTCGGAAGGTGGAGCGGGACATCCCAGTGCGACTTGGAACTCAGCCGCAGGACCTTGAGTTCCTCGTCCGTGTACCACCCCTGACCCGCACCGGCGGGGTGCTGAGGAATCAGCGCATCAGGCATGTCCTTCCAGAGGAACTTCTGAAACGTGCGGATGTGTTCGCTGTCGATGGTGATGTCGGGCCGCACAAGCAGAGCCATGCCGTACTGTCCCGGGTAGGTCCCGTAGCCGAAGCAGTCCCCGCCATACTCCCGTGTCCCGGGCGTGGTGTCGACGATTCCGTTGTTGTCGAGGTCCCGCCCCGAGTGAATCCCCGTGTTCGTCGGCGCCATGTAGGCGACGAATCGGAGCCCGGCGGTTCCGGGTGCCTGTCGTTTCATGAGGAAGCCGGCCAGTCGGGAGCCATTCAGCCCCGCAGGCGGGCCCATGTCGTAGGCGATCTCGTTCACAAAGAGTACGTCAGGTTGTACGCGCTGAATAATCTCCGCAAGGTGGCACAGGCGAGCATCACTGGTGTCTTCCAGTTGCTCACTTGATACGTCTTCGAGGTTGATCGTCATGACGCGCAGGGAATCCGGAGCCGCGTGGACGCCGTTCGCCAGGAGTGCCGTCAGCACGGCGCAGGCGCCCGGAAGATAGCTGTAGGACATGGATGGCTCCTCAATAGGCCCGCTGCAGCGTGGCTCCCGGGTAGAAGGACAGCACGATCGTGCCGGCATCGGAGCCGGCTCTTGCCATGCCTTCGGCCCCGTACTGGCACAGGCCGACCCCATGGCCGAACCCGCGCCCCTTGATCATCACCTTGCCGGACCGGATCTCGAACTCGCAATCGCTGCTGTGCAGCCGGTTACTACGCGTGATCTTCGGAAGCGACCCATCACTCCGATCGTTGCACGCGAGTCGGACAGCCTCACCGGAGTACTCCCAGGAAGCCCCGGAGAGGTCAGTTACCTTGAAGTGGCTCGGCCGACCGGCCGCGTTGCGACGGGCGACCGTGATGGACTTGATCCGGTTCAGACGCTTCATGCCCAGGCCGTGGTCCTTGCCGTAGCCGCGGAACCGCCGCGACAGCGACTCCACCGAGCGCTCAATCTCCCACTCGTGGAGCGGTGAGAACTGGCAGAAATGCTGCCTTGACTGCCCCTGCAACGGTGGGTCGGTGTTGTATTCGAAGCCCTTGCCCGTGGGCCAGGTGTCTGCTGCGGACGCCGGCCGACCGCCGCAGGTTGACGAGTAATACGCGCGGAGAATGTGTCCGTTGCTCGTCAGGACGACGCCGCTGGTCTCGCGGACGGCGCGCAGCGCCGTCTCGTTGTCCGTGATGCCCCCGTACACCTGATCGCGGGTCGTGCTCTCGACATCAAAGTGCGAGTCAATGGAGAGGCGCCGCAGCCGCTCGTGGAGCGCATAACTGCGGGCCGCGATCGCCTGTGCCTTGAAGGCGTCGAGGGACCATGAGGGATAGAACTCCCTGGCCAGCACGCCGGGCAGGTACTGTTCAACAGGGATGTATTCGATCACGTCGAAGACACCGGGGGACACGTCCGGGCGGGGATGAAGCCGCACGCGTCCTCGCACGGTCCAGCCTCCAATGCGGATCACGCCCTCGGCCGCCGGCACCAGCACGAGCGCACCCTCGACGTCGCCGGAAAATGACTGCGCCGACTGACTCGCCACCATCGGGGTCGTCCGCCAGCCATCAGCAACGCGGCTGATTCGGCCGGGCTTGATTGGCGTCCCCGATTCCAGCAGCGCCGGTGCCTCAAGGCCGATGTCCTCGATTCGAGTCTCGATCCGAATCCGGATGTCGGGTTCGCCCTGCACCCGGCTCACATCCGACAGAGAACGGACGCGTGCTTCTCGGTCCGCCGAGCGCATGAAAAGGCTGCAAGCCGTCGACGAGAGCACGACGATGGCTGACGCCGTCAGGAGCATGATCAGGAACGTCTTGTGCCGCCGGGATCGCGCGGCCCGGACCGTTCCAGTGTATTCGGGCGTCGGAACTTGTTTCGCTTCACCTTCGGGTGGCATTCGAGACCTATCGGCCGGGGAGGGGGCACAGGGGTAGAAGCGGCATTCTAATCCACCGGCAGGTTCTCCGGAGCCACCACATCATCAGTCGGAAGCCGCGGCCGTCTCCCTCCCGGGCACGGGCACCGTCAGGAGGACCTCGCTGCGATCAGTGACAAGCCAGGCTCTGCGGACGACCGCATCTGCCGAGTGGTTCTTGCCCGTGACGATGACATCAACGAACGCGCCCGGCTCAATGGTCACGGGGGGAATATCACCGGGATCGAGGCGAATCACGGTGCTGATGGTGTAGCGGGTGTCGGAGATGGTGACCGGTTCAGCGCCCCTGTTCGCGAACGTGAATCGCCGTTCCGCCTGCACCATGGAGCCGCGATCATTCAGGGCGGCCGGCGTTTCCCGAGTCTGAGTGAGGCTCAGGCCGGAGGTTCCCGCGTGACAGCCGGCGAGGGCCAGCGCACACAACACGAAAGCGGATCGCAACGGGCGCATGTCAACCTCCTCACGAGTGAGCGTCACTCGTGCGTACCGGCATTGGGAGCGAAGGTTTCAGTCAGACGTTGAAGAGGAAGTGCACCACATCGCCGTCCCGCATGACGTACCCCTTGCCCTCGCTCCGCATCTTGCCGGCGTCCTTGATCGCCTTCTCTGTCTTGAACTGGACGAGCTCATCAACCGAGTAGACCTCCGCCCGGATGAAGCCTCGCTCGAAATCGGTGTGGATCACGCCCGCGGCCTGAGGCGCCGTGGCACCCACCGGGATCGTCCACGCACGAACCTCCTTGGGCCCTGCCGTGTAGTACGACTGGAGGCCAAGGAGCGTGTATGCGGCCCGAGCGACGGTGTAGAGGGCTGGCTCTTCAAGTCCGATGGACGCAAGCATCTCAAGCTTGTCATCATCATCAAGGTCATTCAGTTCGCTCTCGATCTTGGCGCAGACGGCGACGCACTCCATGCCCTCTTCGGCGGCGCGCTGGCGGACCTTGGCCGCGAGCGGCCCTTCACCAGTCGCATCCTCCTCGTCGACGTTTGCGATGTACAGAACGCGCTTTGCGCTGAGAATTCCCATCCCTCGAAGGGCCTTGCGGTGTTCCGTCGCAGCCAGTGTTCCATCCGCGATCAGGGCACGGGCGGGCCGCCCCTCAGCAAGCACCGGTTCCAGTTTCCTGATGATTTCGAGGCGTGCGATCGCATCCGGATCCTTGGCCCGCGCAGCGCGCTCCGCCTTGGACCGGGCATTCTCTACCGTCTCCAGATCGGCGAGCACGAGTTCCGTATCGATGACCTCGATGTCACGAATGGGATCAACCGTACCGGAGACGTGCGTGATGTCCTCGCCGCCCGGCGCCTTCTCGAAGCACCGCACGACGTGACATATGGCATCCACTTCGCGAATGTGACTGAGAAACTTGTTCCCGAGTCCTTCACCCTTCGATGCGCCCGCGACGAGGCCTGCAATGTCAACGAGGCGCATGGTGGCCGGGATGATCTTCTGCGTCTTGATGTACTCGGCGATCTTCACCAGCCGCGGGTCGGGCACCGAGACAATCCCGACATTCGGTTCGATGGTCGCGAATGGGTAGTTCGCAGCCAGCGCGCCGCCTGCGGTAAGCGAGTTGAAGAGCGTCGACTTTCCGACGTTGGGCATTCCGACGATGCCGGCGTCCATGGGCAGGTCCTCAGTCCCCGGTGGTGATTGGTCATTGGGGCGGAGATGGTAACAGGAGGGCCGACGCAGGCGACGTCGGCGAGCAGGGTTTCCTCACAAAGGACGCCACATGTCCGGCGCTTTGACCGCCTTATCGAGACGATCCAGGTAGGCCCCACGCGTGATCTCGGTCACACCGAAGCGAGCGATGTGGGGGTTCGTGAACTGGACATCGAAGAGTTCGAAGCCGCCGTCCGCCAGATGGCGAAGGAGAACGGCGAGGCAGACATTGCTTGCCCCCGTCCCGTCCAGAGGATCCCGGCTGCCGTCAGAACGCCGATCCCGAGCCGCGTGGAACATGGACTCGGCAAAGAACGCCGAGCCGATGGCGAGGCCATAGATCCCGCCCACAAGTTGAGGCGCACCGGTCGCCGGATCCCCGCGCCATGCCTCCAGACTGTGAGCATGTCCGGCGGCATGCAGCGCCTCGAACCAGCCCATGATGGTGGGATTGATCCAGGTTTCACGGCTGGACGAGGCGCTGGGCCTCCGATTCCCGCTGTCAGCACAACCCCGGATCACACCCCTGAAGTCACGGTCGGTGGTGAGTTCGAAACGGCCGCGGCGTATATCTCGCTCCACGCTTCGTGGTACGTGGAAGGCATCAAGAGGGATGATGGCCCTTGGGTCTGCGGTGTAGATGCTGACCGAGTCGCCCTCCGGGTCCGCCATCGGGAAAGCGCCGATCCGGTAGAGGCCCAGCAGGCCTTCAAGGCCCTCTGAGTTGCTTGCGTCACCCGGAGTCATCCGACTCCACCGCCTCAAGGATGAGGTGCATGACGACCTGGTGACACTCCTGAATGAGGTCAGCGGTTGCACCGGGGGCGACCAGGGGGATGTCACAGAGTTCGAGGCAGTTTCCTCCGTCGCGGCCGAGGAGTCCGACGGTCGTGATGCCTCGCATCCGCGCGACTTCCAGGGCTGCCCTGACATTCGGGCTGTTACCGCTGGTCGTGAAGACGACGAGCACATCGCCGACCTGTCCGAGTCCCTGGACCTGTCGCGCGAAGACCTGTTCGTAACCGAAGTCATTGGCGATGCAGGTGATCGCCGTCGGATCGGCGTTGAGCGAAATCGCCGGCCACGGTCGGCGCGGATTGCGGTACTTCCCGATGAGTTCCTCGGCGAGGTGGAGAGCCTCCGCCGCCGATCCCCCGTTGCCGCAGGTCAGGATCTTGCCGCCATCGGTGAGTTGCCGGCGGATGGTCTCGCCGATGCGGTGGATGGTCTCCGCCTGCCCACCGAGTTGGCTGATGGTGTCAGCAGCGCGGGCGATTCTTTGCGTGATGAAGTCCATATCGAAGGGCATGGGAGAAGTTTGGCCTCCTGTCGGCGTTTTTTCCAGCCCCCGGCGAGACGAGGGGCTCGCGTCGCATCTGATCGCATCTTCGCTACAATGGTCCCCCGCGCGCTGGCGCGGCGGTTGGGAGTGTAGCTCAGTCGGTAGAGCAGTGGCCTTTTAAGCCATTGGTCCAGGGTTCGAGTCCCTGCGCTCCCATTGGAGAGAGTTTTTGCGTTCCGACGGCACGGAGGCGCCATCGTCGACATGATTGTGATTCACGCGAACTGGTCCGAAGAGCAAATCCACCTCTGGGCGGAGGGGGACAGACCTGCCGGAGATCCGAGGGAGGTTGCCACCAATGGGCATGCCACGCCTGACGGATCTCCCCATCCGGACGTCCTGAGCCGAAGCGAACTCGAACGTATCCTCCGATTTGTCACCTCCGACGAACTCGTCGAGGGCACGGCATCCCTGACGCTCCGCCTTCCCTCGATCAACGGAGTCCCGGTTCCCAGTCCTCGACGGGCGCATGCCGTCGGGCATATCGCTGAGGAGGACGGAGAGACTCCCATCGGATTCGAGTCGTGGGTGGTTCCGACGCTCGTCGTACGCGGGGACATGATCGGCAACGCGCTCGAACGTCTCGAGGAAGTCGGGCTTGACACCGAATCGCGGCTTTTCGACGACGAAGGCACGGAAGAAGACGCGCTGGCCGCGGTCCACCTGAGCGTCGCGGACTCGGTCCGCTTCTTTGCCGGCGCGGTGCGTTTCACGCGCTGGCTTCTCGCCGAGCAGCGGTTCGTCCCCGCGCTCGCTCAAGCGACGAGTGGCGACCTCTACGGTGTCTGGCAGCCCTGGCTGAGTGACAACCTGACCTCGGATCGGGTGGAGTCGTTGCTGCACGCCATGCCGCCGAGCGCGCGCTCGGTCGTTGATGACTCCGGCCATCAGGCGTGGCCGATTCTTGAGGCGTTCATCACGTCCCTGACCGACCAGTGGTGTCGGCGTATTCTCGTGGATGACACGATGTACGACGCCCTTGACGGCTGGGAGCCGGACGAGGACGAGCAGGTGCGATGGCTTGGGGGCCTCCTGAACACCGGTGACCGCATTGCCGCCCACCGCGAGGTGCAGGCCGGCATGATGCGCCGCGTCCGCCTGTGGATTGGCGGACTCGACGACCGGGGAGCCAGCGGCGAGTGGCGACTTTGCCTTCGGGTGAATGAGCCGATGATGACCGATGCGCTCGAAGACCTCGCCGCACCCGGCGATGATGTCGTCTGGCGGATCACCTTCCACCTCCAGGCCGTCGACAACGAGAATGTCCTGCTCGATGCCGAAGACATCTGGACACTGAACCGCGACTCCGCGACCATCGATGGTCACCGCGTTGACGCGCCGCAGGAGCTGCTGCTCGGCGAACTCGGGCGTGCCTCGCGTCTGTACAAGCCCATTGAGAGAGCGCTCGAGGATGCCGCCCCGGCCTCCATCGACCTCGAAACCAAGCACGCGTACGAGTTCCTGCGCGAGATCCGGCCGCTGATGATCGAACAGGGCTTCGGGATCCAGGCACCCGAGTGGTGGGAGAGCCCCGCGGCCCGACTGGGTGCCCGTCTGAAGATCGACTCCCCGTCACTGGATCAGGTCATGGCGCCCGGAGGTGGGAGCGCCTCTGACGCTGGTGCCGCACAGCTGGGCCTGAACAGCCTGGTGAGCTACGAGTGGCAGATTGCGATCGGCGACACACCTCTGAGCCTGCACGAATTCGAGCGACTCGCATCGCAGCGTGCTCCGTTGGTCCAGATCAACGGCCAGTGGATCGAGATCCGTCCGGAAGACATCCGGTCGGCGGTCGACTTCATCGGGAACAACCCCGGCGGCGAGATGCGCGTCGTCGAAGCGATGCGGCTGGCATGGAGCTCAGATCAACGGCGCACGGGCGTTCCCGTCCTGGGCCTGGATGCCACCGGCTGGGTCGGTGCGATGCTCGGAACCACCGATGAACAACTCGAGATGACCCTGGTCGAACCGCCTCAGGGATTCCAGGGCAGTCTGCGGCCGTACCAGCTCAAGGGCATCTCGTGGATGGTGTTTCTCGACCGTTTCGGCCTTGGGCCGTGCCTCGCCGATGACATGGGTCTTGGTAAGACGATCCAGCTGCTCGGGCTCCTGCTTCATGAGCGGCAGCAATCCCCCGGCGTCAAGATCGGGCCCACGCTCCTGGTGGTCCCGATGTCAATCGTCAGCAACTGGACACGCGAGTCGGCCCGCTTCGCACCCGCACTCAAGGTGCTCGTCCACCACGGCGTCGACCGGCTCAGTGGAGAGGCCTTCAAGGAAGAGGCCGCCCGATCTGACATCGTCATCACCACCTACGCGCTCGTCCATCGCGACCGCGAGTTCATCCATGAGGTGGACTGGTGGCGTGTTGTGCTTGACGAGGCACAGAACATCAAGAATCCCACCGCCAAGCAGAGCCAGGCGGTACGCACCATCGAAGCCCCGCACCGCGTGGCGCTGACGGGTACGCCGCTTGAGAACCGCCTCAGTGAACTCTGGTCGATCATCGACTTCTGCAACCCCGGCTTCCTCGGAACCTCGGGCGAGTTCCGCCGCAACTTCTCAATTCCGGTTGAGCGTTACCACGACCGTGAGCGCAGCCGCCAGCTCCGTGCCCTCGTTCGTCCGTTCATTCTGCGTCGACTCAAGACAGACCCGACCGTGATCAGCGACCTGCCGGAGAAGGTCGAGACCCGCGAATTCTGCCGACTCACATCGGAGCAGGTCGGGCTCTATGAATCGTGCGTCCGCGACATGCTCGGTGAAGTCGAAAAGGCGGACGGCATCCGACGCCGAGGCGTCGTCCTCACCACCCTCATCCGCCTCAAGCAGATCTGCAATCATCCCGCACAGTTGCTTCGCGAGGAGACCGGCATTCCAGATGCGCGGCGGTCCGGCAAATGCATTCGCCTGATCGAGATGCTTGACGAGGTCATCGCGTCCGGTGAGCAGGCTCTGATCTTCACCCAGTTCCGGCAGATGGGGCACATCCTCGCTTCAATGCTCCGGCACGGACTGGATCGCGATGTGCTCTTCCTGCACGGCGGCGTCACACAGAAGCAGCGCGAGGCGATGGTCGATCGCTTCCAGGCCGCCGATGGCACCGCACCGATCTTCGTGCTTTCTCTCAAGGCCGGCGGTGTCGGGCTCAACCTCACCGCCGCATCTCACGTCTTCCACTTCGATCGGTGGTGGAATCCGGCCGTCGAGAATCAGGCGACTGACCGCGCGTTCCGTATCGGGCAGACACGCACCGTCCACGTTCACAAGTTCATCGTCTCGGGCACACTTGAGGACCGCATCGACCAGATGATCGAGAGCAAGATCGCCCTGGCGGAAGATGTCATCGGCTCGGGCGAAGACTGGCTGACCGAACTCGACACCACACAGCTCCGCGAGATCCTCTCGCTCCGACCGGAGGCCCTCGCCGATGGCTGAAGAAGCAAACCCCGCTCCAACGCCGGATCAGCCCAAGTCGCCCCAGGCGTATCAGCGGCCCCCGCGCGCCGTCGCAGAGAAGCCGCGTCGAGTTCGCGGCGGTGTTCGACTTGGTTCCAAGGAGTGGCCCCCGGCACTCAATCAAGCCGGCGAGTGCTGGTTGGACTGCATCCGCCAGCTCATCGACGGGGATCACCTTGCCGAAGGCCTGGAGTACGCACGCTCCGGTCAGACCCGCCGCATCGAGTTCGGCGCCGGGGCGATCGCGGGCAACGTGCAGGGGCGGCAGCCGCGGGCGTACCGCACCGAATTGAAGCTGAGCGTGTGCTCTCCTGAAGAGTGGGAGCGCACCATCGTGCTGATGGCTGATCAGGCGATCTTCGCCGCGAAGCTGCTCGCCGGTGAGATTCCCGACGGCATCGACGAGGTTGTTGCCGGTGCCGGGACGCGTCTCTTTGATGTGCACGCAGCGGACCTGTCAGCGAGTTGCACGTGCACGGGGCCGACATACTGCAAGCATGTTGCCTGCCTGGCGCTGTTGACGACGGAGGCGCTGCACCGGGATCCGTTCCTGATGTTCAAGCTCCGCGGCCTCCCTGCCCCGGATTTCCTTGAGCGCCTTCGGCAACGCCGCGCCCTGACCAGTTCGGAGACCGGGCTGGCGTTCGCGTACACCCATCAGGCGGTTCCCGGAGCCGAATCGCCCCTCCCGCCGCTGGAGGAGCAGGGCGCACACTTCTGGGAGGCCGGGCACGAACTTGACCGGCTCGAGACCACGCTCGAACCACCCGAGGTCTCCAACGCCTTGTTGCGACGGCTCGGGCAGAGCCCGTTTGAAGGGCGGTTCCCGCTCGTCGGGCTGCTGGCGACCTGCTACGAGACGATCAGCCGATCGGTCATCGAGAGCAACATCAATCAGGACGACGAGCCCGATACCGACAGGTGACGTCGGCAGCGATTCTCGAACATACCGCTCCCACCGACGACGATGTCATCGCGAGAGTCAAAGAGGCGTACCGTGTGAACGGCGATACCGCCGCAGACGGCGCAGGTCCCACTGATCTTCACGACTTCATCCGCCTCGATCAGGAGTCGTGCCATTTCGCCGAAGGGCTCGTTGAGGCTGGTGCGATCGAGGCCGGCGAGGATGACCCGGCGTCCCTTCCCCAACAACTCCATCACGACCGGATGCAGTCCCACCTTGAAGAAGTGTGACTCATCGAGCCCGATCACGTCCTCTTCGAATGCCAGCAATTCGTTCGGCCGCTCGATGGTCGATGCCGGGATGCGTCTGCCGTCATGCGTCGCGAGTGCCCGCGCGTCGTAGCGATCGTCCAGTTGATGTTTGACGGCACGGACCGACAGCCCTGACGCCTCAGCCGCCTGGATCCGCCGGATCAGTTCGGTGGTCTTCCCGACGAACATGGGGCCGCAGATGACCTCCAGTCGACCGATGTCTTCGCTGGTGTGTGGTTCGCTCACGGGCTCATCCTACGGATCGTTCGACGCGGCGGGGGCCCGGCGCGGGTTGACATTCTCGAACCAGAACGATAGGGTTTTGTGTGGTCACCCCTTGATGCTCGACGGTTTGACGTTGGCGTGGGAGTGACTACACTGTTCGACCTTCCTCTCACCGAGGAAACCGAACGTGACGGACCCGGCATTGTGACCGGCGAGGCGCGTTCATGGGCCGTCGCACGCGGCGTCGGCGGTCCCGTTTCGGAGAGGATGCCGCGGGCCTTCGCTTTGAGGATCGCTCCTGCCGGAGTGTGAATCGGGTGCGGACCGCGACAGGTTCGTATTCGTTTCACAGGACTGCCTCGCGGGTGTCTGCGAGTAGGTCCGGGGCAGGACCGGATGGTCCCGAGCAGGAGGTTGAGGTCAGGCATCTGAGCTTTGCTTTGGCCCGTGGTGTAATGGCAGCACAAGGGTTTTTGGTACCCTTGGTCCAGGTTCGAATCCTGGCGGGCTAGCTTCCTTCCACGGGGATCAGCGCCTGTCCGATGAGGACATGCCCTCTCAATCAGCCATCATTCTCGCCGCGGGTAAAGGCACCCGCATGAAGAGCGACCTGCCGAAGGTGGCCCACGAGGTTGCCGATGCGCCGATGGTGTGCTGGGTGATTGACGCATGCATCCAGGCCGGGTGCAGTCGGGTCATCGTGGTCGTCGGCTATCGTCAGGACGTGGTCCGAGCCGCCGTTGAGTCGCGTGACTGGGGTGACGCCACCATCGAGTTTGCCGTGCAGGATGAGCAACTCGGGACCGGCCACGCCGTGCGTTGTGCCGAACCACTCATGACAGACGAACGCGCCACCCGTGGTCACAACGTCTTCGTTCTGGCGGGCGACGGACCGCTGATCCGGGCAGACACATTGATCACGCTCGTATCGCGGCACAGAGATCACAAGGCATCTGCGACGCTCGCGACCGCCATTCTTGATGACGCCTCGGGTTACGGCCGCATCATGCGGGATGCTGATGGGAAGTTCACCGGCATCATCGAGCAGAAGAACGCGTCACCGGAACAACTTGAGATCCGGGAAGTGAACCCGAGCTATTACTGCTTTGATGCGGCGAGCCTCTTCAATGCCCTGGAACAGGTGAAACGCGACCCGGTGAGTGATGAGTACTACATCACCGACGTTCCTGCGCTCCTGCTGGCGGAGGGCCATCCCGTGGAGGTCATCGATGCCGTCCCGGCCGAGGATGTGCTTTCGATCAACACGCTGGAGCAACTGGCGGAGGTCGATCGTGTGCTGCGTGCACGCATCGGCATGGCACCGACATCTCACCACGCCTCAGGAGCCCGCGACTGATGGACTGGAGCGACGCGTACGAACTGAAGGTCTTCGCGGGACGAAACTGCATCCCTCTCGCTGAGCGCATCTGCGGCAAGCTGGACATGCCGCTCGGCGAGGCCCGCACGGAAGTGTTCCCCGACTCCGAAATGATCGTGCACATCGAGGAGGACGTTCGCGGCCGGGACTGCTTCGTGGTCCTCTCCACGTGCACGCCGGTCAACGACAACGTGATGGAACTGCTGATCTTCGCGGACTCGCTGCGTCGGGCATCTGCGGGTCGAATCAGCGCCGTGATTCCGTACTTCGGGTACGGGCGACAGGACCGCAAGGAGCGTGGTCGCACGCCGATCACCGCGAAGCTGATCGCCAACCTCATCACCGAGGCAGGGTTCCACCGGGTGCTGGCCCTCGATCTTCACGCGGCGCAGATCCAGGGGTTCTTCGATCTCCCCGTTGATCACCTCGCATCCGCCCCGATCTTCCATCAGTACTTCCAGTCGATTCGCAATGAACTCGGCGATCTTGCCGTCGTCAGTCCGGACGTCGGTAATGTGAAGGTCGCCAACATGTATGCAGAGATGCTCGATGCCGACCTGGCGATCATCGACAAGCGGCGCATCTCGGGCGAGCATGTTCGTTCAACGACCATTGTCGGTGACGTGAAGGGCAAGAACGTCCTCATGGTTGACGACATGATCTCGACGGCGGGAACGGTCTGTGAGGCAGCGCGGACACTCAAGGATTACGGCGCGGAACAGATCATGGTCGCCGCGACGCACCCCGTGATGAGCGGCCCTGCGATTGAACGCCTCGGTTCGTCGCCGATCAGCCGGGTCATCGTCACCAACTCCATTCCGGCGGGCGATCGTTACGCGGGGATTGAGGATCGCATTGTTGAGTTGTGCGTGAGCGAACTCTTCAGCGGTGCGATCAACCACATTCATTACAACAAGTCCGTCAGCGCGCTCTTCCGCCAGTTCGCGGATTCCAAGCGTTGATCGGTGAGTTCAGCATTTGACGGGACGAGCCCGTCCCCTTTCGGAGATTTGAATCATGCAGTCAAAGCACACTCTTTCAGTCATGCGTCGGGACCGCACCGGTACCCGTTACGCACGGCGTGAACGCCAGGCAGGTCGCCTCCCTGCGGTCCTCTACGGGCACGGCAAGGATCCCGTCGCCCTGACGCTTGATGCCAAGGAAGCCGTCCGCCTCTTCGAGTCCGGCGAGCGGGTCTTCACCGTGCAGGTGAAGGATGAAGGCGCATCCCAGACCGTGATGCTCAAGGATGTCCAGTTCGACTACCTCGGCACCAACGTTGTACATGTCGATCTGAGCCGCGTGGACCTCGACGAGATCGTCGAGTGCCACCCCGAACTGCACTTCGTCGGAGAGCCCATCGGTCTGAAGGCCGCCGGGGCCATCCTCACGCATCCGTCCCTGGATGTGACGCTCAAGTGCACCGTGGCGAACATGCCTGAGCGTCTGGACGTCGACATCAGCCAGCTTGATGAGGACGATGTGCTCCACGCCAGCCAGATCGCGCTGCCCGAGGGCACCGAACTGGTCTCCGACCCCGACGCGGTGGTCGCCGCGATCCGCGCCAAGAAGATGGAAGAAGATCTCGACGCCGAGGCGCAGGATGTTGACGGTGTCGGTGCTGAGCCGGAGGTCATCACTGAGCGCAAGACCGAGGAAGAGAGCGAAGGGTGAAGTTGATCGTCGGGCTTGGCAATCCCGGTCCGGATTATCGCCGGACGCGGCACAATGCCGGTTTCATGGCGGTCGATCGCCTTGCGGATCGACACGCCCCCGGTCAGACTCCGCGCGCACGCTTCAACGGCATCACGCTCGAAGCCCGGATTGACACGTCCGAGGGCAGTTGCGGCTGCCTGCTGATCAAGCCCACGACCTTCATGAATCTCTCGGGTCGCAGCGTCGCCGAGGCGGTCCGCTTCTACAAGGCGGATCCGGTTGAGGATCTCCTCATCCTTGTTGACGATGTGGCACTTCCTGCGGGCAAGATCCGCCTGCGGGCCCGAGGGGGAGCGGGTGGCCACAATGGGCTCTCGGACATCGAGCGCATGCTCGCGACCGACGAGTACGGTCGCTGCCGCATCGGCATCGACGCCCCTGGTCGGATCCCGCAGAAGGACTACGTACTCGGCCGCTTCACGGATGAGCAGGAGCAGGCCATCAAGCCTGCGATCGAGCGAGTCTGCGACGCCGCGGAGTGCTGGGCCACCCAGGGCATGACTCACGCCATGAACCGGTTCAACCCGGATCCGGAATCGAAGAAATCAAAGGGCGCGTCCACGAAGGGCGACGCCTCGGAACCCAACGTATCCAACGGCGCCGGTTCAGGAACCGGCGCACAGCATTGAGAAGGAGCCAGCAGATGGCTGAATCCAAGGGTAGAAAGAACCATTACGAGGGCATGTTCCTCGTGAGCCAGGCCGTCGCGGCGGACTTGGGCAGTGTCGTCGATCACATCAAGGAGATTCTCTCCCGCGCTTCGGCGGATCTGATCGCGATGAAGAAGTGGGACGACCGTCGTCTCGCCTACGAGATCCAGAAGCACAAGCGTGGCGTGTACATCCTCACGTACTTCTCCTGCGACCCGGTGAACATCGTGGGCATCGAGCGTGACTCCTCGCTTTCCGAAACGGTCCTGCGATCGATGGTCACGCGAGCGGATCACCTGACGATCGAGGAGATGCAGGCTGCGGATGGCCAGACAGACCTCGACACCGAGATCAAGCTTCGCGCTGAAGAGTCGTCCGACGCCGGTGCTGAGACTGCTGAAGCCTCCGCGTGATTCATGTGCCTCAACCCTGGTGAAAGGGGGATTCCATGGCCAGCTACAACAAAGTCATGCTCATGGGCAACCTGACGCGCGACATCGAGTTGCGTTACCTGCCCAACTCCAACACGGCTGTGGCCAACCTCGGCCTCGCTGTGAACCGGCGCTTCCGCACGGGCGATGGTGAGCAGCGCGAGGAGACCACCTTCGTCGATTGCGAGGCCTTTGGCCGCACGGCGGAGACCATGAGCCAGTACCTGAAAAAGGGCCGCCCCGTCTTCATCGAGGGTCGGCTCAAGCTGGATCAGTGGCAGGACCGCGACTCCGGTCAGAATCGCTCCAAGCTCAAGGTCGTGGTCGAAAACTTCCAGTTCATCGACTCTCGCGAGGGCGGCGGCGGCGGTGGTGGGGGAGGTGGCGGCAGCTACAGCGGCGCCCGCGCACAGCAGGGCGGCGGTGGTGGGCCGCATGAAGCCATCAACGAGGATGACATTCCGTTCTGATGCATCCGACAGATCGCGCATGAGCCCCTCGGCTCATGTCAATGAACGCTGGGGCCAGGACGTTCCAGGCTCCTCAACTTTCCTTCCCAGAAAGGACAGCGGCAATCATGGCCAAGTCAGTATCACTCCTGCTCCTCGAAAGCGTCGAGGGGCTTGGCATCGTCGGCGATGTCGTCTCGGTGCGCACCGGGTATGCCCGCAACTACCTGCTCCCGCGCGAGATCGCGACGGAGCCTTCCGATGAGCTCATTGCCCAACTCGCCGAGAAGCGTGCGGAGGCACAGCGCCAGCTGGAAGCTCTGCGTGAGGCGCGCAAGGACGCCATTGAGAAGCTCGAAGGCTTCGAACTCACCTTGGAGCGCGCCTGCAACGATCAGGGCCTCCTCTATGGTTCCGTGACGCAGCAGGACATCGTGGCCGGCCTCCTCGAGCATGGCTTCGACATCCGTTCCCGCGCGGTGCGCATCCCGCACACCATCAAGCGGATTGACAGTTACGACGTCCTCATCAAGCTCGATCAGGACCTTGAGACCAGCATCAAGCTCTGGGTGGTCGCCGACCGCGAACTGCAACTCGATGAGCGTGAGGAAATGGAATTCGACGAAGAGGGCAACCTCATCGAGAAGTCCGGCGACGCTCCCGCAGAAGCCGAAGCGACTGAGAAGCCCGCCGAGGAAGCCGCAGCCGAGGCCTGAGCAGCAGCCGGCTGAAACGCATTGCGCAACAGACAGGGTGGGAGGCACAGAACCTTCCACCCTTTCTCATGCGCCAGTTCCCTCAACGGCGTAAGCCGCTGAAGCAGCTACTTGACCAGGATCCCGTCACCGGCGAACTCGGCAACCACCCGGTTGCCGAGGACGAACTTGGTGATGTACACGCCCCTCGTCGGAGCGAAGATCAACCATTGTGCGATGTCGCCCGTCGCGGACTGAGAGATGGGCGGGAGCGAATCGAGGTTTCTGATCAGGTCCTGCGGCGTGAGCCTGAACTCCACCGTGCTCCCATCGTCATGGATGTAGCCAATGGCGGGGTAGGTGTTGCCGTTGCTGTCGACCAGCAGGGGCTGCTCGGTGACTTTCTGAGCCCGATCGACGGCCCGGCCGTAGATGCTCTTCCGGCCACTGTCGAAGATCTCCACCTGCACGATCCCCGTCCCCGACGGTGGATCGAAGGCACGCACCTGCAATGCCCGGTCAGGACGCCCGCTCACCTGCTCTGTTGTCAAGCTCACCCGGCCATCAACGATCTTGTTGTCGACGACCGTGAGTCCGCCCTTCTCTGAGCGGTTGATGATGTAGCCGCGGGGGAATTGTGCGCTGACAACCAGTCCTTCGGCGCCTTCCCGGTTGGTGGACACCGTCTCCGCTTCGCTGTTGTCATATTCGATGTTGCTGCCGGTACCGAGGCCGGCGTCGGTGAAGAGCGATCGGTCGGCAATAGCTGCATCGCGGTCCTCGACGGTTGCGAATGACCGGTCGCGCTGGAGGCCGTCCGGATTCTGGACGTCGCCTGCCCATTGCTGCGCGAGTTCGACAACATCGACGCGGACGTTCTTCACCAGCAGGTGAAGCGGGGTGAGTCCGGGCGGCACGATGAACTCGAAGGCAAACTCAGCGGTCTGGCCACCGCCAACCGATGAGATCACCGAGTTCTGGAAGTCGAACCGGAAGCGCTTGATGGCGTTGGACACACCCGAGGGTGTCGCCACGACAGCACAGGGGTGGACACCGATGGCCGTTCCATCCTCCCGCTCGCAGATGAGTCGGAGCTGAGCCGGCGTGAGGATGATGCTCCCGCCCTTCTCACGCGCCGTCGAGTTGAACTGCATCAGGTATCCGTGCAACGTCGAGCCGTTGACGACTTCAGAACCGTCGAAGTAGACCACCGTCTGACGCTTGGGGATATTGCTGTCGCTCAGGATCGACGTCGCACCGGCCCCGGGAGCCAGGACGTAATGGCCCTTGACCTCAAAGTCCTCGGGCTGGATGCCGTTTCGGCAGACACCATCAAACGTCATGCGGACCATGCCGGACTGCACATGAACATCCGGCTGGTAGGTGGCGAGCGGTGTCCCGATGTCAAAGCTGCCGAAGCTGAGATGCTCGTAGAGTTTGGCCGTGATCTTGTCGACCGGAACCCACAATGGCTTGGAATACACGAGGTTCCCGTCCCTCCAACTCTCGACCGGCTGCCACATCAGCATCTCTCCGGGGAAGCGGAGGAAGCCGACGCTGATGACGATCATGCCGGTCGTCACCACACCCGAAACGATGGCGCACACACCGGCGAGGGCAAAGCTCGTGACATCGTCCAGTTGAACGTTGGACTTGACAATCGAGTCGACGATCAGGCGCAGGATGACGAGCGAGACGATGAACGGAAGAATCAGGGCGAGCGTCCAGGCAAAGTCTTCGGTACCCGGCTTCAGAAGAAAGGCGTACGCGATGGGTTCCCAGAGGGCAAAGGCGATACCACCTGCCGCGATCACACAGATCATGGCCAGGAAGGCCGAGAAGGCGCCATAGCCCTTGGCACGACGCGCCCAGATACCGATGAAGACCAGGAGAAGGAGAATGACCAGACCGTTGGCAACCATAAGACTTGCTCCCGCTGAGATCGCGGATCAGGGAATCGGAATCGAGAGTCAGGCAGACTGGGGGCTCGAGGGGCGGTCCTTCTTCGGCGCTGCGCCCTTCTTTGCTCGGCGAGGCGGTGCCGTCACGCGAACGACTTCCTCGACGCTCGTCTCACCTGCCATCACCTTCTGCATTGCCGCCGACTGAAGACTCGGCTCACGGCGCTGACGGAGCAGCGCCTTCAAACCGGTCATGTCGTTGGAGGCGATCATGCGGCGTTCTTCGACGCCGAAACGATGAACCTCGAACGCCGCGACCACGCCCAGGAATCCGGAGCCGCTGCACACCGGGCATGTCACCGGCTTGTCCTTCACGAGCACCTGCCCGCCCTTGCGGTGCAACTGCTTGGTGTCGGCCGGGAGGCCAAGTTTCTTGAGCACCTCGGGCGTCGGCTGGTAGCCGACTCGGCAGTTGTCGCACAGCCTGCGAAGCAGCCGCTGATTGAGTGCGCCGTACAGGGACTGGGAGGCCTTCTTCTGGTCACCCACCGCCCGTGCAAAGAGTTGCACACCCATGAGTGCGCTGTCGGCCTTGAAGCTCAGGTAGACGCGGGTGCGCTCGTGATCGGCGCGGGCAACCTCAACCGCGGTGTTCTCGTCCGGAAGATCGGAGATGCCGACAACGTTTGGATCGCGGCGCAGGATCGAACGAACCGTCGTGCTGTATTCCGCGCCGTCTTCGAGCGGGTCGAAGACGTTCTGGCGAATGCCCTCAAGCGTGGCCTCAGCCTCCTCCATCTCCAGGGTCTGCACATTCGAGGTGTACGCATCGTGCTCCCGGAGGAAGGCATAGAGCGTTGATGTCCGACCCTGATCTGCGGGCGCGGTGAGCAGCACGCAGCCCCGCCCTTCCGCAACGATCTCTTCGACAATTGCCTTCTGGGGAGCAAGCAGCCCGAGGTCCTTCACTCGACGCTGGACCTGCTCTGCCGGCTTGACCAGCGCGGTCAGGCGCATACCCTCGGAAGTGCCGAGCGTCGTGATCTTGATCGGGACGCCCGGGGTGCCCGGAGGAATCACATCGATCTTGCCACGAAGCTTCCTGCGCCGATCGTTGACGTCCATCCCGGCCGCCGACTTGAGCATGTCGATCATGGCGACGGCGTCGGCGGAGCTGTACGCCTGGAAGGCCTCTCGAACACTGTCCACGATCACCGTTGCTGCATACGCATCCGGCTTTTCCCGCACCGGTCCGATGTCCAGTTGGGTGCCGCGGCTGGTCAGCGTGTGAACGAGGACCTCATCGAGTGCCGCTCGAACCGCGTAGTCGGAACTTTCCTTCTCAGGAACCGGCAGGACGCCGCCATTCCCCTGTATGCCGAGCGTGACGCCTTTCACGACGCCACCCTTCTTCTTCGCAGCCGCCTTCTCCTCCCGCGCCGCCTTCATCTTCTCGAAGTCGAGACTCCAACGGAACTCCTCGGGCACCCGGTCATCCCGATTCCGGAGAAACGCATAGATCGCGAGGTCGGTGGTCAACACGATGATGAGTGCGGGCCAGGTGATCCAGAACGTCACCGGGGGTGCAATGACGATCGCGAAGAATGCGAGGAGGCCGACGAGCATGTGAGCCGTGTTCCAGGCTTCACGCTTGAAGTACCAGCGAGCGGCATCCTTGTCATAAATGGTTGCGACGACCCATGCCCAGATCAGGAACGGCAGGATCATCAGCACGGGCTTGTACGGGGAGGTGAGCATCACGCCGTCAGCCAGAAGGCCGCCGGCGGGCGCAATCTCCAGAAGGGGCATTGGGGCCATCATCATGTCCATCAGTGTCATCAGCGCTCGTCATCCACTTGGCGGCCCCGCTGATGTCGCGGCGACCGGGAGACATGTCATGTCAATCACCGGAGAATAACAGAAACCCGACGCCGGCGGCTCAGGAGATGCCCTTCAGCTGCATCCGGAGCTCATCGACATTCGGCGACGCCTCGGTCGCAACGCGGGTGTGGATGTACTCGCGTTCCACGAGATCGACCAGGCAGCCGTTGAAGTCGACCATCCCGATCTGGCGAGACTCCTGCGCCTTGATGACGTCGAGGAGTTCGTTCTCCCTGCCTTCCATGATGTACTTCCGGACAGCGGGGGTGTTGATGAGGATCTCGACCGCTGGAATCCGGTGGATGTCCTTGTGAAGGGTCGGAAGCAGCTTCTGATAGACGATCGCACGCATCTGGTAGGCGAGGATCTTCCGGACCTGCTCACGCTCATCCGGCTTGAAGAGGTCGTAGATACGACCGAATGTCTGCGGGGCGGATGACGCATGGATCGTACCGAACACGAGGTGACCCGTCTCGGCCGCATGGAGAGCCGCTTCGAAGGTTTCGGCATCACGCATTTCGCCGATCAGCACGACATCCGGATTCTCACGCACCAGGGCCCGCAGACCGGTCTTGAAGTCGAGGACGTCGATACCGATCTCACGCTGATTGATCGTGGCCTTGCGGTCCTGGAAGATGTACTCGATGGGATCCTCAAGAGTGACAATGTGCACACTCTTGCGATCGTTGATGAAGTCGAGCATCGAGGCGATCGTCGTCGACTTACCAGAGCCGGTCACACCGGCCAGAATGACGATGCCCTGGGGCTGCATCGCGATCTCAGACATCACGTCCGGGAGATGCAGTTCGGAGAAGCGTTTGATGTTGCTCGTGATGAGACGGGCCGCAATCGCCAGCTTGCCGCGGGCCTGGAAGAGGTTCACGCGGAACCGGTGCCCCTCGTCATAGTCGTAGGCGAAGTCAACGGAGCCGAACTTATGAAGATCCCCGAACTGCTCTTCCGTGAGGATGTGCCGGGCAATCGACATGAACTCGTCCTTGGTGACGAGGTCGGTGTCCAGAGACTTGAGTGAGCCGCGAAGGCGGATCTTGGGGACGTGATCGGTCTTGACGATCAGGTCGGACCCCTCGAACTTGATACAGGCCTGAAGGAACTTCCCGAAGCGTGTGGCGTGCGGGTCGTGCTTCTGATCCGGATCCAGGGTGCAATGGTTGACAATTGACTCGTTGCGGACCGTGTCGCTCAGGCTGTTCATCGGGACGCATCTCTTCCACGGGCGTTGACAGGGCTTGTTCGGGCGGCCTGACCGGCGGGGAGCCCGCGGACCGCGACATGACGGCGCAGCCTAAGCCGCACCGAGCAGCCATCATATACGCAGCCGCTCCAAGGTAGCTCCCGGTGACATGCCGATTTCGGACCGGAATGGTCGGGTTCCGTCGGACGTCCCCCAACCTGCCCGTGCAGCCTCCGAACAGCAGTCGACATCGCTCAATCGAACCCCGCCACCCGCCGATATCACCCAGGCACCATGTTCGATGCCGGAATCCAACCAGCCACCTCCGGTCTCATCGGCCCCGTCCCGCTCGGGGGGATCGGTGCGTCATTCAGACGACCCGCTGAGGATACCGCGACCGAGCAGGTGAGCGCCGATGCGATTCAGGCATCAGAACGCTCCGTTTCGGGCGAAGCGCTGACCGACGATGATCAGCGCGAAGTCGAACGCCTTCAGGCGCGGGACCGGGAAGTCCGGCAACACGAGCAGGCCCATGTCGCCGCCGCGGGTTCTCTCTACCGAGGCGGCCCGAACTACGAGTACCAGCGCGGGCCGGACGGTCGGCAGTATGCGGTGGGGGGCAGCGTCCAGATCGACACATCACCCGTTCCCAACGACCCCGAAGCCACGATCGCCAAGGCCCAGCAGATCCGGCGGGCGGCCCTCGCCCCGGCGGAGCCATCGGGTGCGGATCGATCGGTCGCGGCCAAGGCCAATCGGATGGAAGCGGAGGCTCGACAGGAACTCGCGGCGGAGACGACGCGCGGAGAATCGGATACGCCGGAGCGAGCGTCCGAGACTCCTCAGCCCCGGATTGACATCTACGCCTGACTCAGAACGCCGCGCTTCGAGGGGTTCGGGGGAAGGGAATGACGTCGCGGATGTTTGACATGCCCGTGCAGAACTGCACCAGACGCTCGAAGCCCAAGCCGAAGCCAGCGTGGGGCACGGTGCCGTAGCGGCGCAGGTCGCGATACCACCAGTAGTCGTCCTTGTTGAGCCCCATCTCGTCGAGACGTTCATCAAGCTTGTCGAGACGCTCTTCGCGCTGCGATCCCCCCACGATCTCGCCGATCCGCGGCACCAGCACATCCATTGCGGCGACGGTCTTACCGTCATCATTACAACGCATGTAGAAGGCCTTGATATCGCGGGGATAGTCGACGAGGACCACCGGCTGCTTGAAGTGCTCCTCGGTCAGGTAGCGCTCGTGCTCACTCTGCAGGTCCAGGCCCCACTCGACCGGGAACTCGAACTTCTGGCTACTCTTCTGGAGCAGATCGACCGCCTCGGTGTACGGCAGCACACGGAAATCTGATTCCACGACATGGCGCAGCCGATCAATGATGCCCTTGTCGATGCGCAGATCGAAGAACCCCATGTCGTCCGCCCGTTCGGTCAGCACGGCGTCCAGGCAGTACTTGAGCATGTCCTCTGACAGCGTGATGGCATCGCCGAGGTCGGCAAAGGCGATCTCAGGCTCGATCATCCAGAACTCTGCGAGGTGCCGGCTCGTGTTTGAGTTCTCTGCGCGGAAGGTCGGGCCGAAGGTGTACACCTTCGACAGCGCACAGCAGTAGGTCTCAACATTGATCTGACCCGATACGGTCAGGTACGCATCCCGACCGAAGAAGTCCTCACCGAAGTCCACCTGCCCTTCGTCGTTCTGCGGGAGGTTGGCCAGATCCAGCGTGCTGACGCGAAACATCTCGCCGGCCCCTTCGCAGTCGCTGGCGGTGATGATCGGCGTGTGCACCCAGTAGAAGCCATTCTGGTGCATGTACCGATGAATGGCCTGGGCCAGGCAGTTGCGCACTCGGGCAACCGCGCCGAACGTATTCGTCCGCACACGCAGGTGCGCCACGTCCCGGAGGTACTCGAACGTGTGACGCTTCGCCGCGACCGGGTACGTGTCCGGGTCCTCAACGAGTCCGATTACCTCGATGGACTTCACCTGAACCTCAACGCTCTGCCCCTTCCCCTTCGATTCCACGAGTTCACCACTCGCGCGGATCGAGCAACCGGTCGTCAGGTGCTGAACCTCAGAGGCATAGTTCTCCAGGTCGGACGGCGCCACGAGTTGCAGATTGTCGAAACACGACCCGTCGTTGATGGCGATGAAGGACAGACCAGCCTTCGAATCGCGTCTGGTGCGGACCCAGCCCTGGACCTCCACCGAACCTCCCGGGTCCGAACCCAGCGCCTGCGCAACTGTCAGCAGTGACATGAATAACTCCTCGGATCAATGACTGTTCAGACCGCGCAGTGTAGCCGAAGTGGGCGGTCCCATTCATTCGCCTGCAAGGGGATCCGACTCTCCGAGGGCGTCCGCCAGTCGTCTGACCGCGGCTTTCAGATCTTCGACATCCCGCTCCAGACGCGCGATTCGCTCCGCGTCCCCGTTCGTTGCCCGCGGAGCAGGCGCGGCAACCTCACCACGAGCCGAGGCGGGAGGAGCATCGAGTGGATGCAGATCAGGACACAGGAGTTGGGCGTAGCGACGGGCACGCGACCCCGGTGATGGTGGCAGTTCCCTGACGTACGCCATCGGCCTTTCGCCTGCCTCCATCAGGCCGTTGAGGAGGGACTGGGCTTCATCGAGACTGTCAATCTGATGCATCCGTGAACAACGGCCACGAAGTTCGCCGACGGATTGCGGGCCGCGCAGCAGCAACTCGGCAATGATCACCAACTCCTCGGTCGTTACGCCGAGGGTATCCCGAGCCGTGTGACGGTATTTGCTGACCCGGCTGCCCGAGAGCATGACCTCGCGCGCCAGTTGCTTCTGACGCAGGCCATCCAGCGCGACTTCAACGTCCTCCTCGGACAGGCTCAGGACCGGTTCGCGATTGCTCTTCTGGTTGGATCCCGTCATCGCCGAATTGAGCGAGAGCGGATACTGGCCCGGTGTGGTCTGAGCCTTCTCAATCAGGACGCCGAGCACCCGGCATTCATTCCGTGTCAACATGACCTGTCGCCTCAGGCTGCCGCGTCGTTCGCTGTCGCCGGGGTCGATGCGGCCCATTCGTACAGCATCCGGGAAACACCCGGGAGCACATCAGAAGCCCCGGGAAGCTCGTGCTTCCACAGCCGCGGCCAAGTGTATGTGA
Source organism: Phycisphaerae bacterium (assembly GCA_030432255.1). Taxonomy (GTDB): domain Bacteria; phylum Planctomycetota; class Phycisphaerae; order Phycisphaerales; family UBA1924; genus JAUIHS01. Next base: position 93,756 of record JAUIHS010000012.1, read on the forward strand.
CCCAGGCATCGAGTCCCAGAGCCGCGGCGACCTCGACCGCCTCGCGATTCGGCGCCTCTCCTTCTCCGAGCGGAACGGGCGTGCCGCGGCGATGATCACGGACGCGGAGCATCCCGAGGCGTGCGCCGAGGAGTCGAACGGACTCTGCGGGATCGTCGCCAACCTGTGCACCGGTCGCGATGTCATAGGTGGCGCGAAGCAGCGGGCTGTTGACCCGATCCAGCAAGTCGGCGAGATCGGAAGCGTGCGGAAAGGACCCGCCGTTCTCGATATGGACGTACACATCCCGGTTGCGGGCATGATCACAGAGACGTCCCAGACGCTCCGCGACCCGTCGGGTCACTGCCGACCGGCGCTCCCGCCCGGGAATGCGGAAACCGAAGACGCGCACCGAAGGCGCTCCGATGTCGTGGCAGAGTTCGATGTAGTGCTTGGCCTCCTGCACAACCCGGTGCGGATTGAATATGCGGAGGTCGCCGATCACCGGAGGAAAAACAGGCGCCTCCAGCGTCGCTCCCGTGGCCAGCCCGGCCATGCCGACACCGGCTCGCCGGCACACCGCCTGCACCTTCTCGGCGTCAGTCAACGCCGGATCGCAGGCCAGTTGTGAGGCTCCATGTCCGAAGGTGCGGAACTCCACGCCGGCAAACTCATGCTCCGCCGCCGCGGTGACCACCTGTTCGAGCGTCCACTCCGGGCACGCCATTGTTGAAAACGCCGGTTTGAGGGCCATGTTGTCACTCGTCTGAGAGGAGAGGCATCAGCACTGTCACCATGGTGACGTGATCACGCAGATCAGTCAACGGACCGTCCAGTCGGCTCTGGGTCACTCCACGCGATTCAGGAGGAGGCTGCAGCAGGTCAGGCCCCCCTCGGCCTTGGCCAGTTCGGTCCCGGGCGTCACGTGAACCCGGCGACCGAGATGCTCAACCCGCTCACGCGTCCGATCGAAGCCTTCCGCCAGCAGGACCTGATCCTCGACCAGAACGGCGTTGCCGGCCCACGGCTCATCGGGGTCGACATGCAGGAGTTGGACGCCCTCAAAGTCCTCGGTGGCACACCACTCGGGATTCACGAGCACGACACCGTCCCCGATGTGCGTACCCGCTGTCTTGAGATGGAGGCAGCCTGTAACGCGCACCGGGCGGACGTCATAGCCGAAGTGGTCCAGTTCACGCACCATGGCCTCAAGGCCGTCGCGGTTGGTCCGGGTCGAGACACCGACGAAGACGCGTCGGCCAACCCGCAGGATGTCACCACCCTCGATGGTCGCCGGACCTTCGATCCGACGAATCGGGCGGTAGGGGGCCAGAGCCGCTTCAATGCTGCCGCGCTCGCCGCGCCGGCTCTCGGTGGCAGGTCTCGTCATGATTGCGACTTCGTCAACGACGAAAGCCGTATCCTCCACGAAGACCGCATCCGGATGGTCCGGCTCCGGTGGCAGCCTGATCACCTCCGCGCCCATGCCTTCGAGGGCATCCACGTAGGCATCGTGCTGTGCCGCGGCGACCACGGTGTCGAGGTGTTCCCGCTCCATGTGCGTGAGAAGGCATGCGGACATGTCGGGCGAGACCTGACGGGTGATGGCGATGATCATTCGAGACTCCACTGACTGGGGAAACCGGGCGACTACCTTAGCGGCTCTGCGCGGCGCTTTCCGGGTTGGTGCCACCATTCGCACCAGACCGTCCGGTTCCTGTCACCCATACCGGCCTGATAACCGTCGAACAGAATTCTGGGCTTCCTTCCGCAATAGAAGCCCGCGAGTCGCGTTAGGCCTTCGACGCTGGGACGACCGCGTCTGAGTCAAGCCAATCCCGCAGCCAAGTGCTGCCAGTTCAGCCTGGAGGTGAACGATGATGAATCCAGTCCGTACCATCCTGATTGCCGGCCTCGCCGCGACGGTTGCACAGGCCGCTCCCCCCGAGGGCCCGGGTCGGCCGGGAGATCGAGGTCCCCACATGCAGCATTTCGGTCACCGGGGCGGTGAGGGCATGCAGGCCCGCAAGGGTGCCATGCTTGAGCAATTTGACGTCGACGGCGACGGATCCCTGAGCGAGAGTGAGAAGGCTGCCGCGAAGGAAGCCCGGCAGGCGCGTCACGCCGACCGTGTGGCGACCCTGATCGACAAGTTCGACCAGGACGGCGACGGCCTGCTCAATGCTGCCGAACTGGGGGAACTGCTCGCCGCCGACCGCAAGCGTGATCGACGGGGCGGCCCCGAAGGTCGCAAGGGCCGGATGCGCCACATGATGAAGGAACGTGCGGACTCCGATGGCGACGGTGTCATCAGTGAGGACGAACGTGCCGCCGCGAAGGAGGCGATGCGAGCCCGCGGCGACGAGATCCGCGCTCGCCTGCTTGATGAATTCGATGTTGACGGCAACGGAGAACTTGATTCGGAGGAGCGCCATGCAGCGCGGGATGCGCACCGCAAGTTGATGGACGAGCGTCGGGCCGAAGCCATGAATCTGCTGGACTCTGACGGCGACGGCAGGCTCTCAAGAGAAGAGCGCGGCAAGGGTCGCCTGATTCGCCGGCTCGACACAAACCGTGATGGCTCGATCGACTCCGAGGAATTCGCGCAGGCGATCAAGCTCATTCGCGAGAAGGACTCCAAGGGCGACTTCAACCGTGACGGCGTGGTCGACACCCGGGACGTCGAGTTCCTGACGGAGCAGGTGGGTGGCCAGCTCTGACCTCAAGCCAATCTCCCGTTCGACTCAACCCCGGTGCTCCATGGGCATCGGGGTTGTTCTTTTGTGATCCAGCCGCGGCCACCGAGGACACGACATAGGATGACTCCCGAAAGGAGCCCTCATGTCTCGAATGTCACACATCACGGCTCTCCTGTTGATCATCCTGGCCGCTGCCTCCATTCGGGCCGCCGTCCACACGTCGCCGGCCAACATGAAGCTTGTGAACGAAGTCCTGGACGACTTGCACGATGCTGCATCTCATGCCGACTTCGATCGCTACTTCGGTCACTTCGACGACGGGGCCATCTTCCTCGGGACCGATGACACTGAGCGATGGAATCTTGACGAGTTCCGTGCATTCGCCCGGCCTCACTTCGAACGTGGAACCGGCTGGACGTATGAGTCCGTCGAACGACACATCTTTCTCAGTGATGGCGAAGACGTCGCATGGTTTGACGAGCGGCTGAAGAACGAGGGGCTCGGTTCCTGCCGGGGTTCCGGGGTGCTTCTCCGCGGCGAGGATGGGCGCTGGAGGATTGCCCAATACAACCTGACGATTCCAGTCCCAAACGAAATTGCTGATGAAGTGGTCGGAATGATCCGAGAACTCGACTGACGCTGCCGCGGGAATCGATATTGCCGGGTTCCCGTGCGTCATATCCCCTCGTCCCGCTACAATGGCGGACGTCGAATGGAGGATCGAATGGCGTTGAAATTCACATTCTCAGGTGCTTCCCTGCTCACGGTGGTATCGAGTGCGTCCGTGCTTGCTCAGCCGCACTTCGAGGAAGTCTCACTTCAACGCTCAATGAGTTTCATCAACGAGTACGGATCCACGTTCGCGTTCACCGGTGGCATCTTCACACCGTCGACCCTCGAACTCATGCAGCGGAACATGGGGAACGGCATCGCGGTGGGGGACATGGACGCCGACGGAGACCTTGATGTCTACGTAATGGGGATGCTCAACAAGCCGAATCGCCTCTTCCGCAACGACCTCGAGACGGGGACTCCGGGCTTTACCGATGTCACGGCAGCATCGGGACTCGCGAACGTGGGTTTCGGACGACTCGCCCACTTCGCTGACTTCGACAACGATGGCATCAGGGATCTCGTGCTGGTCAACGACTCCGATGAGTCCGGACTGCATCCCGCCTCGGCGCTCTTCGCCGGCAACGGGGACGGGACATTCGTTGACGTGACCGCGGGATCCGGCTTCGCACCCACCGGCCTGATCAAGGGTGGCTGCGCCGTCGTCGACTACGACGGTGACGGCCTCCTCGACCTGTACATCACGACCTGGTGTGCGAGCGGCACCACGACCACATGCTCGTACACCGGGCATAACCGCCTGTACCGCAACACGGGTGCATTCACGTTCGAGGATGTCACGGTCGCATCCGGACTCGGCCCGATCGCGGAGGACTCGTTCACTCCCATATTCGCCGACTTTGACAACGATGGCGATCCCGACCTTTTTATCGCGATCGATCACACGGCTGACTACATGTTCCGCAACGATGGCGGTGTCTTCGTTGATGTCACGACACAGACGGCCATGACCCACACCGGGAATGACATGGGCGTGACCGTTGCGGACTACGACAATGACGGCGATCTCGATGTCTACTGCTCCAATATCACCGATGGCGGCGGGTTCTTCGGCACCACCGCGTACAACACCCTGCATACCAACCTTGTGAGCAACACCGGTGAGTTCCGCTTCATCGACCTGGCGCAGGTGCTGGGTGTTCACGATACTTTCTGGGGATGGGGCACGACATTCGTTGACGTTGACAATGATGCCGACCTCGATCTCTTCACGGTCACCGGTTTCGACGAGTTCGTCATGCCGCCCATACCGTCGGAGGTCTACGAGACACCCTCGGTGCTGTTCATCAAGGAGGGAGCCGGTTATACGCTATCCACCGGGAACGGGGCCGACGTGGTTTCAGACGCCAGGGCTCTCGTCGCCTTCGACTACGATCGCGACGGGGACATGGACTTCCTCGTCAACAACGTCGACGAACCGATTGCCCTCTTCGAGAATCAGACCCCGGCGAGCGGCAACTGGTTGAGCGTTCGGATCAGGGGCGGTTGCGGCGTCAATACCGAAGGCATCGGTACACGCGTCACTCTGGAATTCGGAGAAGACCAGATGCGCATGCAGGAAGTCATCTCCTCCCAGAGTTACCTCGCCGGCTTCCCCGCCGAACTCCACTTTGGTCTCGCATCCGCGCAAGCGATCACGGCACTGCACGTACGGTGGCCCAATGGGGACACCGAGACCCATGAAGACCTGCCAGTCAATGCGGCGATCTACCTGTCTCATGCGAGCACCGGGGACGTCAATGTTGATGGCCTGGTCGACTTCGCTGATCTGAATCGACTCCTCGCCGACTGGGGACGCGGCGCTTCACCCGCCGACTTCGACCACGATGGCAGCGTGACATTCAGCGACCTCAACGAACTCCTCGCCAACTGGGGACACCGCTGCATACCATGACCGGACTCCAGAGCACGGAGCATGTCATGAGCCAGATCCCACAGAGTCCCCGTCGATCACGCCTGCTGGATGCGGTCAGGGTCGCGCGCCAGTGGCCGCCCATCATCGCAGAGACCATGGGCTGGCGCGAACCCGAGCCCATGCTCGCCCCGGCGGCCGAACTGCCCCCACCAGACCATTGGGATCGGTCGGAGCTCGCGGCGACATGGCTGGGACAGGCGACGACCATCATCAGGTTGGGCCCGCTCACCATCCTGACTGATCCCGTCCTCGAAGACCGCATCGGACTCCGGCTGGCCGGAAAGACATTTGGTAGGCGCCGCTCAACCGCGCTGCCTCCGAACCTCGAGAATCTGCCCCACGCCGGCCTCCTCCTGCTCACACATGCCCATATGGATCACTGGGATCGACGCACGCTCCGACGCCTGGCGCATTCCGATACGACGGTGATCGTGCCTCCGTTGACCGGACGCCTGCTTCCCGTCGGGTTCGGCCGGGTCATTGAACTGGGGTGGAACGAATCGCAGGAGATCGGCGGCGTGCACATCCAGGCCATACGTCCCAATCACTGGGGCGCTCGCTTCGTGTTCGACCGGCGTCGGGGATACAACGCGTACGTGCTGCGCCACGAAGGAGCGACGCTCGTCTTCGCCGGTGATACCGCTCACACCACCGCCTTCGATCATCTGTCTGAGGTCGATGTCGCGGTCCTCGGCATCGGGAACTCCTACGAACCCTGGGATCGGTATCACGCGACGCCGGAACAGGCCGCGGCGATGGCACTCGCAATGGATGCGCGCCTGTTGATGCCCATTCATCACTCGACATTTCGCGATCCCTGCGAGCCGATCCATGAGCCACTGGAGCGGCTGCGTCGGGTCTGGTCAGCGGATCGCCTGATCTGTCAGCGCATCGGCGAGTCGTGGGGACTCTCGTCCTGACACTTCACCTCCATTGCTCCGACCACACGGCAAGGTTGAAGAGGGGCCATGCCAGCCACCAGTGCTCAGCAGGTTGATTCGTCACATCCGTGAGTATGTTCGGGCGCACGATCGATCGGATGAACTCACTTCGGCGAACGCGCTCCGACATGGGCTTCATCCACTGCTGAAACGGAAGTGGGAAACTCGCCTTGGGTCTCAGGAGCACGCTCCGAGGCACCCTTTGTGAGAACGCCTCACGCAGGACAAGCTTCGTACGGACGGACGCCGTCGGGGCCTCGTCCTTCGATGCATACATGGCTTCAATCGGGAGGCGCCGCGCGACTTCAGCCACTCGAACATCAGCGAAGGGTGTTCGCCCCTCCACAGATGCCAGCATCGTCGCGGTGTCGAGACGCTGGAGCAGACCAGTGAGATTGATCTGTCGCAGGAGCCGCAGGTGCGCCCGCATGATGGTCCCCTCGGTTGCCCGGCATGCGGCCCAGACCTCGCGGTAGTGCCCATGAAGCCACGCATCTTCTTCAATCGCGCCGAGCCAGTCGCCATTCAGCAGCGAACGCTTCGCATCGGTTGTGACCCACGCGTTGGCCAACAGTTGGAACAGGCCACCGTCTTCGTGGCCGGCACCTGAAGCCTCGTACATGGCGTCTATCGGCCCCTCATATCCTGCGAATAACTCATCCGCCCCCTCTCCGCTGATCGTCACCACGCAACCATCCGAACGCAGGGCCGCCGCGACTTCGTAGATCGCAACCTCATTCGGGGTACTCAGTGGTGATGCAAGCTGTCTGATCATCCACGACCATCGCTCGATGAATCCGCGAGGTTCCACGACGGCATCCGAATGATCGCTTCCGATGGAACGTGCCACTTCGCGTGCATGGGCGAAGTCGTCGTCCAGGGCACCGCGCGCACCGGCACAGTAGGTACGCAGGTCCGGCAGCCGTTCCTTCGCAAGGGTTGCCGTGATCGTGCCGTCCAGGCCGCCGCTCAAGAGGGCGCACGTCGTCACATCCGACCGCAGGTGACACTCCAGAGAATCCTCGATGGCATCACGAGTCATCTTCACCGACTGCTCACCATCTGCCGGAACTGCCGCCGCCTCTTCGAACCACCTCTCCGCAGAAGCCGTCACGTCAGATCCCTGCCATGAGACGCGTATCAGGTGACCCGGCTCCACGGCTTGCACATCGCGATACAGCGTCCGTGAACCCAGCACCGTTCGGATGGTCGTCAGGTAGGCGCTGACCATCAGAGGATCCGGAACGGGTGAGAAGGAAGGATAAGCAAGCAGGCCAGGAATCTCGCTGGCGAAACCCAGTGCGGCGTCCGCCCCGAGTCGCCGGGTCCAGTAGAGCGGCTTGATCCCAAGCGCGTCGCGAGCGAGGAGGAGTTGCTGGGAGTCGGTGGAATACCATGCGAGGGCGAACATGCCGCGAAACCGCTGCAGCGCTGACTCGCCCCAGACCGCGAGTGCCCGGAGCACGGTTTCGGTGTCACAGGTACTGCGGAAGACCGCGCCTCCGGAGATGAGTTCCTGCCGCAGTTCCGGCTCGTTGTACAGTTCCCCGTTGTAGCTGATGACATGTCTGGCCCCGGCAGCCGTGGTGACTTCCATGGGTTGCTTCCCGTCATCGCTGAGATCGAGTACTGCGAGACGTCGATGCCCCAGGGCGACCCGGGTGTCAAACCATGCCCCGGCGCCGTCGGGCCCTCGATGGGCCAGTCGGTCGCGCATCGTCACCAGTTCACGCTCACGGGAGCGAGCGTCTGTTCCTGCCGAGGTCACGATGCCGACGATGCCGCACACTTCTCCACTATCGGCCGATGGGGGAGACCCGGAACACCCAGAGTCCTCCTGACCGGCGTCCCACGAAGCGGCGCTGTCCGCCACCGAAGTCCACCGTCCAGTCCACGTGGTCCCCTTCGGCGGAGGCGGTCCCCAGCAAGGTGCCGCTCGCAACTCGCCGAACGCTTCCCCGACCGCCATTCACCGGACCCTCATGGCCGAGGTAGAGTCGCCTGTGGTCCTGGATGCGTTCCGCCTCAAATTCATCTTCCCTGATCGCATCGATCCGGGCTGCGGTCCGGAAGGTCGCCACGTCGCGAATGTCGGCTTCAGTTCCGGAATCCACGCCACTCGGGGCCACAAGCCAGTCGAAGTGGCTCTCCCGTGCGGAGGTCCGATGCTCAAGGAGAACTGTGGTGGACGGCAGCGGGCGCGACAGGGTCATGTCACGATTGTATGATGCTGCTGATACCCGCTTCCCGCGACGGAGATGATGATGCTGACTCGCTGCTTGAAACTGGCCCTCCTGGCTCTGACCATCGCCTCCATCGGTGCCTGCCAATCCGGTCGACCTGTCCACGTGGCCTATGCCGAAGCGGAGGCCGCCTTCGAGAAGGGTGAATTCGACCTCGCGACACCCGACTACGAATACGTGATCGAGCGCCGACCCGGCAGCGTCGAGGCGAAGAAGAGCCGCGTCAAACTGGCGCGCTGCTACCTCTTTGCCGACCGCCCCGCGATGGCCCGCGAGCAACTGGAAGCCGCTCGCACGCAGTACCCTGATGACCCGGCGATTCTGGACCTGATGGCGGACACGGTCATCGAGGTGGGCGATGCCGAATCGCTCCACGAGACCCTCACCACCATTGCTCGCGAACGCAATCAACCGGAAGACTGGAGGCGCCTCGGCCGGGCCATGGCTGCCGCCGGCGACATGGACGAAGCCGAACGTGCCTTCCAGCGCGCTGCCATCGTGGATCGCGGCCACACCCTCGAGTCCCAACTCGCGCTGGCCCGCTTCTACCAGGACATTGGAGACGATGAGAACGCGCTGAAGCGTCTGCGGATGGCGCTGTACGTCGATCCCTCCAACGAAGAGGTCCGGGCCCTGATCCGGGACTACGGTGCCATCCCGGGCCCGACCTACGCCATTCGTCCCGCCGAGTGGCGCTGAGTATCGGACCCTCGCGACCCGCATTGGCCGCACGAACGCTGTATTCGCGCCACGCGGCCATCCGATTCTGATCCGATACCCCGGGGTCATCGCTTCACGACCCGATGTTCACTCATACCGACCCATCGGGACGGTATCGCTGTGATCGCATCGGAGAGCCACCATGAGACGCCAGATCGTGCAATCGCTGCTTGTCTTCGCGACGAGCGCATCAGCCAACGCAGCCGTGATCTTCGTGGATGCGGACCAGACGACCAATCCGGCAGATGGTCTGTCATGGGCGACAGCGTTCACCGACCTCCAGGCAGCCATTGACTTCGCCTCGGAGGAGGATCAGGTCTGGGTCGCCGAAGGCACCTACTCGCCCGGCCCCGGAGCGTCCACCTTCAACATCCCGCCTCGGATCTCGCTCTACGGCGGCTTCGACGGTGTGTCCCCGGACTTCACCAGCAGGGACCTTGTAGCACATCCCACGATTCTCGACGGGGCCGCGGCACCGTCCAACGCACACCATGTCGTGACGATGGTGAACGCCAGTCATCCGACGGTTCTGGATGGCTTCGTCATTCGGAATGGTCGGATCAACTCGACTGCTGCGGTCCGCGATGGCGCCGGTATTCTGCTGGTCGCCGACCAGTCCAACTGTGCCCCGGTCATCAGTCACTGCCACATCATGAACAACGAGATCCTCGCGTCTGATGGAAGTGACGGAAACGGGGCCGGGATCGGCATGGTCGTGTCGGACGGTGGTATCTGCCTGCCCGTGATCACGGAGTGCGTTATTGAATCCAACAGCGCGGCTCGCAGGGGCGGCGGCGTCTTTGTCGCTCCCGCATGCCATGCCATGTTCACGGACTGCCTCTTCATCGCGAACACCGCGAGTGCGGGCGGCGGTCTGGGCGGTGGGGCGGTGGCAACGACTTCGGAGTCCTTCGTCGATATCGTCGGGTGCGCCTTCTGGAACAACAACTGCCTCGGCGCGGGTGGAGCCGTTTCGTTTCAGAACGCGGCGGCATCCACAATCGTGGACTCGCTCTTTGCGTACAACTACACGACATCGAACGCCAATGGCGGCGCGGTGCATGCCACGACAACCGGGACCATCACGATTGATCGCACGGGGTTCGTGGGTAACGTGGCACGTGATGGCGGCGCCCTGTCTCTCGACTTCGGTGTGATCACCGTTTTGAACAGCATTTTCAGTGGCAACCAGGCAACCCGCGACGGTGGGGCGGTGCGTTCCTTCACCGGTGATCTGATCAACTGCACGTTCGCGCACAACCTTGCGGCACGGAACGGTGGGGGGATCTGGAGCCAGGCGGAGGTGCACAACACGATCGCCTGGAGCAACGAGAGCACGAACACGAATCACGACAACATCTACTTCGTGACCGCTGGATCGAAGATGCCATCACTGGTCACGTACTCGAATGTCGAGGGCGGCGTTCCGTCAGACTGGGGCACCACCAACCTCGGGATCGACCCCGAGTTCCTGGACAGCGACGGTGTCGATGACCAGGCGGGCACCATCGACGATGATCTCCGGATCGCCGGTCACGGTGTGTCACCCTGCCTTGACGCCGGCGACAATGCGCGGGTCAGCGGTGTGACCTGGGACTTCCACCGCCGCCAGCGGCTCGTCGACGACGTCGCGGCCACCGACGCGGGGAGTGGATCCGGCCCGATTGTCGATATCGGAGCGGTTGAGTTCCCGTGCCTCAGCTACTGCGATGCGGACCTGAACGACGACGGTTCCGTGAACTTCGACGACCTCAACCTGGTCCTGCTGAACTGGGCCCGCCTTGACTCGTCGTGTCTCCCCGGGGACGTCGATGGGTCAGGGGAGGTCAATTTCGACGACCTCAATCGGGTTCTCCTTCGCTGGGGGAGCGACTGCACGTTCCCGGGAATCGGGCTTTGACAGGATCCTGTCAAGACGTCAAGATGTTGGGGTATGCAGTCCACACCCCAACCTGATGTAGCCTGTCCCGCATGATCTGTCCCTTCTGTGAAACCAACAACGACAAGGTCATCGACAGCCGGTCAAGCGAGGCGGGGCGGGTCATCCGCCGTCGCCGCCAATGTCTGGGATGTGGCAAGCGCTTCACGACCTATGAGCGGATCGAAGAGAGCACACGTCTCACGGTGATCAAGCGTGATGGCTCCCGGGAGCCGTTCAATCGGGAAAACCTGCTCAATGGAGTCCGCATCGCCTGCGGCAAGCGGCCGGTCGCTGAGGATGCGAAACTGCAACTCGTCGACGAGGTGGAGGACGAATTGCACCGGACGCATGACCGCGAGGTTGAGTCTCGCGAGATCGGCGAGCGGGTGGCCCGGAAGCTCAGAGCACTCGATGAAATCGCCTACGTCCGGTTCGCCAGCGAGTACTACCAGTTTCGGAACGTAGGTGACATCATGGCCCAGTTGGAGGAACTCAGCCTCCATGCCCGGGACGTCAAGGAACAGCAGCGCCTCTTCGAGACACCATGATGATCCGAATCCTGTTCTGCCTCATACTCCTCCTGACAATCAGCCCGCTCAATGGCTGTGCGACGCCCGGTTCAGACGAAGTGAACGCAGCATCCTCCGGCGACACCGATGTGGATGTGGCCACCGAATCGCGGCGTCCCATGCCGCGGGATCCGGATGCCTATGGCCCGGGACCGGGCACACCGATTGACGAGGCTGAGATCGCGGAAGCCGAATCGACTCCGGCGGCGGATCCTGAGGAGTTCGAGTCGGTTCAGGATGACAATGAGGTCGTGCCGGAGACGGGTCGACCCACGTGGTGGTTCTCAGAACACCGCCGGTCCGAAGACGGCCGGGTCACGATCTGTGCCGAAGTGCTCGGCGCCACGATGCTGGATGTCCGACGGGGAGTGCTCGATGAAGCGCGGCGCCAGATGCGAGAGCACCTGGGGCTGGCTGACGATGCTCCAATCCCGGGAGAGGCGATCGACCGGGTCTGGACCACGCCACTTCCGACCGCGCGCAGCGGCGACGTCCGCTATGCCGGATATGCGATGCTGTCTGCGGGTGGCGAGGGCTGACCAATCAGTCCGACGGTACGGCCTTCTTGTTCTTTTTCAGGTGACTTGTAGAGATCGAATCTCTCAGGTCTTCCTCGATGTAGAGGATCACCTGGCATGCCGGGCACGCGATCAGTTCATCTGATCTCTTCAGAAGTCGGTTGACCGGCTCGATCGGAAGGTGCGTGTAGCAGTTGCCGCAGGTGTATTCCATGTTGCGGCGGTCCTGCTCCTCGACCGGAGCCATGACTTCTTCCGGATCGTGCTTGGCGAGCCGCTCCTCGTAGATGGCGAGAGCACTTCCGGGAACATCCTTGACGGCTTCAGCCCGAAGGCCCTGAAGCTCCTCAAGGCGCTCGCGAATCTCGGCTTCCTTGCGATCGCGATCTGACTTCGCCACTTCGCGCACCTTCTCACGCTCGGCGATCTGATCCGTCAGTTCGGTCGCATGAACCCGAAGTTCTTCCAGCTTGTTGAGCGTCTCGATCGCCCGCTCTTCAATGAGGCCGCGATCGGCCTTCAGCGTATTGATCTCGGTGAGGTGAGCCGAGTGTTCCTTGCTGGTCTGCGCGCTGTTCATTCGGTCGCGCAACATCGCGATGCGTTCGTCCAGACCCTTGGTCTCGGTCTCATCGTTGTGCTCGGATGCTTCGAGCTGCCGGATCTGGCTCTGCAATGCCCGCGCCTGATCATTCAGGTCACCGAGTTGCTTCTCCTGAGCTGACAGGTAACGCTCCGCCGCCCGCAGGCGGCTCTGCAGCCCGGTAAGCTGCTGATCAACACGATAAAGACTGAGCAGTTTGGCAGTAACGGTCATTCAGATCTCCGAATTCCCCGGACTCTCAAGCCATAGTGTACCACCAACTTGACCCTCGGTCAGGTCGAGATGTGCAACGCGGCAAGAACCCAGTACATCACCGGCGCCGCGAGCAGTGGGGAGTCAATCACGTCCAGGACGCCGCCGAAGCCGGGGAGTATCGATGAGGAGTCCTTGACCCCGGCATCACGCTTCAGGAGGCTTGCCATCAGGTCCCCGCCCTGGCCGACAAGCCCGAGAATCGCGCCGGTGACCGCCCCATGCCAGATGGCGACGTTGGCACGAATGCCGTGCACCTCAACCGAGTCGGCCGAGACGAGCATTGCCGCGACCATCCCGATCAACGTCGAGGTCGCCACCCCGCCAACGAGCCCTTCCCACGTCTTTCCCGGACTCAACCACGGGATGAGCTTGTGCCGACCGATCGCAGTCCCGGTGAAGTAGGCTCCGATATCGCAGGACTTGGTCACCAGCAGGACCGCGAGGACAACCCACGCCGAATAGTCCCGGCGGAGCACGAGAATGAAGCCTCCCATCAGCCCGATGTAGACGAAGGTCAGCAGGGTCGCGGATACGGAGGCCACAACGCCCTCAGTGGTCTGGCGTCGGGAATAGAAGATGAAACTGGTCAGCATGACCAGCGTCGCCCCGGTGCAGGCCATCGCAGCCCCCATCGATTCATCGAGACTGCCCGGTAACAATCCGGAGGTCGCCAGCCCCACCAGGACCACAATGATCGTCAGACGCCTGCTCGAAGCGATCCCGCGGGCGTGGAACATCGCCGACATCTCGATGGATGCACCGATGGCCGCGATGGCCATGAGTGGAAACAGGATCAGTCCGGGCCACCCGGACACCTGCTCCAGCCATTCGTCCAGCCAGACCACGCCGACGAGCAGGAGGATGAGAACAGGGCCGAAGAGGAGCCGATGATGAAGCACGGCAACAGCCTAGCGACCGCTCCGGAACTTGCACGGCCGTACCCCGCGGCCGGTCCCATGCAGGCCGGGACGACTCACGTCAGTCGAGTGCTCCGAGGACCCGGAAGAGCTGCTCGGTGACACCCTGCGCCTCGACGTGTACCCGCCGCGACCCGTCCTCTTCGATGCAGGTCGTATGCAGTTGCTCGATGCCCATGGGGGTCGCCCAGAAGATGGCATCGCTCAGCATATCGTCACCCCGGCCGGCAGCCATCGTGAAGACCACCTGCACCAGGTTGGCGAAGCCATGGGCCCCGGCATTCCGTTCGACCGGGAGGGCCACCATGATGTCCGAACCGGGGACTGCGAAGAGTACACCCAGCGACGGGTCCTGATCCGGAAGGACATCCTTGAGTATCAGGCTTGCCGAGGATGCGGGCTCCTGATCGGAAACAATCGCCACGACACCATTCGTATTCACGACCTCATGGATGGTGTCGGGGCCGAAGATGCCACGGATGTTGTCCAGAGCGAGCATCATCGCATCGTCGAAATCCAGCGGCCACACATCCAGCACGGGTGTGGTGACCCAGGTCGCTCCGGCTCCATTGCCGACCGCGAGTGCCTTGTACAGTCCGCCGTATGAAGGTCGTCGACACATGGCCCGATCCGGTCCCTGGAAGACACTCTCAGGGACGATGCGCGGACGAAGACGATGGCGGATCGAGGGAAAGTCAGCCATCAGTTCCGGTGAGAGCTTCAGGCCGAGCGTCTCGGCGGTCGTCAGGGCGAGGTCCGTCAGACCCGGCATGTCGGTCATGGCTTCGATGGTGTGCCCGAGAGAAGCCACATCCAGCCGCATGCGCTCGCCGTGACGCTCCACTTCCGCCTCGTCTCCCCGCCAGCGCTCGACGGGGAACTCAAGCAGTGACAGCGCCTCCTCAAGGGCCTGACGCGTCGAATCGGACAAGGCGGGTTTGCGTGCTTTGCGAAACATGTGACTCGTCTGAACTTCCCGTGGGGTCACTGAACGCCCCCATCCTACCCCGGCGACCGGACCGCGCCGAGGTCCCCCTTCAATCGGACGTATCGCCGGCATCAAGCCCGCCGAAGCGTCGCCGACGAGCCGCGTAGGCTCGGAGTGCTTCAACGAACGACTGCTCGTCGAAGTCCGGCCAGTACTCGTTCGTCACGTAGATCTCCGAGTAACTGATCTGCCACAGCAGGAAATTGCTGATCCGCATTTCACCGGCGGTTCGAATCAACAGGTCCGGGTCGGGAATGCCGGCCGTGTGCAGCGCCGCCGCGATCGAGGATTCATCGATCGCATCCACATCGAGGCGGCCCTCGCGCACCTCGGATGCGATGGCGCGGCATGCATCCACGATCTCCAGGCGACTGGAATAATTCACCGCGAGGCACAGCATCGGTCCGGTGCAGTCGCGGGTCGCCTCCAAGGTGCGGTCGAGAGCCGCGACCGCATCCACAGGCAGCCCGTCGCGCCGACCGATCTGGCGGAAGCGGATGTTCTCGCGCACCAGTTCTTCCCGCTCCGAGTCCATGTACTGGCAATACAGCGACATCAACTCGGAGACCTCGTCACTGGGCCGCTTCCAGTTCTCCGCTGAGAAGGAGTACAGCGTCAGGCATTCGATGCCCAGACGCCCCGCGGCCCGGATGGCTGCTCGCACTGCGCGAGCGCCGTTTCGATGTCCGAACGCTCGCGGGAAGCCTCGATCAACGGCCCATCGCCCGTTGCCGTCCATGATGATCGCCACATGACGCGGCATGCGACTCGGCGGGACGTCCGGGATCAGGGCCACCGGATCTGCCGCCGGGCTGACCTGGCGCATCAGTCGGACCACCTCGCGCTCCGATGCCTCAGCGATCTCCTCCAGGGGCGTGACATCACGGCGTTCAAACGGATTCTCGATCGTGGCTTTACTCGTCATGCTGCAGCGTTCTACGGTATTCTTCCTACGGAATTGCCAGTCCCGGAGTTCAGCCTACGCGATGTCAGCCTGAACTGCACGAGCCGAATCAGCGGGTTGAGGGAACCTTGACGGAAGACAGAGCACATGCCCAGGATCTCGGCGCTCGGCTGCTCTCGCGGCCGTACGAGGATTTCGCACGCGAATGCTCGGCGTCGGGTGAACTCTCCATCGGCCACGCCCGCGAGATGTACTGTCGGTTTCATCGCGACGGCGAGGGGGGTGCTGTGCCGCGACCGCGCCAGGTCCTGACCAGCGACCACCCGGAAGGTGAGGTCATCAAGTTCACTCTGCCGATCCCGGGTGCGGTGCGATCGGGTCCCGATTCCGAGGGCATGCTTGAGACCGAGTCCGTCATTATTCCGATGCGTCGACCTCATGAGACCACTCACACGCTCTGTGTCTCAAGCCAGGTCGGCTGCGCCATGGGGTGTACGTTCTGTGAGACAGCACAGATGGGGCTGATCCGTTCTCTCACTCCCGCCGAGATCGTCGCCCAGTGGTGGGCAGCCCGTCACCACCTTGGTCACCGGATCCGCAACATCGTGTTCATGGGGATGGGTGAGCCTCTCGACAATCTCGATGCAGTCACGGAAGCGATCACCGTGCTCACTGATCATCATGGCCCCGCCGTCGGCATGCGCCGCATCACCATCTCGACAGTGGGCCGGGTCGACCGGCTCGGCGAACTCGCGGCCCGAGTCCGCCGCCACGGCTGGCGTCAACTCAACCTCGCCGTTTCAGTCAATGCACCGAATGATGAGATCCGCTCGAGCATCATGCCCCTGAACCGGGCCATGCCATTGTCCGAACTCATCGAGATCCTCGAGGCGTGGCCGCTGCGTCGGAGCGGCCGGATCTGCGTGGAGTACGTCCTGATTCCCGGGGTCAATGATCGTGACGAGCACGCCGCCGAACTCGCTCACCGGCTTCGCCGCGTCCGCTGCTGCGTCAACGTGATCCCATACAACCCGCGGCGCGACTCACCCTGGCCGGCCCCGGCCGAAGCGGACGTGCGGCGCTTCATCGCTGAGCTTGAACGGAGCGGTCAGTTCTGCAAGCGCCGGCGCACCAAGGGCACGGATTCCATGGCGGCCTGCGGCCAGTTGGGGAACGAACGCATCCGCCAGCGGAAACTGGTTCCGATCAGCGTCACCCAGTCTCAATAGTTCCGTTCGTAGGAAGGCGCATCCGGCTTCGCCGCCACGGACGCTGCTGACTCCGACGACAACCGCACCATCTTCGCCTGCCCCCCCTCAATCACGGGCTTGCGCGGATTGCGTTTCGCTTTCACCCAGCCCTCCGTCACCATGGCCTCCAGTGCCATGAGGAGGTTGGAGTAGAAGAACTCGCGTCTTGGAGCCGGGATGGTCGGCAGCAGTTCCTGCTGCCAGTACTGGATGATCTGAACGATGTCGGAGTGCTTCGCCAGGGTGTCCATCACGCGCTTGTAGAAACCCACCTGCGGAAGAGACGCCTCACCTCGCATATAGCAGGGGACCTTCTCGATCGCACCATTCTTCAAGTGGCCCACGGCCCCGTGCGTGACATTGGAGACATCGAGTTTGAACTCGTTGTACTTGTTGAAGCAGTAGTCGGAGCGTTCGCCCAGAAGCCGCTCGAGGACCCCCTTCGCGGTCGCGACATTGAAGGAGCCGAAGAAGCTCATCTCCGGATTCTCGCTCGCGAAACCACCCCGCGCCAGCCAGCCCCAGGCCGCGTCCGGCGACAGGGGCAGGCCACCCTCCCGCGCGATCGCCGCGCAATGGTCCTTCAGATCCGTCAGGCAGCCATTGGATGAATACCAGAACTGCGCGAAGGCGATGTGCTGGCTGATACTGATGCGGTTGGAGTCGTTGTATCGTTGCTTGAGCCAGTCGGCTTCGTGGATGCCGCGACGGAGTTCAAGAATCGTGTAGGCGGCGTCGAGTCCCATTTTGTGTGCGATGTTCATTCCGGCGGACAGGATCGGATCGGCGAAGCCGGCGGACTCGCCCACGAGGAACCAGTTCTCACCGACCAACCGATCGGCGAGGTGAGACCAGTCCTTGCAGGATTCAAGCAGGTTCTCCCGCTCGGCATTGGCGGTGAGACCCGAGATCATGGGCTGCATGGCGATCGAGTCGAGGTAGAGTTCTTCAGGGGACTTGCCAAGGCGCTTGTAGTGCTCGGAGGGGCAGACCAGGCCGATACTCGTGCGGGTTGGTCCCAATGGGATGAACCACATCCACCCATGCGGCAGGCTTCGGATCTGGATTCGCGTCGCGCCGACACCGATTCGTTCCGCCCACTCGGCATTCTGCCAGTAATCCCAGATCGCGATGTTGCGCAGTTGCTCAGGTTCCCAGCGCCCCACGCCCATGGCCTTCCGGATCGTTGAGAAGACACCTGAGCCGTCGACGTAGTGGTCCGCCGTGATGGTCCGTCCGTCGCTCAATGCAAACCCCGTGATCCGATCGCCATCCGCATCGATCCGATCGACACGAACCTCTTCGAAGACCTCGGCGCCCATCGACTCGGCGTGACGGAGGAGGATGTTGTCGTAGATCGCGCGATCCACCTGGAACGCCAGGCGCGTGCGCTGCCCCTTGTACTGTCCGGGGCGAGGCTCATCGCGATAGTCTTCCACTGGAAGGAACTCGAAGTCCCACGTCTCGTTCGCAGCACCCCAGGTGAGGACCGCGCCGATCTTGATCGGGAAGCCGGCGGCCTCGACCTTGTCCCACGCGCCCATCTCGTGCAGGACATAGCAGACGCCGGGAAGTTGACTCTCGCCGATGTGCTCGCGCGGGAACTTCTCCTTCTCGAAGATGGCGACCCGGATGCTCGGGTCGTACTTGCGGAGGATGCTCGCAACCGTGGTGCCGGAAGGACCGCCGCCGATGATGGCCACATCGTAGTGAGATGACTGGGTCATGTTCGGAATCCCTCTCCATTCGAGCCGCGTCTCAACCGGCCATCAGACCTGTCTGACGACCGGCTGGTGGGAGTATAGCCCGCGCCGGAAACGTCGATGTTCCATGTCGATATCCGCCTCCCGAAATTCAGTGGTGCCCGATCACACGACCTCCCGATAACAGGGTGGTTGTTACCCCAGATTTCGCGTTTTAACAAAAGGACTGCGATGTTGACCCCACCCGCGAGCATTAGCATGAAGACCGGCGTCGTCAGCGCTCTTGGTGTGACACATCCGCCGGAGTCATCCGCCCGTTGCCTTGGTCCCGGGGTGAAGGAGGAGTGCGAGTTGCTGCGAGAAGAGATCTCCATTGTCATCGCCGACGATCACGCCGTGGTCCGCGGTGCCATCGCCCGCTACCTGGAAGATGCCGAGGGCATCACCGTCCTGGCCAGCGAGAGCAACGCCGAGGATGCGCTCGATGCAGTCGTCCGACTTCGTCCTCACATCGGTCTTTTCGACATCGACATGCCGGGTCTCGTCGTCTTTGATGCAGCGCGGACCATCGCAGTCCAGTGCCCGGAGACCCGCATCATCTTTCTCAGCGCCCATGCCTCGGACCGCTACATCGAGCAGGCACTCGCCGTCAAAGCCTCCGGCTACATCACGAAGGGCGAAGCCCCGGAGACGGTCCTCCAGGGCATCCGCGCCGTCGCGGCCGGAAGGTCCTACTACTCGCCTGAGGTCCACGACCGAATCCTCGTCGAGGAGAACGGCGCCAGCCTTGCCCAGACGCACACCCGCACTTCCACGTTGACTACGCGCGAGGTCGAAGTGCTGGAATACCTCGCGAAGGGCCTCTCCAAGAAAGAGATCGCCGGCACCATGCACATCGCGGTCAAGACCGTCGAAAATCACTGCACCAACCTGATGCGGAAGCTCGACATTCACGACCGCGTCGAACTCACGCGATTCGCGATCCGTGAAGGCTTCGTGCAGGTCTGAGATCAACTGGCGATCCGGTACGCTCGATCCTCGAGCAAGGCACTCTCAAGCTTGCGCAGGCCACGGAACTTCCAGTTCGTGATGGTGGTCATGCGGACCCCCAGCGCAAGTGCGGCGTCGCGATGGGACAGACCGCAACACACCGTGAGTTCAATCGCGCGCTTCTCGTTGTCCGACAACCGCTCGAATGCCCGCTCATAGCTCTCCAGGCGTCCGCCGGAGTCGATCCCGGTCGCAGGCGTCGCGCGTTCGCGGCGGGACGCACCCACGCGGGCGATCGTCTCAACCGCGCGGACATGTCGCTGTCCGGAGCGGTAACGGCGTTTGATGAGGTTGTCGGCGATCTTGAGCAGATAGCTCACCCGGATCGTGCGCGAGGCAAGGTCCTCAATTTCGAGGAGTCGCAGGAAAACATCCTGCGTGACATCCTCAGCAGTCGCTGCATCGGTCGAACGGCGCACGAATCGATAGACACGGTCGTAGTACTCTGCGCAGAGTGACAGCACCAGCTGTCCGGCTTGGTCAGCACACATATCCCGCTCCTGGCTTGAGTTTTCTCTTGCGACGCGTGGAGCGTCACCACCTTTTTCTTGACCGCAGCCTCAGCGGAGACTGCGACCCACCGATGACCAATCTAGTGTTTCGTTTCCGGATGTCTGTGGGGACAACTCCTCAAAAGTTCCCGGTGCAACCACCTTTTCCGGGCCGGTCCTACCACGGCCGGGCCATCCGGACGGGTGAGTTTTCTCGTAGAATGTTCCTGCACGGTTGTGAATTCACCCTTTTCGGTGATACCGGTGAACCTCCTGAGATCCCTACTGACTGGATCGCTTGCAATTGAACGGAACATCCGGTGACAAAGGCGTTCTCCTCCTCAATCGTGTCCCCGGACATGCCGCGGCGGACGATCTCGAGCGCGTTCTGAACAAGCTTCTCGATCGCATCTCAGAAGCAGAGCCGATCGTTGAGACGACCGAAGACTCGCTCTTCGCATTTCCAACGATCGATGCCGCGCGCCGCTTTGCCGAACAGCTGCTTTCGACACTGCGCGCCACGAGACATGACGCGGCGGATGCGGTCCGCCTCGTGACTGCCTCGCAGCGCAGCTCCCTGATGGACCCGTCGGCGCGCCTCGAAGTACTTCGACGCGAAGCGATGTCTGTTAAACCGGGCGTTGTCAACATGGCGCGCAACACGCCTCCGGACACAGCTTCTTCCCAACCCGACAGTGACCCCCAGGTTGACGAACCGAAGCCTGTGCAGGAGGCACCACCTCCACGGCCCGCGCCAAAGCCTCCATCTACCGCAGGCCCCGGCCCGACCACGAGTTGGTTCACACGAACGCCTGCGTCGGGAGCCGCGAATCGACCCAACCCGTTCGCGGAGTCGTCTGCGCCACCGGCGAAGCCAACCCCCGCTCCCGTCTCCGAACCGGAGCCGGCGACCGAACCGGTATCGGAAGCAGAGCCACCACCGGATGTGGCGCCTCCCGAACCGGAGGCTGAGACGCCATCGGGCATTCACAAACTGCTCCTCGTCAATCCGACCGACGAACCCGTCGAACGCTGTGCGATGCAACGGACAGGGAATGGAAAGAGACTGCTGATCTGCACCAATCGACGTCTGACGCTCGGGCGCAGTCGTAACGATGCGGACATCGTGACCTGGGTCATGCCGCGATCGGACAAGAATGACCAGCTCAGCCGCATGGTCTCATCCGTTCATTGCCGCCTCCTGCTCAACCCGGAGGCGATCATGGTCCGCCATCTCTCCTCGGTGAACCCGACCCACCTCAACAGCGTGCGCATCGACGATCCGGTGCCTCTGCCGCTCGATCGCCCGTCCGTGCTGACGCTGTCTGCCAACTTTTCGCTTCATCTCACCCCGCTCCAGGTGCCCACTGACTTCGCTTCTCTCTCCGAACGCTGGTGTGGCGTGATGGATGAAGATGGTCGACGACGGTGGGAGTGGGGCGGCCGTCATGGGATCGGAGGGATTCTCATTGAACGGCGGGATGGCCTGGCCGAGATCGAGAGGTACCTCTGGCTGCTCTCCTCCGTCGCGCTGCGTGAGGACCTCACGGCCTCGGAGGATGGACAGGGATGTGGGGTTGCGCTGACGTCACTTCCCTGGGTCGCGATCGGAAACCACGGCATGAGCGAAGGCGTGCGGTACGGAGATCACACGATCAACGAAGGCACGCTCGCTCTGCTCGCCGCCGATCGGACCGCCATGACACCTCGCGGCGATCTTCTGATTGAAGCATTCAAACAGGATCTCGGCGGCAAGGCCTGATCACCCCAGTGTGCGCAGCACGGCGCGTATCGGACTGGCGTCGTACCCCACGAGTTTCAGGGGCAGCGCGATCAACTCGTACTCGCCCGGGGGAACCTCCGACAGGTCCAGGACTTCCAGGATCGCCATGTCGTTGCGCAGGAACGCATGATGGGCCGGCAGGTCCTTGCTGGTGAACGTATCCACGCTGGGTGTGTCCATACCAACGAGGATGACGCCCCGTTCGTGAAGCCAGTCGACCAGCGTCGGTTCGACAGCAACATAGTCTTCGTTGAAGTGCTGGTGATCCGGATAGCTTCCGGTCTTGAAGAGCACCCGCGGCTGACGGATCTCGTCCTTCACATCCTCGATGGCAATGCGTCCGCCGGGCGTGGCCCGGACCTCGATGACCTGGCATGGCCCCAGGTAGAAGTCGAGTGCACGCTCATCAATTCCGGGGGCATCGAGCCCATAGTGATTCGGAGCATCAGCATGCGCCCCGCAGTGCACCTGCGTGTGCAGGACCGACACGGTGACCGGGGCGCCGTCCTTGAGATGGCAGCGGACCTCTCGGCTCGGCTTCGGATCGCCGGGCCAGACAGCCAGCCGTTCATCCATGGGCGGGGTGATGTCGTACAGCACGATCGGGCTCCTCGTCAGGACACCAGGAGAATCAGGATCACAAGAAGAACCAGCAACATGACACCGATCGTCACGCTGCCGAGCACGACACTCTTCCATTGTCGTGCAGCACGGATGCGGGCCTCTGCATAGGGAACCGTCGAGAAGGACACCATGTTGTAGAGGGGTGTGAACTGGTCGGGGATGGCACGGTGGAGGAAGCGCTCAAAGCGTTTCATCGCGAGGAACCACGGCGAGGCAACGTGATCACGCATTTCGATGAAGTTGTGCAACGCCATGTCCGCGATGGCGTCTGCATTCGGCTTCCTGATCCTGTCATACGCACCGAGTGCAGCAGTGAAGTCGTGATCGTGCGCCTCGAGGCATCGCGCCAGTTCCGAGCAATCCTCGAATGCCGCATTCATACCCTGCCCATAGAATGGCACAATCGCATGGGCTGCATCACCCAGCAGGACAACACGATCCCGGTAGACCCATGGCGAACAACGCACCGTCACCAGCGAACTCGTCGGGTTGTTCTCGAAGTCGTCTTCGAGTGTGGGCATCAGTGGAATCGCATCACCGAACCAGCGTTCGAAGAAAGGGAGTATCTCCGCCCGAGTCCGGACCGCGTCGAAGCTGCGCTCACCCTTGAATGGCCAGAAGAGTGTGCACGTGAACGAACGATCAGCGTTGGGCAGCGCGATCATCATGGAGCCGCCACGAGGCCAGATGTGGAGCGCATTCGGCTCCATGGCGAAGTCCCCGGAGGATGTCGGCGGAATATGCAGTTCCTTGTACCCATGCTCGAGGTACGACTGGCTGTAGTTGAATCGCTCAGTTTTCTGCATGAAACCACGTACGGCCGAGAACGCTCCGTCCGCACCGATGATCAGGTCCGCTTCCGGCTGAACGATGCGCCCTTCGGAATCAACGAACACGATGGATGATCCATCGGGCTCGATGTCTACGCATCGATGCTCGAAAAACAGGGTGACATTGTCATAGGCATCCGCGGCCTCCAGCAGCGTGACGTTCAGTCCACCGCGCGAAACCGAGTTGATGGCCTCGCGCGGATCCTTGCTGTAGGCCTGATACGCGAGTTCGCCACCGACATCATGCATCATGCGCCCCCGCATCGGAACCGCATCTGCGAGGACGCGCGCCGTCAACCCGACCCGTTCCAGGGCTGCGATGCCCCGCGCCGACAGCGCCAGGTTGATGGAACGTCCGCCGACGAACCCTGCAGCGCGCGGATCAGGCCGCCGCTCGTAGACTGAAACGCGATATCCCATCGCCGCGAGTTCGCATGCCACTAGGGCACCGCCGAGGCCGGCACCTGCGACCACGACGTGGCGAGATCCGAGATCAGTCATGTCTTCATCTCCCGAAGTACCTCGGCGAAGCGCCAGCAGTCCTCGTATGTGTTGTACAAGGGCGTCGGGGCGATGCGGATGACATTCGGTTCCCGGAAGTCGCAGATCACGCCCGCAGCCTGAAGGCGTTCAAAGAACGCCCGTCCACCTGATACGAGAAGGGACAGCTGGCATCCTCGAGCGGCGGGATCCCGGGGCGTAATCACCTGGACATCCTCCGATCCCACACTCTCGATCAGTCTCTCCAGGTACCCCGTCAGGCGCATACTCCGTTGGCGCAGCGCATCCAGCCCAACGTCGTCAAAGATACCGAGTGAGGTCTTCACCGGGATCATTGAGAGGATCGGCGGGTTGCTCAGTGCCCACGCATCCGCGCTGCGCACCGGTGTGAAGTCCGGACCCATGCGAAAACGTGTCGCCGGGTCGTTTCCCCACCAGCCCTCGAAGCGGGGCATCGCTGCGTATGCATCCAGATCCATCTCCCGCACCCATCGTTCATGCACGAACGCGCCGGCGATCGCTCCCGCTCCTGCGTTGCCATACTTGTAGTGACACCACGCCGCGAAGTCTGCGCCGGTCTCATGCAGGTTCAGAGGCACATTTCCGAGGCCGTGAGCGCAATCCCAACCGACGAGGCACCCGGCCGCACGGGCAGCTTGCGTGATGCGCTTCATTTCGTAGTGCTGTCCACTGTAGTAGTTGACGGCGGCGAGGAGCACCAGCGCGATCCCGTGGTCACCGCTCAGGCGGTCTTCGATGTCTTCGGTGCGGATCATATGTTCGCCGTCCCGGGGGCGCACCCAGACCAGGCCATCATCGGGATCGAACCCATGGAAACGAATCTGGCTCTTCACCGCGTAGACATCAGAAGGGAAGCAGGGGCCGTCTATGAGAATCCGGTAACGATCAGCGGTGGGGCGGTAGAAGGATGCCATCAGCAGGTGCAGGTTGACGGAGAGCGTGTTCATCACCACGACCTCGTGTGGATGCGCACCTACGAGTCGCGCGAGGGGGGCACGCAACGGCTCGTGAAAGTCGTACCACGAATCGCGCGCTTCGAAGTGCCCTTCGACACCGTAGCGGGCCCAGTCGTCCATGAACGCCTCGATCGCCGGACGCGCATCACGCGGCATCAAGCCCAGCGAATTGCCGCAGAGATAGATCGACTCGCGCTCCGGATCAGATGGCATCGGCGGAATGCAGAAGTGATCCCGACGGGACGGAACCGGGTCAGCCGCTTCCAGTTTGCGCGCGAAATCAGCATCCGGCCGGAATTCCTGCGGCCCCGTCATGCCACGTCCCCGAAGTCGGAGGCGGCACATCCCAGGAACTCAAGGGCGGTACCGCTGAGCAATTGCTGCCTGACGGCGTCAGACAAGTCACCCATGGACTCGATCAGACTGCCGGGATGGTGCTCGCCCAGGGGGAACGGGTAGTCGGATCCGAGCGCGATCCGGTCTGCACCGACAAGCCCGATCAACGCACGCAGGCAGTCTGGATCGTGCACCAGCGAATCCACATAGAAACGCCCGAGGTAGTCTCGTGGCGGCACCTTGTTATCGATCGCGCAGAGGTCGGGCCGGACATCGAACCCATGCTGAACACGACCAACGGTTCCCGGAAAGCTGCCGCCGCCATGCGCGAAGCCGATGCGAAGATCCGGAAGACGCTCGAGGACGCCACCGAAGATCACCGAGCAGATCGCGCGGGAGGACTCCGCCGGCATGCCGACGAGCCATGGCAGCCAATACTTCGACATCTGCGGCGTCCCCATCATGTCCCACGGATGAACAAAAACTGCCGCCCCGATCCTCGCGGCCGTCTCGAAGACGGGGAAGAGTGCGGGCTCGTTGAGGTTCCAGTCCTTCGCCTTGTTGTGCGGCGCAATGGGGTCACCGGGCAGATTGACGTGCGAGCCGATCTGTACACCCGACATGCCCAGTTCATTGATGCAGCGTTCGAGTTCGCGACACGCCAGTTCCGGCTCCTGCATCGGGATGGTGCCAAGCCCCACGAAGCGCCTCGGATAGCGTGCACAGATTTCTGCGATGTGGTCATTGAGCAGGCGCGACAGGTCGTGTGCGTCGGCGGGCCTGGCCCAGTAGCTGAACATCACGGGGACCGTCGAGAGCGCCTGGACATCGACGCCGGTGACATCACAGTCCCGCATGCGCACCTGCGGGTCCCAGCAGTTGTCCTGGATCTCCCGGAAGAACCGATCGTCCACCATCATGCGGGCGCAGCACGGCTTGTGATGGTCCAGCCGGATGAACCCCCCATACCCATACCGTTCGCGCAAGTCGGGCCAGGACTCCGGGAGTATGTGGGTGTGGATGTCAACCTTCAGCACGATCGTCCTTTCTCTGGAACCAGCGCAGCTCGAGGATCAGCATGATTCCGCCCGCTCCGCAAAGGGCCGCACCGAGTGAACCGGCGACCAGCGCGCCCCATTGCTCGGAGCCCGCATCCCACGCCGCCATCAGGGCGTCGCGTTCCGAGTCGCTGATATGCGGCCGGTGCGAGAGTTCGACCCACGCACCCTCGCGCGCCCGAAAGTCCATGTAGATCAGCCCCAGGGCCACGCCGATGAAACAGAGGCCGATGCCGCCGAGCAGGACGATGATGTGGCGGGTCTGCACCTACGACCTCCCCAGCCTGGTGCGCACATCCCAGAGTTCCGGGAAGAGCCGGATGAAGACGGCATGTCTCAGGAATCCGACGCCCGAAGAGCCTCCGGTGCCCGTCTTGTAGCCGATGATCCGTTCCACGGTCTTCATGTGTCGGAAACGCCACAACGAAAACTGCTCTTCCACGTCAATGAGCTTCTCACACATTTCGTATGCGTCCCAGTGCTCGGCGGGATCGTTGTAGACCCGCTCAAGGGCGACGATGGCGCCTTCACTTGTTTCACGAGGCTGTGCCCAGTCCCGCTCCACCACCTCCGACGGCATTCCGAGACCATGACGATGCAGGTACCGAAGAATCTCGTCGTAGAGACTCGGGGCTCGCAGCGCGGCTTCGAGGCGATCCTTGATCTCCGGTGCGTGGCCGAACACGCGGAGAGCGTCCTCATCCTTGTTGCCGAGCAGAAACTCGATCAGGCGATACTGATGAGATTGAAAGCCGCTTGCCGGCCCCAGCACGTGCCGGAACTGGAGATACTCGGTCGGTGTCAGTGTCTGGAGGACGGCCCATTGGTTGAAGAGTTGGGCCTGGATGTGCTTCACGCGCGCCAGGATCTTGAATGTCGGTTCCAGTTGATCACGCTGGACAAACCCGATGGCGGCCTCCAGTTC
>JAUIHS010000001.1 GCA_030432255.1 Phycisphaerae bacterium
CACATCGCCGCCTGGCATCCCGACCCGGCCGCACGCGGATCGATCGCGAGCCCGCCCGAGGGGCTGCTCGGCGAGGGGTCGACGCGCCGCGCGCTGGCGGTGCTGGAACGCATGGGCCTGTCCTTCGACACGTTCCTCTACTCGAATGCCTCGGTGGTTCGCGGCCTTCGTGATGCCTCAGCGATTGCGGAGATCCTCGATCAGCAGGTGTGCCCCGGTGGACCGGGGACGTGCAACTACCACAACGACAAGGCGCTCTTCGATGCGCGGGAAGCGGAAATCTTCCAGGGCGTCGTGGACCGGTACGTCTGGAACGGCGAGAACACGGACATCTCTCAGCTCGGCGTTGGCTACCCGTTCGATATCTTCGACATGGACAGCGCGCTGCTGACACTGGTTGTGGATCGGATGAACGGGGTTGCAACGGATGCTTTCGGGAACAACCACCCCCTTGTGAACTTCGGCGGCGAGTGGGATGGTCTGATCAACCGCTACTGGGGCGACGGCTACTGGAACAACCCCGGTGCTCCCAACGCCAATGCGAGTCCCTGGTTCCTGACGACCATGTGGTATGGGTGCCACTACGCCTGGCGGCAGGACCTGAATCCAGGGGCGGCCGACATCGACAATCACACCTACAGGATGGGCCTGTTGCTGGATCGCATCGGTCCGATCGGCCTTGGCGCCGAGCAGATCGCGCCCTCGAACAGCCTGCTGTATCCGGGGGAGACGGATTACCTGCTCCAGACGGCGTTCCCGAACGCGTGGGAGTCCATGTCATTCTTCGTGGATGCGATGATGATCTATCTTGACCTGGATCCCGATGCGCCGGGGAACGTGCTCAGGATCGAACCCAAGCTGCCCTCCGGATGGAGCACGATGTCATTCGACAACGTGGTGTTGGGCGGGCACAGCGTCGATGTTGAGGTTTCACGAGACGCCTTCGGTGAGACGCACCGGTTCATCAACAATACCGGCAGCGCCCTCGACGTGGACACCGCGGCTCGCATTCCGGGTGGTGCGCCGGTCTGCGCCGTGACGCTCAACGGTTCACCAGTCGCCTTTGCGCATGACCCGGCAACCGGGCGTGTGCTTGTCAATGAGCCGCTGGCGACCGGCACCGGAGCCGTGACCGAGATTCGGGTGACTCATCGTGATCAGGCGGACACGGATGGTGACGGCGATGTCGACTTCGATGACCTCAACCAGGTCCTCGGCAACTGGAACACGCTCCAGGCACCCTTCACCAACGGCGACACCGACGGCGACGGGGATGTCGACTTCGATGATCTCAATCGGGTGTTGTCGGCATGGGGATTGATCTGCGCGTGACCGGAATGGGTGGGCTCGCAGCGCGCTCATTCAGGCGTCGCTCGATCTTGAGGAGCTTGGAGGCGGTTTCCTCGCACCGGCTCATGGTGGCCTCCAGCCGAGCCGTTTCGGCCCGGATCTCTTCGAGTATCGCCCGAAGCCGGGTCGCATAGTCCTCGAAAGCCACCTTGTCGATGACGCGGGGGGAGACAAAGACCGTCGATGGCGGGCTTGGTGCGGCATCGGCATCAGTGAGGCCGAGCCGGAGTCGGGAGACCGGGGGGTGATGACCTTGGCTCATGCGGAAATCATCGGACATTGAAGGGGACGGGCTCCAGCAGGCGGGCGTTTCCTGCCCCCCGTACAATGCAACGATGCCCCGTCAGCCCGATTCCAGCCCAGAAGACGCCGACCTGCGCAATGCCTCGCGCGGCGAGCGGATCCAGAAGGTCCTCGCAGCCGCGGGGGTCGGTTCACGTCGTCGGTGCGAGGAACTGATCGAGGCCGGTTCGGTGATGGTGAATGGCGAAGTGCTGCTGGAGTTGCCCGCCTGGGTGGACCCGGAGCAGGATGACATCGTCGTGGAGGGCCGTCGCCTTCCGAGGCCCGAGCGTCACGTCTATGTCCTGCTGTACAAGCCCCGCAACACCGTGTGCACGCTGGATGATCCGGCGGGTCGGCGGACGGTACGCGATCTCGTCAATCACCCTTCCGGCGCCCGTCTCTATCCGGTCGGACGGCTCGACTACGACACGATGGGACTGCTGCTGCTGACCAATGACGGGGAGCTTGCCAACAAGCTGACGCATCCCCGGTACGGTGTTCCCAAGAAATACCGTGTGACGGTCAAGGGGCGGGTCGCTCCGGAGGACATTGAGCGACTCGAAGGTGGCGTCCACCTTGCGAATCGACGCGACGGCCAGACCACGGGCGGTGGGCGGACCCAGGGCATGCAGCTCTGCATCGTCCGGTCCGAGCCGGAGCGGACCATTCTCGAACTGATTCTCACCGAGGGGCGGAACCGACAGGTGCGTCGCATGCTCGCAAGCGTGGGCTTCAACGTCAAGAAACTGGTTCGGACCGACATGGGACCGCTTCGACTCAAGGGACTGCGCCTGGGGGAATGGCGTGAATTGACTCGCGGCGAGGTGCAGGCACTGCGCCGCGCGGTGGGCAAGAAGGGACGTCCGGCGGCCGGCAAGAGTCGGAAGGATCAAGGACGCAAGCGTTGATACGGGGCCTGGTTGACATCGTGCAGGCGGTTGCCGGGACCAAGAGCCTTGAGCAACTTCCGGAGCGTCGGATCGAGCGGTTGGCACTCTATGCGGCCGTGCTGGCGCGACAGGGTGGCAGGCAGTTGGTTGCTCATCGTGCCCCTCAAATGGCGGCCGCGCTCGCCTATCGCACGATCTTCAGCCTTGTCCCCATGATGGCGCTTGCGCTGGTGCTGCTCAATGCGTTCTACAAGCAGGATGGCGTCGAGCGTCTCTTCGGGAAGATCTTCGAGTGGACGGGGATCGCGGACATACAGGTGCAGGACACGCGGCTCGCGGATTACCTGGAGACGTACATCTCGTCGGCAGCCGGTCGGGTCTCGGAGATCAACTTCGGCGTCATTGCGGTGGTTGGCCTGGGGTTGCTGATCTACGCGGCACTGTCGCTTGTCATCCAGATCGAGACGTCGTTCAACACCATCTGCCGGGCCCCCCGGGGCCGGAAGATGATGATCCGGCTGACCTACTACTGGACGATCCTCACGCTGGGTTCACTCGGGCTGGTCCTGAGTTTCACGATCAGCCAGGCGTACCAGAGCATGCTGACGAGCATGCCGGCGTGGGCGCTGTGGGCCACGCTTCCCCTCCAGTTGCTGACGCGAATCGGTGTCACCTGGCTCTTCCTGCTTGTCGCATACCGCCTGCTTCCGAACACGCGCGTCTCAGCGAGTTATGCAGCGGTGGGGGCGTTGGTCGCCGCGGTGCTCTGGGAGATTGCCAAGACTGCGCTGACTTGGTTTGTCACGGAGATGACGGGCAATGGCGCCCAGACCGGGGACATCTATGGCTCCCTCGCGATCCTGCCGGTGTTTCTCCTGTGGATCTATTTCACGTGGCTGATCGTGCTCTTCGGTCTCGAGGTGACATCTGCCATGCAGTGGATGACGCATGAGCAGGTCGAGCGAATCAGCCTGGGCCGCGAGGAACCGATCGGCTTCGACCCCGCTGACGGGGTCGCGATCATGGTCAGTATTGCCAGGGCGTTCGAAGAGGGAAAGGCCGTGACGGTCGAGGCGCTCGCAGAGCAGACCGGACTCTCGGGGCGCGGGATGGAGCGATGTATCGATCGGTTCCGCACTCAGGGGCTGATTCACGATGTTGATGATGGAAACGACGCATCCGCGTACAGCCTCGCCCGGCCTCCCGCGAAGATCGCGTTGCGAAGCGTGCTCCAGGCCGGGTACGCGATTCGCGCGGATGAGGATGATGTGAATCAGGATGTCCAGAGCATCCGTGAGATGATGCTGGATTCCGTGGAAGAGCGTGCGCTTTCCGATCTGCTCCGGGAGTCGGAATGAGAGTCCACCTCAATGGCACACTGGTTGACGCCGCCGACGCGCAGGTCTCGGTCTTCGATCGTG
Organism: Phycisphaerae bacterium; assembly: GCA_030432255.1. Lineage (GTDB taxonomy): Bacteria > Planctomycetota > Phycisphaerae > Phycisphaerales > UBA1924 > JAUIHS01. The sequence goes on from JAUIHS010000001.1 coordinate 3,947, forward strand.
GCTTTCTGCTTGCAGACGGTGTCTATGAGGGCCTCCGTGCCGAACAGGGTCGGGTCGTGGCGCTCACCCAGCATCTGGAGCGTATGAATGCCGGGTTTGATGCATTGCGCATTCGAGGGTGTGATGCCGCGGCACTCCGAGAACCGACGTTCGAACTTCTGCGAGCGAACGGCCTGAGGGATGCATTCATCTACTGGCATGTCACGCGTGGCACGCCCGGTCACGGCCCGGTCGCGCGCCGCCGCGTGCCGCCGGACGACCTCGTGCCGACGGTCTTCGGGTTTGCGTCTCCGCTCCCTCAACTTGAGAGCTATGCGACGCCGCGAACTGTCAGTGCCGAGTTGCTCGAGGACTCACGCTGGCTTCGCGGCCAGATCAAGGCGGTCAGCCTGCTGGGAAGTGTGGTGGCTGCGATCGAAGCGTCGGAGGCGGGATGTGAGGAGGCCGTGCTGCATCGGGACGGATTGGTCACGGAAGGCATCACGACGAACGTGGTTGCGGTTTTCGGGGGTGAGGTGGTGACGCCGCCGACCCGGGGCGCATCGTTGCTTCCGGGTGTGACACGCGCGCTGCTCCTCAGAGATCTCGGCGTCGATGAGCGCCCGATCTCGGTGGAGGAGATCGAAGTGGCTGATGAGATCATGCTGATCGGCACCGTGACGGTGCTGATCTCAGTGGTGGCTCTGGGCGGTCAGCCCGTCGGTTCGACCGGGCCCGGCAAGCCCGGCCCGGTGGCGTGTCGTCTGGCCCGCCAGTTGGTAGACGTTTCAATGAAGTATGCCGAAGGACCTGCTGATGAGTGACTCAACCCGCATCGTTGCCGTGATGGTCGGCAACACGAATACATTGATCGGGGTCTACGATCTCGCTCAGCCGCACAAGGGCATCGGTGAGACCCGCCGCGTCGCCAATGGTGATCCGGAACTCGTCGTTCGCGCCGTGCTCGATATCGATGACGAGGCAGCGATCGTTATCGCGTCGGTCAATCGACCCATGTCCGAGGTCCTGCAGCGTGGCATTCGAAGTGCGTCGGACCGCAGGGTCTTCCTTGTCGGCGAGGATCTCGGCATTGCGATTGATCATCGTCTCGATGCCGGCAACCGAACTGGTCAGGACCGATTCCTCGCCGCGTGCGGCGCTTTCAGTCTCTTCGAGCAGGCCTGTGTGGTCGTCGATGCGGGAACGGCGGTCACGGTTGACTTCATCGACGGGACCGGTGTCTTCCAGGGCGGCGCGATTGCTCCCGGTGCGCGGATGGCATTGCGCTCCCTGTCGGAAGGGACCAGTGCGCTGCCTGACATCGAGCTCCGAGCTCCACTCGATGATCCCTTCGGGCGTGATTCGGTGCAGGCCATCCTCAACGGCGTCTTCTATGGAATCCGCGGCCTGGTGCGGATGCTCACCGAGCGGTATGCGGAGGCCTACGAGGCATACCCGCTGATCGTGGCCACCGGGGGCGATGCGGAACTGCTCTTCGGCGGCGATGAATTGATCGAGCGCATTGTGCCTGACCTCACACTCGTCGGCATCGCTGTCACAGCGGTTCGCGCCATCGATCGCGACGAAGATGATGACAATCCATGACCGCGCCGGGCCACACGCTGCTGACACCGGTACCGGCCGCTGGGCGCGCGGGGAGCGGTGCGATCGCCGTGGTGTGTGTCGAGGGGAGTGAGAGCGAGATCGATGGGCTCTTTCCTTCGCCCGTCAGCCCCGGGGAAGTCTGCCTGCGTTCACTGCTCGGCGTTGACCACGGGATCGTGGTGCGCTGGTCCTCGACGGTGATGCACCTGATGCCGCATGGCGGACAGTACGTGGTTCGCAGACTCGGTGCAGCCCTTGACGAGGCCGGGTTTCCAGTGCGGCCATCGGATCCACGGTCCACGTTTCCGGAGGCGCGGTCGGCACCCGAGGCGATCGCGCTCGATGTCCTGAGCCGGTCGTACAGCCCGATGGCGATTCCGCTCCTGCTTGAGCAGGTCAGGCGGTGGGAGGCCGGCGTCGATCACCGCATGGACGCGGCCGCGGAGCAGACGCTCCAGCGAGTGCTCCTTCCTCCCGTGGTCGCCGCGGTGGGCGCGCCGAATATCGGCAAGAGTTCGCTTCTCAACAAGCTGGCCGGTCGTCGGGTGGCCTTGGAGGCCGACGTTCCCGGGACGACTCGCGACCACATCGGGGTGGCGCTGGTCGTCGACGGGCTTGCCGTTCAGTGGATTGACCTTCCGGGCTGGGATGACGGCATGGGGGGTTTGGAGGCGGATGCATGGGATCTGGCCCGGCCTTCCGTGCTTCGGGCGGATCTGGTACTCCTCTGCTCGGACGAGCAGCATCCGGCTCCCGACCTTCGGGAGATGGGCCTGGGCGAGGGCATGCCCCTCCTCCGGTGCGGCCTTCGGTGCGATCGAGGCCGGGTGGATGGAGTGGACGTGGAGACATCGGTGCGTACCGGCGTCGGGCTTCCCGAACTGGCAAGGGAGGCGCGTCAGCGTCTTGTTCCGGATGCCTGCCTGGACCTCCCCGGCCGGTGGCTGTTCGAACCCCGGCTTGAGCAGGATTGAACCCGCACCTCGGTGTTGCCCGGCCGCATCGCAGCCGCTATCCTTGGCGATTCTCTCCCGTTGGACGGGTTTCAACAGGGATTCAGCGCCTCTGCCCGGGATTGGATGCGAAATGGACGAACGTCAACAGAAGGTCGAGGTTGGTGCAGGTCTCCAGGATTCCCGCCTGAACCAGGAGTTCATCAACTGGCTCCGGAAGTGGGGCAACCGCATCCTGACCGTGGTGCTCGTGATTGTCGCGGCCTACGCCGGCAAGATGTACTGGGATCGACTCCAGGACCAGTGGGTCGACAACGCGTTCGCGGATTGGGACAGCACCCGGTCCTTTGAGAACGGCGCCGTGCAGGGGAGTTACCTGGCGTTGCTTGATGTGGCCTCGGCTCACCAGGGCCAGGCGGCTGTACCGGAGTTGGCGCGACTGGACGCCGCGGCGGTGTGTCTGCGTACGGCCATGATCGGCGCGGAGGGTTCCGGTGAAGAAGCGGAGGATCTTTCCGACGCTGAGATCAATGAGTACATCGACAAGGCGGAAGCCACGTATCGCGAGGTGCTGACTGCGACGGAATCTGATCCGCGCAAGGTGATCCTTGCCCAGGCGGCTCGTCAGGGTGTCGTGTCTGCACTTCTCAGCAGGGGCGGCGACGAGGATTTTGCTGAGGCGGAGTCGCTGCTCAACCGCATCATCGAGGTGGCGGAGAGCACCGGCGGGCTGGATGACCAGATCGTGATGTCGCGCGAACTTCTGGCGAGCCTGCCTACGCTGCGCGAACCCATTCCGGCCGTCAGCGAGGATCAGCTTCCGAGGTCAGCAACAAATCTCCCCCCGGAGCCGATTGAGGTCCCGGGTGTGCTCCCACCTGATGAAGGCGTCATAGAGGGTGAAGACGCGACGCCTGTCATCGAATCTCCGGATGCCGGTGGCACAGAAGGCACCGACGCCGAGGGCGCAACCGAGACGGACGGCACCGGCGATGACGAACCCGAATCGGATGGCCAGGACGAGGGATGACCTCTTCCGAGGGTGAGACACCCTCCCGACCCAGCCTCATCGGACCCGGCGGAAAGGTCGATCCCGATGCGGTTCGTGTCGCAGCGGAACTCGGCGAAGGTGATGATGAGGGCCTTCGGCGGGTGTCTTTCAAACTCTCGCGTGACCTGAACAAGCGACTTGACCGGTACCTCGTGGATCGCATCGCATTCATGAGCCGGAATCAGTTGCAGCGCCTCATCGAACTTGGCGAAGTCACGGTGAATGGGCGGCAGCCGAAGGCATCGACGAAGCTCCGGCTTGGCGATGAAGTTGAAGTCGTGCTCCCACCACCCCCGGCGAAGTCCATTCAGCCTGAAGACATCCCGATCGACATCCTGTTCGAAGATGAGCACCTGCTTGTCCTGAACAAGTCTCCGGACATCATCGTACACCCCGCTCGAAGTCACCATTCCGGCACGCTCCTCAATGCGCTCGTGCACCATTTCCAGAAGCAGGGAGGCGGCATCGAGGACCTCTCTTCCGTGGGCGAGGAGTCCGCGCGTCCTGGGGTCGTTCATCGCCTCGATCGAAAGACCAGTGGTGTCATGGTCGTCGCGAAGTCCGACGAGGCGCATTGGAAACTCGGTCGACAGTTCGAGTTGCGCCGAGTTGACAAGCGCTACCTTGCGGTTTTGCAGGGCGAATTGCCGGATCCGGCCGATGTCATCGAACTTCCCATCGGTCCGCACCCATCGAAGGTGAAGGGTCTGCGCGAGCGGATGGTCGTGCGCCATGATGATCTTGGGAAGGCGGCCGTTACCCTGTACCGCGTACGCGAACGCTACCAGGACTACACGCTCGTCGAACTCGAGTTGAAGACCGGTCGTACGCACCAGATTCGCGTCCACATGTCGCACCTCGGCTTTCCGCTCGTCGGCGACGACATGTACGAAGGTCGGATCACAACACTGCCCATGCTGACGGGCGATACTTCGGATCCTTCGAACGTTGTCATGGATCGGCAGGCACTGCATGCAGCGCTGCTTTCATTCGTGCACCCGATGACCAACCAGACCATGACGTTCACGGCACCGATGCGCGATGACATGGCCCGGCTGATCGCGCTGCTGCGTGAACATCGCGAACCGTCCGGCATCATCGAGATGGCGGGAGCAACGGTGGACATGGCCGCCGCGATGCCGTAAGGCATCAGCCGTCGGCCGGTTCCTTCGTCTTCTCAAGCAGCCGGATGCCGTCGATGGACATGCTCTTGTCAATTGCTTTGGTCATGTCATACACGGTCAGTGCGGCAACGCTGACCGCAGTCAGGGCTTCCATTTCCACCCCCGTGCGGGCACTCGTCCGCACCGTCGCTTCGATCCGGAGAGCCTCGGAATCGGCTCGCTCGAAACGGAGCGTGACCACGTCCAGTGGGAGTGAGTGGCACATCGGGATCAGGCGGTCGCAGGCTTTCGCGGCCTGGATCCCCGCGACGTTGGAGACCGCGAGGACGTCGCCCTTGGGTGTGTCGCCCGACATGATTCGATCGATCGTGGATGCCGAGGCGTGCACGAAGCCTTCGGCGACGGCCGAACGTCTGACAACCGCTTTGCTGCCAACGTCGACCATACGGGCGCGGCCCTCAGCATCCAGATGCGACAGTTCGGATTGACTCATGACTGCAATTCTCCCTCTGCCGAGACGGGCATCCTATCGATGGTCCGAATGTGATCACAGACAACAAGGAGTCGGCCGACCACGTCATCGAGCACGCCCTGGCTCATCTGCCGACGCAGCACAACGGCTGCCTTGCCACCGAAGAAGTGCCACCCTCGATCTGTCTTTCGATCACGCAGCAGCGCGCGGACTTCCGGCGTCAGGAGCGCGTGCGCGTACTCGGGATCATCGGCACGCACCAGCCATTCACGATCGAATTCGGGGTCGGACATGCCGACCTTCTCTGCACCCCGAAGGGCCGATGCCAGCGAACGCCAGAGGTTCTTGCGAATCAGGTGGGTCTCGGGAATGCCGGGTGAGATCTCGGCCGCTGCGACGGTATGCATGATCGCCATGGGTGTGTTGCCCGCCATGACGACGTGCGTGTGCTCGAAGAGGGTCATCTCATGGTCGCCCATCAAGCCGTAGATCAGGTTGGTGATGTTGCCACGATCCGGCAGTTCAGGCAGTGCGGCCCACGCCTTCCGAAATGCCTTGTCGCCTTTCTTCTCGTAGATCAAGTCGTGTGCCGCGACGAATTCCTGGATGCCGCGGCGACGTTTGACGGAGACCCGTGTGACCAGAATGACGGTCATCACGGCCAGCACGACGATCAGCGACAGGAGAACGATCACGGGAGGCGGCATGGCGGAATTGTAGGGGGGTGTTGCAACCGATGTGACCTGCGAGGGGCTGATTGCTCCGTACAATGCGGACATGCTCATCCCTCTGGGCACGGACGTCCAGCGTCGCCGCCCGACTGTCATCACGTACTGGCTCATCGGGGCGAACATCCTCGTGGCGATTGCCATGGAGATCCTCAGCGGCGTCGATCCGGCCCTTGCTCAGAAGGTCCTGGACCGCACGGTCCTGCATGCAGGCGCGGACCAGTTCGCCATCTGGCAGTTCTTCACCTCAGCGTTCCTTCACGCCGGCCTGATGCACCTCGGCGGCAACATGCTCTTCCTGTGGGTCTTCGGCTCTGCGGTCGAGGAGCGACTGGGCCGAATCCCGTTCCTGCTCCTCTATCTTGCGGGCGCCGTGATTTCGGGGCTGGCGCAGATCGCCGCGACCGAGTACCACCCGGGGTTCGGCTACGGCGCATCCCTCGGTGCCAGCGGTGCGGTTGCAGCCATCACCGGCTCATTCCTGGTCTTCTTTCCACGTACATCGATGCGCGTGTTGCTCTTCTTCTTCCTGATCGGGATTTTCACCATCCCGGCGTGGTGGTTCATCGCCTTCGCGATCACGTATGACTTCCTCCTGCAGAGCCTGTTCGTTGATTCTGGGGTCGCCCATGCCGCTCACCTTGGCGGCTATGCGTGCGGCATCTTCACGAGTTTCGTACTGCTGGCCTTCCGGGTCATTGATCGTCAGCCGTACGACCTGTTCAGCATGTTCCGGCAGGCGAGGCGACGGCGCGAGTTTCGTGAACTTACTGCAAAGCAGGGACGCGATCCATGGATGGGGCGGGTGGGTGAACGGGACCGAAGTCGTCTCTCACGCAGTACGCCGGCATCGGAGGCCTATGCGGAACGAAGAGCCGAAGTCAGTGCAACACTCGCCTCAGGAGAGGCCGACAAGGCAGCCGCGGCGTACATCCAACTGCTGGAGGCGTACCCGGATGCGGTCATGAGCCGCGATGCCCAGTTGCAGATTGCCAACGTGCTGATGGCGTCCGGCCAGCACCAGCATGCAGCCTCGGCGTACGAGGGCTTTCTGCGTCGATACACGACGGACGCGGAGTCGGATGGCATCCGATTGCTCCTGGCGCTGATCAATGCCCGTTATCTCAACGACCCGGTACGCGCCGGCGAACTGCTTTCGACTATTCGGGAGCATCGACTCGACGACGAGAGCCGAGCCACGCTCGCTGAACTTCGCAAGGAACTTGCCTGACCATGCCACGCACCCGAATCAAGATCTGTGGGATCCGCGATACCGAGACGGCACTGCTCGCAGTAGACGCAGGTGCTGATGCGCTCGGTTTCGTTTTTGCGAAGAACTCGTCGCGCTACGTCGAGCCGGAGGCCGTCTGGGACATTCTCCAGGCGCTCCCGCCCTTCGTGTCAACCGTGGGACTCACGGTCAACGCGAAGACCGAGGCCTTCGACGAGATCCAGGAGGCCGCTCCCTTTGATCTTGCGCAGTTGCACGGCAGCGAGTCGATTCCGCAGGCGCGGGACTACATGACTCCGGTGATCAAGGCGATCAGGTTCAACGACGACACCATCGTGGAAGAACTCGGGCGCTGGGCACCGGTCGATGAAGTCGTTGCGATTCTCGTCGACGGTTCAGCAGGCGGGGAGGGACAGACGTTTGACTGGGAGAGACTCGCGGCTGTGCGGGAGAGTGTCGTCCATCCACTCATCGTGGCCGGTGGCCTGACGCCGGAGAATGTCGGTGAGGCCATCCGCATCGTGCGGCCGTACGCCGTTGATGTGTCAAGCGGTGTGGAGTCGGAACGTGGCATCAAGGACCCGGATCGGATCCGCGCCTTCTGCGACGCGGTACGCGCGGCTGATGCCGAGTTGACCTGATCAGCGTGCGGATGCTGTCGCATTGTCCGGGGACGCATCCTCGGGGACGCCGAGGTACTGCAGGCTCCGGCGAACGACCCGACGGACCACCGGACCGGCGACGAGCGAGCCGTAGTGCGAGCGATTTTCGATCCGCGACGGGCCAGGATCGTCGATGACCACCAGGACGACAATGCGTGGTTCTGCGACCGGTGCACCGGCGATGAAACTGGAGTTGTACTGCCGCTTGAGGTAGCCGCGACCGTCTGGCCGTACGATCTTGGCGGTCCCCGACTTGCCAAAGAGTGAGTAATTGAGTGGCGGTTCGTCCCTGTAGTTGCTCTGAGCGCGCCGGCTCATTGCATCCGCGACGGCGACCATGACATCACGGGCAAGGTATGAGACCCAGTCGGGCAGCACACGTGTCTTCGTCTCGGCGTGCAGTTGTTCGGCGGTGACGGCGCGCAGTCGGACGGGCGGAAGCGTGCCTGCGAGGTCGCCGTTGCGTGCGAAAACGGAAAACGCCCGCGCCATCTGGATGGGCGTCACGCCGATTTCATAGCCCATGGAAACACTGGTCTGCGTGTGACTGCTCCAGCGGGAGGCGGGTGTCACAAGTCCGGGCGATTCGCCGGGAAGTCCAACGCCCGTCGGGCGACCGAACCCGAAGCGCAGGACATCGGAGCGCATCTGGGCATCCGTCAATCGCGTGGTCACCTGGACCATTCCGATATTGGAGGAGTGCCTCAGCACGTCGCTCCAACTCAGTTCTCGGGCCGCGTACACATCCTCGAGAACACGCCCGTTCGGCGCACGCCACCGACCCTGGTGAGTCGGAATGATCTCTTCCGGAGTTGCCAGTCCGCGCTCGGTGACAACGGACCACATGAAGGGCTTGAAGGTGGAGCCTGGTTCATAGAGATCCTCGACGCAGCGGCTGCGCGAGAGCGCCGGGTCATCTGACGCCCGGCCGGGGTCAGGACGAATCGTCTCGTAACGGGGGTGAAAGCCGCGGGCACCGGACGCGAGCCATCGCCCGTAGGACTCGGAATCGAAGGGGACGAGTGCGGGCACATCTCGGATCTGGTCCGCCATCGCAAGGATCTCACCCGACGTGGGATCGAGGATGATGATCCGACCGCCGGCGGCATCAGCCTGTTCGAGGCCGGTTGCCAACTCCTCCCATGCGATCTGCTGCAGGACGAGGTCAATGCTGAGCCGAATGTCGTCACCCTCGCTGGCCTGATCATGCCCGCCGACACGTGCCCAGAGTGGCTCACCGAGCCCGTCGTGCACAAAGCGCAGGCGTCCCGACTCGGGACGCAGGGACTCATTCCACGCGAGTTCTGCGCCGAGCAGTCCCTGCTCATCCTTGCCGACTTTACCGATGACGCCGCCGATGCCGGCAATGGCATGCGTTGTTCTCACCTGGCACACTTCGAACTGGATGCACGCGAACTCATGCTCTTCGCGAAGCGTCTTCAGTCGCGCGTGTTGCCAGGGTTCGAGGATGTCGCCCATCCGCAGGTAGCGGGAGGGGGGCCGGCCAGATTCGGCCCGCTGTTGGTTACGGGAGATGGCGCCCATGAGACGCTGGCCAATCACGTGAGGCTCCGCATTCAGCACTTCGGCAACCGCGTTGACGAGTGCGCCATAGGGCTCCTTGACAAGCGTGGGATCAATGATCAGACGGCGGGCGCCCTCCGATGTGGCGATGATCCGACCTCGTCGATCGAGCAGGCTGCCGCGGCTGGCGTACTCGTGCCGGGCACTGACATGTTCGGAGATGTGTTGCTGGAGCGCATCGCCGGGCCGGATCTGGAGTTGCACGACCCGCGCGAAGACTGCAACGAACGCGACACCGAGCAGCGCAAGAAGAACAACGCCGATGCGGTCAACGCGGCGGCGCTGGAGTTCGCGAAACGGTTCGAGCGGATCGGTCATCCTCTAGTCGTCCGTCATGTAGGCGAATGTCGGTTGGCGTTCAGCATCGTTCTCCAGATCCGCGAGCGGTGGGCACCAGTCGTAGGGGATGGGGACGAGTGGACCGAGGTCCGAGGCCATGCGCTCGATCTCGGATGGCAGCAGGTGAGCGGCAATCGCGGTACGCATCCGCCAGAGTTGCTCTTCCTGTGCCCGTGCGCGGTCAAAGGCCTGGATCATGTCATGTCCTGCCTGGATGCGCTGTTGACGAATGGTCAGCAGGGACGCTGCGGTCAGCGAGCCGGCGAGGATCAGGATCAGGAGCTTGGCGAACATGATGGGTCAGGAACCGGGCACTTTGATCGTGGTGCCGACGGTCAGACGGTTGAGGTCGACTCCAGGGTTCAGGTCCGCGATGTCCTTCCAGCGGTTGCCGTCTCCAAGGAGCTTGGCTGCGATTCCCCACGCGGTGTCACGCGGTTGCACCTTGTAGGTGCGCGGTGCGGCTCGCGTCGGAGTCTTCGGAGTGTCACCGGCCGGAGCACCGAGTTCGGTGCGATCGGGGATGAGGATCGTTGCGCCGACGCGAATGATGTCGCGGTTCTTCAGGAAGCCCTGCCTGATGTTGTAGTCAGCGAGGGCGTTCGTCAGGCTGGCGTCGCCGTAGTAATGGGCGGCAATGGCCGAGAGCGTGTCGCGCGGAGCGATCTGGTGACGCTGTGGCGTGCGAGGTTCAGGGGGAACCCGGGTGGTGTCGCGGCGGGGTGGAGCGACCTGGTCCTCCGCGTCCTCAGTGGCGCGGCGGTTGTTGGAGAGCAGATCTCGGATTGAGGAGTCGTTCCGGTCACCGGTGTTGAAGACATAGGGCTCCTGCGGCTTCGGTTCGGTGAAGCGCGTTCCCGTCTCGGTGAGCGTCGTGGGCGTCTCCCGATCGCCGCCAGCCGCCTCGAGCACCACCTCGGAGCGAGGCGACAGCAGTTCAGGCGTGATGGCCACCTCACCGAATTCCCTGTCAGGGTTGGAGAAGTGATCTGAGATGAGCACCGTGACGGCCAGCGTCAGGGCAAAACCGAGGATGAGCGCGAGTTTCTGTTCTCGGGTCATTGTCTGCGTCCTTGCACGGATGTCGCCGAGGCGTTTCGCAGCCGTTCGGGCACGTCCCTTGCCCTTCAGTGCTGCCAATGAATCCGGCCAGCCGTTGGGCCGACCCGTTCGAAGTTACCGCTCACGCGGCGTCGTTCAACTCGATCACGCGTAGCTTAGCCGATCGTGAGCGCGGGTTGAAGTCCACCTCTTCTTCTCCGGCGACGACCGGTCGTCGCGTGACGAGGCGCGCCAGTCCTCGCTTGGAGAGTTCGCGGAAGTACTGCTTCACGAGCCGGTCTTCGAGCGAGTGAAACGAGATGATCCCGACCCGTGCACCACCCGCCAGCCAGCCAGCGGAACTCCCGGACGGGAGCGCTTCGGCGCTTCGGCGGATCGACTCCAACAGCGACTCGAGGTTGCTGACCTCGTCGTTCACGGCAATTCGAAGTGCCTGGAAGGTACGCGTCACGGGGTCGATGCGGGTGGAAGGGTGGCGGGAGCCGAGAACTGAACGAAGCACGGTGGTGAGACGGAATGTCGTATCTATCGGTGCGGAATCGCGTTCTGCGACAAGTTTTCTTGCCACGGCCCGGGCGCGGGGCTCCTCGCCGAAGCGCCGGATGATCGCGGCGAGTTCCTCTTCCGGAAGCGTGTGAATGAGATCGGCAGCGGATCGACCCTGCGTCGGGTCGAGGCGCATGTCGAGTGGGCCGTCACGCATGAAACTGAAGCCGCGAGCGCCGTCATCCATCTGGTTGGAGGAGAACCCGAGGTCGGCGAGGAGAACATCGGCCCTGAGATCTGCGGCGCGGAGCTGGCGTGGTACATCCACGAAATTGCCCTGGATGGGGGTGATGTCAATGGCCGAATTGGCCCGCCGAACCGCGACTTCTGCGGCCTGCAGGTTCCGGGCATCAAGATCATTGAGAACCACGCGCCCACTGGAGCCGAGTTGCTGGGCGAGTTGGACGGCGTGGCCGCCAAGGCCCGCGGTGCAGTCGACGACCGTGTCCCCCGGGTGCGGCGCCAGCAGGTCGAGGACCTCCTGGAGAAGAACGGGAATGTGACGCGGCTTGGTAGGTTCCGACATGCTCGACTCGCGCGGTTAGACTTCTGACCATGAACGCACTCTCCATTGTGACAACCTGGCGCGGTTGCGTCGTGCTCGGGCTGATCCTGGGGTCGCTCGGATGCCTTTCGGGCTGTCTGCCGTCGCGGATCCTCATCGATCTGGATCCACCAGCGGGGGAGATCGAGAGCACGACGGTGCTCAAGGATGATGGGGCGAGCGGAACCGGTCATGTGGCGCTCATCGACGTGACCGGCGTCATCGCGCATGTGGCGACGCCGGGCGCGGGGGAGAATGCCGTAGACAGTCTGGTTGCTCGGCTCGATCAGGCCGAGCGCAGTGACGCCAGGGCCGTCATTCTGCGCATCAACTCACCGGGCGGAACTGTTGCCGCGACGGAGTCCATGTACCGCGAACTGGTGCGATTTCGTGAGCGGACGGGAATCCCGGTGGTTGTCTCCATGAGCGAGGTGGCGGCGAGCGGCGGCTACTACCTCTCGCTCGGGGCCGATCATGTCGTGGCCCAGTCGACGACGATCACCGGCTCCATCGGAGTCATCATGCAGACCGTCAACCTGTCCGGCGCGATGCAGAAGCTGGGCATCAGCGCCCGATCGGTGACGAGTGGACCGAATAAGGCCATGGCGAGTCCCTTCGAGCCGGAGCAGGAAGCGCATTACGGCATCCTGCAGGGGATCGTCGATCGGTTCTACGCCGATTTCCGGGATCGTGTGGCGCAAGGGCGGAACCTCTCGCCTGAGGAGTTGGACCGCCTCGCCGATGGCCGAGTCTTCACCGGTTCGCAGGCTCGCGAGGAGGGTCTCGTGGATGAGGTCGGCGACCTGCATGCGGCGTGGGAGGCGGCCAAGCGGCTGGCAGGTGTGCAGCGCAGTTCGCTTCGGAAGTACCACACCGCCGGCCGGAGTCCTCGATCAGCGTATGCTCGATCCGCGGGCGGGACGGGCGAGGGTGGCACGACGATCAACCTCCTGTCCCTGGATATCGGCCATCCTTCCGAAGTCGTCCCCGCGGGCGCAGGCTTCTACTACCTCTGGGTCCCCGGAACCGAGTAAATCAGCCGGAACGTGCCGGATCGCCCAGTTTCTGCAAGGAGTCGGTCTGCTTGTGACATCCGGTGGAGGAGACATCCAGGAGGAGACCGGTCTGGATCAGCACAGTCCGAAACTGACCCCGGAGACCTTTGCGGCCAAGTTCCAGGAGGTATCACGCGTGCTGTGGTGTATTGCTTCCGCGGCCCAGGGGGATCGGGTGCGCGCCGATGACCTCGTGCAGGAAGCGGCGGTCATCGCGTTACGGAAGCTTGACCAGTACACGCCCGGGACCAGTTTCGTCGCCTGGATGAGCCAGATCGTGCGGTACGTGGCGGCGAATGAAGCAAGGCGAAGGCAGCGAAGGGCAACCGCCGCGTCAGACCCGCACCTTCTGGATCAGCGGGAGTCGAGCCCGGGCGGGCAGGGTCCGGGCGACGTGATCTCATCGTCCGGCGAGCTTCGGGAGGACCAGGCGGGATTCGACGATCGGGTGGTCCGGGCCATGCAGTCACTCAGCGAAGATGTCCGGTGCTGCCTGCTGCTTCGAACCGTCATGGGTATGAGCTATGCGGAGGTCTCGCGCGCCCTCGGGATCCCTGAGGGCACGGCGATGAGCCACGTGCATCGAGCGCGTGCGGCGATGCGGGATCAACTGAGTACGCGGCAGGCGGAAGGGGGGAGTGGCAAGTGAGTGACGGTCACGAACCCATCCAGCAGCAGATCGAGCGGTATCTCGATGGTGCGTTGAGTCCCGACGAGGCCAGGGCATTCGAAGACGCCCTCGCCGCAGACGATGCGCTGCACGCCGAGGTTGAACTTCAGGCCCGCATTGATGAGAGCCTGGCGCGGACCTTCGAGCCACCCGAAGATGTCGCACTTCCGAGCAAGAATGACGGGCCAGCAAATCGTCTGCCGCTGCTGAAGGTGTTTGGCGCCATCGCGGCGGTCCTCGTCGTGGGTGGTCTCGCGTGGTACGGCGTCATCCGACCGAGTCTGCCACCGCGTGTACGGCCGCCGGCTCCGGAGCAGTACATTGCCGCTGAGACGGTCTACAACCTCATGCGCAACAGGCAATTCGAGCCGGAGTGGCGTTGTGAAACGGACGCGGAGTTCATTGAGGCCGTTGAGGACCGCCTGGGCGCGCCGGCGCTGGTGCAGGAAGACCTGCCGTCACTCGCGGTGGTCGGCTGGGCATACACCGACACCGGGATCTATCGAATTCCCAACATCATCACTTCGCGCACCATGATCCTGATCTGCCGCCTTGATGAGAACGACGTTGTGCTTGTCTTCGTGGACCGCCTGGATCGGGATCGGCCACCGAAGAGACGATCCGAATCAGATATGAATCTCTTCCGGCGTGAACTGGGCGACCTAATCCTTTACGAACTGACGCCTCGTGATGTGGCGGAGGTCATCGATCGTTTCACGATTCCGAAGTCCGCAGTGCCGTAAGTGCCCGTTCTGAGGCGACGAGCGCCTCGTCGCGGAAGGACCCGAAGAACTCGGCGATCGCCGCGAAGGAGGTCATGAACCCAGTGCGGTCGCCTTCCTTGACGAGCCGGCTCATTTCCTCGGCGGCATTGAGAAAGGCATCGATGACCTGTTCCCGATTGGGATTGAGCATTTCGATGTCGGCATACAGGCCGGGGTCCTGCGCAAACAGCCGACTGGTCATCATGAGTTCGAGTCGGTAGATCGGGCTGCTGAATTCAAGCGATCGGTCCAGGTCGATACCGAGGTTCGTCAGTGTGCGACCAAAGACGATGGTGGCAAAGTGCCGCAGCACCTGGATCACTGACATGATGCGGTCGTGCTCCTCCGGGGTCGCCTCGATGACCGACGCACCCTCGTGCTCCCACACCCGACGGACCCAGTCGGACCAGTCACCGCCGCGGCCCGGTGTCAGCACAACGACCTGCCCTCGCAGACTGGCGGTTGCCGGTCCGAACATCGGATGGCTGCCGATCACGAAGGAGCCACCGGACTGGAGCATCGCTGCGACCGGTTCCGACTTGAGACTGCAGACATCCATGAGCAGCGCGTGATCGGGAACGTGAGGCGCGACTCCCCGGATCACCTCGACCGTTCGATCGATGGGGACACTGATGATCGTGACGTCTGACTGCCGCGCGGCGTCTTCCGGGCGCAGTTCCGTCGCCACGTCCGCGATCAGGACATTGTGCCCCTGGCCGCGCAGCATGCGCGTCAGGAGGGTGCCCATGCCACCGTTGCCACCGATGACCGCGATCGTGCGAGCGTCTGATCCCATGAGGAACCGATCGGCCGGTTGTGCCGCGCAGGGTCAGAAAGGACTGTTCAGGCGTGTTCGGCTTCGACGGCTGCCGGGGCGCTCGACTTCGGTTCGATCATCTGGGCGGGCCTTTCGGACCCCGTGCGGCGACGACCGCGGATCCATGTGCGGATCTGGTCACGACGCGACGGCCATGCCGAACCCACGCGCTCAAGGAGGAACGACTCGAAGAGACGCAGCAGGATCCTGTCGAGGTGGAGGATGCGGTCGAATCGCCACTCCGCCTGGTCTCGCGGCGTCGCGAACTCCTCATCGGTCTCAGGAAGCACACATCCTGAAACCAGCCAACGATCGCCCTGAAGGGACAGTCGCCACACTTCGTCACCGTCAGCCAAGGTCACTCCGATGCGACGCGGCCACTTCCCGCTTGCAAGTCCTTCGCTCGCTTCGGGGGATCGGCTTGGCGCGGCCTCGCCGACTTCGGCCTTCAGCGTCATCGACCCGGTCGCACCCCACGGGCACGACATTTCGATCGTTCCGTCGATGACGAGGTGAACTGCCGCGGCTGCATCGCCCCCATCCTTGAGGGCGAATTCGCCACGACATGTTTCACTGCGTTCCCACAACCACAGGAGGAATTCATTTCCGATGAAGTCGCGGGGTTCCGGACTCTTGAGCGCCCATACCACGGGCGGTGTGGATCCTGACTGCTGCCACGGTCCACCTTCCTCGTCAGCACGGGGCACGTAGTTGTCCGGATGTTGGGTAAAGGCTGTCGGCGTGAGGTCCTCGAAGGCGCGGGACTCGCCGCGGGCGCTGAGGACGTCATAGGCGAGTCGTCCTGAGGTACAGGCTTCGAGGTGGTTTTCGAATGTCATCCGCCACCGCTCGCGCAGGGACTCGGCCACCGAAGCGGCACCCGATGCGGACAGCAGGCAGCGTTGGCCCGGATGCCAGAGGAGCGGAATCATCTTGCTTCTGCGATGTTTGCCATCGACCAGTTCACTGCGCATGGCCGCATCGATGACATCCCGAAGTTCCTTGCGGGTGCCTCGCCCCAAGCGTCCGTCGGGGGAGTCGGCGAGGAGCGCGGCTTCATGTTGGGCTCGAATGGCGCGCTTGATCTCCGCGGGGACGCGGTTGGTGTCGATCCGGAGACCGAAGTGGGCGATGGCACCGCTGTCGAAGACACACTGCTCATGATCGAAGGTTGTGTCATAGACATGGCGGCCAGCGACCCATCCTGCCTCGATCTCCGGAGGTTCGCCGATCTCCGTCTCGCGAAACGCGAATTCCGCGAGGCGGTCGAGGGATTCCTCGCCGACCATGGACCCCATGACGGGGGTGGTGAAGCGAGCGAAGCTGACTTGGCCGCGATCGAATGGCATTGCGGGAATCTAGGGGAGCCGAGTGGGCCACCGGGGCAATCGACAGCATGCCCCGACAATTGTGTGCAGAATGTGGAAATGCGCATTCTCGTTGCCCCGGACTCATTCAAAGAGACGTTGAGCGCCCATGAGGCGGCCGATGCCATCGTCGCGGGCCTGCGAGGCCACCCGGATCTGGAGGAGAGCGTTCATATTGAGTGCTGCCCGGTCGCTGATGGCGGCGAGGGCACCAGTGCGGTGCTCGGGACGGTCGTGGAGCGCGTGCATCGGGTCACCGGTCCGTTGCCGGGCATGGAGGTCGAGGTGCCGGTTCGGACCCTGCCGGATGGGGCTGGTTGGATCGTGGACGTTGCTGACATCCTGGGTCTGTCCCTGGTGCCATCGGCATTGCGCAATCCGTTTCAGACGACGTCGTACGGCCTGGGTGAAGTGCTGATGAGACTGGAGCCCACCGGCTTGCCGATCACAGTCGCGTTGGGAGGATCATCGACGGTTGACTTTGGTTTCGGGTTGGCGGCCGCACTGGGCTGGCGGTTCGATCCGCCTCTGGGTGCGCCGCCGCTGATCGGCCGGGTCAGTGAGGTCCGGGCAGTGGACCGGCCCGCCGCGGAGCTCCGGAGCCCCGTGACAGCACTCTGCGATGTCAGGACGCGGCTGCGGGACGCGATCGCGCTCTTTGGGCCGCAGAAGGGCGCGACGCCCGAGCAGGTGATTGAACTCGGTCGTGCGCTCGACCATTGGCTGAGGTGCCTGACCGATTGCGGGGTGGATCCCGCGGCGAGTTGTGAGGCGGCCATGTCCGGAGCGGCGGGGGGGCTTGGGTTCGGTTTGTCGACGTTTGCCGGTTCGCGGTTGGTGTCGGGCGCGGAGTTCGTCCTGAATGCGCTGCGGTTCGGCGAGCGGTGCAGGAACGCGGACCTCGTGGTGACTGGTGAGGGACGCTTTGATCTGACGTCGCTGGAGGGCAAGATCACCGGCCGGGTGATCGACGAGGCGAGAGCTGCGGGATGCCGCGTGATCGTACTGTCGGGTGAGATCGAGTCGTCGGCGGTCCGGCGTGCGGGTGTTGAGGCGCATGGCCTGGCCGCCCTGGCCGGGGGTGTCCACGAAGCGCGTCGGGATGGGGGTCGCTGGCTGGCTGCCGCTGCATCCCGTCTTGATCTGGGCAAGGCGAGGTAGGCAAGTGCCCTTGAGGGCGTTATCCTTCCATTCCCGGAACCCTGACAGAGGAAGACCACCCAGATGGCCATCCCCGCCGCCGAGATCAAGCACCTGAGCCGTCCGCCACTGAATCGGATGGAGAACGTCTACATCCCGGAAACGATCCGTGGGTTCGGTACGACGGTGCGCCACTTCTTCACCTCGTTTGGTCAGTCGAAGTTGCCCGTGCTTGGTCAGTCGAAGACCAACCGGGCGATCCAGTATCCGGAGGAGCGCCGGGAGAACATGGATGTCCTGGACGGCGGCATGGAGGTGTCGAACTTCCGTGCCATTCACCGTCTGAACCGCGATGAGGAAGGACGGGTGAAGTGCGTTGCGTGCATGATGTGCCCGACAGCCTGCCCGGCGAACTGTATTCATATTGTCGCGGCGGAGTCACCGTGGGACGATCGAGAGAAGTATCCGGCGAAGTTCGAGATTGATGAACTTCGTTGCATCTTCTGCGGGATGTGCGAGGAAGCCTGTCCGGTGGATGCGATCGAACTGACGCCGGAGTACGACGTCGTCGGACTCTCTCGGCAGGAGATGATCTTCGACAAGAACAAACTCCTGCACGTGTACGACGTCACGATCGATCGCAAGCCCATGTGACCTGCTGACGCATCGGCGCCATGGATCCCCCTGAGCATCTTGACCTGAAGAAAGACCGCGGCCTGACCATCGCGTGGGCGGACGGTACGACGTCCTACTACAGCATCGCCTATCTGCGTCGTTACTCGCCGTCCGCCGAGGCGCGTCAGTTGCGGGAGGAGATGTCCCGGAATCCGCTTACGGTACTGCCGTCCTCGGCGCAGCACTCGGGGCCGATTGCTGCGGAAGGTGCGGAACTGGTGGGCAACTACGGTCTTCGGATCCGCTTCAACGACGGGCATTCGACAGGCATCTACTCCTGGTCGTATCTCAGGGAGATCGATCCGGGGCAGGAGCCGCGAGATCCGGACGATGCCGGCGCGGACGAGGGCGACTGAGTTCAATCGTGGATGGCTGGTGACTGGAGAGCACGAACCCGATTTCGGTCTCCCGCGGCTCGTGATTCTCGGAGCAGCGCGCTGCGTCGGGCCTCGGAGTGGTCAGCGGCAGCCACGTTTGCGGACGGAGGTATACTGGGAGGACGTGCCCTCGTAGCTCAGGTGGATAGAGCAATGGTTTCCTAAACCATAGGTCGCAGGTTCGAATCCTGCCGGGGGTGTTGGCGGGGATGGTCCGAGAAAGTGTGCTGTCATCGTGGCGGCTGCTGCTTTCCTGATTTTGGCCGACCCCCGAAAAACCCCAACTTTAGACTTGTGAGTCTGCCCTTTCGTGAGGACACTGGGGTCGTGTCCTGTTGCAGACAAATGATCTGCGTTCGCTCTGGTGCTCGTTGGAGGGAAACCGCGAGCCCGGGCGTGAGAGTGTGATTCAGGTGACCAGAGAATTGGTGCCGTGCTGTCGCTTGGACACGACGACTGCGCGGTGCTCCACGCACTGACGGGCGTTGTCCGTCCGAGATGGTGTGTGGCGAGGAGATGATTCCATGCGAGCAAGACAACGATTCGGTCGTGGTCTGGCGTTCGTGGCGGGTGCTCTGCTTGGCGCTTCGGCGCTGGCTCAGGACCTTCGTCCCGTGGCGCAGACCAGCATCATCAATGACATTGAGATGCTGAATGAAACCAAGCAGAGTCTCGACGTGCTTGACGCCACCATCGTCAGCCTGAACCTGCCGGACCGGCCGGAGGTCGCGTTCAAGACCCAGATTCCGGTCGATGGTGAGATGGTCACCCTCGATCTCGCCCCGCACTCCATCCGCGCGGAGTTCTACGAAGTGCGCGTGCAGGTGGCCGATGGCTCCTTCGAGATCCATCCGCCCGGACCGATCCGCACCATGCGCGGCACGATCACGGAGATCCCCGGCGCGACGGTCGCGGGTTCCCTGATGCCGGAAGGCCTGATGGCCAACATCATCCTGCCTGACAACCGCACCTTCTGGGTGGAGCCGATCGGCCACCGCGTCGAGCATGGCGAGTTCACGCACCACGCGGTCTACGCCGGCTCGGAAGTGATTCCCAACGGCGGCATCTGCAAGACTGACCATGCGGGTCACGATCATGGCGAGCACGTGGACGCTCCCCGTGGCGCCAACTGCACCGGCACCATCTGTGTCACGCAGCTCGCATGCGATGCGGACTTCGAGTACTTCCAGGACTGGGGCAGCGTGGCTTCGGTTGAGAACCGCATCAACAGCGTGATCAACTCGGTCAACAACCAGTACGAGTCGCAGTGCAACATCACGCACACGATCACCACGATCATCGTGCGGACGTCAGAGCCCGATCCGTACACCTCCACCAACAGCGACAACCTCCTGAGCCAGTTCCGCTCCGAGTGGCTGAACAACCAGGGCGGCGTGCAGCGCGACGTGGCCAAGCTCTTCACGGGCAAGTCGATCGACGGTTCCGTCATCGGCCAGGCCTGGACGATCGGTGGCATCTGCACCAACAGTGCGTACTGCCACTCGCAGAGCGATTGCTGCGGCAGCTTCGCCTGCACGACTGACCTCTGTGCGCACGAACTCGGTCACCTCTGGGGTGCGTTCCACTGCTCCTGCCCGAGCAACACGATGAACCCCAGCATCACGTGCACCAACAACTTCACGGCTGGCTCCATCAACTCCATCACGTCCCACCGTGACAGCCGTACCTGCCTCGATCCCCTCGAGTCGGGCAACACCAGCATTCCCTTCTTCGATAACTTCCCGTCCACGACGCTCAACGCGAGCCTGTGGATCGGCATCGATGGTGCAACGGCGGACAGCGCCGGTAACGGCGAGCCCTCGGCACCCAACTCGCTGCGCATCAACGGCAGCGATGCCATCCGCTCGGCGTACATGAACGCCTCTGCGGCAGACAACATCACCGTTTCCTACTGGTGGCAGCGCACCGGTAGCGGTAACTCTCCCGAGGCCGGCGAAGACCTCTTCGTCGAGTACTGGGACACCTTCGGCAACTGGACGCTCATCGCCCAGCACCCCGGCAACGGTAGCGATTCCGATCCCTACCAGTTCGAGTCGTTCGTCCTGCCCAACAGTGCTGAGCACACTGACTTCCGCATTCGTTTCCGCGGTACCTCCCCGAATGATGGTTTCGATGACTTCTTCATCGATGACGTCTCCATCACGGCCGATCTGGCTCTGCCAGGTTCGTTCAACCTTCTTTCGCCGGCCAACGGCGCCACCGGCGTGGATCAGGGCCCGTCCTTCGACTGGACTGATGCCGCGAACGCGGATGGTTACACCCTGCTGGTTGACGATGACCCCGGCTTCGGCAGCCCCGAGATCAACGTGAATCTCGCCGGCAGTGCAGCCAACATCGGCGGCAGCCCTCTCGCGCAGAACACCGTCTACTTCTGGACGGTCGATGCCAGCAACGTCAATGGTTCGACCACGTCGACTCCGGCGTCCTACTCCTTCACCACCACGGGTGGCGGCGGCGGCGGGCCTGAGATCCGCCTGACCCGCGGCAGCTTCGAGATCATGGATGGCGGCAGCCACGACCATGGCTCGACAGCCGAGGGTGAGCCCCTTGAGCGTGCGTACCGCATCTACAACGACGGTACCACCGACCTGACCGTTTCGAACCTGTCGGTCCCGGCCGGTTACACGATCACCAAGCAGCCGCCGAGCCCGATTGCTGCCGGTGACAACAAGGCATTCAGGTTCCAGCTTGATGCCGCCAGCCAGGGCACCTTCAACGGCACGGTGAGCTTCAACACCAACGACTCGGACGAGAACCCCTTCAACTTCACCGTGATGGGTACCGTGTCCGGCATGGCGATGCCGCCGACGGCTCGCGTCGAACTGAACAACGGCACCGCCGTCCCGGATGGCAGTGTCTTCGACTACGGCACGACCAACGAGGGCGTTCCGGACGAGAACACGTTCCGCATCTTCAACGACGGTACGTCCAACCTCTTCCCGACCAACCTCCAGGTCCCCGCCGGCTACACGATCACGAAGGGTCTGCCCAACCGCGTGCCGCCCGGCTCCTCACGCACGATCAAGATCCAGATCGATGCGGTGACTGCCGGTACCTACAACGGTGCGATCTCCTTTGACAGCAACGACCCGACGTCCCCGTACGTCATCAACGTCACTGGTGAGGTTGTGGGACCGCCCGTGCCCGCGACGGCGCGCGTCGAGTTGAATAACGGTGATCCCGTTGCGGACGGCAGCACGGACGATCTCGGCACGACGAACGTCGGCAGCCCGATCATCCAGACCTACCGTATCTTCAACGACGGCGACATCGATCTGAACCCGTCGAACCTGACCGTCCCGTCTGGCTACACGATCACCAAGGACCTTCCGAACCGCGTCCCGCCGGGATCCAGCCGGACTATCAAGGTGCGCCTTGATGCCGGTTCCACCGGTACCTTCGCGGGAACCGTGTCCTTCGACAGCAACGATCCGACGAGCCCCTATGCCTGGACCATCACGGGTGACGTGACCGGCGCCTTCGCCGCGACCGGTCCTGAGTTCCCGGCCGGCAACCTCGTCGATTCCGCCGCCGCCGACTTCAACGGCAACGGTCGTACCGACATCATGGTTCTGCATGGTGCTGGTGGAGAGATCTCCTTCTTCTCCGGTGCTGCCGATGGTTCCCTGAACCGTTACGACGCGCTTGGTGTGAACGGCGCTGCGAACTTCGCAGCGACCGGCGACCTCAACAGCGACGGCCTGGCCGATGCTGTGGTTGCCGGCGACGGCGTGGTGACGATCCTGAACAACAGCAACGGCGTCCTGGGTGTGTCCTCCGCGATCCGCACGGCCTCTCAGGTCCGCGACATCGCTCTGCAGGACATGAACCATGACGGTCACCTGGATATCGTCACGCTCAATGCCGACGGCATGATCGTGACCCACGTGGGTGATGGAGCCTTCGGCTTCGATCGCGGCGTGGCCCAGGAAGCCACTTCCGATCCGATCGGCTTCGCCTTCGGTTACTTCACGGCTGATGCGAGCATCGATGTTGCAGTCCTCAATGCCGGTGGCGTCGTCTCGACGTTCGCCAATCGCGGCAACGGGACGCTCAACGGTGCCGTGTCGATGCGCGTGGCTCCGGATGCGTTCGCGATCGCTTCAGGTCGGATCTCCAACGATCTGTTCGATGACGTCGTGGTCGCTGATCCGGCATCGCTGACGGTCTACCCGGGCAGCGGTATCGGTGACTTCGGTGCCGGTCAGACCTGGGCGGTGAGTCCGGTGTCCGCGATGACGCTTGCTGACGTGACGGCCGATGGCCGCGCCGATGTGATCGTCTCCAACGGTGCGGATAAGACCGTGTCGATCCTCGTTGCGGACAGCGAAGGCTTCCTCAACGCCCGCGAGGTGCATGTCCTCAGCGGAGAGGTGACGGGACTCGTCGGTGCGGATGTTGCCGGCGATGCCACGACCGATGTCGTCAGCCTGATGGCTGGTCAGAGCCGCATGTCCGTCCTGATCGCCAACGCGGATTCCTGCCGCGGCGACGTGACGGGTGACGGAATGGTCGACCTGCATGACCTGAACGAGTTGCTCGACGCCATGACGACTGGTGGCGAGGCGTCCGACCTGAACAAGGACGGCGCGGTCACCATGGATGATCTCGGTCTGCTGCTTGAGGTGCTCGGCACCAACTGCAACTGATCGGTTCAACCTGATCTGAGTTCATCGCGCCGCAGGCCCAGTGCCTGCGGCGCTTTCTTTTTTTGACTCGCCCTCATTGGTATGCTGGAGTAATGGCGTCAAAGTCGAGCGATCGGAAGACCCCTGTCAGCGACGATTTGGTCACGGACCTGCGCGTTCGCCTGCTGAACGCGCAGTTTGACTTGCGTACTTCGCAGTCCGGTGTGGTGATTCTTATCGGCGGTGAGGATCGACACATCTGCGAAGCAGCGGTCGATCGCCTCCACGAGTGGCTCGATGCCCGATACCTCCGCACCCGTTTTTTCGGAGAGCCTCAGCCCGACGAGCGGGTGCGGCCACGATTCTGGCGTTATTGGAGGGCACTCCCGCCTCGAGGGCGTATGGCTATCTTCTTCGGTGCATGGTCGATGAATGCGATCGTCGACCGTCTCTCGAACAGGATCGATCGGCGGGAGTTCGATGCTCGCCTCGCGCGGATCCGCGCGATGGAGGAGATGCTCGTGGCCGATGGACTGCGGCTGGTCAAGTTGTGGCTGCGCTGCAACGGCGATGAAGCGGTGAGGTCGCCGCGGGTCGCAGGACTGGGAGGCGGTCGCCTGTGGCCGGATCTGCGACGCTTCGAGAAGGTTGAGAGGGTGGTGAATGGGATGCTCTCAGTGACATCGGCGGGCTCGTCTCCCTGGGTCGTGATTGAAGAGAAGGGGCGACACGAACGGGAGCAGGCGATGGGGGAGGCGATTGTCGAACGGTTGACCGATCGGACGCTGCCGCGGCCACAACCGGTGAGTGGTGAGATTGACGAGTCGGACCGTTTCGGTCTTGGGAAGGTGGATCTGACCCGTTCGCTGGATCGGGAGGCGTATGTTCGCAAGCTTGAGCGTCAGCAGGAGCGCATCACCCGTCTCTCGCGCAAGGCTCACGAGCGTCGGATGTCCACGATCGTGGTCCTTGAGGGGTGGGATGCGGCCGGCAAGGGTGGTGCGATTCGGCGTCTTGCCCGAGCCGTTCTGCTGCGCGATATCTCGATTCATCCGATTGGCGCTCCGGAGCCTGAGGCTCAGCGATATCACTACCTCTGGCGTTTCTGGAAGCGCATGCCGCGTGATGGTCGCCTGGCTGTTTTTGATCGAAGCTGGTACGGTCGGGTGCTGGTGGAGCGAGTTGAACGACTTGCGAGCGAGGAGGAGTGGGGGCGTGCGTACGAGGAGATCAGGGATTTCGAATCGCAACTCGTCGCACATGGCACCACGGTCTGCAAGATCTTCCTGCACATCGATCCGGACGAGCAGCTTCGGCGCTTCCGGGCGCGGGAGCAGACTCCGTACAAGAAGTACAAGTTGACGGAAGAAGACTTCCGGAACCGGGAGCGGTGGGGAGACTATGTCGCGGCGATCGAGGACATGGTGACGCGGACGAGCACCGAGGCGTGTCCGTGGCACGTGGTACCGGCCAACGACAAGCGCTATGCACGGGTGCGTGTTCTGAAGCTGATTGCACGAGCGATGGAGCGGGGGCTGAAGCGGTGACAGGGCAGATGGCCAGCCTGCCGAGTATCATGCCGCTGTGAGTCGCATGCGCCTCGAGACACTGGTTGGTCCGTACGGAGATGTCTTTGACGTTGACCCGTCATCGCCCTGTACGATCGGGCGCATCGCAGCATCGACCATTTGTCTCCTGGATGGGACGGTGTCGCGGCGTCACGCCAGCATCATTCATCGCGGACAGGCGTGGTTTCTCATGGACCACGGCAGCACGAGTGGGACGTTCATCAACGGGGTGCGCCAAGGTGCAGATGAACCAACTCCCATTGGTGATGGTGATCTCGTGCAGATCGGGCCGTGGACTTTCCGGGTGTGTGTCGGGGAGCGGAGTGGGAGCCGGGTCAGGACCATTGATGACTCGACGGCATCTCACACGAGGGTGGAGTCGGTTCGCAGTGTCCCGGCACCGAGTGACCGACGGCTTGACCTGCTGATGTCCTGCATCGGGAGCTTCAACGAAGCCTCAGATGAAGAGGCGCTGGCGACGGTTGCGCTGCGCACCGCGCTGGATGGGAGTGGCTACGTGCGAGGCGCCGTCCTGCGCCGGATCAACGAGCAGGACGATGTTGAGGTTGTCATCAGCGTTGACGAGTCGGGCGGGAAGGGAGACGCGCTTTCTTTCAGTCGGACGCTGGTGGCTCGCGCGGGTGCCGGTGAGACGGTCCTCCTGTCCCGTGAGGGCATGGGTGAGATGGGACAGAGCGTCGCGGAGCTGAATATCCACTCCGCGCTGTGCGTTCCGATACGCCTTGGTGACTCGGTGCCGGCGTTTCTGTACCTCGACGCCCGTGGCAGTGAGGGTCGTGTGCGTTCGCTTGCCACTGGATTCTGCGAGACTGTTGCGCGTGCCTATGGCATGTCCCTGGCGGAGTTGAAGCGACGCGAACTGGAGCACCGTCAGCGCGTGATCCATGCAGAACTGGAGGCCGCTCACGAGGTGCAGCGCATGATCCTGCCGACCGGCGAGGGACGGGCCGGATCGATCGCGTATGCCTTGCGTGTTGTTCCGGGTGTGTTTGTCGCGGGCGACATGTTCGACATCATTGACCTGGGGGAAGCGGGAGTTGCCGTGGTCCTGGGAGATGTCGCGGGTCATGGTGTCGGGTCCGCGTTGATGATGGCACTGACGCAGTCACAGGTGCATGCGCAGATTCGCCTTCATCGCGACCCGGCGAAGGCGCTTGAAGCGGCCAACGAGTACGTGGCGTCGCACCTGCCGGCGGGTCGGTTCGTCTCTGCGTGGATCGGGGTCTTTGCGCCCAGCGGTCTTGTCCGATTCGTGGACGCGGGGCATGGTCACTGGATGGTGGCGGGCGAAGATGGCGTGCGCTCGGGCAGCGAATTTGACGGTGGTATACCCGTCGGTGTGGACCCGGAGGCGCGCTACGACGTTGAGACTCTGCAACTCCGACCCGGTGACAGGGTCATCCTCTATACCGATGGACTGACTGAACAGTGCGATGGCTCGGGTGAGCAGTTCGGGCTGGAGCGACTTGTTGCGTGTGTCAGTCGCACCGGGGCCCCTCTTGATGATGTCAAGGATGTCTTTGCATCCGTTCGGCGCTTCTCAGGGGGCACGGTCTTCGAAGATGATGCGACAATCGGTTCCATCCGCTTCGAGGGTTGATCGCTTCATTCTGAAACGGACGCCAGTCGGGCACGCCACTCATTCGCGGTGGCGTTCTCACCGTCCATTTCGAAGGCGGTCACGAGTCGTTCGATTGTCGTCAGCGTGCGCTGATGCGTGTCGCCAAGGGCTTCACTGAGCCTCGGAAGTGCGCTGAGCAGAAGGTCTTGTGCATCGTCGTACCGCTGAAGGTCGATGAGGCACAACGCGTAGTTGGTCTCGAAAATTGCAGTGTAATAGTGCCCCTCAGGGAGCGTGCTTCGGCACATGTCGAGGAGTTCCGTGAAGAGCGGTTCGGCATCTGCCGCCCGGTCATCGGTGAGGAGCAGCATGGCGAGGTTGTTGAGAACGGCCCAGTTCTCCGGGTCGAGGCCACCGTCGCTGCGTCGCTGGAGATCAAGAGTCTGGCGGTAGAGTGCTTCGGCTTCACCAGGTCGGCCGAGGTCCTCGTACAGGTATGCGAGGCTGTTCATGGCATTGAGTGTCCGGCCGTTCGCCGGACCCAGCGCATTCCGGTACCCCTCCACGGCGCGGACGAGGAGCGGTTCGGCTTCATCGAGGTTTCCCATGCTGACCATGGTGACACCGAGGTTGGTGAGCGCGGTGACGGTGGCAGGATGTTCGTCGCCGAGGGATCGCTGCCGGATGCGATGTACGGAGCGGAACATGTCGAGGGCCTCGTCGTTGCGTCCGAGTTTCTGGAGGAGTGCCGCGAGCGCGTTGAGCGAGTACGCGGTCTGGAGGTGTTCCGGACCGAAAGCGTTGCGGCGCAGTCGCAGCGTCTCTCGGATCAGCGCTTCGGCATCCTCAAAGCGGCCGAGGTCCTTGTACGAGGTGCCGAGGTTGTGACGAACGGAGAGTGACTCCTTGTGCTCGGGTCCGAGTGTCTCGTCGAGCACCGGCAGCAGGGCCTGCCAGATGTCGCGGGCTTCCTCCATGTTCCCCGTTTCATGCAGAATGCGGGCGAACTCACTTCGGATCACCAGTGTGAGTTCGTGATCACTTCCCAGAACATCGGCGGCGACAGGCAGGATCGCTTCACCCATGGCACGTGCGTCCGCGTAGGCCCCGCGGTTGGTGAGAGCAACCATGATCAGTCGTTTGGCTTCGAGTGTGCGTACGTTGGCGGGGCCGTACTCCTCTTCGAAGGCCGCCGCGAGTTTACGCGCGTGCGTCTCGGCACGGTCCATCGAGCCGATGTTGATGTATGTCATCGTGACGGTCTTTCGGACTGCATCACGGACTTCCGGGTGTGCCTCAAAGGACGAGTCAAGCGAGTCGGATGCAACATCGAGGATCTCGCGCACCGTGACGTCGCGCCCGAGCGAGAGTTCCGGATCGACGGAGGAGAGCATGTCGTTGAGGAACTGGTTGATGGCGTTGGCCTTGTCCCTCTCCAGTTCAGCAACGCGGCGGCCCTCGGTCGCATCGATCGCGAACCAGAGGACGCTCGCGATACCCATGATCAAGATCAGCACGGCGGAGGCGATGGCGCCGGTGAGCGCGCGGTTCCTTCCCACGAACTTCCTGAGTTGATAGGTCACGGATGGTGGCCGGGCGAGGATCGGTTCAGAGGTGCGGTATCGCTGGATATCGGCGGCGAATTCCGCTGCGCTCTGGTAGCGCCGATCCGGTTCTTTCTCAAGCGCCTTGCCCACCATGGTGTCGAGGTCGTCATCGAGTCGGTGACCGTCGACCGTGAGGGGTTCGGGGACGCACTCCGTGATCAGGCGGGCTGCCTCGGCGATCCGGTTGTTCTTCACCGGGTAGGGGAGTCGGCCCGTGAGCATCTCGTACAGGATCACTCCGAGGGTGTAGATGTCGGAGCGCGTGTCCAGCGCTTCCGGGTCGGCGTCGATCTGCTCCGGGCTCATGTAAGGAACGGTTCCGACAAGCTGGCCGGCATCGGTGTGAAGAGTTGCAGTCTGCAGGTCGGCGTCGGTCGCGCGGGCGACGCCGAAGTCGAGGATTCTGGGCCGGCCGTCGGGAGTCACAAGGATGTTGGCCGGCTTGAGATCGCGATGGATCACTCCCTTCTGATGGGCATGCTGGACGGCCTGGCAGATCTCGTTCATGAGGTGAAGGACGTCGTTCTCGTCCAGGTCGTTGCGCCGGACCCAGTCCATGAGTGGCAGACCCTCTACGTACTCCATCACGATGTACGGAACACGGGTGCCGTCGATCTCGGTCGCGCCCGACTCGTGGACCTGTGCGATCCCGGGATGCTGGAGCCGGGCGAGGATCTCCGCTTCGTGCTCGAATCGCTGCAGCAGCTTCGCCGAGTTGGCGCCGGCGCGAATGACCTTCAGGGCGACCAGGCGCTTCGGTCGCTGCTGTTCCGCGAGGTAGACGGTTCCCATGCCGCCTTCACCGAGGATGCCGCGAACTTCGTAAGAGGCGATCCGCCTTGGCCATGGTGTCGTCTGCGGCGGCCCATCGTCCGAGCGTGTCGGGGATTTGGTGACAACCTGATCAAGTTCGGGTACCAGGGTCTGTGATGCCTGGTTTTCGATCAGAGCCTCGATTGTTTCGCACATCGTGGCGTCTTCGCCGCAGCGTTCACGCAGGAATGCCGGGCGCTCCTGTTCAGTGAGCAGGAGGGCTTCCCGGAGGATCTGTGTGATCAGGTCTGCGTGGTTCATCAAGGCACCACGAAGAACCTAAGCCCGCCGGGATCAGACGCCAGCCGACTCTCGACATTGTGTCGAAACGGCAAGGTGGATGCCGTTACATACGGAATGGGACGTTTCCTTATCGGAGTTTCCGGATCCGGATGTTGCGGAAGGCGACCGGATCTCCGTGACCCATCAGGCACAGGTGGCCACTTCCTCGCGTCAGCCCGGGATGCGGCTGGCCGTCGAGTGGTTCAAGTTCGGCGAGGTCGGCATCGAGGATCGTGAAGCCGTTGAGTTCAACGGTGATGCGGGAACCGTGGCAGGTGATCCGCTGGCGGTTCCATGTGCCGGTGGGTCGCAGGTAGCCGCGGTGAGCGGGTGCGACACCGTAGACGGAGCCGTGGTACTGCCACGGCTGGAGTGTGGCGTACTGCGGCGCCGTGTTGTCGAGGACCTGGATCTCCATGCCCGCATACGCGGGATTGCCTTCAAGAGGGGCTCGGACTGCGAAGCCGTTGTTGCCACCGGGCGGCAACCTGAAGTCGAACGTGACCTGGAAGTCATCGAACGTGCCGTCTGTGAAGAGGTAGCCGCCATGCTGCGGATCACAGATCAGAGCGCCATCTTCGACGAAATAGCCATCGACTGAACCCTGCCAGCCTGACAGGTCAAGGCTGTTGAAGAGCGACTGTTGTTGTGCACTGGCCGGTGCGAGGATCGCATCCGCCTCCGCGGGTTCGATCTCACGAACAAAGATGTTGCGGAAATGCACTTCTGAACCGTGGGTCTGGAGTTCGATCTGGCCGCGTTGTGGCACTGGGGCGGCTCGATTCCAGTAGTTCTCAAGCGGCGTGTCATTGACGACAAGCTGATCATTCAACCACACCCATGTGCGCTCTCCGACCAGACGCACGCGCATCCGGTTCCACTGCCCGGCCGGGCGGTCGGCGCGGGTCGATGGTTGAGAGACGTGTGACTGGTTGTTGTAGAGTCCTCCGGACCCGATCTCAGCGGCAGGTTCACCATTCCAGGGGTCCCAGATCTGCACCTGCGGAACGCCGCGAAGGTAGATCCCACTGTCCGCGCCGGGAGTGATGCGCCAGTCGAGCAGCAGTTCGAAGTCACCGAAATGCGTATCGGTGCACAGGTGCGGTCCATTGCCGTCGGAGATGAGGATGTCATCCTTGACGCGCCAGTGCCGACGAACCTCTGCGCGAGACGCTTCGATTGCCGAGTGTCTCTCGTTGTCGTCGAGCACGGCAATCTCATGCGGGTTGCCCGCAAGCCCATGCCACCCGCGCAGGGAGCGACCATCGAAGAGGCCGACGAATCCATCGGGGGGCGCTGGAGCGATTCGTGCGGGGGCGACGCAACAGGCGAGTTGAAGGCAGGCCGGCAGGACAATCAACAGCATTCTGATCATAGTGGGGTCTCCGCAAGTGACAGCAGGATAGCGGATGACCTCGGCTCAGCGCTGGAGTGCTTCGCGGCAGAGTGCTTCGAATGTGCCGAGTTGCGACGGGGAATCAGGAGAATCGTCGCTCGCAGGCTGGAGGAGCGTGTAGGCACCGTTGGCTTCGAGCATCCACGCGCGGCGGCGATCGGAGAGTTGCACGGAGATGATGTGCCAGAGCTGGCGACGCGCCTCGACATCTTCGATGGGTGTCACCGCTTCGACGCGGTCGGAGAGGTTGCGCCTCATCCAGTCCGCGGATCCGATGAACCAGCTTCCCTCAATTGGGTCGTCACTGCCGTTCGCAAAGTGGAAGATGCGGGAGTGCTCGAGAAAGCGGCCGATGATGGAGACGACGCGGATATTCTCCGAGAGATCGGGAACGCCGGGGCGGAGGCAGCAGAAGCCGCGGACGATCAGCGTGACTTTCACACCCGCCTGGGAAGCGGCATAGAGACGCTCGATGATCTCGACATCCTGGAGTGAGTTCATCTTCGCAATGACTCTTGCGGGTCGGCCCTGGCGGGCGGCTTCGGCCTCAGCTTCGATACGGTCGATGAATCGGTCGCGCATGGTCGCGGGGGCGACGAGGAGTCGGCGATACTCGGTCTTGAGAGACCTGCCGGTCAGGTAATTGAAGAGGTCAAGGACATCTGCGGTGAGGTCTTCGTCACAGGTCAGCAGACCACAATCGGTGTAGAGCTGGGCCGTGCCGGGATGGTAGTTGCCGGTCCCGATGTGCGCATAGCGGCGCAAACCATGGTCTTCGCGGCGGACGACGAGGGAGCACTTGCAATGTGTCTTGAGGCCGACGACGCCGTAGGCGACATGGACACCGTGATCCTCCAGTTGCCTCGCGAAGGAGACGTTGCGGTCCTCGTCGAAACGGGCGCGCAGTTCCACGAGGCAGGCGACGGACTTGCCAGCCTCGGCAGCGCGGATGAGGCTGTCGATGAATGGTGAGTCCCGTGATGTGCGGTAGATCGTCTGCTTGATCGCGAGGACCTCCGGATCGTCCGCGGCCTCAGCGACGAAGCGCTCCACCGAGGCCCGGAAGGAGTCGTACGGGTGGTGGAGGAAGATGTCCCGTTCGCGGATCACGGAGAAGACATCGGGGCTGTCGGGACCGAGCCGCGACGGTATGACGGGAATCCACTTGGCCTGCTTGAGGTCCGGGCGGTCGATGTCGAGGAGGTGCATCAGGTCGCCGTACTCAAGCGGTCCCGGTCGGGCGAAGACGTCCTCCTCTTCGAGTCCGAGTTCCGCGAGCAGGAGTGCGAGGATCTCGGGCGAAGGATCGGGTGAGGTCTCGATGCGGACGGGGTCGGCGAAGCGACGCTGTTTGAGTTCGGCTTCGACATGCTCAAGGAGATTGACAAACTCCTCATCGTCGATTTCCATCCCGGCCGCGCGCGTGACTCGGAATGCGAGCACGTCGGCGATATCAAGTCCCGGGAAGACTTCATGAAGGTTGTGCAGGATGATCTGATCGAGGGGGACGAAGCGCAGTTGGGCGGTGTCCTCGTCGTCGATCTCACCGTTGGGAACACGGATGAGGCGATCGAGGTGGCTGGGGATCTTGAGACGTGCGAAGTGGTGTTCTCCGGTCACGGGATGGGACAGGAGGACGCCGAGGTTGGTCGAGAGGTTGGAGACGAAGGGGAAGCGGTGGCCGGGGTCCACGGAGAGGGGCGTCAGGACAGGGAAGACATTGTTGCGGAACCACTCGTCGAGGGCTTCGGTCTCCTCCGGTGTGAGTTCATTGAACTCGACGAGGCGGATGCCGGCGCGGGCAAGTTCCGGTTTGACATCCTCGCCCAGGATTTCGGCGAGGCGCGTCTGCTCGGCGAGGACCCGCTTCCGAAGACGGGCGAACTGCTGCCGAAGCGTCATGCCATCCGACGCGAGGGGTTCGAGTCCGGCCCTCATCCGCCGCCGGAGGAGCGCGAACCGCTTCATGAAGAACTCATCGAGGTTGGAGGAGAAGATCGTCAGGAACCGGACCCGCTCCAACAGGGGCACGCTGGCATCCGTCGCCATGTGCAGGACTCGCTCGTTGAACGAGAGCCATGTCACATCCCGTCCGAGATACCGGGCAGATTCGAGCGACGTCAACGAAGTGATCGGTATGGAGGACAGCAGAGGTTGATTGGACGCACCACCCTGTATCATGGCGCGCGAGTATAGCATCGGACACCCGAACTCCGGATTGGATCCACGGGCTCGGGAGGGCCCGGAACGTTAAGATTCTGTTATGAAACTCCACGTTGGCACCAGCGGCTTCTCGTACAAGGAATGGAAAGGGACGTTCTACCCCGACAGGATCAAGTCGGCGGACATGCTGGCGTGGTATGCCGAGCGACTCTCCGCCGTTGAACTGAACAACACGTTCTATCGAATGCCCCGCGAGAGTGTCGTCGAGGGGTGGGCGAAACAGGTGCCGGAGCACTTCCGGTTCGCCGTCAAGGCCTCGCGGCGGATCACCCACATCAAGCGCCTCAAGGAGGTGGAGGAGGAGACGAACTACCTTCTGTCGGCGCTGTCGATGCTCGGAGGCAAACTGGGGTTCGTGCTCTTCCAACTCCCTCCGAACTTCAAGGTGGACCTGGATCGCCTTGATGCTTTCGCCGCGACGCTGCCATCCGGAGCGCCGATTGCATTCGAGTTTCGGCATGAGTCCTGGGAGGACGCCGAGGTACATGCTCGCTTGGGGGCGTCGGGATTCGCGTTGTGTCAGTCGGATGTTGATGATGCTCCCGAACCCGATCTCATCCCTACTTCCAAACGGGGATATCTGCGGCTGAGGCGGGCCGCGTACGACTCTGATGCCCTGATGCGTTGGATCGATCGCATTTGCGAGCAGCCGTGGGAAGAGGTGCACGTCTTCTTCAAGCATGAGGACGAGGGGGTCGGGCCCGCTCTGGCGACGGACTTCCGCACCCTGTGGGATCAACGTGGGGCGAAGTAAGTCACGCGATTTGGCGACCGGATCGCATGACTTGGGCGTCAAAGTGTGGGAATGGCGCCGTCGGGTTGGTAGTGTCTGGCAAGATGGTGAAATGTGCGCGGCGGGTCACCCAATACTGAGGTGCGTGATCGCGTGACACGGATGTCCCCTTTTGGGAGGAGGAGCGTGTGAGAAGGAAGAGTCCTGCCGCGGCATGGAGTCCCTTGGGGGCGCTGTGCCTTGTCTTCATTTTCAGCTGCTGGGCGGTGCCACGATCAGCGAGCGCGGATGATCGCCTGCTCTACTCGGCGAACGGCATGCTGGAGCGTGGACTCTACGACCTCGCCATTGACGAGTATGACGCCTACCTGGACACGGAGCCGACGGGTGACGATGCGTTGACGGCGTTGTACGGCAGGTCGGTGTGCCTGTTCCGCCTCGGGCGGCTTGACGAGGCGGCGTCCGGCCTGGAGCACGTGGTCGAGACCGAGGAATTCGATTTCGTTCAGGATGCGCTCTTCCTGTTGGCGCACTGTCGGGTTCGCGGCGATCAGCCGGATGAAGCGGTCGAGCATCTTGATCGGATGCTGGATCTTGGATCCACCCACCCTTCGGCTTCTGAAGCACGGATGTTGCTGGTGGAGTCGCTCTATCGCGCGGGTCGTCATCAACGGGCTGAGCGGGAAGCGGATCGATTTCTGCGCGACGTGACTGGGTCGGCCGGGCGACACCGAATCCTGCTGTTCCGGGGCCTGGCAATCATGGAACTGGATCGACCGGCGAACGCGGTCGAGAGTTTCGAAGCGATCATCGAGGATGATCCTGACGATGCACTGGCGGACCAGGCGATGCTGTTGCTGGCCGAGGCATTGGTTGCGGATTCCCGTGAGGAAGAAGCTGAGACCTGGTTCGAGAGGGTTGTCGAGCGGGAGCATCCGGCCGTCATGTCGCGCGCTTTGTACGGTCTCGGCGCGTTGCAGTTCCGGTCCGAGGCGTGGGATGAATCGTCGAGCACGCTGGATCGACTCCTCGACGATATGCCGAAGGCATCGGAGGCGCCGGCCGCCCGTCTGCTGCGGGGTCGGATTGCGCTGGAGCACAACGATCTGGATGAGGCCGATCGCTTTCTCAGGGAACTCCGAGATTCGGAGGAACTGGAGGATGACGCCGCGTACTGGCGCGCGAAAGTCGCGTTACGCAGCGGCAATGCCTCCGGCGCGGTAGAGATCCTGGAAGAAGCGATGGAGTCGTTTGAGGGTTCTTCCCTTCAGCCGGAGATGTCCTACGACCGGGCTGTGGCGCTGGCCCGCCTTGAGGATACGGATCGAACGATGACGGCCTTTGCCGACTTCGTGAGGACGAATCCTGATCACGCGCTGGCGGACGACGCGGTGTATCACGTGGCGTCACTGATGCACGATGCCGGCAGGTATGAGGAGAGTCTTGAGGCGCTGGAGATTCTCTCGACTCGCTACGAGGGCGGGGATCGTCCGGGTGACGCCGCGTTTCTGGTCGCGGAGAATGAGTACATGCTCGAGCGATTTGATCGCGCGCTGGACGCGTACCAGGCATTCCTCGCGGAACAGCCGGATCATCGCCGGAGTGAAACGGGTCGGTTCCGCACGGGCATGTGCCTGGCGCGGCTGGATCGATTCGATGAAGCGGAGCCATATCTTGCGGAAGCAGGACAGAGGGCAGGATCGGAACCTCTGTATCGTTCGGCGCTGCTGGCGCTGGGTGATGGGTGGTTCGATGAGGAACGCTGGGGGGAAGCGGAAGAGGCGCTGGCGGACTTCGTTGATGTTGCCGAGGCGGATGCACCGGGACTGGGCGATGCGCTGATTCAACTGGCGCTTGCGCGTTCGCGCCAGCAGGACTATCCGGGAGCGTTGGAGGCGTTGGACAGGCTGCTGGATCGCGGGCTTGGCATCCACTACGCCCACGCGCTTTTTGAACGAGGTCAGGTCCTGATGGGCCTTGAGCGATGGGATGAAGCTGAGTCCTCCTTTGAACTTCTGCTGCGGGAGTCACCTCGCTCACGGTTCATTCCATTCGCGCGGCGTCACCTGGCGTCATTGGCGCAGCGTGACGGGGATCTGGCCCGTGCGGCTGAATACTTTGCGTCTGCCTCAGAGAGTGGGGAAGGTGCTTTCGCAACGACCGCACTTGTTGACCAGGCTGGAGTTCTGATTGAACTGGGACGCGACGATGAAGCGGTCTCGCTGCTCGACAAGGCGGAGGCGCAGGGTGGGTCAAGAGATCTGTTCAGCCGACTGACGGCCCTGCGGGTCATCGCGCTCTCGCGGCTCCATGAGTGCGCCGATGCCGTTGCGATGGCGGGACGCCTGTCCTCCAGGGATCGTGAGCGTCTTGAACCCACGCTGCGGGACTCGCTCGTGTATGAGTCGGCGCGGTGTTTCCGGGAACTCGCAAGGACTTCCGAGGCGCGGGAAGCGCTGGGCCATCTGATCGAAGAGGGCTCGGAAGAACAACTCGTTGTGCATGCGATGCTGGATGTCGCAGTGATGGACATGAACGAGGGTGACCACACTTCGGCGGTGCGCCGGCTGGATGAACTGGGCGGCCGCCTTGAAGCGATGGGGGATCGGGCGCCGGTGGAACTCCGGGAGCACGCCTCGTACCGACGTGGTGTGTGTGCGTACGAGACTCAGCGGTATCGCGATGCGATCGCGGCATTGAGCCGCTTCGCTGAGACGTTCAATGCGAGCAGCCTCGCAGGGTCAGCCGACCTGATCTGCGGTCAGTCGATGATGGAGGTGGGGCGGTTCGAGGAGGCTCTTTCGCATCTCGAGCGAGCATCGGATGAAAAGTGGTCTGACGAGATCTCCTCCACGGCCATGCTGAAGACGATCGAGGCGCACGCGGCACTGCAACAGTGGGCCAGGAGCGAGGATGCGGCTCGTACGTTCCTTACAGCGCACCCGGGCAGCCCATTGTGGTTCCACGCACGATTCGGGCTCGGGTGGGCGCGCGAGAACCAGGGGCGGCGCACTGAAGCGATCGAAGCCTATCGAGAGGTGGTCGCGCGGCACGAAGGCCCGACGGCGGCTCGGGCTCAGTTCCAGATTGGTGAGTGCCTGTACGCCGACAAGGCGTTTGACGATGCCATCCGGGAACTGCTGCGAGTTGACATCCTCTATGCCTACCCGGAATGGAGTGCGGCGGCTCTGTACGAGGCGGGGCGTTGCTTCGAGGAAAGCGGTCGCCCGTCGGAGGCGCGGACGCAGTTCGAGCAGGTGGTTCGTCGCTTCGAGGACTCATCCTGGGCACGGCTGGCGCAGGACCGGCTTGATGTCCTGACTCCTGATGGCGTTCCGGGTCATCGCTCATGAACTCTCTCAGACTCGAAGGGAACTCGACGTGCTCGAATCAGTGCTGATTGCAACAACCAACGCCGCGGCT
Organism: Phycisphaerae bacterium; assembly: GCA_030432255.1. GTDB lineage: Bacteria > Planctomycetota > Phycisphaerae > Phycisphaerales > UBA1924 > JAUIHS01. The sequence continues at coordinate 40,968 of JAUIHS010000001.1, forward strand.
GGCGGTGCTGAGGCCATGACGGTGACGTCGGTCTGGGACTTCCTCATGAAGGGCGGGCTCATGATGATCCCGCTCGGCGTGTGCTCATTCATTGTGCTGGCAGTCACGATTGAGCGGCTCATTCTGCTGCGACGGAGCCGGATCGTACCACGAGAGTTGGAGCGCGAACTTGGCCGTGTACTGGAGTCTGACGGCGCGAATGTGAAGCGCGACGCGCTGAAAGTCTGCCGCAAGAGCAACAGCCCGATGGGACGTATCCTGGAATCGGGAGTTCACCAGTTCGGGCGGCCGGTGGAGTTTGTTGAGAAGCACGTGGCGGCGGCAGCGGAGCACGAGGTCTTCGAACTGCGCAAGCGACTGCGGGTCCTGTCGGTGATCACGGCGGCGGCTCCTCTGATCGGGCTTGTCGGAACGATATTCGGGATGATTCGTGCGTTCCAGACGGTGGCGATGTCCGGTGATGCGTTGGGCAAGACTGAGTTGCTGGCGGGGGGGATCTACGAGGCCATGATTTCTACAGCGGCGGGGCTGATCGTGGCGATTCCATCTTTGATGCTGTACCACTGGATCGCGGGAAAGATTGATCGGATCGTGCGCGAGATGGATCGCATGGGCGTTGTCATGTCCGAGGCGATCGCCATCGCGGGACGGCGCGGCGGGCTTGCCCTTGTCCGGGCGGCTGAGGAAGTGGACGACGACCCGTCGAAGGCTGAAGCGGTCTCCTGAGGTGACATCATGCTGATCAAGTCAGGAGAATCTGATGCGCCGCGGCTGGAGATGACTCCGATCATCGACATGGTCTTCCTGCTGCTGATTTTCTTTCTCGTCGCGACCACATTTCACCAGACGGAACGCGAGATGCAGATTGCTCTTCCGGAGGCAGCCTCCGGTGGGCCGATCAGCGTTGCACTGCGTGAACTGGTTGTGAACGTTGCGTCCGACGGTGCCATCATCGTGGCCGGGCAGCAGATCGGAGAAGACGAACTGCGCACGCTTGTCTCCGAAGCCGTGGCAGGCAACCCGGATCAGAAGGTGACGATCCGGGGTGATCGCAGCGCATCGTACTCGGCGGTGGCGCGGGTGCTTGATATCTGCAAGGGGTCCGGTGTTCAGGAACCGTACCTGGATACGGTCCCGATCGGCTGAGTGGAGTCACACATGAGGCGGTTTTCGGGCATCCTGCTTCCCATCGTGATCGTCGGTCTCCTGATCGGGGCCGTCGTTGGTGGACTGTGGGCATTCATGCCTCACGAGACGCCCTTCTACACCGATGCGGAAGGCATCGAAGAGTCGATGGACACGGCTCGCATCAGGGATGTCCTGTGGACGCCGCCGATTGCCGTCGGGCAACCGATCAACTCCCCGGTTGATGAATACGAGGCGCGTGTGTCAGTCGATGGAGCGACGATGTACTTCGTTCGCGGCCGCGCCGGTGGAGATGCTGAGATCTGGTTTGCCGAGCGCCAGGGAGACGGCTGGACAGATCCAGCACCATTTGAGGCTGCGAATTCTTCCTATGACGATCTTGGTCCGCAGCCGAGTCCGGATGGCGACACCGTCTACTTCTACAGCGACCGACCTGGTGGCTTCGGTGGATACGACCTGTGGCGTGTTCGACGCGACGACGGGGTATGGAGTGCTGCGGAGAATCTCGGCGAGGGTGTCAACAGCCCCCTGAACGATTACGGCGCAGCAATGACACCTGATGGTCGATCGCTCTACTTCGCGTCGAATCGACCGACGGCAGATGAACTGGGTGATCTCGATCCTGAGGCCTGGGCGGCCACGATCCGGGAAGATCCGTTCGCGCGTCACTATGACATGTACAAGGCGGCTGCGACACCCCGCGGTTTCGGAGACGCGCAATACCTGGAGCACCTGTCCACTCCGTTCGACGAAGGCTCGCCGGCCATCAGTCCGGTTGGTGATTTCCTGTACTTCGCTTCGAATCGGCCGGGCGGCACCGGCGGATTCGATCTGTACCGAGGTCGGCTGCTCAAGGGGCAAGTCGAGGATATTGAGTCGCTTGGTGAGTCGGTCAATACCGCTCGCAACGAACTGGATCCGGCCCTCAGCATGGGGGGATTCCGTCTTCACTTCAGTTCAGATCGTCTGCAGGATGATGGCGAGTCGGAGAAGCATCAGTATGACGTGTACTTCGCTGACTCGCGTGAGGTGTTCCGGACCGTGCGGGTGTCACAGGCGAGGTATGACTTCCTGACAACACTGCTGACGGCGCTTCCCTGGCTCCTGGCGCTGCTCCTTCTCCTTCTGCTGCTCGCGTTGCTGCGCCGCGCAGCAGTGAACCCGGTCTGGCAACGGCGGTGGAAGACGCTCAGCCTGATGGCGAAGTGCCTGCTGATTTCTCTGCTTGCGCACATCCTGCTCGCAGCGTTGTTGACCGCCTGGCAGGTCACCACTTCGCTTGAGGGACTGCTTGATCGAGACGGTGGAAATCGCGTGACACTGGTTTCGAACTCCATCGGGAACGACATCGTGTCCCAGCTTCGGGTGACGTCATCGGGAGCAATGTTCGATGTTGAGGTTCCGAGCGAATCGCCGCGGGCGCCGCGTCTCAGTGGCTCCGTGTCAGACGAGATGCAGTCGGTCAGTCCGGAGGCGGCCGAGCGCTCTCCCGAGCGAAGCGGCGCCCTCACGTCGTTGAACGAGTCGGTCTCCGATGACATCGCCGAACCGAAGAAGTCGGACTTGACCAGTTCAGAGTCTGATGCGGCGGTGTCACTCCCGAAGTCGCGCACACTTGACCAGGTCGCGGAGGCTGGAGCGGCGATCCACCCAAGTGATCCGCTTGCTCCGGCGGCCGAGGTCCGACCGAGTGTACGGGTGAATTCCGAGGTTGAACTTGCTCCGGAGTCTTTACGTCTCCCGCGTGCTCAGGGAAGTACATTGCTCGCGGCAAGCGAGATCGATGATGCCCGGCCGATGATCGAACCGGCAGTCACCCAGTCGTCGGCTGCAACACCCGCATGGCAATCCGAGTCGGCGGTTCGTATGCCGCGGGCGGGAAACATCGACTCAGTCGAAGAGGCACGGGTGATGCCTGAGTCTCTGGAGATCAGTACCGAGACGCCAACGGCTGCGGCAGTCGGAGGTGGTGCCGCATCGAGGCCGAAACCGGTCGAATCGTCGGCAACTGTTCAGGGTATCGGCCCTCGTGCGAGTCGCTTCACCGAGGTGGAGGACGCGTCGCCGCAAGGAAGCGAGCGTGTCGAGGCCTGGGCACCGGAGACAAGTCAGGTTTCATCGGTACGTCTTCCCACTGGACGGATTGCAGGTCAGGCATCGGAAGTGCCTTCCGGAGCCCCGGGTATTGAAGAGGTCGATGCACCGGCAGGTCGGGGATCCTCACTTGCCGCGAACTCCAGCGAGCGCGCGGACCTGACGCCTGATTCAATCGCGGTGCCGCGGCCTCAGTCGGCGAGCCAGTTCGAAGATGCTGCCGAGTCCGCTGCGAGCACGGCGCTGACGATGGCGGCGCCAAGAGTGTTTGAGCAGACCGTCCCCGAAGCAGGTGCATCGGTTCGTCTGCCGTCGGTCTCGAGGGAGCAGCAGGTCGACGTCGAGATTCCCTCGAAGCGCGCTTCGCCTTCCATGCTGTCTGAGCCGTCAGCGGCGGTGGTGCCCCTGACGGTATCCGACGCAGCGGGAGTCTCGATGGCGCCGGAGCGGGCACGGCGTGACGAGGCGGCGCTCGGGCTCTCTCCGGAGATCGATGACCTTGCAGTGGGCAGCCTCGCAACGTCTTCAGTGACGATCCGGCTGCCGGAAGCCAACGATGAGTCGACGACTGTTGTTCGACTTCCCCGGCAGGAGAGGCGGGAGGCTCCGAAGGGTGAAGACGCTTCGGATGTGACTGATGTCGTGCGTCGAAGTGCGATTGAGTCCGCGGTTCCCGTCGTCACCGGTCTGGCAGCTCCGGACGCGGCGGTGCGGTTCGACCCGCCGCCGCTCCGTGGCGAACGTGCGATCACCAGTTCGGCCGCGGCGGAGCGACCTGATAGGACCGGCGTGTCAGGTGAGACGCCTGGCGTTTCGCGTCAACTCACGCTCGGTCCGATCGCAGTCCAGTTTGCGGTTCCTTCTTCGGAGGCACCGCCGCCCGAGATGCGATTGTATGGCCTTGTGGTTGACGGCTCGACGGGTGATGGGTTGCCGGGTGCGACGGTGCGCCTGGATCTCGAACCACCGGCGACTCTGGAGACCTTGACTGATCGAACAGGTGGCTTCGAGATTCTTCCGATGGAGGTTCCGGATCACGTGGCGGTGGTGGCGTTCCGTGAGGGGTATGAAGCGAGTGCGGCCAACGTATCGCGGGCGGACCTGCGCAAGGGGGCTCGCCTCGTGTTCGTCCTCTTCCCCGAATCGGCGATGGTGATCGCGCTGGAGGAGAATCCGGTGGTTCACCACCTTGGCAACGATGAGTTCACGGGCCGGATCAACAGCCAGTTCCAGAAGGACAGCGAGGGGCTTTCATATCGGCGCGGTTTCCGCATGGTGGGAATTCAGTCGCCGGACCGGCTTGAGCGCGTGACGCTTCGTCTGCTCGTCAAGGGTGCTCAGATCAGCAACGAGATCCGGATCAATGGTCGGGTCCTCACGTCCCGACTCAGTGATTCGCCCGATGACGGCAGTTTCGGGGAGTTCTCCATCGGTATCCCGCTTGGTCTGCTGCGCAAGGGCGAGAATCGGTTGGAGATCCGAAGCATTCGTGAGCAGGACACGGACTACGACGACTTCGAGTTCACCAACGTGCGCCTTGAACTTGAAGCGGGTGAGGGTGCTCCACTCTGATCCGGCAGCAGCGGCAGGAGTTGCGTATGCTGCTGGCGTGCAAGACCACCCAAACAACGAAGCACGCGAGCGACTGGCACTTGCCCGGTCATTGGGCGATGAAGTGGGCAGACTTGCGATGTCGGCCTACCAGTCGGACCGACTCCAGATCCAGCGAAAGCCCGACGGTTCGTTTGTCACCAACATCGACCTGGAAGCAGAACGACTGCTCCGCGAAGCGATCGCGGCTGAGTTTGCGACGGATGGGATTCTCGGAGAAGAAGAGCCTGAACGGGTGGGTGAGTCGGGATGGCGGTGGGTGTTGGATCCCATCGATGGAACGGAGTCGTTTCTTCGCGGCATACCGCACTTCTGCACGCTGATCGGTATCGAGTTGCAGGGGGCTGCCACGGTCGGTGTCGCTACCTTCCCGGCACTGGGCGAAATGCTGAGTGCCCGGCTTGGTGCAGGTGCGATCTGGCGGACGGCTTCCGGGATCGAGCGCCCGGCGACTGTATCGGGAGTGACTGAGATGTCGGATGCCGTGCTGGAGATTGGCGCGTGGCGAGCCTTTGAACGGCGGGGCCTGAAGGCACAGCGGCAGAGTCTCGTGTCATCGTGTCGTCGTGCTCGAGGGTGGAGCGATGGGTATGCCTACGCGCTGGTTGCCACCGGCCGCGTGGATGCGGCGATCCAGGTCGGGCTGAAGCGATGGGATGTCAGTGCCTTCGTACCGATTATCCAGGAGGCTGGGGGTCGTGTTACGGACTGGACCGGGGCGGGCCTGCCGTATGACAGTCGCTGCATGGCATGCGCACCAGATCTACTCGAACCGTTGGCGGCATGTCTCACCGAGTGAGGCTCATGTGCTGGCCAGACGTCGGGCGGTGTCAAGAATCGTTGCGACGGTGATGTTCAACTCCAGGCTGGAGAGTTGGTCGACATCGCACTCGCCTCGGACCACGTGGCGCAGATACGTCCACTCGTCAGCAAGGTGCGGTTCCATGGGGCGGGGTCTGCGGCTGCGTTGAGACTGGTCCGGCTTTCGAGTCGTGAGGCGATCCCACTTGCCCGCGTGGAGCGAACCGGATTCCGCATGAATATCCATCTCCTTGTTGTCATGGGTCCACGCCCATGAGGCCTGGATGGTTGCCGTGGCGCCGGGGTAAGTCAGGATGATGGTGGCATCGTCGTCGACGTCGGGATAGAGGTCCGGTTTGGTGGTGGTGCTTGAGGCGACGATGTCGGTGGGCTGCTGTCCCCCCATGAGCCATGTGGAGATGGCCGCGCCGTAGCAGCCGAAGTCCACGAGGGCGCCGGCGCCGTTGCCTTCGGGGTGTGTCAGCCAGTCGAGAAACTCCCGGTAGCAGCCGACCTCCCTCGGACCACGATGTCCGTGTCGGAAGATCATGCGTCGTAGGGCTCCGATCCTGCCCGATTCGAGGACTCGCTTGGCTTCACGCAGTGATGCATACCAACTGGTCTCGTAGTTGGTCAGAACCATGATGTTGTGCTGCTGAGCGAGGTCGGACATGCCGTGGGCGTCGGCGGTGGTGAATGCCAGAGGCTTCTCGACGAGCGCGTGGACGCCGTGTCGCGCGCAGGCACGAATGGTGTACAGGTGGTCGTGTACCGACGTCATGATGCTCGCGGCTTCAGGCCTGGAGCGCGCGAGCATACTCTCCAGGTCGGTGGCATGGAGTCCCTGATCGAGGTCGTACTTCGATGCGAGGCGAGCAAAAAGGGCCGCGTCGGGCTCCCAGATGCCGACGAGTTCAAGGTCATCTCGGCGACGAGCGCTGTCGAGAAGTCCCTCGACGTGGCCGTGGACAAGGCCGATGGCGACGATGCGAAGTGGGGAGGTCGATGGGGCTGGCATGGACGGAATGTACCAGTTCCGCCCGACTCAGTGCATCGGTGCGATCGTGCGTGATTCGAGCCACCGGGCTGCGGCTTCCATCACGGCCTGATCCGAGCCATCCGCGATTCCATCGGCGGTCAGATCGACGGGGGCGTCGAACCATGCGTACAGGTCGTCCACAGTGATGGCACCGTCCGAGTTGAGGTCATACGTCGGGGCAGGTATCTGGGGAGCGGGCATGAAGCCATCGAGATCGGTGGCTGTGATGAAGGCGTCGGTGCCGCCGGCCCCCCCGGAGGTGCGAAGGCCAGTGAGTGGTATGGGCGTTTCGAAGATCCATGAGATCTGCTGGTACGGGATTGCGGGGTCGAGTGCGATGGGTTGCTGCACCGGACCACTCCCGGCAGTTGCCGGTGTCATCCACGTCGAACCGACGCGGACCTCAAGCGTCAAGTCGAGGAACCATCCTCCCTCATCGGTTTCGGCGGTCAACTCGAAGTGATCATCCTCGGTGAAGACAACGGCTTCGATGGTGACTGGGGCTGACCACTCCAGGGTGAGTGTCACGGGGTCGCCAGGTGAGAGTCCGGCGTTCTGCGTTGTGAAACACTTGCGTTCAACATTGCCCTGATCGGGTTCCATGCCGGAGAAGTCGGCCATGGTGCCGGCGGCAAAGAGATCCGGGTCAGAGCGTCCGTAGATGGAATCCGGGGTTGAGATCACCGAAGCGGTGGCGGTGACGGTTTCCCCGATGGAGCGAAGGTGGAGGTTGGCGCTGCGATTTTGCAATCGGGTGGTGGGGCTCGCAAGACTGGCTGGGGGAAGAAGCCACAGTTCCCCATCGGGTGAGACTGCCCCACCCGCATCGAGAATCGTGGTCTCAATGATCGCGGCGCTGCGTTCTGCCATGAGGGAGAACGTGTCCTGTGCATCGGGGTCGGGGATGTATGGAGGCAGCGCATCGCGCGTCCGGTTGATGTCGTAGCGGTCGGAGAGTTGGGCAGGGCCGAATGCGCTGGTGACACCGTCCATTCCGAGAAGCAGGCCGAGCAGGCCACCCATGGTTGCGGTGCCGTTGTCCGAGTCCCAGCCGGAGAGCGTCCCGATCCGGATGGTGCGCCGGAGATCACCTTCACCGTACAGCAGCGCGATCAGGCCCGTGGCGAAGTTGATCGATGACTCGGTCCAGGCCCGGTAGCGAAAGCCGAGGGAATCGGGATCGGGAAAGCCATGCCATGCATCGGGGGCGAGCAACTGGTAGCGTTGATAGACACGATCCCTTGTACGCTCCCAGTCGTCGTGATCCGGATTGTCCAGGTAGTCGGTCAGCACGTAGTCGCAGATATCCGCGGTCTTGGAGGTGTCAGGAATCACGGCGCGGGCCCGGGTGATCAGGTCGAGGACCTGGTCGGACGGGGCCTTGGTTCTGTCGACGGTCGCAGCTTCGGAATACAGCGCCACGAAGAACTGCGCTGCGTGCGTGGCGTAGCCATCGGACGTGGTTCGGATCGGGAGGTCTGCAAGTTCAAGTGCCGTTGCTGTCATTCCGGGAGCCAGGGCGCCGAAGAACTCGGTCGTGAGCTGGGCATCGATTCGGGGTGAGAAGCGGTTGGCGACGAGGGAGCCGGTCATCGGTGGCTGCACGCCCCGATCCATGAGTTCACGGGCGCGATCATTCGAGACCCAGATGAAGTCGTTGATGTGCAACTTCCAGCCGTCAGTGATGTGCACCGGGGTCAGGAGTGGACCGTGCTGCTGCATGAGGTGCTGATAGACGTACTCGATGTCGGTGTCATCATCCGCGGGCCAGGGGTCCAGGAGGACAAAGTCGATCAGCGTTCCGTTGCTCCCGGCATTGGTCTGCCAGTGGGCATCGGTCAGGAATGGGGGGTTCCTGTAGGTGCCCTCGGTCGTCAGGCCGGTGTGGTTGGCGATGTTCTCGGCGAGCCACATCGCCTGGAGTCGATCAACGTACACCTCGCGCTCCAGAACTCGATCTTGAGCCGAGACCGTCGCGCTGGTGGCCAGCACGACCGCTGAAGCTTGTTTCAGATACCTCATCGGAACCCATTCTAAGCAGGCGGCGATGTGGTAAAGACGGAAAGTGCCGGTTTGTCGGTGTGTTCCGGTAAGGGGCAACGTGGCGGCTCCGGATGATGGTTCACAGCGGGTTCTGACGCGTGTTGGAGGAATGGCTCCGAGGCGGTCGGTCCGTGGCCCGGATGCCGTGCATCCTGAAGTGAAGGGAACTCTATGACCGGTAGTTCGACCAGACGTGAATTCCTGGGCGTTGCGGCCGCGGCTGGCGCTGCCCTGGGTGTATCGGGGATTTCACGTGCTCAGATGGGCGGCGGGGGTGACGCCCGGGTGCCTGATCGTCTGAAGATCCTGGTTCTGGGTGGCACGGGTCAGACGGGTCCACACTTCATCGGCAAGGCGCTGGCGCACGGTCACGAGGTCACGATGTTCAATCGGGGCAATCGCTCGGACGAGATGTTCCCCGACGTCGAGTGCCTCATCGGAGATCGATATCCGGATCGCGGTGAGGGACTTTCGGCGCTGGAGTCAGAGGTCAAGCGCGGGCGCACGTGGGACGTGGTGCTTGATGTGTGGCCTCACATCCCGATGCTTGTCGAGGCGACGGGTGAACTGTTGAGCCAGGCGACGAAGCGCTACATGTTCGTGTCTTCCGTGTCCGTGTATGTCGACTCGTCACAGAAGGGACAGGACGAGACGGCTGAAGTGGGCTCGGCTCCGGATGCGGATGACAGGGAATTCACGATGGAACTGTTCGGCCCCTTCAAGGCAGAGTGCGAGAAGAGGGTGCGCCGGATCTATGGTGACCGGTGCACGATCTACCGACCGGGGCTGATCGTCGGGCCTCGGGACTTCAGTTTCCGGGGCGGTTACTGGCCGGTGCGTGTGCGCGAGGGTGGCGAGGTGCTTGCTCCGGGTGACGGTGAGACACCAACCCAGGTGATTGACGCCCGGGACCTTGTCGCATTCCAACTGCATTGCATGGAGCGCGGCATCACCGGAACCTTCAACGTGATCGGTCCGCATCCTCACAATCCGTTCACGACCAAGAAGATGCTCGAAACATGCCGTCGCGCGACGGGATCGGATGCTGAGTTCACCTGGGTTCCTGCCGAGTTCCTCGCTGAGCATGGCGTCTACGGGTGGATGCACATGCCGTGCTGGTTGCCGACAGATGGCGAGTATGCCGGTTTCGGATCGCGAAGTGTGTCGCGTGCCGTGGCTGCCGGTCTCACGTTTACGCCGTACTCGGAAACGGTGCGCGACACGCTCCAGTGGTTCGACGAGTTGCCTGAAGATGCCCAGGCTGGAGTCAGACAGCGGGCAGGTATCTCCGGTGACAAGGAGTCCGAAGTGCTGGCCGCGTGGAAGGAACACGCCGGGGAGCAGTGAGTGCGGCATGGTGCGCCCTTCAGACAACAGCCCAGCGACAGGGTCGGACTTGGATCGAAGTACGGTGATCCGCCATCTGGAGCGTCGCTTGCGGGCAGATGAGAGAATCATCGCCGCTTACCTTGCGGGCTCGGACGCCAGTGGTCGAACGGACGAGGCGTCTGACATCGATCTCTGCGTGATCGTCGAGGATGGCCTGGTGACTGAGGCGCTCGGGATCATCGAGCATGCGCTGGTGGAACTGAGTCCTGTTCGGGCCCGGTATCGGCTTCCGGAGCCGACCTGGCATGGGCACGCGCAGTGCTTTTATGCGCTGGAGGGGGCGGATCCCCGGCACATGATCGACCTTGTGATTCAAGAGCGCTCGGCCGGCGGTCGGCTGCTGGAACGGGAGCGTCACGGCGAGCCGCTGGTGGTGTTTGATCGAAGCGGGCTGGTACGAAGTGAGTCCCTGGACTGGCCGAAGCACCTTGAGCGCATGCGAGTGCATGTTGCGGGCATTGCCGACCGATTCGTGCTCTTTCAGCCCCTCGTGACCAAGGCACTGGACCGTGGGCAGACTGCGGAAGCGGTGCATTTCTACATGGCGGTGACGTGGCGACCTTACCTGGACCTGTACCGCGTGATTCATTGTCCGGAGCGCTTCGACTTCGGGGCGCGCTATCTCGATCGGGACGTACCGCCGGAAGTACGCGGGGAACTTGAGCGCCTTGCTCTTGCAGGATCGCCCGATGTGTTGCGGCGCCACCACCGCGAGATCGGTATGCGGTTTGATGAGACCCTTGAATGCGCGATGGAGGCGCTGGCTGAGCTCAGTGCTCGATCTGGTGCGCAATCTGGAGACTGAGATGATTCGGACGCTCCTTTGCTGCTGGCTGGGGATCCTGCTGATGCCCGGGATCTGTGGACGCATCCATGCGGAAACGCTCGTGATCTCAAATCGGGGTGATGAGACCGTGTTTCTCTACGATACCGAGTCGCGCGAGCGCATCGGGGTGATCGAGGATGTTCCCGGTGCTCACGAGTTTGCCGTCTCGCCCGACGGTCGATACGTGGTGGGCTCCTGCTATGGTTCAGGTCCCGGTCACCGGACGCCGGACCATCGCCTCGTGGTTCTCGACCTCGAAGAGCGGAGACTGGCACGGATCGTTGACCTGGGAGAGCATGTCCGCCCCAATGACCTGCGCTTCCTCCCCGAGCGAGGGAAGATCGTGGTGACATCGGAAGTGCGACAGTGCCTCGTGCTCGTCGACATACTGACTGGCGCGGTGGAACAGGAACCGGGATTCGGGGAGCCTGGCGGTCACATGCTCGCGGTGTCACCTGATGGCGAGACGGCCTATGTGCCCTGCGTCATGAGTGGGGCGGTCATGGTGGTCGATCTCTCAGGTGAAATGGAAGAGGCCGTCAAGAGTCGCATTGAGACCGCGGTGGGTGCTGAGGGCGTTGACCTGTCACCGGACGGGCGCTGGCTCTGGGTGGCGTGCAACCGTTCAGAGTCCATTGCGGTGATCGACACGGAGAGCGCTGCAGTCGATGCAATGGTCAAGACCGATGGCTTCCCGTTCCGCATCCGCTTCCTCCCGAAGGGGAAGCAGGTGATCATTGCGCATCCGGGTCAACATGAGGTTCGCTTCTGGGATGCTGAGAAACGTGAGGTTCACTCGACTGTGGCGCTTCCGGGAGGCTTGCCGACCTGTCTGGCGGTGAGCGAGAGCGGTGGCAGCGTCTTCGCGGTCTGCGGGCCGGTTCGTGAAGTCGTTGAAATCGATACTGAAGCGCACTCGGTGGTGCACCGCTACGACACGGGGCCTGAGCCTGATGCGGTGGCATGCAGTCCGCTCACCTTGAAGGCGAATGACGTCAACCCGAGCGACACTCGGCGGCCCAGTACTCCAGGGTCACCTGTAGATCCTGAGCGTTGATGATGCCATCCGGAGCGACATCGGGCCCGACTCCGGGAGCAACGTCAGTATTCCATGCGTCGAGGATCTCGTTGAGATCAGCGAAGGTTACGGTGCCGTCCCCGTTGGCGTCTCCCGGACAGGGCAGTGAGGGAGTCACCGGTCCGATTGTCAGTGCTTCGAGTTCAGTCGGGGCGTCCTGCCGATCGGAGGGCGTGGAGTGGGGGGTCGCCGATCCGAGGACTTCTCCAGGGGGGACGTTCGCATCGAACCAGAAGTTGTAGAGCGTTCCCCAGCGCACCGGGTTGCTGGCTGTTGACCAGGTGATTGATTCGCCCGAGAGCGTGACAGACCACGCGTCGTTGTCATAGGGCTCGGGACCGAGAGCGCCGTCATCGTGCGTGGGTGCGTGGAATCCGACGTCCTGCACATCCGCACCGGGAGGCAGGGGGATCGACCACCCTCCGACCTGTCGATCCATGTCGACATTGTAGATCGCGTACTCATAGTGCCAGAGATGCTCGGCCACTTGACGGGCCTTCGCAGCGATGATGGCGCGGCCGTCCGGTGACTCGAACTCGACGACTGGAAAGGACTCCGCGATGAGCGTCTGCATCGCGCCGGGCCACGCGTCGATTGCGAAGCCGGAGTTGGGTGCGATTCCCTCATCGCTGACATCCAGTCGCCATTCGACACCCTGGGGTGGGTCGCCCGAGACAGTGACGGGCTTCCAGGCGGCATTGTTCCAGACGTTGGTGTCATCCGCCGCGACGTAGTAGCCCTCCAGGAAGTAACGCGGGCCGCCTTCGAGGGAGGTGGCCCGGAGGTCGGCATCCCTGACGCGAAGGCGTCGTTGGAGCGGGTTGGTTGGTGTGGGCTCGCCGGAATGCAGGACGGAGTCTCGGTAGGTCCAGGCACCGGTCCACGGGTTGATCTCGGCACGCGGGCCCAGGCGGGGTTGGTTTGCGTTGGTTGCTGCGTTGTAGCTGTCCGTGCAGTTCAGCCCGACCTGTGCGCCACTGGACTCTCCACAGGAATCCCCGCCGCACTCGATGGCATTGGCGCTTCCGAAGCCGTGCTTGGACCATGATTGTCCGATCTGGGTGATCCGATCTCCATCGAGTCTGAAGAGGTTTTGATTGATGAAGGGGTGTCGAGGATCGGGACTGGCGAACCAGTCGAGTTTGGCGGTTCCCACGTTGTGTGCGGTCGTTGAAGCCATCAGCGCGATCTCGTCACCCACGCGCCCGAAGAACTGGAGACTGTAGAGCCGGCAGATGTCGAGGTCACCGGTGTCCGCTTCCTCCGGTGTGTTGTCGTGGAAGTTGAGTTGCAGACGATCCCAGCGCGCATCAAATCCGGGGGTGTCATCCTGGAGCTCATAAAACTCAAATGTCCACGACCCTGCAGGATCGACGCCCGCGGGCAGGGTGCTGCTGCCGAAAAAGGGATCCCGGTCACTGAAGGGACCTCCGGATCCGAGCGCGATGGTCCGGACGCTCCCATCGGGTCGCGTGATTCGGACAAGCGCGTGATCGCCGCGCGTGCGCTGTGTGAGTGGTGAGAGGATTCCCGCCCAGTCAATGTGATCGAGCGTGTACCCACCCTGGAGTGTGATCGTCCGGCTGGAGTTGTCCGTGGCGCCGGGCGCTCCGGAACTGAAGAGACTCGCGAAGCGGATACTCTCACGGACTTCCGCGCCCGCCGACGCGGCTGACAAGAGAACGAAGGAGATCGACAGGACGCGTCGGAGGGGGTTCATGATGGGGTGCTCCGGATCAGGTGTGCCTCTCTATCGTACGCATGGATTCGGCGGCGTCCAAGACATATGCGTGACTCGCCGTGGGAAGGCGTTCCTGAAGCAGGGATGCTATGTTCTCGCCATGTCAGATCGCATGACCCTCAGCGAACTCGTGGACCTCGATGTCGATTACGCAGCTTTCAATGCGTTGAAGACCATCAGTGATGTCCGCGAGTCGGAGTTTCGGGATCTTCGAGTCGGAGGCGTCGCAGTCACCAGGGACGACTGCCGCGGCCCGGGCTACTACAACCGGATCGTCCTGCGTGAGGCGATCAGTGCCGGGGCACTGGATCAGGCGATGGAAGTCCTGGAGGGTTGCCAGTGCATTCGTGTCGACATGCCCGGTGAACTGTCCGGGGTGATGGCGTCCATGCTGGCAGAGCGCGGCTTCGCGCAGTCGTCCCGGTTGCTGTGGCTCGAGTCGGTTGAGGATGTTGGTCCTTCAACTGTCGAGGTGCGGCGTCTCGCGGACGCTGAGGTCGACCTGCTGGCGCCACTGCTCGGGATCGATGATGTGCATGCACCACTCTGGCGATCACGCTCAGTGCACCTGGCGACGGAGCAGTTCCGGGTGTTTGTCGTGGAAGCGGACGGTGAGATTGTTGCGATGGCGACGAGTTACATCCGTGGCAGAAACGTCCTGCTCGGGAACGCTGAGACGCGCCCGCAGTTTCGTCGTCGAGGCTTCCACGCGGCGCTCGTGCAGGTGCGTGTGCGTGATGCGCGTGAGGCGGGTGCGATGCATGTCGTGACGGACGTCGAGCCGGACAGCGCCAGCCACCGGAACTGCCTTCGTCTCGGATTCGAAGCGCGATGCGAGATGCAGGTCTGGGAGCGGGAGGCCTCGTCCGGCACTTGATCGGCTCTCGCGATCACGATTCGCCCTGCGTATCGACTGATGCGTTCCGACCTGAGATGGCCTGCTTGGGGGTTCGGTCGGCGTTGTAGAGTCCCCAGTGCTTCTCGGCTTCGGCGGGATGATTGCCACCCTTCCAGTTCTCATCGAAGGCGACGAAGTAGAAATGCGCCTGGTGCGTTTCCTCGGCCCAGCTTCGATAGGCCCGGTAGAAGAGTTCCTGTTGCTTCTCTCCCGCGACCCCCTTCATCAGTTCAGCCTGTTCGCCGGTCTGGAGTCGGCTGGTGGCCCAGCCGGTTTCGCAGTGTACGATGGTAAGATCCGGATGGACGCTCTGAACCTCTGTGATCTGCTGCCGTGTCCACGTGAGCGCGTTGGCAAGTGGTTGCTTGTTCCACATGGCGTAGGCATGCAGGCCCAGGAAGTCGCACTCGGCAGCGACAGCACGGGACTCGGGCTTGTTCCAGAAAGCGTAGTCGTCGCAGGTTGTGACAGGAACTTCGGTTCCATCGCGCACTTCACGGATGTAGCGGATAAGAGTCTGCTGCTCGACCCGGTGACCGGACCAGTACACCTGAGTCTCGTTGCCGACATTGATCGCGATCACGACATCGGGGAAGGCATTGGCAACACGAATGACCTGAGTCACCTCGGAGCGGTTGGCCTGCACCTGCTCATCGGCGGACTCGGTGGTCAGCCAGGCGCCGGCCATCACGCGAATCGGCAGCTTGTCCTCGCGGATGATGCGACAGGTGCGCTCGACGTTCCGCGTTCCATACATGCGCAGGAGATTCCAGTGTCGAGCGATGATATGGAGGTCCTCCCGGAGGTCAGCGTCCGTCGGCGCATCGCCCTCGGGTGACTGTCCATCCCGGTACTCGCCGTAGCTGATGCCCGCGCCGATCCATATGCCATCGAGCGTGAGGTTGAGAGGCCTCGGATCATCGACGGGCGCTGCGTGCGCCATCGGCGTTGCGATCAGGGCAATGAGGATGAAGAGGGTACGGAACATGGGCAACCTCTTGAGCGTGGGTTGTGAGACCGGATAACGGCGAGGCATGGTCATCATACGTCGGACTCCGAATCCGTTGCGGGCGCTACCTGACACCGCCGTATAATGCCCGGGACCAGTGTCGTTGACCAAGGATCTCCTGCCGGAGTGCTCATGTCTGATGGCTTTCAACTGACCCGTATCCTCCGTAGCGATGCGGAGCCGTCGCCGGACGATGTCAACGAAATCACGCCGATGCTCTACGCGCAGCTTCGCGAACTGGCGTCGGCATACCTGCGTCACGAACGCGCCGATCACACACTCCAGCCGACCGCACTTGTACACGAGGCGTACATGAGGCTGGTCGACCAGACCGAGGTTCCGTGGTCGGATGCGATGCACTTCCGCGGGATTGCCGCGAGGGTCATGCGTCAGGTTCTCGTGGACCATGCTCGGAAGCATGGCGCGCTGAAGCGTGGCGGTGGTTATCATCGGGTCACACTGACGGCGGGGCTGGCTGACCAGGGCATTCCGGACCTTGATGTGCTCGAACTCGAGCACCTGCTGGTCAAACTCGCGGGCCTCGATGAGCGCAAGGCAAGGACGGTTGAACTGCTCTTCTTCGGTGGCATGACGCATCGTGAGGCGGCCCGGATGCTGGGTGTGTCGCGGAAGACGGTCGAGGCGGACTGGTACATGGCTCGTGCGTGGCTGAGCAGTCAACTCGGAAAGGACGACTGATGGATCCCGGGCATTTTGAACGGGTCAGCGCTCTCTTTGAGCGGGCGCGAGAGATGCCCGAGGGTGAGCTTGAGGCGTTCATGAATGAGGCGTGTGGCAGTGATGCAGCGCTGCGCCGGGAGATGGAGTCCCTGCTGGCCGCCCATCGGGAGAAGAGTCCACTTGACGGGTGCGAGCCGGGGGAGATGGCGGGACGGCTGGCGTCTGATCTGAGAGACGATGGGCGTGCACCGGAGCGCATTGGTCGGTTCCGGGTCGTGGGGATGGTCGGCGAGGGGGGAATGGGTGTTGTCTATGAGGCCATGCAGGACACCCCGGCCCGTTCCGTGGCGGTCAAAGTCATTCAGTTGGGGATGAACACGAAGCAGGTGATCGCCCGCTTCGAGGCGGAGCGGAGCGCATTGGCGCGCATGGATCATCCGGGGATTGCGATGGTTTTCGATGCAGGCGCCACGGAAGAGGGCCGCCCGTGGTTCGCCATGGAACTGGTGCGAGGAGTCTCACTCGTTCAGCACTGCGACCTGGAGCGGCTTGGTCTCAGGGATCGGCTGTCCCTGTTCATGGAGGTCTGCAAGGCGATTCAGCATGCGCATCAGAAGGGGATCATCCATCGAGATATCAAGCCTTCAAATGTACTTGTGACGGTGCAGGATGACGTGCCTCAGCCGAAGGTGATCGACTTTGGGATCGCGAAGGCGACGGATACCGAAGAGGATGGGCGGTCCGTGTTTACGAGGCACGGTCAGTTGATCGGGACCCCTGCGTACATGGCGCCCGAGCAGGCGGATGGCGCGGCTTCCGACATCGATACGCGCGCGGATATCTATTCGCTGGGGGCGCTCCTGTACGAACTGCTGACGGGCAGTACACCCTTGGATACCACAGCGCTGCGCGGCCGGGGTATGGTTGAGATGATCCGGGTGATCCGGGAGGATGATCCGCAGACGCCCAGCACGTGGCTGACCGGGAGGGGAGCGGAGGCTGTCGTGGTGGCGCGGTCGCGGGGCACGGTTCCGGGGTCACTTGTGACAGAGATTCGGGGTGACCTGGACTGGATCGTGATGAAGTGCCTGGAGAAGCAGCCGGACGATCGGTACACCTCGGCGGCTGAACTCGCGAGCGACATCCGGAGATTCCTGGAGGATGAGCCTGTCCTTGCGCGGCCGCATGATGCGGTGTATCGACTCCGAAAATTCGTGAAGCGGCATCGGGGTCAGGTCATCGCAGCGTTCGCATTGCTGCTTGTCCTCATTCTTGGCATGGTGGGCACGACGATCGGAATGCTGAGGGCGAGTGAACGAGCGGAGCAGGTTCAACTGGTTTCAGAGTTCCAGGCAGAGCAGTTGGGCGCCATTCAGCCGGAAGTCATGGGGCAGCAACTGCGTGAGGCCATCATGCAGGAGGTTACCGGTGGGGACGAGCAGGAAATGAAAGAGATGCTCTCGCGTGTGAATTTCACGAACATCGCGTTGGGCGCCCTGGAGAGTAGCATCTTCACGAACTCGATTGATGCCATCGATGAGCAGTTTGCAACAGAGCCGGTCGTGAAGGCGCAGCTGCTTCAGACGTTATCGAGCACGATGGATGAACTGGGGATGTACTCAGCAGCGCTCGATCCACAGGAACGCGCGCTCGCGATCAGGCGCGAGGAGTTCGGGAACCGGCATCCGGCCACGATCGAATCGATGGGACTCATGGCGGTACTGCTGTTGAACCTCGGAGAAGTGGACAGGGCAATTGCGTTGAGCCGAGAGGCGATCGAAGCCAGCACCACTCTGCACGGGGGTGATGATGATCAGACGATGACACTGCGATCCAATCTGGGTACCTTGCTGCGTCGAAGCGGCGATCTCGCGGCAGCGGATCAGGAGACCACCCGGGTTCTGGAGTGGCGGAAGCGCGAACTGGGTCCGGAGAATCCGCTGACGCTCACCACGATGAACAATCTCGCGATCATCGCAAAGCGCAGAGGCGAACTGGAGCGCGCTCGACGACTGTACGAGTCGGTTCTTGAGGCGAAGATGCGTGTGGTCGGGCCTCAACACCTGGATACTGCTCAGATCCTGGTGAGTCTCGGCGCGTTCCACAAAGACATGAGTGAGTTCGAGGCTGCCGAAACGTACTACAACAACGCGTTGGACATCCGCCGGACGCTCCTTGGAGATGACCATTCGGCTACCCTGGAGGTTCTCAATAACCTTGGCCTGCTGATGCTGGCCATGGGTCGTCTGGAGCGGGCAGAGGGATACCTGCGCGAAGTCGTCGATGCCTATCGGCGGCTATTCGGTGATGCCCACCCGGATACGCTGACGGTCATGTCAAACTTTGGCGGTCTCATGCGCGAGCAGGGGCGGAATCAGGAAGCGTTTGATCTCTGGATTGACTGCCTGGCGTCCAGCCAGACCCTTCGGGGCGAGAATCATCCCGGGACACTGATCATCCACAGCAACCTCGCGAGCGCACTGCTCGATCTGGATCGTCCGGACACGGCGTTCGTGCATGCCGATCGTGCGGTCGAACTCGGGCAACCGGTGCTCGGTGAGTCCCACTGGTATCTCGGGGTCTTCATTCAGCGGCGGGGCGAAGCCCTGGAACGCCTCGGTCGGTGGAACGCGGCGGGGGAGGACTTGATTCGTGCCCACCAGATCATGCTTGAGACCTTTGGTGAGGATCACAGCCGGACGGTGACAGTGGTGGAGGTGCTCGTGCGTCACTATGAGCGACGTGCCGAGGCCGAGCCAGAGGGAGGCTATGACGAGCGCGCATCGGAGTGGCGGGCCCGCCTGAGACCCGAAGAGGAAACGTCAGACTAAGACGGGAGTTGTGGCTCAGTCATTGTCAGTGTCGCCGAAGACGACCTCTGCTTCACGCACGATGCTGTCCGGGATGTCCTGCCCGATCCGGTCGGCGACGACCAGGTTGACAGCACGCGCGGCGTCCGGCGAGGTGTGTTCACCGGTCCGGCCCTCATCGAACATCTGAGCGACCCGGCGTCCCTGTCGACTGTGGGTCCACGCTCAAGCCGATCAGGGAGCCTGCCCGGACCATGGGCGCGGAGAAACCGAAGACCGCAATGCGATTTCGAAGTGCTTCGAGGAGGACGGCCTTCACGACAGCGCCGTCATAGACGGCGGGGTCGGGGTGGGCCCACATGATGTCGACGTTCTGTTCGAAGAGCTTTCGGATGCCATCCATGGGCGAACTGATGGCAGGATCGTCAAGGTCAACTGTGACCAGATCAAACTCCGTGCCGATGAAGCTGCGGATCTGATCGACTCGTGACTGCGAGGAAGCGGAGCCGGACCGATACAGGACTCCGAGTCTGCGGGCCTTGGGGAGTGCGCCGCGAATGAGATCAAGTTGATCACCGAGCGCGACCTCCGCACTGATCCCGCTCGTGTTCTCCCGCTCTGTGAGGCCGAGTTCCTTCGGTGCACGCACGAGAGTGTAGTGCAGACGTACGTCGGGTCTGAGTGTTCGTGCCAGTGTGCCCGCCGCTTTGCCGCCGATGGCGATGATGCCATCGGTCTTGGCCAAGTCAGTTGACTCGCTCAAGCTCTCAAGCGTGACGGCACGCGCGGTATGCCCGGCGCGCTCGAGTTCATCGATGCACGCATCAGAGGCTGACCGATAGTGCTCTGTCTCACCTGAGAGCACGACAAGAGCGTGATCCGCGTCACTCGTCGGAGTGAGTGCCAGCATCAGCGCCCATGTGAGCATCGTGCCGCGCAATCCGATTGAGCGGATATGGAGCCGCGAGCGGCGATGCAGGATGTTCAAGCAGGGCAGTGACATGAGTGGGGCGTTCAGAAGCTGAACCGGACCTCCACGAAGAAGAGCGTACCGGGAGAGGTCTCTCCGAGGTTGGGAGCGCCCGGATCACGAATGAAACCGTCGGTCTGGTCGAAGACATCGAGGACACCGAATGCGAGTTCGCCGCGGCCACCTGAGAGTTCAAGAGTGGCAGCGAGGTCGAGCCGGTGGATGGGGTCGTTGCGGGTTTCCAGCGACCCCGGGCCGACGGTGGTGTCGGTGAACCTGTAGTTTGCATTGAGCGTCAGTGCATCGAGGAGCCGGACCCTTGCGGAGGCGCCGACCTTGTGCTCGGCAGGCAGGAAGGCTCGAACACCGAGGCCTCCCGGGCTGTCGAGCGAGAGCCGATTGTATGCGTACCACGCCCCGAGCTGGATGTTCTCATGTTCGTAGGCGATCTCGAGTTCTGCGCCATAGGCTTCCGCATCTGTTGTATTGTCGAAGGTGAAGAAGAACCGGCCTATCTGGGGTGGTGGTTCGGGAATCAGAGAGAGACCGGTCAGATCGTAGTATCGCTGGAAATACGCGTTCGCCTGGAGCGTCACGGTGTCGGAGAGGTAGCCGGTGTAACCGACCTCACCGGAATACAGTTGCTCGTTATCGAGTGAAGAGGGATCAACGCCCTGGAGCGAGAAGATCGGTGGTGGTCCCGGGGCGATGGGAACACGAACGGTGTCAAAGTCCTGGATCGCGGTCTGCGGTGTTCGGAAGGCTTTGGCGCCCGCGAGCCTCAGGACGTGTCGGCCCTGTTCATCGAGCTTGCGCAGCAGGGCGATGCGGCCGGCCCAGTCCAGATCGGTTCGTGAATACCAGTCGAGCCGGCCCTGGCTCTCCAGTGTCCACCGTTCGGAGACGGTCCAGCGGTGTGAGACAAAGGCACCGATCCACTGGTCATCGACCGAGGCATCATCGAGGGCGTCCGTGATTCGCGCACGATCGACGGACGCGTTGACGAACCTGGCCGTACCGCCGACGGTGAGTTCGTGGTCTTCGACAGGGGCAAAGTCGATCTGGCCTTCCAGGGCGTTGTCATAGGACTCGTAGCGCCACTGGGCGGGTAGATTGACGTCCTGAAACGTTCCGTGCCACTGGATATAACCGCTCAGGTCGTCATCCGCCTGGATGTTCAGCCTGGCGTGACCCCGGAAGAGATCGATGCGGTCATCGGCGAGGACCTGCGTGTCGATGAAGGGCGAGGCTCCTCGCGCGGTATGCGCATAGGCGGCACCGAAGTCCAGTTCGAGCCCCTCCTCCATGTCCCAGAGTCCGTCGAGCGCGAACTTCTGAGTCCGGGCGAAGTCCCGGGCGGGAGCCAGCACGAAGCCGTTGCCTGCATTGGTGAATGGCTCATTGGTCGCCTCGTGCTGGGCAAACTCCGCTGAGAGCCTCCATGCCAGTTCGTCGGAGGCATCGCCGTACCGGAGGTTCGTCCTCGTATCCCCAAGTTCATTGAAGCGCTGGCCAAGCATGAACCCCGTCGTGTCCCTTGGGTTCTTTTCAATGATGTTGATCACACCGTTGAACGCGTTCGCACCCCACGCTCCGCCCGCGGGTCCTCGGACGATCTCGATTCGTTCGATGTCATGGATGAAGATCGGAAGCCGCTGGAGGTCAAAGCCTCCGAAGATTGCGTTGCTGGCATTGCGACCGTTAATGAGGAGCAGGGTACGGTCGGAACTCACCTGATGGAGGCCGCGGACACCGATTGCCCACTGGTTCCGGCCGACACGCAGCGCATCGACACCGGGCGCGAACTCAAGTAGCTCCTGAATCTCCCGCACACCGGAGTACTTGATGTCGTCCGCATCGATGATGGTGACCGGGGCGGCGGACATGGCTGCGGACTGCGCCTTGCGAGATGCCGTGACCACAATGTCGAAGTCCTCGAAGAGGAGATCCAGGTCATCCTCAAGTGCGATGTCTTCATCAAGAAGGCTGTTCAGTCCTTCAAGCAGTTCGACACTCTCTCCAGTTGCCTCGGTGGAGGAACTGCTGGAACCGGCGCGTGCGCTCTCGACATCGCTGCTGATGTCGGTGTGGGTGCTCTCTCCTGCGGATCCGGAGGGTGGCTCCCCCAGGGTAGTCGTGAGTGCGGCGAACACCACGCCGATGGCTGCGGTTCGAAGGATTGAGAAGCGATTCATGCTTGCCTCCATGCGACTCATCCATGTGAGTCATGGCTCGGGGAGCACGCCCTTCGGGTTGGTGCCTGCCGCGGGTTCTTATCGGAGAACGATGCGGGTCAGAACAGCCGGGATGGCGAGATCGATCACCGATGGCGCGGGCATGCGTCCCGATTCGGGGGGGCTTCCACAGGGCAACACGTGGTGCTCATTCGGGTGCTTCACTTTGCCGATGAGACGAGACGACTGACTTCAACCGGAGAGACGAAGGGATCCCTCAGGCAGATGTGGAAGCCGCACCTCAACCTCAAGGTCAAAGCGCTCGCGATGGTGCTCGGCGTCGTGGTATGTACGGCCGGCCTGGTGTCGTGGGTTGACCTCGCACGATCGACCGCGTCCATTCGACGATCGGTCGAGAACACAGCTCAGGGGCTTGCCGCGAGCATCGGCACGGCCTGTGAACTGCCGATGGCGGTCGGTGATGAAGTGGAGTTGAAGCGTCTTGCGGATCGCTATCTGGAACTGGATCCCGACGTGGCCTTCATCGCGCTCATTGATGGTGAAGGCAGGACGGTAGCCAGTTCGGTGAGGGATCGTGACGCGTGGTCTGACTTCGGTGTGAGCCTCGGCCGTGGAGCGGTCGGAGGTGTCGGAGCGCTGGAGGGCTCTCACAGTACCGGTTTCATCACGCGTCGAGCAATGGTCGGTGCAATCAACGGCTTCGGGATCACGAATGACCTTGAGTCCGATCCTGAGCCTGTCCACAAGGCCGGGACTGTTGCGGTAGGTGTGTCTCTCGACAGCTTCCACAAGACTCACGCCGAGCAGCGTACCATGGCGATCCTGACCACAGTGCTCGCACTGTGCGTCTCGGGTCTCATCATCATCCCGGTCGTAGGCCGCTGGACGCGTCGACTCGAATCCCTTGTTCACGCGAGCGACTGGATATCGAGCGGCGACTTCACTCATAAGCTCAGCGATGAGCGGCAGGATGAAGTCGGGACTCTCGTGCGCTCCTTCGAGCAGATGCGCAGCGCAATTGAGGAGCGGGACAGGCGCGAACAACGACGGCGGGAAGAACTGGAAACGGCGCGGGCGGCGGCAGAAGATGCCAACGCGGCGAAGAGCCAGTTCCTGGCGCACATGAGTCACGAGATCCGGACGCCGCTGAATGGCGTCGTCGGCATGCTGGATCTTCTGCACGATACGGAGATGACTGACCGGCAGGCTCGATTCGTTGACATCGGACGGTCATCCGCGGATGCCCTGCTGGGTGTCATCAACGACATCCTTGACTTCTCGAAGATCGAGGCGGGTCAGTTCCATCTGGAGACGATCGACTTCAATCCCCAGGAAGTCATCGAGTCCGTGGTCGAGATGCTCGCACCCAAGGGGCAGCAGAAGGGGCTTGAGGTCGTATGCTCGATCACACCCACGGTGCCGCGCTGTGCCAAGGGTGACCCCTCTCGCTTCCGTCAGATCGTTCTGAACCTCATGGGCAACGCGCTCAAGTTCACTGAAGAGGGAGAGATCGTGGTTCGTGCGGAAGCACGCGAACTCGATGGCGGCCGCGTGGAATTGCGTGTTGCCGTCGCTGACACCGGCATCGGGATTCCGCTGGAGAAGCATGATCGGCTCTTCAAGTCCTTCTCGCAGGTAGACGGCTCCACCACGCGCAAGTTCGGTGGTACGGGTCTTGGGCTTGCGATATGCAAGAACCTGGCGGAGATGATGGGCGGCTCGATCGGCCTCACGAAGGACCGGGAGGTCGGAGCAGAGTTCTGGTTCACCGCTGTGCTTGACCACTCGGATACCAGCAAGCCGAAGACACCCGTCGGAGAATTGAAGCCTGCTCGTGTTCTGGTCGTCGACGACAATGTCACGAACACCGAGATCCTGCTCGAGGCCCTGGGCAACTGGGGCATGGAATCGGAGTCGGCGGGTGACGGCGTTGAGGCCTTGCAGGTCCTTCGAGAGACCGAGGCGCGCGATGAGCCCTTTGACATCATCCTGCTGGATATGCAGATGCCGAACATGGATGGCGTTCAGTTCGCCGATGCGCTCCAGTCGGATCCTGAACTGGGGTCGTACCTGGTCGTCATGCTCAGCTCCATCAGTGATCGAGCAGACATTCAGGACCTTCGGAACCACGGGATCGACGCTTACCTCTCCAAGCCCGTACGTCTGTCCCTGCTCTACGACACGCTTGCCCGACTCGGTTCGGATCAGACCCGGACGATTGTCGAGACTGTTGACGATCGTGAAACCGTTGATGTTTCGTCCCTCGCCGGCGCCCGTGTCCTTGTGGCGGAGGACAACGCCGTCAACCAGATCGTCATCTCGGAGTTGCTGCGCAGTCGCGGCATGCACGTCACGGTAGCCGGGAATGGTCAGGAAGCGGTAAACGAGTGGCGCCAATCGGAAGTGGACCTGATCCTGATGGACTGCGAGATGCCGGTGATGGATGGCCTGGCCGCGACGGCAGCCATTCGCGCGGCGGAAGCAGATTCCAACCGCAGTCACACGCCGATCATCGCGCTGACGGCCAAGGCCATCCAGGGTGACCGTGAGATGTGCCTGGCACGGGGCATGGACGACTATCTCTCCAAGCCGCTTGACCCGGTCAAGGTTCTGAACACCATGAAACTGCACCTGGCCGAATGTGGTGATGCCGCGCTGGCTGACGCCGAGCACTTGAGCGGAGGTACTGAGGGATTCGAAGGCGAAGAGACTGGCAATGGGGCGGAGATCGATGAAGTGCTCGAAATCGATGCGGCCCTGGCACGGTGCGGGGGCAATGCTGCGATCCTCGGTCGGGTCCTCAGAGTCTACGTGGAAAGTCTCGATGACATCATGGAGAGCCTCGACTCAGCGCTTGCCGGGGGCGATGAGACGGCCCTGCAGAAGACCGCTCACACATTGAAGGGTGCATCGGCCAACATCGGAGCACAGGGTGCTGCATCGCTCGCGGCGAACATTGAGCGGCGTGCCGGAGCACCGGGGGACGCCCCGTGTGCTGATGAGATCACCGACCTGAAGCGGGAACTCGATCGAGTTACCCGTGCGATCCAGACGTTTGAGGACTCAGGAAACATCGGAGGCGGTGCATGAAGCCGACAGGGTCCATTCCTCACACAAATCCGCTCCGCATCCTGGCAGTCGATGATGAGGCAACGAGTCGGATGATGCTCGTGGCAACGTTGCAGGATGCGGGATACGACGTCACGGATGTCGAGGATCCTCGCGAAGCGCTGGGACTGGCTCAATCCGGCAGCTTTCCGGTGGTCGTGTCGGATTGGAACATGCCGGGAATGACGGGGCTGGAATTGTGCCGGGCCATCCGGGCGTCGACGACAGAGCGCTATGTCTATGTCATTCTGCTCACTTCCAACTCGGATCCGTCTGATGTCGTGGAGGGGCTGGACTCTGGCGCGGATGATTTCGTTGTCAAGCCCTTCAACCCGCTTGAACTCATCAAGCGCGTGGAGATCGGCGTTCGGATCTCGTCGCTTGATACGCGCGATGCCACGATATTCGCGCTTGCGAAGCTGACCGAGTCACGCGACCCGGAAACAGGGTCCCATCTGGAGCGCGTGCAGAACTACTCCCGGGAACTGGCCGCGAAGCTCTTTGAGGATGGGCACCTGCCATCCGGGCTCGATGAAGCCTTTGTGAAGCTCATCTACTCGACGACTCCGCTGCATGACATCGGCAAAGTCGCGATTCCCGACAGCGTCCTGCTCAAGCCGGGGCAGCTCAACGACCAGGAGTTTGAGATCATGAAGTCGCACACCGTTATTGGTGCGACGACGATCGCAGCGGTGGCTGATCGGTATCCGTGGGCTGCATTCCTCAGGACGGCTCACGATATTGCGCGGTCGCACCATGAGCGTTGGGATGGCAGTGGGTATCCCGACGGTCTTGAGGGTCGGGAGATTCCCGTGGCCGCCCGAATCATGTCGGTTGCGGATGTCTACGATGCGCTGACATCGAAGCGAGTCTACAAGCAGGCACGCGAACACGAGGTCAGTGTCTCGATCATCAGTGAAGGATCGGGAACGCAGTTTGATCCGGTGATCGTGGACGCCTTCCTGTCACTTGAAGAGCGCTTCCGGGAGATCCGGGAGACATTCAGCGACAGTACCCGCATCGCCGCGTGAATGACACTGGATTCGTCGGTGTCACTGGCAAGTGCTTCCCCATGACTCCAGCAGCAGTTCGAGATCGGTGAAGTTGACGCTCCCGTCTGCATTGAGATCTCCACTGGAGAGCGGGAAGACGCTCGTGTTCCAGGACTCCAGTAACTGCTCCAGGTCAGTGAAGTTCACCAGCCCGTCGCCGCTGGTGTCACCGGGACAGTGCGCGAGGAGAACCGCAGTCTCTTCGTCAGACACGGCCTTCCACGTCATCGGGGAGATGTCTGGCGCGATGACAGATGCGAAGGACCCGGTGATGCTCAGGCCGGGATGGGTGCTCCGATCAGCGATGACAACACGGGTTCCGGCGGCGGGGGCATAGCCGGGCGCGTGCAGGATTCGGATGCTGCCGTCGAGTGACAGGGAGCCGGCGCCCTGGATGAACGGTCCTCGCGGAGTGGAGTCCAATGACACCGTGGTCTCGGAGGCTTCGGAGGTCGTGAACTGACTGTCGTCGAGGTGCAGCGTGGTGTCAGACGCGAACGCGGTGCTTCCCGTCATCTGAGCCGCACTGAAGATGACGCTTTCGGCTGCGAGGTCGAGAACGCCATCACCGATCGCCTCCGCTGTGCCACCCATGATCGTCACGCTGGAGCCTGCGAAACGCACTGTACCGCCATCGGCCCGAATGGTGCCGAGGGTGTCCTGTGCGATGGAGGCCGAACGGATCTCGAGGGTCGCACCCGCTTCGGCTGTCATGGTGCCATGGTTCATGCGGCTGGAGGAACCGCGGCTGCCAGATGCATCGATGACGAGCGGTGCCGTCGGATCGTTTGCAACAAACTCGCCCTGGTTGAAGATCTCATTGGGAAGGATGCCGCGCCCCTCGAGCCGCGAGTTGCCATTGACATACAGGTAGTTGACCGTGAGATGGTCCTCGAATGCGAGGGCCAAAGTTCCCCCGAGGACGTCGAGGAAACCTGCGAAAGCGTGGGACCCGTTGGTGAGCGTCCACCTTCCGGATCCGCGTTTACGGAGGGTCGCTGAAGCGCTGCCCATGAGAACGCCATCAAAGGTCCAGTTGTCGTTCAGTTCACCGAACGTCAGGTGCCCACTGCCGGACACCGTGAGGGTTCCATCACCGGTGATCCGGCGCGCTGCGACAATCCCGCCGGGTGCATTGAACGTGGTTCCTGATGCAAGATGAATCGAGGTGCAGTTGGTCAGGCTCTCGCGCAGTGCGCCCATGGAGCCCTCAGTGACCCGGATCTCGCCGCAGAAGTCGTTCATGCCAGTGAGCATGTAGTGCTGCGCGCCGCGCTTCTCAAGGTAGGATCCCTCAGTGCCTTCTACACGTCCTTCAAACGTGTCATGACCCGGTGTTGAAGTGAAGGTCAAGCCCGTACCGGTGCCATTCAGCGTGAGGACGCCGGCTCCGGTCAGCGTGTCAACGGTGAGGGCATTGTTGATGCTCAGTTGGCCATCGTCGTGGATGATGACGTCAGATTCGGTCGTGACTGGTAGGTTGCAGGAGAGGTGGCCTTCGAAGACCTCAAGTTCCCCATCGAGACTACCGACGGGACCGAGGTAGACAAGTCCGGGGCCATCGATTCGGAGAGTGCCGGTGCCTGTCATACCGGCGAGCGTGTAGGCCGATGAGGCGGGAGCGATGGTCAGCGTGTGCCCGTTGAGAAGTACCTCGCCCGGGCCGCGGATCAGGCCGGTCTGGTTGGATCCGGTCAGGTCGAGGGTGGTACCTGACAGGAGATGGATGGTTCCTGTCCCGAGTGCGTTGGTTGCTGCACGCAGGGTGCCCTCGGATATGGTCATGTAGACAGCGGCGCTCGTGTTGGATCCGTTGAGGCTGAGGGTACCGGGGCCGATCTTGGTGACCGTGCCGTCGCCCTCGATTGGGAGGAGCAGTGAGGTCGTCTCATCGGCGTTTGCCGTATTGATGGTGCCCTGCTCGAAGATGAAGGGGATGGCAATGTTGAGAGGAGTCCTGGCGTAGAACGTCCCGCCGGCGAGGGTGTAGGTGTTGGAGAGCGCGCCCAGTTTCGAGGCGGTCGGGACGGTGAACATGCCGCCGGTGTGCCTGATGCCACCCGTGAGGGTGTGCTGTCCCCCGGGTGGGTTGAACTCGACCATCCCGAATTCAATGATGGCGCCGGCGGTGCCCTGCAGGGGCGCTTCGATGATGAGTGCCTCGCTGTCCGTCCACGTGGAACTGGGCGAGTACTTGGAGATCAACCCTTCACCGACCAGGCGGATTGGCATCCCGGTGATCCGTGCCTGGGGCGCATCGCAGACGAAGAGGTGTGCGGCACGAAGCCCGGACTTGAGATCGTTGTCTGCCGTGAAGGGTGCGGGTGTGTCAAAGCAGAACTGCAGAGAGTTCGCGGCAGAGTCCGAAGTGGAGGGGCGACAGAAGTCGTACCAGTTCGCAGAGTTTGAGAATGAGCCGGACTCCGGGGAACCACCCGGGTTCCACCACAGGTTGGGAAAGCCGGGGTTGTCGGCTGATACACCACCCACGGCAGTCAATGAGAGGCCTGCCACGGCAGCGATGCGGGTTGCGGACGGTCGGATGAGCTTGTGCTTCGTTGTATGTGCCATGGCGGGGTCCCTGAACGAATGGGGCGAGATAGAGGCGGCGGGCGCCGCCCTCACGGAAGAACACGAGTCCTGGCGCTGCGACCTGCAGCCGTTCTCATCCGGATCGAAGAGAATTCAACCGCACTGGCTTCCCCATGCATCGAGGAGGATCTCAAGGTCCGAGAAGTTCACCGAGGCGTCTCCGTTCAGATCACCGGACATGCCGGCCTCAACGGAGTCTCCCCAGAAGTCGAGCACGATCTCAAGGTCGGCGAATGTGACAGCCTGATCGCCGTCTGCATCACCGGGACAGACCGGAATGGGAGCGACTGCCGGCCAGAATCCACCCTGGAGCGTCCACCCACTCCCCGCGAGCGTTCCGGCGTCTGGCTGCCCGATGCTCGCTCTCAGGGTGGTGGATTCATGGCTCATGGTTGCTGCGCCACCGTCGATCCGCTGACTCTCCAGCGCGTATTCGGCAAGTGACACCGAGGCGGCTGTGAGCAGTGCGACGGTTCCAACAGTGATGGCTGTCGTATTCACGTGATGACTCCGAATCTTGAGGAGGGTCGGTTTACGGGTTCGGGAGGAACGTCACGGGTCCGCCTGCCGGGATGATCGTCAGGGGTGAGTTTGTGACGGGTTCCAGTTGGGTCTTGAAGTAGATGCCTGCCGATGGCGAGAGAACCGGATCGGGTTCGTTCGAAGCGAGGATCGGCAAGAGGAGGAGGGCGCTGTCGAGCGTGGAAAACAGTGAGCCTGGTCCTGCGGGAAATGTGCCCGCGAGATACACGGAGCGGATGCGATCGTGCCAACCGGCAATGAACACGCCACTCAGCGGGTTGTTGTCCATGAAACTGCCGTTGTCGATGTCCTGGAAGAAGTGAACGTTGCCGTCCCCGACCAGCGTGATGACATTCCCGTCCCAGTTGTTTTCCGAGTAGAGGCGGATGACGGCGCCGGGGGGCGCCCACCAGCGGAGCGAGTCTGCTTCCTGGGCCCAGCCATCTTCGCTGTCAAGATTGAAGACGCTCTCCTGTCCGAAGTCGATCTGCTCGAGCAGCAGTGAACGATTCGGGCTGGAGTCATTCCACCCGTTGGTGTCCCAGTAGAGTTCCACCCAGGCGGATCCGTACTGACCGGCACCGGTGAGTGACATGTTGTAGGAGCGGAACTCGCCTGCACGAATCGTATTGCTCGGTCCGTTGTTCTCATGCTCCGTTGCGTACATGATCAGGTTGCGCGTGGGAGTGACATAGAACCCGGTTGCAGCGGCGCCGTTGCCCATTCGCGGGTCATTCATCTTGAGATGGCGTTCCGCGACGTATGACAGTGCAAAGTTGTTGCCGGAGCGTGTGACCTCGAACAGGCGGATCCAGTCGTCGCCCATGTCCGTGCCGCCGGTGTTGTCCGAGGTCGCCATGTACAGGCGGCCGTCCGTCTGACGGATGAAGTCGAGATTCTGCCACTTCTCCCACTTGTTCTTCACGGACTGGGGTGTTGTAGAATCGTTGACATCCCAGATATCGCGAAGGACCAGTTGTGAAGGAGAGGAAAGATCGCGGAGGTCCGTCACGGTGGTTTCCCAGAAGCGCAGCTCTTCCGTCGCTCCGGCGGATGCGACGATGATGTAGCGACCAGTTGATGGGTCCCGCGTCATGCCGAGGACACCCAGTCGGTACGGGTAGACAAACTCGGCGATGAGCGAGGGGTTCTCCGGATCGGCGAGATCGAGGAAGACGAGCGAGCCGAGATCATCGTCCGTTGGTGTTCGTTCCATGGGAACCACCCAGACGCCGTCGACGATCTGCGCATCGCCGCCGTGCTCCCACGACGACCAGCCGCCTGTTCCATCGAAGACGATGCTCGTGACCCCGGTGTCACTGGTGGGCGGCACGGTATCGTCAACCGATCCGAAGCGGTTGAGGCGGTTGGATCGCATCCGCTCGGCGTGCTTGGGCCGTGAACCCATACGAACGACCAGCAGGTGAGCTGGATCGTCATACGCTCCGCAGAACCCACTCCCGCGATGACCGCTGCCGACGACCATGAGGTAAGGTGTGCCGTCCGGACCGTTGTAGCGATTGACGCCCTGGTAGTGCCGACAGAGGCTGGGATCGACACCGGGACCGAGATGGAATCCGAGTGGATCTCCGTGAAGGGCTATCTTGTTGAATTCGGCCGCGACGTTGTCAACGGTGTAGCCGCCGAGCGGTTCGGTTCCGGCGTGACCCGGGTTCGCGGCGAGGATCGTCAGTGCCCATACGACACCTGAAATCAAGGGTGAAGTTCTCATCGTTCGCTCTCCATTCGAGGAATCACTGGGGACGCACGAGGATGAGCACCAGGCCGCGGCCGGACTCAAGAGACGTCATGGCCTTACCGATGGTGGCACCGAAGGCACGGTCCCGGTCGTCGGCTCGCATGGCATGCCCCGGCGTGGAAGAGGTCGTGAGCATGTCTCCGGGCTTGATCGCGCCATTGAGTTCGGCATCGCACCACACATACACACGGCCCGTCATGGCAACCGGATGTTCACCATCTGCAAGCGTGCCTTCCTGAGTGAGGAGCATGCCGGCGTTGACCCCGCCGGCACCGCTGATCACACCAGCCACGCAGGGGTCGTAGTCGCTCGCGGCGAGTCGCAACTCGCCGGGATGTTCGGGGTCGATCGACACGACCATGCCCGGCTGGACGGTTGGCTCGTGGACTTCTCGATTGACATTGAAGGGCTCGGCGATGTCGGAGCCACCACGAACCTGGAGGATGGGGACTGAGAATATGCCGGCGGCATCACCGTTGTG
Organism: Phycisphaerae bacterium; assembly: GCA_030432255.1. Classification (GTDB taxonomy): domain Bacteria; phylum Planctomycetota; class Phycisphaerae; order Phycisphaerales; family UBA1924; genus JAUIHS01. The sequence goes on from JAUIHS010000001.1 coordinate 72,813, forward strand.
GAATGCGCAGATGTTTCCATCCGAGCACATTCCGATGGACCATGTGTCGTTGCTGGCACCGCCCGAGGTTGCGCTGAAGACAACCGAGGCGCTTGAACTTCCGTTGACGTTGAGCGACTTGCTGAAGTTATTGGGATTCACGGGCGCGCTCGTACCGATACCGACATGGCCACTCGATGGTGCGAGAAGGACATGGTTGTTGCTGGCGTTGCTTCCGTGGATTCCTCCGGCACCCACACGAATACTGCCGACCCCGGCTGAGTCGCACTGGCCGTCGTTGTCGACGCAGAGACTGCCATATCCGATTTCAAGGTGCAGAGGCTGACCGGCGGGATCCGTGAGGCTGATCCGGCCGCTGGCATCGGGATGCAGGGTGCCCGCACTGATCGCGTAGGGAGTCGGTGTGACGCGCTGCCGACTATCAAGTGTGTCGAAGGAACCAGTGCCGGCCGGCCGAACTTCCACCTGCATCCAGCGCTCCCCGCCATTGAACGCGTCTCCTCCGAAATCCAGGCTCGTTGTGAAGACGCCGCGTTCGGGCGTGAGTGTCATGTCAATGGTGGTTCCGACCTGCGTACCACCGACCTCGCCAGTCCAGAGAGAGAACTTGAAGTCCGTGGCGGCCTGAACGGGTTGGTCATCCAGTGTCAGGAGGCCCTGGTAGGTGAAACTGGAAGCGATCTCGGCAGCGGCCGGTGTGGCCATGGCCAGGATCGCCCCGAGGGTCAGGCTCGCAAGTGGCTTGAACATGATGTGTGGACTCGCTTTCCGTGGGGGGTCGACTTGGAAGACTCTGTTCTCATGGAAGCCAACGACAATGGCTGGCTCGGTCTGCAGCCCATTCGCCAGATTCGGTGGCGGCGGCCTCGACCGCAGTTCATCAGCGCATGCGCAGCGCAGCCGGGATTTCCCCGATCCAATGTGCTGATTGGGCCAAGTGCCGGGAAATGTTGCGCAATCGGTGCGGCTGGATTCCCCGGATTGCCTGAATTGCCACCACGGGCGTGAACCAGGGCGGCATCCGGGGCTCGTCAGCCCCCGGCGGGCTTCGCCTTGTAGCCGCGAGCGAGCAGTTCACTCACGATCGCGTCGCGGTGATCACCCTGGACGATGATCTCCCCGTCCGTGATGCCACCGCCCGTCCCCAGCGCGGTGCGCAGTTGGCGTGCGAGGGACTTCATCTCGTCAGGGGCGAGTTCGAGGCCGGCGATGATCGTGCACCACTTGCCGCGTCGTTTCTCGCGGCGAACGCGCGGATGCTGCGTCTCCGGTGGCGAAGCATGACCAGCGGCATTCCGTGGACAGGAGCACTGATCCAGCGGCTTGGCGCAGTGTTCGCAGGTGACCGGTCGTTCGAGTGAAGTACCGTCAAAGAGTCCGGGCATACTCGAAGTGTATCGCGCCGCGACTCGAAGTGAGTCCGGCGCGGGTTCCAGCGACTCGTCAGCTGCGGCTCGCACGGGAGGACCGGCCACCCGGGCGCTTGCCCTGACTGCGACTCCGGCGCTTCGGTGTCGAGCGACGGTCGGAGGCGTGCTCGTTCTCCCGTCGGCGGCTCCGGTCAGCGCTGCCGTTCTCCCGGTTCGCGGAACGTGTGCCATTGCGGCGGCCGGAGCCCCGGGGGCCGCCGGGGCGACGGCCCTTCTTCTGAGGCCTGCCCCTCCCGCCCGCTTCGCGACCCTCGGCCGCGTGGTCGTAGATCAGGTCGTCCAGCCCGGCACCCACACGGATGCTGGAGCGCGTTCGGCGCTCAATTGCCCGCAGCAGACCGATTTCCTCAGTGTCGCATAATGACAGGGCAACTCCCGAGGCGCCGGCCCGCGCGGTCCGACCGATACGATGAACATACGTCTCAGAATCGACCGGCATGTCGTAGTTCACCACATGCGTGACCTCGTCGACATCGATGCCGCGAGCCGCAATGTCCGTGGCCACAAGCACGCGCACCTGGCCGGAGCGGAAGCCGTTCATTGCACGGGTGCGTGCGTTCTGCGACTTGTTGCCGTGAATCGCCTCAGCGGCATGACTCGATCGGCGCAGGACGCGCACGAGGCGGTCTGCACCATGCTTGGTTCGGGTAAAGACGAGTGTCCGACCGATGTCCTCTCCTGAGAGGATTCGTTGCAGGGCAGTGGCCTTGTTCTGCTTGCGCACCATGTAGACCCACTGTTCGACCATATCGGCGGTGGTGGCTTCGGGCGTCACATCGATGCGAACGGGATTCTGCAGCATCGCGGCGGCGAGTTTCCGGATCTCCTTCGACGCGGTCGCCGAGAAGAAGAGGGTCTGCCGTTTCTCCGGCAGTTGTGACGTCACTCGTCGGATGTCATGGATGAATCCCATGTCGAGCATGCGATCCGCCTCGTCGAGAACCAGGCACTCGACATCGTCGAGCCGGACATATCCCTGGTTCATGAGGTCCAGAAGGCGACCGGGGGTGGCGATCAGCACATCGACTCCCGCCTCCAGTTTGCGGACCTGCGGCCTTTGATTCACACCCCCGAATATCACGGCATGTCGCAGAGGGAGCTGGCGTCCGTAGGTGACAAAGCTGTCGAAGATCTGGCTGGCCAGTTCCCTGGTCGGGCAGAGCACAAGGGCGCGCGGTGCCCGGCCTCGGCGAAGTCGGCCCTGACGCCCCTTGTCCGGCTCGATGTCTCCAGCCAGCTGGTGCAGGATGGGCAGGGCGAAGGCGCAGGTCTTGCCGGTGCCGGTCTGGGCACAGCCGAAGATGTCTCGACCTTCCAGCGCCGGCGGAATCGCCTGGGCCTGGATCGGCGTGGGATTCTCGTAGCCTTCGGAGGCCACAGCGCGAACGATCGGCGTGGAAAGCCGCAATGCATCAAAACTCATGAAGTCACTCTTCTCGTTGATCCGGAGTCTTCGGGCGCTCGGAGGCCTTATCGAAGACTGGTCAACTCCGGGTACATGATGCACCCTCGTAAGAGCCAACGACCTTCGATCGTCTCCGCGATCGGCCCGAGGCCGCCGTCGGAGTGGGGCAGGAGTGTAGGCATCCTGACCGGGCTTGTCCAATCGGGAGGTCTTGAGGTGCCTTGGCCGGCGCTGTCCGGGCGTACGCCCGTCATCATGGCGGCGGTAGAATGCATCAGCCGGGATACAGACCCTTTGCCGTGTCGATTCGAGGAGCCGCCACTGTGATCACCAATGGAATTCAGACGCACCGGTCAAGTTGCGCGATGCGTGCCCGCCTGCTGCCGGTGGTGATCATGCTTCTCTTCGGGTGGGGGGGTGCAGTCGCCAGCGGTGGCGTCACCCCGACCGTGGAACACACGATGCATGTCGTTCTGGATCCAGCCTCCCATCGCCTGATCGTCGAGGATGTCATCCGACTGCCTGAATCGGTCGGCCGGGAGGGGGCGGAGTTCCTGCTCAACAGTGCCCTGACGATCACCGAGAGTGACCCGGCCGTTCGCGACCTGGGGATCGTTGCCGGGGCCGGGGGAGCAGAGAAGCGGCGGTACGCGCTGGAATCGACGGCAGAGGATGGGGAACTCCGACTGTCGTACTCCGGGGCGATCGACTTCGGGCTTGGCGATGAGAAAGAGCAGTACTCGCGGGGGTTCCGGGAAACGCACGGGAGCCTCGGGCCGGAGGGTGTCTACCTGGATGGCGGCACGGCATGGGTCGCGGCGTTTGGCGACGAGATGGTTCGCTTCACAATCGAGGTCGAGGGGCCGGACGACTGGCACGTCATCAGCCAGGGTAACGGTCGTTCCGACGTGCACAGTGCAAGCGGGGTGCGGACTGCACGGTGGGAATCGGGTGCGGACCTGGAGCAGGTCTATCTCGTCGGCGGGCCGCTGACCGTTCATCGCGAGATGGCGGGTTCCGTCGAAGCGCTCGTCTACCTGCATGACGAGGATGAAGCGCTGGCGCGAAAGTATCTCGATGCGACCGCACGGTACATCGAAATGTATCGCGGCCTGATTGGACCGTATCCCTACGAGAAGTTCGCTTTGGTGGAGAACTTCTGGGAGACGGGTTACGGCATGCCGTCATTCACGCTCCTCGGGCCACAGGTGATCCGGTTGCCGTTCATCCTCCATTCATCCTACCCGCACGAGATCCTGCACAACTGGTGGGGCAACTCCGTCTTCGTGGACTATGAGTCGGGCAACTGGTGTGAGGGACTGACCGCCTACATGGCGGACCACCTCATCCAGGAGCAGCGGGGGGTGGGGGCCGCGTATCGGCGCGATGCGCTTCAGAAGTTCCGGAGCTTCGTCAGGGACGGGCGTGACTTCCCGCTCAATGAGTTCAGGAGCCGACACAACGCCGCGACAGAGGCGGTCGGGTACGGGAAGGCGTTGATGATGTTCCACATGCTTCGTTGCCACATCGGTGATGATGCTTTCCGTGCGGCGATGCAGACCTTCTATCGGAAGAACCGCGGACGTCGGGCCGGGTACGCCGATATCCGTACCAGTGTCGAAGCTGTCACCGACGAGGACTTCGAGTGGTTCTTTGGTCAGTGGGTGAGCCGCGCGGGGGCGCCGAGCCTTGGTGTGCGTGATGTCGAGGTTCAGAAGCAGGCCGGGGGAGGCGGCTACGTGGTGTCGGGTCTGATCGAGCAGCGGCAGAGTGATACGCCGTTTGTCATCACAGTACCCATCGTGGTGGCGACCGAGAGTGATCAGGTGTCGCTTGGTGTGCACGTCGAGAGCCGCCAGCAACATTTCTCACTGCACACGAATGACCGTCCTGTTGCGCTCGCAGCGGATCCGTCCTTTGACGTCTTTCGTCTGCTTGATCCGCTAGAGATGCCCAGTTCAATTGGCCAGATCTTCGGCGAACCCGAAGTGCTGGCCGTTTTGCCGTCCGATGGATCAGCGCCCGCTTATCGTGCACTGGTCGAGGGCTGGAGTATGACCGGCCACGACGTGGAGTGTGTCTTCGACCTGGAGATCGAGAGCCTGCCCGATGATCGTGGCATCTGGATTCTGGGAGCGGCCAACCGGTTCGCGCCATCCTTGCTCGCCTTTGATCCCGAAATCGAATCAGATGGTCCGGTGACATCGGTCGCATTGGCCGAAGAGCGCGTCGGGTTGGAGAGCAAGTCAGTTGTTGTCGTGCGGCGAAACCCGCGCAATGCAGTAAAGGCCATGGGATGGATTGCGATTGATCCCGATGCAGCATTCGCCGGGATCGCGAGAAAGCTGCCCCACTACGGAAAGTACTCGTACCTGGCGTTCGAAGGCGATGAGCCGACGAATGTTCTGAAGGGTCAGTGGGGCACGGATGACTCGCCGATGGTGGTCGAGTTTGACCGAGGTGCATCGAGCCGTATCTCCCTTCCGCCAAGTGCCGCGCTGGCGGAATTGGCGCCGGTCTTCTCACAGCGGCGGTTGCAATCTCACGTGGAGTGGCTCGCTGCGCCTGAACGAGGTGGGCGCGGCCTGGGCTCTCCCGGGCTTGAAGCCTCGGCAAACTACATCGCGGAGCAGTTCGAGGCGGCAGGTCTCGTACCGGGTGGCGATGATGGCGGGTGGTACCAGCACTTCACGGTGGAGTCGGGCCCGAACGGTCGGGCAACTGCAGCGATGAATGTTGTCGGTATCCTGCGTGGTACGCGGCTGGACTGGTCGGAACAGTCAATCGTAGTGGGGGCACACTTCGATCATCTCGGGCTGGGTTGGCCCGATGTTCACGCTGGCGATGAGGGTCAGGTTCACCCGGGCGCAGACGACAATGCCAGTGGCGTCGCGGTGCTGATGGAACTCGCTCACATCATGGCCGCGGATGGCGGGTCGCGCCATCTGGTCTTCGTCGCTTTTTCCGGGGAAGAGTCAGGGCTGCACGGCTCAAGGCACTATGTTGCCAATCCATGCTTTCCGGTTGATGGGATGCGCGGGATGATCAACATGGACACGGTAGGGCGACTTCATGATGGAGAGATACACATCCATGCCAGTGGAACCGCGGACGAATGGCAGCACATCTTCCGGGGAGTGGGATTTGTCACCGGAATCAGAAGCAGGAATATCGCGGATGCGATCGGCGGCTCGGATCAGGACAGTTTCATTGCGGCGGGTGTCCCGGCGGTGCAGTTCTTCACCGGTGCGCATACCGACTACCATCGACCGAGCGACACGGCCGACCGGGTGGATCACGCCGGGCTTGTCAAGGTTGCGACCTTTGCCCGCGAGTCGCTGGCCTATCTCTGCGAACGGGAACCGCCCATGCAGGTGCGGATCGAGGGAACTGCGACTGAGCAAGCGGTCGACGCGGGAACAGGCGACGGGCGCCGGGTCTCGTTTGGAACGCTGCCGCAGTTTGATTTCCCGGGTCCCGGTGTCAAGGTCGAATCGGTCATGCCGGGGTCTCCCGCTGAGCGGGCCGGAGTTCTACCGGGTGATGTTCTGATCCGCATTGATGAGACTGAAATCTCGGATCTGCGTCGTTTCTCAGAGTTTCTGAAGACACTGGCACCGGGAGACGAGGTCAGTGCCGTCCTCAGGCGCGCTGATGTCGAGGTGATCGTGCCTGTGCGCGTGGTAGCGAGATAGGCGAGTTGGTGGAGGGGCCTTGATCACCGGCCCGGGTCTGAGCCATCGATGACGAGGAGTCCGGGCATCGGTGATAGAGCGCACTCACTGGGGGATAGTTCACCATGTACAGCAGCATGAAGCGAAGCCGCATCGATATTGAAAGAAGTCCGCTGTTTCGGCGACCCGCCAATGATGCTGCGCTGATGCTTGCGTGCCTGCTACCCGCGTGCGCGGCTCCGCAGTCCCGGGAGCCCATGCCCTTTCAGACCGCGCCCGCGTTTTCGGTCGCGCAGGGTGTCGAGCGAGCGGAGCGGTGGTGGGAGGACTTCAATGATGACCGCCTGTCAGACCACGTTGAGCGCGGTCTGCGTTCGAACCTCACCCTTCGCACCGCGTACGAGCGACTGAGTGAAGCCTTGACGGTGGCGAGGCAGGAAGAATCGTTGAAGTTCCCGACGGTCGATGGGGTTGCCGGCGGTTCCGTGCGCCGGGAAAGCAGCATGGACGAACTGCGCGAGGTAAGCATCGGGCTGGAGGCTGCGTATGAACTGGACCTGTGGGGCCGCATCAGATCCGGTATCGAGGCCCGGCAACTCGAAGCGGGCGCGACGCTTGAAGACTATCAGGCCGCGGCCGTCAGTCTCTCTGCGGAGATCACGCGCGTCCTGTATCGCCTGACTGAGGCAACGGCACAACTCAAGCTCCTTGATTCCCAGCTTCAGACCAACCGAAACGTGCTCACCGTGATTGAAGAGCGTTTTGCCATCGGTCAGTCCGGCAGCGCTGATGTCCTTCGCCAGCGGCAACTGGTCGAGGCGACACTCGAGCAGAGCGTCGTGACGCGGGCATCCATTGAGGTCCTCGAACACCAACTCGCGGTGTTGCTGGGCATGCCACCGCAGGGGGATGTCGCGGCGGAGCGGCCAGGTGCGCTGCCGGATGTGCCGAGCATTCCGGAGGTTGGTCTTCCCTCAGATTTGCTCCGGCGGCGACCGGATGTGCGTGCTGCCTTCCTCCGACTGGAGGCGGCGGACGCCGACGTCGCGGCGGCAGTCAGAGATCAGTATCCCTCCATCAGCCTCGGTGCCTCGCTCGCGACGGTGGCAGAGAGTCCTTCGGGGCTCTTCAGTTCATGGCTGACTTCCGTATCGGGTCAACTGCTGGCTCCAATCGTTGATGGGGGGCGTCGGCGTCAGGAGGTCAGGCGCACCGAGGCGGTTCGACGTCAGCGGCTCGCAGAGTATGGCGATGCAGTTCTCGTGGCGTTTCAGGATGTTGAAGATGCGCTTGCCCAGGAGCGTCACCAGGTCACTCGTATCGCGAGCCTGGAGCGGCAGCGCGAGCTTGTGACCAGCACCTACCGGGAGCTGCGCAATCAGTATCTCAACGGGGCGGCGGACTTCATCGATGTCCTTGTCGCGCTGCGTGATCAGCAGGAGATCGAGCGGAGCATCCTGGCTGCGCGCCTGCTTCGGATCGAGTATCGCATTGCGCTGCACCGAGCCATTGCCGGCGGCCTGAGTCACCTTGCAATGCCCATTTCGAGGGAGGATGTCACCGATGTTGGTGATGAAAGGCTGAAAGGAAGCCAGTGAGTACTGACAGGACCAACGGCAAGCTGCTGCGTCGAATACTCAGAGTCGCTGCGACCACCGGTGTGATCGCCGTGCTGCTCGGGGGAGCGGGAGCGGTGAGTTACTGGATCAAGGCTTCCGAGCCGAAGGCTCAGCGTGAGGCGGCGACCCGGAAGTCGGCCGCGTTGGTCGAGACCATAACGGTGAGTCGTGGGACCTACCGACCGACACTCAATGTGCTTGGCGTTGTTCAACCGGCTCGAGACATCCTGCTGAGCCCGCGTGTGAGCGGCACGATCATTGCGGTTGAAGAGGCCTTCGTGCCGGGCGGCCGGATCCGGGCCGGTGAACTGCTGCTGAGAATCGATCCTGCTGACTTTGAGCAGGCGATCATCATGCGGCAGAGTGAGATGCGACAGGTTGAAGCGGAGCTCCGCATCGAGGAGGGGCAGCAGCGTGTGGCGCGGCGTGAGTTTGAACTGCTGGGCGAGGAGATTGATGAGTCCAATCGATCCCTGGTGCTCCGCGAGCCTCAGATCGAAGCACTTCGCGCCAGGCTTCGTGCCGCGGAAGCCTCACTGGAGCAGGCGCAGCTCGATCTTGAGCGCACGAAGGTCGTCGCTCCGTTTGACGGGCAGATCCTGGATCGATCGGTGGAACTGGGATCGCAGGTGAGCATGGGCGACGAACTTGCACGCCTGGTCGGTACCGATGAGTACTGGGTGATGGCGACGGTTCCGCTCAACACGATCCGCCAACTTGAGTTTCCCGGCGCCGGCGAGGTGGGTTCGTCGGCGACGATCGCTCATCGGACCGCGTGGGGGGAAGGTGCGAGCAGGGGGGGGACGGTCATCCGTCTCATTGGCGAAGTGGACGATGCGACGCGGCTGGCCCGTGTCATTATCTCGGTTCCCGAACCTCTTGGTGGTAAGGGGGAGCCGGCGCTGATTCTGGGCGCCGTGGTGTCGGTCAGTATCGAAGCGCGACCGCTTGATCGTGTCGTCCGACTGGACAGGGCTTATCTGCGCCAGAACGACACCGTCTGGATCAACGACGAAGGCGTGTTACGCATTCAATCCGTCATGGTGGCATTCTCGGATGCGGATCATGCGTACATTCGCGATGGCCTCGAGGATGGTGAGCAGGTCGTCACGACCAGCCTGGCTACGGTTGCCAATGGTCTTGAGATCCGCGAACTCGAGGGTGAGACACCGACGACAGCAGGCGGCGGTGACGGAGTGGCGCCATGAGCGACCGGGAGGTTCAGCGCGAGCGGAAGACCCGGGGAGCGATCGCGTGGATGGTGCGCAACTCGATCGCCGGCAATCTGCTGATGGCCGTGCTGCTCATCGGTGGCATCTGGTCTGCGCTCACGATTCAGAAGGAGGTCTTCCCGCAGTTCCAACTCGACATCGTTGACATCTCGGTGGGATATCCCGGCGCCGCTCCGGAGGAGGTTGAGCAGGGAATCCTGCGACCGGTGGAGGAGGCAGTCCGCGGCGTAGACGGGATTCGGGAGATCACATCCCAGGCGCGCGAGGAGCGCGGTTCTGTCACGATCGAACTGGTCGCAGGTGCCGAACGCATGAAAGCGTTTCAGGACATCGATCAGGCCGTGTCGCGCATCCAGACGTTCCCCGACGACATCGAGCAGCCCGAAGTCAGTCTTCAGTCGCGGCAGGTCGAGGTCATGCGCGTTGGCCTTTATGGTCCGGTGGACATCTGGAGCCTCCGCCAACTCGCCGAACGCGTTCGCGATCAACTGCTGGCCAACCCGTACATCACGCAGATCGAACTCTCGCGTGTTCCGGACTACGTCACCCACGTGGAGATCCCCCGGAACCGGCTTCGTGAATTTGACCTGACACTTGATGAAGTCGCCAGGCTGATCGAGACATCAAGTGAGGACGTGGCGGCGGGATCGGTCCAGACGAGTGCGGGTGAGATCCTGCTCCGGGTCAAGGCACGGAAGCAATGGGCTGAGCAGTTCAGTCGGATCGAAGTGCTGACGAGCGATGCCGGTACAGCGGTCACGCTTGGCGATATCGCAATCATCCGAGATGGATTCACCGAGGGTAATTTCCACTCTCAGTTCAATGAGCAGCCTTCCGTTGAACTTCAGGTCTACCGCGCGGGTGAGCAGTCTCCGCTCAGAATCGCGGATGCAGTTGAAGAGGTCATGATCGCAGCGGAGTCCCAGTTCCCTCCGGGGGTGCAGTGGCGGATTGACAACAACAACGCGGAGGACTTTCGGAGCAGGTTGGCACTTGTCCTCAAGAACGGACTCCTGGCCATTGTCATTGTGCTCCTGGTGCTTGCGCTCTTTCTTGAGTTCAGACTCGCCTTCTGGGTGATGGCGGGGATGGCGATCTCGTTCATCGGCGGCATCCTCTTCCTGCCGGTGGTCGGCGTGAGCATCAACATGATCTCACTCTTCGGATTCCTGATCGTCCTCGGGATCGTTGTCGATGATGCGGTCGTCGTCGGTGAGAATGTCTACGAACTTCGACAGGAGGGGCTGAGCCCGATTGAAGCAGCGATTCGCGGTACTCGCGAGGTCGGTGGCCCCGTTGTCTTCAGTATTCTCACCAACGTGGTGGCATTCATTCCGCTTCTCTTCATTCCGGGCGAGACGGGCAAATTCTGGCGGCCCCTTCCGATCGTTGTGATTGTCGTGCTCCTCCTGTCCCTGTTCGAGGCGCTGTTCATTCTCCCGGCACACCTCGCGCATATCCGGTCCATTGACCAGTCTCGAGGACTCCGGGGTCAACTGCATGCACTTCAGCAGGCGTTCTCACGGCAGTTCTCCCGAATGATCAATGGTCTGTATCGCCCAGTGCTTCGGATTGCTCTCCGTGGCCGCTACATCACGGTCGCCGCGGCGATCTCTATTTTTACAGTTGTGATCAGTTACAGCACGAGTTCATACATGGGCATGATCCTGATGCCCGAGGTATCGGCCAACGAGATCGAGGCGGGCGTGCGCCTCCCGGTCGGGACAACGCCTGACCAGGCGGCCGCCGTCGCCGAAGCCGTCACGGCAGCGACGGCCCGCCTCTTCGAGGAGAAGAACTTCGATGAGGTTGCCGAGGGCGTGATGACCAACGTTCGTGGCGACAGCTTCATCGACGTGGAACTCGTCATGCTCCCGCCCGATGAACGCAGTCTGTCCGCGGCGGAAGTGATCCAGATCTGGCGAGACTCGATTGGTGACATTCCGGGCGTTGACCAGATCACATTCGAGGCGGAGCGGGGGCCCGGAGGGCATCGGCGTGACATCAGCGTTGATCTGAGTCACGGCGACATCGCCGTACTTGAGACGGCTGCAAAGGCGTTCGCGGCGGAGATGGAAGAATTCGCTTACACCAGGGATGTCAACGACAGCTACAGCCGGGGCAAGATCCAGTATGACTTCGAACTCCTTCCCGAGGGGCGTGCGCTGGGTCTGACTCCGGCGGATATCGGGAGTCAACTCAGGGGTGCGTTCTACGGATCGCTCGCGATGCGACTGCTTCGCGGCACGAACGAGATCGAGGTCAGGGTCAAACTGCCGGAGGAGGAGCGCAAGGACGTCTACAACCTGGAGGAACTGATCATCCAGACGCCGTCGGGGGCCGAGGTGCCCCTGCTGGATGTTGCGATCGTGCGGCAGGGCGAAGCATTCGCGCGGATCAACCGTCGGGATGGACGGCGGGTCGTGAGTGTGTCGATGGACGTGGAGCCTGACCGCGCCATGGGGCAGGTTATTGCGGCGATCAACGAGGATGTGCTGCCTCAACTGGCACAGCAGTATCCCGGGCTGACATGGTCGTTCGAAGGAAGTAATGCGGAGATGCGTGAAGCGACCTCGTCTCTGTGGGGCGGGTTCGGTCTCTCCATGTTCGTGGTCTATGCGCTGCTCGCTGTCGCATTCCGGCGATACATCCAGCCGCTGATTGTCATGATCGCGATACCGTTCGGGATCATCGGTGCTGTGGTTGGACACATCATCCTTGGATTCGATCTGTCCCTGATCAGTTTCATGGGTGTCATTGCGCTTGCAGGTGTCGTGGTGAACGACTCGCTCATCATGATTGACTACGCCAATGGCATTCGCTCCCGATACAGCGCATTCGATGCGATTCTGCTGGCGGGAGTCCGTCGCTTCCGACCCATCTTCCTGACCACGGCGACGACCTTCCTCGGGCTGATACCGATCATCATGGAGACTTCGCTGCAGTCACAGCACATCGTTCCGATGGCAATATCGCTGGGCTTCGGCATCCTCTTTGCGACGCTCGTCACACTGATACTTGTTCCTGCTCTGTACCTCGTGGTCGAGGACCTGACGAGTCTGGTCGTCGACTCAACGGATCCCGAAGCCGAGCGTGCTGGCGAAGAAGCGCCGGTCGTCCAGCCGCAATAGTGTCGGGGCGGATCCAGAGGCAGGTCGCGGGCATCAGCTGCATGGCAGTCGGCTCTGACACATCATGGCAGCAGAGTCATTGTTATCGTTGTTGGCAGCAGCAGCAGGAGCATGACGGGTCGCAACATGAACTTCGCCTCATGAGCGCGCCCCCGATGCGCGGGGTGCCGGGGTCGGAACACAGGCTGTTCAGACCCGACGCGCATTAAACCCACTTCAGTAACGAACGAACTCTTGAATCCTGGGCATACTCCATTGCCTCGGCATGTTGCACTGCCATGTGGCAGTGATTGGGGCAGCGATGCCCCATGTTCTGCGGGGCATCTGCGACTCGACACCACTCACGTTGCGGCGAAAGGACAATATGACCACGACAGCACTTCAGTATTCCGGACGCCATGCCATGTCCGATGCCAGGCGCCGGTCCGACCGAAAGTTGGCGAGCGCCGCCGTTCTCTGCGCAATGATCCTGACACCGGTTGTCGGTCACGCCGCGGACTTTGAAGGTGTCGTCTATGCGCAGGTCGGAACGCACCAACTGCTACTCGACGTCCACCTCCCCACGACGGGAGAGGCGCCCCATCCTGCAGTCTTCTGGATCCATGGCGGTTCGTGGCGGACGGGTTCACGAGTCGGAATTGGTCCGGCATCCGGTCTTCTGGAGCGCGGTATCGCTGTCGTGAGCGTGGATTACCGACTGACTCAATCGGGCTGGACTGACGTCCCGGTGCTCTGGCCGGCACAGATTCATGACGTCAAGGGTGCTGTGCGATTCATCCGTGCCAATGCGTCAACGTACAGCATCGATCCGAATCGCCTGGGTGCCTGGGGGCCATCTGCCGGAGCACAACTCGCCACTTTGCTGGCTCTGTCTGCCAACGATCCTGAACTCGAGGGTGACACCGGTGGCAACCTTGAGCAGAGCAGCCATGTGAGTTGTGCCGTTGACTACTACGGTCCGACCAATCTCATGCGACTTGCTCTCGATGTCGTTGATCCACCGGGAAGCGATGGAGACCACGATGCACCCCATGCCGGAGAGGCTCAACTGATCGGGTGGGACCAGCCCGGACAGGGCATCGGGGACCTCCGTGCCAACGAGGACAACCCCAATGCGCCGTACCCGGAACTGGTGGCGCAGATCGAATCAGCAAGCCCGATCTACTATCCGTCACCCGATGACCCGCCATTGTTCATTGCGCATGGCGAAGACGACATCTCGTATCCGATCGCGCAGAGCGCCAACCTCGCACAGGCCTGTGCAGCAGCAGGTATGCCCTTCGAATACCACGCCGTTCCCGATGCAGGACACGGCAACCTCGGCGGTGTCACGAATCGTGCCGCGTGGGACTTCCTGGAGAGTCACCTGAGCGATCCCTGCCCGGGAGACCTCGACGGCAATGGCGAGATTGACTTTCTCGACCTCAACTCAGTCCTGATCAATTGGGGGACATCGCATGCCACCAGTGATGCCAACGGCGATGGAGCGGTTGATTTCGACGACCTGATTGTCGTGCTCAGTACCTGGAATGCCGGGTGTGAAGTGCCATCAGGCTGAGGTGCCCACTCGGCCGATGAGGTCAGCAGTCCGTCGCCCAGTACTCGAGTACCTCGTTCAGATCTTCGAAGTTGACCATGCCGTCGCCCGTGACGTCACCCATGGTGCCGACAGGTACGCTTGCGCCCCACGCGTTGAGGACTTCGTTCAGGTCGGTGAAGTTCACCAATCCGTCGCCCGTGGCGTCACCGGGGCAGGGCGTGGCCGTTGATGGCGGCGCGGGTATGTAGCCTGCCCGGAGCGAGTAGGATCCGCCGGTCATGGTTGCCGCATCAGGCTGGCCGATGACCATGCTCATGCCGTATGGCCCGTCAGAGGAGAATCCACCGGCATCGATCGTGGACCACGTCGTACTGTAGGTCGGCGCACCCGCCATCGCGGACGTGATGACCACACATGGGAGCAACCATGCCAATTCGCTGCGGCGCCTGATCATTGGAGGCCTCCCTTGATGGTTGCCGGATCATCGTTGTTGTTCCATGCCGGACGCCGCGTGTCCGGTCCGGGAGCGGTCTGGGCCTGGGCCGGAGCCAGGACAGTGAACGAGAACACTGCGGAGGCGCGGGAGTCACTGGGATTGAGCACCTGCATGTCGTAAACGCCGGGTCGACTGATGTCGGAATCGCTGAGGGTCACGGTCAGGTTGTATTCTGAGGCGCGCGAAGTGGTTCGTGGCTCGCCATCGAATAGGACGACAGCATCCGGTGCGAAGTTGAGTCCGTTGATCGTGACCGCATAGCTCGCGTTGATGAAGTCCTGATCGTACTGGTCCACGGTGTCGACGGTCCTCGACATGATCACCGGGTCCTCCCAGGCAATGTCGAGGATGACCGAGTTCGACCAGCCACCACTGGGCACGTTCCCGGTGAAGTCCACGACCTCGAACCACTCCTCGTTGACATCGTCGTACTCAAGGTGGCTGTATCGCTCGAAGTACGAACTGTCATTGGCAGGCGTATGGACGGAGATCTGGGCGCGGGTGTAGTCGGAGAGCAGTGATGCGGGCACAACCGCTTCCAGCAGCGCGGAGTCGAAGAAATCGGTCTCCAGTGCGGTGTCGTTGAAGTAGACGACTGAGGATGCGTTGAAGTTGCCACGTTTCTCCGACTCCAGGTTCCATGTGGTGCCACCCACAGTGGTCGAGAGTCGCGGCACGTTGATCGGCCCCTTCACGAGGATGCGGAAATCTGATGCCGTGGCTGATGAGTCCGGCCGAATGATGTCCGGTGAGATCGATGTCACACGTGGAATCGGGGCGCCGACGTTCAGATTCATCCTCTGACTCAATCCGCCGCCCGGTCCGGGATTCTGCAACTGGAACGTCAGAACGCCCGGCTCGTCATAATCTTCCTCGCGAAGCGTGACATTCAGCAGGCCATTCTCCACGGATTGAGCGTACCTGGCTGTTGGGCTGCCGCTGACGATGACCGCAGGCATGGCGGGACGCGCATTGAAGTCCCAGTTCGGGAAGTAGTTCGCGGCGGTCGTCCCCTGGATGTTCGCTGTGTCCCATAGAGACTCGTAGATCTCCCAGTAGTCGCGCCGGGCGATGAAGGTGTCGAAGTTGCCGAGCGGGTCGAGCCCATCGAGCACTGCCGCGGGAAGTTCAGTGCCCAGTGTCGGATCGGCCGCCCAGGGATTGGGATTGACGGTCTCGAGGTTGGGACGCGGGTAGTTGACGTCGAACCCGACCGTGTTGGACGTGCCGAGGTCACTCTCGACTCGGATCCGAGCCTCCCCAGGAATCGTCAGAAAGCGCCGGGGCACTTCGATCAGCATCGCGGTGCTGTTGATGAGTTCGTGCTGGAGGATCTCATCGCGACCCTTGTGGGCCAGGTGCACCTCGATGTTGGAGCCCTGCACGAACCGACGACCGTAGAGGACCATCCGCTCCACGCCGTTCATCAGGTTGGAGAAGTTGGCTGGGAGTGGGGGAGAGGTCTGGTCGTAGATGATCATGGCGCTGGACTCACGGCTCGCACCGATGATCAGGGGATCGTTGCTCTCGGCAAAGTTGATGACCACACCTTCGAGCTTCTTATCCGGGATATCGATATTGAATGTCTTGTACTCCCGGGCGGGGGGACTTCCGCCGGGTGGGACCAGGTCAAAGCGAGGCGTCGGGAAGATCTGAATGTAGACGTCAATGCCTTCCTCGTAACAGCGTTCGCAGACGTCGAGATCGATGATGTTGGAATCGCCGGCACCCGCGGCGACTGCCATGGCAATGGTTTCCCAGCCGACAGACCCCTTGAAGCGCAGCGCGGTGTAGTTCTTGAATGTGGCATTGGCCTTGATGACGGGCGTAACGTGGATGGATGTCAGTCCTTCAGGCGTCGAGATGCAGAGCGGCTGCCCGGGCTCGACTTCGTAGGTGGCGATTGGATTCGCCTGGCCGGCGGTCTCGCGGATTTCGTACTTGACCGAAGGCCTGAACTCGGTGATCAGTTCCTGGAGTCCGAACATCTCGCTCTGCACATAGAGCTGTGCAATCGACCCGGTATAGCCGAGGCGGAAGAGAGAGGTCGCGATACCCTCGCAGACAAAGGTCGGGGTGCTGAGGAGTGTGGTGGAGAGGATATTGGTGAGATTGGCTCGCACCGACATGAACTTCTCCTGCCGATCCGATCTGACGATGTCCGGATCCATGGCGGGCAGTGTGATCGTGCAGCCGTCGTCGGGAAGGCAGTCGCACTCGGTGTAGGAGCGATCAGCCTCGTTGAAGTCCGAGTCGGTCACGAATGTCGGAATGCGCATCGTGCCGGTGACGAAGTTCATGGGATCACTGAGCGCAACCCATTCACCCTGGGCCACGCTGTAGACGCTGGTGAACCAGCCGAGATTGAGGAACGGAACAGGCAGCGGGCCGGTTTCCGGCGTGGAGTAGTTGAGAAAGTTGAATGTGTCGCTCCCACCAAGAACGCACAGGTCCAGGCCGAAGCCGACGTTCACGGAGAGTTCGCCAGTCAGGCCTGCGCTGAGCATCGGCAATGTCTGGGCGGTCATGCCGTTGGAGTTGTCGGCATCGAAAAACGTTGCTGCCGGGAAATATAATTGTGGTTCGGCAGGTTCGGTGGGGAGAATCTCCTCCTGACCCGGGAAGATGATTTCAACGTCGCCGCGATAGTCCACGTCAACCTGTCCGCCGGTGATCGCGGCCTGGAGTCCGCTCTCGAGGAACGCCTTGTTGGGCTCCTGCGAGTGATTCCCGGTGGGCCCGGCATCGAGACGGAGGGTGTAGCCGCCACTGGTGCAGTTTCCGCCACTGATGTCGTTGACCGGATCGTTCCAGGTCTCCTTGAAGAGTCTGTAGTAGATGTCCGGTTCCTTGAAGTTCGGTCCCCAGATACTGCGGTTGTAGAGGCTGAAGTCGACGCTGTCGGTGATGATGGTGGGCACGGACTCGAAGAGTTGGTCGTAGCGGAGGACCACGTGCTGAGCAGTGTCGACCCCGAAGTTGTCGTACTTGCTCAGTCCGACGAAGGCGTTGCCTCCCGCGTCAACCACCAGGTCGTTGAGTTTGCGCGACTGGTCCCAGATGCCGCCGTCGCCCAGTTGGTACTCGCAGGACCAGACGGGTGCATTGGGGCTGGGAGCGCTGGAGTCCTTGATCTTGTCGTACTTCAGCGTCAACACGCGGCTGTTGCTCACCTTGCGAGCGAGCACGAAGGCATTGCCGAACCGTCCCACGGCGAGGTTGGAGGGCGCATGATTGCCCTTGGTGCGTGACCAGTCCCGGGTGCCGTCGGCGAGGATCCGGACGAGGCGGAAGCCGGAGTTGCCGTTGTCCTGGGTCAGCGTGTAGACGTTCCCATCGATGTCCACAGCGGTATCGATGGGGAATCCGTCGCTGGTCACCGTATCGCGCCACAGCTCTTCGCCGGTGATGGCATCGAATTTGATGGTCAGACCATTGCTGGAGGAGTCATCATCATCGGTGAGAATGATGACGTTGCCATCGAAGTCCACTTCCAGGTCGGCGAGATCTGCGGCGCCGGTGACGTCGGTTGACCAGAGCAGCGATCCGTCAAAGGGATCGAGGCTCTCCACCTTGAAGGTTGGTGCACCCACGAGTTCGAACCCTGTCTCGCGGGCGAGTAGAAGACGGTCGCTGCGGTCTGTCCGGATCTCGACGTGCTGGTGAGATGGGATGTCACCGCTCACTTCAACTTCGAACGTCTTCGACCACTTCAGGTCGCCGCCGAACAGCGGATCGGCATCGGGATCGATCTGGGCAACCAGGGTGTCGCCGTCCCACTGCCGGTAGCAGATGTAGACGAGGCCGCCCGGCGACACCTCGACCTGCATTTGAGTGATGTCACGCACGTTGGGAAGTTCGTCATAGATTCGAATCCAGCTCCGGGCCGCCGAGGTGCCTCCGCTGCTGGTCACCATGCTGTAGCGAACCAGGAATGGTGTGGTGTTGGTGCGTTGCAGTCCGAACCCGATCTCACCCGGTGCGTAGTCGATGAAGCCGAAGGCGAAGACCCGGCCGGTGGCATCGGTCTCAACTTCGATGAACTTGAGCGTATCGTCGATGTCCCAGGGATCACCCTGCGGGTTCAGTCCCGGAAGATCGTCATAGCGGATCACATCCTGCCATTGCTTCGCATCCGACCAGGTCTGATCGTTTGCGCCCTGCACCCCGATGACGAAGGCCCTCGCTGCGCCTGTGCTCGCCTGATCCCATCGCCCGGCGACAATCAGGTTGCCCAGGGGATCGGTTTCGAGATCGGCAATCTCGTTGAGGGCATTGCCCGTCGCGGTGCCATCAAAGTCCGGATCGAGGCCCCATGACAGGTTCACAAGGTTGGTACCGTCGGCCCGCAACTGGTCTGGCCCGACTGCAACGTCGTGCCACTGCGACTGTGTTCCCTGCGAGATCTCGTCCCAGCCGATCACCTTGCGCAACTCACGCCGAAAATCCTGCGCCTCGATGAACTGATCGATGGCCGGAGAGGGACGGGCGGAGGGTTGCGGCAGATCGACTTCTGCCCCTCCGGAGGAGACGAACATTCCGATCGCAGCGGGGAAGACGAGTAAGCGAGTCTTCAGGGTATTCATGGCGGTACGCTCCAGTGCGGGCGTCGGTATGGCGCTCAGTTGCGAGATTCGTTGTCAGAACTGGGATCGGCAGGCGCTGCGGGCGCCTGGTGACCGTGAATGGCCATCGACTTCGGCTGGCCGTAGACCTCCGGCTGGAGGTAGCGACCGACATCCTTGCCTGTCTTGGGTCGGACAGCCTCGATCGTCATCCGCCGAGTGCCGGGATCACTGCGCCGGGCCTTGACCTCCCACGACACCTCCATCCCGGGATCGCCGCCGGCGATGAGGAAGGTGTTGCCCGCGATCTTCTGGGCGACGTGCAGCAGCGGTGCCGGGCCTCCGATCGCAGTCAGTTGATAACGGGGATCGGTGTTGATGGCGTCGAAGTAAACAGGCAGTTCAACCCAGGCCTCGCCGAGCGCGTCCAATGTGATGACACCGTTGTAGATGTTCTGTGGTTCGGGACCCTCGGCGCTGTAGTGGATCAGGTACGCGTTTCCGGGATCGAGAGGATGATCAATCAGGAAGGTCTTGACACCGCTGGAGCCGAGATTGCCCGCGGCGTACACCCCGTAGGCCAGGGCATCGGAACTGTCCGTCGCACCGTACACGCCATAGCTCCGACCCGTGCCGCGTGTGGCTTCGCCATAGACGCCGTAGCCGGTGGCGGAGTCCGTCTCGCCCCACACACCGATCGTGGCGCCGCTGTTGGCGAGCACGCGGCCGCGAACGCCCACACCCTCGGTACTGTCGTTCACGAAGCGGCCACCCTCGGTCGTTCCGGTTGTGGCATCCATGTTGACCTGTATGCCGACATTGCCGGAGTCGGAGTTGACGACCAGCGGTGTGCCGCGGCTGCCACCGTGGATGGTCAGTCCGCCATTGGCACCGCCGGGATTGTTGTCATCCGATATCACCACCAGGCCACCCTCGCGCACCTCCATGAGGAGTTCCGCATTCGCGCTGTTCAGTTCGCCATCCTTCTTGACTTGGAACGTGTCGACGTTGTTGTTGTCGTTGTTGTCAATGACCACCTCGACGGAACCACGGCCAGACATGGAGAGGCGTCCGCCCGTATCAGTCAGATTGCCGAAGATCACACCGTTATCTGTTGTGTTCTGGGTCACCTGGAAGCGCGGAGAGCCCTGCTCGCCGACGTCGAGGAGGCGATCCGGGCTGTCCAGCCCGATGCCGACGTTACCGGAGGAATCGATGATCATGGTGGTGGCTTCGCTTCCACCACTGCCGCGATAGAACTGCACGATGGCATTGTCGGTGTTGTTGGAGATCAGCACGCGGGTCGCGAGCCCTCCACTGCTGTCGGTGGTGAGGAGTTCGAGGCCCTGGTTGCTCAGGATCCCCTGGCCCATGCCCACTTCGTTACTGCCGAAGCGGTCGATGCTGAAAGCGATCTGAGGATCGTTGTGGTAGGCGCCGATGTTGCCGTCGAACCACGCCTTGTCCGCCGCGGCGAGCAGCAGGATGCCATCGTCCGAATCGTCGGCGAAGCCACTTGGGATACCGGCGAGTGTCGTCCACGTTTCCACTGAGGTCGTGTCATCATCGATGCCGTCGGCGAAGCCTGCGGGGATTCCGGCGAGTGTCGACCAGGTTTCAACCGAGTTGGTGTCGTTGTCGATGCCATCGGCGAAGCCGGGTGGCACATTGGTGAGGCCCGCCCAGTCTGTCTGCTTGGCGCGAATCGCATATGGCGAGGGAAGAATCGGCTGACGCGGATCCAGGAAGGTGTACGCCGGTTCTGCGCCCTGGCCGTCCCATGCGGGTGTCCGCACGCCGATGCGCAACCAGCGTTCTTCGCCGTCGAAGGCGCCGGTGCCGAAGTCGAGGTCGGCCACGATGCGTCCATTTGTCAGGGTCGCCGCGGTGAGTACGAGCGTCGGCCCCACCTGCGAACCGCCCAGATCCGCATCGAAGAGCGTGAATGCGAGATCGGCCGTGCCGGAGTAGGGCGCGCCCGCTTCGGTCAGTTCCGCCTGCCAGGTGAACACTTCGCCGACCTCGGCGCGGTCCGCTCCAAGTGCCAGGCTTGCCGATCCCAGCATCGCCACCAGTGCCGTACGCCATCCCCTGAACATCGTCGCCATGTCAACTCTCCATATCCGTTCGGACGGGGTATTCCGCCCAAGGGAACTCGAAGAAGGGGGGAGCGAGGCGCAATGGAACGTCGGAGATTCTCCATATTCAACATGCTGCCTGCCGCTGAGGGCTTGCGGCACAGCTAAGCTGAGTCAGCAGGGCAACTTAGGGTCGGCAACGTTCGTTTGGCGTGCGCATGCAGGGGCGTGCGTGAGGGTCTTCCGCTGAATCCGATCAGATGTGCATTGATTCGGTGTCCCCCAGCGATTAGCGTGATTGCAGTTCATTCCCGGGGAATCAAGCGGAGCATGCGATGAGATTGATTGTTGTGTTGTGCAGGGTCCTGATGGCGATCTTCGTGTTGCTGTGGGGGCAGGGCGATCTCGTGGGCCAGACGGTCGAGCAGCATCCTGAGCCGGCGCCGGGAGAGACCGCGGAAGCCTACGCGGATCGAGTCTTCGATCTCTATGGTCCGAAACGGCAGGCCGAAGACGAGGACCGAACTGCGGCGGTCAAGCATGCGTGGTCGTGGCTGGATCCCTCCTGGCAAGTCGGGCAGTTCCAGTTCATGGAATCCGCGGGGATCGACATTGAAGGCAACGTCATCTTCACCGGACGGACGGTCGAGTTCAGTCCGGATATCGAGACGGCGCGTGTGCTCAAGGTCGATGCAGCTCCGGATAATGCGTTGATCCAGGTTTATGACCAGGACCTGCCATTCCTCGACCGGATGACTCTTGCCAGCAGAGGTGCGGGCTTTGATCAGGATGGGTTTCTGTATGCGCTTGCTGATGACCACGTTCTGTCAGCCGGCCCGGCGGCGGTCGTGCGCATTGCACCTGCCGGGTTTGTGCAGTGGCTCTCCCGACTCGAGCCGTTCGGAAGCAATTACGGTGCTCAGATTCTCGTTGATGACGAAGGTGTCCCGTACGCCGTGGTCAATCGCACGATCTACCAGTTGGACCCCGAGTCTGGGGGCGTCCTCTGGTCGACCGAGTTGCCGTCAATGGGGGTGGGTGGACCTGTGTTGGCGGGGATCGAAACCGTGGTGATGGGTGAGGGTGTCATCTTCGCGCTTCTGCATCGCATCGACACTTTTGAGGATCCCGCGAATCAGCGCACATCGGTCCTCTTCCGACTGGATGCGCGAACCGGCGAGATTCAGTGGCAGCAGAGCATCGAGGAGGCCTCCGGAGCGATCGGCGGTGGATTCCGGCTCCTGCTTGACGATCTCGGCAGACCGCTCCTCGCAGGAATTGACACCACTTACACGGCCGCGCTCTGGCGCTTCGATACCGATGGGAACCTCCTGCAGACCGTCACCCTTCCGAGGACTCCCCAGGCGCTGTCCTCACAGGTCAGCGATATCGTGCGCAGCGATGAATCGGGCGATACGTTCGTGGTCGTGGATGAGATTCGGGAGGATTCAAGGGGCGGTGTCGAGCATGAATGGACCATCGTCCAACTCGACGCTGATCTCGCGGAGGTGAGCCGCAGAAGCTTCGGGCAGGAGCAGCCGGAGGAGCTGCAGACTGATCGACTCGGTAATCTCTATGCGGCATTCACATCGGAGTTCGATACTGTTTTCCTGCGTGTCGCGAAGTTCGATCCGACAAATGACCTTGCGGTGGTCTGGTCCGCGCCGCGCGAAGGGAACGTGTTCCGCCTCACCTCCATGGACGTTGATCGCGGCGGCCAGATCTTCATCGCCGGCTTTGCGAGCGGCAACGGATCCCAGTTGCGGATGGACAAGTACGATCAGGCCTACCTCGCCGTGCCGCAGACTGCCCGCGACTGTGTCAGTGTGCGAATCGAAGATCGCAGCATCTGGGCGGATGGCGTCGGGAGGCTCGAAGAGTCGGACACCTTCTTCGACGAGTCCTGGAATGAGAATCTGAGCGCCAAGGCGTGCGTTCACATTCCCATCCCGTTCACGGACGGGATCGACTTCGGTGGTGGTGTTGGCGTTCGGACCAGTGGTGCCATCGAGATGGGGTACAAGGCGGAGGTCGATGGCGGCACGCTGGATGTGCACCTGCCCATGGACATCGAGTGGTCCATCATCGACACCACGGGCAAGCCACCGGCAGACGGGACGACCGTTCGGGTGACGCCCACATGGAATGCTGATCCTGCGGCAAGAATGACCAGTTGCTTTCAGCCGACCTTCAACGCTGGGCTGACGGCGGGTGTTGAGTTCAACCTGTACGTGGACATCAGCATGAAGTTCATCGTGCCGCTGTTTGATGCCGTGTTGCTCGACACCGGCTTTAACTGGCCCGAAGACTACATTCCGTTCAGCGAGACGCTGGATTACATTCCGTACCTGAACCTGCTCGACATTCTCGTCTACCTGGGGTTCCCTGACACGGGAGAGTGGCATACCGAGAGTGATGCTCAGGGGTTCTTCGAGATCGGCATGGGGATTCCGAAGCTTGTCGCTGAGAGTGGTTTCACACCGACGCTGGCGCCCGATGGACTGTCGGCGACCGGTGGCATGTTCAGCACGACTGCCTCCGATCGATTCCTCAACCTGACGGCGTACATCAGTGAAATCATCCATGCCATTGCCGATGACCTTTCACCCTACCCGCTGCCGCCGATTTCCGGGACCATCGGAACCGACGGCAGTCTCAGCTTCCTGCTGAGTTACCGCGTACTCCAGTTGCAGGCGCTCTGCAATTTCCTCGCTGAACAGAACATCGACGTCGATGTGCAGCCTCGCGTCCGTTACGTGCTGTCCACCGGTCAGGAGTTCGACCTTGAACTCGAAGACCCGTTCGAGTTCGTCATGTCGGAGTCCCACATCTCGATCACACCATACGTCTACGCCCGGATGTCCTTCTGTAACGACACCGACGTCCTGATCGTGCCCGGCGTGGCATGGGAGACGGCGGCCTTCGATGTCGCGGCGTCGTTCCAGGGCAACAACCTCTTCTCGTTCGGAAACTGCTTCCTGTGCTATTCGACGGACTTTGGATCGGCGGGGTTGGATATCTACAACAACGACTGGGTCTATGACTCCCCGCAGATCGAACTGGCACCGATCCGTATCGAGTCCAGCGGCAGCAGCGCACCGAGACTCAGTTCGGCCAGTCGGACGAGACTCACCATGCTCATCTACGAGCAGCGCTCACCATCGGTCAACGAGTTCAACCTGGATGTCAATCAGACAACGCCCATGCTTCTCTTCGGGACAAGAATGGCACCGGGGTCGCAGGTCTGGATCTCAATGCATGGCCGGGAGGAAGTCCTGCCCACCACAGTCGTGAACAACGGGACGATCCTCGTCCGGGTTCCGAACCGCTTCCGCCTCCTGCCGGGTGTCGCTCGTATCTGGATCCAGTCCGGAGCGCAGCGATCCGAGACCCTCGACATTCCCGTCGAATTCCCGCGGCCGGTTCTCGACACCGTCAACCCCAACCTGTGGGCGGCGGATCCTGACCTCAACGTGATCCCGGTGCAGGTGATTGACGCCCAGACGCTCCGGGGCGCGGACTCGTTCATCGCGCGGCGTGACTACTTCCAGAAACTCAGGGATGACCTCTGGAATGCAACGACCGCTCCGGGTCAGACCAATGGTGAGTCTGCCGCGGCGTACTTCCCGTGCTTCGACTTCAACCAGTTGCCGCCCTTCCCGGGTGTCTTCATGCGTCGTGAAGGTGAGCCGTGGATGCCTCTGCCGCGCTTTGTGCAGCCGGTGGACAGCGGGATCCACAACCTTCGGCTGGCGCCGTACAACTATGACACACCGGGTGAGATCGAGGTTCAACTGTGTAACCCGGGTCCCGGCGGGGGGGAGAGCCGCATCCGCAAATTGTTCATCGGTGCCCCGATTCCGCAGGTCACGGCCATCGAACCGCCGTTCATTGATCCCGGTGTCCCACTGACACCCGGTCGGACAACGGTCACGATCTCCGTCCGGGGTCCGGCCCATGTTTCAACGGGTGCCGGCGAAGAGCCGAAGTACAGCAATTTCAATCGCGCCTCGATCGTTCGCTTTGACGGGATCGATCTGCCGACGACCTATGTCAGTTCCGACACGCTGCTCGCCGAAGTGCCTTTCGCGGCGGTTCAGCACCCTGGTGTTGCCACGATCACCGTCTTCACACCATCGAACGACTCCTTCTACTTTGAAGACATCATCATTGGTGGCAAGCGTCCTGCGGGTATGTGTTATGACGAGTCGCTGACGCCTTATCCGGTGGATGATGAGTCGGAGTGTTCCGGCACGTTCTATCCGTTGCCGGGCCTGATACCGAGTGGCGGCGAGTCGCTTCCATTGGGCCTTCCGATCCACTACGAAGAGCCGCTGCTCCTCTCCCTGAGCCCCGCTGTGACTACGCAGAACGCGGAGATCTTCTCGGGTGATCCATCCGGTGCGGTCATCACACCGTATGACCCGAAGGAACCCGGACCGGAGGTTGGATTCACCTATGCCAATTTCTCCGTCATGGGAGATGGATTCCGACCAGGCGCGGTCGTCCTGATTGACGGCGTCGAGCGCGAGACGACGTTCTGTTCGCGCTCACTCCTCACCGCCCGCCTGGTGCCGGAAGATGTGGCAATCGTCGGCGAGCGGATGATTTCCGTGCGAAACCCGCTGCCGCAGGCGGATGAGACTGAGGTGCTTCCATTGCTGGTAGTCGAGCCGGTCATGTCACGAGGTGACATGCACGGAACCCGAAGCTATACGGATGGGAGGAGCCGCTGATGTTCCGCGCTGCCATGACGACCGTGGTGCTGCTCGGCGTGACCTCGGCCGGGGCCGAGCCGATTCCCACGCCACACGTTCGGCCTGCTGATGGGTACCCATTGCCGGCGCCGCAGACGGCGCGCGGTGGTGGGCAGATCGTCCAGTCATTCACTTTCTCGAGCGAGACTGACGGGATCACGTGCCTGGTCACCATGACGGGTGAGGACCTGGATGGTGATGGCGTGATCATGGGCAGCGGCGGCTACTATGCCCCGCCCAGTGCTGAGGTCATCGATCTGTACGTCACCTTTTGGGAAGCCGGTGCGCGGGCCGCGGCGTATGACAACGCGAATGTGGATACGTTCGACTACCCCTACTTCTACTTTGAGTGGCCGTTGGGTGCAGATGCTCCCACGTCGTGGGATATCGGCGCGGATCCGGGGTGGTATTCGTTCGGCGGGCCCGCCGTAACCCCCTCTCCGGGAGCGTGGTTCTTCGATTCCTCGACATTCTCCGGTGGGCTGTTCTCGTCGCTCGAGCGGTCTGATCCGCTCTTCGTCGCCAGTATTGGAAGCGTCGAACGCACGCTGACCGTGAGCGCCGTTGCCGATGGAATGGATGAGCTTCCCGGCGATCCACCAGATTGCATCATCCTCTGCACCGACTTTCAGTCAGACACAATCGACTTCAATGACGATGGGCGCTGGGAAGCGGAAGTGAGCGCTTTCGCGGCGTGCGGCTCCTGCGACTTCGGGACCGCAGATGCCGTCCTGACGGTGGATTCTGTGGTCGACAATGACTACATCGCGGCGCGGGGTCGGAGTGTCGTTGGCACTTCAGGCCCGGGCAGTGGGACGGGCCAGTTTCAGACGGTCGCTGAACTCGAGTGTGACGAACTTGCCGTTGTGACTTTCGATCTGGTAGGTGTGTCGTCCGGCTCATTGATCACGCTGACAGGGCCTGGTAGCAGCCAGACCATTCCACCCGGGGTGAAGTCCGAGCGCCTTCTTGAACCGGGGGATTACACACTGGATCTGCGGGTCCATGTCGGGGGGAACGGGATATTCTCCTATGCCGTGCACATCGGGTTGCCGCCGATCCTCCGCGAAGACCGGCAACGGGGCTATGAGACGATCCAGGCCGCGATTGACGACGGGCCGGGGGCCTATCTCCTGCTCGGACCCGGGACCTACATCGAGAGCCTCGTGGCGAATGCGGAGCAGCAGACACTGTACCTGCAAGGGTCTGCGGGGGCTGAGTGGACCGTTCTCGAGCCACCGAGTTTCGGTGGACTGCTGTCCCTGACAGGGGTGTCCGCTCAGTTGCAAGGGGTCTGCTTACGAGACGGCCAGACGTTGGTCGTCGCTTCGGCCGCAGATCTGCAGGTTGACGCGTGCATCTTTGAACTGTTCGTGGATGGTGCGATCAATGCCGACGAGTCGTCGCTCCAGATCAAAGACTGCATATTCAGGGCTGGATCAACGCTCTTCACAGCGATTCCCGTGATCTCGAGCACCCAGCCGGCGGATCCGCACTTCACCATCACCAACAGTCTGTTTCACGACATCACAGGCACCATTGGCATGCCGATTCTCGGCCTTGAGGACATGACATCCGCAGATGTTCTGAACTGTACGTTCGCCGACAACGTCGCGAAAGAAGGCAGTGCAATTCGTTATAGCGCGGATGCCACGATCAACGTCTCCAACTGCATCTTCTGGAACGAGTTTCTCAATCCGTTTGACGGACCGATGCCGCCGAACGTGCAGTACTCGATCCTGCCGGGCGGGACCGGAACGAACATTGATGCGGATCCGCTGTTCAGGAATGCGAGCGGAGAGGACTACCGTCTGTCGCGCGGATCGCCCGCCATTGATGCTGGCGACAACTCCGTGTGGCCCAGCGTGTCACCCTTTACCCGGGATGTCCTCGGGCAGACACGATTCATGGACGACTTCTACACGCCGGACACAGGTGCTGGTGTGCGACCGGTCGTCGACATCGGGGCCACTGAGTATCAGGGCGATCTGCTCTTCGTCCCGGATGACCATGCCACCATTCAGGCGGCCATTGACGCTGCTGAGGACGGTCAGTCGGTCGTGATTCGATGGGGACTGTATCGCGAACTCGTGAATCTGCGGGGCAAGGCGATCGCACTGCGATCGGAAGATCCAGCGAGTCCGTTCTATTCCGAGGGGACGACCATATTCGGCGATCTCGACCTGGATGATCTGGGTGACGGGACCGTGGTCTCCTGCGTATCCGGTGAAGGGCCCACGACGCTGATCGACGGCCTGACGATCCGGCGTGGCAGCGGCACCTTCGGAGGTGGCATGCGCATCGCGTCCAGCGGGCCGATCATTCGTCGCTGCCGCTTCGTCGAGAACGTAGGCGACTTCGGCGCTGCTGTCAGCCAGTCGGACTCGAGTGCATACTTCGAGTCATGTACGTTCTTCGACAACACCTCAACGACTTCGAACGGTGGGGGCGCGGCGTGGAATGAGAACAGCACACCCACGTTTACCAACTGTCTGATCCATGACAACACGGTCGGTGGCAGCGGTGCAGCGTTCACAGACATCAATTCCAATCCCACACTCATCGGCTGCACGATCGCCGACAACTCTGGCGGGCTGGGAGCCATCTTTGACTTTGGCAATTCCTCCGCCACCGTGATCAACACGATCCTGTGGAATCCGGCGAGTAATTCAGAGATCTTTTCGGGTGCGATGCCGCCAACCGTGGCATACTCACTGATTCGCGGCGGGGCCGCGGGTCCCGGTAACGTCTCCGGTGATCCGCAGTTCACCGGAGGCTTCCGGCCGTACCAACTGGACATGGACTCTCCGGCCATCGATGCGGGAGACAATTCTGCAGCACCTCCGGAGGTCACGATCGACTTGTCAGGGCAGCCACGCTTCAGGAATGACACGTTCGTGCCGGATTCTGGATCAGGGACAGCTCCGATTATCGATATCGGTGCGTACGAGAGGCAACCGACGTTCAATCCCGCATGTCGCGCTGATATCAACGGGAGCGGCGTGGTCGACTTCACCGACTTGAATGAAATCCTCGACCATTGGGGCGAGTCGTCCCCGGCCCCGGGCGACATCGACTTCAGCGGCGTCGTTGACTTTGGAGACCTCAACGAACTGCTCGATCACTGGGCCGAGATCTGCCAGTGAGGAACAGGCGATCGTTCGCCTGGCCGCCTATCTGCTCTTGAATGCCATTCTGCGGGAGCGGCCGCGTCCGGCGCATTCGAGTGCCGACACTGAGACATGGCTCTTGATGTCCGAGACTGTGCAGGAAACGTTGGGGTCGATGCCTTCGATCTCATCACTCGCGACGTTGTGGACGGCGAGGGCGTTCCAGTCGGCCCCGGCATGTCGGCGAGGCGATGCGGGGGTTGCCGGAATGCGCACGCCACCTGGCAGATGAGTGGCACCCGTGTCTCAGGGTTACCCGGCGCTACTGGCTGTGGTGCGGAGTGATCGTGGCCTCGCGATTGATGGGCGGCGTCTTCGTCACGCCGGGCGCCGGTGCCGGGGGTGGCTGGGTGACAAGGAATTCGGCTCCCTGCGAGGTGGCTCCGTTGAAGTTGCGTACCCTGATCTGTGTGATCCTGGGGCTGAGCACGTCCTCCGGCATCAGGGTGGCTTCGAGCATGCTGTGGCTGACGAAGTTGGTCGGCCGATCCTCTCCACCGATCTGCACCACCGACGTCGAGCGGAAGTTCTCGCCACACACCGTCAGGTTGTACTGCTGCGTTCCCATGTCGAACGCGACGTTTCCGGCCACGGTCGAGTTCGGGCTGAGCATCGTGATGACGGGGTCGCGATACCGGGACCGGAACAGGAGGGCGCCGGACTCGCCTCCACTTGAGACCAGTCCCTGGAACACGATCTCGTCGTCACCGTTCCTCAACTCTTCAAAGTAGGACGTTCCGTTCGCGGGCGTGAAGACAGAGACCGTGTGGTTCCGTTCCTGCCCATTAATCAGGCTCGCGGGAACCATCGTGCGAAGTTCAGCAGAACCGACGAACGTTGTCGGAAGATCCATGCCATTGAAGCGGATGACGCTGGCGCGATTGAAGTTGCCGTACTTGGGCTCTTCGTAGCCTGACCAGAATGGAACGTGCTTCGGCCCGCGAACGATGAGTTCGAAGTCGTCGGTATCCGGTTCGACTTCCCGTGGTTCGATACTGCTGACGGCCGGACGAGGAGCCGCGATCGTCAAGTCGAGCGTATTGCCCATCCCACCACCGGGGCCCGGGTTGCACAGTACAACGGGAATCAGGCGGGGTGTGTTGTAGTCAGCTTCGGCAAGGCGAACGTTGTGGATGCCATTGTCGACCGGTTGGGCGTATCGCTCCATCGGGCTGCCGTTGAAGAGCACGGCTGGGAAGGCGGGCATCGCATCAAAGTCGAAGCACGGGAAGTATCCGGGAGCACTGATGCCTCCGGTGCCCTCAAACTCCAGCGACCAGCCGACGAGTGCGCCCATGTCCTGTCCTGCATTGTCACTCACCTCGATCGTCCACGTTCCGGATCGGTCCATGCCGTCGAACGCGCTCAGCGGGTTGTTCGGAACGTAGCTCGGAGGGCTGATCACGCCGCTTGGGCTGTCCACATCTTCGATCAGGCCGCCGTCTCCCTCATCATCCAGGATGATGTTGAGACCGTTGTTGTCAAAGCCGAAGCCGCTGCCGGAGTAGCCCGGTCGATCGACGACCGTGACGGTGGTGCCGCCATGGCTGAGGCGAACGATCAGGTCGCCGTTCCAGGTGTGATTGATGACGAGGCGCAGGTTCATGTCGGTGATCGTTCCGCCATCGACAATCTCCATGGTGTCGGCAATGAAAGCGCCGGTGCCGTCCGGAATGGAGTCGGATGCTGATGATGTGTACGTGGGGTTTCCGGGTGCCGTACTCGGATTCCAGAGATCCTCGCGCATCTTGATGTAGTAGTCACGCCTCGCAATGAACGTGTCATTTCCGATACTGGTCTGCCGATCGATCACGGCGACCGGGAGGGTGTTCATGTCCGGGTCCGCCGACCACAGGTTGGGGTTGACCGCATCGAGCAGTGGCGTGGGGTAGGTAATCGGCATGTCGATGGAGTCCGAGATCCCGAAGGAAGACTCGACCCAGAGCTTGGCGACTCCCGGGAGGAGCCTGAAGCGATTCGGAATCTCCACGAGCAGCGTCTGGTTGTTGATCCATGTCGTCGGGAGGCATTCGGTCCGTCCGTGGTGCTTGATCACCGCTTCGCTGGAATCGAAGAGGCGATCGCCGAAGATGAGCATGCGCGAGCCGCCGCGGGTGGAGACGTTGAACTTGGACTGCGTCGGCGACGTCTGGTCATAGATGATCATGCTCAGGTTGTCGCGGCTGGCCGCGAAGACGCGGGGCTGGACATCAGTGCTGCCCGTCAGGCGCATCGGTGCGAGTTCAACCTCGGGGAAGAGGAGGGGCCACCCCGCGTTGAAAATGTCAATATTGAACGTGACCAGTTCTTCGTCGATGCAGAGCAGGCATTCGCTGAGGCCGACGAGGCGCCAGCCGTCAAAGTCAGCCGCGACGGAGAACTCAATGGTGTTGAATCCCGCGGTGGGAGACAGCGTCATGTCCGTGTCGTTGTCGAACGTTGCAGTTGCGTAAGCGAAAGGCGTGATCTCGAGCGTGCCGTCTGGCGGCATCACGACGCCGGAGATCGGTTCGCCGAGAGCAAGGTCCAGGTCCGGGAGGCCATCGGAGAATTCGTAGCGAACTCGCGGCGTGACTTCGACCGTCAGCGTCTGATCGGCACCGAGGTTGACGCCGAACAGGGCCTGTGCGAACGCGACGGAGAGGGCGGCATAGAACGTATCATCCTCGTCACCGAGGACCTGCTCATAGGTCGCGGTGAAGCCGAAGGCTTTGAGGATGGCCTGTGTCAGACTCAGCCGCAGTTTGAGGAAGTCAGCCTCGACGTTGGTCTGGAAGCTGTTGGTGGTCGGGTTGAAGTTGGCCTTGGCAGAGAGCTTGGGGAAACGGACGCTCCCGGTGAAGATGCCGTTGGAGTCGGCGACCGTGAACCACTCGCCGGGTGCGGGGAAACCGAACTGCCCGAGGAGTCCCAGCACGTGCAACGGTGGGATATAGTCCGGAGGCGACACATCCCAGTCGGTATCGACCAGGGTCAGGTCAAGAATCTCAGCGCTGAATGCAGTCAGTTTCAGGTCGGCGTAGACCTCTCCGTCGGTCTCGGCCGTCAGGCCGGCATCCACCGTTGGCGTCGCGTTGGATGTCATGCGCGCTGCGGGATCGGGGTCCCAGTCGGTGGGAATGTCCGGGATGACCACGCCGGCGAAGAGCTTGGTGAAGGGCGGGATCAGGAACTGTGTGCCCATCGGGAAGTTGAAGTCCGCCGAGCCGCCGTTGACCTCGGCTTTGTAGCCAAGCGTCATTTCACCATTCGCGCGCAGACGCGGCCCGCCGCCGAATTCACCGACGGGAGTGATGAAGAAGTCCTGCAGCGGAATGCTGTTGGTGTCGAAGTCCCAGGATGGGACTTCCCAGATCACGCCCTCTTCCTCGATGGAGCCCACTCCCGGGGCCCACACGCCCTGGTTCTCAAGCATCAGGTTGGGGCATGCGGTCTGGAGGATCGGTATGCCGAGGAAGGGCTGCGTGTACTTGGTCACGATCACCCTGTTGGGTTCCTCGGAGGAGCCGACCAGGTAGAGGCTCATTCCGTTGTCCACCACGACATCGACGGCGAAGAACTCATCCAGCCCTGAGCGAGTGTCCTGCCAGATGGTTGCGCCCGGGTCCGAACCCAGTTCGCCGATGTCAATCTTCGCGATGTACTGGTCAGCACCGGATTCGGTGTGCACGTAGACGTTACCAATTCGATCCACGGCCGCCTTGCTTGAAGACCCCTCATTGCCGGTCGGGCCGTCCCACTCCCACATCTTCGTTCCGGAGCGGTCCCATGACTGGACAAAGGTGCCGGTCGGATTGACAGCGCCGGCAACGATGATGTCCTGCGCACGTGAGATCTCCACGTTGCCGACACCGGACGCCGCACCGGGCTGAAGATCACGTGAGAAATTCGGAGTGCCGTCCGGACTGATGGAGATGAGAAAGCTGTTCTGAGAAAACGTGCCGCGCCCACCCACCACGTACACATTACCGTCACGATCCGTCTCGATGTCACGCGGGAACCACGCTTCATCACTCGCACTCTCCCACGTCCACTCGATGAGGCCGGTATCAGGTTGCAGGCGAGAGATGTACAGGCGGTCGGCATTGCCCATGAAGACGCGAACGTACGCGGCGTAGACCGCCCCCGTACGAGACACGGCGAGGATGGAGTAGGTATCGACGTCTTCAATGAGGTCAACCGACCATGCCTCGGCCCCTGTCACAGGGTCGAGTCGGGTCACGCGGCCGAAATCAAGGTTACCCAGCGAGAAGTACGGGACTCCCTCCGGATCAAGTTCAAGGTCGTTCAGGAACGGTGTCGAAGTCGCGAAGACAGGTGAGGACTCCCACAACACGGCACCGTTGTCTGCTCTGAGCTTGACCACACCGGCAGACTCGGTGTTTCCAGGGAGATCAAGCAGGCCACCGACATAGATTCCGCCATTCAGATCCGCCCGCACGGACTCGACTGTGAGCATGGACGGAATATTGATGCTCCAGATGGCGTTCGGGCCATCGTTGTTGGCGACCTCGAGTTTCTCGACCTGAACCCCGAGGAAAAAGCCCTTCTGGTACGCAATGATCAGGTTGCCTTCGAGGTCGACAAACTGTTTCGACGTGAAGTTGATGTCGTAGTCCCACCGGCGATTGAAGAGGGGGATGCCGCGACTCTGCTCGGACTCCGCTGGAACCGTACCGTTCCGATAGAGGTCCATCATGCGATTGGCATAGGCTTCGGCAGTCTCGCCGGGTTGCGGGCCCGATGCATCCACCTGTGTGATCGGCTTGCGCTCCGGCTCTCCGATGGCACGCGTCGTCTGTCCGCAGACCGGAATCGCTGTCAGTGCGACAAACAGGAGTCCGGCGGTCATTCTTGTAACTGTGAGGGGCAGGTTGATCACCGGGTCACCTCCTCTGAGATGGCCTGGTGCGGTCGGATACCCTTGTCGGCGGGCTGGTCATACAGCCCCGGCATCAGGTACCGGCCCTGAAGTTCGGGTGACTTCCTGAGGGACTCAGGCGCACCCATGCGCTGGACATACAGATCGCTTCGCTGAGCTTTGACTTCCCATGAGACCTTCATTCCGGGCGTGCCTCCGGCAATCACGAACTGATTATTCAGGATCTCTTCCGCAATGTAGAGCAGCGCCGGCTCTCCGATCGCAGTCAACTGGTAACGGAAGTCCGTGTTGATTGCCGCAAAATAGTCAGGCAATTCAACCGTCGCCCGTCCAGCCTGATTCAGGGTCACAACACCGTTGTATGCGTTCTGAGGCTGGGGACTCTCGGTGCTGTAGTGGAAGAGAAACTCTTCCTCCGGCCGGGTGGGGTGGTCGATGACGAAGCTCTTGGTACCTGAGGCCGCGAGGCGGCCGGCGGCGAAGACGGCATAGGACGCCGACCCGCTGGCTTCACCAAAGACGCCGTAGTTGACGCCGGAGTTCCCTGTGGCCTCTCCGTAAACACCATAGCCGGTGCTCGCCGAACCCAGCACGCCGACGCCCGCGCCGGTGCCATCGCTCCGACCGCTGATCGTCGTGCTGCTGGGGTCGAATCGGCGGACATCCACCTTGGCAAACGGGTTCGTCGTGCCCATCCCGATGCGGCCGTCTGCCAGGATCGACAGGATGCGAGGATTGTTGGACGCGGCTCGGTCCTGACCGAACGATAGATCCAGTCGTGCTCCATCGACGTCTGTGCGGCGGAAGATGGCCCAGTGGTTGTGGAGGCTTCCAGCCCCGTCGACCTCTTTCAGACTCAGCGTCGAGCCGACAGAACCCTGCCCGGTGCTGACGAGTTCGAGCAGCGCATCCTGTGATACGACCAGCAGATCGGTGTGCTCTGTCAGCACTGCAGGTGAGTCGAAAGTGACGTTGTCGTTGGCAAGGTGCAGTATGGAGACGGGATCGAACGTTCCGACCCCGAGGTGACCTGCACTGGAGAGTGCCATCATGACCGGGTTGAAGTCAGGACCAACGCCGGGGCCGTATGAGAAGTACAGCGACGTGTCGTACCTGAACAGCGCCCAGTGGTCGATGAGGTCACCACTCGCATCCGCTCCCTTGAAACTGATGGTGGATCCCGGGCGGGTGGTGACGTCACTGCTGACCAGTTCCACCACGGCCGTCTGCGTTCGGATGAGCAGATCGGATGGCGGTGTCAGGAGCGGGCTTCCGACGGGGGAGTTGCCGATGTGCAGCAACGTCTGCGGCGGGTCGGCGAAGATACCGACATTGCGGTTCGCCACCGCGCTGAATCCTGAGAAGTCCCAGGGCCCCTCATCATCCGTGCCATCGGCGAACCCAGCCGGGATTCCTGAGATGTCGTTCCATGCCATGGAGCCGGCGACCATCGCGAACTGGGATGTCGGCGCAGGAGTGATCAACTGCCGCGGCGAGAGCGACTCGTAGGCCCCTCCGCCGGGGCTGGAGCGCACATCGATCTGAAGCCACCTTTCGGCGCCGACAAAGATGGGCCCGAAGTCAACGTCAGTTGCGAAGATGCCACCGTTGACGTCGATGCCGGTTCGAGTGACCGGTCCGGCAACGAGTGTGCCACCGACCGGCTGATCGAACACCCGGAATCGAGCATCAACCTGACCGGTCATGGGAGCGCCGCTCTCGAAGAGGCGCCCCTGGTAGGTCAGGGACGTCCCATCGGGTGTCGTCCCACTGAACGAGGTGGTTCCAACCAGCAGGGCAGCAATGGCGGCCGCTGCGGCACGATGTCTGAGGGTGTTCATGTGCAATGGTCTCAAGAGTGGGGCGTGCCAGGGAATGTGCTCATTCATCCACGGTCTCAGTGGTAGCGGGATGATTGTGGATCCGCTTGCTCTCCGGCTGACCGTAGAGTTGCGGCATCAGGTAGAGCCCGCGTTCAGCGGGGCCCTTGTGCATTTCAACAGGGGCGCCCATCTGCTGAACGAAGCGGTCATTCCTTCTGGCCTTGACTTCCCACGACACCTTCATGCCGGGCATGCCGCCGGCAATCGTGAAGACGCCGTGTTCGATCTCGGAGGCGATGTGCAGGAGTGGCGCGGGACCGCCGATCGCGGTGAGCTGATACCGGAAGTCCGCGTTGATCAATTCGAAGTAGTCAGGAAGCCTGACCGCGGCTTCGCCATCTGCATTCAACTGCACAACGCCGTTGTAGACGTTCTGAGGTTCGGGAGATTCCAGGCTGTAATGCAGGAGGTACTTCTCTTCCGGGTCAGCCGGGTGATCGATCATGAACGTCTTGGTGCCGGAGGCGCCAATTCTTCCCGCGGCAAAGACGCCGTACGCTGCCGGGCTCGATCCCGAAGCGCCGAAGACGCCATAGTTCGGGTTGCCTGAACCGGTTGCTTCTCCGTACACGCCGTAGCCCGAGTTGACCTTGCCATGGACGCCGACGCTGGCACCGGAGCCCGTGTTCTCCGCATGAATCGCCGTGCTGTTAGCGCTGAACGACCTTACATCGAGGCGAGCTGTGGGTGCGGTGGTCCCGATGCCCACTCTTCCGTTCCCTTTCCAGGTCATGATGCTGCCAAGGCCGCCAATGTTCGTGGCCAGAGATATGAAATTCTCACCGTCCACGGGAGTGAACCCGCTGCTGAACCAGAAGCTCAGGCTGGGTCCTTCTCC
This sequence comes from Phycisphaerae bacterium, assembly GCA_030432255.1. Classification (GTDB taxonomy): domain Bacteria; phylum Planctomycetota; class Phycisphaerae; order Phycisphaerales; family UBA1924; genus JAUIHS01. The sequence continues at coordinate 109,513 of JAUIHS010000001.1, forward strand.
AAAGCCGAGCATCGGGACACCGTCGGCGCTTCCGACATTCTCAATCGACAGCAGCGCATCCGGGTCGAGTGATCGAATGCCGACACGTCCGCCGTCGGGCTGAAGCAGGAGATCGACAGGCTGGAGCATGTCATAGTCATAGCCGGCAATGACGGGCAGGCCGAGTGAGCCTTCGTTCCACAGTCGCAGCCCCGATCCCGCGCCGACCGGCAGGTTGCCGCCGCCGTTGCCACTGAGCCAGAGCGCACCGTCCTGAATGTGCATGGCGGCAGCGGGATCGGTCGTTCCGACGCCTACGTTTCCATCAAACCCGATGGTGACCTGGGCGGGGAACTGGTTGCCCAGCGAAAGTGCGCCGGTCTGCTCCAGCGCGACCGTGCTCCCGATGGTCTGGCCCATCTCTCCAACACCAATGAGTCGAAGCGTGACGCCGCCCACATCGCTGACGAACTGGCTGATCAGCTGGTTCCCGGTGCCCGGATTCGGACCGATGTCGCGGACTCGAAACGACCCCCCGAGCGATCCGACGATCTCAAACAGGTCGTCCGGATCCGTGGTCCCGATGCCGACGTTGCCACCGGAGAAGAACGCTTCGTTGCTCAGATTGAGCGAGAACGCACCGTCGTCCACGCCGTCCGCAAACCCTGCCGGCTTGTTGAGGACGCCGCTCCAGTCCACGGCTTCCGTCATCAGCGAGAACTGTGAGGAGGGGGCCGGATGGAGGGGCTGCCGCGGCGAGAGTGTCGTATAGGGGCCGGTACCATCCGGCCTGACGTCGACCTCGAGCCACCGGGCGGCGCCGACGAACTCAGGGCCGAAGTCCAGTTCAACAGTGAACAGGCCGTCGGTGATCGCGATGTTCGGTACGACGATCTGAGACCCTCGCTGCGTCCCTCCAGTGACTTCGTCATAAAGACGGAAACGCACATCATAGACGCCCTCGGTAGCCGCACCGGACTCTCTGAGCTGCCCCTGGTAGGTGAACGCGGTGCCCTCCGGTACGACGCCTGCATCCAATACTGCAGAAAACAACAACACGCCAGCGGATACCACAGTGCGGGGCCAGCCGTTCAAAAACATCTGTACATCCTCGAATTCTTGCGGTCACGGTGCACCGAGCACACCGTCTCAGTCAGCAGTCACACACCCGAGCCACAGAATAGAGTCAACGGGAGAGCGATCAAAGAACAAACCAATTGATTACTCGGAATGACTTCCATGAAACAGCCCGTTTCGCGGCAAGATGGGACAAATGGGTTCTCAACCCATGACGGCTGGCGTGGACAGTCACGCGACTGGAATCTTCGCCGTTCACCGACACCGGACACCGTCCCGACTACGGTGTGCGCAGGATCTTCTCCATGGCCTTGCCCTTTGCAAGTTCGTCCACGATCTTGTCGAGATAGCGTGCCTTTCTCGTGAGCGGAGTCTCGATGTCCTCGACTCGATAGCCGCAGATGACGCCCTTGATCAGGTGCGCATTCGGGTTCAGCGTCGCCTGCTGAAAGAACTCCTCGAAGGTTGCCGTGCCATCAATGTGCTTCTGCAGTTGCTTCTCGCTGAAGCCCGTCAGCCAGCAGATCACCTGGTGCAGTTCTTCGCGCGTGCGGCCCTTCTTTTCGATCTTCGTCACGTAGTGCGGATAGACAGAAGCGAAGGTCATTCTGGCAATGCGCTCGTCATGTTCGGGTGTCGTCGTCGGCATGTCTGCTCTCCATCGATGGACTGTCCGGCAAAGCCACGAGGCGAGAGCCATGTTATCGGCAGTGTGCACCGGGTTGGGATCAGTGCGCGGCAGTTCAGCAATGAAAACGCCGCCGAGTCTCCTCGGCGGCGTCGTGAGCGAGTCACTGGGTTGATCGGGTGGTGTCAGCAGGCCGTATCCCAGTTCGCGAGCACGGCGTTGAGATCATCGAAGTCCACATCACCATCTCCGTCAGTGTCGCCGGAGGTGAAAGGAGCGACCGTCGTATCCCATGAGCTGAGCACGGTGTTGAGGTCATCGAAGTCCACATCGCCATCATTGTCGACATCACCGACACAGAGTTCCTCGTCGCAGGAGACAAGGCGAATCGTGACGGCGTCCACACCCGCTTCGACCACGCTGCCGTCACCAAGATCGGATGCGGTAAAGCGAACGCGCATGTTGCTGGTCGGAACGATGGTGTCCTCGATGCGGTGCTCAACAAGGTTCCAACCACCGCTGGTGCCGGCGCCGGTAGGCCCGACAGTTTCGAGGGTGGTCCAGGAGGAGCCACCGTTGTTGCTGATCTCGACCACGAAAGTATCTGCATTGGGTGCAGCGCCGAAGTCATTGGAGTACCAGCGGTAGTACGACAGAAATGCCGTCGAGTCAGTGCCACCGGCCGCATCCAGAACTGGCGAGGTCAGGATCGTCGAACCGCCGTCAACATCCGTGTTGGTGTCCGGAATGTTGCCGTTGTCGGTGACGAAACAGAAGCCGCCGCCGATCGTCTCAGCATCGGCTGCGGGGTCGCCGCGATCTCCGTTGTTGGGAATCGCGCGCTCCCATTGCCCGTCTGTCGCGTTTCCGGAAACTGCCCAGCCGAGGTTCGTGTCGAAGGAATCAGAGAAGGTGTCGGCGTCGTTGTCGGCGCTCAACACGCTGAAGGATGAACCGGGCGCACCTGACGGCAGGGTTGCCATGGTCCCCGACTGCAACTCAAAGGACACATAGAACGCGATGTCTGTCAGGCAGTCTGAGGCGGGGAATGTGGCCGTGAAGGTCGTCCCGGAGTCCTGGGACAGTGCCACCTGCTGGAATCCGGAGCCGGTATCGACATGGAAAGTCCCACTGCCGGGAACGACCGGGTCTTCCGGGGAAGGCACGATCTCGACCGCGAGCGTGTCGCCGCCTGCCGGAGACACGAGGTCAGGCACTCCGTTTGGCAATGCGATCTCAAACCCGGTGACGAACACCCCACCCCGTGCTTCGATAGCGCTTCGGTAAACCGCGGTTCCGGTCCACCACGAGATGTCGCCGTAGACACTGGTGCTTGTGGTGCCTCCTGAGAGGACGCCTGCGATGACCCATTCGCTCCCGAACTGAACGAGCACCGGGCCGCCACTGTCACCGGGCGCCGTGGTTGCCTCGAATTGAACCGGGGTCGGACTGCTGCCTGAGATGGTGTTGGCGCCGCCCGAACCGTCGTCGAAGTCGGTCGAGATGATGTTGGATCCACTGGTGCCCGCCGGGCTGCCGTAGACATCGATGATGTTCTCGCCGCCCCAACGGAAGCCATCGGCCGAGAAGCCATGTCCGCTGCTGCCGAGGCCGTTGTACCCGTACCCGAGCGTTGCGCAGAGCATGCCCTCAAGGGCATCGGTCTCATCGATCAAGCGCATGGGTTCGGCGATGTTTGAAGGGACCGCTGAGGTCAGCGTCAGGATGGAGACGTCTCCGCCGTCCAACAGCGAACCGCTCCCGGCCGGAAGGAATGAAGACTGCACAGTCGCGTTGAAGATGCCGCCGCCACCAGCATTGTCACCGAAGACAATGGTGTCGCCCGCACCCACACCACAATGCCGCGCACAGAGGACGACGTTGTCAGCGATCAGTGTGCCGGTGCATCCGAAGTCCACTTCGACGACGGCATCGAACGGGGCCGCGTAGGCCCGTGAGCCCGCGGCCCCGATGGTGTTGTTGATGACGATTCGGGGGAAGACACCGCCGGCGTTCTCCGGGGTGTACTCCTTGGTGTCGATCTGACGCTGCGAAAGCACGGCGCCCGTGGTCGCATCAAGGACGGTCTCCAGGTGCGTCGGACTGGCCGCGCGACCGCTATCGGCGAGGTCGGTCGTCACTTCCCACGCGAGGATGGCCTCGCGGCCGAGCCGGAACCAGACGAGATCGGCGTCCGAGGCGATCTCATCCGGCGTCATTGCTTCCGCCGCGGCGACCGCCTGATCCAGAGCAAGCCCCGGATCGTCCTGGCGCAGAAGGAGGTGCTGGGTGGAGTCATGCAGGACCTGCTGCACGGTTCCGTCCGGCTCTTCGACCACGATGACGCGTGATCCGTGCAGCCGCAGACCGTTGATGTAGGTCTGGAACACGATCGAACCCTCGGCCGCGTGCTTGTCCGCATCGACTCGTTCGATCCGGAAACTGCCTTCCTGGAGATAGGCCGTGGACTCCCGCTCGGCGAGGAACGCCCGTGCGGTGGTTTCGTCTCCCAGGCAGAGGTTGCCGGCCCACAGGCCGCCAATCAATGCTACTGCTGTCAGTCTGGACATCATGACTCTCAGAACCTCCATAAGCGCAGCCGGCGAGTTGAGGATATGCCCAAGTCGGCCCACGAATGGCCTCCAGGTCCTCGTCCAAAGGGCATCGCTGCTGCCTTCTGAATGAAGATACAGGCAATTCCAGCAGATCTCACCGCTGATAGCGCGGCAACGGGTGACGAATATCGGTGAGTTTCTGACGGTCCAATAAAGGGCGGCTCACCAGAAGTCCCATTCCAACGATTCCGGGACTCCGGGCGTGATCAGCGATCATGCAGTATGTCCGCCGCGCGTCTTTCGAAACCGAGACTCACACTCAGCACTCGGTATCCCAGGCACCGAGGACGATGTTGAGGTCTTCGAAGTCGACAAGATTGTCGCCGTTGGCATCGCCGGGGCATGGTGGGGGGATGACGATGCCTCGGACAATCACGTTGTCGATGCCGAAGTTGCTGGATGGTGAGTTGCCACCGTATGAGAACCTGAGTCGTGCGGTGCTGAGGTCGGTCGAAGTGACGGTTGCATAGCCGGGCGCCTGCCAGCCGAAGTCTCCGGGTTCCGGGCTGACCCAGGAACCGCTCGGTCCACCAGCGCTCGCATAGACTGTCGTGCCGGATGCGCCATTGAGTTGGACCGAGAGACTCCGGTTCTCACCGGCACTGCTCGCCGAGATCCAGTCCCATTCGACTTCCGTGATGCGGAACATGGTGCCGGCGGGTGCGGCGATGTCGAATTGATATCGATTCAGGCTGAGGTTCCACCCTGTGCTCTGCCGTGCCGCAGACCCTGGATTCCCGGGACCGAAGGCAATCGGTTGCAGTACGTTGCCCTGGTACAGTGCCATGTCGCTGACCGCTAATCCCGGAGCGGCGACATCGGGTACTGCCGTGCCGGCGCCCGCCGCACGGTTGGGCGGCCGCCGCCGTTGGGCTGGTGCCCGCGCTGGCGTCAACGGCGTGTCCGACACCCGCAGCACAGTCTCCGCCTGGGGCGACCCGATGCCGGGGTTCGTCACCACCACCACGCGATCGCCCGGCGCCGCTGCGTCTTCCGGAAGCAACTTCACCTGCAGCATGTGGGAATTCACGTATGTCGTCACCCGCACATTCCCGTCCACCCGGACCACCGCCCCTTCGCGGAAGTCCGAACCCATGATTGTGAAGTTCGAGGCCGGTGCCGACATCCACTCGCTGTCATCAAAGCCCGGTGCATTCAGCGGCACGACGTCGGGGGACACGCCAGTGATCGTGGGTGGTCGATACGCCACCGTGAACAGGTACGGCGCAGACTCACCGCCACTGGGCATGTGCCCCTGGAATACGATGTCACCGCTGCCGTCGCGCAACTCCTCAAAGTACCCCGTGCCGTTGGAGGGCGTGAACACCGTGACGTAGTGGGTACCCTCCAACGCCATCGCGGCGGGAAGCTCCGCCGTCAACAGCCCGGAACTTGTGAAGGTGGTCGGCAGATCCATGCCGTCAAAGCGAACGACCGAGGATGCATTGAAGTTGCCGTACTTCGGCTCTTCGTAGCCGTGGAATGTGGGCACGTGATGCGGCCCGCGCACCACCAGTTCCACAGGTCGCGCCACCGGTATGTCATCGGGATCGAAATAGTCGTCGTCCATCACCACGTCCAATGGCGACATCCCGTCCGGCTCCACTGAGGCAATCACTGGCACCGGGGCCGCGATCGTCAGATCGCTGGGGTTGCTCATTCCGCCTCCGGGACCGGGATTGCAGAGGGCCACCGGCACCAGCCGGGGCCGGTCATAGTTGTCCTCCGCCAGCCGCACGTTGTGGATGCCGTTGTCGACCGGCTGTACATACCGCGGCAGCGGCAGCACCCCCGCACTCCCCACCCCCCAAAGCACCGCAGGGAAGGCCGGCAACTGGTCGAAGTCGAACATGGGGAAGTAGTCGTCGACGGGCGTGCTGGAAATCACTTCCGTCCACAACTGGTCACGCATCAGGATCCAGTAGGGACGGTTCTTCCTGGGCGGACGCCATGACCAGTTTGCAGGATGCCCTCGTGCTGTCACTGTCCCGACATCTGCCCGGGACTGAGATCTGGGTCGCCGCGGGTACTTACCATCCCGATGCGGCGTGCGGAGATCGATCGCGGTCATTTGCGCTGCCCGATGGCGTTGTGATCCTCGGCGGGTTCGTCGGCGGAGAGGATCATGCATCACAACGCAACCCTGATCTCAACCTCACGATTCTCTCCGGAGACTATCTTGGCGATGATGAGGAACCTGGTGGTTTCGCGGAGAATGCCTATCACGTCGTGAGAGTCGGCGCTGTCGGACCGGAGACGGTGCTCGATGGCTTCACGATCATGGGAGGCAACGCCGACGGCTCAACATTCTCTGCCGCTCGCGGCGGCGGTGCCTGGATCGAGCATGGTTCGCCAACGTTCGTTGGCTGCCGATTCGTTTCGAATCGCTGCGGGGCTTATGGTGGCGCCGTTCACGTCGATCTCGATGCGTCTCCCACGTTCCTGGATTGCTCGTTTGCTTCGAATGAATCCGCCGGTGGAGGTGGCGCGGTCCAGATGTACAGGTGCTCCGCCACTCTGGATGGTTGCTCATTTGATGCCAACCAGGCCGTCGCGGAGGGCGGTGCAATCAGATCCCATCTCTCCTCGGTTGTCGTTCGGAATTGCGAGTTCACGCGTAATCGCTCGACGGGATCCCGGGCCGGAGCAATATCAAGTCACGACTCGGACATGGAACTTGCATCATGCCGATTCACCGAGAACCTCGCGCTTGGGCCAAACAGTGGCGGAGGTGCGATCATCAGTTCTTCGCCCATTTCCATGCGGGACTGCGTCTTCGAACGCAACGCCGCGCCCACATGGGATGGTGGCGCTGTCTGGCTCTACAGTGGTGCGAGTGCCACCATCGAAGGGTGCTCGTTCATTGAGAACACGGCGATGTTCGCTGGAGGAGCATTGCAGTCCACGGCGTCCCTTGACATACGTTCCTGCGACTTTGTCAACAACGAAGCGAACACCGAGGGCGGCGCGATTCGAATCGCGGGGGCGACCAATGAAACCACGGTGGTGCGCTGCAGGTTTGAAGGGAACCAGTCCGCTTCGGGTGGGGCCATTCTCTGGAACGGTCCGGGGACCATATCGCACACCACGTTCAGGTCGAACACAGCGGCACGCGGCGGAGCGCTCGACTACTACGACTCCAGTACCACCAACATCCTCGACAACTGCGAGATCACGAACTGCACGGCAACCCTGTTCGGTGGAGGCATTTACTGTCGCATCGGCGCTGAGATCGACATTCGAAATGGAACGATCGCTTCAAATGTGGCCAACAGCAGTGGAGGCGGAATCCAGGCCGGCACAGGTTCCGCAGTATCCCTTGCCAACAGCATCGTCTGGGACAATGGGAGTGTGCAGATCGGCGGATTCGGCTCCACGATGGCGACTGACTCAATCGTGCAAGGTGGCTACCCCGGTGCGAACAACCTCAGTGCTGACCCGCAGTTCGAGAACGCTTCAGCGGGGAATTACTGTCTGTTGCCTGGTTCTCCTGCGATCGATTCCGGGGCGAACGCTTCGATCCTGCCCGATGCGCTCGATGTGGATGGGGATGGCGATGTTACTGAACTCACACCGGTCGACCTTCGAGGCAATCCCCGTCGGGTCGACGATCCGGCGAGCCCCGACACTGGCAACGGTGGCGTCCCACTGGTCGATCGAGGCGCCCATGAGTTCCTGCCCGGAGCATGCCCCGGCGACACGAACGGCGACAGCCAGGTCGACTTCGCTGACCTGAACGTACTTCTCGATGACTGGAACCAGTTCGCCGCGAGCTCATCCGCAGATCTGAACTGCGACGGTCTGGTGAACTTCACCGATCTTGAGATCCTGCTGGAGAACTGGGCAACCGTATGCGGCATCTAGGAATGTCAGTGCCAATCCGAATTGAGCGCCCGCGCAGAAGCTGATTGGCAATAGCCGAATCACGATGCGACAATTGGCACTGCAGGAGGGCAGCGCATCTCCGCGGAGTTCAGCGTCGTGCTACCGAATCACTGTGATGGTGCGACTGCGGACGGGCCGCTCAGCACGCCGCCCCCCAGTTGTCCAGCACCAAGTTGAGGTCGCCGAAGTCCACCATGCCGCTGCCGTCGAGATCCGCCTCTGGCGACACTTCGCCCCAGCGCGACACCACATGGTTCAGGTCGTTGCCGTCCACGAAGCCCGAGCCGTCGACATCGCCGGGGCAGACGGACTCGCAGACATCGGGGCGGCCGTTCTCGTTCACGTCCGCTGCGGCACCGGAGCCCACCTCAACGAGATCCGTCACGCCGTTACCGTCGCAGTCCTCAATGCCGACATAGACGAAGAGGACTCCGGGTGTTCCGACCGCCGGTTGCCGCGGTGCACCCACCCAGGCCGCGCCGTTCGCGACTGCGACGGCGCGTCCCAGCGCATCGTACGGTGCATGGCGCGTGGTGCTGAGCGTGACTTCGGCTGTCCACACTCCGTCGACCGGGTCAAACCGAAAGAGGGTCGCCGATCCCGCCTGCTCGCCCCATGCGCCGTCGTGCGGGGAGCCGACGACGATCCTGTTTCCTCAGGTCCGGACGCCCTGAAACTTCGCGATGTCGCGCCCACTACGCGCATCCAGGCTCGGGCAGGACCATTATTCTCGGTCAATGCTGATACAGGCATCCGGTGCGTGGGACCACTGGAACGTCCTTTCGACCTCGTTGCGACCAACTTCGACGTGAACTCATCTTCTGACGAGTCAATTGGGCTTTGAGACCGCAAGGGGAACCGCTACGATCGAGAGGACCGGCGCGGCGATGTCGAAGTGTCGACTTTGTCGACAGTACGGCGCACACTTCGGACTCGAGGAGGCAGAAAGATGTTTCACCGTTGGCTGCTCGGCGTGCTTGGGCTGATCACGACCACCGGACTCGCCGGTGGTGGGACCCAGGTGGTTCCGTCGGTTGAGTTTACCCAGGACGGCCGCTCGCTTTCCTGCTGGGCGGAGGTGCTTGGGGGCAGCGGGCTGGTCGACGACATGGCCGAGCCTGCCGACTTCTTCCCGTTCGACGCCACCGTCAACGCGTCGACCTCCGGCGGGTTTTCGGAGTCGGAAGGCCTCGCTTTCGGATCGGCGTCTCAGAGTTCGACAATCAGCACGTTCGCTGCGGAGGGCCGGGGCGAGGCCTTCGCAAGCGTCTCCAGCACACCCAAGGAGCCCGGGTGCGGCGTGTTCACCTATGCCAACGGCTACAGTTCATTCTTCGTCAACTTCACGATCGCCGAGCCGACCGCGCTTACGGTCTCCGCCAGAGTTGAGGCCCAGACCACAGGATGCTGTCAGGGCAGCGCATACACGGTCTTCGAGATCAACAAGGCGGATCCCTTCCAGCAGGTGTTCAGGGTCGAGGCCCAGGTGAGTGCCGGTGAGTCCGCCGATCAGGAGGACTCCCAGACCATCATGCTCCAGCCGGGGGACTACTTCATCCAGGCGGTCGCGGAGGTCAACATGCCCGAGATCTGCGGCACCGAGGAGAGTGGGACCGGCAGTTGGGAGTTTGTCGTGGACTTCGGCGACCGCGACCGTGACGGGCTGCTCGACATCTGGGAGATCGAGGGTATTGACGTGAACAACGACGGCACGATCGACCTCGACCTCCCCACCCTGGGTGCGAACCCGGATCGCAAAGACCTCTTCGTCGAGATTGACGCGATGACGGGCCGCGAACCCATGGCGCAGGCACTTGCGGATGTTGTCGCGGCGTTCGACAACGCCCCGGTCGCGCCAGCGGGCGCGGGACAGCTTGCGGGCATCAGCCTGCACGCGATTGTCGATGAGACCGGACTGCCGCTGGTCGACTGGCCCAACAGCTTCGCCGACTTCGACACGTTCAAGTCCGCGCACTTCGGGACTCCCACCGAACGCGCCAGCGGCAACTGGGAGAACATCAGGACAGCGCGCGAGTGGGCGTTCCGATATTGCGCCTTCGCCAACACGTACAACGGCGGGAGCAGTTCGGGCCTCGCAGAGTATCCCGGGAACGACTTCATCGTCTCGCTCGGCGGATGGTCCACCCCCGGTGGCACCAAGGACCAGCAAGCGGGCACGTTCATGCACGAACTCGGTCACTGTCTGGGCCTCGGTCACGGCGGCATCGACAGTGTCAACTACAAGCCCAACTACTACAGCGTCATGAACTATCACTGGCAGACGCCGCAGAGTGGCTATCCAGAACTGTGGCGCCTCGACTACTCGCGAGAAAGGCTCGCCGACCTCAATGAGTCGAGGCTGCTGGAACCGGACGGGCTCGGTGCCTTCGAGCCGCTCTACGCCACCGTCTTCGTCCCCTTCACCGCCAATTCACAGTGGTCGTGGGCGGGTCTCGCCGATGGGAACGCGGCCGACTGGGACGACGACGGCATGATCGATGCGACGACCGTCGCAGTCGACACCAACCTCGCGTGCCCACTGTGCAGCGGGTGCACGTGCTCCGGGACCCCGGGCGAACTACTGCGGGGTAACGACGACTGGGCGACCCTTTGGTACCACCTCACGGGGCCTGCCAATTTCGCCGATGGCCACGAGGTGACCACCATCGACGAGGAGTTCGACCTCGCAGATTTCAATGCCAATGAACTGATCCCGCAGCCGCCACTCGCGGCCTGCCCGGGGGATGCTGATGGCGACGGCCTGGTCAACTTCGTCGACCTCAACATTGTCCTGGACTCCTGGGGCATGCCGGGTCCTGAGGGTGACGTTGATGCCAGCGGCTTCGTGGACTTTGCCGATCTCAACCTGGTGCTCGATTCTTGGGGCGGCGGATGCCGCTGACTGCCGCCGAACCTTACCTTAGTATTTGGGTCCGCCTCGACTTCAGCAGGCCCGGAACGCCCACGGGTAATGGCCGGATCGAGTCGTTCAATCGGCTGCGTGCGGAGTGCCTGAACGAGAAGTGATTGAGTGCAGAAACTCATGAGGTTGAGTGCGAGCGCAACCGCTCTCGGGAAACGAATCTGGGGTCGAAACCGCGAGACGAGTTGTCTCGCGATTCCGGCAGGTTCAGAGACGTTTGGTAATGGCCACGTCATTGCGGGAGCGACTCAGGTCAACGCGTTTCTGCCGAGGTCCGCCGGCTTGGTTCCTTCGTGAGCGAGACCGCCGGATCTTTCGCTGGTTTGACCACGGAGACCCGTTCCGAAACGCGTTGCTTTCCCAGCCGGTTGCGTGCGCTACCGGCTGTGTTCCGCGCGGGACAACCCACCGGCAGTTCGAAGTCTGAGGCGGAGACGGAACGGGCTGGCGGCCCCTCACCTCACCCGCCCCCGCATCGCCTCCGTCACCGCCACCGGCGCAATGTGATCGAGGTACGTCGCGATGGGCCGGTGGCCCAACTGGCGCGAGATGATGCCGTTGTCCACGCCCCCCGTGCGAAGTTCCGCGGCGTTCGTGTGGCGCAGGCCGTGCGCGTGCACGCGTTTAGCGACCCGTCGGCCAGACAGAACAGCGGCGACTTGTGGCACCGCACATCCAAGCACGCGGCGACCATCTCAAACGCCGCACATCCATCTCCACGGTGCCTGATCGGTCACACTTGCCCTGAGGACGCGCACGCCCCCGCGTGTGGTGACCCGGGGGCCCCGAAAGAGTACGGTGCATGATCGCAGCGCGCGCGGTATTCTCATGCGAGTTGCGAAGTCGGCGGATCTCACGGAGATGTGGCAATGCAAGTTCGGTGGTGGTTGCTCATTGCTTTGATGTGGTCGCCTCAGGGTTGTCATGAGCCCAAGGCCGCCGCACCGGGCGAGGTTCGACCTCGCGATGTGGAAGTCGTGCAGGTCGTTGCGCGGGATCTTCCGGTTGAGTTCGAGGCGGTCGGCCGGACGGAAAGTTCACAGCGGGTTGAGATTCGCGCGCGCGTGGCCGGGTTCCTCGACCAGATCGTGTATGACGAGGGGGCGTTCGTTGAGTCCGGCGATGTCCTCTTTCGGATCGATGCCGCCCCCTTTGAGTCGAAGTTGAGGGCGGCTCGGGCGGAACTCGCTCAGCAGCAGGCGCGCCTCGAGAACGCTGAGGCCCTCCTGGCCCGTATCAAGCCGCTCGCTGAAGCTCAGGCCGTTGCGGAAAAGGAACTGGATGATGCACAAGGGCGCGTTCGGGAAGCCGCGGCGGCGGTTGAGGCGGCATCTGCCCATGTCTTTGATGCGGAATTGAATCTGGGATATGCGACCATTCACTCGCCGGTCCGAGGAATGACGGGCGAGGCTCGTGAGCGCGATGGAGCGTACATCTCCGGGACCTCGGGGCCGTTGACGTATGTCGCTCGTATCGATCCGATGTGGGTTGAGTTCAGCGTCACGGAGACCCAGATCCTCCGGGCGATGCGCAACGAAGAAGAGCGGGCGATCGAATACCCGAAGGAGGGGCGGTTCGTGGTCGAGGTCGAGTTGGCCGACGGATCGCGGCATCCGCACACAGGACATATCTCTTTCACCGACGCCACGGTCAGCACGAGCACTGGCACACTTCTCGTCCGTGCCGAGATCCCGAACCCGGACCGGGAACTTCTACCGGGTCAATACGTTCGGGTGTACCTCCAGGGCGCCCGTCGGCCGGGGGCAACCCTGATCCCGCAGCGGGCTGTCCGTGAGAGTCCGAAGGGGCCGTATGTGTGGGTGATTGATCGGGATGGCCATGCCGAGCGACGCCCGGTCACTCTGGGACCCTGGTACGCAGACGCCTGGGTGATCGAGTCAGGAGTCGGCGAGGGCGACCGGGTTGTCGTGAATGGAACGGTGGGGCTCCAGCCGGGTATTCCGTTGTCCGTGGCGCGAATCGTTGATCCTGCGGCTGTCAATGAAGGTGAGACTCGGTGATTGCGTCGCTCTTCGTCCGGCGCCCGATTCTGGCCTCTGTGCTTTCAATTGTCCTCGTGCTGGCAGGCGCCGTTGCGGGCTTGAACCTGCCCATCACACAGTACCCCGAGATCGCGCCGGTGCAGGTCTCCGTGTCGGCGAGCTATCCGGGCGCGGATGCCGAGACGGTTGCCAATTCCGTTGCCGCGCCGATTGAGACTGAAGTGAACGGTGCGGATGGACTCCTGTACATGCAGTCGACAAGTGCTGCATCAGGTCGGATGTCGCTCACCGCGTACTTTGCCCTGGGAACTGATCCTGACACCGCTCAGGTCCAGGTACAGAATCGCGTCAATCTCGCTCTTCCCGGCTTGCCGGAGCAGGTTCGTACAACAGGTGTTCAGGTTGAGAAGCGGTCGTCGAGCATTCTCCTCCTTATAGCGTTGTACAGCCCGGACAGTTCGTACGACGAGAAGTACATCGGGAACTATGCGAATCTATACGTTCTGGATGCACTGAAGCGCGTCGAGGGTGCGAATCAGGCGCAGATCATGGGTTTGCCAGACCTTGCGATGCGGATCTGGCTGGATCCGGAGCGAATGGCCAGTCTTGGTATCACGCCTGCGGACGTGAAATCGGCCATTTCCAGGCAGAACCAGCAGTTCAGCGCAGGCACCGTGGCCCAGGCGCCACTGGACCGGGAGGCCGAACTGACTGTTCCGGTTGTGGCGGAAGGCCGCTATGACGAGCCGCATGAGTTCGAGAGCATCATTGTGCGAGCGGCGTCCGAGGGGACCGCGGTCGTCCGGGTCGGCGATGTGGCTCGTGTCGAAGTCGGAATTCAGCAGGACCTGCTGCGTTCCACGCTGGCTCGGGGCGGTGACGCGAGCGATGGCAAGCCGGCCACGTTCATTGCCGTGTACCAGCAGCCGGGTTCCAACGCCCTCGCGGTCGCAGAGCGAGTCGGGGCGATGATGGAGGAGTTGAAGGCGTCGTTTCCAGCGGGGATTGACTATGCGGTTTCATTCGACACGACGGAAGTCGTAGCGGCGTCAATTGACGAGGTCATAGTGACGCTGATCATCGCGGTGATCCTTGTTGTCTTCGTCACCTACATCTTCCTGCAGAGTGTGCGGGCAACCATCATTCCGACGGTCGCGATTGTGGTGGCGGTCGTCGGAACCCTCGCTGGCATGTTGCTGCTCGGGTTCAGCTTGAACCTCCTGACACTCCTGGGACTGGTGCTCGCGATCGGAATTGTGTGCGATGATGCGATCGTCGTTGTTGAGAACGTCGAGAGGGTCATGCAGGAGGAAGGACTGGATTCGCGCGAAGCGACCATCCGTGCCATGGGCGAGGTCATCGGACCTGTGATCGCAACAACTCTGGTGCTGTGCGCCGTTTTCGTCCCCGTCGCATTTCTGGGCGGGACGACTGGCGTGCTTTATAAGCAGTTCGCCGTCACGATTGCCATCTCGGTCGCCATTTCCAGTTTCGTCGCGCTGACGCTCACGCCGGCTCTCTGCGGCGTGCTCCTCGCGCCGCGCGGCAGACTCCCTGCCCCTTTCCGAGCGTTCAACTGGGCCCTGGCGCGCGTGACCGACATTTATGGTCTGGGTGTTCACGCTGTGATCCGCTTTGCTGTCGTCGGTCTGCTGCTTGTCGGAGCGACTGCTTACGGAATCTATGTGCTCTTTGGGTTGATCCCGTCGAGCTTTGTTCCCGAGGAAGACCAGGGATTCCTGTTCGCGGCGGTGTTCCTGCCCGATGGTGCGACGCTCGATCGGACCGATGCCGTCACCAGCGAGGTCGAACGGATATTCGCGGACCACGGGGCGGTGCGCTTTGCATCCAAGCTCTCCGGGTACAGCATCGTGGATGGGCAGTTCAAGACGAACGCCGGCACCGTGTTTGTGTCACTCCGCGAGTTTGGGGAGCGGAAGGGCAACCCCTCCATGTCGCTTGAGCGCCTGCTTGCAGACATTTCGCCGAAACTCGCAGGACTTCGGGATGGCGTTGCATTTCCCATCAACCCGCCCGCCATCCCGGGACTTGGCAGTCAGGGGGGATTCGAGTTCTGGTTGCAGAATCGCGGCGATGATGACGCTCAACTGCTCGCGACCCAGGTCCGCACCCTCATCGGAGGAGCACAGGAGGAGCCGGTTCTGACATCAGTCAGTTCGACCTTCAACGCCTCCGCCCGGCGGCTGAGAATTGCGGTCGACCGGGTCAGGGCGGAGACGCTCGGTATGCCGACTGAGGGGATCTACGACGCCCTGGCGTCGCTCTTTGGTGCTTCATACGTCAGTCAGTACACCCGGTATGGGCGCGTCTGGAACGTCATCGTGCAAGCGGACTCGGCCTACCGGGATGACCCGCAGGACA
This sequence comes from Phycisphaerae bacterium, assembly GCA_030432255.1. GTDB lineage: Bacteria > Planctomycetota > Phycisphaerae > Phycisphaerales > UBA1924 > JAUIHS01. Next base: position 125,005 of record JAUIHS010000001.1, read on the forward strand.
TCGGTCGGGCGTATGTGAGACAGCGCGATGGCGAGATGATCCCGCTCTCGGCTGTCGTCGACAGCTCCTTCGACTCTGGGCCCGATCTCGTGCAGCGTTTCAACGGACTGCCAGCCGCGAAGATCACCGGAGATGCGGCGTACGGGTACAGCTCCGGCCAGGCCATTGCCGCGATGGAAAGGCTGGCGGGCTCGACCCTGCCGGACTCCATGTCCTTCGCCTGGTCGGGTCTCGCATTTGAGGAAAAGCAATCCGGCGGAAGCGCCGGATCGACGTTTGCATTCGGCATTGTGCTGGTGTTCCTGATCCTGGCTGCTCAGTACGAGCGTTGGACGTTGCCACTTGCAATCATCACCGCGGTGCCATTCGGCGTCTTTGGGGCCCTCGTCTCCGTGTGGCTCGCCGGGATGGAGAACGATGTCTATTTCCAGGTGGGGTTGATTACGCTGATCGGACTCTCCGCAAAGAACGCCATCCTCATTGTGGAGTTTGCGCAGGTGAAACATGATGAAGGGTTGTCTGCGAAGGAAGCTGCCATCGAAGCTGCAAAGCTGAGACTGCGACCGATTCTGATGACTTCGCTCTCCTTTATTCTCGGAACGATTCCGCTGGTGCTGGCGAGCGGCGCCGGTGCGAACGCACGCCACTCGATCGGAACGGGCGTTCTGGGTGGCATGATCGGCGCCACGACGCTGGCGCTCTTCTTTGTGCCGATGTTCTACTTCCTGATCGTTGGATTGACCGATCGGATGGGCCGTCGGAAGGGGGTGGCGGAGTGAAACGGTTCAGACTCCCAGGACTGCTCGGTTTGGTGGTCGTCACGGGCTCCTGCACTGTGGGTCCCGAATACGAACGCCCGGAGGTCGAAGTTCCCGATGCGTTTCGCTTTGAAGCCGATGGCGCTCTCAATGCCACAGATTCGGAGTGGTGGGTCGGCTTTGATGATCCGGTCCTCGAAGAACTCGTGGATGAGAGCCTGCTGCAGAATCTGGATGTCAGAGTCGCGGCAGCACGCGTCGATGAGTTTCTGGCAAAGATCGGCCTCACACGATCTGATGCGTTTCCCCAGGTCAGCGGAAGCGCAGCGGCCAACCGCTCGCGAAACTCCGAGCAAGTCGGAGCGACGGGAGGCTCGCGCGTCAGTGATTTCTTTGAGGCCAATCTCAACGCCGGATGGGAACTTGACGTCTTTGGCCGGATCCAGAGCGCAACGGATGCGGCAGCGGCCGATGCGCTCGCGGCCGAGGAAGACCGAAGGGGCGTGATCCTGTCGCTTGTCGCTTCGGTTGCTACGACCTACATCGGTATCCGCAGTCTTGATGAGCAACTCCTGATCACGCAGGAGAAGGTCGCCACACGTCAGCAGACGGTAGAGCTCTTTGAGCTGCAGTGTGAGAAGGGTGTGATCTCCCGGCTCGAACTCTCTCAGGTGCGGTCAGAGCTGGAGCGTGCGGCCGGGATGATACCGGCGCTTGAGCGTGACATCGCAATCATGGAGAACGCGCTCAGTGTTCTGTTGGGACGACCTCCAGGAATGATCGAGCGCGGACGCTCGCTGATGGAACTGCGGAGTCCTGCGATACCCGGTGGTTTGCCGTCCGAACTCCTGCAGCGTCGTCCGGATGTCCGGCAGGCCGAACAACGTATTGTCGCCGCAAACCGACGCGTGGGTGTCGCGGTGGCGTCGTTCTATCCGAGCTTTTCGCTGACAGCGTCTCTTGGGCTCGCGAGTGATGAACTCGCGCAGCTGTTTGATCCCACAGCGCGGACCTACAGCCTGGGAGCCGGAATCCTGGCGCCGTTGTTCACCGCCGGCTTCCTGGAGGGGCAACTCGGCGTCGCGGAGGCCGTGGAGCGACAAGCGATCGAGTCCTATCGTGGAGTCGTCCTGACCGCACTCAGGGAAGCGGAAGATGCGCTTGTGACTCGGTCGACCACCCTCCAGGAGAGCGTTGTGCAGGAACGACAGGTGGAGGCGCTGCGCGACTATGCCACACTTGCCCGACAGCGGTACGACAACGGCTTTGTCGGATATCTGGAAGTGCTTGACGCGGAGCGGGATCTCTTTGATGCAGAGTTGCAGGAGGCCCGCCTGCGGGCTTCGTTGCTGGCGTCTGTCGTTGGGCTCTACAAGGCGATGGGTGGTGGGTGGGTGGAGCGCGCAGAAGAGACCGCTGCGGAGGGCGAGGCCTCAGAATAGGATCTTGATATCGTGGTGGCGTTCTGAGATACATTCCAGATTGAGCGGTCGACGGCGGGCACTATCGAAATGCCCCTCGACCCGGAGACGGGATCTCCCGCGCTGCTCCAGCTCGCGCCGAGCCGGTTCGTGGTTGCCCCAATCTTGCTGGCCCTTCCTCGCTCTGACACGAGCAGGTCACAGTCGCGCAAGGCGGTGAGCAATGACTCCGGTATCAACGCCGAACCCCTGCAATGACCTGACACGACTCGGGAGACCGAAGTGACACACGTCATCATCCCCAGTCTTGTCGCAATCATCGCTGCGGCTCGTCAGAAAATATGAACTTCCGTGAGCCGCCCCAGCCGTGAACCTCGTTCAGCGAGAAGGGCGATGACTCACCGGACCCGATGTCGGGCCGGGTCGCCCTCTTTGGTGAACGGAGGACGGGTCATGCAACGGATTCTCTGGTGCGGTGCAATCGGGGCCGCCGCGGCGGCAGCGGGCGCTGGGGCGCCGGTCTACTCGATCGAGCAATCCACCATTGACGGCGGCGGGGGGGCCCTCGTCGGAACGACGCACACACTCACAGGCACGATCGGGCAGCCCGACGCGGCGGATGCGCTCGTCGGCACCACATATGAACTCGAGGGTGGCTTCTGGATGGCGGCGCCGCCTGCCTGTCCCGGCGATGCCAACGGCGATGGCGCCGTGAATTTCGAGGATCTGAATCTGGTGCTGGGGAGTTGGGGCGGAGCGGGGCCGGACGGTGATGTCGATGGCAGCGGCGCCGTGAACTTCGAAGACCTCAATATCGTCCTCGGCAACTGGGCCGGCGACTGCTGAGTCAGTCGCGCCCGATCAGTACCTCAAACACATACTGCAACGAACACTTGGAAAGTGAGATTCCCGTGTCCATGAAGATCAAGCTTCGGTCAGTCATCCTCGTCGCGGGCCTCGCGGCATGCCTCGGCAGCACGTTGATTGCCGCCACGCCCGGTACATCGTTCACCTACCAGGGCGTCCTCAAGAACAACGGCACGCCGGTCGGCTCGTCCGTCAACGTGACCTTCCGGCTCTTCGATGCCGCGACCGGCGGCACGCAGGTTGGTTCGTCGATCGTGCGCTCGGTGACGCCCGATGAGGGCGTCTTCAGCGAGTCGCTGGACTTCGGTGAGAGCGCGTTCGCGGCGAACCAGGCACTGTGGATCGAGATCGAGGTGGACGGTGATCTGCTCGGTCGGCAGGCGCTGGAGGCATCACCGTTTGCGCTGAACACGCGGGGGATCACCGTCGCGACAAGCGGCCGCGTGGGCTTTGGCACGGACGACCCGGGGCGACAACTCCATGTCCGCGGCACGTCCGGGGTGATCCGTATCGATCGGTCGGACTTCGAACCCGCAATCGACTTTCACGACTACGATGATTCCGACGATACCTTTCAGGGTCCTGCCGTAGCCAATTGGTACATGAGCGCCAGTGACACAGGGTTCAGTATCGCTGACCGATCAGAAACGCCTGTGCACCGGTTCTGGATCGACAGATCAGCAGCAGGGAACGTCGGCATCGGCACGACAGACCCACAGCAGAAACTGCAGGTGGAAGGGTCGATCCGTATGGGGACGGGCGCTTCGACCGACCAGTACATCCATACGTTCTGCTCGAGCGGCAACTGGTACGCCGGGACGAACAACCTCGGCAACGGGACAAGCGGTAATCAGTACTACATTTACGACGGCATTTCGGGCAGCTACGTCATGACCATGCAGGGCGGCACCGGCCGGGTCGGTATTGGAACGAAGACACCGACGACCATGCTCGACGTGAACGGCGCCGTCACCATTCGCGGCGGGGCGGACATCGTGGAAGGCTTCGACGCCTCCTGCGGCAGTCAGATCGAGCCCGGCACGCTGATGGTCATCGACCCGCGGAACCCCGGCAAGCTCATGCCGTCATCGATGCCGTACGACGGCAAGGTCGCGGGCATCGTCTCCGGCGCCAACGGTGTGAAGCCTGGCATCAAGCTTGGTCAGGACGGTCTGATGGACGGCGACATCCCGATCGCGATGACGGGGCGCGTGTACGTGAAGTGCTCGACGGAGAACGGCGCCATCCAGCCGGGCGACCTGCTGACGACAGCCGCGCTTTCGGGGCATGCGATGAGAGCCACCGATCGCGATCGCTGGGACGGTGCCGTGATCGGCAAGGCGATGTCAACGCTCAGTGACGACACCGGGATGGTGCTTGTCCTGGTCAACCTGCAGTAGCAGGGCAGAGCCCGTAGCGGTCTGCAAAGACATCCGCACCACTGATCCAAAGACAGTCATAGAGAAAGAGAGATCCATGAAGAACAGGGTTCAATCAATACTTCTCGCTGCGGGCCTCGCGGCATGCCTCGGCAGCACGTCGATTGCCGCCACGCCCGGTACATCGTTCACCTACCAGGGCGTCCTCAAGAACAACGGCACGCCGGTCGGCTCGTCCGTCAACGTGACCTTCCGGCTCTTCGATGCCGCGAGCGGTGGCACGCAGGTGGGTTCGTCGATCGTGCGCTCGGTGACGCCTGATGAGGGCGTCTTCAGCGAGTCGCTCGACTTCGGTGAGAGCGCGTTCGCGGCGAACCAGGCACTGTGGATCGAGATCGAGGTGGACGGTGATCTGCTCGGTCGGCAGGCGCTGGAGGCAACGCCGTTTGCGCTCAACACTCGGGGCATGAGAGTCGATCCCGGAGTCAGCGTGAACTTCGATACGGAGCAAATCAATGTCTCGGGTCATTCGGCGAGCCTGACGCTCGACTCCAACGGCGGGTTTGCGGCCATCTCGCTCGACCGGTCGAGCGTTGACAAGGACAGCATCCTCCGGTGGACACAGAACGGTGCCGAGGAGTGGCGCATCGGGTTGGACAATCAGGGCGCGAATGGAAACTTCTGGACAGTCAAACGCGGCGGCGACAATGCGCCACCCATGCTGCTGGTCGATACCACTGGCAGGGTCGGCATCGGGACGGCTGCGCCGGAACAGATGCTCAGTGTCCGCGGCCAGATCGATGTTGGTGATCCCACGGCAAGCTCACAGGCTGTTCGGCTCTTCGTCAATACTGGCAGTTGGTACATGGGGTCGAACAACAGCGGCAGCGGGACGGCCGGGAATCAGTTCTACATCTATGACAACCAGTCGAACATCTACGCCATCACGGCACAGCGCGGCACAGGCCGAGTTGGTATTGGAACGACGACACCGACGACCATGCTCGACGTGGACGGCGCCGTCACCATCCGCGGCGGGGCGGATATCGTGGAAGGCTTCGATGCCTCCTGCGGCAGTCAGATCGAGCCCGGCACGCTCATGGTCATCGATCCGCAGAACCCCGGCAAGCTCATGCCGTCATCGATGCCGTATGACGGCAAGGTCGCGGGGATCGTGTCCGGTGCCAACGGTGTGAAGCCCGGCATCAAGCTCGGGCAGGATGGCGTGATGGACGGCGACATCCCGGTCGCCATGACGGGGCGCGTGTACGTGAAATGCTCGACGGAGAACGGCGAGATCCAGCCGGGTGACCTGCTCACGACCGCCGCGCGTTCGGGGCATGCGATGAAGGCCACCGATCGCGCTCGTGCTCACGGCGCCGTGATCGGCAAGGCGATGTCTACCCTCAGCGATGACACCGGCATGGTGCTCGTCCTGGTCAACCTGCAGTGAGGAGGTGGATGATGAACTGCCACAAGACAAGACTCGCAAGGATGCTTCTGCTCGCGTGTGTGGGATCACTTGGTTCTTCAGCGAACGCTGAGAACAGGTGGGGACACCTCGACTACCGCACGGCTGTGATGCCGACCGGCCAGGTCGTTGGGTCAGTCTTCGCCACGCAACGCGCAGTCCCACAGCACAAGAATGAGCTGCTGCGGCATCAGTCGACAGGCGTGATCGTCGATCTCAATTGGGACGTGATCTACGGGCTGGACTCCGCCAATGTGAATCGAGTGTCATTCCCCGTCTTCAACGGTCAGACATTCGAGTTCGACGGCCGGACACTTGAGCTCGCGCTTCTCTGGAGCGACTATCGCGATGTCGATGACTACACCTGGTACGGCGAGATCGCGGGCGTGGCGGCCAGTGACGTGATCTTCGTGTGCTACAAGGATGCGGTGTACATGGAAGTTCGCGACTACGAGTCGGGAACTCGATATCAGCTTCAGGGGATTCCCGGTGGCATGCATGCACTGCGAGAGGTCGATGGATCGCGAGCAGCCGGCGCGTGGTGTGGGGTGGACGGTCGCCATGCAGTTCAGCCGCCCGGCGATCAGGGGCATGCGGCAGACGCGGGCCCTCGCGGGACTGTGACAGATCCGACGGACGTCATCGACATCATGACATGTTGCACCGCACAAGCGCTTGCCAACTTCGGGAGCGTGAACAACTTCGTTGCGACTTCACAGGCGGCGGTTGCAGATTTCAATCTTCGCCATCTGAACTCCTACGAGAATTTCGCTGTCACGCTGCGACTTGTTGCGGCCGATGCCAGCGTCACATCGGGATACAATGAGACCTCAGACGGAGAGCTTGATCTCGAGCGACTCGCCTATAGCAACGATGGTTTCATGGAAGACGTGCATGCCGCCCGTGATCTGTACGAGGCGGATCTTGTCGCTCTGATTCGCTACGACCAATGGGGCAGCTCCGGGGGGATTGCATTTCGGAGTCTCCATCCGTCCTTGGGGTTCTCAGTAAACGTCATGAACCATTCGAGTCTGTCGCTCGTCGGCGATATCTTTGCGCATGAAGTTGGACACAATCTCAATCTGGTTCACGACCTGGAGACATATACGCAGGATCAGGCGGAGGAGGGGGAACCCGCGCCGATTCTGACTGACCGGCATGGCAAGCGCGATGTGAGTTCATTCTGCTGTTCGCTGTTCGGGGACAAGGGCTTCCACACGACCATGGCGTACGGATTTAATGATAGTTGCGGAGGAAGCACGCTCATTCCGATGTTCTCAACGCCGACTATCGAATTTGACCCCGGAAGCACGTGCTCGACGTTCTTTCCCGGACGTGCCGGGATCGAGTTCTGCGCACTGTACATCGAGAACACCGGTGCCCCCGCTGTCTCCCAGCATCGGATCAGTGCGACGCTGCAATGGACCGCACCGGGCGCGAATGGCACCGGGACATTCCTTTCGCCGCGTGGCAGCATTGGCACGGCAATCCAGCTTCTTCAGGGCGACTACATTGAGGCCTCTGTTCGTGCAAAGACGGGAAGCTACAACGAAACCTTCCTTGGGGGAGGGACGGCTGTCTTCGATCTGCCGGCTCGAATCATCGCTCACGATGGCCCGGTCGTGATCAACTGATCGCAGTTCCCGCGACGACGCTCAGACAATCGTGACGCGCCGCATCCCGGTGGGGGTGCGGTGCTGTCTTCAGCAGCGTGTTTGTCACTGGCTGGCCCATCGCCGCACCAGCATCACCTCCACCGCCGCGCGTTCGTCCGCTGTCAGTGACGTGTCACGCAGCAACGCTTCGCCCGCATTGGCGAGCGACTGGCCATCCGACAGCATCGCATCAAGCCGTTCGTTCATCCGCACATCCGCCTCGCGCCACGCCTCCGCCGCGGCACGGCGCTCGTGCGGCCGGCGCGCATCCCACGCGCCGATCACGCCGCCCGCATGCGCCGCGTAGAGCGTCCGGCTGTCCGGGCTCCAGCGCAGGTCGTGCACGAAGAGCGGGCCGCGGCCGTCGTCGGGAGGCGTGGACTGGAATGTATAGAGAAGCGTGTAGAACGTCGTTTCGATCACGAAGATGCGCCCGTCAAGTGAACCGATCGCCAGCGTCGATCCGTCGGGCGAGTATGCGGCGCACAGGAGTCGGTCGGGGTCGTTGGTCGGTCGCGCGATCACCTCTCCGGATTCGAGGTCGATGATTCGTGCACTGTTGGTCAGGACCGCGGCGAGATGACGCCCATCGGGGTTGAGCGCGATACCCTCGGCGGTCCCAAGCGGAAGCACGTCGACATCTCCGCCTTCGACAGCACGCTGCTTGAACGTATTCTCACCGCTCCCGGTGTAGATCACATTGCGTCCGTCGGGCGTGATCACGTGGCGCGAACTGATCGATGCGGCGGCGGGCAGTCGTGCGGCCTCGAGCAGAGGCACCCAGTCGCCGGCAGGGACTCGACGTTCCGGATCGGTCTGTTGAACTCGTCCGTCTGTGAGTGACCACGAGGTCACGCCAAGCCCGGTTCCGTCCGACGCCAGCACCGAAGCCAGCAGGTGTTCACCATTGGGCGAGAACCAGAGCATTGCATCCCATCGATGCCGTCCCTCCGATTGCATGGGCAGCACGGCGAGTTGTTCGCCGGTGCGCGCATCGAGGACGGCGACCTCATCCTGCCATGGCGACATCGTTGCGAGCAGGCCGCCGTGCGGAGAGATCGCAAGGTGATACAGCGCGCCGGGCAGTGCACGAGTGCTGTAGATGGGTCGCAGGCCGAGCTGCGGATCGATCGTGTCGATGACCATCGGGCGATACGGGCGATCCGCGATCGCAACGACTGACTCGCCGCCGTGCATGGCGCTGTTCGGGAGGATGATCGGCGCTGGCGTTTCGACGTTCTCCCCGTTGAACAGGAGTGCATCGTCGAGCCGTGCGGTTGCGGGATCCATGAAGCGGTACGTTCCATCCTCGACACGAACGACAAGGCGGTCTCGATCCAGCAGATAGGTCAGGGGTTGGGCAATGCCGTCGGACTCACGCTTCAGTTCGAGCGTTGTGGCATCGTAGATGGACAGTGGGCCGGTGGGTGTCTGTGCCGGATAGGTCGCGGGCGCCGTGGCGATTTCGTTTCGTTCCGGCATGGGCACCCACAGCAGCATGCCGTCAACACGCTCGGTCCGAGCGTTTACCTGGCCCGTTGTCGCATCGATCGCGGCAAGGCGCGCCCACCGTGGATCGGCCCCCTCCCTCCGTACCAATGCGATGAACCAGTCGTCCAGACCTCGGACATCAACCCATCCCGGGATCCCCGCATCAGCATCGCTGCCGAGGTCAAGCTTCACTGTGCCGTGCGATTGCGTTCTCAGGAAGTACGGCATCGCACCGGCCGTTGAATCACTCAACGATGCGTGCCACATCACGGCACCCGTTGTCGATTCCGCGCGGGGGTACGTCGCCAGGTCCGCTTCCGGCGGCTCTACGGAACGGACTTCCCATGTGTCCGAATCCACCATGAACAGCGCTTGATCGGCATCCCATACGAGGGCGCGGTTCACCGATGTCGGAGGGACCTGCTCGACCATGGAGTAGGCACCTGGCGATTTGCGTGTTTCGGTTGCTCCGGTACGCGGATCCCACGTCACCAGTGATCCGTCCACGATCGTGAGCACGAGTGCGCCGTTCCCGACGACCGCGAAGTTGCGACGCCCGGTCAGCGCCGTTCTCGACGGTGCGTTGTAGGTCGTTCCCCCGAAGTCATGAGTCCCCGGCATCCACGCCGGGGATGACGCCGCAAGCAGATCCCACCCCCAGCCGCGCAGACCCGGTGGGACCGATTCAAGTGATTCGACTGCCTCGATCACTCGACCGTCGATCGCCGCATCGGCCGCGGCCTGAAAGGTCTGCGTCGAGAGCGACGCCTGCTGTCGCCTTGCCTCATGATCACTCGCCTCGGCGGCCAGTCGCGCATTCCGCTGCCCGATTGCAAGGACCGTTGCAACAATCACACCGATGATCAGAACAGCCATCGTCGCAAACACGCCGCCAACGAGCGCCCTGTTCCGACGCACGAACTTGCTCGTTCGATACATGCGCGTCGCGGGGCGGGCGAGGATCGGCTGATCAGCAAGGCATCGCCGGACATCCGCGGCGAGCGCAGCACCGTCGACGTAACGCCGCTCAGGCTCCCGGCTGAGACACGTGCTGACAATCGTTTCGATGTCCCGGTCAATGCCGGGCACGACCGCTCCAAGCCGCGGCGGCTCGACGATCTCGATCTGCCGCAACGCCGCGGAGATGGACAGTCCGCCGAGTTCGACCGGCGGCTGCCCGGCGAGCAGTTCGAATGCGATCACGCCCAGTGCATACACGTCCGCCCGCGGCGTGACGTCATCGGGTCGCCCTGACAGCTGCTCCGGCGCCATGTAGGCAAGCGTGCCGAGGATCTGTCCGTCACGCGTCATCGTGGTCGCGGCGAGCGTGGCATCTCCGGTCACACGCGCAATGCCGAAGTCGAGGATCTTTGGCTGACCGTTGGCCTTGACGAGAATGTTCTCCGGCTTCAGGTCGCGATGCACGATGCCGCGGGTGTGGGCGTATCCCATCGCGTCGGCAATGGTGGCGAGCAATTCCAGTCGGCCGCGGGTGTCGAGATCTGCTTCATCGGCAAAGGCAGCGATCGCGCGTCCCTCGACGAACTCCATCGCGAACCACGGTCGTTGCGATCGACCGAATGTGGCGCTGCCCGCGTCGTAGACCTGGGCGATCCCGGCATGCTGCAGTCGGCCCTGGATCTCCGCCTCAGCCCGCAGCCGCGCCTCGAGATCGGGGCCGGAGCGGATTCCGTCGACGATCTTGATAGCCACGCGTCGTCGCGGTCTCGCCTGCTCCGCTTCGTAGACGACACCCATGCCACCCTCGCCGATGCGACGGACCAGTCGGTAGCCGGTGATGACATACGGATCGTCGATGTCATGCGGCTGCATCGGTGTGCCGTGATCCAGCGCGTGATCGAGTTCTTCCCGCCGAGCGTCGATGTGCTCGTCCGACAGCAGACCGGTTGCGTCATCATCCTGGCGGACAAGCCGCAGCACTTCATCGCGCAGTTGCTGATCATTGCCGGTGGCATCATCGATGAATGCGGCGCGTGCGTCGGCCGGCAGTTCCATCGCGTCCGCGACGATCTCCGTCATCCGCTCGTAGAACGCCGCGTCCATCAGTCGCCCTGTAGTTCCTGCAGCAGCCAGAGTCGTGCGACGTTCCAGTCGCGCTTCACGGTGGCCGGGCTCGTCTCGAGCAGGTCGGCGATCTCGGGGATCGTCAGCGATCCGAGGACGCGCATTTCGACCACCTTCGCATGCCGATCATTAAGTTCGGTCAGTCGCGCGAGTGCATCGTGGAACACAATGAGATCAAAGGGCTCGGTGTGGTCGGCGAGGGCGCCGGTGGAGAGGGTGACTCGTCGTGCGTCCCCGCCGCGCTTCTGACGACCACGTGCCCGCGCGTGATCGGCGAGGATCTGCCGCATGGCCTGTGCCGCGAGCGCGAAGAAGTGATGCCGGTCCTCAACGGCACCGAGTCCGCCGGCGAGCTTGAGCCATGCCTCGTTGACCAGAGCGGTCGGCTGCAGCGTATGCGCTGGACTCTGGCCATTGAACACCATCGCGGCGAGCCGTCCGAGCTCACCGTGGACAAGTTCGAAGAGCTGATCGGCGGCTCGCGCACGACCGGACCGCACCTCGCCGAGGAGTTGGCTGAAATCAGGATGATCGCGATCGGTACTCACCGCACTGAGTCTATGTGTCGGCTCAGCTGCTCACAACAGCGAGGTCCCCGGGCAGATCGATTCCGGTGACAAGGTGGCGTGAAGTCTGCTCTTATGATACGCGTTCCGAACGGCTCACGACGAGCGCGCACTCATCCGGTTGGAAGCAAGAACAGGGGTGGCCTGCACAAGTGTTCAGAGGCGAGTGCATCTACAGTCCTCAATGAAAGCGGCGCCAAGGTGGTTCTGTGATGAGAATGTGGAGGAGTACTGCATCGATCGCACTTGAGTGCCTCAGTCCACCGTCTGACCAGCCTGCAATTGAGCGTTGGAGGAGAATGGGGCCGACTCACGGTTGTTCCAGCACCGCTTGAAGCACCTGCGCGATACGGTCGTCGTTCAGGCGGTTCGCCGCGGCCAAGGGCGTCATACCGTCCTGCATTGCCAGTCGCGGGTCGGCACCGAGAGTGAGGAGGGTCTCGACGGCATCTGCCTGGGCGCCTTGGACTGCGTTGATGAGTGGGGTGGCCTGAGTTCTGGCACGGGCGTTGATGTCAGCGCCGGCGGCGGTCAACAGTTGGATGGCTTGCACTCTGCCCCTGGACGCGGCGTGGTGGATCGGGCTGAAGCCGTCGTTGTCCTGTGTCTGGACGCTGGCACCGTGTTGTATGAGCTGTCCGACACAGTCGATGGAGCGACCACCAATAGCCGCGATGAGTGGTGTCATGCCGCTGTTGTTCGCGAGATCGACCTCGGCATCATGTGCCAGCAGCAGTTCGATGATCTTCGGGTGGCCCGCCATCGCGGCACCGGCCAGAGGTGGCGCACCATCGACGCTCCGTGCGTTGGCATCGGCACCGCTGCTGAGCAGGTGCGACACCACGTCGATGTGTCCGGCCATCGATGCGCGGTGAAGTGCGGTCATCCGGGCCTCGCCGCGAGCATCGACTCTGACGCCGGATTCGAGCAGTTGCCTGATCACATCGAGTTCTCCGTGATGGGCGGCCTGCGTGATGGCCGTGCGATCGTTCTGGTCAGTGATGTGAAGATCGCACCCGGCCGCGATGAGCATGCGCACTACGGCAGACGGGCGATTGACCTGAATGGCAGCGAGAAGAGCGTTCTGACCTGAGCCATCGGTAGCATCGGTTGTCACACCAGCGTCGATCAGGTGCTGTATGAACTCAGTGTCCATTGTCCGGGCGGCGAGGATGAGTGCAGAGCCGAATCGACTGGGAAGAGCGGGGTCGGGCTCGGCGCCGGCATCGAGGAGCATGCGGGCGACGTCCGCGTGGCCTCCGAAGAGTGCTGCGGCGAATGGTGTCAGTCCTTCCGGCGTGCGCGGATCGATTGTCTCGCCGCGCTCGATGAGTGCACGTGTCGTATGCGTTGCACCCTCCAGAGCGGCGAAGTGCATGCAGGTCATGCCGCGGCTCCTTCGACTGAGATCGGCCCCGTGCTCGGCGAGGAGATTGAGGAGTTCGACACTGTCGGCACTGGCAGCCCACATGGCCGGTGTGACTCCATCGCGCCGCACCGCGTCCGCTCGGGCGCCCGCATCGAGCAGGACTCGGGCGGCGTCCACCTGACCATGCAGCGCAGCCATGTGCAGTGGAGTATTGCCGGGTGCATTCGGACGTCGTAGGCTGGCACCCGCTTCCAGGAGCAGTCGCATGACTGTCGTGTGTCCATCGGCTGCCGCGGCGTGCAGTGCTGTGTCCTGCCCGTCGCCCATCGCAGCGTTGATGTCTGCACGGAGAGCAATGAGTTCGCGAGTGATCTCAGCCTCACCCATTGCCGCCGCGACAACGAGGGGTCGTGCCCCCGTGTTGCTTTCTGCGTTGACATCAACCCCCGCGGCGATCGCGGCGCGCACGGAGTCCAGGTCGCGATCCAGCACGGCCTGCAGGAGCAGGCTCTGTCCGAAGATGTCTCGTGAATTCGCATCGAGTTGGCCGTCCAGTTGCCCGGCGATCGATGGGTATGGTACTGATTCCGTCCAGAGTCTCTGCTGTGACGCATCGAATGTCAGTCGAAAGTCGCGGAGCAGCTGCATGCCGATGATTGCATCGATGCCCTCAGTCTCGGCGGTATCGGCTGAGCCGATGACGTACCGCACTTCGGCCAGGGCCGTGCCGAAGATTTCGAGAGCACCAGATCTCTCAGCGACCCGGACGTGTTGCCCGGTGGTACCCTCCATGGACCAGAAGTCGATGATCTGGCCCTCCTTGAGTCGAGAGTGCGCATTCGCGAAGTCGGTGGTCAATGAGAGTCCACCAGCCGCTCCGGTATCGATCAGCGCGAGCGCTTCGATGTCATTGATCCGAATTTGCAAGCAGGGCAGATCGTGAACAAAGTGAGTGTTGTCGCCGTGGCCGACTCAGGCGGCGTGAAGGTGGTGGGATCATGCCATGTGAATGACTGCGCCGCGAAGTCGAGACTTACTGGCACGTGAGCGAGTGCATCGAACCCCAGCATTCCCGTGATGCGGACGCCGAGGCCGCGACTCATCGGCGTGAGGTCGAAGTCGAGCAGAGTCGCAGCATCAAGCTGGATGGGTCCGATGCGAAAGTCGTCAACTCGTCGAACTGCTGAGTGCTGGTTCCCGGTGCGGTCGAATGGCGAAGGCAGAATGTCCAGTGGCGGGACACCGGCCCGATTGGCGACAGACCGTGCCATGACGGAGGGGGTCCAGCCGGTATCTATACGCCAGCGTCCTGCCTGGCCATTGGCGGTGGCTTCAACAACCGGATGTACCCCGCCGATGAGGGGCACCGTGGTCGATTCATCGCTCGGGAGTTGGACACCTTCGATGAAGCCGTGGGCCGTCAATGCGGTGGTGAGCGTTGCGAGTGTGGCGACGAGGAGCTCGCACATGAGGTCAAGGATATCAGCACGCCGAGGTTGAAGATCACGAACTGATCCATTCCGTCACTGAATTTGCGTCCACTGATCCAAGTCACTGCAAGCGTCCTCGTACCGCTCCGCAAGCGTGGCAGTGCACGGAAGCCACCATCGCACGACTCCAGCGTCGGCCCGCCCGGCTGCGGCACGAGGTCGTAGCCCAGCACGGGGCGACGTCCGGCCCACTTCCCCTTGCGCCTCGCCGATGATCTCGCGCTCGCACTGGGCAAACGACAAGAGGAGACGGGCCGGGGTCGTAACCGGCGGGCCGGGGAGCCACAATGAGCCTCGGATCGGCAGAAAGATCAAGGCATGCGTGGGGGGCTTGAGCAGGATCTTTGACTGAGCGGCGCGACCGCACGAGAACGCGGGCCAGGATGGCGACAACCTCATCGCGACGGGCGTCGGCAGTCAGCGTCTCAGGATGACGGGTGTCCATGGGCGGCTCGGGAGCAGGGGACCGCGGGAAGCCCGGGCCGGTACCTGTTCCTTATGCCGATGAAGGTGGGGGTGCGCACTGGTACAATTGGAGGTTGATGATGTCACAACGGGAGGAACCGGAAGAGTCGTATCCTTGGCGGGTAGAGCCTACAGAGGTGCGGGGCGCTCGTATTGACGGCACTCTCTTCGAGTGGATAGAGCGAACGAAAGATGGGCGATTCGATCGTGTGAGAGAGCAGGTCGAGTCATTGTGGCGGTCGCTTCCGGCGCATCGTCGGGCCGAATACACCGCCAGACTCCAGTCTCGAACTGATACAGACTTTTTCTCCGCCTACACAGAACTGTGGTTCAGGTGGGCCTTGGAACAGCGAGGGTGTGTGAGGTTGACCTGGCACCACCACCAAGATGAGGAGACAATGCAACTTGTGCCGACTTCGATTCACGGTCCGACGAGGCACACTGCTGGGGTTCCCATCTACCGGAAAATGGCAGGATGTGACGCTTGATACAAGTGAAGAGGGCAAGCCAAGGATGACCGTTCCAGCGATAGAGGTGTTTTGGCAGTATCGCGCAACAGACTTCTACGTCGATCAGACAATAGTCGACTTTGAGCGCGTTGAGTATCAAGGGTTCTTGTGGTGCGGCGAAGAGACAATCTCTTCATCCTGGTACCGGCTGATGGAGGATCCAAGTCGGCTCCGATGCATTGAGGTCGAACTAACCGAAGAGGGGCCTCTTGAGCAGATACTCGGTGCGGTCTGCCTTCAGTTTCTCCAAGCGGGACTGTCGACAAGTGCAGTGCAGTCTCTGGTGGGAGAACCGATTAGGTCGATCTCATTACCAACAGGAATGGTCTTGGAACAGTATCTGCTTGGCGGTGGAGAGTATGAGCTTGAGTGTGCTTTTGGCGACTCAGATGAACTGAACGGAATAACAATAGCAACGGCACCGATAATTACCATAGATCCGCAGGGAGAATCTGCCACCGAGCTTGGTATCGTGTAGCCGCAGCCGGTTTGTCGGCGAGTCTTGGTCCGTCATCCAGCGTTGGTCGGCGCCACCGCTTGAGGCGCACGAGTTTCGAGGCCCGCGTCCGTTGGACGTGGGTCATTTTGTTGGCGCGGGGTGGGGGTGAGCGGGGGGGTGGGTTGGCGCGGTTGGCTGGATGAACGAGAACGCCGCCGGGGCTTGAGGCGCCCGGCGGCGTCAGCGTCGCTGTGTTGCGTGGTCAGGTGGTGGGCCACTTGTCAGCAGCCAATCAGTCGCACTCAACGCCCCAGTTGCTGAGCAGGATGTTCAGGTCGTCGAAGTCCACGAAGCCCGAGTTGTTGATGTCGCCCGGGCATTCCGGCTGGACCGGCGATGTGCCTGCGGATTCGTACGCGCCCAGGTCGAGGACGTCGGTCGACAGGACACCCGAATTCGTGGTACCGGGATCATCGTAGAAGCGGAATGAGCCGGCGAGATCGAGCGTTCCTGCGCCCGCTGCGACGTATGCGTCGAGGTTCGCCGCATCGATGCCGGGCGAACTCTGGTCAAGGCGATAATCGCCATTGGCTTCGTCCACGAAGATCGGCAATGCGGTGCTGTTGCCACCTGCATCCGATACCGCGCTGAGAATCATGTCGTCCTGCAGCAGCGAGTCACCCACGCTCGCGTTGGCGCCGCCGCTCGCAAGAATGGTGACCTGTTGATTCTCCGAGAAGATGCAGTTGTTCAGAAACAGCTCGGACTGTGCCGAATGAGCAATGATCAGACGATCGTTGCCGGTATCACTCAGCGGATGTCCAACGATCGTGTTGTTGGTAAACCGCAGCAGCGTATCCTCTGAAACCGAGATCACTCCAGCTCGAAGGCGGCATGAGTTCGCGCGAAAGAGGGTGTTCGTCACCGCCGCGGTGGTCCCATCATTCACTGCGAGAAGGATCGCCCCGCCCGAACCATCCGCGCCCGTCGACCCGCTTGCCCGGTTATTGATGAACTCGCAGCGATCGATCACAATGTGACCTCCCGTCGCGCCCAGGCACGCCATGCCCCCGCCGTTCCGGTCCGCCTCATTGCTCAGGAAGCGAACATTGCGCAGTGTCGTGCATGGTGCGGGGGCATTGACCCGGAAACCGCCACCTGTGCCGGACAGACCATTCCGGATGGTCAGGTCTTCGATGGTCAGTTCGTTGCTGTGCTGCCGCACGCACGGCCCGAGTCGCGCGGCATCAATGATTGTGTCGTCCATCCCCTGGCCGCGAATCGTGAGACGCTTGTCGACCGTGATGTCATGCTCGAACACGATGCCGCACCCCACTTCGATCGTTTCCCCGTTCTCCGCGGCATCGACGGCGTCCTGAACTGAGGCATAGGCGACTCCAGTGTCGACATTCATGATCGACGAGACCGGACCCGGGACATTCGTTGACTTCAGGATGTAGTCATATGAAGCGGCTCCGGCTTGACTGCACGTTCCTGCAACGAGCACGAAGTATGTGCCGTCGGCGGGGAGTGTGAGTGAGCCGTGCGGGTCGCCCAGCGGCCCGGGAAGGGCGGGCGGGTCCTCGTTGAAGAACGAAGCGAGCCACGTCACCGACGGATTCGAGCAGCTGTCGGCATCTGAGAAACTGTTCAGCGGCACGCTCGTCGGATCGCCCTGCCAGACCGAGAGGAACGGGTCGAGTTCGCCCACCGCGCGATCGACCTCGAACTCCACGACCTGGCCTGCCACTCCGTGGAACGTGTAGAAATCCCATGTGGCGGGAACAAAGAACTCGAAACACGTTCCGTCAAACCCGGATGAGCTGTCAAGTGTGCCGAGGATGTCCCCGTCGCATGAGTTCAAGACGCCCTCGGGAACGACCGTCTGGGCAAGGATCGGGGGCACCAGCGTGGCTGAGACCATCGCGGCAGCGAGTCGGGCAATAGCGGACCGGGTTCTGCATCTGTTGATCATGATCGGGCTCCTCACAGTTCCTGTTAGCTGAATGCCCGGCGACGCCATGACGCGGGCACAACCCAAGCCGCAGACCGGGAGAGCAACCCGACATTCGATCGTCGAAAAATTCTCGCGTTGTCCATATGAGGAGCCCGGTGACGATCGGGACGGACCCGATGGGTCGGGGCTATTCGGAAGGCGTCAGAGTTGAGCGAAGTCCCTCGGCCTCCTCAGTCCGACCGAGCATATCGAGGATTTCGGCCAGCCGACGGGCGGACTGGATCGTCCCGGGGTGCTTGTCACCGAGGATGCGCGCCGCCTTCTCATGCTGTTCGCGGTAGAGCGCTTCAGCCTCTTTGATCCGGCCCTGGCTGATGCGAAGCTCACCGAGGTTCGCGAGGGAGTGGATCGTGCCCTCGTGATCCTCGCCCGCGATCCGGCGGTAGCCGTCCAGCGCTGCCACACAGTACGGCTCCGCCTCTTCGAGCTTCCCCATCTTCCACAGCAGGTTTCCCATGTTGAAGACACCGTTGAGCGTCGCGGGATGATCATCTCCCAGCAACTGACGCCGCCCCTCAAGTGACTCCATGTACAGGGGCTCGGCCTCTTCGAACCGACCGAGAACGACCAGCAGGATTCCGTAGCTCTGGACAGCCTGCAACGTGTTGGGGTCATCATTGCCCAGCGTGCGACGCATCCCCTCCAGCATTTCGCGATAGAAAGGTTCTGCCTCTTCCGGCCGTCCCTGCAGCCGAATGATGCTCCCCAGATTTCCGAGCGTGAAGAGCGTGCTGCGGTGGTCGTTTCCGAGCACGCGCCGTTTGATCCCGAGTGTCTCTCGGTGCAGCGCCTCGGACTCTGGATAGCGCCCCATGGCGTCTAGAATGGATGCCAGGTTGTTCGCGGCGATCAGCGTGTCCGGATGATCAGCACCCACCGTCTCCCGGCGCACCCGCAACGCTTCTTCGTAGAGCTCGTGCGCGTCGTCGAGTCGGCCCTGCGACTGGTACACCACCCCGAGCGCATTCATTGCCGTCAACGCCAGTGGATGCGCATCACCGAGTCGGCCCCTGCGATGCTCGAAGACATTCAACAGCATCTTCTCGGCGTCTTCATAGCGGGAGACGCTGGTGTAGAGGGCCGCCAGATTCACCATCGCGGCGAGCGTCTCGGGAGCGTCCGGACCGTTCGCCGCTCGCCGGCGTCGAAGCACATCCGCGAGCAGCGGCTCGGCGTCGATCACCCGGCCCTGCTCGTACACGGCGCGGGCATAGGCGTGCAAGGCTTTGAGGGTGACCGGGTCTTCCGCACCAAATGCGACCTGTGCACGCTCGTATGCGTCCCGACACAGCGCCTCGCCCTCGTCCAGCCTGCTCTGGTGGATGCGGAGCAATCCCAGATCGATGCGTGTGAGCACAGCCTGAACATGGTCTTCTCCCAAAGCGCCGCATCGGGCATCGAGCAATGACAGGATCGTCTCGGCGGTCTGGAGGTCTCCCCGTTCCAACGCCAGATTCGCGAGAGATCGCTCCGACTCAAGGGTGAGCGGATCGCCCGTACCAAGCGTCTCACGCCGGATTCTGGCTGCATCCTCCTGTGGTCTCTGCGCTGCTTCCAGCAAGCCGATGTCCCGCATCGTGCCCGCGATGCTCTGGAGCAGCAATGCCGCGACCTCAGGCTGGTCAGCGAAACGCGACTCGATGGACTCGAGCCACGGATCGAACATGTTCGTGTCGAGCGCGGCCAACGCGACATTGGTGAAGTTCACATCCGCTATGCCGAGTTCCAGACCCGGACGCTCGCTCGTGGGCACCTCGCTGAGCATCGCCTCTCTCATCGCGGAACCGAGTACCTGCGGATCAATTGAGCCAAGACTATCAGACTGAAACTCGGCAACCTGTTGCAGGTTCGCATTGGACTCCTTCAGCAGCGTGTTTGCCGCGTCAAGTTCCGTGTTGGCACGAATCGTTGCCCGCAGAGCGACTCCGGTGCCGATCATGCCGAGCGCCATTGCGACGAATGCAACGGCGATGCCTGTGACGAGCCCGCGGTTCCGTCGCGTGAATTTCTGGAGCTGGTAGAGAGCGCTCGCGGGCCGCGCCAGAATCGCCTCATTCCGCAGGTACCTCCGAATGTCGTCTGCAAGCGCGACCGCGGACTCATATCGTCGATCGCGATCCTTTTCCATGGCCCTCGCGACGATCGTCTCGATATCACCTCGAAGCCGAGTCCGAATGGTCCCCAGTCGCCGCGGCTCCTCCTCCCTGATGATCCGACTGACTTCTGCAAGCGAGCGGTTGCTGATGTCGAAAGGAGTCGTTCCGCCGAGCAGTTCGTACAGGATCACTCCGATGGCGTAGACATCACACCGCGCATCGAGGTCCTCCGAGTGCCCCTCGACCTGTTCGGGGCTCATATATGCCAGCGTGCCGATCACCTGTCCCACTTGCGTATGAACACTCTCATCTTCGGGACCGGAAGCAACAAATCGGGCGATCCCGAAGTCAAGGACCTTCGGCCGTCCCACTGCCTCAGCTCCTGAGTTGTCATCGGTGTCATCGGAATTCGGGTCGGTCCTCGACACCAGGACATTTGCCGGCTTGAGATCCCGGTGAATCACACCCATCTGATGCGCATACTGCACCGCATCACAGACCCGCGCCACCAGTTCAAGCACCTGTCGCGCTGACAACTGATGTTCATGAACGAAACGATTCAACGGGAGGCCATCAATCAACTCCATCGCAAAGAACGAGGCGGGTACGCCATCGATGACTTCTGTTCCCGACTCGTAAATGTGTGCAATCCCCGGGTGCTTCAGCATGGCAAGGACCTGTGCTTCCCGCTGAAATCGCTGCTGGATCCGCGCCGCACCCGGACCGCGATGAACCACCTTCAGCGCCACCCGGCGCCTGGGATTCACCTGTTCGCCTTCGTACACGACGCCCATGCCACCGACCCCGATTTCTCGTATCAATCGGTATCCACTGATGAACTCCGGCATCTCCGAGCGCGTTTCCCGATCAGATTCGCCACCTCCCAGGAACGATGTCGAGGCACCATCGTGGCGGAGGAGTTGGCGCAATCGATTCGCGAGACCGATCGTCTCCTTCGCACTGCTGCTCGATGAAGGCCTCTCGTTGCGGCGCTGGCAGACGAACTGCCCGATCGAAGAGTTCATCCAGCCGCGACTCAAATTCAGACATCCCCATTCCCCGACAAGGTTGCGTGCAGGTGCGCCCGCGCGAATCGCCAGTCCCGCTCTGCGGTACGTTCGGTCACGCCCAGCATGTCCGCAGCCTGGGCGGTCGTCAGGCCGGCAAAGAACCGGAGCATGACAAGCCGGTGCTTGCGCGGATACATGCGCTCGAACTCCGTCAGAGCGTCATCCAGTGCGAGCAGATCCTCAACCGGCGCGTCTATCGCAATCGCCAGCCCCTCGCCCGACACACGCTTTCGATCACCGCCTCGCTTCTTCGCGGCTTTCCGGCGAGCCTGTTCCACCAGAATGTCGCGCATCGCACGTGCGGCAGCAAAGAAGAAGTGCCCCCGCCCGTCCCATTCGAGATCCACCTGGTTGCACACACGGAGATAGGCCTCGTGGACCAGTCCCGTCGCCTGGAGCGTCTGTCCCGGCGCCAGATGGCGCATTCGCGACGCCGCCAGTTCACGCAGATCCTCGTACACCAGAGGCAGCAACCGCTCAGCCGCATCAGCGTCCCCTCTGGCAGCTGCGTCCATCAGCTGTGTTATCTGCGAAGCCGGCGTGGTCACCACCGGATCATAACCCATACCCGTGGGGAATCGGCCGCAATCCCATCTATCTGATGCCGCGTTTAATTCGGTTCGTCTCGCGGCGTTTTCGCGGCCCTCGGCCGCTGGACATGAGTCATGTTGGAGGTAGATACGTGTGGAAACACGTGGCGACCCCGCCCGCTCTACCGGAACGGCCGCTCAGTGTCCTCTGAGGGCCTGGGCAGGGTGCTTCTCGCGGGGGCCGCGGATGATGACGACGGATGGGAATGGTGCCGCTGCCATCCACATCACCGACCGGGCCCCGCGTAGCCCGGGCGTTCAGGACACGATTCAAGTCGTCAAAGTCGACCACGCCATCGCCATTGTCATCCCCCGCGCATGTGTCAACTTCGAAGATCTCAATGAAGTCCTCGCCGCGTGGGGCTCGATGTGTCCTTGAGACTGAGGATCCGAGAGCGCGTTTGAGACGGTTCGGTACAAGGAGTTTTCAAGGCCCGCGTCCGTTGGACGTGGGTCTCTTTGTTGGCGCTGGGTGGGGGTGAGCGGGGGGTGTTGGGGCGTGTGGCGGGGGCTGGGCGCTCTCGGGTTTGTTAGGAGGGCGCGGGGGTAGGCCAGCAGCCGCGGATAGAGCCTGTTATCCATGTACTCAGCGCCTGCCGTCCAACTCTCTGTGGTGGGGGAGTGATCGGCCGGTCTATTCCTTATCCGCGTCTTCATCCGGAACCTCCCGGGAAGGCGGTTGCTTGAACCTCTCGAAGCCGGTCCCCCGGACACGATGAAGTTCGTCACCCGTTGTGAAACGTTTGGCGGTCAAGGTCTCGTGACCTGAGTTCCAGAAGTAGTGAACTTCCGCGACCGCGCCACCTTCGATGAGAGACGTCACCTCAAGTTCGAGACGGCCGAAAGAAGTGAGTGTAAGCAGCATGCCCTCTCGAATCCGATGAGCGTCCTTCGACTCCAGCACCACAGCACCGTCATGGCGGACCTCCACAACCCTTGCGGTGACAGGTCCAAGTTCGAGATACTCGGCATAACGGTCCGGAACTTCCGGTCGGCCGTCAGGACGCGAGCCGTCATCGTCCATCCCTCGCTTGATGTAGTCATGACCACGCACGCCTCGGAAGCTGAGCGACTCCGGATCAGCCGCCGCGGCACAAAAACCCGGCATCTCATTCTCGTCAACGAGGAACACGCACTTCCCCCAACTGACGGGGATGAAACGAACGTTCATTCCCTGGAAGCCCTCCATCCTGTTCGGCTGCTCGGGCTCCATGACCACGACGTCTCCTTCGAGACTCCAAGTTCCGGCGTTCCGGTCATACTCGCCTCCGCATCCACGCCAAGAGAACGCGAATCGGTGATCCTCGCCAAGTGTCAGCGAGCAGTTCACCCCGAGTCCATCGCCCATGACGTAACGCCCGGGAAGCATCGCGGGGTCGAACAACAGCGTGGGCTGATGGACATCGGACGCGGTCTGGACTTCGTGCCTCGAACCAGATGGATCACCACCCGCAATGAGATTGCATGCAGTGATCAGTACGAAAGCGGTCGCGAGTCCTCGGATCATGTGGAATCCTCTCGAATGAGCCTTCTGCATATGAGTGGCCGATACACCCACATGATCCACGGTCTTATTGATCTTGACCACCATCACGCCCCCTCACCACCCACAACCCCCTCATACAGCAATCGGCCTTGTCCTCGAACTTGAGCGCGATGGAACAGTCGTTGCAACGGGGACGCTCGCCACAAGGGTCTACGACTCGTCAAATCTGCTTCGCCTTCTGCATACGGCAACCTCGGTGATTGATCTTGAGGTGATCGTTGACCACCCCATCGACATTCACGATGGATCGAGGTGGACTCTCGTGACGCGCGGCGATGCTGGGGTTGCCGCGAGGATCGTGGATCGCATTCGTTCCGTACCTGACTCTCATGTGGCGCCGATCGGGTACTGGCCCGGCGAGTTTCGATGGCGAGTGCAACAGAGCGGAAAACTCACACTGCAATGACCCTCGTCCTCCACATCACGCTGTGGACCCTCACCGGCGCCGCCGCCCTCCTCGCGGCATGGGCACTCTTCCACGACCGCGCCCGAGGCCGCGAGCGCTGTCCGAAGTGCTGGCACGACATGGCGGGGCTGGAAGGAAGACTCGTCTGTCCGGAATGTGGGAGGAACGCGCGCAAGGCTCGGCGCCTGAGCAAGACGCGGCGACGGTGGCGCATCGCCATCCCCTGCCTCCTCGCGGCAATCCTGTTCCCAACGTGGCTGCGTCCCGCGATCGACCGTCGCGATGAGGGATGGTCGGCATTGCTGCCGACGACGGGACTGATCGTGGCGTACAGGTGGACGCCGAAGCGGGATCATTTTGTGAATGACACCCTGTTCGCCCGCCGCGCCGACCTGCGCGAGTGGCAGATACGCATGATGGGGGCGTGGGTGGCGCCGATTAACCGGAGCACAGCAAGGAAGGCGATCCTGTATCGCGATGTCTGGTTTCGCGATGAACCCATACCGATCGGGTGTCGAGATCCCTGGGATCTTTCGGTTGCCCACTACTGGCTGCGCATCGAGGCACTCGATGACCGCGGGGAACTCGTTGTCGAGAACAAGCAATTGGGCTTGCATTGGGACACACACCTGGTGGGAATGATCACTCCGGAGAGTCATTACGGCCAGGGGACGCTTCCCGCGGACTCTGGAGCTATGGCGAGCGAATCTCTGGTGGTTCGCATGGTGAGTCTGTGGGGTAGGGGGCTGCGGGGTGGGGAGATGCTTTGGGAGGGAGACCTGAGGGTCGATCGCACGTCGAGGGTCAATCGCACGTCTGAGCACGTCATCAGTCTGAGGGTCAAACTGATCGATCGAGAGTCTGAGGACGCCTACGACAAGATTGTCACGCCGATCAGCGGCGCTGATATCGATCGCTTCGTGCGGAACACGGCAAGGCTGCGTCTGGTCAGGAGCGCTTACGGAGATGCGAGAATCAGCCCCCGGGAGATCTATGAGGATGACGGGCACGCGGACATTGCTTTCTGCTTTGAGCTTGAGATTCTTGACGGTGAGGATGTGGTCTGGCATGAAACCTGTTTCAATGGGGTTCTGCTCTGGCCAGGTGCGGATGTCCATTTCGGCAGCTTTGGTAAGGGCTTTCTAGAACAGATCCTCGACAAAGAGCAACAGCTCATCGACCCCGGCGATCTCAAGATTCGTCTCCGCAGCCGTCCCGACCTTGCGATCTACTGCCTGGAGTATGACCGCTACTGGAAAGGCGAGATCACGCTGCCGTTCCTGGAGTTGTTCGAGAACCAGCACCCGGACTACACGGTGGTGGGGGAGTGATCAGTCAGTGGGCAGGCAACCTGACCAACCGCCTTCGTCTAGCGCACTCTCCCAATCAGCGGAATCCCACTCATCATGTGTCGCCATGAATCGCATGAATCGCGCGATGCAGCACAACTGGTCATCTGTCCAGTGCGTGCGTTGTTCCGGTGCCGTAAAGCGTGGAAGGTGAAGCAGAAGGAGATTCGCCTCGACCAGGTCGTCAGTCAGGGCTCGGATGAGCATTGCAGGCAAGTAGTAGCGAAAGCCCTCAAGATTGATGAATGAGAAGCCGCCGACTCCAGGGAACGGGTTCCATTGGGTGTCATAGGCAAACTCGGTCCAATGCAAGTCGGTATCCGTCCGTCGCGCGGCCTGGCACTCGTCCTCGCACTTCCAATCGTCGATCGCGACACACTCGTTCCATGAGACCCCCGCGTCGCCGCGGGTGACATCCCGGAAAGCTGACTCTATATCGGCGATGATCGCATCGCACTCGGCCTGTTCGTCGTCGTTCAATACCCTCATGGCGTCTCTACCAATCGTTGTTCCGTGCGACCTATCGTTACCGCTCCATTAGACTAGGCCTCGTCCCAAAAGTCATTCTCGGTGGGCTATCGATCCGATGCTTTGATCATACCGCATGCGGAAAGGATGCCTCATGCTTCGACATCGGCTCACGGATGAGCAATGGACGTTGATCACTGACTTGTTTCCGCCTCCCAAGCGGATGGGGCGACCCCGTCGAGATCCGCGCGAGATCGTCGACGGGATTCTCTGGATCCTCAACACAGGGTCGCCGTGGCGTGACCTCCCGGCGGAACTGCCGCCGAAGTCGACGATCTGGAGATACTTCGACCGGTGGAATGACGACGGCACACTGCAGGCGGTCCTTGATCGCCTTCAGCACCATGTCAAGATCGACGCTGAACTGTGGTGTGTCGACGGGACCGTGGTCCGGGCCGCCAAGTGCGCTGCGGGCGGTGGAAAAAGGGGGATCCGGATGAACCGAGCGACCACGCGCTCGGCCGCAGCCGCGGCGGTCTGAGCTGCAAGATCCACGTGCTCTGTGATCGGCGGGGCCATCCGCTGCACTTCCATCTGACGGCCGGGCAGCGTCATGAAGCATCAGTCTTTGATGAACTGATGGTCGGCGCCGATGAGCGATTGTTCGATGAAGATGGCACACCGATCGCCTGGCCGGTCGCGCTGGCCGGTGACAAGGGGTATCGCGCCGACTGGATCGATGAGTACCTGCTTGAGCTCGACATCAACCCGGTGATCCCGTCGACGATCAGGCAGGATCCTGATGCCCGACTTGTTGAGTTCGACAAGCAGGCGTACCGGGAACGCAACATCATTGAACGACTGATCGGTTGGCTCAAAGAGTGCCGCCGCGTCTTCTCACGCTACGAGAAAACCGCCAAGAACTACGCCGGCATGATCCGCATGGCTTTCATCCAGCGATACCTGCGACTACTCACAAAATGACTTCTGGGACAGAGCCTAGCTAGACCCGAGAGTCCTTGGCAGATCGATCACTACTTTCGAACACCATTCACCCCCGCCCGCCGATCTTGACCACCATCACGCCCCCTCACCACCCACAACCCCCTCATAACCCCCGACACAGTCTCACCCCGAGACACAGAGACTTCCGCCCCGGAACGGCCAATCCTGCCGCGATCCCGGAGATCCGCGGTGATCACCCAATCTTCACACGACCCCCGCTGCCTTCCCGAACCCCCGCCACACGTCGCCAGTGGGGGCGTCAGGGCTCCCGAACCCCTCCCGACTGCTCCCAAAACGAACACAGCCGGTCGCGTACGCAACCGGCTGGGAATAGCGGGGGCAGGATTTGAACCTACGACCTCCGGGTTATGAGCCCGACGAGCTACCAGACTGCTCTACCCCGCAATCAGGATCGGAATCATCACCTTCTCGGCCGACGCTGTCAAGTCGGACCTCACACTGGTCGACCCCAATCAAGTCCGGTCCGCCGCGGAACCGATCGCCGCGTGCAACGTCTCATATCTCATGGGACGAGGCGCGCCCGCCATGGTCCGCATTCTCGGATCGACGGAAATTCGAGTAACAGCGGAACGCTTGCGTTCCAGATGAATCAGAATTGGTGTAAAATGGAGCCCAGGAACAGGTTACGTGAATTCGGCACTCGCGCCGGCTTCGGATGTGCGGATCCCGATCGGGTGGGAACCCCCGTGGTGAACGCTGACCGGGCACAGGGAGTCACCATGCTCACTTCATCCAACCAGTCCGCACCTGCGACACAGGGCCGTTTTCGCTACCATGACCAACGCAGATCTGCCGGAGTTCGGGCTCCACTTGGTTCGTCGGGGGAACCCCGCGGCGAGTTTTCCGTACGTCCTCTCAGGCCCGTTCGGTCGGCCATCCATCGATGTGATTGAATGCACAACTCCCCATCCAGTTCAGGGAGTGGGGCATAGAAGGTGAGATATATGCAGAAGGGTGTAACAATGCGGCGTTCCTTCATTCTTGGATGTGGAGCTGCGATCGGCCTCAGCCTGACAGGCGGAGCCTGGGGGCAGGACGGTGAGATCGGCGATCGCTTTGTCGATATCGACGCATCATTCGCCCCGGCGGGCTGGCGGCTGCCGGACTTCAACCCGCAGTTCAGTGAGGAACTGCAGACTGAGGTGCGATGGAGCATCTATGACGGCGGCGGGTTAGTTTATCTGCCCGGCTTTGATCCCGGCCCGGTTCCGATGCCGCCACCGCCCGATGGTATGGGCCCTCAGGGTTGCGTCAACGAGATCGGACTACTGCAGGCCCACATATTCGCCATCCTTGGTGATGATCAGGACGATGACCCGGATATCTTCTTTGATGAGATCATGCAGGCCCAGTTCGACAAGTGGGACAGCATCTGTGGCATTCAGCTGACCTTCTTCGGGCGTGAGCAGGAAGACTGGATCGATATCAGCCCCGACGACGGGTGCGATCTCGATGGCGAGGACGAGGAAGCAGATCCGCCACTCGTTCCGAACGCATGGCAGGAGGATGAGGGCTTTCTGACGATTGATGAGGCCTGCCGCCTCGCCGGGTTCACCGGGCTCGTCGGTGACATTCGCATCGCCGCGCGTCGAATCGATGGTCCCGAAGGACGTCGATTCATCGCCTATCCACCCCAGTGGCACGGCCCCAACAACCTCACAGACAACGGGCCGTTCGGTGGTGCCGATGCGGAGCGCCTTCCTGACGAGGGCATCTGGGGTAACATCGTTCTCGACATTGATGACTTTCTGATCAATGACAACGAACTCCTGATCCGTGAGATCGAGCACTACATCCCGCAGGCCATCGGTATTGCCATCGGTCTGCCGTTTGACTGCCCGGATGGTGAGTCTCTCATGGCCCTCAATCCGAACGAGGACATTCAGGCTCCGACCATCGATGACATTCGCGCGGCTCACTACATATACGGCTCAAACTCTTTCGAGAGTTCGAGCTTCGCGACGCCGAGCTTCCTGCCGTTCGCGTACGACTTCAACGCCACCTTCGAACAACTCTCGATCCGGACCAGTTCGGTCTCCCTGGACCCAACCAATTGGGTGTCCAACCTGGGCTTCGATGAGACGAATGACGTTGATATCTTCCAGACGTACATCAACGATGTGCCAGTCGGTTTCAAGATCACCATCACTGCCACGCCTACCGGTGGTCAGTACTTTGACTCTGAGCAGCCGCTTCTCTCGAGTTCGCCAGTTCCGTTCGGTATGGCAGTGATCTGCAACCCGCCACTCGGATTCCCCCGATACGGCGAACCACCATTCGACTATGTCACGGCCGATGAGGTCGGCAATGTATTCCCGGCTTGGTCCGGTATGCCATTCCTCAAGCCGAATGGTGGTATCTGCGTGGCGCCCACAGTCGTCGTGGATGCCACGCGCCAGATCGATCTCCAGCTTCATTTCTATGGCCCCGATCGCGTTCTGCTCGAATCCGCGACATCCGCCGGACTCGGGAGCTCGGAAGTCATCGAGATCACGATTCCGCCACATGCCCCCGGTGATTATTTCTTTGCTGTCACCGGTGATGGCGAGGGGCTGCCGGATGGACTCATCCCGTACGAGGTGCAACTCTACGACCTCGAAATTGAAGTCACCGTTGATGTCGAAGCCTCCGCTCGCGGCACCGGCGAACTCGTCGAAGCCATTGACGCCGACCTGCTGTGGGCACTCGGCTTCACCGGCGAGTCCAAGCTTATCGGCGTTGTGGAGGGATTCTCGCCTAACGAGGATCACGTCGTTCTCAGTCCGCGCGTTGATGGTCACATCGCCTGGCAGGGTACCGATGAGCCCGTGATTCCCGGCGTCAGCCGTCACGCGACCGCAACCGCGGGCGTCGTCGCTGGCGCCCCCTACGATGAGGACTTCGAGAACTTCACAGGTGTTGCGACGGATGCCACGATCGTGACTGGTGCAGTGGCGCGCGAAGAACTCTCCTTTGGTTCATTCGCCGTCAGCCACGCCGGTCTGCACTACGCGCTGTTCGGCATGGCCGATCCCACTATCCTGTCGCAGGGAGAGAGCATTACCGAAGGCGTCAGCGTCATCAATCAGAGCTGGGGTTCGCCTCTCGCAGACATAACGGCGTCAGGCGTGACGGCGCTCGCCAACGATGCACTCGTTTCGATGACAGACACTCTCATCGTCGCTGCAGCGGGCAACGAAGGTCTCCTTGACCGTCGATCCGACTGTGGCGGTGACGACAACATCGAGCTGCCGGGAGTGAGGTTCCGCGGTGCGAAGACCGTCGGTTCGCCGGCGACTTCGTTCAACGTATTGTCTATCGGCTCGACCGGTCTCGATACCATCACGCTCAACCAGTTCAACAACGTCGTGCCTCTTGACACCACGGTTGAAGACATTCTCGACGCGGATCCGACATTCCCCGTCAGTCAGTTCACTGCGCGTTACGCGGACATCATCGTCCCATCTTTCTCAGCGAAGGGACCGATCGATGCATGGAACTACAATGCAGGGGTGCAAGTAGCCAGTTCGCGCGCTGGTATTCACCTGGTCGCGCCCGGTGTCGGCACCGTCCTGAGCTGGCCGCTCCCGGTCGGCGATGATGCCGGTGATGCAGACGTCCTTTGCCCACTTGTCTCCGGTATCCCGCTTTCAGGCCTTCGTCTGCCCGCGATCCCGATGAGCGAAGTGGATCTCGGTGGTCCGTATACCAATGACTTCTTTACAGCTTCGTTTGACGGCCCTGAGTCCCTGGGCGGTACCAGTTTCTCGGCTGCTCTTGTCTCTGGTACGGCACTTCTCCTTCAGGAGTATGGCGAGGCAGAAGGCCTGACGACGGATCCTGTCGTGATGAAGGCCATTCTGATGAACTCGGCGACTCGTCTTCCCGGGTGGTCGCCCGGAAGCGATCCGGGCTACCCGCAGGATATCCCGGTTGCTCAGGCAACACGCCCGTTTATCGCGCTCGACGTCGCGCAGGGCGCCGGTATTGTCAATGCTCGCGCCGCGCTCGAGAACTACTCTCGCGGTACGACCAACGTGCCTGAAACGGACGCCGACATTCCGATCATCACACAGGAGAACGAGACGCCCGGTTTCGGCGGCCGCTCGACGTCCATGGCGAGCGCGTACGCGTCGGGTCTCTACATCGACAACCTGCGTCGCAACCGCACGCGTCCGACCTGGCAGGAAGCCAACCGCAAGATTCGCGAATCCCAGAAGGGACTGCCCGAGACCGAGATCGGCTTCGAGCGTGCCGACAAGGATGACCCGGATCTGAGCAATCCCACCCAGGGTGGCGCCGGTGGCTCCTTCTCGCCCCGTATCCCCGCCTTCTTCGACGGCAACCTTCCGGGTGGCGGCGGCGGCGGACCCGGCGGCGGTGTCGGACCCGGCAACGGTGACCCCTTCCTGATCTTCACCGAGATCATGTACCACCCCGCATCGACCCCCGAGGTCGCCTGGGAGTGGATCGAAGTCTACAACGCCGGATCAGACCCCATCGATCTCACCGGCTGGGTCTTCGATGACGAAGTCGAAGATGACATGGATACCCTCCCCGGCGCCAACATCGCTGGTGGAAACATCCCGCCTCGCGGCACAGCGCTGCTCTTCAATGGCGACTTCCTCGCCATCCAGGACATCGTCAATGTCTGGGGCCCCGGCAACTGGGTTCCCGTGGTCAACTGGCCTGGTCTTTCCAATGACGGCGAAGGTCTCGCCCTCTGGGAAAGCTTCGCCGACTATGGCGACGGCAGCTTCAACGGCGCTGCCGTGGCGCTCGGTTACGGTGCGAGCCGCGACTGGCCTGAGAGCAACGCCGAATCGTCCATCTATCTGGTCGACCTGTCGGCCAATCCCTCGCAGGGTGAGAACTGGGCACTCAGCGAAGATGGCATCGCCGGCGCGTACGAGAGTGCAGCCGCCGGAACCAACGGTGCGTCCAGCGTTGGTTCGCCTGGTCGCCTGCTTCAGCCCAGCATCGTGATCACCGAGATCCTCTACAACCCGGCCAGCACGCCTGACACCACCTACGAGTTCGTTGAGATCTACAACCCGCTTGATGAGCCGATTGACCTCGCCGGCTGGGTCTTCGACAACCGCATTACAACGGCCAGCGACACCATCGGAAGCGCCAACATCGCCGAAGGCACCGTGCCCCCGGGCGAGACTGCAATGCTCTACAACGCCGATGAACTGGAGCCCGAGGACATCGAGGCCATCTGGGGTGCCGGCAACTGGGTCGCTGTCACCAACTGGCCCGGCCTGCTGAACGATGGCGATGTCGTGGCGCTGTGGTCTTCCTACGACGCCTACGACGACGAGAACTTCGACAACGCGAACAACGTCCGCCGCCTCGACAACACGCAGTTCTTCGTTGAGTACGACGATGCCTTCCCGTGGCCCGAGGATAACGGCCGCGGCTCCATCTACGTTGACATCGAGTTTGCCTCAGCCACCGACCCCGCACTCTGGTCGCTCAGCGTCGAGGGTACGGACGGTGCTTATCGCTCCGAGCGTGTCGGTGACAACATGGAGTTCAACGTCGCCAGCCCGGCCCATCTGGACGGGATTATTGAACTGCCCATCATCCCGGTGACCTTCATCGGGTGGGACCACGCCATGATCGGTCAGGAAAACGGCCGCGCCTATGTCGACTATCTGATCGACTCACCCCTTGAGGTTGGCGAGATCATCTCTGTCACCCTCGCGTGGAATCGCCATGTGACCGTCTCCGATCCGGACTTCTCTGATCCCGATAATCCCAGCTTCGGCGAACTTCTTGAACTCGAACTGGAAGATCTGGGCCTCGAACTCTGGCGTTCCGACGAATTCGGTAATATCTTCGACGAGGACCCGGAGGAACTGCTCGCCGCGGGATCGAATCATTCATTCGATACCGTTGAGCACTTCCGCACTACCATCGTCCGCCCCAGCTTCTACGTCCTTCGGGTTCGCTGGAATGGGACGAACTACGACCTCTTCGGCAACATGTCGCCTGCCGACGTTGAGTACGGCGTTGCATGGCGTGTGACACCGCAGCCCAACCGAGTCTTCGGCTTCATGGAACTCAACCGGCTCCTCGATGCGTGGGGCAGCCAGATTGGTGACTCCGATTTCGATCGTTGGGTGGACATCAACTACGACTTCGTGATCGACTTCCAGGATCTCTCGGCCCTGCTCGACGCATGGCGAAACGGGTAATTGCAAGCGATAACGGCACCCCGTCAAGGGAGCCCGCCATTCCCGGAGGGAGTGGTACATGAGGAGTATGTCAGGATGATTCAGTCGATGTCGCCCCTTCGCGCAATCTCAAGATCGCGCCACCTTGCCATCGTCTTGGGATTGATGGGCCTCGCTCCGTTCGCATTCGGGCAGGCTCATGACGTTCCCGATGGCTGTCCGGGTTCCGGCAGTTGCTACGAAGCCCATGGGGGCACCGGCTGCGATAACGAAGAGTGCTGCGCGATCGTGTGCGAAGAGATCGATCCCTTCTGCTGCTCAGTTGAATGGGATGACCTCTGTGCAGTAATGGCCGATCAACTCTGCACTGATCTGGGGGAAGAGTTCGAGTGCCCTGGTCCCGACAGTTGCTACACCACCCACTCAACACGGGGATGCAATAATCCCGATTGCTGCGAAACCGTGTGCGACTTTGACGAATTCTGCTGCGCGAACTACTGGGACGAGGTCTGTGTGGCGCTGGCTCGCGAGATGTGTGACGTGGGTGACGCCGGATTCTGCACGCCCAACGGCGATTGCTACACCGCCAATCCCACCCCGGGATGCAACAATGCCGAGTGCTGCGAGACCATCTGCGAAATCGATCCCTTCTGCTGTGCTGTGAGGTGGGACGATCTGTGTGCTCAGTCTGCGGTCTGGATCTGCTCACCAGCAGATCAGTGCCCGACACAGTTCCCCTGCGACTCGCCCGGGGGACCCGGTGGGTGCAACGATCCCATCTGCTGTGCACGCGTCTGCGCCGCCGATTATTTCTGCTGCCAGACTGAATGGGACGTTGGCTGTGTTGAGATCGCAGCCCTCCTCTGCGATGGCGTCGTGCCGCAAACCTGTTTCCCCGCCTGCGGCAAGCAGAACGTCGAATGCCTTGCAGAATCTGATCCTGCCGCCTACGAGAACCGGACGTTCGTCGGGCGTCTCCAGTCAGGGGGCGGAAGCTGCACAGCGTGGATTATCGCGGAACCGAATATCCTCATGACAAATGAGCACTGCAGCGGCGGCATCGTGAACGGGCAGGTCATCTTTAACGATGAGTGCAGTGCATGTGTGAATGGTGAGCCCAAGCAGACGGAGTCATTCCGGGTGACAGAGTTGATCTTTGCCAACCCGGATCTCGACTATGCCATCTTCCGTGTGCAGGGTGATCCGGCATCGACCTACGGTGTCGCTTCGATCGATCCGACACTGCCGAGTATCGGTGATCCGATCTACGAACTTCATCACGGTGCCGGCGCCGTCAAGGGCGCGGACTACGGCAACGTGACCAGCATCGACGAGCCAGGAGTCTGCGCCGGCGGAGGGACCGATATTGAGATCGGAATCGATACGATCTCGATCGGCGGCTCGTCCGGTTCACCACTTTTCAATGCCAACTCGCACTGCGTCATCGGCATTTGCCACTGCGGCTTCGAGTGTGGAGGCGGTTGGGGTATCCCGATCTCAGCGATTATGGCTGAAGCGCAGGGCATCATTGAAGGGGCTGGGGGCGTACTCAACTTCTGTGCCACCGCCCGTCTCAACCCCTGCGAGGGTGACAACGACGGCGACTTCCGAGTGACCTTCAACGACCTCAACCGTGTCCTCGACTGGTGGGGAACCGCTCGACCCATGGGCGATGTCAACAACGATCAGGTCGTCGACTTCGTCGATCTCAACATCGTCCTCGACAACTTCGGACGGAACTGCCTCGGCAACTGACGCCGACCAAGCGCTCAACCACAACAAACAAAGGACGCCCCGCATTGCGGCGGCGTCCTTTTCTCATCGCTTCAGGTTTCAACGCCGATGGCGCTCAGACCAGTTGGTGCCTCAATCCGAACCCCTGATCACGGACTGCCCACCCATGTACGGCCGCAGCACTTCCGGAATCGCCACGCTCCCATCCTCACACTGATGCATCTCCAGCAGCGGGATCATGAATCGCGGCGAAGCGAGCACCGTGTTGTTCAATGAGTGACAGAACGCGGTCTTCCCCTCCGTTGACTCACCCCGATACCTCAGGTTGAGGCGCCGACACTGGAAGTCATAGAGGCGTGACGCACTGTGGGTCTCGCCATAGGCGCCCGACGGTTGACCGGAGTCATCCAGATCGCCTCGACTCGGCATCCAGCATTCCAGGTCAATCATGTCCGCATTCTTCGGACCGAGGTCACCGGTGCAGCACTGCAGCAGGCGGTGGGGGAGTTCGAGGGACTGCAGCAGCTCTTCCACGATCCCGATCATGCGCTGGTGCCAGGCCCGACTCTCTGCCTCGTCCGCTTTACAGATGACCACCTGCTCAACCTTGTCGAACTGGTGCACGCGGTACAGCCCGGCCGTGTCCCGCCCCGCTGCGCCAGCCTCACGTCTGAAACAGGTGCTCACCGTCGCATACTGCAATGGCAGCATGGACTCATCGAGGATCTCATCGGCGTGCAGCCCCATCAGCCCGACCTCGCCCGTTCCGGTCAGGTAGAGGTCATGGCCGGCACCACGCTTCGACTCTTCGATCAGGTAGGTCTGTTCCCGCCCTTCCGGAAAGAATCCCGTACCGACCATGCACTCCTCTCGCACGATCACGGGCACCGAGTGCAGCCGGAAGCCATGCTCCAGTGAGATCAGGTCCGTCGCGTATCGAAGCAGCGCGAGGTGGAGACGCATGCCGTCGCCCGTCAGCACGTAGGACCGCGATCCTGCGAGCTTCACACCGCGCTCGAAGTCCACGAGTCCGAGATCCTGGATCAGGTCGATGTGCGACTTCGGTGCGAAGCCACGATTCGCCGCAAAGCTACGTGAGGGATCAAACCAGTCCGGAGCCCACGTGCGGATCTCCACGTTGTCATCGGATGACGTACCCTTGGGGACATCCGCGTCCGGAGGCATCGGGACCTGAAGCAGGAGGGCATCCAATTCCGGTGCGACCGAGGCAATCTGGTCGTCCAGGGCACTGATCTGGCCCTTGAGGGCCGCAGGCCGATTCTTCAGTTCCTCGATCTCTGACTCCAGGCGCGATCGCTCGGTGCCCTCAGCCTTCTTCAACTGACCAGAAAGCTTGCCGATCTGAGGTCCTGTCTCCTTGGCCAGCTTCTTCTGGTCGGCTCGCAGCGACTCCTGCTCCGTCATCAGCCGACGCCGCTCGGAATCCAACTCCAGGATCCGCGGGATGTCCACGGCGATGCCCTTGCTCGCCGCACCGTGGACGTACCGATCCGGATCCTCACGCAACAGTTTCAGGTCGATCATGCCGGGATGGTACCGATGCCCGCACCGCGCGGCCAACCACAGACGCCGACAACCATGAAGCCGGAGCCGTCAGTCGAACTTCTCATCAATCCGGCTGCGCAACTCATCCAGTTCTCGGCGGAGCCGGGCAACGTCGCGGCGGCTCGACTCTGCATTTGAGTCGCCAGACAGCGCGGCCGCGAGCTTGTCATGCCACTCCTCCGCCCTGAAGCGCATGCTGGGATCCCGGGTCACTCGGGCCAGCGTCTGGAGAGCATGAAGCCCCTTCTTGTGCTCCAGCACGACCAGCGCCTGGCCTGCCGCTCTGACTGACCGTGCCTCGCGGTCCTGCAGGAGTTCCGAAAGCACCTCGAAAGCACGATCCGGGTCGTGGTGGCCCAGGGATCCGACTGCCTCGATCGCCTGTGGCCGAAGGCGGCTCAGATTCCCGGCCTCGGTGAATGGGATGACCAGTTCAAGAGCTTCGGGCGTATCAACTTCCCTCAGGCCCTTGATCGCGCCCTCGCGTACCTTGTCATGCTGGGACTCAGCAGCGAGGCCGGCCTCAAAAATCGGCATGTGCTTGTCAGAACCGACTTTGCCCAGCGCCGTGAGGGCAGCCGCACGGCACGCGTAGCTCGGCTCGGAATCCGATGCGTGCCGCGCCAGCAGATTGACTGCCTCGCGCGAAGTGGCATTGTTCAACCCCTCGAGCGCCGCCGCACGAACCCGTGCATCGTCAATGCCGGAGTCCAGAGCACGGACCAGCGCCTCGGCGCCATGCAGCATGTTCAAGGACTGAGCCGCACGCTTGCGGACGGTGTAGTGCTCACGCTCATCGCTCAACGCGGACTCCAGCGCATCACGAGTCTCGGCGCTGTTGTGCGTTGCAAGCATCGCCGCGGCGTCAAGTCGTGACGCCACGGAGCGTTCCGCCGTGAGTTGTCGACGGAGCCACTGGGCGGGGGCATCGACCTCGACAGTCATCAGGATGCTGAGATCAGGGTCAACCAGTACCATGGCAGGTGCGATGTCCAGCGGGATGGAGCGCTCATGGCTTCGCCCACGAACAGGAATCGTCAGGCGGATGGCATCGTCCGGCGAAGCATCTTCGTTGAGATACACTTCGATGGGCAGGTCGATCGCAAATGCCGGGTGATCCGCATCAATGCGCTGCTGCTGCTCAACATTGATCCGCAGTTCGCACGACTCAGCATGCCACTTCGCCTTGACCTTGAGATCGGGCGTTCCCGGTCGCTCGCACCACTGGATGAAGAACTGCTCCAGGCTCTGGCCGGATACGTCCTCCAGCACGCCGCGGAAGTCGTCCGTCTCGGTGGTCTTGAACTTGAATCGATCGATGTACTCAGCAACCGCGTCGAAGAAGACCTCTTCGCCCAGCTTCATCCGAAGCATGTGGAGGATGCTCGCACCCTTCGGGTATGGATTCGCCTTGCGCCGAAAGACTTCCCACGGATGCTCATAGACGAGCGAGACCATTGGCTGGTGGATCGGGCCATCCGGCGTCAGTTGATCGCGCCCGGCCACGCCTCGAAGTGTGCCGTACAGGTGAGCGATGTAGCCATCCTGGAACCCATCCCGCGCCTCGTACCAGAGATGCGTACTGTAAGTCGCCCAGCCTTCGTTCAGCCAGATGTGCGCCCACGTGTTGCAGGTGATCAGGTCTCCGAACCACTGGTGGGCCAGTTCGTGTGAAATCAGCCCTTCCAGGTTCCCATCCTCCAGCGCCTGCCGGTCAAGCACCGCCGTATCGAACATCGTGGTTGCCGACGTGTTCTCCATGCCGCCAGCGCCAAAGTTCCATACGACGAGTTGGGCATACCGATCCCAGGGATACGGCTCGTCAAACCGCTCCTCGAACACCTCCAGCATCTCGGCAGTTCGGCCGTAGGTCTGCTGGACCTTCTCCCCCTCTCCCGGCGGCACGTAGACGGGCATCGGCACCCGGGACCCCTTCGGTGCCACATCAACCACGTCGAACTTGCCCACCACCAGCGTGACCAGGTAGTTCACATGGTCCTTGTCCTGCACCCAGTGAAACTGCTGCTGCCAGCCCGCGGCACGCTCCGCTTCGAGACGCCCGTTTGAGCTCACCGTGAACCCCCTGGGCACCGCAACGATCAACTCCGTCGTCAGACGCTCATTCGGAAAGTCATGGCACGGGAACCACCAACTGTTGGTCTGTGGCTGACCCTGCGTATGCAACTGGGCCGGGCGGTCCGGCCACGCCTCAGACTCCGGCGTCCAGATCAGGCCCTGCGGCGGATCATGAACGGTGTAGTTCGTCTCAAGTGTGGCGGTCGTTCCGGGTGCCAGTGGCGGATCGAAAGTGACCGCCAGCCGTTCGCCGTCGTAGTCGTAGCTGACCTCATTAGGGTGGTCCGGAACGCTGACGCTCCGGATCTTCATCCGCATCGCATCCAGCGTGAGGACCCGAAGCGGGGATGCGCGAACGGTGAACGTGAGTCGCTGACTCCCTTCGAGAACGGGTTCGTTCATGTCCCGGATGTCGAGCGCCAACTGCATGTGGGTGTAGTCAACCGGGAGCGGCGGCGCATAGTTTCGGAGATCCGCACCGCTTCCTTCACTCCAGCCACCGCCTTCGCCGAGTACGGCAGGTCCGGGAATGACCATGCATGTGAGTGAAGCCAGGGCAATGGAGCGGGTGAGACGCATGATTCGAGACCTCCGGGTGGATCGGGGGGAGCAGATCGATCATATGTGAAAAGATCAGACCGGTCAGCCTCCTCACCTTGAGCAGGCGCTCCGGCGCGTTACGATATGCTATGCCCCACTCACCGAATGACGGCGCCGAACCCAAGCAGGACAACAGCGCCGGACCCGATGCATCCGGTGCCGATCTGCTCGCCGCAGCCGGGTATTCCCAGACCACCAACACCGAGTTTTACAGTCCCATTCCCGATGGATACCAGAAGGGACGCCACCGCTATCTCGTGGTACTTGGAACGGTGATGTCGGGCCTCGGAAAGGGCATCTTTTCCAGCAGCATGGCCAAGCTGATCAAGGACAAGGGGCTCACCGTCGCCCCGATCAAGCTTGAGGGTTACCTCAACATCGATTCAGGAACGCTCAACCCCTTCCGCCACGGCGAGGTGTTCGTCCTCGACGACGGCACCGAATGCGACATGGATCTGGGCACCTACGAGCGCATGCTCGATCAGGACCTCTCCAAGCGGAATTTCATGACCGCCGGGCAGGTGTATCGCGACATCCTTGAACGCGAGCGGCACGGGGGCTACCTCGGCCGGGATGTCCAGATGATCCCGCACGTCACCGGTGAGGTGAAGCGCAAACTCCGCGAACTCGCCATGCACGGCGACGGGACCAAACCTGCCGACATTGTCTTCGTTGAGGTGGGCGGTACAGTCGGCGACTACGAGAACGGCTTCTACATCGAGGCGCTCCGTGAACTCGCCTTTGAAGAAGGCCCCGGAACCGTCTGTTTCGTCGCGTTGACCTACATCATCGAGCCCCAGGCCCTCGGCGAACAGAAGAGCAAGGCGGCGCAACTCGGTGTCCGGCGCGTCCTCGAGACCGGCATCCAGCCACACATCCTCGCTTGCCGCGCACAGAGCCGGATCACGCCGGTCGTTCAGCAGAAGCTGGCCATGTTCTCCAATGTCCCGCTCAATCGCGTCTTCTCCATGCACGATCGGTCCAGCATCTACTCCATTCCGGAAGACATGCGCCAGGAAGGCCTCGACCGCGAGATCCTCAGCGTCCTCGACCTCCACGGCAAGGTCGACATGGCGCACGAAGACCGAGCGCGCGAGATCTGGACCCGCTTCGTTCGCAAACTCACCGCGCCCCGCGCCCGACACATCCGACTCGGACTCACCGGCAAGTACGCCGCCCTCCGGGATGCCTACGCCTCGATTGAGAAGTGTGTCGAACACTGCTCGACGCACCTCGAAACCAACATCGAGATCCAGTGGATCGAATCCACCGACATCACTGAAGACAATGCACCCTCAAGGCTCGCGGATCTCGATGCAGTCATCGTGCCCGGCGGCTTCGGCGCACGGGGCGTTGAAGGAAAGATCAGTTGTGTTCGGTTCTGCCGCGAGAACCTGGTGCCCTACCTCGGCATCTGCCTCGGATTCCAGGTGGCTGTCATCGAGTTCGCGCGCAACGTCATGGGTCTGGCCAGTGCCAATTCCACGGAGTTTGAGCCCGGCGGCCCGGATGTCGTCATCAGCGAACTTCCCGACCAGAAACGCATCGAGCAGCTCGGCGGCACCATGCGGCTGGGCGGACAGGACGTCGCGGTCAAGCCCGGCACTCTTGCCCATCACCTCTTCGGAGGCAGAGACCTCGTTCGACAACGATTCCGGCACCGCTACGAGGTGGAGCCGGACTACATCGAGCGCATCGAACAGGCCGGCCTGATGTTCTCAGGGCGCCACCCCGACCACCCCATCATGCAGGTTCTTGAACTGCCCTGCACCGATCCGACCGGAAGAGGCGTTGAGCACCCCTTCTTCATCGCCGCACAGTTCCACCCGGAACTGACCGGACGTCCCATCCGACCGCAGCCACTCTTCATGGGACTCCTCGCCGCTGCAATCCAGCGCAAGTATCCGGATGCGGAATTGCCTCCCCGATGGCTTCGCCAGGCGGAAGGCGTCTCCTGAGTCCATCGAGCAACTCGGGCAGGTCCCGGGCTCCGTGCAGCACGCGCACCACCACGATGT
Source organism: Phycisphaerae bacterium (assembly GCA_030432255.1). Classification (GTDB taxonomy): domain Bacteria; phylum Planctomycetota; class Phycisphaerae; order Phycisphaerales; family UBA1924; genus JAUIHS01. The sequence goes on from JAUIHS010000001.1 coordinate 165,693, forward strand.
GCTCAGGTGTGACTTCGTAGAAAACGAGATAAGACGAGAACCCTCTGATGGCCTGTGATCTCACGGGCCGGAGCCGCGGGTGGGGCAGTGCAACCTCGCGGCCGAGGTGGGGGCGCTCGCCGATCTGCCCCACGGTGTCGAAGAACGCTTCCACGAATCGCCTCGCGGCGCGGCGGCTGCGTCGCCCTATCCATGCAGCCGCACCGATGACGTCGGCATCCGCCTCAGGCAGCACTTCAATTCCCCGGAACATGACTTGCTATTCCCCCTTGTCGAGTTGTTCCTCAACGCGACGACGGATGTCTTCCACGAAGTTCTCATCAAACGGTCGCGCCGGTCCCGAGTTGATCCCCTCCAGCAACAACGCCTCAAGCCGGGCCTTCGCCGCGGCCCGTTCAGCCTCGCGGACCAGTTCCCGGATGTACTCACTGGCAGTCGCGTACCCGCCTCGTTCCACCTGGGCGAGGACGAAGTCACGCATCGATTCCGGAAGCGAAATGTTCAATGTCGACATGGCCATGCCCTCAGCCTACGCGTCCCGCCCGGGACTGGCAAGAAATGTCATCGGATTTTGATCGGTTCGAGCCCGTGCAGCGTCGAACGATCGGGCTATGATGCCGAATTGCATGCCCCGATAGCTCAGCTGGATAGAGCAGCGGTCTTCTAAACCGCAGGTCGAAGGTTCGAATCCTTCTCGGGGTGTTCGGGAGGCCCTTGGCCTCCCTGCTCTTCTGTTCGACTCTCTCCTGCTCTGCAGGTGGCCCATCGAAGCACGGCTACTCGCCAAGGTTCTCCTTGAAACGCCCCAGCACAACGTCCCACGCGCGCAGGAAGTAGTCATGCGTCTGGTCCCACGCTTCGCCCTCGCCGAAGCCAAGGTGAGTCAGGTGCACCGCTGTCGTCTCATCGTCAACGCGATCGAACTCAACCACGACCCATGTGTTCCGACCACGCGTCGCGATGGTGGGGGGTGCGTTCCAACTGAAACTGACCATCCGGTTGGGAACATAGCTCAGGACCTGGCACCCGTTGCTCCCCAGCTTGCCGTCAAAGAGCCACTCGTACCGCCCGCCGATCGCGAGATCGATGTTGGCGGCGAGTTCAGACCGTTCCGGGTCATACGTTGCGCAGAAGACTTCGCCATTCGTCCAGGCCTCGTAGACGCGCTCCACCGGTGCATCAATGGTCACGTCCTTGCTGAACTGGCGCACACTCGCGCCCGAACTCGCAAAGAGGCTGCTGTCAATCGGCATCGTCACCATCTCACTCTCCTCCTCCCCCGACTTCTTCCAGTTCGCATCCATCAGGGGTGCCCACTCACTCTCCGCAGATGGCCTTGACCACACCCGCCACGCCAGAGTCGTCGCATCCGTCAACTCCATCTCTTCGCGGATCGGGGTACCGTCCGGCATGGCCCACTCCGCTGTCAACACCTCACGCCCGCCATCTCGGTGGTCCACACGCCACGCCTCTTTCCGGGCAGACCCGTCGTGGCCGAAGACATGCAGGTCATAGACATCGGCCTCTTCCGACGCTGCAATCGTCGACTCATAACGCAGGTAGGTCGGCCCGCCGTTGTCACTCACCCAGGTGCGCGCATGAACGAAGGCGCCCGATACGCCGGCGCGATATTCCGCTTTGCCTTCCAGTGTCATGCCGAACGACCATGTCGCTTCAATCGTCCACTGCCCCAGCAGCGGCTCCCACATCCGCATCCGCTCATGCAACTCCTGCGCAAATGCATTTGCGGTGAGCATCAGGGTCGCGGCGACCGCTGCGATTCGTTTCAGCGTGCCCATCATCGTTTGATCTCCTGTTCTTGAATCAGTCAATTGCGTCGCTTCTCCCGAAGCAGCCGATCGAAGTGATCGCGCAGGACAGCGACAGAGTCGTCAAAGGGCTCAAGTGAGTTCGATGTCCGCGCCTGCATGATCCCGCCCTCCATCACGGTCAGGATGAAGCGCGAGAGCCGGGCACGGTCGCAGTCTCGCGGCAACCTCTCCGCCGCATCATCAAGCCATCGTTCGATACCCGAGGCCCAGTTGCGGAAGTTGACATCGATCAGTGGCCGCACTTCGGGGTGCGTATCACTGAGTTCCAGCGCCAGGTTGCCGATCGGACATCCGAGGCGACACCCGGTCGCCTCAAGCCCGGCGCGGTACCACGCCAGCAGACCGAAGACCCTTTCGACCGGATCTGAATGGGCAGTCTCTTGAGGCGTGAGGACGACCGGCTGGAGCAGGGCCTCGTATCGCTTCAGCACGGCAGCGAGCAGGGCTTCCTTGTTGGGGAAGAAATGGTAGAGCGAGCCGGCGTTCACGCCTGCTTCCCGGAGGATGGTCGCGATTCCGGTCGCCGCGTAGCCCTGCTCGTGGAACAGGCGGGCTGCGGTCTCCAGGATGCGTTCTCGGGTTTCGGGTGGCATGATTCAACCTGACTTGAATGATTGATCAAGAGCAAGCTAACAGCAATTGAATGATCATTCAAGTTCAGTTTCTCGAATTGACGTGATCGAAACCGGGGTCAGTTGCCCTCCGCATATACTCGCCGGATTGGTTCACGGAGAGGAGTAAGCAATGAGATGTTGTGTCCTGGCCCTCGCGATCGGGTTGATGTGTTCGATCTGCCGCGGCGGTGTGACCGATCCCCAGCGTGGATCCGTCATCTTCATTCACCCCGACGGCGCGTCCTCCAGTTCGTGGGCCGCCGCCCGGTGCCTGCTCGTCGGGCCGGATGGCGACCTGCACTGGGACCGACTGCCGCACATCGCCGTGTATCGCGGCCACATGGCGGACAGCTTGACTGCGACAAGCAAGGGTGGCGCCACGACGCATGCTTACGGGGTCAAGGTCGGCTCGGAGGCCTTCGGGCGATCCGATGGAGGCGAGCAGGGTGAGGCCCTTGTCGATGGCCACGGCAATTCCCTGTCAGTCGCGCATCAGGCGCTTCGGGCGGGGATCCCGGTCGGCCTCGTTCAGTCAGGCGTTGCTTCTGAGCCGGGCACGGCCTGTTTCGTCACATCCGTTGAGTACCGGAGAGAGCACGACGAGATCTGCGCGCAACTCGTGCACTCCGGTGTGACCGTCATCCTGGGTGGAGGCGAGCGTTTCTTCCTGCCCGAGGGCGTGAGCGGAGTCCACGGTGTGGGAACCCGGAAAGACCGACGCAACCTGGTGCGCGAAGCCAGGGACCTTGGATATGCGGTCGTATACAACCGCGATGAATTGCTCTCGCTCCCCGCCGATACCAATCGCGTGCTGGGGCTCTTCGCCTGGGGGCATACGTTCAACGACAGACCCGAAGAGGTTCTCGCCGAGGCTGACCTGCCGCTCTACGAACCAGAGGCGCCCAGTGTCGCCGAGATGACCAAGGTGGCCATTCGCATGCTCGCGGCACAAGGCGAACGCTTCTTCCTCGTGGTCGAAGAAGAGGGCTCGGACAACTTCGCGAACCGCAACAATGCGAGCGGCGCACTCGAAGCCATGCGTCGCGCCGACCAGGCGATTGGTGTCGCGCGATGGTACGTCCAGTTCCGCCCCGATACGCTCGTGCTGACTGCTGCTGACAGCGATGCGGGCGGGATGCGCCTTCGCGGGCTTCCGGTGACTCCTGGCGATGAAGTCCCGTCCGTTCTGTCTCACACGGCGCCGAACGGTGCGCCGATGGATGGAGTCGAGGGGACCGGCGGTCGACCATTCTCTTCGGCGCCCGACAGGAGCGGACGCGTCTTTGCGTTCGGCATCGTCTGGGCCACTTCGGATGATGTGTCGGGCGGCGTCCTCCGCGCAGAAGGGGCCAACGCCCACCTGGTTCGCGGCACGATGGACAACACCGAACTCGCTCAACTGATGAGGTTGACCCTCTTCGGTCAGGCGGCTCCAGGGACGGAACTGGTTTCGGAGTAGCGGCCGGCGCTATCCGTCCCAGTTCGCGAGCAGAGTGTTCAGGTCGGTGAAGTCAACAGTGCCGTTGCAATCGACGTCACCTGAAGTGCCCGGTGTGACGACTTCGCCCCAGTTCGACAGAAGTTCATTCAGGTCATCGAAGTTGACCATCGTGTCTCCATTCACGTCACCCGGCTGACGGATCTCGACTTCGAGTTCCAGTCTCGCGGCACGTCCCGTTCCAAAGATGTTCTCTTTCGCGTACCAGGTAGCGAATGAACCTGTTCCCGGCCCGCCACCGTTTCCTGACTGAGCAGGCTGAAGCGATGTCAGCACCACCATTAATCGACCGGCATCGAGAGCCTCACCGAGGTACTGCTGAACATCCGGATTCGTGACATCCAGTGTAAATGTGAACTCGGTGTTCGAAGGGACGAGTGCGCCAGGGGCAAGGGCACACTGCCCAATTGCAAAGGGGAAGACATCGAAGCCGTCTCGGACGTTGTTGGAGACGTCATTCGTGCCACCGGCGAGCGCATCGGTCGGATAGACATATCGCACATCCGATGCAACCATCGGGCCGAAGCCGGGACCCGGCGCTGAGATTGTGCCCTCGTAGTAGGTGGCAAGTGTCCAGCCGCCGCGGAACGCAGCGCCGAACATCTCGAGGGGCCGGCCCGAGTCGGGGTCGGCGACAGCACCCGGCTCGCCGGGCTCGAGGTAGGACTGCCAGACATCAGCGGTCGGGTCATACGCAAACGCATTGTCCGTCGATGTGTTGATTCGGATCACGGCACTGGAGATGCAGTACGCGGCCTGACCCTGTCCCGTCGGGACATCCGGTTCGGTATCGAACGCGATCAGCATCTGGGCATCCCGTTGGTCGAAAGTCAGGCCCGCGAGCTCCTCCTGACCGAGGGCGGAGAAGGTCGAAATCGCTGAGCGGTAACCGGGCGTGAAGTTGAACGGGTAATTCCAGACATCGAGATCAGGCTGGCTTCGGCTGACGGTGATGCCGGAGGCACCTGCTGCCAGACCGGAAAAAGCGAGCAGAATCGGAAAAACTTGTCGCATCGGTGGTCTCCAGACCTGTTATTGAGAATGAGTCTCAATTATACTCGGAACTCGCGATGTTTGTCGTGGTGCAACGTCCGAAATCAACCGATTGATCCCGTGTTGAGAAGGCGGGTGATGCGTTGATACCGGACGTTGGTGAGGATCCAAGGAGAGTTCGCATGGATGCTGCTCGGAAGAGTGTCAGAGGCCGCGGCTTCACGCTGATCGAACTGCTGGTCGTCATTGCGATCGTAGGCATTCTGATTGCGGTGTTGCTTCCGGCCCTGGGGCGCGCTCGCAAGTTTGCGGAGTTGACAGCGGAACTTTCAGCAGCCCGCCAGTTCAATGTCGCCCACCGCATGTATGCAGACGATTTCGAGGGCGCTCTCATGCCCGGCTACGCGTCAGACTCCATGGTGACGAGTGGCGCTGTGCGCGCGAAGGACGAGCACGGTCAGCCACTTTCCGGCCTGGTGGCCAAGCGGTATCCATGGCGGCTGCTCCCGTATCTTGAGTACAACCTTGGCATCCTCTACCGCGATCGACGGATCATCGAGTCACAGTTCGAGGGGCTCGATTACACCTACGCCGTGTCGGCTGGGCCGCGCGTCGGCCTGAACCAGACCTTCATCGGTGGATCTGCCGACAACGATGGAACGGGCTACGCGTTCCTTCCCAACGCCGCTGACCAGCGAAGCCTGCGGCAGGCATGGGGTGCGAACTGGTTTGCCCGGCGTGTCACTGATATCGCACGGACGCAGGATCTCATCGTCTTCGCGAGCAGCTACGGCGCCAACCCGATCAACGGCGTCGACATCGACGGCATGTACCGGATCACGCCGCCGTACTTCCTCTCGCGTCGCTGGCAGGCGGAAGCTCCCGATGAAACCACGCCGGCCGGCCAGGTCGGCAACGTGGCATTCCGACTCGGCCGCGTACCAGCCACGATGTTTGACGGTCATGGCGAAATGCTCGGTTGGGACGAACTTCAGGACATGCGGCGATGGTCACCGACTGCCGACCGCGAGGACTTCACACTGCCGGCGCCGTAACGGCAGCGGGTGGATTTGTACAGGAACGCCCGGCAGTCGCCGGGTCGAGGAATCGGGCAGCATTGCTCGACATTGTTGAGATCGGTGGTACGGATGAGACCCGTCATTACGGGTGATGTTGTCGTGTCGCCTGAATGAAAGGATCGAGAGATGAGAACACAACTGACAATCGCGGCCCTTGTGGCGTTCACCGGCGCCACGCACGCTGCAGCGCTGAACTTCACGGCACCGGGGTTCCGAGGCGTCAACCCCAACGCGGAGTACGCCGGCTTTGAGTCGTTCACGGTCCCGTTTGGCGGTCCGAACTTCCCGGATGACGCGGCGTCCAACGGCATCCCAGCTTCGCTCACGCAGAACACGACGCCCGACTTCTCAATGCCTCCCGGCATTCTGATCAGTGGTGAGGGCAACCTCTACTCCGGGTTCCAGAGTCTGGACATGACAATCAGTGATGCGGCCGCGGGACCGATCACCACCGTCGTCCTCCAGATTCGGACGCTGGGCACTGAGCTCAACTACAACGGTGTCGGCCTGGACTACACCGATGGCGGCGGCAACCCTCAGACGGCGTTGCCGGATGTCAGCCGGCAGCTCAGCCGCATCCCCGGCCCGCCCATCATGGGCTTCCCCACCGTCAACGTTGAGTGGAAGTTCAAGTGGAATCTCTCCTCGACTGATGCTGTCACGTCGTACGACATCGATCTGTCGCATTTCGCCCCGCACCTGAGCGTGGATCGCATCGAACTCGACACCCTGTCGGTGCCTGCACCCGGTGCCGCCGCACTGTTCGCGCTGACTGGTCTGGCTGCGACGCGCCGCCGTCGTTGAGTGTCACTGTCGACAGCAAAAACCGCAGCAGCCCTCCGCAGGACGTGGAGGGCTGCTGTGCTGCTGGCATGGCGCTCAAGGAGCGCCTCGTGTGATCTCAGGGTGAGGTGCCGGTGTTGCCGGCACCGCCGAAGGTCCGCGTGTTTCGGAACTGCCCCGATGAATTCTGGGCGTCGAGTCCGAAGGTCAGGTACCGACCACCGGGGTTGGACCTGGCCGTCGAGTTCGGCCAGAAGTCGTAGCCGTTGATCTGGCGGTGGACGTAGTCCGGAGCCTTGATGAGCAGGGTTCCGTCGTAGAAGTCCATGGAGGCGCCTTCGCCACCGTTGTCAATCCACTGGTCAGGCTCAACCAGTTCCATGATCAGGTCCATGATCTGATCGACGAGTTCTTCCCGGGAGCGCAGGTCCGCCGCCCCTTGATCACCCTCGTCTTCGAAGAAGCTGGAGCCGCCACCACCGCCGCCACCCTGCTGACCCTGATCAAGGATCGAGTCCAGGTCGAGTTGGGGGACGTTGCCGAAGTTGGGGATCTGGAAGAGCAGGTCGTTGATGTCGTACACCACAAGGGTTCGGTGACGATTCAGGACTTCCTTCGGACCGATCTCGAGCACACCGTCATTGCCAAGCTGCCACGTGTTCTCGACGAAATCCAAAGCTTCAGCCTTCTCGAGCACACGCTCGAGGAACGTGAGTGACTCGACATTGTTCACGGAGATCGTGACTTCGAAGTCCGGGTCCAGACCAATGCCGGAACGATCGTCCGCCCACTTGGCATCGATGTCCGCACCGGTGAAGTCGCCGACGAAGTTGACGATGTCCTCCAGTCGAGCGTTCTCAAGCTCCGTGGAGATCGGACGCATCAGGCGGGCCAGCGTCGCGCGACGGGGATCCGCTGAGACCACGACAGTCCGCCCAGGGGTGAGCGACGGGGCCGAGGACTGGGCGATGGCGTCCGGTGCCTGGCTTCCGAGCACAAGGCCGGAAGCTGCGAGGACGATGGGGATCAGTTTCATGGCAGTCTCCAGGTAGGAACAACCGGTTCCAACTGTTCACACTGTATTCGGTCCGATCGGTCCGAATCCAGCGAGAATCGGGGCATCCTCGGGATTGGATGCGTACGAGGGCGAGCGGTTCCTCCATTCGGCGCCGCGGGGCGTCGGATCCGGTTACCGGAAGCTGCGAGCCGACTCAATCGCCTCACAGAGCGTCAGCAGCCCGAGGCAGTTGGCCTCGATCGGCTGGGTGGCGTCCCAGAGCGAGGCCCTGACGCCGCCAATGGCCGACTCCTGGTCGACGCAGAACCACGTCTCGCCCTGCCGGATCGTGAGCTGGATCAGGAACCGAAGCGAACGGAGCAGGCGGACGATCTCGTCGTTGCGTTCTTCCTCGGTCGTCAGGCGTTCATCGCCGAGCATCGTGGCAATGAACGCGAGGGGCCGGACAGACTGCCAGGTCGGGAGCATGGTCCGGCCCCGGGTGAAGACGATCCCACCCGAAAGGTCGGCGTCCTCCAGGCCTGTGTCATCGCGGCTCAACTGGAAACTCCAAGTCAGCGACCGCATATCACGCAGTGCCACCGCCGCACCGAGTGGCTCTGCCTTGTCGGCAACCCGCAGCAGCGTCCAGCCAAGCCACGGCATCACCGAGACCATCTCGCCGCGATCAGTCCGGGCGAGGAGGGCAGCCGCGGCGTCGCGTGCGAGCGTCGCGTACTCATCGGTCTCTTCCCCAACTTCTCCAACAGCAGCGAGACCGAACGCGATCATGGCCTGATCATGGGGTCGAAGCGCATTCCAGCGTTCGCGCACATTCACGGTCTCACGAAGCAGTGAGACGCCGTTGAGCCACGTGGTCCTGGGAAGCATGGGGTCCTCGGCCTCGGCATCAGCGACCAGCATCATGGCGACGGCGACCGGATCGAGCATGGGGTCGGGTTCGCACAGGGCCGGATTCTCGTTGTCGACCACCGGGATCAGCAGTTCTTCGATGAGCGTGACGGCAAAGCGATGCGCCTGCTCCGACGTGGCGGGATCCACGCCCGACAGCTTCGCGTACCGCAGGAGGCTCCATGCCGTGAGAGCCTGCTGAAGCGGTGTCGCTTCGAAGGGGGTGTATTCGTCAAGCCACGGCAGGTACGGGCCCGTCATCCCCCGGGGCTGTTCGGACGCCGGCCAGTCATGAGACATCAGGTGACGCGCGATCCCGTCCGCAGTCGACAATATCAATTGACTGCGGACATGATCGGGAACAACACGTCCTCCTCGGTGAAGGAAGATCGGCGCTGATCGCGCATCGGACTGAGCCAGATGGATCGTTCGGAAGCGGTAGACCGCAAGATCGTGCTGACTTCGAAGCTTCGCAAGCTCCAGTTTGCCCCGTGAGATGTCGGCCGCGCCGACCACGATATCCAGGCCAGCGACCGCCGCCCGGATCGCCTCTTCCGGAGATGTTGATGTCGCGAGCATGACGCCCGGGAACATCGCGTCCGTTCGCTCACCTGCACGCGCCGCCACGCCGCCCGTCCCCGGCATGATGGGGGCGGCCGCAGCACTGAACGTGTCGCCGGCGAGGGGTCTCAGCCGACCAGCCAGTTCCAGTTCAACCGTCATGAGCGGAGCGAGGTCTGCGAGGTCGCCAAGATTGTCACGGACGGCGTTTGAAACGGCATCCTCATGCGCCCGCTTCGTGGCGTCCCAGATCGCGGCGCCGTCATCACGAACTGAGACGCCGCGACCGACGACACGTCCGGAAAGGCGAATGGTGATGCAAGCGCCAGCGGTCCGCGCCGGATCGATGAACTCCAATTCGGTGGGGAACGCCCAGTCGCGCGTCCACCTGTCGACGACGTTCCACGCGTGCATGGCATCTTCGGCTCCGGGTGGATCGAATGCGCCTTCCTGCGCGGAGGTACGACCTGTGAGGAACAGCGCGGCTGTGAGGACCAGCAAAGGCAGGCGGGCGATAAGGCGTGGTGTTCCTGGTTGCCGGCGGGTTGTCATGATGCCTCCTGTCAACGTGTTGACCCTGTGGATCAACATCGAAACGGGTTCCCGGACGTCCCCTTCAGGATATGGGGCCGCGAGAGGGTGGTGAAGGTCGGCGGGCCGAGTTGGCACGGGTTTTGAACACTGTCTTCTGCCTCGACATCGGAAGACACGGTTTCATGACAGAGAAGACTATGACCCATCTGCTCATTGCGATGACGGACACGCGTCGACGTGTGATGCTGTTCACGCTGCTGAACTTCCTCGTTCTGTGTTGAACAGACATCAGACGCGAGTGGGCTGGACTCGTTCCGCGAGAAGGGCGTGTTGCTCGGACGCTCTCTCTCCGGGGCGGCTGCCGGAAAAGGCGTCGCCCCGTTCCGAATCAAAGAGCTGATCTGCGCAAGGAAAGGGGCGGTCCGAAATGGACCGCCCCGATTGTCTTGTCGCAGTTGCCTGACCCGATCAGAGCTGGATCTTGTCGGAGCCCATGGCGCCGTGGTCGTCCATGCCGCCCTTGGAAGGCGTCCGGCCCTGCTCCTGGCGAGCTTCGCGCTCTTCCTCGATCGCACCCCACTGGGCACGCTTGAGGGAGAGGCCGATCTTGCGATCGAGCGTGTCGACGCGCAGGATCTTGACGTCCACCTCTTCGTTGGCCTTGACCACGTCGTGGGGGTTCTCGACCTTGTGGTCTGCAAGCTCGGAGATGTGCAGCAGGCCCTCGAGATCATCCTCAAGCTCGACGAAGACACCGAAGTTGGTGATCTTCGTGACCTTGCCTCGAACCACCATGCCGGGCTTGTAGGCACCGGGAATGGCGTCCAGCCACGGGTCTTCGGTGAGCTGCTTCACGCCGAGCGCAACGCGCTGCTTGTCCTGGTCCACCTCGAGAACCACGCACTCGATTTCCTGACCCTTCTGAAGGATCTCGTTGGGATGCGCGACCTTCTTGGTCCAGGAGATATCCGAAACGTGCAGCAGGCCGTCGATACCCGGCTCGATCTCGACGAACGCGCCGTAATTGGTGAGGTTGCGGACGGTGCCCTTGATGACGGTGCCCTGCGGGTACTTCTCGGCAACCAGCTCCCACGGGTTCACCTCGGTCTGCTTCATGCCGAGGCTGATTTCCTGCTTGTTCTTGTCGATGTCCAGCACCACGACATCCACCTCGTCGTTCACGTTGACGATCTCGGACGGGTGGTTGATGCGGCGGGTCCACGACATCTCGGAGATGTGCACCAGACCCTCGATGCCATCTTCCAGGCGGACAAAGGCACCGTAGGACATGAGATTCACCACCGAGCCCTTGACACGTGAGCCGATCGGGTAGCGGGTCTCGATCTCCTCCCACGGGGAGGCTTCCTTCTGCTTCAGACCCAGCGCGATCTTCTCCTTGTCGAAGTCGATGTTCAGGATCTTGACTTCGATGACCTCGTCGATCTTGACCATCTCGGAAGGATGGTTGATCCGGCCCCACGACATGTCCGTGATGTGGAGCAGGCCGTCGATGCCGCCGAGGTCGACGAACGCGCCGAAGTCCGCGATGTTCTTGACAGTGCCCTTGACGATGTCGCCTTCCTTGATCTCGCCCAGCAGACGCTTCTTCGCCTTCTCACGCTCGTGCTCGATGAGCTTGCGGCGGGAGATGACAATGTTGCGACGCTGCTCGTCGATCTTGAGGATCTCGGCGCGAATGTCGCGTCCGATGTACTCGCCGATGTCACCGGGACGACGGATGTCAACCTGCGATGCGGGCAGGAAGACCGGCACGCCGATGTCGACAAGCAGGCCACCCTTGATCTTCCGCATGACCTTGCCTTCGACCGTGTCGCCCTCGTTGGTGGTGTTGATGATCTTCTGCCAGTTGATCATCCGGTCGGCCTTGCGCTTCGAAAGCTGAATCAGGCCCGACTTCTCATCTTCGAGGGACTCCAGCAGCACCTTGACCTCGGTGCCCGGCTGGAGCATCGCCGGATCGTCAAACTCGTTCTTCGGGATCAGGCCCTCAGACTTGAGGCCGACGTCAATCACGACGTCGTCACCCGCGAGGCCGATCACGCGGCCCGTCAGAATCGAATCCGGCTTCAGGTCGTCAGACGCTTCCGTGAGAAGGGAGTCCATGTTGCCCTCGGCAACGTCAGAGCCGTACGCTTCCGAAAGGAGAGCATTCGCCTCGTCATCCATCAATCCCAGGGACGCGATCAGGTTATTGTCAATCATGGTATGTAGGGGCCGTCCTGCGATGTCCGGCTCGCTCGGCCACCAACGCAAGTGTCGGTGAGCCCGCCGCGGACGCTCGCGGCGTGTGAAAGTCAGACAAGTCACGCCTCACGGAACACGCGTCCGCGAAGCGTCGCCTCCATTGCCGGTGTCAGGCGAGCCGAGCATCCTACCAGCAAACGACCCCGAACACCAGCCCGATCCGGCGACCTGATCGGTACCCCCTTACGCCTCAGGGAGTACCTCGGCAAGCCTCAGAAGGCGCCGTTGGGCGTTTGAAATGCCGAGCCGGCCAATCTCTTCACCGCTGACAGCGCGCCCATCGGCAAGGGCCGGGGCCGATTCCGCCGTCCATCCTTCGAAGTGGACAATTCGGTGGGTGGTCTGGTGGATGAAGCGAAGCGAGAGCGGGGTTGCAGCGGCCCCGCACCACGCTGAGACCTCTTCGGCACTTGGCGGGTGGCTCTCCTGCTCCAATGTGGGCGCCTCCCACATGCCTGCCCAGAGGCCGACGTCCGGGCGTCGCCGGATGAGCAATCTGCCGGTGTCGTCGCGCACAATCAGGGCGGCTCCGAAGAGTTCCTTCCGATTCGGGCGCTTCTTTGGGCGCGGAATGTCCTCTTGAGTCCCCGCGTCGTGAGCCCTGCACATTGCGACCAGTGGACACTCAGGACACTTCGGAGATCGGGGCGTACAGATCAGGGCGCCCAGTTCCATCAGGCCTTCATTGAACGCCGCGGGATGCCCCGACTCACTCACGAGCGCCCCTGCACGCGACCAGACGCGGCGATCCGTCGCTGGTGCATCGGGAAGGTCCTCTCCGTCGAGACGCAGAAGGACCCTCCGGACGTTCCCATCGACGATCGGCTCTGGTTCGTGATGGACCAGGCTCATGATCGCACCAGCCGTGTACCGCCCGACGCCCGGGAGCGTCAGCAGATCGTCCACACTCGTCGGGACGCTGCCGCCGAATCGATCGGCGATTGATGTGGCTGCGGCATGAAGGTTCCGCGCGCGTCGGTAGTAGCCCAGCCCTGCCCACGCTGCAAGAACATCATCCTGTGACGCTCGCGCAAGTGCTTCAGGTGTCGGGAAGAGTGAGAGGAAGGGTTCGAACTTCTCGATGACGCGATCCACCTGTGTCTGCTGCAGCATGAACTCGCTGACCAGCGAACGCCATGGGTCGCGCTCAATTGTCCGCCATGGGAGCACCCTGGCCTTGACACGAAACCAGGCAGTGAGCGCTGTTGTGATGGAGTGATCCCGATTCACGGCGCGGCGTCCGCCGACCCTCCCTCGCGCAGGATCTCTGCGACGCGCCTGCGGATCTCGGACCAGGGCGCATCAGGGAACTTCCCGATGGTGATCCAGTCGTCAAGAGTGAGGACGTTGCGAACGCCGGGGACCTCGAAGATCGCCGCGATGAGCGGGTCATCGGCTGCATCGGCTGCACTCAGGAACGAGCGGGGGACGTCGGAGATCCGTCTGTCCAGGATGCACTTGACGGCGTTCGGATTGGGGGTTTCTTCAAAGCGACGGATCCTGTAGCCACTCATGGACTTTGCTCCGCCGGTGCCGGTTGCTCCACCCACGCCGGCACGCCGGTGTGATCAATCCCGAGAGCCCAGGTTGCCGCCGTGTAGGTGATCACCGTGACAACGATGATGCTGAGGATGTTCAGCCAGATTCCGGCCCGCGCCATCTGCTGAATGCGAATGTGCCCGGACGCGAAGACGATTGCGTTCGGCGGTGTCGCGACCGGCATCATGAATGCGCAACTGGCACCGATCGCGGCCGGGACCACCAGCAGTTGTGGGTCCATGTTCAGACCTTCACCGATCGCCATCGCGAAGAGGATCGGGACGAAGATTGTGGTGGTCGCCGTGTTGCTCGTGACCTCCGTCAGGAAGATTGTGACAGCGGCGACGCACAGAATGAGTACGACCGTCGGAACGCTTCCGAGTGCTTCCACCTGGCCGGCGATGAACTGCGAGAGTCCGGTCGACGAAACGGCGTCGGCGAGGCTCAGACCACCTCCGAAGAGAAGGAGGATGCCCCATGGGATCCCCTCGGCGGCCTTCCAGTCAAGCGCGAATTCCCGCTTCCGAAGGTCGACGGGGATGATGAACAGCAGAATGGCGCCGAAGATGGCGATACTCGCGTCATGAAGCCGGTTGAGGAAGGCCAGATCCGGCGATTCAAGGCCCTTCAGAACGCCGGTGCTGAGCCAGCCCAGCACCGTGAGCCCGAAGACGGCCATGACAGTCCATTCGCCGCGGCTGATCGGACCGAGGCGCTGGATCTCGCGATCGATCAACTCACGTCCGCCCTTCAGTTCTTTCATCCGAACCGGATAGAGCAGGCGCGTCAGCATGAGCCAGGTGGTCGGAAGAAAGATCAGGACTGTGGGCAGGCCGACGAGCATCCACCTGGCGAATGTCACTGGATGGTTCTGGTCGGCCAGGTACTGGACGAGAATGACGTTGGGAGGCGTACCGATCGGAGTGCCGACACCGCCAATGCTGGCCGCGTACGCGAGTCCCAGGAGCAGGCAGGTCGAGAATGCACCGCCGGATTCACCCGTCTCGCGCTCCACCAGTGAGATCACGCTCAGGGCGACGGGCAGAAGCATGATTGCAGTTGCGGTATTGGACATCCACATGGACATCAGTGCTGTCGCAACCATGAAGCCACCGATCAGGCGATTCGGGCTGGTGCCGACGATGCGGATCGTATGCATCGCAATCCGCTTGTGCAGGCCCCAGCGCTCCAGCCCCTTCGCCAGCAGGAACCCGCCGAGAAACAGGAAGATCGTCGGCTTGGCGAAGGGCTCGGCAGCCGCCTTCATCGATGCGATGTCCAGCGCCGGGAAGAGGGCCAGCGGGAGGAGCGCCGTCGCTGGCAGCGGGATCGCCTCGGTGAGCCACCAGGTCGCCATCAGACCGAGGACCGCGGCGGTATTGACCGCATCCGCTTCGAGGTCGGTGGTGGTGGAGAGGATGCCCCAGAGCAGGAGTGCCACGACTGGACCGGCGCCGAGGACAGCGAGTTTCAGGATGGCGCTTCGATCTTTCACTGTTGGTACCCAGGCCGCCTTGCGGGCTGCACAGGATAGCCGGTCGGGCGGTGGCGTGGGATTGCTTCATGGGATCTGCGCATGGGCTATACTCCCTCCTCAGGCCTGTTGAGCGGCCGAACCGAGGTTTATTCACGGTGCTCGAAAGAGTCAGAGAAATCCTCTCCCGACTGGCGGAGTACTCCGCGATTGAAGTCGCCGTTGAGTTGGCGGTGCTGTGTGTGTGCGTGTATCTCGTCCTCAGATTCGTCAGAGGCACGCGTGCAGCTGGAGCCCTCAAGGGATTGCTTCTCATCATCGTGGTGACGACGATCACCGTCCGGGTCATCGGTCAGGGCGATGCATTCGCGCGTCTGACCGTGCTCTACGACAAGTTTCTCGGATTGGCAGCGATCGTGCTGATCGTGACGTTCCAGCCCGAACTGCGTCGCGCCCTGATCCGGTTGGGCGAAGCGCCCTTCTTCCGCGGTTCGCAGACGGAAGTCCGTCCGGTTGTGGATGCGGTGGTGTCGGCGTGCAGCTTCCTGAGCAAGAGCAAGTTCGGCGCCATCATCGCGATCGAGCGACAGGTGGGCCTGCGCGAGACCATTGAAACAGGCCGCGCCCTGAACGCAGACATCTCTTCGCACCTGCTGAACGCCATCTTCTGGCCCAACGGCCCGCTGCACGACATGGGCGTGGTGATCCGGGGGCGCAAGATCGTGGCCGCGTGCGTCCAGTTCCCACTGGCTGAGCCGGGTGAGGTCAAGGAGCAGCATTTTGGTACGCGGCATCGCGCGGCGCTGGGACTGGCCCGAGTCTCGGACGCCGTGATCGTCGTGGTGAGCGAGGAGACGGGGGCGATCAGTCTTGCCGAAGGGAACACCTTCCTCCGCTGGCTCACGCCCGAGTCCCTGGAGCAGGAGTTGAGTAAACGACTCGCTCGCGGCTTCGACCCCGAGAGCGCCGAGGCGGAGGAAGCCGAACTTGCGGAGACCGCCATCCTGATGCCCGACGCGCCGACTCAGTCCGCCAAGAAGGTCAAGGAGGGGACCGGTGGCTGATCGCGTCCGCACCGCTGTCATCGTCGTGTTGCTGGCCATGGCCATCTGGCTCTTCGCCGAGGCCGACAGCCTGGGTACAGACTCCGGAATCGCGGAGATCAAGTTTGTCAGTTCACCGACCGGTACGCCCAAGATTCGCATTCAGGATGCTCAGTGGGACGGGCGCGTGACCATAGAAGTGCGCGGCTCCAATACCGCCATACGCCGCTTCCGAGGCATCATCGGTGACGAGATGCAGTTTGCCCCCGGTGACAGAGGAATGCCGCCTGGTCGCGGCGATCTCAAGGTCGACCTTCTCGAGGCCATCGAGGCGTACGTCGGAGTGCGCGAGGCGCGGGTCCAACTGCTTTCCGTGGTGCCGTCTTCCGTCAGGGTCGTGGTGGAGGATCTCGTGGACCGCGAAGTTCCGGTTCGCGTGCGCGTGGCCGAGGACATTTCGCTGGCGGGTTCGCCAGTCGTGACACCCGCCGCGGTAACGCTCACCGGCTCGCAGGGCGCGCTGAGTACCCATCTTGCGGTTGACGCCGCCGTGATCGTCGACCTGACCGCAGACCAGTTGGATCGCGACCTGCCGACGGGCGTCGCACGGACCCTGAACGTTCCGGTGACCCTCCCGGATGACTGGGTGGCATCTGGTATCACCTGCAGCGCCAAGTCGGTCGGCGTGGAACTGACACTCCGCAGCACGATCCAGACCATTTCGCGGCCGGAGGTTCCGGTTCAGGTCGTGCTTCCGTCAATTGAACTGCAGAACTGGGACGTCGCCATCAAGGAGGAGGATCGTCTCATCGGAGTGACGCTGACAGGGCCGGCCGCGCTGCTCGAACCTTGGCAGGGCGACGGCGCACCGGCGTTGCTGGCGATGCTCCTGTTGTCGAGTGACGAACTCGAGAAGGGCATCACGTCCAAGCCGGTCACGATCTTCGTGCGCGATGAGGAGGGCGGAGTCCTCGTACCGTTGCCCGAGAGTGTCACCGCATCTCCATCGGTGCCGAGTGTGGGGTTCACCGCGGTCAAGCGGAGTCCGACCGATGAATGATGACGCGACCGCGCGGATGTGCGATCGCATCGCTCGTACGGCGAATCAGGCCGCACTGCCCTTGCGCACCATGCCTGGTGGTGAGCGGACGGCTCTCCTGGATGCCATCGCGGACGCCCTTGAGGGGGCCGAGCAGTCCATTCTCGATGCCAACGGGAGAGACCTGGATGCCGGGCAGGATCTCACGGCCGCCATGCGCGACCGCTTGATGCTCACTTCCGAACGGGTGCAGAGGATGGCTGATGCCGTCCGTGCGATCGCTCGTCAGCCGGATCCCGTGGGGCGTACGCTTGAAGGGCGCGTACTGGCGAATGGCATCCGACTTGAGAAGCGGCGTGTGCCCATTGGCGTGTTGCTCGTGATCTACGAGAGTCGGCCGAACGTGACGAGCGATGCGGCGGCGCTCTGCATCCGCAGCGGCAATGCCGTGGTTCTCAAGGGTGGCAGCGAAGCCATGCATTCGAACCGCGCGATCGTTGAGGCGGTACGGCGACCACTGGAGGATGCGGGTGTTGGTGATGCTGTCGGCTTCGTGGATACACCTGATCGGACTGCCGTCACTTCCCTCGTGCGCATGAACGGCATTGTTGATCTGGTGATTCCTCGCGGCGGCCCCGGACTCATCCGTGCGGTGACTGAATCGGCAACGATACCGGTTGTGAAGCACGATGCGGGCCTGTGTCATCTGTACATCGACCGACACATCGAAGGGCTGGAGGAGGTCGCAACCGCCATTGCGGTGAACGCCAAGACACAGCGGCCCGGTGTCTGCAACGCGATCGAGACCATCCTGGTTCATCGGGATGTGGCCGAGCGGATGGTGCCGCGCGTCGTCGACGCACTGAAGCAACGTGGCGTCGACGTTCGCGGCGATGCTCAGGTCTGTGCGTTGACGGGTTCTGTCACGGCGACGGATGCGGACTGGGACACCGAGTACCTCGACCTGATTGTGTCCGTGGCGGTCGCGGACTCACTTGAGGCTGCGTGCGAGCACATCCGGATACATGGATCCCAGCACACGGAGTGCATCGTGACTTCATCGATCGGCGCGGCCGATCGGTTCACGGCACTCGTTGACTCAGCCAACGTCATGGTCAACTGCTCGACGCGTTTTGCGGACGGTGGTGAGTATGGACTGGGCGCGGAGATCGGGATTTCGACAGACAAACTCCACGCCCGGGGACCGATGGGTGCCGAGGATCTGACGACGTTCCAGTGGGTGCTGCGAGGCTCGGGTCAGGTGCGCGAGTAGCCTCAGGCAAGTGACCTGTAGACGTCCCGGTATGACGACAGCCAGCGGTCAGGTTCATGCCGCGGGCGGACGTCGGCACGGATTGCCGCCGTCTCTCGCCGGATAGCGTCCGGATCCTTGCGGATGCGGAGCATCTGTTCGATCAGGTCGATGATGGGGCGCTCGGCATGGGGCCGCTTCGGTGCCGCGGCACGAAGTTCATCCACGATCGGATGCTCGCCGGCGACGAAGGGGATACCGCGTGCGGCGGCGTCCTCAAGAAGATCGATGCCGACGGGTGGGCCGAGGGACTCCGCGCCGGTCAGGTGGTGGTGCCAGAGAGCGACATCAGCGCCGACGAGCAGGTCTTCGCTGGGGCGGTCGTCGATGATGACTTGCCATGGCCCGCCGTAGTGCACATCGAAGCGCCGCGTGCGTTCGAGATCTCGCGCGCCGCTCTGAAGGATCACGGCGGCGGGCTGGCCGGAGTAGACGGAGAGTGCCGCGACGTACATGAGCAGGCGCGACGGCTGTCGTCGCACCGGATCACCTCCGGTGAGGATGACGAGGCTCTCATCGTCGACGTTCCACTCTTCGCGGAGTTGCTCGCGTGAAACATCGTCACCGCTGGGGCGCATGGCATTGTGGATCACGCGCTCGTCGAGTGGCGCGAGGTCATACTGATCGAACCACGCGGCGCGGGTCCACGAGTTGGAGAAACAGAGCGTTGCTTTGCGGGATGCGGCGCTGAGCAGGCGATGGCGGACGCGCGAGTGGCGGGTGTCGGGTGGGAGTCCGAGTGTGGCAAGAAGCGGCACATGCGGACGGGCGTGAGCCGCGAGGCAGAGCGCATCAGGGGACCAGGCGTGAATGAGATCGAACGAGGGGCGTGTGCGGAGGAATCGACGGAGAGGCAGGATTGCGAGTTCCGGTCGGCCGAAGGGTGGGGACAGCCGATCCATGGTGTCGATGCCGAGAGCATGGACATCGCGCTCGTCGCTGGATCCGCCGATGAGCAGGACTTGGTGAGCCTCGGAGTCTTCGGCGATGAGCAGGCGGAGCCGTCGGATGGCGGCGTCACCGGCGGAAGGTGGATGGAGGAGGTGCAGGATCCGCATGGTCATCGCGAGCGGGTCGAGATGGGGTCCTTCTCGTGGTCGTAGAAGAGCCGGGCCACCTGGTAGCCGCAGAGTTCCGCGAGTCCCTGTTCGAGGGCTGCCTTCTCGGAAAGCGTGGAGATGCTGATCTTCGACTGCACGGGCATCTTGACCGTGAAGCCAAAGGCGCCGGCGGTGGTTGGGAAGACTCGCTCGTCAGCGAGAGTGTCGATGATCTTGAGCCCGAGGCGCGCCTGGGGGGCGAGGCCGCCGCCCTCACGCGAGAGCGTCCAGTCGAGGACCTCGACATAGATCACGACTTCGGCCTGCACGCGCCGGCCGAGTTCCACGATCGACAGGCGCTCGGAATACGTCTCCAGTCCGGCTTCGTGAATCACGGAGCGGGAGGAGATCATGTTGGCTTCCGCAACCACACCCCTCTGCATCAACTCCTGCTCAGCGCCCTCGGCGATTACGTGACGCAACGAGCGGCGGGGGAGATTGCTGCGCAGGTCGTCGATGAAGACGACCGTCTTGCGGCTGCTGTCGAGGCTGGTCAGCGCCTTGGTCTTCGGCGGGCCGTGCACCGCGAAGAAGACGGGCGCAGCGATGTTGCAACCCGCGATGGGCAGAAGGGCAAGAAGCAGCAGCAGCGTGAGAAGAGAGCGCATTTGGGATGGTCCGGAGTTGGTCAGCCGATCAATAGTCGGGGCGGTACTTTTCCATGTGGTCGTAGAAGAGCCACGTCGTGCGATCGATGAGGCGCCGAGTGAGCTGCGCCTTGACGGCGTTCGCCGGAATGTCGGATGGGCCGTAACCGCCGGAGTCCGGGAAGCGCACCTGGACGTCGCGGCTGAAGGCGAAGTCGCCGGGGATCGGGCCGTTGATCTCAAGGACGCCGACGCGGGCGGCGGCACGACCGTCCCAGAGGTGGACGTTGCCGGGTTCGTAGAGGCGGAAGTCGTAGAGGTCGACGATGATCAGGCGGGTGACGCCCAGTTCCTCGGCAATCTGGGGATAGCTCCATGCGGTCCAATCCGGGTTGTTGTACTGGAATTGCAGGACGTTCGGACCGGGGACGAATCCCGCAGCATTGGTGCGCTCCGGCACACCGAGTTCGCTCGACATGGTGACGATGAGCGCGCTGACCAGACCCGGGAACTCTGCTTCGATGATGCGATCCGATGAAACAAAGAGGGCGAAGGTCTCGTCGGCGAGGCCGATGTACTCGGCGGGACGCTCGACATCGGCGGTGTCCATGTAGGAGTCCGCCATGCCGCCAACCAGCGCGGCCACGGCACACCCGCTGAGAGCGGCGACTCCGGAGAGGAGCAGGGCGGCAATACCGACTCGGATTGTCAGGCGACGTGGTGTCATGGGGCTCCCGTCTGGGCCTCACTCAGGGTCCGGCCACGTTGGACGCTCCCGGTGTGGCGGGGTTCCATCATAGCTTCCGCGTGAAGGAAGGGGTCGTTCGGGGGGTGTTACCAGACGATGATCTTGTAGACCCAGGCCGCTCCCAGAAGGACAGCGCCGAGCCAGAGAGTGCGGCCACGGAGGAGCAGGTCTGTCATCCGCCCGACTCGGGAAGCGAACACGGCCTGGTGGAGTGCGAGCCAGAACGTGGTGGCGGTGACGATGGCGAGCAGAGTCCCGAAGGGCTGAGTGAGGAAAGCTGTGACGAAGTCGCCATCGGCGGCGTGAGCGAAGGACGTGGTCATGCCGCAGGTGGGGCAAGGGAAGTCGAGTGCACTGGCCCAGACGCAGGGGTAGAGACCGAGTTGTTCGTGTGTGCCGTGACCGGCGCCGGCAGGTTGAAGCCACGCGGCAACCCCGAGGAGCGTGATGCTACCGAGCGCGGTGCATGCAGCGGCGATTCGATGGGAGGTCGCCGCGGTGGCCCGGACGGGTGCGGCGACGGCTTCAGTCAAAGCGGAAGACACCCTTCCGATAGCCATAGATGTAGGCGATGATCGTGGTCAGCATGAAGAAGAGAACTCGTCCGAGGAAGATGGGTCCTTCGGCTGACTGGGGATCGATGTTCGTGAAAGTGGTCGCCCACGGGTAGAGGAAGATGATCTCGACATCGAAGACGAGGAAGGCCATGGCGATGATGTAGAAGCGCACATTGAATCGCTTGCGGGCGGTATCGATGGGGTTCATGCCGGACTCATAGGTCATGGCCTTGACCGCGCCATCGCGCTGCGGGCCGAGAATGAGCGTCAACACGACATTTGCCACGGCGAAAGTGACCGCCATGAGAATGAGGATGAGGATCGGGAGGTAGTCGATCATCTCGTACATGGGCGGGAGTATAGCAGGTGGGGCGCGGGGAGCGAGGGGAGAGGAGCTTGTTGCATCGACCCGGAGGGCATGCCGCCGATGTCAGGCGTTCCCGAGGGTTGTGGGCTGGGGGGCGACATTGTGGGTGGGCTGGAGGGCGATGTTGAGGGGGATTCGTTTGCCGTCGGGGCCGCGGGGGGGGATGCCGTCTTCGTCGACGATTTTCTGGATGGCCATGACGCCTTCGATGAGTTGCTCGGGGCGTGGCGGGCAGCCGGGGACGTAGACGTCGACGGGGATGAACTGGTCGCATCCCTGGACGACGGCGTAGGTATCGAAGACGCCGCCGGTGGAGGCGCAGGCACCCATGGAGATGACCCACTTGGGTTCAGCCATCTGCTGGTAGATGCGCTGGAGGACGGGCATGGTCTTGATGCTGATGCGTCCGGCGACGATCAGGAGGTCGGACTGGCGCGGGCTGAAGCGCATGACTTCGGCGCCGAAGCGAGCGAGGTCGTAGCGGCTGGAGGCCGTGGCCATGAGCTCGATGCCGCAGCATGCCGTGGCGAATGGCATGGGCCAGAGGCTGGAGCGGCGGGACCAGTTGATGACCCGCTTGAGCTGGGTGGTCAGGAATCCTTCTGCGGACAGCGCGGCTTCAATGCCCATGGTGTCTCCTCGGTGGCTGCCGACGCGAGTGTCCTTCGAAGTGCGTCAGCGTCTGGTCGGTCATTGTAGTTGCGGCTGCATGCGGTTGGGGAAGCGATACGTGCGTTTCTCCTGCGGAACTGCCTTCTGGTTGGGGTTGTTGGGCTCGTGGAGGTCATAGGACTCGGCGTTCGGGCCGGAGGCGCTGACGACATGGCGGTAGCAGCCGGTCAGCGCGGGGAGTGCGGCGATGAGCAGGAGTGTGCTGGCGGTGCAGGTTGCGGTGGCATATGTCCGTCTCGTCATGTGGGTCTCCTGAAGGATGATAGAGCACTTTGAGTCTCTTGGCCGTGTTCCTGTTCTCGGGAGTCGGGAACCGGGAAATGGGAACCGGGCTTGATTGCCTCCTCCCGGGACTCGGAGGAACTCCGCTTCATTCCGACTGAACTGACTCCGTGGTCGTTGGACGGACGCGTGCGGCCGGGTGTGGTTCCTGAAATGCAGCAAGGGCGACCGTGGCTGAGGCCAGGTCGCCCTTGAGAGCTGTTTCCGGGAGTGCGGCGCTCGGATCAGGCTTCCTCGCCGACCTGCCAGCGGCTGAAGGCCTTGATGGTGGCCCCGGCGGGGAGGAGGTCGGAGATCTTGGTGGCGCCGTCCTTGACGAAGATCTGCTCGATGAGGGCGAGTTCGCTGTAGAGCTTGTTGATCTTGCCCTCGACCATCTTCGCGGCGATTTCCTCGTTCTTGCCGGACTCCTTGGCCATCTCGATGGCGAGGCGGCGTTCCTTCTCGATCACGGAGTCGGGGACGTCGTCGCGCGACACACCGGCGGGGCGGGGAACGGCGGCGGTGATGTGCATGCAGATGTCGCGGGCGGTGTCTTCGCTGATGTCACCGGAGAAGGTGAGGAGGACGCCCGTCTTGCGGTCGTGGTGGATGTAGGTGCCGTAGTTGTCGCCGGAGGCCTTGAGGGCGCGTGCGAGGGAGATGTTCTCGCCGGTGGAGATGCGGAGTTCGTCGATCATGCCGGTGATGCCGGCGTCGGCGGAGACTTCACCATCGGCCTGACCCAGGCAGGCCTCAGCGATCTTCTGCGCGGCATCGACAAACGTGTCGTTCTTGGCGGTGAAGTCCGTCTCGGCGCGGAGTTCGATGATTGCGGCCTGGTTGCCGTCGGTGGCGATCGCGATGCAGCCTTCGCCGGCGGCGCGATCGGTACGGGTGTCCATCTTGCCCTTGAGCTTCTTGCGGAGGAGTTCCTCGGCGCCGTCGATGTCGCCGTCGACCTCGACGAGGGCCTTCTTGCACTCCATCATGGAGAGGCCGGTCTTGTTGCGGAGCATCATGACTTGCTTGGCAGAGATCTGGGACATCGTGGGTCGTCTCCGATGGTTGCCCCGTCTCGAAGTGGAGCGGGGTTCGATGTGGTTCGGTGTGATGGGTGAGCCGCCCGGCATCGCAGGGGATGGGGCGAATTGGTCGAATTCGGGTTGTCGCAACGCCGGCCGGGCCGGCCTCGATCAGGAGTCGCTCGCCGCGGCGACGCTGACTTCCGCGTCGTTGGCGTCGGAGGTGCCGGCATCTTCGGACGATGCGGAGTACTGGGCGCGGCGGCTGCGACGACCGGCGGGTGCGTCTCCGGAGCGGCCGGCGTCGGCGGCTTCGTCGCGATCGCCGGACTTGGTGGCCCTGGTCTGCTTGCCTTCGGTGACGGCGGCGCAGAGTTCGCGGACGACGACATCGATGGAACGCATGGAGTCGTCGTTGCCGGGGATGGCAATGTCAGCGAGATCGGGATCGCCGTCAGTATCGATGAGGCAGATCGTCGGAATGCCGAGCTTCCGGGCCTCGGCGAGCGCGTTGGTCTCGCGGCGGACGTCGATGACGACGATGCAGCCGGGAAGCTTGTTCATGTTGCGGATGCCTTCGAGGTTGCGGCGGATCTTCCGCATCTCGCGGCGGAGCTGGGACTCCATCTTCTTGGAGTAGCTCTGGAAGTTGTCATTCTGCTCGATGGTCTCAAGTTCCTCGAGTCGCTTGAGGCGGGAGCGGATGGTCCGGAAGTTGGTGAGCGTGCCACCGAGCCAGCGTTCCGTAACCCAGTGCATGCCGACATCACCGACGCGCTGCTGGAGCACATCGCGTGCCTGCCGCTTGGTGCCGACGAAGCAGACGTCCTTACCATCGGAGACGGTGCGGGCGATGAACTTCTTGGCGAGGAGGAGTCCCTTGATGGAGGACTTGATGTCGATGATGTGGATCGAGTTGCGCTTGCCGTAGATGTACGGCGACATCTTGGGGTTCCAGCCGCTGGAGCGCTGGCCGAAGTGGATGCCGGCCTCGATGAGATCCTTGACGAGTGAACTGGACATGGGGTGTGGTCCTGTCTTGCAGCGGGTCCGGGGAAGACGCAGGTCGGCAGGAACGACATCGAAGTGACGTCTCACCTGTCACGCCTTCCCAAAAGGTCGCTTCAGTCGCCCTGAACGGGCATTTCGTGAGCATGTGTTACAGAGTTCGAACTGACCGGAGAACCCGGGCAGTCCGTCGGCCACCGACCCGTTGCCGAAGCCACTACTATAACACGACCGAAGCGGGTGGCAAGTGGGGCAGTTGCCCGGAGAAGAACGGGGTGGGCGCTGCTGCGGACGTGAAGAAGAGTGGTGTGGGATCGGGTCATGTTAGGATTGGCATCAGGTGCCCCGGTGCAGTTCTGCTGCCCAATGTCCGTGACGGACGGAGGGTTGGATCGGATCTCGGATGGAGCAGGGGTTGGCTTGGTTGGCGAGGAATCCGTAGCCGCGGGGAAGTGCTCGGTCCTGGCCAAGACAGCGTCGGCGAAATCGACGACCTTTGGTAGACCTGCAGGTTCTCTACGGCGAATGGCATCCCGGAAGCCCGTGTGGAGTGAGAGTGGAGCGTGGAAAGCTCCACCCACCAATCTCTGCTTATGCCGCTGAAACGGCAGCCGAACTGAGAAAGCAGAGAGTGGAGAGTAGACCGAAGAGAGAGGGCATTGTTGCAGGCCGGGAACCTTGGTGGGGACGGCGTTGGCTGCTTGGCTCTGCTTTCTTCTTTCTACTCTCTCCTCTCTATTGGCCGCCTCGCGGCCAATCGGGGCGACTGGATTCGAACCAGCGACCTTTTGACCCCCAGCGACTCGGGGGACAACTCCGCGAGGCTCATAAGTTGTGAGACTTCTGTGACTTACGGAAGCGAGTCTAGTGAACCTGATTCCGCATATCAACGCCTTTCCATGCATCTGAGGCTGGGTAGACATTGCTCAATTGGGTAGGACTCTGGCCCAGAGGTGCGCTTTATTCGCACCCGATTGACGGGTGCGCGTAACGAGTCCATCCGCTTCGGCTGAAGTGAGGAAGTCCCGAGTGCGCCGAGAAGAGAGACCGATCTCGTCCGCGGCGAGGATGATCTTTGCTGTTGGCGTTGGCTCTCCTGGCACGAACTCAGACACGAACTCCTCCATCCCGATTTTTACCTTTGGTGCGCGGATCGGTCTGATTGCCCTTAGCGCGGTTGGGTTCAGGTTCGCCGCAGATTCCCAGACCGGGAAGTCGAACCGGAGACAGACGGGATCGATTGGCTTCCATGACCGAACCGCCGCATCCAGCACAACGGCCCCCTTCTCCTCGTGTTCTCTGAGGACCAGGTGGGTGTCAGTGGCTCTCGACTGTGCACCGGCACCAGCGCCGACGTCTGTCACACCCTTGCCGGACTGGTTGCCCTTGCTGGCGTGGTGAATCAAGACGAACGCGCATTGGAGCTCTTCGGCGTAGCGATCAATGGCGTTATAGACACGGGCAAGCGCCGCGTTGTCGTTCTCCGATGCGCCTGCCGGCAGGAATCGATAGAGAGCATCGACGACAATCATCCGGAATCGACCTGGCTCGATGCTCTGGAAGTAGGAGGCCAGTTGATGAATGTCGGTCAAGCGGCCGCGGAAGTTCTCGATGTGAACACGTTCGGCGTAGTGGGCCGGTGCGCGTCTCGCTGTGGCGACCTTGGGGATCCTGGCCGCGGACGTTTCGCTGTGGAGCTCAGCGTCGAGGATCAGGACGTCGCCCGGAACGGTGCCGAATCGTCCGAGCCAGGGGCGGCCCGTTGCGACTGCGATCGCCAGATCGAGGACCATCCAGCTCTTGCCCATCTTCGGCGGCGCGATGATGTTCATCGTCTCGCCTTCTCTCAAGAGACCCTCGATAACTGGCGGTTTCAGCCTGGGGTAAGCGGTCACCAAGTCGGCGACGGAGCGGAAGCTCGGCGACGGGCCAACACGGATGGGCTTCAGTTCAATCGCAGGACTTCCGTTCCCGTCGATGATCGCGGAGATATCGACTCCGGGGATCTCGACCGGCATCGGATCGAGCGCGGCCCGAACGTCGGTCCATTCAATCCCGGCGCCTCGATTGTGGTGATTGTGATAGGCGAGCATCCCATCAGGGGCGATCGATACGGCGATGTCGGAGCTTCCGGTCGACTGCGTGTCCGTGACAGGGCATCGCTCAAGGAAGAGGAGCGTTCCTCCACCCGATCCCGGCTTCTCCCCCTTGATCGTAACGCCTCGCTCCTCGAGCCAGGCTCGGACGCCTGAGACGGTTCCGTCGAGGCTTGCGACGCAGTATCCGGAGCTTGCGACCCTGGCCGGCGGGTCTGATTTAGTCTCGCCTGCTACTCGCTCGATCTCCTCTGCCGGCGTGATCTCGATCTCGTCGGGGATCTCAACAAATCTCGCGCGGCGGTGCGGGCGATCTTCAACGCCTGCGACGCCTGAAACGTCGTCTCCTTTGCGGGCGACGGTTCCAATGATCTTGGTGATCCTGGCGGGATTGAACATGGTCCGATCGACTTTGCAGGTCGAATCGTCGAAAGTGTCGGCAATGGCGTTGAGTGCTCGTTTGACGATCTCTCCGTCTTCGGTGGGGAGATCCACTCGGTAGAGCAGGTGGACGCCGTTCCCGCTCTCGGCGACGACTGGCGGGCACCAGGGGAGCGACTCGCGGATCCTGTCGGCGAAGTCTCGCGCCTGCTCAAGCTCGCTCTCGGTGGAGCTCACTCCGGCGGGCCTGGCGGGATCAACATCGATGATGATCCATCGCCTTCGGACGACGTCGCTGTCGGCGGTGGTGGCCTTGGCCTTCGGGAGAATTCGATTCAGCGCTCGAGCGACAAGCGACGGCTCAACAGGATTGAGCGTGACATAGATCGAGGGTGCCTGCTCGGAGTCGTCGAGATTTGTGATCGCGTCGACGGCCTCGGAGATCGCATCGAATGTGAAGTATCCGGAAGCGGTCGCGGTGTATGTCGATCCGGGTCTCTGCGCGGTGTTGGGCGCCCTGATCTCGAAGACGTCGCCAGGCTCGAAGAGCGTCTCGAGGAAGAGTCGGATTTCGTCTCGGTTGTTCATCGCGTCCCTCCTCTTCGATTGGCGGGACCGAAGAGGTCCGGAGGAACTTCGGCCCACATTCTGCGATTCCACCTCCACTCTTGGACGTCGCTTTGGAGCCAGTTTTGCACCACAACGAGAGGGACATGGTTCCGGATCTCTCTGAGTACTCGGGCGGCTCCCTGCGCGAACCCGCGGCGATATGCTTGCTCGGCGATCGCTGGGAAGGACTCCCAGTCTCCGGAGAACGGGCCGTCATCTTGAGAGTCCCTCGGCTTTGACGGATTCGTGCGACGGAAAGTTGCCTGGTCATAGCAATCGCGCATCTCGCGCACGGACCGCGCTCCGCTTGGGCGGTTCGGCATGGTTCGATTCCTCTCGACGTGTCTGGTTCTTCTGCGAAAGCCGCCGCCCGGCGTGTGATTCAAGCGGCGACACTCCGGAGGCAAAGTGCCCGCGGAGAAACCCCGGACGCGAACCACAGGAGGAAGTCCGCGTCCGGGCGGTGTCGCAAGACACCAACGCCAACCAAGGCAAAGCGTCACAATCCGACCTTCGTCGCATTGTGACGTGCAGAAGGTTCAGTTACGCCTCGGCTTCGCCTCGGAAGAAGACCGCGGCTCGAGGATCACCGAACGAGACACCGAAGTCGTGGTAGCCGCGCCATCGCACTCCGAGTGTGTCGAAGTCGCTCGGCGAGTATTCGATCGTTGGCGCCTTCCTGCCGTTCAGGTAGGCGACGAAGAACGGGTTCTTGGAGGTTGCGGCGAACAGGTACCATCCAACAGTAGATGAGCCTGAGTAGCCGGTATTCGAAAGTCGGGGCTCCACAGCGAGAGTGTCGACCACCCCCTTGAGGGAGTTCCCCGTCGGGCCAGGATCGTCCGTCGCACGCTGAATCTCCATCGAGTTCAGCAGTGCTCTCGCGTGTGCCTCGAGCTCGACGGGTACAAGTAGTGTCTTGGGTGACATGGTGATGACTCGACCGTCTGCATCGACCTGCTTGCGCATCAGAGCAATAGCGGAGGTAAGTGAGTCGAGTCCGAGCGCCGTGGATGAGCCGGCCAGGTAGTTCGCATTCCCGCTCGAGAAGAAGCTCCCACCGTTGCCGAGCAGAGTCGTGTAAACGAGATCGGCGAGGGCTCTTGCGGCTTCGCGCCCGATCTCCTGGGGCACCGTCTCAAGGGCTCCGAGGTCATCATTGATGACGTCCTGGCGAGTGAGGGCAAGCTGTCTAGCGTACGTCTTGATTTGCGCCGAGTAGGTCTCTTCGCCGATGGTGCCGTGCTTGACTTCGCCTGTTGCACCGACTTCCTCGAGGGTCGCATCGACGTTTGCCCGGAGCATCGTCGCAGGCTTGAAGTCTCGCACTGACCGTGATCGTGTCCATGCCTCGAAGGTCTTTCCCTCTTCTCGGTGAGACTCGATAGCGATCTTGTTCATCACGTTCGACAGGAGAGTCGGCACGCTCAGAGTCGAGAATCCGCTCGCGCGGATGTCGAATGCTCGGCGGGCAATCTCATAGCGATCGCGCGGGACGCTCACTCCCTGGGCGGCGAGTAGCCGTTCGGAGAGTTCAATCAGAGAGGCGGGTCGGTGCGATGCAGCAACCTCGGCCGCGCGTTCACCGAGCGTCTGCTCGCAGAGTTCATCCAATCCGAGCAGGCCGAAGGCTTGGGCTTCGAAGCATGTCGCCTCGGAGAGCCCGGAGTCGGCACGATTCGCGCCAAGGACGTTGAACGGTACGGATGGACGGCTCGCACGCAGGACGTGGAGTTCGGTCCTGTCGACAGTCCAACCCTCGCGAATCGCCTGGATCGCTACTTCGGAGTGCTCCTGGCCGCACACTTCACGGATCGCGACAATACGTTCCTCTTCGCGCGCTTGAGTCTCACGATAGGCTGCCAGGGAATCGGCGTCGTTCGCCTGGTCCATGCTTGCCGCGACCCTGGCGGAAGCGCTTGGATCTGCACCCGAGGCGACAAAGCTCACTTCGCCGATTTCCGTTGTGCGAGCGACGTAGATCGGACCGTCGAAGTCCTGGCCGTTGACGCGAACACTCTTACCCCGGTCAACAAACTCAACCTCTCCCGCGCTCGCTCCGATGCTGGCCTTCCATGGGAAACCGTTCGAGGCGGCCTCGACGACTTCGCGCGCATCAGCGCCCGTGCCTGAGATCAGGCCTCGGACGCGAACGCCTGCTTCGGTGATCTCAATCTGGTCGGCATGTCCGACGACTCGGTCTTGAGAGTGGTTTCGCAGGATGGGAAGATCTTCGCCTCGCGTCTTCATGCCGGCGATGTCGGCGATGACCGGATATGCGAAGTTGGCGAGCGCCATGGGCCCGCCGCTGTATGCCGTCATCTCAAAGCGAGGCGTCTTCGCCTTACCGTCGGCGGCCTGGATCTCGAGCGAGCCGATCGCGATTGCTTCAAAGCGGATTGTGTCGGCCTGCTGAGTGGCCAGGATGGGCTGGTGTCCGAGTAGCATTTTGGCAATCTCCAAGAGGGAGGGTTGAGTGTGCATATTTCGCTGAAGTGACTAGGACCCTGCCGCGTTGATTCGTCGTTGTCGCTCGGCATGCTCCGCGTCGGTCATGGTCCGGAACTGAACGAAAGCAGGGACATTGAGGCCAATGGCTCCCGGAAGCACTACGCGGACGAATAGGTCGGGATTGAGGTCGGGGTTCCGCCTTTGAGCCTCGTTCATCGCGCGAACTTCATCCCCCAGATTGGTTCCGTCCACGAAGCACCGATAGCCAGAGGGCGTATAGACTCGCTCTCGATCGAGGATCTCGGCGACACGGTCAAGGTCGTCTGCCGTCCAAGCGCGATTCCGACCCTGAGCTCCTGTTCTCCGTGACGAGTCAGGAATCACACCGTCCCGAATCAGGTGTCTGAGGGTCTCGGGCTTCACAGCGAGCCCCCGAGTTCGAAGTTCGCCGGCCGCGGCAGAGGAATTCTTTGGGTAGCTGCTCGCAATGAGTGCGGCGTCCGCGGCGGAGTCAGGAGAGAACTCCCCACCAAGGATCACCTGCTCGTTGAACTCACGGCGTTTCATTGCGTGCATTGCGACCTCCTTATCGGGGGCCCCTCGCGGGCCCTGGGGTATGGGTTCGACAGGTGTTATCGTAGCACGTTACGAGCGACGTTCTAGAACAAATGGGGACATTTCGGGGAGATTGTCGCGATGGAGCCAGAAACAAACTCAACCCGAGCTTGCGACTGTTCCCGGCGGGGTGTTGTTCGGCCCCCTGCTCCGGAAGGACCCGTGGCCTGTTGCCGCCCGTGAGTCTGTGTGTTTCCCCGGCTCTTTTAAAGCCGGGAAACACACACACGGGCGGCTGTGTGTTTCAACGGCGGAATCGCGGGAAACACACACGAGACCGGTTTTCGCCCGCGTCGATCGTCGGTGTGTGTTTCCCTCTGAAATCGTGGAAACACACACACGAATCTGAGTGTCGGTGGGGTCTTAAGCGAACGCGATCCCGCTCGTCTGAATGTTCCTGTCGATCCGTCGGAGGAATTGATTGCTCTTCTCGATTCCCTTCGCGGTTCGTTCTGCGGCGTTGGATGCGACCAGGCTCGAGGCTTCTCTCGCGCTGAATGTCCCGACGGCGCTTACCCTCGACTCCGCGGCCTCTGATCCCTGCTGAAGCGTTTCGGCGATCTCCTCGAGTCTCAACCCTGCGTCATCCTTGCCGACTTGCCTGTCGGCCTGCTCTCGCTTCCTGGCGGCTTCGGCGATCGCGGCGGCGAGCTTGGCTGCTGCTTCTGCTGCAGCCTGCTCTGCCTTTGCTCGCTCGGCGGCGATCCCCGATTCGATCTCCTCGAAGCGGTCCCTGTCTTCCTCGGTCTTTGGTGATGCGGCGGCCTTGGCAAGCGCTTTCGTCCCCCGCTCGGCATTGTCGAAGAGTGCCTCGCCCGCACCCTTCAACACCAGACCGGTCGCGCTCACCTCGGGCCCGACAGCTTCCGTCAGCTTCTCGGCGCCCTGCTGGACCGCTCCCCCGAGTCCTTTCGCTACAGCGGGGACGCCTACGGTGATTGCGTCGACAAGTTTGTCGGGGACGATCGTGTCCCATATCCGAACGAGCTCCGTCGCAAGACGTGTCATCGTCTTGAGCGTGAATTCCTTCAGGTCGAGCCAGAGGTTCTTGATCTTGACGATGCCCGCTTGCCACACGGATTGGAGTCCGAGCCAGAGGATCTCCGCGGCGAGCTCGACATCGCCTGCAGCCAGGGCATCGGACATGCCTTTCAAGATCCCACCAAAAAACGACCTGAAAGCCTGAAACTTCGATCGAAGCGACTCGATCGCTCGAGCACCGATTCCGGTTGCGCCAAGAACGGCCGTCCCAATCCCGGCGATCGCGGCAACGACAAGTCCGACGGGCGTCAGAATGGCGCCGAGAATGGCAGAGACAACACCGAAAGCGGTTCCGATTGCGGCGACAACGCTTGCAAGTCCCCCGAGCACGAGTCCCGCGGCGACGATCGCGGCCCCGATTCCTGCGATCGCGGTCCCAACGCCGACGACAATCGCAGCAACCTTCGCGGCAGACACCACGAGCGAACGATTCTCTTTGATCCAATTCGAGATCGAGACCACGACTCGCGACGTCGTCTCGAGGATCTCCGTAAGCGAGGGCGCCAGCGCAGAGCCAATCGCGAAGATTGCGCCCTGTAACGATCGCTTCATCACGTTGAATGCGTCCGTGAGCTTCGCGGCGGAATTAGCCTCGAGGTCAGTGATCGAGAGTCCGAGCGACTTCGCCTGATCGCGAAGCTCTTGCATCCCCCGAGATCCGAGAGAGAGGAGCGGGATCAACTGCTGCCCGGCGCGCCCGAAGAGCTCCATTGCAACAGCGGCCTTCTTCGTCGGATCATCGATCGCGGCGATTCGATCGGCAATGGTGTTGAATTGCTCTTCTGGCGACAGACCGTCGAGCTCGGCGAACGTGAGCCCGAGCGACTCAAGCGCATCCGTCGCGGTGGACAATCCTCGGCCGGCGTTGCCTATGGATCGTTGCATCGTCTTGATACCCTTTTCGAGGGTCGCGAAGTCGGCGCCCGACTGCTCGGCGGCGAATCCGAGCTCGCTCAATGCCTCGGCGCCGAATCCAGTTCGGAGCGCGGCTTTCTGGATGCGATCTCCAAGAGTCGAGAACACCTTCGACGCTGCGACAAGCGGCGCCAGGACGGCGAGACCCGCGGCGGCAGATCGAGTCCCGAGCGTGCTGACGCTGGCTCCGAACGCTCGTAGTCGCTTCTGAGCGGCCTTGAGACCACGCTCGAGGGCTGTCCGATCTGCCCCGATCTCGACGTATGCTCGGCCTGCTTTGATTCCTCGCGTTCCAGGCACCTTGCGGCATCCCTTCCCACACGCACGAGAAGTGTACCTGGGCGTGCCCGGTACCTGAGATCAATACTGCGCAAAAACAGAAGCCCCCGCTCGGTGGCGGGGGCTTGGGACTGGCCTTCAACGGGTCAACTGGCGTCCGGTTGCTTGAGGGTGTTGGTAGCACCACGAAGATACTACGTGGGGGCGTGGGGTCAAGTATTATGTTGACATACCCTTGGAGATCAGATCAGTTATTGAGGATCATATGATGATCAAAAAGCCTCTACACCTGATCACTGAAGCCGATGTTCGTACCCTCTACGAGGACAGAGTAAGGGAAGGCAGACGCATCGAGTACAAGTCGCGCCTTCCAGACAAGTCGGAGAAGCACAAACACCGGTTTCTCGCCGGAATTTCCTCGCTTGCCAATACTGATGGAGGCGACGTGCTCTTCGGAATTGAAGAGAAGGATGGACTTCCGATCGGGGAGCCAAACCCGATTCAGATAACTGATCTTGATGGGGAGGTGCAGCGGCTTGAATCGATGCTCCAAAATGGGATTGACCCAAGGATCGAGTCCGTTCGCTTCAAAGAGGTCAGCCTTGATGATTCGAGTGGAGTTGTGTTGGTTGCACGAGTCGGCAAGAGTTGGAATGCGCCCCATGCCGTCACTCTTGGAGGGGCAACCAAGTTCTTTGGCCGAAATAGCATCGGAAAGTTCCCAATGGACGTCGACCAGATTCGAGACGCATTCTTACGGACTTCGGGATTGATTGATCGAATCCGAACTTGGCGAATGGACCGAATCAGCGTGATCGAGAGTGGACGACTTCCGCTGGTCACTGACGTCTCGCCTCGCCTTGCGGCCCACCTCATACCACTTGAGAGTATGGCATCGCCCAATCAGTTGAATGCCAAGAGCCTAGAAGCGAAACGAGAGTACTTTTCTCCATCACCCGGACAGCGCATTTCTCTCTCTCGTCGAGTGAATCTTGATGGATACCTGAATGCAGTGGCTAGTGAAGATTCGGTGTGCCCAGCATATTGTCAGATCTTCCGCTCCGGGTGTATCGAGTGGGTAGAGACAGGGATCCTCAGCCGGAGTGGGAGTATCCGCGGCGACTGGGTTGAGTCCATCATCGTCAAGACACTCGGCAAAATGCTCGAGGGGCTTCAGGAGTTGGGAATTCAGGGTCGTATTGCAGTGTTCGTCTCACTACTTCGAGTTCGAGGAGCATCCATGCACCTGAACGTGCGACACCTAGGCAGGGTGTGTTCCGTCGAGCACGAGGACCTGCATTTTCCAGAAGTGCTCATTGATTCGCCAAGCAGAAGTCTGGGTCGAGATTTGCGACCCATCTTTGACTCCATGTGGAATTCTTGCGGTGTCATCGAGTGTCCGAACTACAACGATCACGGCGAGTGGATTGACTCTATCACCTGACCCATTCACCCCGTCTCCTGAGCCACCCGAAGCATGATCTGCATGTCGCGTTCGGCGTACACCTGCGTCGTCTCGACGTTGGAGTGACCGAGCACAGCCGACGCCGCTTCAAGTCCGTAGGTCCGACGGATCTCGGTTGCGCGTGTGTGCCGAAGC
This sequence comes from Phycisphaerae bacterium, assembly GCA_030432255.1. Classification (GTDB taxonomy): domain Bacteria; phylum Planctomycetota; class Phycisphaerae; order Phycisphaerales; family UBA1924; genus JAUIHS01. Next base: position 200,480 of record JAUIHS010000001.1, read on the forward strand.
TGGTTCGGCGTCCAGTCCTCGACGCCGGCCTTTGCCGCGGCTCTCTCGATCGCCCGCCTATACGACGCGGTGGTGTAGCGATCGCCGGGGGGACGAGTGCGCTTCGTGACCCTTCGCGATCCTCGTCGGTTTCCGCATGACTTCGGCGTCTTGCGGTTCGCCTCCCGCTCCTGAAGCCGGAGCTCTTCCGAGACGGCAGGGGAGAAGATCGGCGCGTCCGGCTTGGCGAGTCGGAGGTATGGGGTGATGATCGACTGAGCCTTCGGCCCGAAGGCGACGACTCGCCGCTTTCCGTGGTGCGCCGTTTTGTGGTGCTTGAGCTCGTAGAGCCACAGCCTCCCGCTTCGTTCGATTGCTCCGGTGGTCATGGCGCAGACTTCGCCCGGGCGCGTCCCCGTCAACAGCTGCACTCGAACCATGTCGCCCACCACGGCGGGCAGAGCTTCGATTGTGGCCTCGACGTCTGCGATGGGGACTGGAGGGACGGGGATGGACTCCGGCGCGGCTGTGCGACCTCTACGAAGACCCTGTACGGCCTGGATGCCATGCCAGGCCGAGGGGTCGATCATCTCTTCCTCGGCAGCCCACCTGAACGCACGCTTGACGATGGCGACGGCTCGATTCACGGTTCCGCGCTTCCATCCCTTCTCGACCATGGTCTCGCGGACAGCCTTGAGGGATCGGGGACCGAATTCACGAACCGGCGTTTCGTGCCAGGGCGCAAGCGGCCGGAGAGCAAGCTTGAAGAACTCGACCTGTTCCTTCGGATACTGCGGCTCGATGTGATCGAAGAACGCCTCGGCGACGTCGCCGACCGTCGGGTCGTTCATCGGTGCCCAGGACGGGCACCCGGCGGCGCGCCACTCGGCGATCAACTGGTCGTAGCGGGCGTAACTGGATGGGGAGTCGAATCGACCGAGCGAATGCAATCGGCCGAACATCCAAACGCGGGCGGTGTTGGTTGGCTTGTGATGCTGATAGGTCGGGACCCGTATGGTCTTCTGCATCGGCGACGCTCCCGAGCTTTGGGTAATTACCCAAATCTCTGTGGCTGAGCCTCGCCCGGATGCATCCGGGGAACCGCGTGCAAAGTGCCGCGAAGCCGGCAGTTACTCAAAGTCGGGGCGACTGGATTCGAACCAGCGACCTTTTGACCCCCAGTCAAACGCGCTAACCAAACTGCGCTACGCCCCGTTGGCGACCCGGAATCATAGCCGGTGCGTCACGCCGCGCCAATCCGGTCCCGGACGCCCGGATCGCCCTCCGTTCGGGGGACGTCCCGTGGTATGATCGGGGTGGATCGCGGCGGGGTCGCGATTGGTCGCATCCGTGTCACCCGGTTTGGTGCACCATGAAGATTGGTCGGTATCGGACGCCGTCAGGGGCGGTTGTACTGGGGGAGTGGTCGGGCGATGGGTCTGTGGCGGTGCTTCGGGACATGGACGGGGTTCTGACCGGCCGGCGGGGGCGAACGCCGGGGGAGTTCCTTCGTGGGCTGCGGGCGGTGGTGGCAGACGATGATCCGCTGATTCGCGAAACGATCCAGACCATCCTGACGCGCTACGCGTGCGACTGCACGGTCTGCGCGGACGGGGCGGAAGCGATTGAGGCGGTTCAGGATCGGAAGCCGGATCTGGTTGTCTCGGATATCGCCATGCCGCACAAGGATGGCTACGAGGTCTTCGCGGCCACTCGCGCGGCTGACCCGACGACGGCGATCCTGTTGATCACGGGATTCGGTTATGACCCGGGCCATGCGCTGGTGAAGTGTGCGCAGGCCGGGAACAACAACGTGCTGTTCAAGCCGTTCTCTCCGACTGACCTCCTGGAGGAGTTGCAGCAGGCGATCATTGAGGCACGTGGGGCGTCGGGCTGTTCGATCGTTCGTACGGGCAAGACGATCGAGGTTGATGCCGTCCTTGCGCCGGTGCAGCCACCGGACGTGATCTGCGTGGGGCGCAATTACCTTTGCGGCGGAGCGACGCCCTCGGAAGCCGTCGAGGATCTTGAGGTGTTCCTGAAGCCGACGGGGTGCCTTGTCGGTGATGGTGGTGCGATCGAGATTCCGGAGTTCGAGGGGGTGACGCCGGGAGTCGAGTGCGAGGGTGAACTTGCGTTCGTGGTGGGTTGCGATGCGTCGATGCTTGATGACGAGGCGTCTGCTTCGTCGTGCATCCTGGGGTACACGGTGGCGATTGATGTGACGGCGCGGCAGTGGCAGCGCGGGAGTGGAGCACCGGCGTGGATGCGGGGGAAGGGCTTCCGCGGTTTCTGCCCTGTCGGGCCGAGCCTGGTGACGGCGGATGAACTGGGTCCCGTCGATGGGCTGCGAATCACGACGACCGTGAGTGATCGGGTCATCCAGGAGGGGTCGACGTCGGACATGATGCGGTCTCCGGCTCAGATTCTTCTTGAGTTGAGCCGACACATGCCAGTGCGCGCGGGCACGTTGGTGCTGACTGGTACGCCGACCTACTCGGAGACGGATGCCGAGGTCCGTGTACTGAGTGAAGGCGACGTGGTGACCGTGGAGATCGAGGGGATCGGGGCGCTGACGTGCCCAGTCTCGCATGTGTTGTCGCACGCGGGCGGTAACAGCGGATGACGCTGCGGGAAAAGACACTCGTCATCATCGGGGTGACGTTGATGGGTCTGCTGGTGGTGCTGCTGGTGGCGGCGCGGCAGATAGTCTATCGCTCGTTCAACCAACTGGAGATCGAGGCGGCGGACGAGAATCTCTCGCGCGTCACGGAGGCGATCGCTGTCGCGGAGCGGGAGGTTCGCAGCACGGCTTCCGATTATGCGGCGTGGGACGATACGTGCGACTACATCCAGGAGCCGTATGAGTCGTATGAGACGTCGAATTACTCGTGGGCTTCAATCCAGGGAATCTACGTCAACACCGTGATCTACCTTGATCGCGAGGACAACCCGGTCTTCATGACGGAGTATGACCTGTCGAACGGGATGAAGCTCCAGGGTGAGCCGCCGCTGCTGCGGGCGCTGCAGTCATATCCGGGTCTGCTCAACCATACGGATGTGAGCGGTGGTCAGTCGGGGCTGGTGCGGACGGACGGAGGTGTGATGCTGGTCTCGGCGGAACCGATCGTGACGAGCCGTCGGGAGGGTCCGATCCTCGGTACGGTGTTGATGGGGCGGTATGTCGATGAGGAAGAGATCGGGCGGCTGGCCTCGGTCACACGCCTCGATCTGCGGATGGATGTGTGGAGTGATGCGCCCGCAGGTCCGGAGTTCGCCAGTGCGCGCGAACAACTGTCCATGACGAACCTGCGCCATTTCGATCCGATGAGTACGTCCTCGCTCGCGGCGTACGTGCTGATATCAGACTTCAAGGAAGACCCGGTACTGATCGTTCGCGCGGATATGCCTCGGCAGATCATGGGCCTGGGGCGGAGCACCATCTTCACATTCATCGGCGTGATGCTGGCGGGCGGGATCATGTGCGGACTGGCGTCGCTGCTGCTGCTGGAACGCCTGGTGCTCAGGCGGATGGCCCGGCTCAGTCGGACGGTTCGCACCATCGGGCTTCGCGGGGACCTCTCGACCCGGGTTCCCGAGGACGGCGCCGACGAGATTGGTGATCTCGCGAAGTCCATCAACGAGACTCTTGAAGCGCTGGAGCGTGCGCAGGAGGCGCTGCGGAGCGTGGGTTCGCGGGCCCGCTGCATCCTCTGGTCGGCGGACGTGGAGCAGGGGACGGACGGCGACCTGCAGGTGTCCCTGAAGATGCAGGATGAACGAGCGGCGCAGCGTCTTCTTCCGATGGACCTGTACGGCGGCGTGTCGTACGCGGACTCCTGGAAGTCTGCGATTCATCCTGAGGACAAGGCTCGGGTGGCGAAGGCGCCGATCGATGCGATTCGTCGGGCCGAGACGTCTTACGAGCAGGAGTACCGGATCCGAACCGCGGATGATGACGTCCAGTGGGTCGGTGAGCAGGTGGCGATCGAGCACCTGGGTGGAGGACGGTGGCGACTGGTCGGGGTCTGCACCGAGATCACGGATCGGAAGCAGGCGCAGGAGGAACTTCAGCGAGCCCGGGATGCGGCGCTCGAGGTGGCGCAGATCAAGTCGGACTTCCTGGCCAACATGAGCCACGAGGTGCGTACGCCGATCAACGGGATCGTCGGAATGGTCGATCTGCTCAAACGGACGGAACTGGCCCCGGAGCAGCAGGAGTACGTCCAACTCATTCGCGTGTCCGCGGATTCCCTGATGACGGTGATCAATGACATCCTCGATTTTTCCAAGATCGAGTCCGGGAAGCTGCGCATGGAGGCGATCGAGTTTCCGATCCGCGGCCGGGTTCGAGATCTCGTGGCAATCATGGCTGTGCGAGGCGAAGAGAAGGGCATCGCGGTCGTCGGACAGGTTGACGACGACGTACCGGACACACTTGTTGGTGACCCCGGGCGTCTGACGCAGGTGTTGATGAACCTCGTCGGCAATGCGGTGAAGTTCACTTCTGAGGGCGAAGTCCGAGTGGTCGTTGGGGTGGAACAGGCGGACAGCAATATCGTGACGCTCAAGTTCGCGGTCCGTGATACGGGTATCGGTATTCCCGCAGACAAGCTCGAGCAGATCTTCGAGCCGTTCGTGCAGGCAGACGCGTCGACGACGCGGCGCTTCGGCGGTACGGGGCTTGGGCTCGCCATCTGCCGCGAGATCGTGCAGTTGATGCATGGCCAGTTGGCTGTGGAAAGCGTGGTTGATGAGGGGAGCACGTTCTCGTTCACCGCGGAGTTCCGTCGGGGCGAGGGGCGGCGACCAACCGAGTCCGGTGCGGTGGAAGCGGTGTCGCGTCCGCTCCGCATTCTGCTGGCCGAGGACAATCCAATCAACCGGCGCGTCGCACGGCGACTGCTGGAACAGGACGGTCATCGCATCTTCACCGTTGAGGACGGACTATCCGCCGTGCAGGCGATTGAGCATGAGCGGTATGACCTCGTGCTCATGGATGTGCACATGCCGCGAATGGGCGGATTCGAAGCGCTCGGTGCCATTCGAGCCTCCGAGCGCATTCGCGGCGGGCACATTCCCGTGATTGCGATGACGGCGCGGGCGATGGAAGGCGACAGGGAGCGGTGTCTGGAGGCGGGCATGGATGGCTACATCGCCAAGCCCGTGGAGCCACGACTGCTGCGGCGGGAGATTCGCCGCGTGGTGGGAGACTCTCAGACGTCGACGGGTGAGACGGCGCCCGCTGAAAGTGCGGCTCAGGATGCGGTGCTGGATCTGGATGGTGCGCGGGAACGATGCGGCGGGGATGATTTGTTGCTTGCGGAACTGCTCGACCTGCTTCGGGAATCGGCTGACAACTATGTTGCACGGATTCGGCTGTCGGCGCAGGAAACGAACTGGGACGAGATGATCCAGGTGGCGCATACGCTGAAGGGGGCCGCCGCAAACCTGTGCGCCCGCGAGGTGGCGGCGGCGGCCCGCAGTCTTGAGGAGACACCGCCGGAGGTGCTTGAATCGGAGCACGAGGGTCTTGTGGCACAGCTTGATCTTGCGATCGAGCGTCTGAAGGGCAGCATTGATTCGTTGCTGAGGAAAAAGAATGCGGACATTGATCGCTGAAGATGACCCGGTATCCCGGCGAGCGCTTGAGGCGACGCTGGCGCGCTGGGGGTATGACGTCGAGGTGACCTCGGACGGCAACGAGGCGTGGGCGCGTCTTCAGGAGTTGGACACGCCGCACCTGCTCGTGCTGGACTGGATGATGCCGGGCATGTCCGGCCCGGACGTGTGCCGCCGGGCGCGGTCGTTGACCACGGGTGACCTTTTCTACATCATTCTGCTGACGGCAAAGGGTCGGGTCGAGGACGTGGTGGACGGACTTGACGCCGGGGCGGATGACTATGTCTGCAAGCCATATCACAACGATGAGCTTCGAGCGCGGGTGAGGTCGGGGCAGCGCATCATTGAACTGCGGATGGCGCTGGAGGAACGGATCCAGGACCTGGAGCGGGCTCTTACGGAGGTGCGTCAGCTTCGAGGGCTGCTTCCGATCTGCGCGTATTGCAAGAAGATCAAGGAAGGCGAGGACTACTGGCGATCTGTCGAGTCTTACTTCCAGCAGCACAGCGATGCCAGGTTCTCGCATGGGATCTGCCCGGAGTGCTACGAGAACATTGTGAAGCCGGGCCTTGAAGAACTCTGAGGCCGGACGGCTTCAGTTGGGGTAGAATCGAGTTGCGATGACCGAGCCAGGCGATGAACTTGTCGAGAGGGCTGTTTCCGGTGACCAGGATGCTCTGACTGAGCTTCTTCGTGATCAGCGACCCGGTCTGGAACGCCACATCGAGAGTTCGATCAGTGGACAGTGGCGGTCTGCGATCGACGCCGCGGACATCATGCAGATCACCTACCTGGAAGCGTTCCTGCGCATTGACAGGCTCAACGGGCGGAACATTCGGGCGTTCGCGGCGTGGCTGCGGCGGATTGCGGAGAACAACCTGCGGGATGCGGTCCGGATTCTGGATGCGGACAAGCGTCCGAGCCCGGCGCGTCAGGTTCGTCCGGCGGCGACCGGGTCTGACGATTCAATGGTGGGTCTGGTCAACCTGCTGGGCGCCGTGTCGATGACGCCCAGTCGGGCGGTGGCGGCGGGGGAGGCGAAAGCATTCCTGAACGATGCCCTGAAGCGTCTTCCGCCGGACTACGAGCAGGTGGTCCGGTTGTACGACCTTGAGGGTCGCCCGGCGAAGGACGTGGCTGAGCGGATGGGTCGGTCGGAGGGGGCGGTCTACATGCTGCGAGCCCGGGCGCACGACTACCTGCAGGAGCTGATGGGCTCCCGGTCGAAGTTTTTCAGCAAGACCGAGTGAGGAGCGGGTCGATTTGCCGCCTCGAACTCAGGGAGATGCAGAAACAGGTGACGCACGGTGGTGTCGAAATCGAACGACAACCTGAGTGACCGAGGCGACAGTCGTTCGCCCGAGTCGGCAACACATGACGAGGCGATCCTGCGCGCCCGCGATCAGGCTGCCTACGCTCGTGAGCGGAGCGGCTGGACACCCATGGCACGGGATGCTCTGCCGGGGTACGAGATACTGCAGGAGATTCATCGCGGCGGCCAGGGGGTGGTCTACCTCGCGATCCAGAAGTCTGCGAAGCGCAAGGTCGCCGTGAAGGTGATGCACAGCAGTGCGTTCCAGGGTTCAAAGGGGCGGGCACGGTTTCAGCGCGAAGTGGAGATCCTCGGTCAGCTTCAGCATTCGAACATCGTGTCCATCCATGACAGCGGGATCGTCGGTGAGAACTGCTACATCGTCATGGACTACATCTCGGGACGCGCACTGGATGAGTATCTCGACCAGGAGCGCCCTTCCACGGACGCCTGCCTGGGTGTGTTCATCGGCGTGTGCCAGGCGTTGAATGCGGCACACCTCAAGGGTGTGATTCATCGCGACCTCAAGCCCGGGAACATCCGGGTGGACGCTGACGGAATCCCGCACGTACTGGACTTCGGGCTTGCCAAGCTGGCGTCCGGTGAAAGTGACGGCGGCGAGATCATGTCGATGACGGGCCAGTTCATCGGGTCACTCCCGTGGGCGAGTCCGGAGCAGGCGCAGGGATCTCCGGATCGGATCGATGTGCGGACTGACGTCTACTCGCTGGGTGTGATCCTGTACCAGATGCTGACCGGCGGGCAGTTCCCGTATGAAGTGGCCGGCAACATGCGGGATGTGCTGGATAACATCCTGCGTGCTGAACCGGTGCGCCCCAGCACAATCAGGCGGCAGGTCGGCGACGAACTGGAGACGATTGTTCTCAAGTGCCTGAGCAAGGATCGAGATCGCCGGTATCAGAATGCGGGGGAACTGGGACGGGACCTGTCGCGATACCTGAACGGCGAGCCGATCGAAGCGAAACGCGACAGTGGCTGGTACGTCTTTCGCAAGACTGTTCGACGCCATCAGCCGATGGCCATCAGCGCGACGGCATTCCTCGCGCTTCTCGTCGTCTTCTCCGTTGCCATGACCATCTCGCGGCAGTCCGAAGCGCGAGCGGCGACCCGGGCGGTCGAAGCGAGCGAGACTGCGAACAAGGCGGCGGATGATGCACTTGCGGCACAGGAGGTCGCGGAACGACAGCGTGCTCGGGCGGAGGCGTTGGTCGCAAGCCTGGTGCATTCGTCAGAGCTCTTTTTCAGGGTTGATGACGAGACGACACATCTCCGAGGCGGCTTCGGGGCACGGGAAACATTGCTGCGCGGCATGGTCGACATGCTCGATCGCGTGGAGCCGTTTGTCGGTGATGACCAGGCCGATACGCAGGTCCTTCTGTTGGTCGCTGAGACGCGTCGCCGGGTTGGAGAGCTCAACCGGAGCCTCTATGGCGAGGGTGAGCGAGCGCTCGCGTTGATCGATGATGCGATTGAGATGGCGGATACCGTGCTCGAACGCAATCCGGGTGACGATGGAGCGTTGCTGGCGCGCGGGCGGGCGCTGGCATCGCGGGCATCGATCAGGCTGTCGCAACGGGAACTGGACGAGGCAGAGGCGGACAGCGGACTCGCCATGAAGGTGTTCGAAGCAGCGGGCGATGCGACGGCTGCGGATGAACTGGCCCTGCTGACGGCTGACCTGTGGATGTTGCGGGCCCGGGTTCGGGCTCGAAGAGCTTCAGGGGATCATGACGAAGGGGAAGCACTGCGTTTCCTGGCGAGGGCCAGAGCGGACCTCGCGGAGGCGGAGGCGCTTTGCGAGGCAGTCAGTGGAGAGGCGCTGGCAGAGGAGCGATCTCGGTCGATGTCCGCCTGCCGCGAGTTGGGGCACGAACTCTCATTGCTGAGTGGCCGCATCTACCACGGATGGGCGCGGAAGGCGGAGGATGACGCAGAAGCGCAGCGTCTGTTCGATGCTGCGGTGCGCCGCTTCGATGAAGCGGTTGAGTTCAACGGTACGGCGGCGCGTGAGTTCGGTCGGCTGCTGGCTCAGTCGCCGCGGGATGCGCAGCTGGCGCGTGATCGTGCCTACGCACTGGTGTACGAGGGGGAGTCACTGGTCTGGTTGTCACTGGCTGAAGAGAGGCGTGCCGAGAGGCTGGGCGAGGATCGGCCGCTGGATCAGATCCTCGAACTGCGTCGTGCCGCGTTCCCGTTGTTTGAGGAAGCTGTGGAGATCACGCGCGGGTTGGAGCGTATCAACGACATGGACATCCGGACCTCGCGGGATGTCGCGATCTGCCAGAACAAACTTGGAAACCAGCTTCGCGTATTCGGCTGGGAGACAGAGGACCTGGAGGTATTGAGGCGAGCGGAAGTCGTCTTTACCGATTCGCTTGCCCGGCGCGAGGCGTTGTGGCGGGACGATCCCCTGCCTCAGAACGGCCATGACCTGGCAGTAGGGCTGTTCAAGCGCGGCGAGGTTCTCCTGATGCTGGCGGAGCGGGACGGGGACCGGAATCGCGATGCGACGCTGGTGGAGGCGTGTGAACTGCTGGAGCGGGCGGCCGTACGGTTCGCGGAGGCGGGTGGCCGGGGATACCCGGTCGAGAATGCCCTTCGACTGATCGGACGTCTCCGCGAGAATGTCCCGTGTAACAACACGGACGGAGATTGACCCTGAAAGAGCGACCGGATAGGTTGGGTGGTAGGAGGATGGTCGCCCCGGTTCCTTCCGGGATTGGAAGGGCTGCGGGGACCCCGTCGGTCGGAGAGGAATGCGTCATGCCACAAGAAGTGTTGAAGCGCGGTCGTGTTGCGCTGGCCGGGATTCTGCTGCTCATCGGAGTGGGGAGTGCGTCAGGTCAGGTTGACTCGTTCTGGACGAATGATGCCCCGGGCATCTTCGACTGGAGCGATGCAACGAATTGGAGCACGGATCCCCTCTTCCCGAACGAGGGCAACGGAGGGAATACGTTCAACGCGTTCATCCAGGCCTCGACGAATGCGTACACGGCGCAGCTCTCGGAAGACATCGACCTGGTGAACTTCACGCTGACAACGACCAGTGGCTCCGTCGATCTCGCCGGGTTCACGCTGACGCTGGACGGGCAACTCACGCATCAGAATGCGCTGCTGAGTGGCGGCGGATCCGGAAGGCTTGAGGTCGCCGGGAGTGCGGGCCTGTCGAATGCCACGGCGGCGGCCCTGGCTGACATCAATTTCTCGGACCAACTCACGCTGCAGGACAGCACCTTCATGGGCGTCGGGTCGGTGCAGGTGCTTGGGAGTCTCGAATTCGACAGCACGACATGCGACGATGTCTGTGATACGAACTTCGCCTTCACGGGTGGTTCCGGCCTGTGGCACGGGACGGGTGACATTCGGCTGGGCGGGACATCGTCCTTCTCAGTGGGGAGCACCTCGACCTTCGACATCCAGGGCGACAATCGTCTCTTCTGGGACAACACGGGTTCGCAGTCCGTCTTCACCAACGATGGTGTGATCACGCGTTCGAGCGGTGCGGGCGAGACATTCTTTGAGGATGTGGACTTCGAGAACAACGGAACGCTCCGGGTCGAGTCCGGTGCGTTCCGCGCGAACCAGGTCGTGACGCTCAACAACCGCCTGCAGTCGGGAACCTGGGAAATTGTGAATGGTTCGACACTGGATTTTGACGGCACATCGCTGGTGCAGAATCGGACCACGGTGCTTCTGCAGGGAGCGGGGGCGCAGTTCATCGGGCTTGAGACGATCACGCGCAACACGGCCGCCGGAACGATCACATTGTCAGACGGCGTCGACTTCGAGATCTCGGGAAACTTCGACAATCGGGGCACCATCGAGGTGACCAACGGCTCCGAGTTTCGCATCGCGCCGGGGCAGAACTTCGACAGCATCACGGGTGGCATGTGGGCCAATGGAACGCTCTACCTACAGGATGGGACCTTCCGGTTCGATGGGGCGGATGTCCAGATCCTGAATGCGGAAGTACACCTTGATGGTGACGACGCCGCGGTGCTGGACGAGAACGATCAGGATGGCCTGCGCAACCTGGACCGGATTGCCTCGAATGGGAAATTCGAACTCTCGAATCGGACGGGATTCCAGACGGGCGGTGACTTTACGGTCGACCAGGGTGGATCGCTCGTCGTGAATGACGGAGTGGTCTTCCGGGTGGCACCGGGATCAACACTGACGAACTTCGACGGCTCGATTCCGGGCGACACGCTTCTGCAAGACGGGCGTTTTGATGTCACGGGCGAACTCATCTTTGATGGTGCGACTGTGAACCGCCTGCGGACGGACTTTATCCTTGATGGTCCGGATGCGACGATCATTGATGAACTGGGTGACAACGCCTTCGAGGATCTCAACCGGATCGAGGCGGGTGGCAAACTGACACTGCGCAACGGCAACCAGTTGATGCTCTCCGATGATCTTGTCATTGATCCCGGCGGAGAACTGAACATCGAGAATCCGATGGCGCGCGGTGCCATCTCCAGGCTCACGATTACAAATGATGCATTCCAGGATGGCGGCGATGTCCTGTTCTCGAACAGCGTCATCAGCCTCGGCGGAACGTACTTCTTCAATGCGGGCCAGATCTCAGGCACGGGAACGGTGATCGGTGACTTTGTCGGCAACGGTTCGCTGCGGCCGGGAGAGCCGGTGGGAACGTTCACGGTCGACGGAGACTACTACCTCGGCAGCAGTGGTTCGATTGAGTTCGATATCCGGGGGGTTGCGGATCATGACCTCGTGGCGATTTCAGGAATTCTCACGGCCGAGGATCTGCCCTCGGGCGTCGGTACGATTGACATCGTGCGGACACCGTCCTACTTCCCGCAGGTCGGAGATTCGATCACGATCATGACCTTCGGCGACTTCGATGCCGCTTCGCTTGATGCATTGAATTACACCGGGCTCAACCTTCCCGGCAGCAAGTTCTTCGAACCCGTGGTGACGGGCACGCCCGGTGGGCCCGGCACGCTCACGCTGGTCGTCGCACCCGAGCCAGGTACAGGTGCAGCGCTGGTTACGCTCGCCGCCCTGCGGTTGCGTCGGCGTCGCACTACGGCTGCCTGATGCCGCAGTAGCAGGTCCGTGATGGCGTGCAATAGCCGGGGCCGACGGGCTCTCCGTCATTGCCGAGGACGTCAAGCGAGTGCTTGCAGAAGAAGACTCGGGTGTCTGATGAGTCATCCACTCGGCCCGGGGTCTCCTGGCGTTCATCAACGTACATCAGTTTGTGCCTGAGGTTGATGCACGCGGGCTTGAGGCTGACGTCACGGGTGGGGGACTCGCTCATGACATGACCTCCCGACCGGCTGCCTTCAGGATCGCGCGTCGGATGGCGACCGGCAGCAGGCGCACCTTGTACTCGTTGTCTGACATGGGCCTGGCGTCGCGCGTCGAGGTGGCGCAGGCGCGGCGGAGCGCTGTGTCATCGTCGAGGCTGACGCCGACGAGCGCCTCGCCGACATGCGGGAGGGCCCATGGAACGGGGGCAACGGCGCCGGCAGTGACAGTCGCCGACTCGATCCGATCACCGTCTAGCTCAAGCGCTGCCGCGGCGGCCACGAGTGGCCAGTCGAAGGACTGCTTGTGCTTGATGGCGTAGAAGGCGCTTGTTGATCGCGGTTCGAAGTGGATCTCGGTCACGACTTCCCCGGTCTTGAGGTTGTGCTCGGAGAGCAGGCCTCGATCCGGCATGTGGAACAGATCAGCGAGTGAGACAGCATCACGATCGGACCCGGTCAGCCGAACGCTGGCGTTGCACACGGACAGGCCGATGGCGAGGTTGGAGGGGTGGACGATGTGGCACGGGCCGTCTCCAAAAATCGCGTGGTAGGCGTTCTCACCGTCAAAGGCGAAGCAACGATGGCCGCCCTTCTTCAGGCAGTCGAACTGGCTGTTCCGGTAGTACCAGCAGCGGGGGCGCTGGAGCAGGTTGCCCGCGGCGGTAGCGACGTTGCGCACCTGGGGGGTCGCCGCGGACGCGCAGCACTGCGCGACCACGGGTGCCCTTCGGGCGATGGACCGGGAAGCGGCGATGTTTGCAAGAGTCGCGTTGGCGTGGATGTGAAAGGCTCCGTCCGCTTCCCGGATCTCCGGCTGGTCATCGATGCGCAGGACATCGATGAGAAGATCGGGTTCGATGAGTCCTTCCTTCAGGTGATCGACAACGTCCATGCCTCCGGCTTTGATGACAGGCAGCCTGAAGCGCCGGTCCTTTGCGAGTTTGCCGGCACCGGCAAAGTCTCTGGGTCGGGCCAGGGAGAAGGGTTTCATGAGCGACCTCCTTCGATGGCGTCGAGGACCCGGTCGGGCCGAAGCGGCAGGTCACGAACCGGTGAGCCGACCGCGTTGAAGACGGCACATGCGATGGCACCTGCGGTGGGAATGGTGGGGGGCTCGCCGAGCGGGCGAATGCCCGTCTGGTTGCCCTCCCAGAGCACGGGTTCAATCTTCGGCATGTCTGCGGGCCCCGCGATCCGGTAGAACTCAAGGTTCGGATTGACCATGGCGCCCGTGTTGCGATCCAGGAGTTTGTCCTCGAAGAGGGCAAAGCTCAGGCCCTGGATGACCCCGCCGATGATCTGGCTCTCAGCCGTCTTTCGGCAGATGACCCGGCCGCAGGATTGGATGGCCACAATTCGATTGAGGTGGATGACGCCGGTCTCCGAGTCGACCTCGAGGTCGACGAACTGGACACCCATCGAGTGCCCGGAGCCGCTGTACTGCCGGTCGGAGCGTCGAGACCTGCTTCCCCTGCCCGAGACGGCGGAGCCCAGTGCGGCGCAGGCCTCCTGCCAGGTCATCATGCGGCGATCGTCCTGCATGATGTCGCCTTCGCGGATCTTGAGTGCGCCGGCGACGACGCCGAGTTGGGCGGCGATACGCTCCAAGAACGTCTCCTTGAGATTGTCGGCGGCTTCGAGCATGGCCAGAGAAGTGTTGGTTGCGGTCACGGAGCCGCCGGAAGCGGGGCCCGCAGGCAGACTGGAGTCGCCGATGCTGACGTGGACGACGTCGAGTGGCACGCCGAGTTGGCGAGCGACGACGATGGCCATGGCCGTCCGCTGACCGGTGCCGATGTCCTGTGATCCGGTGCGAACTTCGACCGAGGCGTCGGGGTGGATGACGACTTCGGCGTCTGCGCGGGCCGGAAACCGGTTCCAACTGGTGGAGCCGATGCCGAAGCCGCGGCGGAGCACCGAGGCCTGCGTTCCGGTGGGCTGTCTCCGCTTCCATCCGATGAGTCTGGCGCCGAGTTCGTACATGCTGCGGCGCTCGTCTTCGCGGTCCAGTTTCATTCGCAGTTCGAGGGGGTCGCGGCCTGTTGCGGTTGCGACCTCGTCGATCATGAGTTCCTCGGCGAAGGCGCCCTGCGGATGTCCCGGAGCTCGGAAGGCCCGAGGGCCGCCGCCGTTGAAGCGCACATCGGCGTGCTGCTTCCGGATGCGTCCGAGGTCGTAGCGATTGGAGGGCATCACCACGCCACCGCCACCGCCGGCGACGCCGACGCCTCCCCAGGTGCGGACGGAGCCGCCGACGATCGTTCCGTCATCGCGGTAGCCGATGCGCACATGTGTTCGGCTTGAGGGGCGGTTGCCGGTGTCGAGGTGTTCCTCGGCTCGATCACAGAAGAGCCACGCGGGGCGACCGTACTTCGCGGCGATGCGCCCGGCAGTCAAGCCTTCTTTGCCGGCGCCGTTCAGCTTCGAGCCGAAGCCGCCGCCGACGAACTCACACACGACCTTGAAGCGTGACTGGGGCATCCCGAGGACACGATCCATTCCTTCACGGGCGCTGAAGGTGCCCTGTGTCGAGGCGTAGATGATGGCGCGGTCACCCATGTGGTCGATGGATGTGCCATGCGTCTCGAGAGAACTGTGGGTCTGTACCGGCGTGGTGTAGACCGCTTCGAGTACATGATCGGCGCCGTCGGGGTCGTCATCGTGGCTGGCCTCGGGGGAACCGATCTCCGTGTCCGCATCCTCCGGGTCCCACTCGATGTTCAGGGCGCTCCGGGCACGGCGCAGGGCGGCGAGTGACTCGGCGGCGATGTGACCGATCGGCTCACCGTGGTAACGGCCTTCCCGACCGGTGATCTCGACTTCGAGGACGCCGGCGACTGCGCTCGCAGCTTCCTCGTCGATCGAGCGGGCCTGGGCGTGTCCCCAGGGGCAACGGATGAAGCTGACAAAGACGCCGTTCTTCGGCATCACGTCGCGGCCGTACTTCGCGGAGCCGGTGACCTTGGCGACGCCGTCGAGGCGGTTGGCATCGTCGCTCATGGCAATGCCGTCATTCATAGGGCGATTCGGCAAAGGCGACCGTGAGGGCATGGTGCGATCAGCCACGGTTCACCTCCGCATCTGTGACTGGCGCCTGCCCGGAGGCTTCGAGCACGGCGTTGAAGATGTTGGTGTAGGTGCCGCAGCGGCAGATGTTTCCGGAGAGACCCTGTTTGATCTCATCGAGGGATGGTCGGGGGGTTGCATCAAGGAGTGCGCGAGCGGCGACGACGAGACCTGGCGTGCAGTAACCGCATTGCAGGGCGTCGTGCCTGATGAATGCCTCCTGCACGGGATCGAGTGCCTCTTCGGTGCCGAGTCCTTCAACCGTGGTGATCTCGGCGCCTTCGGCATCGCAGGCGAGCATCATGCACGATGCGGTGAGGGCGCCGTTGACGAGCACGGAGCAACCTCCGCAGGAGCCACGATCGCAGATCTCCTTGGACCCTGTCATGCCGGCATGCACACGCAAAGTGTCGAGGAGCGTGGTTGCCGGTTCGATCGTGAGGCGCACATCGTTGCCATTGATGCGCAGAGTGATGGGGCGAGGACCCGGGCCGACAATGCCGGTTCCGCCTTCGTCCTGACCCGTCAGGCGTGCTTCGGCATGGCCTTGCAGGGCACCTGCCGCGGCTCCCATTCCCAGCGTCTGCACGAATGAGCGTCGGCTGATTCCCTCGTTTCTTTCGGACATACGGACCTCCGTCTCGTTGGGTGAGTATACCTCGGTGTGACTCGACGACCCACCGTCACGTACACTTGCGGCAACACCGGCGCGAAAGGGCGATGTCATGCGATTGATTTCTTCACGAATGTTTTCCTTGACAGCTGCAACTCTGTTGTTCTCGGCGGCTGCCCATGCAGTTGTTGAAGTGGAGGAACTTGACGAAGCCGTCCGCGAAGGCGTGACCAGGGTCGTTTCGATGGAAGAGGGGGAGGATGGCGGCGAGTGGCCGTACGAGGGTGTGTACCGATACCGGGGCAGTATCCCGATCGGCTATCGAGTTGGAGGAACGGGGATTGCCGCGCTCGCGATGGCGCTGACGCCGGGTTACGACGAGGACGAATCACGGCAGCTGGCGGTTTCCCGTGCGATCACGTTCATCTGTTCCGGAACTGGGCATGATCTCATGTCGCCTGATTATGACGGCGGGTATGACGTGCGCGGCTGGGGGTACACGTACGGTGCGCTGGCACTGCTCACGCTCGAGCGCGAGGATCTGCTTCCGGAAGCGCAGGTTGATGAAGCGCGTGAGGCGTCCGGGTTCTATGTCGCGGCACTCCAGAAGATCGAGATTCCGGAGATCGGCGGGTGGAACTACGCTCGGGCGAATGGTGGTCGGCCATCGCCTCCGTCGTCGTTCATGACCGCCTCGGCACTCCAGACGCTCTTCATTGCAAGTGACCTTGGCTACGAGGTTGACGCGGAAGTCGTCGAGCGCGGCCTGGCGTTTCTCGACAAGAACCGCGCCCGGTCGGGTGAGTTCGTGTACTCCGGAGAGGCGTCGCAGCGCGGCGCTGGGGGAGTGCCCGGGGCCATCGGTCGTATGGTGATTGGTGAGACGACGCTGCACCTGGCGGGGCGGCGAGACGAGGCAGATGTCCGCGGTGCGTTGGATGCTTTCCTCGTGCACTGGGAGGAGTTGGAGAAGCGGCGGGCCAAGACGGGGACGCATGTGGCTCCGTACGGCGTTGCGCCGTACTACTTCTTCTTCGCACACCATTACGCGGCCCAGGCGGCTGAAGTACTGCCCCGTCGGGAGCGCGAGGTGTATCGTGGCAAGTTGAATGCGTTGCTGATGTCCGTCCGCGACGCTGAGTCAGGGACGTGGAATGACCGGGTTTTTGATCGCTCCGCGAACTACGGGACATCGATGGCGGTGCTCGCCATTCGCATGCCGGATATCGGTCTGCCGGCACAGTGGGACGAGGGTGAGGACTGACTCATTCGACCCCGATAACGGGCTTTTTGGAGTCCAGGTTGGGGTTCGGATGTCCCGATCGACCGGCATGGCGTACACTTCATTCCGGTTGAGTTTCGTTCGGGCAGCGATGTGGTGTCAGCCTGCCTGGTTCCTCGTTCAGGGTGTGAGATTCGAATGATCAACGCGACATTCCAGGTGGATTTTGTCCACCGCCTGCGCTTCACCCGGAACGCGCTGGACCCGGAGAATCCGACGTGGCGCGAAGTGCTGGCACCGACCGGTGCCGGACCCGCCCGCGTGCTCGCGTTCGTCGACGCGGGGCTTGCCGCGGCCTGGCCGGGGATCGACCAACAGATCGCCGGATACGCGGCCGCCCATCCGCAGTCGCTGGAACTGGCGGGAGCCACAGTCAGTGTGCCCGGTGGTGAGGCTGTCAAGAACGATCGTCGGCATGTGGATGAGATCCTTGATCAGATCCATCGTGCGGGGCTCTGTCGTCAATCATACGTGGCCGTATTTGGTGGTGGCGCTGTGCTGGATGCGGTCGGATATGCGGCGGCCATTGCCCATCGTGGTGTTCGTCTGGTGCGCTTTCCGACAACGACGCTCGCCCAGGATGATTCCGGTCTCGGTGTGAAGAACGGCATCAACGCCTTCGGCAAGAAGAACTACCTCGGTGTCTTCAGCCCGCCGTGGGCGGTGGTGAATGACATCGACTTCCTGGCGACGCTCAGTGAGCGTGACTTTCGCAGCGGGCTGGTTGAAGCAGTCAAAGTAGCGCTCGTCAAGGACGCGGCGTTCTTCCGTCGGATTGCAAAGTCGACCGAGGCGTTGGCTCGGCGGGACATGGATGTTGTCTCGAATGTGATCCGCGAGTCGGCGGTCCTGCATCTGCGTCACATCACGGAAGGTGGCGATCCTTTTGAGTTGACCACGGCTCGTCCACTTGATTTCGGGCATTGGGCCGCGCACCGGCTCGAGGAGATGACGGATTTTGAACTTCGTCACGGCGAGGCGGTTGCGATCGGGATTGCGCTCGACACGGCCTACGCCCGCCACATCGGCATGATCTCGGAAGAGGATGCGGAGTCGATCCTGGTTTGCCTCGAAGACCTCGGATTCGAACTCCATCACCCGGCTCTGGAAGATGGGCGATCCGTCCTGGCGGGTGTCGACGAATTCCGCGAGCACCTCGGGGGACTGCTGACCATCATGATGCCTGCCGGGATCGGTGTCGGGCGGGATGTCCATGAAATCGACGCCGAGGCTATGATGTCCGCGATGGCGACGCTGGCTCGTCGCCGCGCCGGGCAGGAGCGCCTGGCGAGTTGATTCTGCAGGATTCCGGGACGTCGAGGAAGTCATGACTGGAACCAGTCCTGTTGGATGTCCGCTGTCGCGCAGCCAGGTGGTGGACATGTATTTCATGGAGCATCGGGCGAAGCTCATCGATGTCGCCGCTTTCCTCGACCGTGTCGAGCGGGCGGGTGATGAAGGCGTTGATGACTTCCGGATGAAGGCGTTCCGGGACGCTCTTGCCATTCTTGCGGATGGGAGTCCCGAGCGTGCAGCGCGGCTCCTCGACCTGTTCAGTGATCAGTCGCAGGAGCCGATCGAAGCGGCCCCGACGAAGGGGGCAACCGGCGCCTGGCCCGACCGGCCCTCGGTCGACACTCCCGGGGAGATCGACTGATGCGCTACATAGATCCGCATATTCACATGGTCTCCCGCACGACGGATGACTACGAGCGCATGGCGCGGGCCGGTTGCGTTGCGGTGACAGAGCCCGCGTTCTGGGCCGGCTTTGATCGCAGTTCGCCCCAGGGCTTCTTCGACTACTTCAGGCACCTCACGGAGCAGGAGCCCGCCCGGGCCGCACAGTACGGGATCAAGCACTACTGCTGGATCTGCATCAACCCCAAGGAAGCTGAGGATGTCGGCTTCGCACGCGAGGTCGTCAAACTGATTCCCGAGTTCCTCAAGAGGCCCAGCGTGCTCGGCGTGGGCGAGATCGGACTCAACAAGAACAGTCGCAATGAATTGATGATCCTCGAGGAGCAGATCGGTGTTGCAGCGACTCACGATCAACTCATTCTTGTGCACACGCCGCACCTTGAGGACAAGAAAAAGGGCACGCGCCTGATCATGGATGCGATACGGGCCAACGCCGATATCGATCCCGGCCGCGTGCTGATAGACCACGTTGAGGAGCACACGGTGCGCATGGTCCTTGATCGTGGCTTCTGGGCTGGCATGACGTTGTATCCGGAGACGAAGTGCACGCCTCAGCGGGCCGCGGACATCATTGAGATGTGCGGCACCGAGCGGCTCTGGATCAACTCGGCAGGTGACTGGGGGCCGTGCGATCCGCTTGCGGTGCCGAAGTGTCGCCTGGAGATGAAACGCCGCGGGCATACAAACGAGACGATCGATCGGATCAGTTTCGGAAATCCGCAGCAGTTCCTCGGCCAGTGCGGGAAGTTCAGCGTCGATGCGTAATCGCCTGCGTCCCGGGAGCGTGCTGGGTTACTGCACCAATGTGCATGCCGGTGCCTCCCTGGAGGCGACTGTTGAGAATCTCCGAGTTCATTCGGCGGCCGTCCGAACGCTGGTTGCACCGAACGAGCCAATGGGTATCGGCCTCTGGCTCAGCGCGTCCGCCGCGCGGGAAGCGCGCGGACGTATCGAGTGGCTTGGCGACGAGATCGCGGCCCTGGGGCTTGAGGTGTTCACGATGAACGTGTTTCCGTACGGGGACTTTCATCAGGAGGTCGTCAAGACGGCGGTCTATGAACCATCGTGGCTGACAGATGAGCGAGTTGCATACACGATCGATGCGGCGACGGTTCTGGCCGGCCTCGGTGAAGAGGGTGAAGGGAGCCTCTCGACGCTGCCGATCGGCTGGGGGCTTCGGCTCGATGACTCGGCGGTGTCTGAACGGGCATGGACGAACCTGATGCGGGTGGTGGCGGCGTTGGAGGCCATCGAGTCCACGACCGGTCGGTGTCTGCACCTCGACATCGAGCCTGAGCCGGGGTGCGTCCTCGGGTCGCATGCTGATGCTGCCGACTGGATGAAGCGGATGCTCCCCGAAGGACGCGAAGGTGATCGAGTGAGGCGGTACCTGCGCATCTGTCACGACATCTGCCACGCGGCCGTGATGTTTGAAGATCAGGCGGCGATCGTGCAGGGCTACCGCGAGATCGGCGTCCGGATCGGCAAGGTGCAGGTCTCCAATGCAATCAGAGCGGTTGAGTCGGAGGCCTCCGTCGCTCAACTCGGGAGTCTCTGCGAGGATCGCTACCAGCATCAGACGGTGTGCCGGGATCCGTCAGGGGAAGTGCACTTCGAGGCGGATCTGCCGGACATGCTGCTGCGTCGTGGGCGGGGGCAGATGACGCCCCGCGGGGAATGGCGCGTCCACTTCCACGTCCCGATTGGGCTCGGAAGCTTCGGCGATCTGGAAACGACTCGCGAGATGATCCCGGAATGCGTTGAACTCCTTCGGGAAGAAGTGGATCATTGGGAAGTTGAGACGTATGCCTGGAGCGTTCTTCCGCGCGAACTGCAGTCGACTTCGCTCGGCGAGGGGATCGCGGATGAACTGAAGTGGTTCCTTTCGGAGTTCACATGACGTCGAGAAAGAAGCCCGGCAAACTGCGTGCGTGGGGAGAACTGACACGGATCTCCAACGCGCTGACTGTCCTGACCAATGTTCTCGTGGGGGTCAGCGTTGTGCCCGGATGGCGGAGCGACCTGCCGCAATGGGGGAGTTCGAGACGCATCTGCGATCTCTCGCTGCAGCAGTGGACGCTCACGCTGGTGATCGGCGCATCCCTGCTGTTGATGTACGTGGCAGGCATGGCGCTGAATGACTGGGCGGATCGGGACGCGGACCAACGGGATGCGCGGAGACGCCCGCTGCCTTCGGGTCGGATCGCACCTGGATCAGCGTTGCTGTTCGGGATGATCACGCTTGTCGCGGGGACCGCCCTGCTTGGAATATTCGGTGTGCCGGCCCTGGCTGCAGGCGGAATCCTCGCGCTGCTGATCCTGGCGTATGACCTGCTGCACAAGCAGCATCCGTGGGCCGTATTTCTGATGGGTGGATGTCGGGCGATGGTGTACGTCATCGCCGCCGTGGCGGTCACGGGTGTTGACGCATCCACGTGGTGGCCCGGCCTGCTCGTGCTGATATATACGGCGCTGCTGACGCTCGTGGCCCGCAGCGAGCGCGGTGGGAAGGCCAGTCGATTCGGATGGATCGCATGGTTCCTGCCCCTGCTCTTCGCGGCCGCCTTCGCATTTCGCTCGCCTTCAGCACACGTGCCATGGAGCGTGATTGTCGGAGCGCTGATGGGGACATGGCTTGTCCGGTCGGCGATGCTCGCGAACTCGCGGCGACGTCGGGTCCGCAAGGCGGTCCTCGGCTGGCTCTCTGGCTTCTGCCTGATTGACGCCTTCTTCCTCGCGCTTCTCGACCAGCCCTGCCTGTCTGTCCTGGCGGTCATCGCATGGATGGTGACGGCGATCAGTCACACTCGCATTTCGGGAACCTGATCCGTCGTGAAGACCGCCGTTCTGAATGTCGTTGCTCTCAGTGACTCCCTGATCGGTGAGAATGCGCCCAATCTGGCTCGCTTCATGAAGTCCGGACGCTGTCGACATCTGCTCACGGATGCACCGGCAGTGACCTGTACGTCGCAGGCCTCGATGCTGACGGGCCTCACACCTGGCGAGCATGGCATTGTCGGGAATGGCTGGTACAACCGTGAGGCGGCGGAGGTGCAGTTCTGGAAGCAGTCGAACCATCTGGTCCATGGCGAGAAGGTCTGGGAGACGGCGCGTCGGCATAACCCCTCGATCACCTGTGCCAAGATGTTCTGGTGGTACAACATGTACTCGTCGGCTGACTACTCAGTGACGCCGCGGCCGATGTACAAGGCGGATGGACGCAAGGTTCCGGACTGCTACAGTGACCCGCCCGAACTGCGCGATGCGCTTCAGCGCGAGCTTGGGCAGTTTCCCCTCTTCCGATTCTGGGGGCCGGCGACGGATATCAGCGCGACGCGCTGGATTGCCGAGAGCACGATGCGGGTCTGTGAACAACATGATCCGACGTTGACACTCGTGTACCTGCCCCACCTGGACTACAACCTCCAGAAACTGGGTCCGGGTCATCCGGACATTGCTCAAGACGTCGAGGAGGTTGATCAGGTTGTTGGCGACCTCATCGACTTCTTCAAACGGCGCGATACCCGTGTGATCGTACTCTCCGAGTATGGGATCGAACCCGTCGATGAAGCGGTCCATCTCAACCGGCACCTTCGCCAGGAGGGAATGCTGAGCGTTCGAGTTGAGGAGGGACTGGAGCTTCTGGATGCCGGTGCGTCACGGGCATTCGCTGTGGCAGATCACCAGGTTGCGCACGTCTATGTGCGGGATCCGGCGGACCTGGCGCGTGTGGCGAAGTGTGTCGGAGACGTGCCCGGCGTCGAGTCTGTCTGGGATCGTGCAGAGCAGGGCAGCCGCGGCCTGGCGCACGAGCGTTCAGGTGATCTGCTGGTGATGGCCGCACCTGGGCGATGGTTCTCGTACTACCACTGGCTTGACGATTCACGTGCGCCGGACTTTGCGCGTACGGTGGACATTCATCGCAAGCCGGGATACGACCCGGTGGAGTTGTTCATTGATCCGCAGATACGGGCGCCAAAGTTGAAGCTGGCGTCGAAACTGCTGCGGAAGAAACTCGGTTTCCGCACTCTCATGGACGTCATCCCGCTGGATGCGTCGCTGGTGCGTGGCTCGCACGGGCGGGTTGAGATGCCTGACGCGCTCAAGCCGGTCCTGATGACGCAGGGGGATCACGGGCCGTGGGACGATGCGCTGCCTTGCCGTGACGTTCGGGATGTGATACTCCATCACCTCCTTGATGGTGCACTCTCCCAATGATGCCGAACTCATCGAACGTTTCAATGGCGGCGATGATGATGCCTTTCGAGTGCTGTATGAGCGCTATCGCGACTGGGTGTATCAACTGGCGTGGCGATTGACCGGGGCGCGGGAGGAAGCGCTCGATGTCGTTGCCGAGGTGTTTACGTATCTCGCGGCGAAGCGGGGGGCGCTCTATCTCTCGGGCAGGATGACCACGCTCCTGTATCCGGTCACTCGTCATGAAGCGATCCGGGCGAACAAGCGTCGGCGTCGGATCGGCAAACTGGGGCTGGTCGAGATTCAGCGTTCGCGTGAGGAGGACGGCGGACCGCGCGACCTCGCCGCACTGGCGGAGGCAATGGACAGCCTGACAGAGGATCACCGGGAGATCATCCTGCTTCGATTC
This sequence comes from Phycisphaerae bacterium, assembly GCA_030432255.1. Classification (GTDB taxonomy): domain Bacteria; phylum Planctomycetota; class Phycisphaerae; order Phycisphaerales; family UBA1924; genus JAUIHS01. Next base: position 223,961 of record JAUIHS010000001.1, read on the forward strand.
GTGCATGAGATGGACCTCGCAGACATCGCCGGGTCACTCGAATTGCCCGTCGGGACGGTAAAATCGAGGCTGCACCACGCGATTCGAAGGCTGAGGGAGCATCCCGCAGCCGGAGGATATTTTCAAGAACCGGGAGATTGACCTGAACCTCACGCGGGTGGGCGACCTTCACCCGGTATGCCCCGGCCCTTGCGAGAGTTTGACGACCCTGAACTGCCTGACGCCCTGGTCAGCGACCTGAGGCGGTTGTGCGATGCGCCAGGGTCCGTGCCGCGGGAGACTGATGTCCGCGTTCTGGGGCTCCCGAGGTCGAGACGTCGTCACGATCGACGGCGGCTGGCGGGAGCGGCGGCGGTGCTTCTACTGTTCAGTGCATCGATGTCCGCCTGGCTCCTGTGGGGGCGTCCGGCACCGATGCCGGTCAATGAAGTTGCCGCTGAGACTGGCGGGATGGACCTGGATCGTGATGGCCTGGTGGACGTGGCGGACGTCATGTGGCTGGCGGACGCAATCGCCCGAGGTGAATCGGTCGGTTCGTGGGACATCGACGAAGACGGGCGCATCACTCGGCATGACCCGCGGGCGCTGGCACAGGCCATGGCCGCGATGGTGATGGCGACATTACCGACGGATTCGGTCCAACAGGATGCAACGGGTGAGGTGGGGGACTTTGAGGTGTGGGACGTTTACCTGGACGCAGCGGAGGCGGTGCGGGGCTATCAGGTCCAGATCCAACTGGATGGGATGACGTTGAGCGGGATCGAGGGTGGCGCGGCGCCATTCGGCGGAGCACCGATGTATGACGCGGGAGCGATGGCGGATGGGCGGGTGGTGCTGATCACCTATGCAGATTCGGCAAGCGAGCCGGGGCGCATTCACGTGGCACGTCTCCATGTCCTGCGCGAGCAGGTGGAGTCTCAGTTTCAGAGTCACATCATCACGGTCCGGTCATCGGATCGTGAGTCCATTCCGGCAGAGCTTCGGCTCAAGAAGGGAGACCAGTCGTGAGTATTCGTGCTGTCAAGTGCATCGGGGTGGTCGCTGCTGTGGTGGCAATCCTTGGAGGCGTGTCGTTCATTCTTCAAGGCTGCGGGCGCAACGCGTCGGCGTACCACATGGATTCTGTTTCAGGCATCGCCAGGAGCCTGGAGTCGGAGTCCCCTTTCGGATCAAAGGCAATCGCGCCCGGGGAAGAACTCTGGATCATCTCGCGGCCGTCCGAACAGGTTGCGGAAGCGGATGACGATCTGCCCGGATGTGGCGCCCTGATGCGATTGAGAGATGGGGCCCCGGATGACTTCGCATCGCTCGACCTGGATCGCGATGTTGTTCCGGTTCCGCTGCGCCATACGGATGTCGACGCCGATATCAGTGGTTACCTCGCGGGCGTCGAAGTGACGCAGGCGTATCACAATCCCTTCAATGAGAAGATTGAGGCGGTCTATGTCTTTCCGCTTCCACATGACGCCGCCGTCCATGACTTCGTGATGACGGTTGGCGAACGGCGGATCCGCGGCGTGATTCGTGAGAAAGATGAGGCTGAGCGGATCTACCGGCGCGCTCGATCGCGCGGGCATACGGCGTCGCTGATGACCCAGGTTCGCCCGAACATCTTCACGCAGCGCGTCGCCAACATCGAACCGGGGCATGCGATCGATGTCACCATCCAGTACGTCCATCCACTGGCCTATGACTCCGGCGAGTTTGAGTGGGTGTTCCCGATGGTCGTCGGTCCTCGGTTCAATCCCGAGGGGTGGAAGGATCCCGTGCTGGCATCGCCACGTGGAGCTCCGAGCGGCGGATCCGAGGTGCAGTACCTTGCGCCGGGAGAGCGTTCGGGGCATGACATTGCCGTTCGCGTGGACGTAGAAGCAGGCGTGCAGATTGACTCGGTTCGTTGTCTGACGCACGCGATGCAGATCATGCGGCAGTCATCGACTGAACTGAGCGCGGAACTCCTGGCTTCGGACTCGATCCCCAACCGCGACCTGGTGCTGCGCTTCCGTGTGGCGGGTGATGATGTTCGGTCCGGGCTGTTGACGCATGTCGATGAGCGTGGTGGCTACTTTGCGATGATGGCGCTCCCGCCGGCGGTGAGCATCTCAGCAGAGCAGCCGCTTGAACTGGTCTTCGTCATGGACTGCTCGGGCTCCATGCGTGGTGACAGCATGGCGGTGATGAAGTCCGCGGTTCGCCGTGCACTTCGGAAGCTTGACTCAAGCGATACATTCCAGATCATCCCGTTCTCCGATAGTGTGTCGGCATTCGGGGGTCGTCCTGTGGCCGCGAGTGCGGAGAACATCGCCCGCGCAACGTCCTATCTGGATCAGTTGAGGGCCAAGGGCGGCACGCAGATGATCGAAGGGGTTCGTGAGGCCTTGCGCTTCTCGCGAGACCAGGAGAGACTTCGGTACGTGTGCTTCCTGACCGATGGGTTCATCGGGAACGAAGTCGAGATTCTGCACGGCCTCGAACGGGACCTCGGGACGTCACGCATCTTCAGCTTCGGGATCGGAACATCGCCGAATCGCTATCTGCTTGAGGAGATGGCGCGCGTCGGCCGCGGCACAGCGGCGTACGTCAACCCGTCCGAGAGCCCGGTGCGCACGATCGATCACTTCATGGAGCGGGTGCGGCATCCTGCCATGACTGACGTCGCGATCGACTTCGAGGGCGGCAGGGTTTTTGATGTGTATCCGAAGCGGATCCCCGACCTGCACGCGGGTCGGCCGATCGTGGTCACGGGTCGATTTGATCCTGATGCGTCTGATCAGGGAGTTCTCGAAGCGCGGTTGACGGGACGGCTAGGTGGTCGGCAGGTCAGGCTTCCGGTGACGACATCGACAAGGATGGGTGGCGAGCGCCTTGAGATTGCATCGATCTGGGCGCGGACACGTATCGCTGAATCGATGCGTGATGCGGCACGGGAGGGGCGTCCGAACGATGCGCGGCAGGATGTGCTTCGTACCGCGCTTGAGTACAACCTGGTCTCGAACTGGACCGCGTTTATCGCAGTGGATGCAAGTCGTCGAACGGAGGGAGACTCCGGCGTGACGGTCGCAGTTCCTGTCCCGGTACCGGAAGGGACGCGCTATGACACGACGGTCCGGTGACCGATGGGTTCAGAGCAGTTCGGCCTGGCGCGCGGCATCTTCGAGTTGACGCCACCTCTGCTCCAGCGATCCCGTGAGTCCGATGCTGATGCGCACGAGACCGGGGCAGATTCCGGCTGCCGCCTGCTCTTCCTCGGTGAGTTCGCTGGATGTGGAACTGCCGGAGCAACTCATGAGTGTCTCGAAGTAGCCGAGACTGACGGCCATGAATCCGAATGAGTGCTGGTTCTGAAGAACCTCCATGAATCGGTTGGCCCGGTCGACGGTGCCGGCATCAATCGTGAAAAGCCCGCCATAGCCGAAGTCCGGGTGCATCATTGAATTCATGAGTTCGTGCTGCGGGTGAGCCGGAAGGCCCGGGTAACAGATCTTGAGGCCGAGTTCGTTCAGGCGGCGGGAGTACTCGAGGGCTCGTCGTCCATGCTCGCGCATACGCAGTCCGAGATGCGGAAGGCGCAGGGTCAGTTCGTGGGCGACCTTGGGATCCATGGTTGGGCCGAGCAGCATCAGGGCACCGGTGTGCAGGTCCATCATGGACCCGATGAATTCGCGGGATGCACAGACGGCTCCGGCGATGATGTCCGAGGCGCCGCTGATGAACTTGGTGACGCTGTGTACAACGATGTCGGCACCGAGGTGTGCGGGCGAGAGGATCATCGGAGAGAAGGTGTTGTCGACGACGAGAGCGGCATTGTGCCGATGGGCGATCCGGGCGAGTTCCGGGATGTCGGCAATCTCGAGCGTCGGGTTTGCAATGGACTCGATGTAGAGCACACGTGCTCCGGTCTCCTGCAATGTTTGATCCACGAGCGCGTGATCCGATACGTCGAGGAACGTGGTGTGGACGCCCGCCTTGAGTGGAAGAAACTCCTTGAGGAGGGCGAACGTACCTCCGTAGATGGTGTTCGAGGCGACGATGTGATCGCCGGAGTTGCAGAGTTGCATCAGGACCGCCGAGATGGCACCCAGTCCCGACGCCGCCGCATACCCGGCCTCTGTTCCTTCCATCGCTGCCAGCAATCGGCCGAAGGTGAAGACGGTGGGATTGAAATGACGGCCGTAGAGGTAGCACCCTCCGGAGTGACCACCGGCATCGACGGAGAAGGGGCCGTGTTCGCCGCGGAAGATCTGCGGCATCGTGGTAGCCGCTTCGACGGTGAAGGTCGTGGATGCTTCGATGGAGAGGTTGACACCGCCGTGTTCACCGAATTCATGTCGGGCACGGGCCATGGATTCCACGGGTTCAAAGCGTTCGGTCATGGCGATCTCCTCCACGGCGGCGTGCCGGGAGCGACCATGATAAGGATTGGTCCGCGGGGTGGGGAGGTGCCGTGGCCGTGATTACTCGCTCTGGTCGAGGACGGCCATGAAGGCCTCCTGGGGGATCTCGACGGAGCCGACGGACTTCATGCGCTTCTTGCCTTCCTTCTGCTTCTCCAGCAGCTTGCGCTTTCGTGTCACGTCGCCACCGTAGCACTTGGCGGTCACGTTCTTACGGACGGCCTTGATGGTCTCGCGTGCAATGATCTTCCCGCCGATGGCGGCCTGCAGCGGAATTTCGAACTGGTGTCTTGGAATCTCCTTGCGGAGTTTGGTCAGGAGCAGCCGACCTCGCTTGTCGGCGGTTTCCTTGTGGCAGATCAGTGCGAGCGCTTCCACGGGTTCGCCGTTGATGAGGATGTCGACCTTGACGAGACGATCGGTTCGGAAGCCGGTGATCTCGTAGTCCATGGTCGCATAGCCTCGGGTCAGGCCCTTCAACTTGTCGTAGAAGTCGTAGATGATTTCGCCGAGCGGGATCTCGTAGACGAGAATCTGCCTCGACTCGGAGACCATCTGCTGGCTGATGAACCGACCACGCCGATTACCGCACAACTGCATGATGTCGCCGATGTACTCCTTGGGCACAATGAGTTCGATCTTGACAATCGGCTCACGCAGTTCGCGCCAGATGGACGGGTCGGGCAGGTCGGCGGGATTCGTGATCTCAAGGGTGTTCCCGTCTGTCGTCAGCAGTTCGTACGTGACCGTCGGGGCGGTCTGCACGATCTCGACGCCGCCTTCGCGCTCAAGCCGTTCCTGGATGATGTCCATGTGCAGCAGGCCAAGGAAGCCGCAGCGGAAACCGAATCCCAGCGCCTCGGAGTGCACCGGGTTGAAGGTGAAGGAGGCGTCGTTCAGGCTGAGGCGGTCCATGGCCTCACGCAGTTCCTCGAAGTCGCCGCCCTTCTTATCTGTCGTCGTGGCTGGGTAGAAGTCGCAGAAGACCATCTGCCGCGGCTCTTCGTAGCCCGGGAGCGGTTCGGCCGCCGGATGGACGTCGCTGGTGATCGTGTCACCGACACGAACATCCTTGAGCGTTTTGATGGAAGCGATGAGGTAACCCGTCTCACCGGGTCCGAGGCGGTTCACCTTGGTGGGCTTTGGTGTGTACTTGCCGAGTTCGGTGACGGCGTAGGTCCGGCCGGTTCCCATCATGCGGATCTTGTCGCCGACGTTCAGTTCACCGTCGAAGACTCGGATATAGATGATCACCCCGCGGTAGTCGTCGTAATGCGAGTCGAAGATCAGGGCTCGGGCCTTGTCCGTCTCGGGCGCACGAGGTCCGGGAAGGCGCGTGCAGATGGCCTCGAGCAGTTCGGCGATGCCCTCGCCGGTCTTCGCGGAGCAGTAGATGCAGTCCTCTGCCGCGAAGCCGAAGACACTCTCGACTTCCATGGCGACCTCGTCGGGCTGGGCCGCGGGAAGATCAATCTTGTTGACGACCGAGATGATCTCCAGTTCGTTCTCGACTGCGAGATAGGCGTTGGCTACGGTCTGGGCTTCGACGCCCTGGGTGGAGTCCACGACGAGCACGGCGCCTTCGCAGGCGGTGAGTGCTCGCGAGACCTCGTACGAGAAGTCGACATGGCCCGGTGTGTCGATGAAGTTGAGCATGTATTCCTGGCCGTCGATCATGTGACGGACAGTGACCGCTGAAGCCTTGATGGTGATGCCGCGCTCGCGCTCGAGGTCCATGGAGTCGAGCAGTTGCTGGCGGGCCTCCCGATCGGAGACGGCGCGGGTCGACTGCAGGAGGCGGTCCGCGAGCGTGGACTTCCCGTGGTCGATGTGGGCGATGATCGAGAAATTGCGAATGATCGGCGGTGACATGGAGAAGGGGACCCTGACGAAGACCGAAGAAATGTGTCGGCGCGTCAGAAATCATAGCGTGGCGCGGGGGGCCTGTCTCGGTTCTAGCCAAGCTCTCCGCCTACTCGTCGACCTGCAGGAAGACGACATTGGATCGCGGCAGGATCACGGTCGAGGCCGGACGGGTCTCGATTCGCATCACGAACCACTCGTCGAGGAGCGAGACTTCGGACACGCCATGGATCACAGTCGGGAGTTTGGCGTCAACACCCTTGGTGTTGTGGCAGAGTTGGACGGAGTAGTTGCCACGCATGATGTACCCGTCAGCGTGCTGGCTCAGGCCTGAGAGTCCCGGCTTCCCCGGTTCCGGAGGGCGGGCATCGAGCGAAGTGACGGCTGCCAGCGTGGCGATGCCGGCGACACCGAGTAGAGCGAAGATCGAGCGTGGTCGCAGATGCATGGGTGCCTCCTTCGTGAGCTGAGTCCACCCCTCAGCTTGACCGGGCGCTGGGTTTCGTGACATTGTTTCTCACATGAATGACAAGACTCACGGACCAACCGGGCTCCCGGACGCTCGACGCACACCCCGCTTCGCAGGGCTCACAACCTTCTGCCGGTACCCACGGCTCGAAGACGTCGAGCGCAATGGCGGTACGGTTGACTGGGCGATCTACGGCATTCCGTTCGACGGAGGGGTGACCTATCGGCCCGGTGCCCGCTTCGGGCCTCGAGCCATCCGCACAGAGTCGCAGTACGTCAAGCCCTACCACATCGAACATGACGTCATGCTCACCGAGGTCATGAGCCTCGCAGATGCGGGCGATGCACCTGTTGCTCCCTACTCAACGAAGGAATCGCAGGATGCGGCGTGTACTTTCGCGGCGGGTCTGGGTGATCCCGCTGTGACGCGGTTGTTTGCGGTGGGTGGTGATCACTCAACCGCACTGGCGAACATGCGAGCCACGTGGGAACGGCGGGGCCGTCCGAAGGGGGGGCTGGCGCTCATCCATTTCGATTCGCACCTTGACACCGTGGATACCGTCTGGGGCGAGAAGTACACGCACGCGTCTCCCTTCATCCGTGCGATCGAGGAGGGCATCATCGATCCCGATCGGATGCTTTCCATCGGTATCAAGGGGCCGCTGAATACGCCGCAGGATCTGGAATATGCTGCCAAACACGGTGTCACGATCGTGACGTACGAGCAATGGCGGCGAGAGGGCACGGCGACGATCGACCGTTTCATGGCGTCGCTGGGTGAGGCAGAGACGTACCTGACATTCGACATCGATGTGGTCGATCCCGCGTATGCGCCGGGAACGGGGACGCTGTCGGTTGGCGGTTTCACATCTTCGGACGTACTGCACTTGCTGCGACATCTCCACTCGGCGACGGGTGGCACGGGGATCAACCTCGTTGGAGCCGACCTCGTTGAGGTGCTGCCTGATCGTGATCCGCAGGGAATCACTGCGATGCTCGCTGCGCACGTGATCTTCGAGATCCTGTGCCTTGACGGGGTGAGACGGGGTTGATCGTTGCTATCCGTTGCGTCGTGCGAAGCCGAGGGACAGGTCGAGCCAGTCGTCACGTTCCGCGATCCGCCTCCGCTCGAGGCAACTGGCCCGCTCCGCACGGCGCTGGGCGATCGCAACCAGGAGTCCCGCGGGGAGGATGCGTCGTAGCCGCGGCGTGAATCGAAGGAACAGGTCATCATCGAGTGCGGCGAAACGTCGTGTGCTTCCGGGATCTCCCTGGCGTCCGGCGCGACCTAAAAGCTGTCTGTCGACTCGCCTGGCCGTATGGGCTTCCGTAGCCACCACGTGCAGGCCGCCAGCAGCGCGGGAAGCGGTCTGGAGTCGGATGTCGGTGCCTCTACCGGCCATGTTGGTCGCAACAGTGATGCGGCCGGGTTCGCCCGCTCGTGCGACGATCTCCGCTTCCGACTCATCCTGTACGCCATTGAGGATCGTGTGGGCGATTCCGGCTGCGGTCAGACGCTCGCTCAGTTCAACGCTCGCGGCAATGCTGCGGGTTCCCACCAGAATGGGTCGCCCGGTTGAGTGAAGATCCTTGATGTGCTCAACCACTGCGATCCAACGAGCCTCTGCATCGGCAAAGATGCGATCCGGCATCCGCTTCCGCCGATTCGGCGCGTGGGTCGGAACTTCCACCAGGAGTCGTCCATAGGTGTGCCAGAACTCGCCCTCAGCTTCCCTGGCGGTGCCGGTCATCCCGGAGAGGTTGGCGTACAGGTTGAAGAAGCGTTGGAAGCTGATGGATGCTTCTGTTCGTGTGGGGGGGCTCGGGCGAAGGCCCTCGCGGACTTCAACGGCCTGATGCAGACCCGCCCGCCACGTCCGATCCGGCATCAGGCGGCCCGTCGACTCATCGATGATCTGGATCTGCCCGTCGAGGACAAGATACTCGCGCTCTCGGCGGAAGTGGTGACGGGCGACCAGTGACTGTGTGATGAGTTCTTCGACCCGGTCGGAGCCGACCCGTGACATCGCACCATTCATCTCCGAGGAGATTCGGTGCACGAAGCGCCGCCCGGAATCTGTGAGATCACAGCGGCGCCCGCGGTCGTCGACTCGATAGTGTTCACCCGGAGTCAACTGGTCAGCGACCACCGCGGCTTCACTCCATGCGTCGGCTGAGGCGGTGTCCCCGTCACCGGTGGAGAGGATGAGAGGAGTCACGGCGTCGTCGATCAGCACGGAGTCTGCTTCGTCAATGATCACGGCATGCAGTCCGCGCATCACCGGGCGGGGCATCCTGACGTCTGCCGCCGCACTGGAGAGCAACAGGTCGGTCATGCCGCCCCCCGTCGGGATGACGGAACGAAGGCGCAGCCGATCACGGAGAAAATCCGCCGCGAGTTCCTTGTGTGTCACGCAGGTGACATCCGCGGCGTATGCCCGCCGGCGCTCGTCTGTGCCCATGTCGTGTGCAACGGCTGCAACCGAGACTCCGCATGCCTCGTAGAGTGCGCTCATCCAGTTGGCATCGCGTTTCGCCAGATAGTCGTTGACTGTAACGATGTGGCAGCCTCTCCCGTTGCGCGAGAGGTGTACGGCTGCGAGCGCTGCCGTCAGAGTCTTCCCCTCGCCCGTCGCCATCTCGACGATGAGCTGATCGCAGAGGGCGAGAGCCCCCGCGAGTTGCTCCGGATGCACCTCGATGTCCATGACTCGGCGGGTAAGGCAGGCGGCCGCTGCGATGGCAATGGTGGCAGACTCGTGCCGACAATTGGCGCGCAATTCGTTCGCATCGAGAGTCTGACTCTCGGAGATCAGGTCTCGGACCATGCGAGCCTGCCGCATGTATGTCCGCGGCCCGCTCCCGAGGCTGCGGATACGTCGGCGGAGGCCGGACCAGATGAGATCAAGTCCGCGGAGTGGCGGTTCGAACCGGTGGTCCTGCGCGACGAAGCGCCAGTCCTGGGCGGGAATGAGATTCACAGGACGCCTCGTTGACGCATTGTCTGTCGAGTCCATCGGATGAACTGACTGCCTGCGGACCGCGCCGGGCGAGAGAAGCGGACGAGGACGCGCTGACCGGGCTTGAGATCAGTCTCGATGGGGCGTATGTGCACCTGGAAGATCTGCTCAGCGGTGCGATCTTCCGACCCGATGACAGTCTGACCGCCGGCAGGGCGTGAGAGGGCAGCGCTCGGGAGTTCGTCCGTGCCGATGGGCGCGAACTGCTCGACGGTGCCGCGAATGTTGCGGTGCGGTGCTCCGCGCACGATCAGGATGACCGTGGAATCAGCTTCCTGCATCAATGACGGTGCCACGTTCTGTCCGGCGACCGCGTGGACCATGACGTCCGAAGGGGGCAGGAGCGTGCCAAGCACCTCGCCGCGACGAACGTACCGACCGGCGAGAGCGGGGCGTGGCGTCCAGAAGTGCCCGGCCTGGCCGTCGATTTCCGCTTCCTCCAGTCTGGCCAGGGTCCATTCAGCGGAGGCTGCGATTGTCTCGGAGCGTTCGAGGTACTGAGCGGCAAGTGCGGGGTCGGTCTGAAGTGACTCGAGATACTGCGTCCTTGCCACCTCCTGACGTTGCTTGAGCATATCGCGTCGCAGTGCGAGCTCGTTGGTCTCCAGCGCAAGCAGTCGCCCGGAGTCCGGTCCGCTCTGCGTCGGGCCTGCTGCTTCGGCGACGAATCCGTCGAAGGGTGCACGTGACTCTATGCGCGATGGAGATACGACCACCCCCTCGATCGTGACACGATCCGGGAGCGGTACAAGCGCGATCAGCAGAAACGGTATCCCGGCCATGCCCGCGGTCGTCAGCGCTGCCCGCACTCGCACGCGATCAAGTTCAGGTGATCCTGCGATTCGGGTCAGGAGACGCCAGAGAGGGACGACACCCCATCCCACGAGTGCCATCAGGGCCAGCAGGACGCCGATGAGTGGAACGCGCGATGCGACCAGCAGCAGGATCGAACCGTAGAGCAAGCCTCGATACAGCAGCGCGAGTGGACCGTAAATCATGAAGGCCCGTCGTTCCTCCGCAGAGCGCGCAGGTGAGATAGCGCGCGACAGGCCCCAGACATACCGCTTCACAAGGTACTGCATGTACTCCCGGCTTCGTTGTGAGAGATTGGGAATCTCCAGCGCGTCGGAAAGAATGTAGTAGCCGTCGAATCGAAGCAGGGGGTTGAGATTGAAGAGCAGGGTGGAGATGCCCGCCACAATCATGGCGCTGTACGCCGCGGCGTGTATCGGCGAGGTCTCGCTGGTCTTCACCCAAATCAGGCTTGCCACGGAGGCGAGTCCGAGTTCGATCCACATGCCGGCTGCACCAACCACAACGCGGTTGAGCCGAGATGCCGAGCGCCAGGCACTGGAGGCATCAACGAAGGGTATCGGCATCAACACGAGCAGCATGATGCCCATCCGGTGGACCTCACCTCCGCTGCGACCTCCATTCGCATCGATCGTGCTGCACAGGCGCTTGCAGGCGATGCCGTGTCCGAACTCGTGGCAGATTTTGATCGCGATGAAGGTCGCGAGGATCAGAGGAATGGCGCCCACATCGACAAGTGCCGCTGTCTCCGTGGCCAATCTGCCGATGTTCATGACAACAGTCACGAGACCAACCAGGATCAGCAGGCTCCAGATCAGGGCTCCGGCTCGCGTGAAGATCCAGCCGGTCAGGGGGAGCAAGGCATCCAGCAACGGATCGGGATCGATGAGCGGTATGCGAATGAAAAGGAAGTTGAGGAGTCGGCTCCGGTGTTCACCAACGATTCGCTTTCGTCGCCGACGGAAGGACGCGAAGGCATCGGCGGGTACATCACCGGACAAAAGGCCGTCACCGTGCAGGCTGGCAAGCAGTTGGAGGACCTCGTCCTGGGTCGGCGAGATGTCCGGATCGAGGGATCGGCATCGGTCTGCCGCGGCATTCACCTCTGTTTGGCCGTCGAGCAGTGCCAGAAACCGATAGGCGCCTTCCGTCACGCGATAGTGGCGGCCGGAGAGCGGGTCAGCGAGGACGTACCAGGGTTCGCCTCTGAACACCGTACGGGTCACGGAGACATCGGTACGAAGCCGGGGGCAGAGGGCCGCGATCCGGGGCCAGTGTTCGCTCTCAGCGGGGCGGAGCGTCACAGCGTCGCACCTGCACGAATGCGCTCAACAAGTGCTCGGACCCACAACTGCAATATGGTGGTTCGCCCGACTTCGATGCGAATCTGCCCTTCCACGCCCGGAGGGAGGTCAGCCCGAGCAACGAGCCGAGCATCGACTTCAAAGACCCCATCCTGCCCCACAGACTGAGGATTGGACAGAGTGACCGGATGCCAGATGTCGGGCGTTGCGTGAGGGGCGAATGATGCCGGGGTGCCCTCCTCCACCGCAGCGACGTCCCGTCCATTCAGCCTGGCCCGGATCATGACCGAATCCCCTTCGATCACTCTGAAGAGAATCGAGCCATTGGCCAGGTCTTCACCGACCAGGCCGGGGTCCGGGGCTGCCGCGACAATGCCGCCGAGCGGGGAAACGACAACAGATTCTTTGATGCGCCGCTCAAGATGCGCGTGTTGAGCCAGCAGGGCAGCCAACTCGTCCTGCAGCACGGCTGCTTCAGACATGTCGCCACCTGCGCGGGATGCATCAATCCGGTTGCGAATGGCATGAATGTCAGACGCCAGTGCAGTCCGCTCGAGTTCAAGGTCGGCCGTATCGAGGCGCGCAACGACATCACCGGGTGCAACCAGGTTTCCGACACTTGCATCAAGCGACTCGAGGACACCGCGCCGGGGTGCGGTGAGGGTGGCGGCATTTGCTGGGATGACCTCAGCGCGAGCAGTCACGACCCTGGGACGCGATGCGGTGGCGGCAACGATGAGACAGGCCAGCAGCACGACGGCCAGCAGTTTCCATCCCACATGCCGGGGCGCGAGTACTCTTCGCCCGGTATCACGGAGCCAGGTGCTCCATCGGGCTGCCGGTGATTGTTCGACCCGGACCAGCCGAGTGACGGGGCCGGCCGCGAGTTCAGCCGCGAGCAGGAGCAACTCACCGATTCGCTCCGTCGGTGGTGATGCGAGTGAGATCACAAGGCTGGCCGCGGGTGTGGCATGTCCTGTGTCGCTCTGGGCAGGGTTCAGCGGGAACGCGAGACGGCAACTCCCGTCCGGGGCAACCTGTTCGACGATCCGGTTCTCGGTCGCCGCGGCGATCCCCTCCGGAATTGATCTGCGCGGAGTATGTACAGCCACGGCAAGAAGCGACCCGTCGGTGACGGTGCCAAGGTGCTCCATCATGGCTGCTTCAGCGTCTTCGATGGTTGAGGCCGTATAGAGTGCGGCAGAGAGGGTACGCAGTTCGGCGAGGTTGATGCACGGATTGGCGACCTGTGCACCGGCTTCCTTGATCTCGCGTGTCCTGCATGCTGCTGCGGCGAGGTGTACCGCTGCGCCGGCGGGGATGGCGCCGGGAGTCGGCTGGCGTGCTGCCAGCACGACCAGACACGCATCCTCACCATCGAGACTGATGCGGCATGTGATCAACGCCTGCTCCGGCGTCATATGGCGCTCGACGTACGGCGCTTCGGCATGCTGGCTTCGGGCGCGAATCAGCCACAGCGGCTCAGAGTCCGCCGCGATGGGCTCCGGCCACGCGGCGATCACGCGTGACTCTGAGGGGTCAGCCACAAGGATCGCGGTGGCGGCCGGATGGCACGACGCCGCCACCGCCTTGATCAGGTGGTTGGCCAGCCCGGCTTTTGCCCACAGGAATGCCCGCCAGGGAGACCGTTCCTGTCCGGGAGGATCTGCAGTTGCCTCTTCATCTGGCTGCACATGACTCGACATCGCTGCCATAATTGTGACGGGGATCCCATCGTTCCGCCACTGAGAGGATCGACATGCGAGTTCATCGGTTTCGTATTCCCGCCATCCTGCTGCTGATGCTCAGCCTCGCGCCGTGTGCTCCCGCGGTTGATGCAATTGCGCGTGCCCGAGCCGACCTGCAACTCGGGTTCACGGTTTCGGGTCGCGTTCAAGCCGTGGAGGTGCAACCCGGCGACGAGGTCTCAGCGGGTGACGTCCTGATACGTCTTGATACGCGGGCTGCGGAAGCTGTTGTCAGACTCAATCAACTCAAGGCGGAGAGCGACCTCGGTGAACGGATCGCGGAAGCGGAACTGAGCCTCGCGGAGGGAAGGGAGGAGCGGGTCCGCGAAGCGCACGAGCGGGATGCGGCTGACGCATTTGAACTGGAAGAAGCCGTGATGGAGACGACCCGTCGCCGCCTGCAGGTTGAACTCGCTCGCCGAGCACATCTCGAAGCGCAGCAGCAGTTGAAACTCGCACAGCTCAGTCTTGAGAACTACACGCTGACCGCGCCAATGGACGGCATCATCGAGGATGTACTTGTCGACCCCGGGGAACTGGTCGACGACCTCCAGGGCGTCGTCCGCCTGATTGCGCTGGATCCGCTGGTGATTGACGTTGAAGTGCCGCTGGCCCAGTCGCGCGGCCTGGCCCCGGGGGACGCGGCGGTCGCGCGCTTCACGCAACTCTCCGGAGAGGCATCAGTCACCGGGCGCATCACGCAGTTGTCGTCGGTTGTCACAGCCGGGACCGAGAAGCGACGCGTTCGCATCGAGGCGCCCAATCCCGGTCGTGTGCCGTCCGGTTCGCTCGTTGATGTTGGGTTCAGCATCGCTCAGGGCCGGGCCACGTCTTCAAGCCTGCCGCTTGTGGGCGCCGTATTGGTGGCGGCGACGGTGCTGGTGGCCGTGTCACCGGGGCGACGCCGCGGATGCTGACTGCTGTCGTGAGTCCGTATGACGTGAGTGCCCGTTCCGTGGCCTGCTTCGGCGCGGTGCTGTTGTGTGATCGTGTTGTCACGCTGCTGCCTGCACCCCATGAAGGTACGGATCCCGAAGCAATCAGGAGCGCGGTAGAGGAGTCGCCCCGATTCCTCGAGTTCATGGAGTCCTGGCGGTGGAGCCGCGCTCTCTGGCAGGCCGGGCTCATCTCCACGACGGATGGAGCCGCGACGCTTCTCGAGGACATCGAAGCGGTCTGTGAGCGAATCGAGCACGACGACACTTTCGCGCCGCTGCATGGACTTGTTCATGCAGCAGTTCTCGAAGAGACGCGGTCCTATCTCAACGTGTTGTGCCGCGACCTCATGACGGGCGGCGGAGATCCGCGGACGTCGGTTCCGGTCAGCGCCGCTGCGGAGCGCTTCGCCGCGCGACGGAGAGCACTGCTGTTTCGCCCCGAGATCACGTCACTTGCCGGACGCATCGAGACCACGTCCATTCAGCCCGTGTGCGCGTTCTCCATGCCGATTCTCGCGGCGGCGTCCGGTGAGCACTGCATCAATCTTCGAAGGCTCCTGACGGAGCAACTCACGGCAGTTCAGGAGGGGTTCGAGCAGGTGCTTGAGAATCCCCCGGGTCGGCGTGCGGGTGTTCCGGAAGCGATGCGTGAACCCCTGCGCGAGTACGACGCATGCTTCCACGAGTACTATGACGAGCTCGTTGGATCCCGCGGTGAGGACGAGTTCCGCGCCCGTGCGATCCATGCATCCTTCAACGTTGGCATGCTTCCGGCGGACTCGACTCTGCGTGCCGCGGCGAAGGCAGCACACGTCCTTCGTCGGGGGCGAACATCCCGGCAGCGATCGGTCGCCGCGCTTCAGACGTCGGCACTCGGTGCAGCGTCCGCAATAACGGTTACGGTGCGGGAGACCTCGATCCGGGTCCGGGGCTGAACTGATCGACGTGATAGGCTGCTGAGCGTGCATCCCTGACGTGCGCCTCGAGTCGCGTAATGAGTGTTGCGGGATCAACGACCGTGAAGGTGCCGCGGTCGGCCCAGGCATCGAGTCGATCGAGCGTTTCAACCGCATCATCGATATCGAAAGTCACATCGACGCCGAATTTCCGCTGGAGGTAGGTCGCGGCCGCAGCGGCGAGGTCGGACGGTGAACGAGGGGGATCAGGGCACCGCAGGAGGGCATAGCCGAGGATGGCTTCCTTGATCTCTTCGTACGCGATCAGGCGTATCAGCGTGTGCAGCGCAGCCTCATTGTTCGCGAGATTCTGGTAGTACAGGTGTTGTGTTCGCTGCGAGAGCCGCATATGTCGGGCGGAGCGATACCCGAGAAGGCCACGAACCAGGAGCACACCACAACCTGCGAGCAGTACCCAGAGGACCTGGCTGAAGACGGCAACGGTCGCCATCAGTTTGGCGAGTTTGATTGCCGTGGCGCCGATGGCACCGGCACTGCCACCGACAACCTTCAGCTTGTCGATGAGGTTCATGCGCACTTCGGCGTGCGGCAGGAGTGCTTCCACATCGGTGATGGGAATCTCTCGGAAGTGCTTGATGCGAACGGACGTCTCCCCGGCCAGCCGAACCACGACCACGAGTCGTTGATAGACCTCCACGAGGCGCTCCTCGCCCCGGATCGGATGGCGCAGTGTGCGGAATCGCCGAAGCATGGTGGAGCGGCCCCGAATCCACAGGGACATGGATTCGACGGCCTCGGGTCGGATCCGGATCCGGAGTCCGTAGGTGCGCGCGGTCTTGAGAGTCTCGGTGACCTCGATGTCATCAAGTCGGCGGAAGTTGGCCTTGCCGAGCAGGTGTTCGATGCCGGTGAGGAGTTGCTGCAGAAGGTGATCGCCAGGTTCATCTGCGTGCAGTCGGAGGCACTCGCGATCGGGATTGACCTCAGCGTAGAGTTCGGCGAGGTGCTTCTCGAAGTTGAGCGTCTCCTGGCCGATGATGCGTTCGATGAGCTCGGCGACGAGGGGGAGTTCCGTGGCGTCGGGCCCGGCGTCCTGGCGAAGCGTCTCGACGAGGTCCCGGGGTCGGACGGGGATGAAATGGCTGTCGATCCGATGGCATTGCTGGTCGGAAGCCGCCTCGTCCGGAATCTGATCGTGCTCGGGCGCCACGCAGCCATGATACGGCAATCGTGATGCGATCAGGGTCCTTTCAGAATCCGGACTGTTGACGCCCCGACGGGGAAGTGCGATACTTTCGCCCCTCGACAATCGAGCGACTTGAACGGACAGGTGGCCGAGCGGCTGAAGGCACCGGTTTGCTAAACCGGCGTACCGTGTAAAGCGGTACCGCGGGTTCGAATCCCGCCCTGTCCGCTTTTCATGCGCCGACCATGCTCATCGAGTGGCGACGTCTTGGCATCTTTGGCGTTCCAGGGATTCGAACACGCCCGTCGGCACAGCCGACGGCAAGCGGGTTCGCACCGAGCGCAAGCGAGGTCACCCGGTCATCCCCCCCTGTCCGCTTTTTAAGCGCCGACCACGCTCATCGAGTGGCGACGTCTTGGCATCTTTGACGTTCCAGGGATTCGGACACGCCCGTCGGCACAGCCGACGGCAAGCGGGTGCCTCGTCCCTCCTCCCTCTTCCCTATTAAAACAACAAAGCGGGTTCCCGAAGGAACCCGCCTGGCCCAGTTGCGCGGCGATTCGATCAGTCAGGGCATCCCATCAGTCCCCAGTCATCGAGGAGTTCGGTCAGGTCCTCGAAGTTCACGGCGCCATCGCCGGTGATGTCGCTTGCCAGTCCGACATCGACGGAGACCAGGAACTCGGTCTGGTTGCCCGGTTGGGAGAGGCAGTTCACGATCGCGCTGTCGTTCGCGAGCAGGCGAAGGGTGTAGCAGCACGGTTCGAGTCCTTCCGTCTCCCAGAACGCGATCCGTCCATCCACCGCCTCGGTTCCACTCGCGATGGTGACCCAGCCGTTGGTGCTGCCACCGGTGTACTGGAGGACCCAGCTCTCCAGGTGTTCGTCGGAGATACGGCCGCGGACGGCAACCCGGCCGCAGACCACATCGCAGTTATCGGGGTGCGTGATTTCCGCAACGGGGGGCGTGTTGTCGACTGTGACCTCGATCTCCTGGGCTGCGCTGATGTCGCAGTCGGAGAAGCCCTCGGCGGTGATCAGGTAGGTGCCATCCGGAACGGCGGTGGAGCCCGTCGCGGAATTCCAGGTTGCGAATGTACTCGTGATGACGGGGTTCGTGTAGATCGGGTTGGCCGGATCGACGGGCGCGATGCTCTGCCCGTCGTAATAGGTCACCCGATACGAGTCGAAGCAGTTGTCCCAGATGGTGCCGCCGAAGCAGACGAGTCCACCGACAATGGATCCGTTGGGTGGCGACGTGATGTCAACGGTGTTGAAGAACGTGTTCAGATATGCGGTCGTGATGGCGGTTGATGTTCCACCGTTGGTGTTCTGTGTCGTCAGGCGAATGAGGTAGTAGCCCTCGCTCAGGCCGGTGGTGTTCCAGGTGCCGAGCACGTCATTGGTGACCGGTGAGGTGCCGTTCGTGATCAGTGTCCACGGGTCATTGCCGGTCTGCGACCACTCCAGCTTGTAGCCCAGGAACTGACCCGCGGGCACGCTGGCGGTGCCCCGGATGGCGACGTCGCCGCAGACGCACTCGATGGGTGTCGGGTCCGAGATCACCGCCGTCGGATCATCGTTCAGACGGACGAGCTGGATGCCGTTGATCGCAACCGGATCGCCGAACTCACCGCTGGTATCAAAGGCGCGCACGCTGATCTTGCCGTTCTGGGGGACGGTGACCGTGCGGATGTCATGCGTCACGCCTTCCATGAAGAACTGCGTCAGGACGGGACCCTGCACGAACGCGAAGCCCTGGCTGACATCATTGACGGAGATCTCGATTGCAAACGCAGGGGAGAAGGACTCGCCGGGAATGCAGGCGTAGGTGTAGACGTCGTACGTGCCTGCAGGAAGGCTGTCGATCTCCCAGACGAGGTGATTGACCACGCCGGCAACCGCGTAGTGGTAGTCGCAGATGAGGGCGCGATAATCCAGGCTTGAGAAGCCCTCCACGCAGGTTGAGCGGGTGTTGGCGTCGCCGGTGATCGTCAGGTTGGCTCCGGAGTCGGCGCCCGTGAGCCCGGCGAGATTGAAGGGACCACCAGGTGAGCCGGCAAACGCATTCCAGACGCCAGCCTGTCCGCTGGCGGCGCCGTACCCGTCCGACGGGGTGCTGCCGAACAATGTTGTCACATCGATGTTGATGCCGAAGTCCTGGGTCCCGCCCGCCTCCACATGGGACGCACCCGGAAGGACGAGCGCCGCTGCCGCGGCGGCCACGCTCCAGAGGAGCCCACGAATTGATCGTCGCGCATGAACTGTCATACCAGTATCTCCCTGTCACCGGGTCCTCTCGGGATCCCGTGAATGTTCGGGTCGAAGTGGGGCGATGAGCGGCGTCAGCCCCTTGACCCGAGATCTTGTCGTTGAAGCTTGTTTCTTGTGCCGCTCACGGGAAGAGGCGATAATTCGATCTGGGAGTCCTATCAGTGAGGCCGGAATCTCCGGAAAGTTTTGATTGATTCGTACCCGCAGCCCGATCCGGAGACGGACCCCCAGCGCGAGGAGCATGCGTGGGAGCCACTCGTCTATGACGAGCTCAGAGCTCTCGCAGCGGCCCTGCTTCGCCATGAACGACCGGATCACACGCTTCAGCCCACGGCGCTCGTCAATGAGGCGTGGCTCAAGCTGTGCGCCGGGGCGAACCGGGGTTGGCAGGATCGAGGCCACTTCTTCGCCGTCGCGTCTCGCGCCATGCGGCAGATCCTCGTGGACCATGCCCGGGGGCGTGGGCGGCAGAAGCGGGGGGGGGGCTGGCTTCGCGTGACGCTCAGCGAGACGCCCGCACCGACCCCGACCGGTGAGCGTGAGATCGATATCCTGGCGCTCGACGAGGCCCTGACCGAACTGGAGAGCTTCGACCTCCGCAAATGCCGGGTGGTCGAACTGCGGTTCTTCGGTGGACTGACGAACCTCGAAGCTTCAGACGTTCTCGGGGTGTCTCACAAGACGACGGAAGCGGACTGGTACATGGCCCGGGCATGGCTTCGGAAGAGACTCAGCGAAACGGAGTGACATGGATCCCGGAACTTTCGAACGTGCTGCCGCCGTCTTCGAGCGTGTGCGGGAAGTGCCACTGAGCGAGCGCGGCCAGGCGCTGGATGCCGAGTGTGCCGACGATAGTGAACTTCGGGAGTTCGTCGAGTCCCTGCTGCATCATCACGAGGTGACCAACGACGGCCTCGATGAGCCCCTTGGCCCGGGGTCTCATCAACTTGGTGCGATTCACAGCGGTGCCGGCTCGAGTTCGGCTCCGGAGAGCATCGGTGAATACCAGATCCTCGGCGTTCTCGGCGAGGGCGGGATGGGTATCGTCTACCGTGCCGAACAGGCGCACCCGCAACGCGTCGTTGCGCTCAAGGTGCTTCACCATGGACTGCGCTCTCCCGCACTTTTGCGACGCTTCGAGCAGGAGTCCCGGTTCCTCGGCAGCCTTTCGCATCGCGGCATCGCACAGGTCTATGAGGCCGGTGTTCACGAGGGGGTCCCGTTCTTCGCGATGGAGTACATCGAGGGAGAGCCGCTGACTCAGTACATATGCCGCAACCAGTCAACGACCAATGAGCGGGTCGAGTTGTTCATCGAGATCTGTGACGCCGTGGCGCACGCCCATCGTCGCGGCGTCGTACATCGGGATCTCAAGCCCGGCAATATCCTCGTGACGGCTGACGGCCGCCCTCGCATTCTCGACTTCGGCATCGCGCGCGCGACGGAATCGGACTTGCAGGCGACCACGCATACAGCAGCAGGGCAACTCCTCGGCACGTTGCCATACATGAGTCCGGAGCAGGTCGAGGGTCGACCGGACAACATCGATGCCCGCTCCGATGTGTATGCCCTGGGGGTACTCGGATATGAGCTTCTTTCAGGACAGTTGCCTCTCGATCTGTCAGACGTTCCGCTTCCGGAGGCGCTGCACACCATTGCACATGTTGATCCGACATCGCTCGGATCGGTGACTCGCGCATGCCGGGGTGACCTTGAAACGATCATTGCCCGGGCCATGGAGAAGGACGTCGACCGCCGGTATCAGAACGCGGAGGATCTGCGCGATGATCTTCGGCGATTCCTGATGCATGAACCCATCGTCGCACGACCGGTGACGGCGATGTATCAGCTTCAGAAGTTCGCTCGGCGTCATCGTGGCCTGGTGGCCGGGACCTCCGTGGCGTTCTCGGTGCTGGTTGTTGCAGTCATCCTGGTGACGTTCTTCCTGTTCCGCTCGCTCGATGCCGAGAAGCTTGCAAGCGAGGAGGCCGGGCGCGCGACGCTGCAGGCGAGTCGTGCCGCGGATGCTGAAAAGCTTGCACGGGAGGAGGCGTATCGGGCATCCGAGGAGGCTGAGCGGGCGCAGCTTGCGGAGACGGAGGCGCGGGAGGAGGCGGATCGGGCGCGGGCATTCATCGCCGTCCTGGAGGACATGCTCTCGGGTATCAAGCCGTCCGTAGCAATGGGGCGCGACACCACGGTGCTCCGTGAGATGCTTGATGCGACGGCGACGCTCATGGACGAGAACCCCCCGGCTTTCCGTGAGGTCGAAGGTGAGGTTCGATCCATTCTCGGAGACATCTACTTTGAGATCAGCGAATTGACGAGAGCTGAGGCGCAGATGGAACAGGCGCTGTCGATCTTCCGGGAGACAGCCGGTGAAGATGCCATCGAGACCTTCCGGCAGATCGGCTCACTCAGCGTGTTGCGAAATGTCCAGGGCAGGGACGAAGAGTCGCTCGAACTCGCGCGGCAGGCGGTTGCAGGCCTCGAGGATCTGCTGGGCCCGGAGGACCGGGAGACGCTGACTGCGCGAAGCAACCTGGCCGGGGTGCTGCTTGCCGAGCATCTTGGTGGTTTCGACGAGGGGGCAGAGATCGCGCAGGATGTCTACGAGCGCTGCCTGTCCCTGTTCGGGGAGGAGGACGAGCAGACGGTCAAGGCCATCATGCTTCTCGGAGACATCGGCCTGTCTCGAAACGAGTACGAGGAAGCTGAGAAGCAATACAGGCGTGCCGCGGAGCTTCGCACGGCCACGCTGGGCCCTGATCATCCGGACACGTTGTCCGCGCTGAATAATGTTGCGTTTGCCACCCACCGGCTCCATCACTTCGATGAGGCGGCGGACATCTACCGCGATGTGGTCGACGCCCGTCGTCGGATCTTCACTGAGGGGCACCACCAGCTTCGCACCACGCTGCAGAATCTGGCGGGGACACTCGTCCGCGCCGAGCGGCTTGAAGAAGCCCAGGAGGTGTATGACGAGGTCTTCAGCCTCATGGACGAGTACGTGACGGAGGAGAACTTCGGGACTCTGGGGGCACGCAACAACTACATCTACCTGCTCATGGACCTCGAGAAGTTCGAAGAGGCGGAGGTGTGGGCAATCGACGTCGAACGCCGCGGCCACGACCTGCTGCCTCCTGACCACTGGGTCCACGCGCACATGCAGGCGAAGCTTGGTGTGATCCGAATGCGGCTTGAGCGTTATGACGAGGCAGAAGCGGACCTCCTTGAGGCGCATCGTCGGCTGGAGGAGATCGGACATCCGCATGCGGGTTCGTGGTTCCACGTCCACGCGGCGTTGACGGACCTGTATACGCTGAAAGAGCAGCCGGAGGAATCAGAGCGATGGCGCGTGATCCGGGATCAGCTCATGCCGAACAATTAGCCGACTTGGTGCGTTCCGGGCGTTGCGGATCGGCGGGCAGGTAACTATATATTCCTGCTGGACTTGTGGATTACTCGAATTTCACCAGACTCTTGAAAGGGACCCACGATGGACATCGCCTCGATGGGGATCATCGGTATCAATCGCGTTGCAGCGACACTCGTCGCTGCACCGCCTGCCGGCGAAAGTGTTGAAGGGGCCGAGGAGGCTGCGGCAAGCCTTACGGAACAGGCCCAGGACCCCGAGTTCTGGATCAATCTCTTCAACATGTACGGCCTGCCTGCATTGAAGGCACTGATTCTTCTCTTCATCGCCTTCATCATTGCCAGCTGGGTCCGGAAGATGACCTACAAGGTTCTCACCAAGGCGAAGCTTGACGAGACGCTCTCGAAGTTCGCCTCCAGCATGTCCCGCTGGGGCGTGCTGATTCTCGCTTTCATCGCGATCCTGAGCATCTTCGGCATCGAGACGGCCAGTTTCGCGGTGGTCCTCGGTTCTGCGGGTCTGGCCATCGGCCTGGCATTCCAGGGCAGCCTCGGGAACCTGGCTTCCGGTGTCATGCTCCTGATCTTCCGTCCCTTCAAGGTGGGCGACGTCGTGCAGGTGAATGGCATCACGGCCAAGGTGGAGCAGATCGAACTCTTCAGCACCATTGTTGACACCCCCGATAACAGGCGGATCATCATCCCGAATGGTGCGGTCTTCGGGAATACGATCGAGAACATCTCCTTTCACGCCAAGCGTCGTGTTGATGTGGCTGTTGGCGTCGATTACAGCGCGGACATTGATCAGACGCGTGAGGTGCTCATGAGCGCGGCCAAGGCGTTGAACGACGATGCTCAGGGAGATCCGGCGGTCGTCCTGACGGGTCTCGGCGGTTCCTCGGTGGATTGGACTGTCCGTGTCTGGGTGGCGAGCAGTGAGTTCTGGCCCACCAAGGATAAGCTGACCCGGGAAGTCAAGGTCCGCCTCGACGAGGCCGGCATCGGCATCCCGTTCCCGCAGATGGATGTTCACATCGACGGTGCGATTCAGCGCTGATCTGCCCTATCCGATCAAACCACTAGCCCGGCACGCCGCCGGGCTTTTTCTTTTTTGGTCCAGGTTTCTGAACAAGATGGGCGCGCACACGCGGCCCCAGCCTCTTATTCAATCGGGATGGGAAGGGGCGCCGTCGGTGCGGAGTGATGAGCCGCGCCGGCACTGGACGTTGCGATACATCACACACTCATCGCACCAAGACCAGTGTCCCGAGAGGACCAGAAAGAATTGAGAGGAATCATGGAATTGACCAACCGTACTTGTATTGTCACCGCCTTCCTTGCCGCGGCTGGAGCCATTGCCGCTCTGCCCGCCACCACCATGGCCGCCACCGATGGTGACAGCGCGGATCGTGGCGTGGGTATCGGCACATCATTCACCTACCAGGGGCGACTGATTCGCAGTGGCGTGCCCCAAAGCGGGCCCTTTGACTTCCAGTTCCGGACGTACACGTCGGCACTCGGCGGCATTCAGGTCGGCCCGACGCTGACCATCTCCAACGTTGCGGTGTCTGAAGGTCTCTTCACGGTCGATCTGGACTTTGGAAACGTGTTTACGGGCGCGCCCCGGTATCTCAGCATGGCCGTTCGTCCTGCTGGAATCGGCGGCTACACCGGCCTGTCGCCGCGGCAGTCGATCGACCCCACGCCCTATGCGATGTACGCCGAGCATGGTGGTACCGTCCGGGATCTGCAGGATGCCTATGACGGTGGCCAGTCCGTTGTCACTGATCTGGGCAACCTGGTGATCGAAGGCCCTTCGGCGGCTCAGTTTGGCACCAACGCCAACCCCAGCAGCAATGTTTTCTTCTACTTCCCCTCCACGCCCGGCGCCTCCATCGAGATGCGCGAGCACTTCGGCGGAGAGCAGGGCGGCGCCGCGACCTTCCGCCGCGGCACCAGCGGAACCGCCTACGCGATCATCGAGCCGGAGGGCACCACGGATGGCGATTACGGCAGCTGGTTCTATCTCTCGAACAGCGCGGGTGGGAATGGCGTGCGTTATGACGCTGACGTCGATGGTCTGGGGAGCTCCAATCTCCTGATCAGCGACACCGGTGGTTCGGTCGCCGTTGACCTCAACGACGCGGTCAGCGACAACAAGGTTGTTGTCCCTGTCCGTTCGATCAGTTCGCTGGAGACGCTGAATGAAGCAGGGGTGGCGCACAATCACGGCAATGCCAACGGGCCTGCGCTGGCCACTGCGGTAACCAACATCGGCTCCCGGACCATCACCACGACCGGCGCCGGTTTCGTGATCGCCATCGGCACCGCGGAGCTCTTCTGCGATTCGGATGCCAGTTACTTCCAGCTTGGCGTTTCCTCAAGCTCGGGCACCTTCGAGGATGGCCTCGAGTTCCTCCAGGATCTGCCCTCTGGAGTCGCCTTCGATAGCAGCAGTACCGTGCAGTCCGTCTTCAATGTTGCATCCGCCGGATCGCACACATTCTACTTCGTTGGTAACAGCTTCCCGGCGGATTCCTGCGACGTCAGCGACTGGTCGCTTACTCTCATTTACGTACCCACCGGTTACGGCACCGTCAGCGCTACAGGTCCGGAGTTCCCGCATCTGGATGACAAGGATGCGAAGCAACTCATGGGTCCGAACTTCGGCGTCACGCCTGAGCAGATCAATGCTGAGATCGCGGAGGCCAAGGCCCAGGAGCGCAGCCGGATGCTGCATGAGCTTCAGGTCATGCAGGCTCGGCTTGATGAGATCATGGACGAAATCAGCGACGACACTGGCAACAGCAACTGAGGAGGATGACCATGCATCGCATGACAACACTGACATGGCTCGGTGTCGCCTCAACGGCATGGGCCGGGTCCAGCCTTCAGGTTGACTGGTACACCATCAACGGTGGCGGTATCACCTACGCCACAGGAGGCGCTTACGCGGTCGGCGGCACGATCGGCCAGCCGGACGCCGTTCAGAGCCTTTCTGGCTCCAGCGGGGTCAATGTCGCGGGCGGCTTCTGGGTCGTCCCGCCGGAGTACTGCTTCGGCGACGCCGACGGTGATGGCGATGTCGATTTCGCCGACCTCGAGATCCTCCTCGAGGACTGGGGCACCGGGGCGCCCGCGGCCGACTTCAACGGCTCCGGCCGCGTCGACTTCGGCGACCTTGAGATCCTGCTCGACAACTGGGCCAACAACTGCGACTGATCCCCGCGTGGGACATTCGGAGGAGAGGCACCCACCCGCTCTGTCGGGTGGGTGTTTTTTCGTCGAATACATTCCGAAAATCCTTGACCCTGACGTCACCCTGCCCTATCTTCTGAAAAGGTTCTGTCTGGGTGACAAAATGCGAATAGAAGAGTCCAATTTGTCAGGACTCCGGCGTCGTCTTGAGGCGGTGGAGTCTGAGTGGTATCGCTCCGTCGATGCTTTGGGCAGCTCCAGATATGCCGATGTACCGGCTTGTCTGGAGACGGCCTGGCCGGAGATTGATCGTGCGTTGCCGGATCGTGGCCTTCGCCGCGGTGCGATCCATGAGTGGTTCGGGTGCACTGCCGATGGTCACCGCCACCGGCCGCCTCTCGCATTGCTCGCGCACCTCGCACATTGTGCCCTGCAGTCACCGTCAACCGATGAGAGGAGAGAGGAAGTCCGGGACGACGGGCGCTGCGTGGTCTGGGTGGGAGATCACGCGCTGCCCGCGCCCGGCCTTCTTGCACACCACCACGCCACCAGCGCCCGGCCCGGACGTCTCCTGACCGCAAGTCTCTTCGTCCGCGCCCGCGATCGTGATGAGCGCCTCTGGGCCATAGACCTCGCCCTGCGCAATCCCGCGGTTGCCGCCGTTGTCGCCGACGCCTCCGGCTTCGCGCATGCCGCGCATCGCAGACTGCAACTCGCCGTGGCTGCCAGTGGGGGCGTGGCTCTCTTTGTCCGACCCCCACGCGAATACCGCGCCTTCTCAAGTGCCTGGACACGCTGGGAAGTCATGCCGCATACCACACCGGAACTCGCTCCGGATCAACGATGGAACGTCCGACTTCTGCGCTGCAAGGGAATGCGGCCCGCATCACAGGCACACGCCTGGATCATCGAACGCAACCATGCAACGGGTCATTTCAATCTGGCTGCCAACCTGGAGCGTCGACCTCAACCGGCGGCGCAGCCCCAACGCAGCGCACGACACTCCGCCTGAATTCCACCTCGTCGTCCGTACCGCGGGGCCGCGGCGTATCGTGACGACCTGCTGTCAGGGTGCCGCGGCGGCAGGCGTCCACTCCGGCCTCACCCTCGCTGATGCTCGGGCGCGCCTGCCGCGTGAGGGTGTCACCATCCACGATGATGATCCCGCGCGGCGCAACCGTGCCCTCCAGGCGCTCGCCCGCTGGATGCACCGGCTTGTTCCTGTCGTGGCACCTGATCCGCCCGACGGTCTCCTCCTGGACGCCTCCGGGTGCGAGCGTCTCTATCACGGTGAATCTCAACTCCTCATCCGCCTCAATACCGCTCTGCGCCGCCTGCGCATCCACGCGCGCATCGCGATCGCCTCGACACCGGGTGCCGCCTGGGCGCTTGCACGCTACGCCGATCCCATCCCGCATGCCGACACACCCCTTGAACCCGAGGAGGAATGCCGCCGCCTCAGAACACTTCCGATTGAGGCGCTTCGCCTGGAGGATGAGGCCGTTGCCCGACTGCGGGAAGTCGGGATCGAGCAGATCGGCGATCTCATGCGACTTCCGAGGCGAACGATCCCTTCACGCTTCGGTGAGCACACGTTACTCCGACTCGATCAGGCTGTCGGCCATGCCTTTGAACTCATCGATCCCATCCGGCACGAGGATCCGATTCGCGTCGAACGCATCTTCTCCGGGCCTACCACGCGCATCGATGCCATTCATCTCGCCACCCGTGAACTCATCGATACCATCACCGGCGAACTTCGACACCTCGAACGTGCTGCCAGTCTGATCGCCATCACGCTGAAACGCGTTGGTGCGCCGCAGGCCACCCTCACGTTTGCCTTCAGCCACCCCTGCCGTGATGCCCGTCAGATGTGGAGCCGGATTGAGCCGTGCCTCGAGCGTACCTGTCTCGGTGACGGCGTTGAGGGCGTTCGCATTGATGCGCCTCGGACACAACGCATCGAGCACACCCAGTTCACACGCTGGGAGTCGCCGCGTGCTGAGCATGCTGAGAACATGCGGCGGATCGGTGCGATGGTCGACACCCTTGTCGATCGCCTCGGCACACGTTGTGTGTTTCGCGTTACTTCCCGTGCTTCGCACATCCCTGAGAGCGCCTTCGTGGCATGTGACGCCCGTCAATCTGCCCCGGCGGCGACCGCTGTCACGACTGCGGATCGACCTTCGATCATCTTTGATCCTCCCCGCCCGATCCGCCTCATGGTCGTAACGCCCGACGGACCCGTGATCCACCTTCGCGTCTCCCAATCCGATGAACGTCGGATCATCACCACCATCGGCCCCGAACGCATCGGTCCCGAATGGTGGCACAGCACGCCCGATGCATCGCCGCGTGACTTCTTCAAGGTGCAGGATGAATCGGGCCAGTGGCTCTGGCTGAGTCGCGAACTCAACACCAACCGCTGGTACCTCGCAGGCGAGTGGACATAGCCCATGCCCGAGTATCCCAACCCCAAGCCAAGACCCCATCCCTGGAAGCGCCCGCCGGAAGAGTCGCCGACCTCTCACTCCCAGCCATCGGCCACCCGTCACCAGCACCCGCCCTACGTTGATCTCGACGTCACGACCAACTTCACCTTCCTGACTGGTGCGAGCCATCCCGATGAACTGGTCGATCGCGCTGCCGAACTCGGGCATGTCGCTGCCTCCATGACCGACCACAATTCCATGGCTGGTGTGGTGCGCGCCCATGTCGCCGCGAAGGAAGCCGGGATCCCCCTCGTCATCGGGACTCGTCTCCGCTTCAACACACACACCGCTGATCCGCCCCTTGAGGTGCTCGTGTATCCGACCAGCCGTGACGCCTACGCGCGTCTCTGCAACCTCCTCACCATCGGCAAGCGGCGTGCGCCGAAGGGTGAGTGCCATCTGCAAATCTCGGATCTCTCCGATCATCATCAGGGCCTGCTCGCTGTTGTCCGTCCGCCGCACGAGATCACGGATGACTTCCGCCATGCTCTGCGACTGCTCGTCGACACCTTTGACGATGATCGTCTCTCCATCGCCGCATGGCACAACTGTTCAGGTGACGATCATGCATGGATTCGCACCATTGACGCGCTCTGTCGTGCGATGCGCATTCCGATGGTGGTCACCAACAACATCCACCAGCATGCGCCCGAGCGTCGTCCGCTTCAGGATGTCCTCACCTGCATCCGCCACCGGACAACTCTTGAGGATGCCGGCTTCCGGCTCGCCGCCAATGCGGAGCGATACCTCAAGGCGCCGGAGGAGATGTATCGCATCTTCCGAGATTATCCACATGCGCTGCGGCGCACCGTCGAGATCGCCCGCCGTGCCACCGCCTTCAGTCTCGATGAACTCCGTTACAACTATCCCGACGAGATCGTGCCGGAGGGCCTCTCTCCGGACGAACACCTTGCCAACCTTACATGGCAGGGTGCCGCTCGGCGCTACCCCGGTCACGAGGAACTCCCCTCACGCGTGCGCGCCCAGATTCAGCACGAACTCCGCCTGATTGCCGAACTCAACTATGCCCCCTATTTCCTGACCGTTCATGACATCGTCGCCTTCGCACGGTCCCGCGAGATTCTCTGCCAGGGACGCGGTGCCGCGGCCAATTCCGCCGTCTGCTTTGCACTCGGAATCACTGAAGTGGATCCTGATCGCATCGATGTCCTCTTCGAACGATTCGTGAGCCGGGAACGCAATGAACCTCCCGACATTGATGTCGATTTCGAACACGAACGCCGTGAAGAAGTGATTCAGTACATCTATGGTCGATTCGGAAGGCATCGCGCTGCGCTCACCGCCGAAGTGATCACCTATCGTGGCCGCAGTGCTGTCCGCGAAGTCGGCAAGGCCTTCGGTCTCTCCCTCGATCTTGTCGACCGACTTGCGAAGACCCTTGATATGTGGTCCTCCACGATGCCCACTGTTGAACGGCTTCGCGAAATGGGTCTTAATCCCGAGGACCGCACCCTGCGGCTTGTCATCACGCTCACGCGACAGCTTGTCGGCTTTCCACGCCACCTTTCACAGCACGTCGGTGGCTTCGTCATCACCCGTGGCCCACTGTCCGAAATTGTTCCCATTGAGAACGCGGCGATGCCGGACCGCACGGTGATCGAATGGGACAAGGACGACATCGATGCCATGGGCATGCTCAAGATGGATGTTCTCGGCCTGGGCATGCTCACCTGCATTCGCAAGACCTTTGAGATGATCCGGGCCCATCATGGCCGAGACCTGACGCTGGCCACCACACCCGCTGAGGATCCCGCCGTCTACGACATGGTCTGCAAGGCGGACACGGTGGGGGTGTTCCAGATCGAAAGCCGGGCCCAGATGTCCATGTTGCCGAGGCTCAAGCCGCGGAACTTCTACGACCTGGTGATTGAGGTTTCGATTGTCCGTCCCGGACCGATCGTCGGCGGCATGGTGCATCCCTACCTGCGTCGCCGCAATGGTGAGGAACCGGTGACGTATCCCAACGAGCAGGTGGCGCGCGTGCTTCGGAAGACCCTCGGTGTTCCCCTCTTCCAGGAGCAGGCGATGAAGCTGTCGATGATCTGTGCCGGCTTCTCTGCTGACAAGGCGGAGCGGCTTCGCCGGACGATCGCGGCATGGAAGACACGGGGCAGCAGGATCGCCGAGATGGGTGAGCAACTCATGGAGGGCATGATTGCCCGGGGGTATGAGCCGAAATTTGCCGAGCAGGTCTTCCAGCAGGTCAAGGGGTTCTCCAGCTACGGCTTCCCGGAATCCCACGCGGCCAGCTTCGCCCTCCTCGTCTACGTTTCAGCGTGGCTCAAGTGTCATTACCCGGCGGCGTTCGCGGCGGCACTCATCAACAGCCAGCCGATGGGTTTCTACGCCCCTGCACAGATCGTGCGCGATGCCGAGGATCACGCTGTCGTCATTGCGCCGGTCGACGTCAACCACAGTGCATGGAACTGCACACTCGAAGGTGATCGTGACAATCCTGTCATTCGACTCGGGATGCGGCTTGTGCGTGGGCTGCGCGAGGTGGATGCAGAACGGATTGTGAATGCCCGCGACCGATTCGGTCCTGCGCACTCCATTGACAGCCTGCTCCGGCGTACCGGTGTTCGCAATGCAACCCTCCGCGCCCTGGCCCGAGCTGATGCGTTCACTTCGCTCAAAGTCGACCGGCAGCGTGCTCTCTGGCGTATCCAGGCGATTCATGATGAAGACCTGCCGCTCTTTGATCACATCGATCGCAACGATGAACCCGACATTGATGAGGACGTTGAGCTTCCCGCCTTCACCGAACCTGCCCAGGTTCGTGACGACTACCACAATATCGGTCTCACGTTGCGGGAGCATCCGATTCAATTTGTTCGCGCGCACCTTGCAGGGCGTGGTGTCACACCCAATGTCGAACTCGCCGACGAGGCCGCATGGCCCGCCGGGCGCTTCGTCCGCGTTGCGGGGCTCGTTCTCGTCCGCCAGCGTCCCAGCACAGCCTCCGGTGTTCTCTTCATCACCCTCGAAGACGAAACCGGTATCGCCAACCTGATCATTCACCCGAAGTTCTACGAGAGATTCCGCACCACGATCCGATCCAGTACCGCCCTGGTCGTTCGCGGCCGCATCGAACGCAACGGCATCGTTGTACATACGGTCGTCCACGGCATCGAGTCCCTCGACCCGGAACTCGGCGAACTGACATCCCGTTCCCGGGACTTCCACTGACCGGAAACCTGTCACCCGGACACCTCACATATCGCATGCTCAAGGGCATCCACTCCGAGGAGCCGGGCTGAATTCGATCGAAAGCCTAACATCTTATCCCTAACACCTTTCTCCGACCGGCCTACAATAGATCGCGGCTCAGCCGCACGATATCCTCCACACGGGACCCCATTCGCCTCCCAAGGAGCCGGGACCATGACGCAGATGAATCGAGTCCTTCGCAGAGCCGCCATTCGGATGGCGCTCGGTCGCTTCGGCCTCTGGCTACTCGTCGGCCTCACCATTGCCGCCGCGGCGATGCTTGGCCTTCGGACCGCCGATAAACTCATCGGGCTCCAGCCGGACTGGATCCTCTCGTGGTCCATCGCGGGAGGCGCTGCCGGGCTGTTTGCGATCCTTGTCACGATCATCACCCGCAAGGACCGCCTGTTTGTCGCGAGGACGGTCGACGAGAAGGCTGACCTCCGCGAAGCGCTGTCGACCGCGATCTGTGTTGCCGATCGTCCCGATTCATGGAGCCAGGCGGCTGTTGCACACGCCGCGAGCATCTCGAAGCGTGTGGTCATCCGTCAGGCGTTCCCGATGAAGGCCCCGAAGATGTGGCCGGCTCCGGTTGTGCTTCTGATTCTCTTTTTCCTGGCGGGTCTCTTTCCCCAGGGTGATCTCCTCGGGTTCATTTCAGAGGCGGAAGCCGAAGAACAGCAGCAGCAGGAAGTCGCGGCGGCGACTCAGGAAGTCGAGCAGATCGAGCAGAAGATCGATGAGATCCTGCAGAACATTGACGACAAGGCGTTCGCGGATCAGCTTGCCGATGAGGAACTGGATAAGCCGACGGCCCTGCGAAGCCCTGAGGAAATGCGACGCCGTGCTCTTGAGAAGCTCACCAAGGCTCAGAATCGCGTGCGCGAGCTCTCTGAGCAGGAGGAGCAGAAGACGCTCGACGCGATGCAGGCCCGGATGAAGGACCTGAAGCAGATGCGTGACGGTTCGCAGGAAATGACGGACCTGACTCGTGCCATGCAGAAGGGTGACTTCGCCGAAGCCAAGGCCGCCCTTGAGAAGATGATGCAGAAGATCAGCAGCGGCGAGATGACCAAGCAGGATCAGGAGAAACTCGCCGAGCAACTTGAGAAGCTTGGAGAGCAGCTTGAGAAGATGGCCGAGAGCAAGAAGGCCATGGAAGACGCCCTCAAGCAGGCCGGCATCGATCCCGGTGTCCTCAACAACCCCGCCGCGCTGCAGCAGGCGATCCAGAACTCTGACAAGCTCAACGATGCCCAGAAGCAGCAGCTTCAGAACCTCGCCCAGGCACAGCAGCAGGCGAGCAAGATGTGTCAGCAGATGGGGCAGGCGTGTCAGAACGCCGGTCAGTGCATGAATCCCGGCGCGCAGGACATGGCCGGTGCACAGGAAGGTCTCGGCCAGATGGCGGGCCAGCTCTCCGAGATGGAGATGCTTCAGCAGCAGATGTCCGAGATGCAGATGGCCAGCCAGCAGCTTCAGCAGCAGGTCAACTCCCTCTGTCAGTCCATGGGGCAGTGTGAGGGAAGCAGCGTCGCCATCAGCAGCAAGCCCGGGCAGGGCTCCGGCAATCGCGGCGTCGGCGGCGGCATCGCACCGGATGACCAGGCTGCAGCCTTCAATCAGTACGACGACAAGACCAACATCAAGACCAGGCAGGGACGCGTGATCGGTTCCACGCTGATCGAGGGCGAGCAGGTTCGTGGCGAGGCCGTGCAGCAGTTCCGCGAGCAGGTTGCTCAGGCTGTCCAGGACTTTGATGACGAGGCGATCGAGACACAGACGATCCCTCGTGAATTCCACGATCCGATCAAGACGTACTTCGGCAACCTCGATAAGCAGACACAAGTCGAGTCTGCCAGCGGTGGATCCACGACCGAGCCCGAGTCCGAAGACGACTGATCACGGTAGGTTTCAGCCTGATGACTCTTCGTCAACACCAGGGTCTCATCCTGTACCTGTTTGCCGTGGGTGCATGCCTGTTCGGTTGCAGGGAACGGAGCCAGCAGCAGGTCGTCCTGTACTATTCCGCCGACGATCACATCGCAGAGCCGATCATCGAGCGCTTTGAAAATGAAACGGGGATCGATGTCCTTGATCGCGGCGACACCGAAGCGAACAAGACAACCGGACTGGTGGAGAAGCTCCGAGCAGAGCGCGATCGGCCGCGAGCGGATGTCTTCTGGTCGAGCGAGGTCTTTCTGACAGCGAAGCTTGCCGAGGAAGGCGTCCTTGAACCCTACGAGAGCGGGGTGACCGCCGACTGGCCTGATGCGTATCGAGATGAGAAGAACGGCTGGTACGGCTTTGGTTGTCGAGCCCGCGTCGTGGTGTACAACACCGAACGCGTCGATGAGGATGAGGCCCCGCGAACGATGCATGACCTCCTTGACCCGAAGTACAGGGGGAGGATCGTCATGGCGCGCCCCCAGTTCGGTACGACGCGCGGCCACATGGGACTGCTCGTCGCCGCATGGGGTGAGGAGCGCGCGAGAGCGTGGCTGGAGGGATTGGAGAAGAATGGTGTTCGTCTCGTTGACGGGAACTCCACCGTTGTTCGCATGGTGGCACGGGGTGAGGCCTTGATCGGACTCACTGATACCGATGATGTCGTGGGTGGACAACGGAACGGCTGGTCGATTGCAGCCTCAATCATCCGACACGACATCGATGGGATGAGCATCGGTCCCATGGTGATCCCCAACACGGTGGCACGCGTGCGCGGAGGACCGAATCAGGGCGCGGCAGAACAGCTCATCGACTACCTGCTGGGCGAAAGCGTTGAACGTGAACTCGCTCTCTCTGACTCACGTAACATCCCGGTCCGTCAGTCACTTGCCTCGGAACTCCACACTTTCGACATCAGTGATCCCGCCGATACGCCGTATACCGAGATCGCCGCGGCAATGGATCGCGCCATGGCCATTTGCGACGAGATACTCGGGAATCGATGACCGAAAGACAGCATCACGACGGTTTCGAAGCCCGCGCTCCGTTCCATCAGGCCGTGGCGTTTCTCGGTCCGGCAACCTGCCTGCTGCTCTTTCTCCTGTTCCTGCTCGGTGCGATCAAGGGACTGCTCGGACATGAGTCCGCCTCGGCGCCGCCAACGGCGGATTGGGCGATGCTGTTGTTCCGGACCGCGGGTGTTGCACTGGGGATCGGGGTGCTGGCAACCCTGGTCGCAATTCCGCCTGCCTGGTTGATGCGCCGGATATCGTGGCGCTGGGCCGGAGTGCTGTGCGCGCCGCTGCTCCTGCCGACCTATCTCGTCTACGCCGCATGGAACCTGCTCCGCGCACCTGGAAGTGCGATTGGAGACCGGCTGGTCGAGTTGGATCCCGTATGGGATCAAGGGTTCGGTGACGCGATCGCAATCGGCGGTCTGGCGCTGTGGGCCTGGCCACTCGCCGCAATCATCCTCGCATCTCGCTTTCGACGAATCGACGATGATCTTCTCGACAGCCTCCGGCTTACGACGAATTCGGTGTGGCGAAGGCTTGGTGTCGTTGTGGGTCTGTGCCGCGGCACGATCGCTGCTTCCATCTCCGTGGTCAGTGCCGTGATGCTGGGCAGCGCCGTTCCACTGCACGTCGCCCAGGTCCCAACGTATGCCATCCACATCTGGCGTGTGCTTTCGGAGACAGCCGGGAGTGCTGCCGCGTGGCGGGCTGCGTGGCCCCTGATCCTGATTGCAATCGTGGCAGGATGGGCGCTGAGCGGCGCATTAGTCGGTATGACGTCCGTGACGAGTCAGACCGGGGTTGTTCCCGGAGGGAAGCCCGCGCGCCGAACCATGATCGGCGCGGGCATCGTCTGGGGGTGCTCGGTTCTGCTCCCACTTGGCCTTCTCATCAACGCACTTAACAGCCCGACCTCACTCCGGCGCTTCTGGAGCGAGGACGCACCGTCGATGCTCCAGTCCGGGCAGACTGCGCTCATTGTGGGAGCCATCTGCATCATCATCACCGGATCGACAGCATTCGGGATGTCCGGCAGGGACTCATCCTGGGTGCGGCGGCTGACGACAGGATCAGTCCGCCTCTGGATCATCGGTGCCCTTCTGCCGGGGATCCTCGTCGGTCAGGCGCTGCTCGAACTCAGTGGCTGGGCCGGCTTCCATTGGATCGGCGACTCTCAGTGGGGACTGGTCTTGTCTCACCTGCTTCGCTTCGGCGCTGTCGCGGCACTCGCGGGCTGGTGGATTGCCTGGATCGAACCTGATGCCCTTCGTTCGGCGAGGCGGCTCTTTGCCGGGGATGGCGTGAGGGCTTGGCTGGCCGGGTCCGCGCGGCTGGAATTCGGGGTGATGGCCGGGGCCGCGGTGGGCGTGGCACTGTTGAGTCTTCATGAGATTGAGGCCGCTGTGATCCTCGCCCCGCCCGGGTACGACCTCTTCGCCCAGCGAATGCTCAGCATGCTTCACTACCTCCGGGACGAAAACCTGACCGCCGCCGCCATTCATCTGCTCGTCGGCGGCATCCTACTCGCCAGTGTGGCTGCGCTTCTTGCCGGCAGGTCGGCAGACGCATGGAACCGTGCCCGCCGCGCATCACGTAGAATGGGATGACGATGACCCGAGGGCACCACCGCGAATTCCGGCGACCAATCGACGGTCCATCTCGGACAGCGCTGCGCGGGCTCCTGACGCTGGTGTTCACAGCGGGATGGATCTTGCTGGCGGGGTGTGACGAGGAGGTCCCGGGCGTTGCACGCCCCCTCGATGTGCGTCTCGCATTCGGGGAGGCCGGGCATGCTGACGGTCAGATCGTGTACCCGCGAGGCATCGATCACGCTACTGATGGCACCCTCTGGATGATCGATAAGAGCGCTCGAGTGCACCATTTCTCCAGGGCCGGCGACTACCTGGGCGGCTGGATCATGCCGGCCTCGAGCCGGGGTAAGCCGACCGGCATCACCTGCGGTCCTGATGGCCTCGTATACCTGGCCGACACCCATGAGTACTGCATCTCGGTCTTCGAGCCTGCGGGGCGAAGCGGCCATCTCATCGATCAGTGGGGCACTTATGGCGACGGTCCGGGCGAGTTTCGCTATGTGACGGACGTCGCGATCGTGACGGACGACCGGGGTGAGATCAAGCGTTTCTACGTGAGCGAGTACGGAGGAAATGACCGCATCAGCGCATTCGATGCCGAGCATGACTTCCTCTTCTCATTCGGTACCTTCGGGGCATCGATTGACGAACCGAATGAGATCGTGTTTTCCCGTCCGCAGTCGGTCCTTTACGACGAGGCACTCGATCAGATCATCGTCTCTGACTCCGGCAATCATCGCGTCGGCCGCTTCACGCTGGAGGGCGAACTGCTCGGCTGGGTCGGGAGCGACGATGGCATTGCGAGTCATGAACCGGGGCACTTCGGGTACCCTTATGGCCTTGCTTCCGTGGGTGACGGCACCATTCTGGTGTCGGAGTTCGGCACAAACCGGGTCCAGCACATCGACCCCGTCACAGGTGAATCGCTCGGCCTCTATGGTGTGGGAGGACGGGGGCGGGGTGAACTGGCTTTCCCGTGGGGAGTCACGATCGTGAAGCGGCATGTCTTCGTACTCGACTCCGCCAATCATCGCATCCAGTCCTTCACCCTGGGAGGAGATGCGTTGCTGTGGTGATCGGGCCGTTTCAGTTTGAGGAACCGCTCTGGCTGCTCGCGTTTCCGGTGTGCGCCGTTGTCTCCCTGCTCATCGCTCGCCGGAGCCTGCAGGGACTCGGGCGTGTCTCCCGTGTATGCACGCTCATCATCCGGGTTGTGGTCCTGCTCCTCATCGCGATCGTGCTCGCTGAGCCGAGCTGGAGGGATGTCAGTGATGATGTTGCCGTGGTCCTGATCCAGGACACCAGCGCATCGATGCCCATCGATGGGCGCGAGACGATTGATCGGTACAAGCGGGATGCGATCCTGGCTCGTAAAGGTGGCGATCGATTCGGAATCATCACCGCCGCCGGCGCTGCGCAGGTCCGTGTGCTGCCCGCGCAGAAGATCGATGAGAAGAACGTCCGGTCGACAGACTGGATCGAGATGAACCGCGAGGGCACCGATCTTGCCGCCGCGGTCCGACTCGCACTGGCAACCGTGCCGCGCGACGCAGCGACGCGCATCGTCCTCCACACCGATGGCAACGAGACAAGCGGGAGTCTGCTGGAAGCGGCGCAGGCCGCCGAAGTCGCGGGCGTCCCGATCGATATTCTGCCCGCGACCTTCGATCTCACCAACGAAGTCATCGTTGAGGGCCTCATTGCGCCCGCCACCGCACGCAAGGGCCAGACGTCCAATCTGCGTGTTGTCCTGAACTCAACGGCCCCAGCCGAAGGCGGCCTGTCGCTCTCGATCAACGGCATTCCCGTTGATCTCGATCCGGAGACGGCTGGTGTCGATCCGATGCATGTGGAGTTGCCGGGTGGCCGCCGGGTCTTCAATATTCCGGTCACGATGCTCTTCGACGGGCGTCAGACGTATGACCTCGACTTCGTGCCCACTGACCGCTCGATGGACACCAAACTCGAAAACAACCGTGCCCTTGCAGTCACGTTCGTGGCGGGGAGCGGCAAGGTGCTCTTCTATGCTCCATCCAGCAGCCGCTACGCGCAGTTGCTGACCGCGCTCGCCGAAGCCGGTATCGATATCGAGACCCGAGTCCCTGCGGAAGGGCACGGGTCGCTCCTCGAACTGATGGACTACGACGCGGTGGTGCTGGCCGATGTCCCGGCAGATCAGTTCAGCCTGCGTCAGCAGGAAGAGATGCTCGCTTACGTGCACGACGCCGGCGGCGGCCTGCTCATGATCGGGGGCGAAGAGTCTTTCGGCGCCGGCGGCTGGATCGGTTCGCCCGTCGCCGAGGCACTACCGGTCCGCCTCGATCCACCGCAGAAGAGAGAGATCCCACAGGGTGCTCTCGCGCTGATCATGCACTCCGTCGAGATGCCGGACGGTACCTACTGGGGCAAGGAGGTCGCCAAGGCGGCGGTCAACGCGCTGTCCCGCCTCGATCTTGTCGGGGTGCTGGAGTACACAGGTGGCCTCTCCGCGGATGGTGTCGCATGGCGGTACCAGATGCAGCCCAAGGGCGATGGGGTGATGGTCAATCGTGCCATCAACAATCTCTCATTCGGTGACATGCCCGACTTCTCTCCGACGCTGCGCTCTGCATACAACGGACTGACGACGGGCATGGCCGCCGGGGCAGGACAGCGGCACTGCATCATCATCAGTGACGGTGACCCGTCGCAGCCGCCCCAGAGCCTGTTGAACAAGTTCGTTGCTGCTGACATCACGATCAGTACGGTTGCCATCTACCCGCACAGCTACGGCAACTCCAGTGCCGACATCCGGGCCATGAAGCGTATCGCGGATGTCACCGGTGGTCGCGCCTACGTCGTGCAGACGCAGGCGGCTGTCGCGAACCTGCCGCGAATCTTCATCAAGGAAGCCCAGATCGTGAAGCGGCCACTCATCGCCGAACCCCCCGGCGGTGTACAGCCCACCATTGTTGACTACGGCGCCGAGACCATGCGAGGGATCCGGGCCATTCCGCCGGTGCTGGGATATGTGATCACTGCGCCCCGCGAGGCATCGCTGGCTCGTGTCACGATCGAGATCTCCAATGAGCACAAGGACCCCATCGCCGCGCAGTGGCAGTACGGGCTCGGGCGGGTCGTGGCCTTCACCTCGGATGCAACCACCCGTTGGAACGATGCCTGGATCCAGTGGAACCAGTTCCGGGCCTTCTGGGAGCAGCACCTCCGCTACACCATGAGACCCAGTGGGTCGTCTTCCATGAACGTGGTCACGCAGTCTCGCGGCGATTCCACGCGCGTCATCGTGACGGCGCGGGATGAGGCGGGCGACAGCCTGAATGGTGTCGTGTTCTCCGGAACCGTGATTGACCCCGAACTGGGCGCGCGGCGGGTGGAACTTCGGCAGACGGGACCGGGTCGATACGAGGGAGACTTCGATTCGAGCAAGCCCGGCGCTTATGCTTTCTCGGCGGAGTACCGCGTCGCCGGAACCGAAGGCGAGATGGAGAGAGGCAACATCGTCGCTGCCGTCACCCGCCCATTCGCGGATGAGTATCGGGCACTCAAGGACAATCTGCCCCTCCTGCGACAGGTCGTTGACATGACGGGCGGGCGGGAACTCAGCATGTCGGATGAGGACCTCAAGCAACTCTACGCTCCCGACGGCCTTACGAAGCCGGTGGCGCTGCAGCCCATCTGGCTGCCGATTGCGCTCGCCAGCCTGATCCTTTTCCTGACCGATGTCGGAGTGCGGCGTGTGCGGATCGACATTCCCGCGGCCTTCGCCGCGATCCGAGCCAGCTTCCGCGGCGAGGCGAAGAAGGATACTTCGGGGCAACTGGGGGCTCTCAAGTCAGCCCGTGCTCGCACGCAGGAGCGTTTGAGTCAACGGGGCGACGGGTCTCGATCCGAGGAGGAGCCTCGGGGCGGACGCGTTGCCAAGCGCAAGTTCGAAGCTGATGTCTCTCAGCTCAGTGAAACCGATGCGCCTCTGACCAGGGTGAAGCCTGCGGATGAGCGGCGGCCCATTCAGGATCGTACAAAGAAGAAGAAGAAGAAGGATGACTCGGGGCCCGACGAGGGCGAGGGCATGTCGCGCCTGCTTCAGGCCAAGAAGCGCGCCCGCGAGTCGATGGACCATGGAGATGACGACGCGTGATCGTTGAGGAGACTCCTCACACGCTGCTCGAAAGTGAAGGTCGTATATGAACGAAATGACTACCCCAGATTCCGTTCGCCGCGAGTGCGAAGCGTTCCGCAATACGTTCCAGGGACTCCGCGACGAGATCGGCAAGGTCATCGTCGGGCACCAGGAGATCGTCGACGGTGTGCTCACGGGCCTGTTCGTCGGCGGAAACATTCTCCTCGAGGGTGTTCCCGGGCTCGGCAAGACACTCCTCGTCCGCACGCTCGCGGAGTCGCTCAGTCTCTCCTTCAACCGGATCCAGTTCACCCCCGACCTGATGCCGGCTGATGTCATCGGTACGAACATCGTCATGGAGGATCCGGACACTGGTCGACGCCAGTTCGAGTTCCAGCGCGGCCCCATCTTTGCCCAGGTCGTGCTTGCTGACGAGATCAACCGCGCCACTCCGAAGACCCAGTCGGCTCTGCTGGAGGCCATGCAGGAGAAGTCGGTGACGGTTGCCGGCAACCACTACAAGCTCGACCAGCCCTTCGTTGTTCTGGCCACGCAGAACCCGATCGAGCAGGAGGGGACCTACCCGCTGCCGGAAGCGCAGCTTGACCGGTTCCTCTTCAAGCTCGTCGTGGGCTATTCCGAACTCACTGAACTCATGACCATCATTGATCGTACGACGGGGGCGCACACGCCCGACGTCCAGTCAAAGATCGACGGCGCCGGCATTCTCAAGGCGCAGGAACTCGTTCGTTCTGCCATTGTCGCACCGCACGTGCAGGAGTACGCCGCCCGCCTCACGATGGCCACGCATCCGGAGGGCCGCTTTGCGCTCGGTATCACGAACCAGTACATCCGTGTCGGAGCGAGTCCCCGCGCGGCACAGGCGCTGATCCTTGGCGGCAAGGTCAAGGCACTGTGTGACGGACGGTATCACGTTGCTTATGGAGACATCGCCTCCGTCGCTCTCCCGGTCCTTCGGCACCGCGTCGTCCTCAACTTCGAGGCCGAAGCCGATCGCGTCAGTGCCGACAGCATCATCACCAGCCTCCTCGAAGGCACACCTCATGAACCCGTCGTAACGGCCTGAGCCGACTCCTCACCTGATATCCCGATCGCGAACACCCCGAACATATGCGCCGAATCGAGAACCCAACCCGACCCAGAACCATTGATGACCTCGTCACCGGGGACCTCATCGCGCGCGTGACGCGGCTCGACCTGGCTTCACGAAAGATCTTCGCCGGACGTATGAAAGGCGAACGTCGCTCCAAGAAACGCGGTGAATCGGTTGAGTTCGCAGATCACCGGCCGTACGTCCGCGGCGATGATCTGCGTCACATCGACTGGAACATCTATGGGCGACTCGATCGCCTGTTCATGAAGCTGTTCCTCGAGGAAGAAGATCTCTCGCTCCATATCATTGCTGACTGCTCGGCCTCAATGGACTGCGGCGAGCCGAGCAAGTTTGAGTTCATTCAGAAGGCCGCGGCGACCCTGGCTTACATCGGTCTCGTCAACATGAACCGTGTGACCCTCAGCGCAATGGGTGATGCCGTGAATGAAGAGGGCCAGCTCGTCGACGTGGGAGGGATCCGTTCCACGCTCCGTAACCTTCGGGGCCGGCGTCGGGTTCGTGAAATGGGAGACTGGCTCTGCAAGCTGGATCCACAGGGGAGCACCGCGTTCGACAGCGCTGCCCGTCGTCTTGCGCTCACGCGGCAGGGCAAGGGTGTCATGGTTGTGCTGTCCGACTTCTTCTTCAAGGAGGGCTATGAGCGGGGGCTGCGCTACCTGCTGGGGCGTGGTTATGACCTCGTCGTGATCCAGGTGCTGAGCCCGCAGGAAGTCGAACCCGATCTCGGCGGCGACCTCCGGCTCCGCGATGTCGAAGACGGCGACGCCGCCGAGGTGACGATCTCCGGTCCACTGCTCAAGCGATACAAGGCGAATCTCAACGCGTACTGCAAGCAACTGCACAGCTTCTGCATTCGCCGCGAGATTACGTTCCTCACTGTACAGAGCGATCTGGCACTCGATGCGCTCATGCTCGACTACCTCAGGGCCCGCGGGGTGCTGCGATGATGTGGCTCACTCTTCCGATTGCGGCTGTTGCGGCCGGGGTGATGATCCCGTCGCTGATCATTCTCTACTTTCTGAAGCTGCGCCGCCGCGACGTCGAGATCTCAACGACACTGCTCTGGAAGAAGACGATCCAGGACATGCAGGCCAATGCGCCGTTTCAGCGTCTTCGTCGGAACATTCTGCTGCTCCTCCAACTGCTGATTCTCATTGCGGGCCTGCTTGCCGTGGCACAGCCCGAGATCCGCTCAGACGAGCCACCGCCAACGCGCAGCGTCATCGTGATCGATCGCTCGGCGAGCATGGCGACGGTCGACGAGACGGACGAGGATGGCAATGCCATCTCACGGCTTGAGAAGGCACGGCGCGAGGCGCTCAACTACGTTGATCTCATGGGGTCCGGCGAGCAGCGCGAACGGGGCAACAAGGTGCGCGAGGCCATGGTCATCGCGTTTGATCGCAATGCGACGGTTGTGCAGACATTCACCAGTGACCGCGACCGACTTCGCCGTGCCATCGAGGCCATCGAGCCGACTGATGGAGTCTCGCATCTTGCGGAGGCCATCAAGCTTGCGAACGCCCAGGAAGCGGTGGTGCTCGAGAACGTCGGGCTGGTCACCGTTCCGATTTACATGTGGTCGGACGGGCATATCCAGGATCTGGAGGAGGTCACGCTCGTCGGGGATACCCGCTTTGAATTCAATTCAGTGGGCAGGAACGGCACTCCGAACGTCGGCATCGTCTCACTGCAGGCGGAACGCGACTATGACAGCCCGGACGAGGCGACACTCTTCGTCGGGCTCATGAGCACCGACCTCGAGTCGCGCGAAGCCTTTGTCGAGGTCGCCATTGACGGCCTGCGCGCGGGTGCGGGCAGCGTGACGCTCCCGGCCGCGGCAGAGGACGGGCCCGGCTATGCCAGCTTCGTCTTTCCGCTCCAGCGCACTGAGAGTGCTGTCATCACCGCCACGGTCACGACCGAGGATGCGTTGATGGCAGACAACACGGCGCGCATGATTCTGCCTCCGGCGCAGCAGGTGTCTGTTGGTTTTGTGACCGAGGGTCATCTGTTCCTGAAGTATGCGCTCGAGGCGCTCCGGCTGTCGCGCGTCGTGCAGATGACGCCGGAGCAGTTCCTGGAGCGCGCGCAGCGAGGTCAGACCTCAGAGTTCGATGTCTTCATCCTTGATCGCTGGGTCCCGGAGGTTGCGCCTGCGGCGCCTCCCGACCTCGACTCGGCGGGCAATGAGATCTTTGATCCCACGCTTCCCCCCGGTCATTATCTCATCTTCAATGCCATTCCGAAGTTGCGGGGGCTCTTCACGGGTGAGCCTGTGCGCGAGGCGCCCTACGGCGTCCTCGAGTGGCGCCGGACCGATCCGGCACTCGACAGCGTCTCGCTCGCGAACCTGACCTACTGGAAGCCCGCTTCCATCGTGGCCACCGAGGAGGTGCGCATCCTCGCTGACGGCGAGCACGGGCCCCTGATTGTTGAGGCCGCACATGACACGGTGCGCGCCATCACGGTTGGCTTCGATATCACCGAGACGGACTGGTACCTCAAGCCGGAGTGGGTCCTCTTCCTCGGTAAGGTCATCAAGGAACTCGGGCGAGGTGCGACGGCAGGGAGTGCCGAAGCACGACCCGGCGGGACGCTCTCGACGAGGCTGCCCGCGGGTGTCACACAGGCGACGCTGGTGCTCCCCCGCGGCGATCGCGTCACGCTGTATCCCAGTGAGGCGGGGCAGGTCAGCTATGGTCCCATCGATGAAGTCGGTTTCTATCGCCTGCAGTGGAAGGGACCTGCCGGATCAACTGACGTTGTCAACGGAGACACGGTCGAGCGAGCCATTCCGGTGAACCTGCTGGATGCCAGTGAGTCGAGCATTCGTGTTGAGCCGCAACTGGAACTCAACGTCGGCATCATCCAGGCCGTCGGTGCCGGTGATGGTGATCCCCGCTACTCGACCAAGCGACTCTGGCCGTGGCTGATGGTTGCCGCACTCGTGATCATGATGCTGGAGTGGTTCGTGTACAACCGGAAGGTCCATCTCTGATGTGGCGACGAGGCGCCCTCCGGGTACTGTGTACTCTTGTGTGGCTGGTGTTCCCGTGGCAGTCGCTTCCGGCACAGACGCTGCTCATG
Source organism: Phycisphaerae bacterium (assembly GCA_030432255.1). GTDB lineage: Bacteria > Planctomycetota > Phycisphaerae > Phycisphaerales > UBA1924 > JAUIHS01. The sequence goes on from JAUIHS010000001.1 coordinate 268,082, forward strand.
GAGGAGCGCGCCGGGATGGAGGTCAGCTTCGGTTGGGGGGGCGTCGTTATCTCGGATCGCTGGTGCCCGGTGCGGATCAACGTGGTCGGAGGGAGCGAGGCTGTCGCCGGATCCCTGTTCGTGACCACCGGGGAAGGGCCAATCACGCACCAGCGCATCCGGATGCCCTTTGTTGCAACACCCAATGCGACGTTTCCATTTGATGTCGCCATGGCGCTGCCGGCCAATACGTCATGGGGGGATGACGAGCGATGGGTGAGCGTCCGGATGGCAGACTCCCGGGGCAAGGGCATCGTCGCAGGGCGGTGGTATGCCAGCCCGCGGCAGGACCAGCTCGCGCTGCCTTACCCGGCGCCTGGCTCCACCGCAATGATCATCAGTGTCGGCGACTCCACGCTCAAGTCGATCCAGCACCGCTGGGGAAACGCGATTGACGATCCCGGAACTCACTCCGTCGAGCCGGAAATCTGGGCCTACGTGGACCATGAGCAGGTCGATGTCCAGTACCTCTCGGCGGCAACGATGGCGTACGAGAGCCTGGCCGTGCTCGTCCTTGCACGGCGCCATATCGATCGGGTTCCGACAGACGTTCGCAAGGCGATACTGGATTGGGTCAGGCGCGGCGGGACGCTCGTGCTGATGACGGATGATGCATCTCCTGACCTGCGGCGGTGGCTGCCCGACGAGGTTGTGACGAGCGACATCCTTCCTGCGGAGCCGCAGATCGCACGGCCGGAACTCCGCCGATTCCGTATCACGGAGCAGGGTGAAGCGCTCGGCTGGTCGGTCAGTGACCCACTTCAGGACATGACATGGGACGACGATGAGTTGCCTGCTCCCGCGCCCGGATGGGTCGCCACGGGGCCATGTGGACTTGGCACGATTCGCCTGCTGGCCGTCGATCCGCGCCATCTTGTTCCCGAAGACGCGCTGCGATTGACGTGGGAAGAGCTGCTCTCACCGCTGATGGTGACCACATCTCTGCCAAGCCGGCACGGGTGGATGAGCGAGTCCCGTGCCAAGGCGAGTCGCCGGGCGCTCCTCGATGAGCTGGCTGGAAAGCTCGATCAGGCGCAGCCATTCCCGTACCTGATCATCCTCGCCTTCGCGGTGTTGTTCATCGTGGCTGTCACCATTTTCGACTACGTCCTTGTGCGACGCCTCCGGCTGTCTGCCCGGTCCTGGATTTCCGCGTTGACCTGGATCAGCATTTTCTCCGGTATCGCATACGTGACGCCCCGCCTTGTTCGCACGGGGGATGCACAGTGGCGTCGCATCACGATCGCGGACATGGCTCCGACGCTCGGAGTCGGCTGGGAGGACGGTGTCTCGGGGTTCTTCGCGAGCCACCCGGATCGCGTCGGGATTGATGACGAACTGGGGTGGTGGCAGAGCATCAGTGCCATCCGCTGGGGGGCGCCATACATCAGTCCGACACTCAATACGACCCAGCCCGGAAGCAATGTGCCGGCTCCCATTCCCGTGAACGTCTGGACCTTCGTCACCCTGACCGACGAGAGTCCTCCGCCGGAAGTGGTTCCCGACGTGAGACTGATCCAGGGCCCCGACGGGATGACGGTCTCGGTGGCGTTCGCCGAACCGCATCGTGTCCGGTCCGCCGTCATCTGGAAAGACGACGGGTTCTGGCCGTGCGCGCTGACATCGAGTGACAACGTCGCGTGGTCCGGCCCGCTCGCGGAGCGATCGCGCATCAGTTGGGAGCGTGTGTTGGAACAGCCAGTTGCCGAGGCCGCGACCTGGACGATCCGTGATGCGTCGTGGTACGGCTATGACGCGAGCGATGTGGGGGGTAACGTGCCGGGGCTGGCCGTGGGATTGGATGGTCCCCGCCGGCGCACGGAAGCAATGCGGCGCTATGTGGAGTCGGCCGAGTGGGTGGTGGTGGCCCTGTATTGCGACGACGCTCCCTGCGATGTTGCGGTGGCGGATGCCGCCAATTCATCCTGCGAACGTGTTTATCGCATTCTCATCCCGTATGAGCCGGAGGAGTATGAGCCATGATTGATATCCGTGACGTCACCGTGCGCTACGGCTCACTCGTGGCACTCGACAAGCTCACACTGCATATCGCACGGGGCGAGGCATTCGGCTACATCGGGCCCAACGGCGCCGGCAAGTCCACGACCATGAAGATCCTTGCATGTCTGCTCCGCGCGACCTCGGGAGAGGCTTCCGTGGGGGGCCTCGATGTCCGCAAGGAGGCTGAACAGATTCGGCGCATGATCGGCTACATGCCCGACTTCCTCGGAGTGTACGACGACCTCACGGTTGACGAGTACCTCCAGTTCTTCGCCGCGGCATTCTCAACTCCCCGCCGCGAACGCCGCAAGCTCATTGACGGTGTGCTTGACCTCACCGATCTCACCGAGAAGCGACACGAACTGGTCGATGGGTTGAGCCGGGGCATGCAGCAACGACTGGGCATCGCCCGCGTTCTCATCCACGACCCGGCCGTGCTGCTGCTCGACGAGCCCGCATCCGGCCTTGATCCCCGCGCCCGTATCGAGATGCGCGAACTGCTGCTTGAGCTGCGCAACATGGGCAAGACCATCATCGTCAGTTCACACATCCTCTCCGAACTCCACGAGATGTGCAGCAGCATCGGGATCATCGAGCGGGGCCGTCTGCTCTTCGCAGGTACGCTTGAGGACGCTTTCATGCAGGCGGACGTGGGCCGCCGCGTGGCGATCCGTGTGGAGTCCGGCGTCGATCGGGCCATGGCGCTCCTTCAGGAAGATGAGCGATGTGCCGAGGTGACGGTCGAGAAGAGCGATGTCGTTGTTCAACTGCATCCCGATGAGCGGAGCGTGCACTTCCTGCTTGAGCGACTCATGGGCCAGGGATTTCACATCGAAGGGTTCACGGCACGCGAAGAGAAGCTTGAAGATGTGTTCCTCCGACTCACCCAGGGGAAGGTGCAGTGAGTCGAATCGGAATCCTCACCAGGCTGTGCCCTCCCGGTTCGCTGCGTCGGAGCGTCGTGAAGTTCGTCAACCCGCTCCACACGTTCTTCGGACCGATCTTTCAGAAGGAGATGGCGACGATGTCGCGGCGTCGCGGCACCTATGGCATTCGCCTGCTCTATGCATTGATCATGGTGGGAATCGTATCGCTCTTCTATCTGGGCACAGTTGTCGAGGGGGCCTTCTCCAGTTCGGCAGCGGAGAGCATCCAGGAACGTGCCCGCATCGCACCCACCCTCGCCATCGTGATCGGCTGGATCCAGTTCATTCTCCTGACCCTCGCCGGCCCGCTCCTGACCGCCAATGCCATCTGTGACGAGAAGACGCGTCGGACGCTCCCGTCGCTCGCCACCACACCTCTTCATGCCACGCAGATCATCTTCGGCAAACTGGCCAGCCGGATGTACACCGTGGTGCTGCTCGTCGCGCTCAGCATCCCGCTGCTGCTCTTCCTCCGTGTCTACGGTGGACTGCAGGCCCAGGTCATCGTCGCCTTTGCCGCGCTCACACTCGGGTCGTCCACGCTCGCGGCATCGATCGCGATCATGTATTCCGTCTGGCATCGTCGTCCCTGGTCCGTCATCATCATCACGGCGCTCACGCTCGGGCTGGTATACGCGGCACCGCCGGTGACGTTCGGGATCATCTCGATTTACTGGCCGGGGGCGGGGATGTTCGCCTTCATGGAAGCGGGTTTCCTGTGCCCTCCCATGGTTCTGATCATCCTGACCGCGCAGGCCCAGGGTGAGTCATTCCCCCTGCAACTCGACCTTGACCTGATGGTGACGCTCTCGGTCGTCTACATGTTCACTGCTGCGCTGCTGATCGGGATCTTCGCATCCTTCATGCTGCGGCGGGTCATGCTGGCGGAAGCAGGGGGGTGGAAGGCAGGGCGCGGCTCGCCCATGCCGACCTCGCGGGGTGGTCGAAAGTCGAAGGCCGGCAGGCGTCGGTCGCGGCACGTCTGGGACGCTCCGGTGCTTTGGCGCGAAACGCATCAGCCGCTCTTCGGTGGCGGATGGTCCCGCTGGGTCATCGGCATCATCGTGCTGCTCGCGGTCGCCGCGATCTATGCACGGGTTGCGTGGGTTGGCGCCTTCGATGACCAGGCGTTTCACATCACCATCGCCGTCATCTTCCTGATTCTCCACCTCATCATCAGCAGTGTCGCGACAACACACGTTATCGCGGCGGAGCGCGATGCACGATCCCTCGATGTACTCCTCGCGACCCCGCTCAGTGCGACGCGAATCATCATGGGGAAGTACATCGGGGGCCTTTGGCGCGTCGGGCTGATTCCCGCGTTTCTCTTCCTGCACACCATCGCCTTCGCAATGTTCGGTTACCTGCGTCCGGCCACCGTCTACCAGGTCGGAATGATCCTGCTCGGTGCGACAGTATTCCAGACCGGACTCGGGCTCTTCTTCAGTGTCGCGTGCCGGAGTGCGATGCGCGCGTCCATTGCGAACCTGGTGACAGGCTTCTTTGCCTGGATCGCCACGCCAATCCTCTTCGCGTTGCTCGTCGCGATTACGGATCGTTTCTTCTGGGACCTTGAAGAGTCCCTCTTCGCGAAGCTACTGCTCGCGGTCAATCCCGTCTGGATGGTTGTCGGGACCATGGACGGAGCCATCAGCCGAAGCACGCAGCCTTACGAGTACCCCTTCGAGGATGCATCGATCATCGGCTACTGCGCCTGGCTGACGATCTCCGCATTCCTGCTGTCGGGCGCCGGCCTGCTCGGTGTCAGCGGTGCGACGCTGCGCCTCGCAAGGCAGTCCGGACGAGTTGTCTTCTGATGGATGTCAGTCAACCCACGTCCGGACTCAGGGTCTTCTCGATCCAGCCGCCACCGAGTACGCGGTCGCCGTCATAGAGCACGATCGCCTGGCCTGGTGCGACCGCCGCCTGCGCCTCGGCGAAGCGAACTTCGAAGCGACCGTTTCGCCCGCTCGGGCCCGCTTCCCCATCCGGCAGCCGCCGGTACTCCGCTCTCGCCGCCGGAGTGTTGTAGCGATACTTGCACATCGCCGGAGCCCAGTCGGCCGCGGGGTGTCCAGCAAGCCAGTTGGCCTCGCCGGCAACAGCACCGGTTCGCAGCAGTGCCTCGCGCTCACCAACCGTCACCGTGTTCGCGACCGGATCCTTGTCGACGACGTAGATGGGATATCCAAGGGCCACGCCGACGCCGCGGCGCTGCCCGATCGTGAATCGGTGCTGGCCCGAGTGCTGCCCGACGACATTGCCGTCCACATCCAGCACATCACCGGCCCGAGCCGCATCGGGATCGCGGCGTTCGACCAGTCCCGCGTAGTCATTGTCCGGAACGAAGCAGATCTCCTGGGAATCGGGTTTGTCGAAAGTCGGGAGGCCAAATGCCTCTGCGAGTTCACGTACCCTTGGCTTCTCATAGCCACCGATAGGCAGGAGCATCTCCTTGAGGCGATCCCGAGGAGCCCCGAAGAGCACGTATGACTGATCCTTGGTGGTGTCAACGCCGCGGCACAACGCCGGTCCATCCGGTGCTGCATGATCAAGTCGCGCATAGTGGCCTGAAGCCACGAAGTTCGCATCGATCTGCTGTGCATAGGTGTGCAGTTTGCCGAACTTGAGCCAGTCATTGCAGCGCACGCAGGGGTTCGGTGTCTGCCCCGCGGTGTACGTTTCCACGAAGTAGTCGATGATCCGGCCGAAGTCCTTCTTGAAGTTGCAGACGTAGAACGGGATACCCAGTTCGGCTGCGACCAGGCGGGCATCTGCGGCGTCGTTGATCGAGCAGCAGCCCTGGTGACCGATCCGGATGCGCTCCGGATCGCAGGTCACGCCCGCAGAGTCGTATGGGGTCAATTCGTCGAGCGACTCGCCGGGGGAGCCCAGTCGCATGAAGACGCCAACCACGTCGTATCCGGCGCGCAGGAGGAGGGCCGCGGCGACGGAGGAGTCGACACCGCCTGACATTGCGACCAGAACTTTGCCCTTCGAGTGAGCCATGGGTCCAATTCCGCCCCTGCGCGGCGAGAGACGCCGATCGGGGCTCCCTATACAATAGCGGCCTCGGTGGCGGATTCGCGGCCGATGAACCCGGACTGATGAAAGGATCCCGGCATGGCGTTGTTTTCGCGTCGCGGCAGTAAGTCTCAGGGCCCCGTCGTCGTCCCCTCTCCTTCGAAGAGCGTGGACATTGCCAATCATCCCTGGCGCGAGGATCGCGTGGCGCAGATCGGCAACGAGATGCTGGGTCTCGCGCGCCGTCACAAGTCTGGCCTCCTATCACGGCAGTTCTGGTCTGATAAGCTCATGGACTGGGCAATGAAGGATCACGACTTCAAGGTTCAACTCTTCCGCTTCGTCGATACCTATCCCACCTTGAGCACACCGGAAGCCGTTCACGACCACCTGGTTGACTATCTCACCCAACCGGGTGTCACGCCGCCTCCGGGCATGGGGATGGGCCTCAAGGCCGGCGGGATGGCCAAAGGCTTGATGACGAACACCATCTCGAACCAGATCAAGGGGATGGGGACAAAGTTCATCGCCGGTATCGACGCTGCTTCCGCGCTTCCCCAATTGGAGAAACTCTGGAAGAACGACATCGCCTTCTCAGTCGATCTTCTCGGCGAAGCATGCGTCTCGGATGCCGAGGCGGACATGTACCGCGACAAGTACCTCGACCTTGTCGGGAACCTGCCAGAGACAGTCTCCTCGTGGCCGAAGAAACCAGTCCTTGAGAGCGATCATCTGGGAGTTGTGCCTCGCACCAATGTGTCGGTCAAGATCAGTTCGCTCAGTGCGAAATGCAACCCCATCGATACCGAGGGTGCGATCCGCGATCTGATGACGCGCATCATCCCCATTCTCGAATTGGCGCGCGACAAGGGGGTGTTCGTCAACTTCGATATGGAGCAGTTCGAACTCAAGGACCTCACCATCGAACTCTTCCAGCGCTGCTGTGAACAGGTGGACTTTCACGCAGGCCTGGCCATGCAGGCGTATCTCAAGAGCGGAGACACGGACATCCAGCGCGTCTGCGAATGGGCGGAGCGGGTCGGACGAGTCGTGACTGTTCGCCTTGTCAAAGGCGCTTACTGGGACTTCGAGACCATCCACGCAGAAGAGCGTGGCTGGCCCTGCCCCGTCTGGAACGTCAAGTCGGAAACGGACGCCTGCTTCGAACGAATGAGCGAGACCATCCTGTCTTCGACCCCACGGCAGGCCGGGGAGGGGGGCGTGAAACTCGCACTCGGATCCCACAACGTCCGATCCATTGCAGCTGTGCTCGACGGCCTTGAGCGGCGAGAACTCCCCCGAAACGCCATTGAGCTCCAGATGCTTCACGGCATGGCGGATCAGCTCAAGGCCGCGGCGGGCGAAATGGGTCTTCGCGTTCGCGAGTACGCGCCGGTCGGTGAGATGATCCCGGGCATGGCCTACCTGGTCCGTCGTCTGCTGGAGAACACCTCGAATGAGAGCTGGCTCCGTGCCGGTTTCCTTGACGATGCGGATCCCGCTGTCCTGCTCGGGTCACCGCATGGCCTTGGCAATGAGAAGCCTGATCTTGTCATGCTGGCTGCCGAGCGTCATCAGCTGTCACCGGCCGCTGATGGTGTTGGGGACGGACGGCCCTTCGTCAGCGAATCGATGCGTGATTTCTCTCGGGGGAACGTCCGGGATGTCTTCGGCGCCACAGTCGAGCAGACACGCGTACCCCAGGTCGACATCAATGCAAGCGTCGAGGATGCGGAGCACGCGGTCGCTGAGGCGGAGGCCTTCTTCCCCACGTGGCGCGATACCGATCCAGTCGTCCGCGCCAATGTGCTTACCCGGGCCGCCGACATCATGCGTGCACGGCGGGATCAGCTCTCTGCCATCGTCTGCCGCGAGTCCGGCAAGGTCTGGTCGGAGGCCGATGCGGACGTGTGTGAGGCGATTGACTTCTGCGCGTACTACGCTCGTTGCGCCATTCATCTGTTCCAGCCCCGTCGCCTCGGTCGCTTCATCGGCGAGCTCGATGAGACCTGGTACCAGCCGCGGGGCGTCGCGGTCGTGATTTCGCCGTGGAACTTCCCGCTGGCCATCTGCTGTGGCATGACCGGTGCTGCACTCGTGACGGGCAACACGGTCGTGGTCAAGCCGGCCGAGCAGACGCCCGGCATCGCGCGCGTGATGTACGACATCTTCCGTGAAGCCGGCTGCCCGCCGGAAGCGCTGCACTTTGTACCGGGTGAGGGAGAGTCGGTGGGCGCCGCGCTGGTTCGGGACCGGCGCGTCAGCCTCATTGCATTTACCGGCAGCAAGACGGTCGGCCTCGACATCATCAAGGCGGCGGCCGAGACGCCTGATGGACAGGCTCATGTCAAGAAGGTCGTATGCGAAATGGGCGGGAAGAACGCGATCATCGTGGACGAGAGCGCAGACCTTGACGAGGCGGTGCTCGGCGTTCGCTACTCCGCCTTCGGGTTCCAGGGGCAGAAGTGTTCTGCATGCAGCCGGGTGATTGCGCTGGATGCCTGTCACGACCAGTTCGTCGAGCGTCTTGTGGAGTCGACCCGATCACTCGTCATCGGCAACCAGACCCGACCGTGTACCGATGTCGGGCCGGTCATCGACAGCGCTGCGCGTGACAAGATCAACCACTACATCGATCGTGGCCGGGCGCAATCCACCCTTGCCCTCGGCATGGAAGTCCCGGAAGGTCTGGACGAAGAGGTTCGCGCCGGCTCCGGCCCGAAGAGCGAACTGAGTTTCGTGGGTCCGCACGTCTTTACGGGGGTTGAACGTGACCACGACATCGCGCGCGAGGAGATCTTCGGGCCCGTGCTCGCCGTGCTGCGTGCATCCAGCTACGACGAGGCCCTTGAGATTGCCAATGACTGTCCTTACAAGCTCACAGGGGGCGTCTTCAGCCGAAAGCCTGCACACCTGAACCGGGCACGGCGGGAATTCCGGGTGGGCAACCTCTACCTGAATCGCGGCTGCACCGGTGCCCTTGTCGCCCGCCAGCCATTCGGCGGGTTCGGAATGTCCGGCATCGGTTCAAAGGCCGGCGGCGCCGACTACCTCCTCCAGTTCGTCGAACCGCGTGCCTGCTGTGAGAACACGATGCGCCGAGGGTTTGCGCCGGAGTTGTGATGCGCGCAGCGCCCGCCGCGAGGTGGGATGTCACCCGAAGTCGAGCCCCGAAGCGGTCATCTGCTGACGAATCGATGGAATTTGCTGGTGGGATCGTCGCGCGATGGTATCGTGTGAGCTTGTTACTGTAACCGTTACATCACATGCTCTTGAGAGGTGCGCACGAATGATCCAGCCGAGGACCCTGACCTGTCTCCTGGCCGCTGTCGTGACTCTGCCCGCCGCCGGCCAGACGCTGGTCTGGTCGGACGAGTTCTCGGATCCGACCATTGATCATTCGATCTGGACCTACAACGTCGGCGGGAGCGGCTTCGGCAACGGCGAACTGCAATTCCACTCGGCGCGCCCTGAGAACGCATACATCGACAGCGGAAACCTCGTGATCGAGGCTCGGCAGGAGCAGTACCTCGGCGGGCAGGAATTCACGTCCGCGCGTCTCGTCACACATGGGCGTATGGCGTTCAAGTACGGCACACTTGAGGCACGGATCAAGGTCCCGGATGTGGACAATGGCCTCTGGCCCGCGTTCTGGCTGCTGGGCAACAACATCGGACAGGTGCCGTGGCCGGGGTGCGGCGAACTCGACATTCTTGAGGTCGGCAATCGAGCGGGGTACCTCGCCGGTCTGGTGAACCGACGCATCGATTCGCATGCCTTCTGGGATTTTGAGGGCAGCCAGGCTGACTACGGCGGCTTCGCAATCTGGCCTGAGGACCTTCACAACGACTACCATCTGTACTCGATGGAGTGGACACCGGAAGTGGTCCGCACATTCATCGATGGCGCGTTGATCTGGGAGATCGACATCAGCGATGCCGAGACGCACTCTCTCGAAGAGTTCCACGCACCGATGTATATCATCGCAAACCTCGCGGTAGGGGGGTGGAACTTCGTCGAGATCACCGACCCCGCCCAGATCACGGCACCGTTCCCGGGACGCATGTACATCGACTACATCAGGTTGTATGACAACGGTGACACCGAACTCTTCTTCGGTGAGGACATCGCCGAGTCGGGGAATTTCGGCATCCTGACCGAGACCACCACCGTCAACAACAGCGTGACCTATGACGCCGATACATCACTCTACATCTGGAACAATCTGACCGCCGTTCCCGGAAGTGCTTACGAGGGCACCGAGGCGTGGACGATGACCGCCGCCGCGGGCAACTGGTTCGGCATGGGCGTCTTCTCTCACATTGATCGCAACATGGCGGCGTATTCGGATGGCTATCTGAACCTGCACATGAAGACCACGTCCACGGCACCCTTCAGGATCGGCATCAAGAGTTCGGCCGCGGGTGAGAGCTGGGTCTCGGTTGTTGAGGGCGGGAACCAGTACGGCCTTGTTCGTGACGGCAACTGGCATGAGATGCAGATTCCGCTCAACTCGTTCCTGAACGTCGACTTCGAGACGGTGCATCAACTCTTCATGTTCGCGGGCGATCCTCCGGCGGGCACCTTCGAGTTCTCGATTGACAATGTCTACTGGTCCCCGAGTGTCCAGCGTCCGACACCGGAGAATGGGAGCTTCGGAATCTTCACAGAAGATCCGTCCCACAAGACGGCCGGCGAATACACACTCGGCGTCAATGGTGACTTCTTCATCTGGGAGAACACGCTGGTACCTGCGCCGCAGAATCCCTTCGAAGGGAGCGGGAGCATGTCACTGATGTCCCCTCCCGGCCCTGCCTGGTTCGGTGCAGCGTTCACGCCGACGATCAAGTACAACCTCACGGCATTCCGCTTTCCGGAGAGCCGGCTGCACATGGCACTGAAGACGAGTTCGTCCGCGCCCTTCTATATTGGAATGCGGAGCGGCAACGTCAATGACATCGGGCAGAAGTGGATCCGTTTCGAGCCGGGCAACGACCCCTACGGCTTCGTCCGAGACGGACAGTGGCATGTCATTGAGATTCCGATGTCCGACATCGCGGATGCGGTCGACCTGTCCGAGGTCAGCATGCTCTTCGAGATCCTGGGCGTGGATGGGCCGATCAGCGGTATCGAGATCGACGATGTCTGCCTGCTCGGAGGCGGCGCAGCGCTGCCACTCGATCCGCAGGTGGGTGATATCGATGGCGATGGAGACGTCGACTTCGACGACCTGAACCTGGTGCTGGGCAACTGGAATGCCGGCGATGGCGGCGATGCTGACGGTGATGGTGACACCGACTTCGATGATCTCAACATCGTCCTCGCGAATTGGGGTGCATAAGGTCAGGTACCGGAGAGCGCGTGATCGAGTTCCGAGAGGAACTGCGCACAGTCGGTCCGTGACCAGACAGGGGCCCGCTGCGCGAGCAACGTCATCAGGGACTCCTGCACGGCGCCGGTTGAGTGCAGAAAGTGCTCCAGCCGCGGCAGCCTGACTGTGACGCTGATCGCATCGAGGTGATCAGGCGCTTCCGAGACTCGGATCACTTCCTGCCCGGCTGGATCGACGAAGTGCAGCCCACCGAATCCCACCAGGCAGGTCAGGCCCGACCGGCACAGACCAGTTGTCAGGTCAACCATGACATCACGCGCTTCGTCGCCGCGGACGCCTTCAAGGAAGGCAATTTCCGGCGGCACTGCGCGTTTTCGAAACGGCCACCATCTCATCTGAATCCCCACCTGTCATGCCCCCGATTCCCAGCCTGAATGAGCGATACTGGACTCGAACCAGTGACCTCCTCGATGTCAACGAGGCGCGCTAGCCAACTGCGCCAATCGCTCAGGATGTCCGTGACGAGTCTTCGCCGACGGGCCGTACAGCATACCCATCCCAACGCACCACGCAACTCGACCGGCTCAACAATTCCTCAACATAGGGGTCCGGTGCAGGCCAACGCCGACCTGGCGGGACCGGACCCAATAAAAATGCAAACACATGCATTCTCATCATGGTTCCACACCACCGTCGCCGCTCGTCGACGCGGGTGTCGTCTCTGAGGGTGACGCCTCGAACTTCTCGATCAGGTCCCTGATCGACCCGGCGGTCGGATTGTCTGGTTCGTCCTGATACCAGACCAGCGCCTCGCGAAGGTACTCAAGCGCTTCCCCGATGTGCCCACCGTGGCCGAGCGTGACGGCAAAGTCGCGCTGGAGCGGGCCGAGGTATCGAGTCCGTTCGAGATCGAGATCCTGCCCCATCCTGATGCACCTGCGCCAGATCGCGAGGGCCTGTTCAACTTTGCCTGAGCCATCCAGTGATCGCGCATGCTGCGCCAGCGTGAAGACGATGATCGGATGCTTCTCAGGCAGATGCGCGGTTGCAATCTCGACCGCCTCACGCGCCGTCTCGACCGCCAATTCATGCTGGCCGGTCCTGGTGTATACGGAAGCGAGCATCTGCGTCACGATGGCGATGCCGTAGTGGCCGTCGGGGTACACCTCGTGGTGCATCGCGATCGATTGCCTCAGCGTTTCGATAGCCGCGGCCGTCTGGCCCACCTCCGCCTCGGCTCGGCCCAGGTTTGACAGCAGAGTTGCGGTGTCCGGATTCGCTCGGTCGTCAATGCTCATTCGGAGTTCGTAGGCCTCGCGATATCGCTTCACCGCGATCTCCGCGTCATTGGTCTGACGCGCGATCATGGCGAGTGAGTTCAGCATGTTGCTGCATTCGATTCGGCGTGTTTCATCCTGGCTGAACAGCTCGTAAGCCACCAGGAAGGCCCTCTCCGCCTCGTCCAGATCAGCGTGCCGCCGCAGTGCGATCCCCAGGGCGGCCTGTGCATGGGCGTGTGCAATCGGATCGGAGGAGCGTGGGGATCGCTCGACCGCGCGCTCGGCCAGAGCGAGCGCTTGATCCCAGTCTCCTGTCTCAACAGAGAGGTTTGCCAGTTCGATCAGGAACTGACCAATTCGATCGTCGTGGGCCTCGTCTGACTCCATGCGTTCGATGACGTCCTCGTAGATCGGAAGTGCGGCCGCCAGGTCGCCGGACTTGTAGTGGGACGTCGCAAGCAGGAATCGAGCGGTCAGCAGGTCATCGTCATACCACGGGCGATCGGAGAGCAGGGCAACTGCCCGCGTCAGTGTATCGATGCTCCGGTCGAACGCGAAGATACTCGTGTACACCTCGCCGATCAGCAGGAGCATCTCGCCGCGCACGACGGGGTCCTTGATGAAGTTCACTTCCTTGTCGGCATCATCGAGCAGGGCACGCAGCAGTTCCGTGTCGCGACTCGCGGCGTACCGAGGGCCGATGCCAATGAGCAACTGCTCGAGGAAGTTCGTGGTCGCATCCGAGCGGACCAGCGCACGCCGCGCCTTGACATTCGCGGCACTCACCAGGACCAGGGCTGCCACAAGTGAGATCAGTATGAGAGATGCCGCCGCGACGGCGGTGCGATTGCGGCGGGCAAACTTCGTGAGCTGATAGATGGCACTTGGCGGGTGAGCGAGGATCGGATGATCATTGAGGTGCCGCTGGATGTCCGCAGCCAGCTCGTGGGCTGATGCATAGCGCCGTTCCGCTGATTTCTCCAGAGCCTTGTCAATGATCGTCTCGATGTCGCCGCGAAGTGACGGTTGGATGGAGCGCAACCGGGTCGGGTTCTGCTCGCTGATGCGCCGAACAGCTTCCAGCATCGAGACATGCTCGACGTCGATCGGGAGTTGATCCGTCAGTAATTCATAGAGGATGACGCCGAGGGTGTACACATCACTCCGGGTGTCCAGATTGTCGGGATCGCCGGATGCCTGCTCAGGACTCATGTACGCTGCGGTCCCGAGGAGTTGTCCGACTTCGGTGTGACGCGTTGTATGCACGTCGCTCTCCGTGATCCTCGCGATGCCGAAGTCGAGGATCCGTGGTTCGCCCGCGTCATTGACCAGGATATTGCCGGGCTTGAGATCGCGGTGGATCACACCCCGGCGATGTGCATGTTCCACCGCCTCACAGATCCGGATGATGAGTTCGAGGCGCTCGCGCGTGTCGAGGTGGCGTGTGCGCGCATACTGCCGAAGTGATTCGCCTTCGACCAGTTCCATGAGCAGGTAGGGGGTCTTGCGCCCATTCGAGTCATCGACGCCAACGCCGTAGATCTGTGCGATCCCCGGGTGCTTGAGGCGACCGAGCACCTCGGCTTCGAGCCGGAAACGGCGCAGCATGGAGTCAGTGACGAAGCCGGGGCGAATGATCTTCAATGCGACGCGTCGCGATGGCTCGCGTTGTTCAGCTTCATAGACCACACCCATGCCACCCTCACCGAGTATGCCGAGAATGCGGCAGCCACCGATCTCGGCCGGCGGGCTTCCGATCGCGTCAACGTGGAGGCCGCCGGCGGCCTGTGCACGCTCGTTCGCTGCGAGGATGGACTCAACCTGCTTCCGAAGATCGGAGTCTCCTGCACAGAGCGCGTCAAGTCGGGCGGGGCGCTCTTCCGGAGTGAGTGGAAAGACCTCGTGGAAGACCTCGCGAACACGTGAGTAAGCGGTCTCCTTCACCCGTCGCTCTCCGGTTGGAGATGCGTCCAGAGCCAGCCACGAGCCATCTCCCAGTCCATGTAGACCGTTCGTGGCGAGACCCCGAGCACCGTCGCGGTCTGGTCAACGGTTAATCCGCCAAAGAAGCGCATCTCGACGATGCGTGCCTGGCGCTCATCGAGTTGTTCCAGTTGTTCGATTGCCTCACTGAGCGCGAGGACATCGAAGACTGCGGAATCGGACTGGACATCGGAGAGCGTGATGCGCGACCAGTGCGCGTTGCCGCCGCGTTTCTGCGCGTTGCGTCCTCGGGCGTGGTCGACGAGGGCGTGTCGCATGGCGCGCGAGGCGAGGGCGAGGAGGTGATCGGAGTCATTGGGGTTGCCCGAAGTCGCCGCCAGGCGCAGGTATGCCTCGTGAACGAGGGCGGTGGGCTGCAGCGTGTGATGTCCCGGCTGACGACGGAAGTGCGCGGCGGCGATTCCACGAAGGTGGTCGTATGCCTCCCGGAAGAGATCATCGGTGTGATGTTCGGCATTGTGATCGCCGTTGCCGGTCATGCCAGTCTCCGCTCTGTGGCTGAGGCGAGTATACACGCGTCGTGGGTGATTCCCGTCGGGTTTAGGTGAGATCAGCACAAGCCGCAGAGAGATGTGCAGTGGTCGAGGTGCGAGCCTTGTTATTGGAGCGCCCATAACCGCTTGCTCGGGAGCCGGTCGAAACCAGGATGGCTCTCAACTGAGCGCCTTGAACGCCGCGATCGCCTGCTCCCGGCGTTCCTTGTGGTCACAGATCGGCTGGGGGTAGTCGAGCGAAGCGCGCGCGAGTGCGGGCGGGTTGTGAATGTCCTTGCTGTCGAGGTCACTCAGTTCGGGAATGAACTTGCGGATGAAGTCGCCTTCCGGGTCGTATCGCTTTGACTGGCTCTCGGGATTGAAGATCCGGAAGTATGGGGCGGCATCGGTACCGGTGGAGGCGGACCACTGCCAGCCGCCGTTGTTGGACGCGAGATCACCATCCACGAGGTGTCGCATGAAGTGCCGCTCGCCGCGCCGCCAGTCAATGAGCAGGTCCTTGGTGAGGAACATGGCGGTGATCATGCGAAGTCGATTGTGCATCCAGCCAGTCTGTACGAGTTGGCGCATCGCGGCGTCGACGATTGGATAGCCGGTGCGTCCCTCACGCCATGCATCGAAGGCGTCGTCATCATCGCGCCATTCGATGGCATCGGTCTCGGTACGAAAAGGTCGGTGCATGGAGAGGCGTGGAAATGCGGCCAGCAGGTGCTTGTAGAACTCGCGCCAGATCAGTTCACCGATCCACGTGGCCGGCCCGGAGTTGTCCTTCGGATCGGGGAGCGAACCGTGGGCTTCGCGGGCTTCGTGAAAGCAGCGACGAGCGGAAATGACGCCGATGGCGAGGTAGGGTGAGATCGTTGAGGTTCCGTTGGTCGACGGGGTGTCGCGCTTGTCTTTATAGCCGTTGATACGCCCCTCGATGAACGCGCGGAGTCGCGATGCCGCGTGATCCTCCCCGGCGGTCCACAGATCCGGACGTGCGTGTTCGGGGTCAAAGTGATCAATGCATTCAGGCACGTGGTCCGGATCGCAGAGCATGGGGCCGTGCTTGTGGCGCGGAACGGAGAGCGGGGCGTCAACGCCGTGGTTCTCAGCGTGTGCGAGCCAGGCCTTCTTGAACGGGGTGAACACCGTGTACCACGTGTCCTGCTTCGTGCGGATATCGCCGGGAGTCATGATGACCTGGTCGGTGAAGCGGTGGACGGTGCAGCCGCGGGACTCCGCGGCGGACTGCACGGCCTCATCGCGGCGAGCCTCGTTCAGTTCGTACTCATCGTTGAAGTAGAGGGCATCAATCCGGTGGTCGTCGAGGAGTGTGTTGACAACGCCGGGGACGCCGGAAAAGCGCGGCGTGGTCCGGATGAGGAGGGGAATATCGAGATTGGCGAGGCCATCTGAGAGTTCGCGCAGGTTACGCAGCAGGAAGTCCACCTTGAAGTCAGCCCAGTCGTGCTCGATCCACTGGTCCGGGCAGATTGTGAAGAGTGCGACGACACCGTCGTCTGCATCGCGGCAGGCGGCATGGAGTGCAGGGTTATCCCGTGTACGGAGGTCAGCACGGAACCAGACGAGTGCGCGCATCGAGGATCGTCTCCATGTGAGGACAGGAACGTGCCGAACGATATGGGGTGTGGGCGTGCGAGTCGAGTACACCGATCAGGAATCGGCGCTGCGTCGCGGTGCCACACGGATGAGCCCGAGCGTGATGACGCAGGCGGCGACACCCGCGACGATGCCGATGGGCCCGTTGGTGGCAGTCTCCTTGCCTCCGGTGACGACCATGTCCGTGAGCGCGCCGCCGGCATCGCCGGAGCGGTAGACGAAGGTGTCAATCGCCGACTTCGCCTTGTACTTGTCCTCCGGAGGCACGGTCGTGAAGATCACTTCGCGAGCGGGCTTCGAGAGGGCGTGGCTGGTTGCGTTGCGGCCGATGTCAAGGAGCAGAATGAGTCCGATCGTTGGCGTGAGGATGGCGGCCTCGAAGAGGCCTGTGATCGGTCCAAGCAGTAGCGGTGCGCATGTCAGGCCAAGCAAGCCGATGAGCATGAAGACTGGAATTGAAGGGGTGAATGTCAGGCCGAGGAATCCGAAGAGCATGAAGACCGGAAGGGACAGGAGTGCCGGACCGAGTCCCACTCGGGTCAGGAGTCGGGAGGTGATGAAGAGTTGCAGGAGAATCGTCGTGGTCTGACTCCCGGCGCTCATCCAGCCGTACAACTGGGTGCGATCGGTCCGGTCCGGGAGCGCCGCCTTGATCAGGCGGGCCTGCTCGAAGTAGAGGAGCGAAGCGAGGATGGTGAAGGCGATGATGTAGAGAGCAAGGAGGCCGAGGCGCGGGTTGCTGAAGAGATGCTTCAGGCCGTCAATCGCGGCACCGCCGATGCGCCGGTGAGAATGGGAACCGTCACTCGACGCCACGAAGCCGCGGCGGTCGAAGCACGGAAAGAGTCCGAAGCGCAGGATGGCAAGAGTGGCGGCAAAGCACGCGAAAGCCGCGCAGAACAGGACGGGCTCTCCCACGTGCTCGATGGTGAACGTCGTGATGAGGGGCCCGACGATGGCACCAAGCGTACCGCCGATGCCGACATACGCGAAGAGACGGCGTCCCTGCTCCTGCGTGTGGTTGTCTACGATGCAGGCCCAGAACGCCGAGATGATCAGCAGATTGATGACACTGAGCCAGACGTAGAAGACGCGCCCGGTGAGCGGGCCGAGGTGGGTGTCGTAGACGCTGAGTGCGAGCGAGAAGGCGGCGAGGCAGATAAGCACGAAGATGAACGTGATGGCGATACACGTGCGGCGAGGCAGCCTGGATGCGAGCCAGGAGAAGGCAAAGGATGTCGGTATCATGACGCCAAGGGTGGCAAGGAACAGCCAGTGCAGGTCGTCGATGCGCTGATCGAGTCCCATCGTCTCCCGGATGGGCCGAAGCATGAAATAGCCGCACATGATGAGAAAAAAGCACAGTGCCGCCAGCAGGGTGGTGATGAACTCGCCGGACCTGATCTGCGTGATCTGCTGCGCTCGTGAGGGCTCTTGCCGAATCTGCATGCCTGAGTCAGGATACTCTGTGAGGGCGGAATGGACTGCATGCCGCGTGTCGGCATGCATGTGAAAGGATCAGCCGCGCGGGCGGTGCGGCCGCGTGGTGCATCAGGCTGCGAGCGAGGTGATGTGATGATGGCAACGGATCGACGCGCATTTCTTCAGTATGCGATGATGAGTGCAGCGGCTCTTGGACTGGGGGCATGTGCGGGTTCCGGTACCAGAACGGTGGGAAGGGCGAGGCGACCAATGCGGATCCTGATACTGGGTGGTACGAAGTTCCTGGGACCTGCAATCGTGCGCCATGCGATGGCGCGGGGTCATGAGATCACGCTGTTCAATCGAGGGAAGACGCGTACGGAGCTGTTCCCGAACGTCACGAAGTTGCGCGGCGATCGCAACAATGACCTCAAGTCGCTGGAAGGTGGTGAGTGGGACGCAGTCGTGGATACGTCCGCGAATATCCCACGCTGGGTGAGGACCGCATCGGAAGTTCTGAAGGACTCCGTCGGCCAGTATGTATACATCTCTTCGATCTCTGCGTACGCCCACCCGGACCGGATGGGCCTGGAGGAGACGGCAGCAACCGCGTTACTCGATGATGAATCCGTTGAGGACGTGACCGGCGGCACGTACGGGGGTCTGAAGGCACTGTGTGAGCGGACGGCGGAGGCCGTCTTCCCCGGGCGCTCCACGAGCATCCGACCGGGCCTGATCGTGGGACCGGAGGATCCGACGGATCGGTTCACGTACTGGCCGGTCCGCATGCGACGGGGCGGGGAGGTTCTGGCTCCGGGCACTCCGGAGGACCCCGTGCAGGTAATCGATGTGCGCGACCTCGGAGCATTCATCGTCGGTTGTATCGAGGCGCGTCATTACGGGACCTTCAACGCAGCCGGCCCGGTCGGCGGCATGAACGTCGGCGAGATGTTGAACGCATGTCGGAGGGCAGCGGCGCGGGATGCGACATTCACGTGGGCAGATGCAGACTTTCTCGAAGAGCAGGGCGTGGCCGCGTGGCAGCATCTGACGGTATGGGTCCCGCCGGGAAGCCCGTACGGTGGCTTTGGTGGCGTGAGCATCGACAAGGCCGTGCGCCACGGACTGACCACGCGAAGCGTCGAAGAGACAGCACGGGACACGCTGCGCTGGATTGATGGCCTGCCACCCGATCGGCGGTCCGAGATCGAGGCGTGCAGCCTCGCGGGCCTTCCCGCAGAGCGCGAAGCCGAAGTTCTGGCGACATGGCATGCCCGCTCGGAATGAACTGATGGCTCGTGCCGCCTTGCGGTATACTTATGATCCATGAGTGACCTGTATCTGACGACGAGCACGGCACTGCTGGAGGGTCTGAATGACCCCTCCAACCGGGAAGTCTGGGAGCAGTTCGATCGTCGCTATCGGCCGGTCATCTCGGCATTTGTCATGCGACTTGGAGTTGGTGCGAATGACGCCGCGGATGTGGCACAGGAGACGCTTGCGACATTCCTGACGGACTACCACGCCGGCAAGTACGACCGGACGCGCGGCCGCCTCCATTCATGGATCATCGGGATCGCCCGGCATCGCGCGTACGACTTCTTTCGAGCCCGCAAGCGTCACCAGCATGAGGGTGGCGTTTCGGCCATGGAGTCGATGCCGAAGGACGATGAACTGGAGTCGATGTTCGAGGAGGAGTGTCGGCAGGTCGTTCTGTCCGAGGCCCTGGCCCGACTCCGCTCACAGACGCGAATGAATGATGAAACGATCAAGGCCTTCACGCGTCACGTGATCGACCGATTTCCTCCGGAGACGGTGGCCAACGAACTGGGCATCACGGTGGATGCGGTATACATGGCGAAGCATCGATGCCTTTCGAAACTTCGCGCCCTGGTCGCAGAACTTGAGCAGGCCTACGAGTTGGATCCGTCGTGAGCGGATGTCCGTCCACGGCGGAACTGGATATCGCGGCGATGCGGATGGCCTCCGGGGATTCACTGCCGGACGGGATCGCGGAACATGTCGCATCATGCCGGACCTGTGCAGACCTTTTCGATGAGATGCAGCGCAACGCGGACCTGTCAGGTGAACTGGGCCGACTGACACCGGCGGCGCGGCGTCGTGGGGATGACGCGATTTCAGACCTCGTTCCGGGATACAAGGTCAGGGGCGAACTCCATCGCGGCGGGCAGGGCGTCGTCTACGAGGCGGTGCAGGAAGGGTCCAATCGCCGGGTTGCGGTCAAGATGCTCCTGCAGGGTGGCTTTGCGACGACGCGCCAGCGAATTCGCTTCGAGCGGGAGATCGAGATCGCGGCCAACCTCAAGCACCCGTGCATCGTCACGGTATTCGAACCGCTGAGCCTCTCAGATGGGAGACTGGGTTACGCCATGGAGTTGATCGAAGGTGATCGACTCGATGCGTGGGCAGCAGCGGTGCGGGGCGACGTATTGAGCGCGGCGGCGGTACGTCGGATGCTTGCGGTCATGTCGAAGGTCTGCGATGCGGTGTCGTATGCCCACGGGCGCGCGATCATCCACCGGGATCTGAAGCCGCCCAACGTCCTGGTTGACGGCGATGATGTCCCGCATGTGCTCGACTTCGGCATTGCGAAGGCCACTGAGAATACGCAGGCGGATGCACAGTCAACGCGCACCGGTGAGTTTCTGGGCACGCTGGCCTATGCGGCACCGGAGCAGGTCAGCGGGGAGGCAGGTCTCGTCGATGTGCGCACGGATGTGTTCGCACTGGGACTGATGCTGCGCGAGCTGCTGACCGGGACATCTGGCCGCGTGTTGGCAGGGGCAATGGCGGAGGTCATCGAAGGCATCCTGTCAGCAGAACCGAAACGTCCGTCCACGATGGCGCGGGCGGTGGATGATGACGTGGATGTCATCGTGATGAAAGCAACGGCGCGCGATCCGGAGCGCCGCTACCAGACGGTCGAGGCGCTGCGCGATGACATCGACGCGTGGATGGCAGGGCGACCGATCAGTGCGAAACGCGACAGTCGCCTGTACGTTATGCGCAAGACGATGTGGCGATACCGAGTCGCCCTGGCCGTCGCCGCGGTGATCATGGTGCTGGCGGGCGGCTTCGTAGTACATCTCGTGCAGAGCAACCGGGAATTGCAGCACAAGACCGAGTTGAGCCACGATGGACTCCTTTTGCGCGGCGAGTTGGACGAGATTGCCAAGCAACTGGATCGGGAATTCGAGTCTGCCGAGGCGAAACAGCAGCAGATCGCCACACTTCGGCCGCGTCTGGATACGATTGCATCCGAACTGGAGGCTGTATACCGGAGCGAACCCCTGCTGGAGGCGGGACTGCAAGCGGCGGTAGGGGGGCTGTACCGGCAGATGTCAATCTTTGAACCGGCGCAGGCGCACCTTGAACGTGCGCTGGAGATCCGGCGGCGGGAACTGGGCGTCAAGCAGGTCGAGACGTGGCGCACCATGCGCGACCTCGCCGAGTTGTATCGTGAACTCGGGGAAATCCAGGGCGGAGAGCAGACGGAAGCGTCACGTGAACTGCTGGAGGAAGCGCTCGATGTCAGCAGTGCGACCGGAGGCGCGACGAGCGAACTGACCCTCAGCATCATGACGAACCTGGCCCGGGTGTACTACGACGAACGGGAGTATGCCGAATCAAGAGCCTTGTACGAGAGAGCCCACGAGGGGCTCCGGACCATCGGTGCCGCGGATTCTGTTGATGCCTTGCGCTGCGAGACGGGCCTCGCGCTGTTGGAGCATGAAGATGCCAAGCGGTTGCGGCGGTCAGACTCAGCCGAAGATCAGGCCGAAGGGGCGCGGGCGGATGCGGCGTCGCGCGAGTCTCTCGCGGCGGCCCTTGAGCGACAGAAGTCACTGCTCGGCGTTCGTCATCTGCTGACGCAGAAGACGATGAACAACCTGGCGCTGGCACACGTGTTGTCTGATCCACCGATGTACGAAGAGGCGGAGAGGCTGTGGTCACAGTTGCTGGAGGCGCGGGATCGCACATTGGGTCGGCATCACAAGCGAACGGTGACGACTCTTGCGAACCTGGGTGAGTTGTACGTGGACATGGGTGAAGCGGCACAGGCCGTGACTCATCTCCCCAATGCGATTGATGAACTGACCAGGCTGTCCGGTGAGGGCAATCTCAATGTCCTGAACCTCTGGGCGCGACTGGGTGAAGCATACGGCATGCTCGATCGGTGTGACGATGCGGAGCGGTGCTCGCTTCGTGCGGTCAAGGGGATGCGGGCGACCATCAAAGGCGAGCCGGATGATCGGCAGGCCGTTTACCTCGGACGCTTCCTGATGGGTTACGGACGAGTGCTCATCGACTGTGGTCACGGGGACGGCGCGAGGGGAGCGTTGGAGGAAGCCAGGGAACTGCTGCCGCGTCGATTGGGAACGGGTCACCCACTGGTCCGGGAAGTGGATTCGATGCTGGCGAACCTCCCTGAAGGGGCCTGAATCGGACCCTCGGTGTTTGCATTCAGTGCGGGGCCGTGTATGGTAGGTGCAGGAGAGATGCGCGCCGAGGCGCCGTTAAAGAGAGGAAGAAAACGTCATGCGCACGATTCTGTGTGGTGGGTTGCTGGTTGCTTCAGCGTCGATTTCAGATGCGGCGTTCCGGTTGACCTTTGTCGACCTTGGCGGTGGTGGCGGTCTGTCGGGCAGCCCCATTGAGATCACGAGCGGCGTGGGGAACTTCTATCAGGATGCCGCGGGGGACAACTACGCCCCGACTGCTGCCGACATCATGATGCATCCATCGCTCCAGTGGGACAGCTACATCGCGATCGACTCGATCGGGCCGTCGACGCCCACCTACACTTCGATGGCGCCGGGTGGCTCGCAGCCTCCGGGGTTCGATGCCAACAATGGTCACTTTGACACGGTCGGGTCGCTGGAAGGTGGCTGGTCCGGTGACGCCCAGGCGGTGGGGAACCCGCTCTTCGGCGGAAGCCTGACGGCCTTCTTCGCGCAACTGACCGTACCTGTCGGCGAGACGGTTTCGGGTGCCAGCGTCGTGGTCACGACGACCGGAAACCTGCCGGGCAACTCCGGTACGCGGACGTTGACGCTGGACGGTGCGCCCAACGGCCGCCTCTGCGGCATCTCCTACAAGGGCGATACCACGATCTACGGTGACTCGTACTACTGCTACATCTACGAAATTCCCGCACCGGGTGCCGCTGGGGTGCTTGGCATCGGGATGCTCGGCATGATGCGAAGGCGCAGAGTCAACTCATAGCCTGCTCCAACCTGGAAGCAATCCATTCGCTATTCGAACAGCGATGGTTGAATCGGTGGCTCCGGATCCTGACGCTGCGTCAGATCCGCGGAGTCGTTATGCACCTTGTTCACGCGCCGGGATACAGGGCGTGAATCGACCGCATCCGCGGGCATCGAACGCAGGAGATGGTTGAGGTCGTTGGGGCCAGTGCGTGAGGGGTCAAGCCAGGCGTCGACGGATTCCGATTCAAGGATGACCGGCATGCGGTGGTGGAAATCGCTGATGGCGGCACAGGCGCCGGTGGTGATGACAGAGCAGGTCTGAAGGAGCCCATCCGGTCCGTGCCACGTGTCCCAGATGCCGGCGAAGAGCATGGGCTGCTCGTCACTCCGGGTGATGTAGTACGGCTGCTTATTGTGCTCGGGTCGGATATCCCACTCGTAGAATCCTGAGGCGGGAATGACGCAGCGTTGCGTCGCGGCCGGGCCGCGATAGGCGGGCTTGTCAAAGAGCGTCTCGGCTCGAGCATTGATCATCTTGGGACCGGAGGTGGGATCGCGTGACCAGTTGGGCACGAGACCCCAGGTGAGTGTCGTGAACTCGCGCCCGTCTTCACCCCGGCGGGCGGCAAGGACTTCCTGAGTGGGTGCGATATTGAATCGCGGCGAGATAAGCGGGAAGGCGCCGATTCGCAGGAGTTCTGCGATAACCTCGATCGGAATGGAGAGGGCGAAACGACCGCACATGTCAAGGTTTCTCCGGATCGTTCCGTCCATCAGGTTGTGAGGGCAGGACGATGCAGACAGCGAATGCAACGAGCGAGCCAAGGGTGAACCGCCAGGGGAATGCGAGCGGTTCAACAGCTTTGAATTCCAGCTTCGCCCAGAGCGCGGGCTCGGTGCAGAGCACGGCCAGCGCCCCGGCAACGAGCGCACCGATGACAGTGAGGGTGTTGCCGCGACGCGTAAAGAGCGCTGTGGCAAAGACAGCCAGGAGTCCTGCATATGCGTAGGTCATGACCGACAGTGCGAAGTTGATCAGCGAGTCATCCCCGGAAGCGCGCTGCCAGAAGATGGCGCCGGTGGCAACCACCCCGAGCGCGGTGCCCCAGCCGATGAGCGAAATGCGGGCGATCAGAAGGTCGTGCGTCTTGTCGCGTCGTGGACGGATACGGGCATAGATGTCGTTGACGAACGTACTGGAGAGTGCGTTGAGTGCGGAGTCGAGTGAAGAGAGTCCGGCGGCGAAGAGACCTGCAATCATGAGGCCGCCGAGTCCGGCTGGCATGTCGGTGGTGATGTAGCTGAGGAAGACCTTGATTCCCGGGGCATGCTCGACGGTCTCGGTGGCAGTGGTGAGATCCGGGTGATTATGCCGCACGAAGAGGAGGAGTCCGATGGTCATGAAGAGGAGCGTGACGGGGACACCAATGAGCGAGGAAACAATCATGGAGGCGCTGGCGCGGGCACGGGTCCGACACGTCAGGAGTCGCTGAACCAGATCCTGGTCGGTAGCGTACGCTGCAAGGTTGAAGAGCGTCCATGCAATCAGCGCAGTCCAGAGGGTGTAACTTGCCGTGTGATCCATCGAGGTGTCGAGAAGGTGCAGTTTCTCTTCAGCATTCAACCAGTCGATCGCTTCCGCGAGTGGAATGTCGATGGAGCGCAGCAGGAAGATGAAGGCCGCCAGGACAGCGGCAATGAAGATGACCGTCTGGACGACGTCGGTCCAGATGACGGTCGCGATACCACCGGCGATGGTGTAGAGGACACCGGCGGCGGTGAGAATCCAGATTGCGGCAACAAGGCCGGCGACGTCGAGATCCTGAAAGAGGATCCACGCGAGTGCGTGAGCGGCGATGTAGATACGTGCACCGGATGCGAGGAGACGCCCGCCCATGAATGCCAGAGAACCGGCAGTTCGGGCGCCGGGGCCGAAGCGGTGGGCGAGAAGATCGTAGACAGTCGTGACATTGTGTCGGTAGTACGCGGGCAGGAAGAAGAACGCGCAGAGCAGGGCCGCGAGGATCGTCCCGATGGTCGCGACCAGGTACGTGAGATCGTAGGCGTAGGCGAATTGAGGGCCGCCGATGAACGTGGCAGCCGAAAGTGCCGTGGCAAGAACGGAGATAGCGACGGCCCACGCGGGCATGCGACGTCCTGCGAGATAGTAGTCCTCGGTGCCTGACTGTCGACGCGAGAGGAGAATGCCGGTCACGACGAGGACGCCGAAGTAAGCGCCGACAACGACCCAGTCCGCGGCTGCAAGTGCATGAGATGGCACGACTCAGCGCACCTTGAGGAGCGCGATGGCGCCGGCGACAAGGAGAATGGTGGCGATCCACAGGCGCGCGACGATCTTGGTCTCCTGCCAGCCGCCCATATGCAGGTGCCAGTGGTAGGGGGCGCATCGGAAGATCCGCTTTCCGCCGGTCGCGCGGAAGTAGCCGACCTGCAGTACCACGCTGGCGATCTCAAGGAGGAAGACGCCGGCCATGATGAACATGGCGATCTCCTGCCTGATCACGATCGCAATGTACGCGAGCAGAGCTCCGAGGCAGAGCGATCCGGTGTCACCCATGAACACGGCGGCAGGAGACGCGTTGAACCAGAGGAAGCCGAGGCACGCGCCGCCGACGGATGCGGCGACCACCGCCAGTTCCCCGGACGTCGCGACGTAGGGGACCAGAAGGTTGTGTGCCGCAGTATCCGAGCCGGCAATAAAGGCGAGGATCAGCAGGCCGACAGCCACGATGACCGTGATTCCGGAAGCAAGACCGTCGAGACCATCGGTGATGTTCACGGCATTGGACATCCCGGTGATGATCAGGACCGTGAATATGATGTAGATGAGTCGCGGAAGGTAGATCAGACCATCGGCTGGCGGCGCATTGGGGTTCTCGTAGGTCTTCTGGAAGGGGAGGTTCAGAACATGGGCGAGCGACTGGTCCGAGTCTGAGAAGCCGGCGTTGTAGGCGAAGTACCCGACAAGGGTGGCGAAGCCGAGCTGGAAGAGGAGCTTCTCCCAGGCAAAGAGTCCCTGGCGGGAGGCGTTGGGGCGGGTGGAAGCTGTCAGCTTGAGCCAGTCATCGGCGGCCCCGATGGCTGCAAAGCAGATGAGGACAACGATGGCCATGCGCACATAGAAATTCGTAAGGTCGGCGAGGAGGAACGTCGAGAGCCCGATGGCGCCGGCGATCAGGATGCCGCCCATGGTCGGTGTGTTGGCCTTGGATGCGAGCGCCGCGTTCAGTGCCTCGACGTCAAATTGCGCGGTATCACCGATCTTGCGGGCACGGAGCCAGCGAATGACCGGCTTGCCGGCCAGGAGCACCGTAAAGAAGGCAATGAGTCCCGCCATGAAGGCGCGGAACGCGAGCTGGTCGATCAGCATCACATAGCGATACACACCGTGTCGCAACAGCCAGTCGCTCAGGATTTCGAAGAGATTGAAGAGCATGGGTCCTGTTGTTGATTCGGTCGATGCGGCATGCCGGCATCACTTCTGCGGCTGAGCCGCCGTGATCAGAATCGCTCGAGTCGCATGGCGTGGATGTCGATGCTCGGCGAGTCATCGAGAATGTGCTCGGAAACGACGCGGCCGGTCATCGGCGAGGTCCAGAACCCCATCATGGCGTGGCCCGTCGCGACATAGAGATTGCGAACCCGAGGCGCCCAGCCGAGCGCCGGAAGTCCGTCCGC
The DNA here is from genome assembly GCA_030432255.1 of Phycisphaerae bacterium. Classification (GTDB taxonomy): domain Bacteria; phylum Planctomycetota; class Phycisphaerae; order Phycisphaerales; family UBA1924; genus JAUIHS01. The sequence goes on from JAUIHS010000001.1 coordinate 295,139, forward strand.
TGTACAGGGTCGCAGGCCGCACCATTGGGAGATCACGGGCGCCTCGGCGATGCCCGGGAGGTAGGCGGCGGCCTGCCTGATGAGCATGTCGACGCGCTCCTGACGGATGTTGTGGTTGAGGCCTGAGAGTTCGAGCGTCCCGGCAAGCCGGAGGTACCCGTTGATGGGAGTACAGATGACGTAGGTGTCACCAAGCATGCAGGCGCTGCGAAGAGACTCCGTCGGAGTCGTGATATTGACGTGGTATCCCTTGGCGGGCTGCATCGGAACGCGGACGCCGGCCAGTTTCGCGAGCGACGTGGTCCAGGCGCCCGCTGCGAGCACCAGGCGGTCGCACCCAAATGACTCCGTACTGGTCTGAACACCCGAGACCGCGCCGTTGGCGGTCCGGATCGACCGGACTTCCGAATCCGTCATGATGACCGCACCAAGGGCCCGCGCCGCATCCGCGACGCCGCGGACGAACTCCGCCGGCTCGGCGAACGCAGAGCCTTCGTGCGCGATCGCACCCACCACGCCGTCAAGGAGCGCCGGTTCGCGGCGATACACCTCGTCGGGGCCGATCTCCTTCTCCGGGAACCCGAAACTGCGAATGTACTCAGCGTCGCGTCGAGCATGATTCCATGCATCCTTGGACCGAAAGACATCCATGTAGCCTGTGGGGCGGTACTGGAAATCAATTTTCAGATCCTCTGCGAAGTGATCGAAGAGTTCGATGGTGCTCCGACTGATAGCGGCGATCACCTCCATGCTGGTGCGAAGTTGCCGGGTGGAGCAGGCTCTGGCAAAGCGAATGAGCCAGGCCAGCAGTGGGAGATCAGGTCTCGGTGGGATGTACAGGGGGCTGGTCCGGTCGAGCATCCAGCGGAGGGAGGTTGTGAGGAGGCCGGGACGTGGGAGGGGGAGATGCCCGAGTGAGATCAGTCCCGCATTACCGGACGAAGCGGCGGCGGCGATCCCGTCGCGCTCGATCAGCGTGACCCGGCAGCCGCGACGGGCGAGGAAGTACGCGATGCAGACCCCGATGGCTCCTCCTCCGACAACGATGGTGTGGTCGTTTTTCACTGCGGCCTGCATCTCCTTGCTGGGGCCCATGGTACGTCCTCGGAGGACCTTGGTTGGCTCGTGCGGTGGGTTCGATCACGGCTCAAATTCGTCGAGAGATGGTGGCACTTCAAGCCCGGCTGTCGGTAGAAGGACGGGAAGGGGTGCGCCTGGCTGCGTAATCGGACCGATGGAGAGGTCGGGCTGATGGGGCTAGAATAGGCCGCGCTGCCGGGCGGCGGATGGACTCTGTACGGTTACTTCCTGAGATGACTCAGGTGAGGATGAGAAGCGATGATGAAGAGTGAGATACGTGTGGGTTCGCGCCTCGGCCGTTTGCTGGCTGTTGCTGCGGGCGTCGTGGCGATCGCATCGACCGTGTCCGGTCAGGCACAGCATTCGCAGCGTGCACCGGACCGGGAAGCCCCTGTCAAGGTGGAGCCGGGCCGGCTGGACATGGGCGGCTGTGTCCCCGGTGAACCGGTGACAGGCAAGGCCATGATCACCAATACCAGTGATCGCCCGCTCACCGTGCTGCGGACGCAGTCGAGTTGCAAGTGCACGGTTCCGAAGATCCAGGAGAAGATGATCCTCCCGGGTGAATCGATCTCGGTTGAGGCGACGGTGGACGTTGGCTACGACCTCGGAATGTTCGCCAAGCGGGTGTCTGTCTTCTTTGACGGCTACTCCCGACCCGCGATGTTCAATGTCGTGGGCGAGGTGCATTACGCAGTGAAGACCACTCCGACGAGCCTGAAGGCTCGCGGCACGACGGAGAAGGTGCGTTTCCGCGTCGAGGGAACGGATGGAGAGACCTTCGAGGTGCTGCGTGTCGGGGGTGAAACGCCGCAATTCGTCGGCTTCGATCCTCTCAAGGATCCGCCCCAGATGCAGTACACGATTGAGTACGTGGTTCCACTGGATCCTCCTGCATTCATCTGTGTCGAGACCGATCACCCGGGTGCCCCGGTCGTCGAGATCGACTTCACCCATCCCACCGTCTCGGATGCGGAACGCGATTACCGCACCTCCCCCCTGCGGGTCGAGGAACGTCGATGGAACGTGGGCGAGATCTCGTACGGCGAGTCGGCGACATTCGAACTGGAAGTCAAGGGCCCGTTCGTGCTCGATGAGGGCACGCCGCTCGATGGCCTCGAACTCGAGGTGTTCATCCCCGAGGACTTCCCGGCGACGCTCGAGTCTTTCACGCTCGCACCGGGCAGTGAGAACGGGAAGATCGTGGTGAAGGCATCGGTCAAGCCGACCGAGATGGGTCTGGTTCTCGTGCCGGTGCACTACAAGTATGCCGGGATGGAGACGCGCGTCTGGGTGATCGGGTCCTGCCGCGAGCCGGTCCTCGGTCAGAGGTGAGTCCATGTTTACAGATGAAGACGTGCGATCGGGACGCTCTGACGGCCTGATCGCATGGACGCCCTTTGCGGTGTGGATTCTGCTTGCGGGCTGGTTGGGCTTCGGCGCCTATGCCAAGTTCATCAGCCCGAATCCTCATGAGCGCATGTTCGATCTGACGCAGGCGGTTCTGGAGATCGCGGTGATTGTCGCGGTGCTCCTGGCACATCGCTGGCGCGTTGCGTGGATGTGTGTCTCGATGATGTTTGCGGGGTTCGCCGGGTGGGGTATGTATGCGTACTTGAACTCGGTGAGCTGCGGCTGTTTCGGCAAGCTCTGGACACCTCCGGCTTGGGTCAGCACGGTGGTGGCGTTGGTCTTTGTTGGATTGGGAATCGCGATGGCGTTGAACAGGGCTGCGAAGCGTGACATGTTGGTCGTGACGGCAGTGGGCGCCCTGGTCGCAGGTGCGGCCGGGTACTTTGCCTATGACCTGAAGAAGACCGGCGAGGACCTCCGTGAAGCGAGGAGCGAACTCACACAGAACAGCGAGACGATCGCGATGCTCAAGGCGGCGATCGAGTCCGGTGAGTCAGGCGCGGCGGCATCGGTCGACCCCTGCCTCCTGAAGTACGACGACTCACCGATTGGTCGGGTCATGAAGCTGGAATCGAATCGTGATCTGTGCCGTCTGGGACCGGCAGATCCCGCGTGGGTCATCATCATCCACGATGAGCACTGCCACGTGTGCGAGAACGCGAAGTACTCGTGGGATCCGATGATGGATGAGATGGCCGAAATCGGCGACCTGGTCATGCAGGTGCGCCAGTTCGAGATCAACGAACTGGAGGCCGAGACCGGCATCGAGGCGTGGAACTGGGATGAGACTCCCAATTTCTTCGTGATCCGGAACGGTGAGATCCTCGGAGAGGAATGGCAGTGGCGCGGCGAAGACTGGCCGGTGCCGGGCGAAGTGCGGGACCGGCTTGAAGCCGAGTTCTTCAGCGGCTCAGCCGCTGGCGAGTGAAGTCCGCAGACCGGATTGACGAGACCGGATTGACATGAACTGTCCGAGAGCCGTTCTGCCCGTGGGCTGGAGCGTGCGTGCGCCGTGAGGCGGGTGAGCCAAATCACCGGGGTCGCCGTCGATCTCTCACTCTTCGTCGATTCATCGGACCGGGGCGGCGAGCTTCTGTTTGGCTCCACGCTCTCCGATGTCATCCAGACGCAGATGCCGCGACGTCGGATGTGCGAAGCGTGCTGCCGGGACTGCCGTACCGGGCTTCGGCAGGTCAAAGAAAAACGCCGCGGACCGTGAAGTCCGCGGCGTCGAGTTCGCATGGGTAGCAATCAGTCAGAGATTACTGACCGCAGGTCGCAGCCCAGTTACCGAGAACGATGTTGAGGTCGTCGAAGTTGACGGCCGTGTCACCGTTGACGTTACCTTCGAGGTACGGACCGCAATCGCAGGTGATCGCCAGGCGGTAGTCCTGGGCGTTCGGGCAGTCGACGGCGCCGTCGGTGCCGAAGATCGTGGCGACGTACCAGTAGGAACCGGGGGCGAGACCGGTGGCGATGACGCCGGTGCTGACGCAGCCTTCGCCGACGGAGACGATGAAGCTGATCGGCTGGGGGCTGCCGGGAGCAGCGCAACCGCCGATGGCGGCAACATCGATGAAGAAGAGCTGGTAGCCCGTGGGAGCCTCGGAGATGATCGTCGCGGTGACGTCGTTCGTCTCGGTGAGGACGAGCTCGTACCAGTCAAGGTCACGAAGCTGGTTGAGGGAGTCGGTGAAGAAGGTACCGCAGACGGTCTCTTCGCAGTTGATGCCGAAGAACTCGTCCTGGTTGGCAGCGAAGCAGCCGTCGTCACCGTCAGCCTGGATGGCGCAGGGGCCGGGGTTGATGATGTCGGTGGTGGCGCAGTCCACGACGCAGGGAACGATGGTGCTCGCCTGGGCGAGACCGACGAAGTTACCGACGTCCGTGGAGGACCAGGCGTCGACCGCACACCAGAAGGTGGTGAAGGGCGGGCAGATTTCGATGATTTCGGAAACCCACGGGAAGCCGAGACCGGCGGAGCAGGTGTCGTCATCACAGGCGTAGGGGCTGCCGGGCGTGATGCCGCCAGCGTAGACGTAGAGCTTGGTGTCGTAGTCGGTGCCGGCATCACAGACGGAGATGCTGACGGTGACCGTGGTGGCACCACTGGTGTAGGAGTACCACTGGTCAAGACCGCCACCGGGACCGGAGACGGTGTCGGGGCAAAGCTCGTCGCCCGCGTCGGAGTTGAGGCTGTTGTTGCCGGAGTCGCTGAAGGGCAGAGCCGCAACAACGGTCGGGCTGAGGGGGCTGTCGCCGCCAGCGCGGCCACCGATGTCGGCGCCTTCAGCAAGCGCCCAGCCGCCACGGCTGGTGGGGGCCTTCTTCATGGCCTGGGTGATCTTCGCGGACTTGGTGATCGCGTTGGCCTTGTTGGCCTCGATCTTGGCGTCAGCGTAGACACCGTTGGTACAGATCACAGCGGCACCAGCGACAAGAATAGTGGACTTATATCCCATCTCGAACTCTCCTTAATAGGTCTGATGGACCAATCAATCTCGAAAAACCCCTACCGCCGCGGCAGGGATCACGAACCTCTGCTTGTTTCAGATCCGGCAATACAACAGCGCCGCCGGTCTCCATCGCAGTTTCTGCACGCAAAAACAACGAGAGACCGAACGCATCACTCACCTTCGAGTGGAGCGCCTCAGCCGAATCTTGGAATGCTCTCTCAATCCCACGAATCAATTGTTCCCTAGGTGCCCGACGACACCAATTTCCACGATATCCCACGACGCCACTGCCGAAGCAGTTGACGGTCAACAACAGTCTGACAAAAGGGCAGCGGGTGTCAAGCCCCGACGTTCAATTTTCAACCGCCAATTCTCGGGGCTGGTGCAACCCACAGTTCCTATCGACTCGTAGGAACAACCACGCCATGGCCTTCCGAGATCCCTACGCCCTTTTCCAGCCCCCGGCGACCTCAAACAGGGGGGGCGGTGGCGGCTCAAGTCGCGGCGAACGGCCCGAACGTCGATAATCACTCCGTGTCAGACCCACGAGATCAGACAGGTTCAACCCCGGCCCCCGACGGGGGTTTCGTCGGGCATGCTCGCCTGGTCTTCGTCCTGACCCTCGGCTCTCGCATCCTCGGACTCGTGCGGGATGCCATCTGCTCGCGCGTCTTCGGGACCGCTGCCGTCTTCTCAGCCTTCGTCACCGCGTTCACGATTCCCAACCTGTTTCGCCGCCTCTTCGGTGAGGGCGCTCTGACCGCCGCCTTCATTCCGGCTTATGCGCAACTCGATGAGCGGGATCCGGCACTCGCTGCGCGCTTCGCCTCGCTCACTGTCCTGGTGACAGCCGCGGGCCTGTCGGCGCTGGTGGTGGTGGGCGAACTGTGCCTGTGGGCGCTCCTGCCGGAAACGGGGTCCCCGGATCGCTGGGTCTTCACCTACGCCATGATCATGCTGCCCTACATGCCACTGGTGTGCCTCGTGGCGATCCTCGGTGGAGTGCTCCAGAGCCACGGCTCGTTTGCGCCCCACGCCGCGGCACCGATCGTGCTCAACGTCGCCATGATCTCCGGCGTCTCGGTGAGTGCGTTGATTGCGGGGCTGGAACTGTGGGCGGTTGGTATCTGGATGTCGGTTGCGGTTGTCGCGGCGGGATTCGTTCAACTGGCGTGGTGCCTGTGGCGCCTTCGGCCGCATGTGCGCTGGGGGCTGACGTTCATTGGTTGTCGTGAGTCAATGCGCGTGATGGTGTCTCGCATGGTTCCTGCGCTCATTGGTCTGGGCACGCTGCAACTCTCGACCTTTCTTGACTCCCTGATTGCCGGATGGCCCGTGATCTCGGGGGCCGAGGGCGGCGCCCGAGTGCCGTGGACGATGATTGCCTATCCCCTGGACGAAGCGGCTGCGGCGGTGCTCTTTTACGCGCAGCGCCTGTACCAGTTCCCGCTCGGTGTCTTCGGCATTGCGATTGCCACCGCGGTGTTTCCGTACCTGGCGCGAACGGCTGATCGGCCGGACTCCTTCGGCGCGACGCTGCGTCGAGGTGTGCGGCTGAGCCTGTTCATCGGCGTGCCGGCATCTGTCGGTTTGATCCTGGTGCGCGGCGAGTTGGCGAGCGTGTTGTACGGAGGCGGGGAGTTCGGGGATGCGAGCCTGGTGCGCGTGACTGCGGTGCTTGCCGCGTACGCCCCTGCGGTTTGGGCGTACTCCCTGACTCACGTACTGACGCGTGCCTTTTACGCGATGGGTGACACGTCGTTGCCGATGCGGGTGGGCATGGTGACGGTCGGTTTGAACCTGGTGCTGAATCTGTGCCTGATCTGGGTCCTTGAGGAAGTGGGGCTTGCGGTGGCGACAGCGATCGGCGCGATCTTCCAGGCCGGGGTGCTGGGTTGGTTTGCATCGAGGCGGATCGTTTCCGAGCACGGGGTGTTCGATGGAGCGGTGATACGTTCAGCGGGTGCGACGGTCATGCTGTCGGGCGTGATGGGCGGTGCGGTTCTGCTCGCCCGTTTGGGGTGGTCGTCACTGCTTCCCGAGGACGGGTCGTGGCTCCTGGTGCTGATCCGCCTGCTCGTTCTGGTGGGCGTGGGGGGCGTGGCGTATCTCGGAGGCAGCGTACTGCTGAAACGCGCGGAAGTCGGCTGGCTATTTGAGCGGGCGGGCGATCCCAGCCGACAATGACATCATGCGAATGAAGCGCGTGTCATGGCGAATGCTGGTTCGATGTGCCCTGGCGGCCGCCGTCGGCGGGTTTGCGTGTTTTGGTCTGCAGGGCTGCAACACTGCTCACGGCATCATCTACGACATCGAAGCGACGGGGGACGCGGCGAACGCCTTCATCGGCGAACTCACGCGTGATCGGGGTTCGTACACCGTGTGGCGGTAGCGAATCTCTCGACGGGTTTCGCTCTGAGGACGAGGCGGACCAGTTGTGTCATTCGTGGCGCGATGAGCGTATGCTTGCGCCGCATCGCATGATGCGATTCGGAGGCACGCGGCATTGTCAGAAGACCGGGACATCACTGCGATCATCACTGACGAGGGGTGTTCGGCGGACGAACGTGCGGCCGCGCTCCTCCCGCTGGTCTACGACCAGCTCAGGGCGATCGCGGCGGCCCGCCTGATCGGTGAGCGCCCGGGCCATACGCTGCAGCCGACGGCGCTGGTCCATGAGGCCTACATCAAATTGCTTGGTGACCGCCGCATTCCCTGGGCTGGCCGCGCCCATTTCTACGCTGCGGCGGCTGATGCGATGCGTCAGTTATTGATCGATCACGCGCGTGCTCGCGGGCGGCAGAAGCGAGGGGGCGGTCGGCGTCGTGTTCACGTTCGGAACCTGGAAGATCTGGTGTTTTCTTCAGATTGTGTAGAAGTCATGGTCCTTGATGATGCCTTTCGTCGCCTTGAGGTGCACGCCCCCGAGGTTGCTTCGGTGGTGCGGATGCGTTTCTACGCGGGCTTGTCGGTTTCGGAGACGGCAAGTGCACTGGCGATTTCTCAGACGACGGTGAAGCGTCGCTGGGAGGTCGGGCGAACATGGCTCTTCCGAGAGCTCAGCACGATGGAGTCTGACGATGGCGAAGGAGCCGACGAATCGAATGGACCGGGTCGCGGAGATCCTCTCGAGAATTGCTGACGTCAGCGACCGGGATCTTGATCAACAACTGGGCGAGTTGTGCGGCGGCGATGAGGGGTTGATCAGCGAGGTGAAGTCCCTGTTGATCGCACGGGGTGAACAGGGTGGCTTCATGGCGGCTCCGACGGCGGAGATCACGGGGTCCATGACGGTTGCCGAGAGTGTGGGATCGCGGATTGGGCGATACAAGCTGCTGCAGCGCATCGGGGAGGGCGGTTTCGGGACTGTGTTCATGGCTGAGCAGTCAGAGCCTGTTCGCCGGCGGGTTGCGGTCAAGATCATCAGGGTGGGCATGGACAGCAAGCATGTCATCGCCCGATTCGAAGCCGAGCGTCAGGCACTGGCGATGATGGATCATCCTAACATCGCCAGGGTACTTGATGCGGGGACGACGGAGTCGGGGCGTCCGTACTTTGTCATGGAACTGGTCAAGGGTGAGCCGATTACGGGCTTCTGTGAGGCACAGAATCTGTCGACGACGGATCGGCTCCAGTTGTTCCGGCAAGTGTGTCTGGCCGTACAGCATGCGCATCAGCGCGGCATCATTCACCGTGATCTGAAGCCGTCGAACATCCTTGTCACACTCATAGATGGGGTACCGGCGCCCAAGGTCATTGACTTCGGCATTGCCAAGGCGATGAATGTCCGGCTCACGGAGCGGACGTTGTTCACCGAGTTCCAGCACATGATCGGGACACCTGAGTACATGTCGCCTGAGCAGGCATTCTCAAGTGGATTCGATATCGACACGCGCAGTGACATCTATGCGCTCGGGGTACTGCTCTACGAGTTGCTCACGGGAACCCGTCCGCTGGATCCGACACGTCTTGCAGAGGCAGGGCTGGCCGAGATGGTCAGGGTGATCAAGGAGGAGGAGCCGCCCCTCCCTTCTGTCCGGTTGAGCACGGCTCAGAATTCCGGCACGTCCCTCGGCCTCACCGCCCCGGAGCCACGGAAGCTCAGTGCCCTGGTTCGCGGCGATCTCGACTGGATCACGATGCGTTGCCTGGAGAAGGACAGGAATCGGCGGTACGAGACGGCCAAGGACGTTGCCGATGACATACGTCGGCATCTTGATGACGAGCCGATCGTCGCCGGTCCGCCCGGGATTGGCTATCGCATTGGCAAGTTCGCTCGGCGGCACCGGGGGCGTCTGGTCGTGGGTGCGCTCGCGGTGTTGGCCCTGCTCATGGCGTTCGGTGGAGTGGCGTTTGATCTGGGGCGTTCGGAGTTGCTGTATCGGGCGTTCGTTCGCCAGCAGAACCAGATCCTGGGGATCGTGGACACGAAGGCGAATGTGATGACGCTTGAGAAGCTGCACGCAATGGAGTTGACGTTGCACGGCGATGAGACCATGAGCGAGTTTTTTGCAATGATCGAGCGTAAGGGCATTCCCGTGACGGTCAACTGGGATGCGATGCAGCAGGCGGGGGCGTCGCAGACAGACGTGGTGGGGGTGGCGGTGACCGGCATGCCGGTCAGTGATCTTCTGCGCATTCTGGTGCCTGCCGAGGTGGCCAGCGATGTGATCAATGGGCGCGTCATGATCATGAGCGAGGAAGACCTTGCGGGTTTCGTTCAGACGGCAACCTACCACGTGGTCGATCTGCTGGCGGATGACGAGACCACATACGGGACACGGTCCGAGCAGCTCGATGTGCTCGCCGGATTGATCAGGTCGACGGTTGATCCGACCGGATGGCGGAGTCACGGCGGTCAAGTGAGTGATCTGCAACGCCAGAACGACCAGTTCATCATCAAGACGACACTGGCCAATCACCGGGAGATTTCCGGAGTTTTGAATGCAGTTCTGAGAGGAAGCGGGAGTGGGCTGAGTGACGTCGAGGAGGTGACGAGTCTTGCAGCGATCAGTGCATCAGTTGGAGTGGATGGCTTTCGGGAGAGCGAAGAGACTCTCAAGTTGCTCGAACTGCTTCAGAGCACAGAGGTGCAGATCGATGGTCCTGCGAGTCGCGTCGACCATGCACTGCGGCAGATCGGTGAGGCGCTCAATGTGCCGTTGCATGTGAACTGGGCGGCACTGCAGGGCATTGGTGTTCGCCCCGACCAGGAGATCACGTTCGATGGTGAGATCAGAACCGCTGCGGCCATGCTGAGCTACATCGCCGGTCTGGTATCCAAGGACCCCTTCACGCGCGCGAACTACGCTGTCAGGCGTGGCGGCATCTATGTGTCCAGTGATCAGCAGCTTCGCGAGAACACGATCCTGCTCACCTATGACATCACCGAGTTGATTTCCGAAGACACCGAGCGATACGGGCAGCGCGAGGAGCAGATCGAGTCGATCCTCGAGGTCATGCAGACGTACGTGGACTTTGACGGGTGGAGAGACTATGGAGGTGAGACGGGCATCGTGTGGAGCTATCGCGATCAGTTCATCGTCACCAATACGTGGGAGAATCATCGGCAGATCGTGGCGCTCTTCTCAGCGATGATTCGGGGAGAGCAGCGCGGTATCGGTGAATTCAGCGAGGCCGCATACGCCGACTCCCGAGCCAATTGGATCGCGATCGAGGCCTATCGGTTTGACCCGGAGAATGAGCGTGCCTTCGAGGTGCTCTCGACCGAGCGGTATGCGTTTGGTGCGTCCAGTATGGAGTTCGGCGCGGTGATTGATGCCATCCGGCGCGAGGCTGGTGATGTGGCGGTCGAGGTCGACTGGGCAGCACTCGCTGAGGGGGATGTCTACCCGGAGAGTCGCGTCCGCGTTGACATCGCCCCGAAGACGCTGCGGGATCATCTGAATCAGGCACTGCGCGATGTCACCCCGAGATACTCCCATGTGGTCTGGAGCGTGGAGGGCGGTGCGATTGTGATCGCGAGTCGAGCAGTGCTCGATCGCCCGCGGCTGGTGTACTCCTACAACATTGCTGACCTCATTCAGCCCGACTCAGATACGTACGGTACGCGTGATGAGCAGGTTGAACGCATCGTCAGACTCATACAGGTGCTGGTGGATTTAGAGGGTTGGGTAGACTTCGGCGGTGACACTGGAATCATTCATCGATTCCGTGATCAGCTGATTATCAATAGCGCAGTACGTAACCACGCTGAGATCGCACATGTCATTGCCGCCATGCGGTACGGGGGGCTGAGTGCCAGCGGTGTCACCATCAAGCGGCAGGTCGCGGAAGCAGCGGATCGCAACGGCGATGCGTGGATGTTCCACCGTGTGGCCAGGTTTTTACTTTGGCATGATGATCCCGGAATCCAGGACTCGGAGATGGCGCTCGAACTTGCCCGGCGCGCAGCTGAGGCGTGGAAGCCGGATGACCTGAGCGAGTTCTCAAGTCGTTACGAGGGAGCCCTCTCGCTTCTCGCCGCGGCACAGCATCACGCAGGCCGAACTGGCGAGGCGATCGAGACTGTGAAAGCCATTCTTTCGCACATCCCGGAGGGGAGGCGGCGCGAGTCAGCGCGTACCAGATACGAGAAGCGGCTGGCGGAGTACTCCGCTGCACTGGAGCAGCCAGTTGAATCGAACGAGTGACTGGGTTGGCTACGGCCGAATCTTCAGCACTCCTCGCCCCAGTGTTCCAGCAGGAGATTGAGATCGTCGAAGTTGACCATGCCATCACCGGTGAGGTCGCCGCTGGTTCCGGGTGTGACGGTTGAGTTCCAGTTTTCCAGCACGATATTGAGGTCATCGAAGTTGACCTGTTCATCACCGTTGGCATCGCCGTCGCACGCGGGGACGGTGACTGAACCGGTGACGGTGCCGGAGATCTGGTAGCTGCCGAGGTCGGGTGACTTGGGGTCGAGCGGCGCGGTGAAGTCGAGGTCGACGGTCACGGTGACTTCGCGGTTCACGGACGTGATCTGCCCGGGAACCATGTCGATGATCTGGGGCCCGTTCATCGAGAGGTCGATGGAGTCGTTGCAGGGGAGGTTGGAGCCGGTCAGCAGGGTGCAGACGAGGCCGGTTGCGTTGTAGTTCAGGTCGCCGCCGGGGATGACTTCGACATTCGGGAGGGTGAATGCATCAGCGGCGATGGGAACGGGTCCGATGGAGAAGCCGGGTGTGGAGTAGTCGACGGTCACGTTGGTGCCTGTTGCCGTGAGCCCGCCGAGGATTCCGAACGAGATGTTGATGTTGATGTTCTCGTCGAGAACAAGGTTGAGGTCGTTCAGTGTGATCGTCGACGGGCTGTCGACCATGTCCAGGTCGAAGTCCATCGTGCCGCTGACGCTCGAGGTGTCATCATCGCAGGAGCCGCTGACGCAGAGTTCGATGGTCAGTGAGGAGGCCGCGTCGTCGACGGGTATCACGACGTTGGCGGCGCCGGCGGTGGCGACGAGTGCAAGAGCGAGCGATGCGGCGGCGATGCCCTGATGGATCATGGTGCGTCCCTTCTGGACTTCGGGAGTGGGTGGGTCTGGGGTCGAGGATAGCGTGGGGTCGTTCCGGGGTCGCCACCTGATTCCCGAAATGGGTGAGTGAGTCCGGGCCGGGTGGTCAAAAAGTTTGTAACCGATGTGCAACCGAAGGCCATGGCTGACCGTAAGTCTATATGCGACAGGAGTTAGCGTTGAACGCAACCTGCTGTCCGGCGAGGAGGCGAAAGCCAGGGAAAGGGCCTCCAGGGTCGTCCGAGAAGTTCGTGAGGCTTCTCGCTGCATACACGGTCGGGTTGGGGGAAAGGAGAGTCGGGTGTATCGGTGTGATCACCCGTGCGTTGTCTGAGTGTCACTCTTCAGCCGCGTTGATCCCACGTTCTGATTCGGATTGGTTCCACCATGATGATCGGCGTGGCGAGGAGAGCAACTGGGAGTCTTTGATGGCAGCTCGACGCAGCCACTTCGAGAATCTGATTCAACTGCCGGCCCGTTTTCTGGTCGATGCCTCGTGCTTGTGGTCGGTTGGTGGAGAGGGTGAGCGGAGATGCGGCGGGCTGCCGTCGAATGACGGTTGCGGGCTTCGTTGGGTTGATCGTCTGTTGACTCTGCATCCGCTTCCCGTTCGAGTTCGCCCATCGGTGCGACGTCACCGCTGAACGCCTCGGGCCTGGAACGGATTCGACATCACGATCGCAGGGTGCTGTGGGCTTGGGGAAATGGCACGCGGCGGCATGGTCCGATCGCATCGACACCCGAACTCCTTTTGTTTCAAGTGGAAGGCCTCCGTTGAGTTTCGCGGGGGCTTTCTGCTTTTTTCGAGGAGCGAGGAGCGAGGAGCGAGGAGCGAGGAGCGAGGAGCGGGGAGCGGGGAGCGGGGAGCGGGGAGTGGGAGGGTTACTCGGTGCCGGACGCTGGCCGTGGCGGCGGTGGTGGCATCTCGGGTTCCCCGCCCGGTTGTTCAATCTGGGCGAAGGTGATCAGAGCGGCGGCGATGGCGAGGAGAATGACCCAGAAGGCGATGGCCCTGAAGGTGGCCCGGCGCGTCTTCTGTTTCTCCCACCAGCGTCGCGGCACGACGCCTTGGAGAGCAAATGTCGCGACCGCCGAGAGATTGACGCAGATGACGTTGGTCGCGAGGAGCAGGAGCGCATCGGCGCCGTCGCGCGGGAAGCCTTTGACGAAGAGCAGAACGGTGACGACGAGGGGTGGGAGCAACGCGACAGCGACCATGACACCGATGAGGGATGCGGCGACGCCGGAGGTGAATGCGATGGCGCCTGCGGTTCCGGCCGCGAGTGCAAGGATGACGTCGCCGAGTGCGACCTGGGTTCGGGAGAGGATCTCGGGTTGCGCGGGATCGATGGTGACGAAGGGAGCGATCAGGATGGTCAGGACCACGGCCGTGACAACGCCGGCCGCATTGGCTCGCAGTGCGCGGGCGGCGAGTGGCTTGTCGCCTGTGGTGGTGGCGAGAGCGAGCACCATGTTGGGTCCGAGGAGCGGCGCGATGACCATGGCGCCGATGACGATGGCCCCGCTGTCGCGGGCGAGTCCGATCGCAGCGACGACGGTGGAGAGGACGGTCATGATGATGTAGACGGGCGTGATTTCCGAGGCCGGAGCGAGTTCGTTGTAGAGTTCTTCCCGGCTGACCCGGTGCGACTTCTTCGGGGGGTCGGCATCCGGCTCAGGTTCGGGTTCCTCGGTGCGCGGGAGTGCCGCGAGTACGGGAAGGATGAGGATCTGAAAGTGCTCGGTGCCGGTGAAGCGCGACTGAAGGGGATCGATCACGGCCTCGACGTCCGAGGCATCGAGTGTCCCTCTGAAGAGGTCAATGGAGTTATTGCCGGGAAACCGCGTGAACTCCCGTGAGGTCAGGCCCTCGATGACCTCGGCGAGCGTATCTGCTTCGTGGTCCGGGATGGTGATTTCGACGAGTCGCTCGGCCATGCCGCTCATCGTACCGCTGGGGGGCGCTGAAGTGCGATGTCCGCCGATAACTCGCCTGCCCGGGTGGGGTCCGGACCGGATCGGTGTCCGGGGCTCGGAAATGCGCAGGAGTGGGGGTGATGAGTCACCTTGTTTGGGATCGATTGGCGCGGTTCTGTTGCTTCGGAACGGACCTGCCGCATAATTTGATAGGGATGCTCGGTTGTTCCCTGCTCTGCAGGAACCTGATTGGAGAGATGATGGCGAACTGGAAACGTGGCGTGGGTGCCGTAGCGGGAATGGCGTGTGCGATTGCAGCGTTGGCCGGCGAGACGGAGCCTCGGGTGATTTACGTTGCTGACACGGGCTCGATCACGACGCGCGGCGGGGAGGATGGTACGAGTTGGCTCTCCGCGTACGACAGCCTTCAGGACGCCATCGATGATGCGCGGGCGGCCGGTGGTCGACACCAGATCCTGGTGGCGCAGGGGCACTACATCCCGGAGTATTCGCCGTTCATTCCATCGGATGACGACCCGGATGCCATCGGGAGCGGCGGCGCCATTCCGGATCGGGCCAAGGGCTCAGAGGATCCGGGCGAAGTGGTCTTCATGCTGGATGTCGTGGAGGCGACCACCATCGATGGCCTGGAACTCGGGTTGGAACTGGTGCATACCTGGACGGGCGACCTCCAGGTGACGCTGGTGTCACCCGCCGGGACCGAGATCGAAATCATGAACCGGGTCGGCGCTATCTCTCCGACGAGCTTCGGTGACTCAAGTGACCTCGACGGAACGTACCTGTTCGTGGATGGCGGCGACGACATCTGGGACGCGGCGGATGCCGCCGGCGCCCTGCTTCCCGAGGGTTCGTATGCAGCGACGGGGAACAACTTTGACGGCACGTATCCGACCAATGCCCTGTCGGTCTTTGACGGTGAGTCGTCGGCGGGCACGTGGACGCTGACCATACGCGACTGGACCACCGGCGACGTGGGTGTGCTGGACGGCTGGCTGATGAATTTCGCCACCAATGTCCGCGGCGGCGCTCCGCAGGGGCCGCAGCGTGAGCGGCGTTTCGAGATGTACCCTGAGATCGAACTCGTCGGCGGGCATCGCGGCCCCTTCTCGGGTGGCGAGTTTGATCCGGACGACCGGAATCCGGATGTGTTCCGTTCCTTCCTGAATGGTGAACTCGAAACGGACGATGACGATGGCGGGGGCGGCGATCCCGTTCGCGGCGTCGAGCCGCTGCACGTGTATCACGTGGTGAATGCCAGTGCGGCGGATGCCACGAGCCTGCTCGATGGTTTCTACATCATCAACGGTGATGCGAGCGGTGCGGACGAGCAAGCCTACGGCGGTGGCGTGTATGTGGGTGGTGAGGGGCACCTCGTCATGCGCAACTGTGTTCTCGAAACGAACAGCGGGCGCGGCGGCGCCGGGCTCTACATCGGGCAGGATGCCTCGGCGGTTGTGAGTCTCTCCACGTTCCGGGGCAACACGGCGACTGAGATCGGCGGCGGTGTGTACAGCGCCGGTCAGAGCTGGTTCTCGAACATCGAGGTGTACGGAAACTCGTCGTTCGATGCGGCGGGCGTCTACAACGATGGCGATGCGATCTGGGCGAACGCGATGGTGCGGAACAACGCGGCTGACTTCATGGGCGGTGGCATCATGAGCACGCGTGGCATCATCGAGATCATCAATTGCACGGTGGCGGGGAACGACGCGGGAACCGCGGGCGGCATCGCGATCGTGGGTGGAGCAGCGCTTCGATTGAACAACAGCATCCTGTGGGGCAACCGTGACTTCTTCGGTGGTGGTTTTGTGGCGCAGTTGTTCCTGGGCACGATGCTTGAGGCGAACAACTCGATCGTCGAGGATGTGCCGACGGATGAAGCCGGCGACATGTATGACGGCCTGAGCGGCCTCAATCCTGAGTTCGTGAATCCGGATACGAATGACTACCGCCTTGAGCTCTTCTCTCCGGGTGTGGATGGCGGCCTCAATACGGTTGTTGCAATGGACTTCGCAGACCTCGACCAGGATGGAGACGTGACGGAGACCGTACCGTACGACGTTGCCGGTCGAGATCGGATTGACATGTACAGTCCGCCGCGGGGTGAGGACGGCGGTGGTGACGGCGAAGCTGTCGTGGACATTGGTGCGTACGAATTCGACCCGGCGGTCCTCGAGGAAGAGAACGATTGCCCCGGTGACACCAACGGCGACCGCGTGGTCGACTTCATGGACCTCGAGATCCTGCTCGAGCAGTGGAACACGCCGGGTCCCGAGGCGGACTTCGACAACAACGGCAACGTGGACTTCCTCGATCTCAACGAGTTGCTCGACAACTGGGGCGTCTTCTGCGACGACTTCCCCAAGAAGTGAGCATTGACAGAGCCTGATCCGACCGGCGCCGTCCCGTGATGGCGCCGGTTTTTGTGCGCACTGATCATGGGGAACCGTATGATCGTGGCTTCGACAGGAGGTGACGGATGCGACGAGTCTTCATACTGGTGCTGGCGGCCCTGGCGGTGCCCTGCTTCGGCAGTGAGAACTGGGAGCGGTTCCAGGCCGAGGCGGAACGCCTGCATGGTGAGCCGGGCCGGGCAGCCGCGGCGTTCCTGGCCGAGCATCGTCCGGAGCGGGACGAGGATCTCGATGTCGAGCTTCTCCTGGAGAACCTGCATTTTGCGCTGCGGGCGCGGCGTGAGTTCCCTTGGGCGTCGGATATCAGCGATGAGATGTTCCTGAACGATGTGCTGCCCTACGCCGTCTTTGATGAGACGCGCGATGGATGGCGGGCGTCGCTGTACGAGAGTTGTCGGAAGATCGTCGCGGATTGCGGGACGGCGACCGAGGCGGCCCAGGCGCTTAATCGTGAGTTGTTCAATGAGATTGGTGTGCACTACAACACGGGGCGGAAGGCGCCGAACCAGAGCCTGTCGGAATCACGCGAGCAGGGACGGGCGACCTGCACGGGGCTGTCGATCATCCTCGTGAATGCGTGTCGGACGGTTGGTGTGCCGGCGCGCGCTGCGGGCGTTGCGAACTGGCACGATGATCGCGGCAATCACACGTGGGTTGAAGTCTGGGATGGTGAGTGGCACTTCACTGGTGCGGATGAGTACAACGGGAAGGGGTTGAATCGCGCGTGGTTCGTCGGGTCGGCGAGGCGGGCGACGCCCGGTGATCCGGAGCACGCGGTCTGGGCGACATCGTGGCGGCGCACGGGAGATCACTTTCCCCTGGTGTGGGCACGAGGCGACGAGAGTGTTCCGGGTGTTGAAGTGACTGAGCGGTATGTGCCCGCGGAGCGCATTCACGGTCCTCAGCCGACGTACATACGCCTCTGGGATACCGAGGGTGGGCAGAGACTCGTGGGTGAGGTGGAGATCGTCGGGCGGGCCTCCATGGCGACCCGCGGCGGGCGCTCGGATCTCAACGACATGCCGTCATTCACTTTCGCTGCGGGCGAGCCGCATGACCTGCGCGTGCGCTGGAATGAGCAGGAGCGAAGGACCACGTTCCGTCGGAAACTCGGTGATACGTCGGTGCTGGAGTTGTACTGGGATGAACTGGCGTTGTCAGGGGCGGATGCGGAAGCATTGGTTCTCTCCATGTGGCAGGAGCGTGCGGCGGCGATCATTGAGGCGCGGGCAGATGAGATCGCGGGGGATGTCGTGCGGGTTGGCAAGCACGAGATGAAACTGCTGACGAAGACTTTCGGTGAAGAGCCTGAGGGAGGGCACAGCATCTGGATCTCCATGCACGGTGGCGGCGGTGCTCCGACGGAAGTGAATGACAGGCAGTGGAAGAACCAGATTCGGTTGTATGAACTTGAAGAGGGCATCTACATCGCGCCGCGGGCGCCGACGGATACATGGAACCTGTGGCACCGCGCGCACATCGATGACCTGTTTGACCGACTGATTGAGACGCTCGTGGCCCGGGGGGCGAATGCGGATCGCGTGTACCTGCTCGGGTACTCGGCGGGCGGGGACGGCGTGTACCAGTTGGCGCCGAGGATGGCGGATCGGTTCGCCGCGGCATGCATGATGGCGGGTCATCCGAACGAGTCGAAGCCACTGGGGCTCCGGAACCTGCCGTTTGCGATTTTCATGGGGGGTGAAGACGGTGCGTACAAGCGGAACGAGGTTGCGGCGTCGTGGGGTGCGCGGCTGGCGGAGTTGCAGGCAGCTGATCCGTCGGGTTACGAGCATCGGGTGACGATCTACCCGGGCAAGGGTCACTGGATGGACGGTGAGGATGCGGAGGGTTTGCCGTGGATGGCGGAGCGGGTTCGTGATCCGTGGCCATCCCGGGTGGTGTGGCATCAGGATGATGTGACGCACGAGCGCTTTTACTGGCTGGGCGTGTCTGAGGACGATGCGACCGGGGGTTCGGTGATCCGGGCCGAGGTGGATGGTCAGACGATCCGGATTGAGTCTGAGGATGTGCGTCGCATACGGCTTCGGCTTCACGATGCGTTGCTGGACCTTGATGCACCGGTGGTGGTGGAAGCGAACGGGAAGGTGGTCTTCGAGGGGCGTGTATCCCGGACGGAGGCGGCGATCCGGCGTTCGCTGGAGGAGCGGAACGATGCGGCGTCGGCGGCGACGGCGGACCTGGTGGTGAGCTGGAAGAAGTGATCTTTTGATGTGAGCACGCTCATTTTTGCTTGACCCGGCGGCTCCTGCCGTCGATAATATGAGCATGATCACATTGGAAGTGGCATCATGAGGGTCAGTGCCGAAGTCAAGGCCCAGACACGTCAGGCCCTGCTGGACCACGCCCTCCAGGGCCTCGCCGACCCCGGGGGGGAGGCCGAGTTCACCACACGGGCCCTCGCGCGGCGGGTCGGTGTCGCCCACGGGACCATCTTCAATTACTTCCCTTCGCGGGAAGCCCTCCTGATCGCCGCCCTCGCGCCACTCTTCCAACGCGCCCACCAGGAATTCCTCGATGATCGAACCGCCTTCGAGTCTCTCCAGGAGGCACTCTTCGCGATCACCGCTTCGATATTCCGCCATCTCGCCCAGGTCCGGGCCTCGGTCGGCCCCGTTGCAGATGCCGCACTCAGTCCCATGGTTCGCGGCGGGTTGACCGATGAGGCGGAAGCGGTGCGGACGGAGCATCTCGAACTGGTATCCGAGGTGGTCCGTCGGTTCCACCCGGAGACCGAAGTGACCGCGGTGTCGTCCTACCTCTACTGGACTCTGCACCTCGGTGTGCTCACATGGTGGTCGGCCGATGAATCTCCGAAGCAGCAGGATGCCCTCGTCGTGCTGGATCAGGCGACGCGGTTGTTTGCGCGTGCACTGACCGATACCCAATCCGAAACGGAGCGCCCACATGTCTCCTGAACTGAACGATGTTCTCGCCGCCCTGCCCGATGAATTCCGAGAGGACGATGGCGTTGCCGCGCTCCCGACACAGGATCTCCTCGCACATCTGGCGCGAAGGCCGGTACCCACCGGGCGCGTGCATCGGTTCTGGGCGATGTCGACGGTGCAGGCGCGCATCGCCGCGGCGTACCTTGCGTGGTGGCTCCGCTCCGGTTTTCGCGACAAGGAGGGTCGCCGGCGCGACCTGGATGAAACACATCTCCGTTCGGCGCTGCGGCTTCTTGCATCCATGAGTCACCTGCGCGGCGCCTACATGAAAGCGGGCCAGATGATGGCGACGTGGCCCGATGTCGCGCCGGATTCGTTCTGCGAAGTGCTGGGGCGCCTCCAGTTCGAGGCACCACCCATGCACTATGCGCTGGTGCGTGAGCAGATTCATGCGGAACTGGGCGCCGATCCACATGACGTGTTCGAGGTCTTTGAAGAACGGGCATTCGCTGCGGCATCGCTCGGGCAGGTCCACCGGGGGGTGTACCGGGGCCAGCCGGTTGCGATCAAGGTGCAGTATCCGAACATCGCGAGGACGATTCGATCGGACTTCCGGAATCTGAGGACCGCCGCGACCTCGATGCGCCTGACATCGAACTGGGACAACCTGATCGACCAACTTGACGACATGGTGACGGTGATCGAGTCGGAAGTGGACTACGTGGCGGAGGCGAACTGGCTCCGCGCGGGGGGCGCTCTCTTCGGGTCGGCCGACGGCATTGTGATCCCGGAGGTGGGGTGATTTCGAGTCTTGGTGCGGTCATCGGCTATGCTGGGTACATCAGTGATGCGAGCGCGACACTGAGTCTCGCGCGGTTCCGATGGTTAAACAGCGAGTACGGCCGATGGATCTCGCGCGATCCTTTGGGTGCGATTGATGGAGCAAATCAGTTTCAGTACGTTTCTTCGGCACCTTACGCATACGTGGATCCATTTGGGCTTGCTGGCATCGGAACCAAGCCACACCCCGTCCCGTTGTACTTGGGTGGAAGCCCGGATCAACTGTGTCTCGACTTGATCGAGTTTGATGATGGGGAAGGCATGCATAAGAAGCAACATGACTATATCAAACGCAAGCTCGGAGGGGGCAATTGGGAGAGCCAGCGCGAGTTTTGGAAATCTCTCACCGAAGAGCAGCAAAAGAAGATCATTCGCGACAGCCTTAAGGAAATGGGACTTGAGAAAGAGTACTGGAAAGACTCCTCGATTGACGATTACTTCAGAGACCACCAACCTGGAGTGAATAGGTCAGGGAAGCGAAAGTGGATCAAGAACATCAGATGTGCCAAGACCGGCAAGATGATTCGTGGTGTGCGTGGCGCAGCTCCTGTAATCTGCCTACTGGGAGGAGCCACCGCAGCACGTTCAGAAGCGGCGAGAGTAATGAATAGCGGACCCTGTAAGCAGCTTCAGCTGGAACTGGATAACGCCTTCAAGGATGGCTGCGAGGTAGATTGCTTGGCACTTCAACGGGCGGCGAGTAATGCGCAGCCTTGTGCTGATGCATTGTTGGCGTTCTTCGCCGAGAACGGTCTCAAGTACCCCGGCCTCGTCTTCTGGGAGAAGTTCCCGGCCGAAATGGAAAAGCTTGTCAAGGAATGCCATGCTTCTAAGTGCGATTAGGTCCGCTGCTGTTCTTCTGATCGCTGTACTGATCGCAGGGTGCATGTGGCGGGAGCATTCGATGGATGACGAGAAGCTGGAACAGCATGCAACCAAGACGCATTGGCGTTCATGTGCGGCAAGGGAGGTTCCATCATGGCTGCCGGATGAACTTGCGTCTTTCTACACGCACAACGAAGTTGAGCCAGGAGGCTTCCTGTGGCCGTTGACGCGGTTGCGGGAGTACCCGGCGAGCGATTCAGGTGAGACGCTCTTGGCGTTTCCAGATGCGCACTCGAATTGGCATGGCATCGGCGCGATTCAGATTGGCGTTTCGGACTTGGGGTTCTTGTTTTATCTGAAAGACCTACCACGTGGCGTCCGCGGCCGAGTGTTTGTGATCGGATGGGGATGTGTGGGGCCCTCGAAATCGGATGTCCAACCTGAAGACGCACTCTGTTTGGCTGAAAATCTTTCCGAGTGGGTCGCACGGCTGAGGGAGAATGGCGGAGCGGATCCGGTTCTCGAGTTTTGGCTCTTCGGGGGTTCCGATCCCGAACTCGCAGCGCGAATCGGAGAGCTGAACCCGGGGATCGACCTTGCGCCGTGGATTCCAAGATAGCGCGCGCAACCCCGGCAGGGTGCCACCGTCGGATCGCAGTCTCCACGGTTGGACACGTAGCCCGTTGGAACTCTTATAGTGAGTGGGTCAGTTATTGGGGGCACGCCACGAGAGCGATCCGCGAATCAGTCGAGTTGGTCGGATTGAAGTCGTTGCCGTACCCACATGACAACCGGCCGATACTCGGGTGAAACCGGTTTCATGTAATGGTCTGCAATTGTTGAGCTTGCCGAATGTCCGAGCCATCGCTTCACTTCGCCAATCGATGCTCCTGGCCTTGATCCAAACTCGGTCGCACCGAGATGGCGCAGGGTGTAAAAGCCACCGAGCGTGGCGTTGGACTCGCCGAGTCTTGAGCGAAGCTTGTTCCACCAGAGGCTGATCGCATTGGTCTTACCGTGAACGAGTGGGTGGCCGCTCCGTGTTGTAAAGACAAGGTCATCCAATTGGCGATTCTCCATCGTGGTGTGCCATTTCAGGTACGCCCACACCAGCGGGGGCGTCTCTCCGAATCGATCGATGCCAGTCTTGGATCGGCGAAGGTCGTAACTCTCGCGATCAATGTGAACCAGACGGAGCTGTGAGAGATCAGTGGGTCCCATGCCAAGTCCGATGGCAGTCCAAACCAACGCCTGCCCTCGAGCATCGGATTCTCGCAACACGGCTTGGAGCTGAGCAAGCGAAGGAAGTCTCTGCTGTTGCTTTGATCTGCCGTAGGTCTTATCTCTGCCGTTCCAATTCCAGGTCAACACCTGTGAGCCATGCTCGGGTCTGCCAGCCCGATCGATCAGCCTCTTGACGATCTGCATTCGTTTCGAGACCTCTGAGGCTGAGAGGCCTCGATCTCTAGCCAAGGTACGGTTGTATTCCTCCACATCTCGCATCTCGATGTCGCTCAGTTGCAGCCAAGCAATCGCCGCGTGCCCATGCCTTGAGTTCAGAAACTTCAGAAAGTCGTGTGTGTGGCGTCGGTGGGCGGCAGCTGTTGACCGCGAGATCGTCCCGCGTTGGCGTTGATCTCCGTCCGATCTCTCTTGGGCGGAAATCACGTTGGTGAGAAAGTCGTCAGCAATCTGAGCGAGGCTCCCTGGCTCGATCGCTGTCTGGACAGCAACCCGCCGGTTGCTGGACCTCCTCTGCCCGCTCCGCTTGGGCCGGATGGCCTGAGGTTCGTTGTTCAGGAACTCAGTGAGCCACTTGGCGTATTCGCGCTCGGCTTGCTCTCGGTCAATGTTGCCAAACACCCGCTTCCGAGGGCTTCCCGAGGTAGGGTCTCGGAAGGTGGCGTAGAAGCCGATGTTCTGCGACTTGGTGAAGCAGAGCTTGGGCACCCGCCTTTTGCGTTTGGGTCGATTTGTCACGCTGGTCCTCCGGAACGGTATCATTGAGTCTGGGCGAGAAATGACCGTGCTCGCACCAAATTGTAGTAGTAGGGTGTTCCGAAAAGTAGTAGTTTGGGGAGTTCCACAAAAGAAAACGCCGGTTCTTGGCGTCCGGCCCTGTAGCTCAGCGGTTAGAGCAAGCGACTCATAATCGCCTGGTCCCCAGTTCGAATCTGGGCGGGGCCATTTTCGAATCAATGCCATGTGCCTGGTCAGGAGGATGCGGCATGGGTGACAGCCGTGTGATTCCGTTGATGGTCCCGGGTGGAGAGTCGGACGACCTCAGTGAGGTCACCAATCCCTGGGATGGCTCGGCGATTGCCGTCGTGGAGACGGGCGGAGCGCAGGTGGTTGAGCGGGCACTGGCGAATGCCGCGGCGGCGTTCGCGGATCGCGACCACTGGCTTCCCACACCTGATCGTCTGGACATCCTGCGCCGTGTGGCTGACATGATGGCTGTGGAGGCGGAGGAACTCGCACTGCTCGCGGCCCGCGAGGGTGGGAAGCCGCTGGTGGACTCGCGCATCGAGGTTGCGCGAGCCATCGACGGCGTGCGCAACTGCGTGGAGGCGATGCGAAGTGAGGGTGGGCGTGAGGTTCCGATGAACTTCAACGCGGCGTCCTCGGGTCGACTGGCATTCACGACTCGCGAGCCGATTGGTGTGGTCATCGCGCTGAGCGCCTTCAATCACCCGGTCAACCTGATCGTGCACCAGGTCGCGCCGGCGGTGGCGACGGGTTGTCCTGTCATCGTGAAGCCGGCGGAGTCAACGCCTCTCTCGTGCATGCGCTTTGTCGAGATGCTCCGAGCGGCCGGGTTGCCGGATGCGTGGTGTCAGGCATTTGTCGCTTCGAGCCACGATCACACGGCGACGCTCGTATCCGACGAGCGTATCAGGTTCATGAGCTTCATCGGGAGTGCGCGCGTGGGCTGGATGCTGCGAAGCAGACTGCCGCCGGGTGCGCGGTGTGCCCTGGAACACGGCGGTTCGGCACCGGTGATCGTCGGGCCGGATGCCGATCTCGACGACATGACGCCTCGATTGCTGAAGGCGGGTTACTACCACGCCGGCCAGGTGTGCGTGTCTGTGCAGCGTGTGCTGGCGCACGAGTCGGTGGCGCGCGAGGTGGCGGAGCGTCTGGCGAAGAGTGCGGAACAACTCATCGTGGACGATCCGGCGGATGCGGAGACGGACGTCGGACCGCTGATTCGTCCGGGCGAGGTGGATCGTGTCGAACGATGGGTCCGGGAGGCCGTGGATGGTGGGGCGGAGTGTGTCACGGGCGGAAAGCGTTTGAACGAGCGGTGCTACGCGCCGACTGTGCTGCTGGACCCACCGGCCGGAAGCAAGGTTCGGACCGAGGAGGTCTTTGGCCCGGTGGTGGGGGTGATACCATGGCGCGATCTCGATGAGGCGATCGCCATTGCGAATGAACTGCCGTTTGCGTTTCAGGCTTCCGTCTTCACACGCGATCTGGAGTTGATGAACCGCTGCTTCCGTCGCCTGCGGGCATCCGCGGTCATGGTCAATGAGCACACTGCATTCCGCGTCGACTGGATGCCTTTCGCAGGGTTGGCTGTTTCAGGCCTTGGTGTTGGTGGTATTCCGAACACCATGCGCGATATGCAGGTTGAGAAGATGATGGTGCTGCGGTCGGATGAACTGCGTGGGTGACGAGGCGCCGGATCTCACGAGGATGGAGCCGCTGCTGCTGCCGCGGCCCAGGTCACTCGAACTGACCGGTGGGTTCGTTACCGAGCCGTCGGAGGCAATCGAGTGCGCGGAGTCTTCGTCGGGGGATGAGTCGTATCGGATTGACATTGCCGGTGACGGCCACGTCAGGATCGCCGCCGCGACGCATCAGGGCTTGCAGCGGGCTCGGGCGACGATGCGTCAGTTGCGCACGCAGTTTGGTGATCGACTGCCGTGCCTCGCGATTGATGACGCGCCGGTGATCAGTTCTCGCGGCGTGATGTTTGATGCCTCCCGATGTCGCGTACCGACGCGCGACACCATGATGGCGCACGTTCAACTGCTGGCCGATCTGAAGCTGAACCACCTTGAGTACTACACCGAGCATACGTTTCAGTATGCAGGGCACGAGGACATCTGGCGCAAGGCGTCACCGATGACTGCCGCGGACATTCGTGCGGTCGATGCGGCGGCGCTGGCGGCGGGGTGCGTGCTGGGCGCCAACCAGAACTGCTTCGGCCACATGGAGCGGTGGCTGCGTCACGAGGCGTATGCGGGATTGGCAGAGACGCTGGACGAGTTCGACTTCTACGGTGTGAAGCGCCGCGGCCCGTTCAGCCTGTGCCCGGTGGATCCACGAGCGCTCGAACTGGTGCGCGACCTGCTCAGGCAGTTGCTGCCGAACTTCACTTCGGGCCTGGTCAATATCGGATGCGATGAGACGGCGGATGTGGGATGGGGACGAAGTGCGGAAGCGGTGCGCCGGGCTCCTGGGGGTACAACGGATGTGTTCATGGACTTCGTCGCACAAGTCGCCGCAGAGGCGCGCGAAGCAGGCTTCACGCCGATGTTCTGGGCCGATGTGATCCTGCGTCATCCCGAGCGTGTACGGGATCTGCCGGAGGACCTCGTGAGCCTGGCTTGGGGATATGAACCGGACTCACCGTTCGATACGTGGTGCTCGCGGCTCGCCGAAGCCGGGCGGCGATTTCGTGTGTGCCCCGGAACCAGCAGTTGGCGGAGCATCACCGGGCGCACGTCGGAACGCCGCGGGAATCTCGCCGCTGCGACTGAGGCGGCGATGCGCTTCGGAGCCGAGGGGCTGATGGTGACGGACTGGGGTGACCTTGGGCATCGACAGCAGGACGTGGTGGCACTGCCGGGGATCGCGGCTGCCGCCGCGGCCTCGTGGACCGGCACGTCTGAACTGGATCCGCGTACGGTGTCGCTGCATGTCTTCGGTGATCGCACGCTTCGCTTGGCGTCATGGCTTGACGAGTTGGGTGATGCGGATGAGTCGCTGCGCGCGATTGGGGGTGTGCCGGGAGTGGGCGGTGCAGCGAGTCGCTTGCGAAACGCGACGGCGCTCTTCGAAGACATGCATCCGAGCGGTGCCGCGACCGCACTTCCCCGCGATGCGGATTCATGGTGGCCGGTCGTGGACCGACTGGAGGGTCTGTCGGGACGTCTGCCGGACGGTGCTCATGCCCAATGGATCGAGCAGGCCCGACTGAGCGTTGAGACTGCGTTGTTTGCAGCGCGGCGGGGCGCCGTGCGTCGCGAGGGGCGTGCCTCGATGCGACGCCTGGCACCGCGCCTTGCAGAGGAACTTGAGTCGCTCATTGAGCGGCGCCGGAGTCTGTGGCTTGAGTCATTCCGGCCGGGAGGTCTTGACGAGAGTAGTGAGCCGGAAGGGGTATTGCTGCAGGAGTGTCGAAGCGGGTCCATACCGCTCGTTGTCTGATTCACGCGCCGTTGTCGAGGTGCTCCTGCAGTCGATCTCGAATGCGTTTCCACCGCTGCCGCATCGCGTCGGGCGTGACTTCGAATGTCTCCGCGATGACGCTCAGTGATGTGCCCTTGAGCCACATCATGACGATGTCCTGATCCTCGGGATTCGTGATGATGATGTTGATTCTCGCGATGAGGTCTCGAAGTCGTACTTCGGAATCCGGACTGTCGCCGACGCAGCGCAGCATGAGCGCGGCGATCACTTCGTCCTCCGACTCCACCGCGCGCAGTCGCTTGACGATTCGTGCCTTGTCGACAATCGCGTTGGAGATGATGCGCTGCACGAGGGCCCAGAACTGGCGATCCGAGTCAACCTTCAACTGCCCGCCTGCCACGTAGCTGTCCATGCGCCGGAGGACCGTGGACATGATCTCATGGGTGTCGAAGAGGGAGCGGAGGTTGGGGCTGAGACGCCCCGTGATGCGCCGGAGAATCTGGGGCTTGTGATGGATGAGTATGCGCGCGACGTCTTCACGGCTCATATCCCCGGGGAACCGACTCTCGTCGTCACCGTTCATCCCGCTCAGCGAAGCCGTTCGAGGGTGGTTGAACTGCGACCTTCGAGCGTCATCTCGAGTTCCTTGCTCCCGGTATCGAAGACCACGTGCTCGGTGGTCTCAAGTTCCTCCATGATGCTGAGTTCGGTGTTCCACTCGCACGAGCCTTCGAGTTCGTACTTCGTCGGCTTGAGGCCGGCAGCCGCGCCCTCGACTTCGCTTCCGGCGACACCCTTGATGCGGATGCGTGCTCGGTCTGCCGCGGCTCGTTCGAGCGTCAGATGGTATTCCCGCGAAACGCGCACGAGTCCGCTGGCACCATCGTCGATGAGTCGCCACTGCTCGCCGCGGCGTGTGCTCGTGGGTGGTTCCTTGATGCGGAAGAGCATGTGGTACATGGCCTTGAAAGCGTCTTCGGAGAAGAGTTGTCTGAAGAGCGCGCCGTCGAGTCCTTCGGGGGCGAGCGTTTCGAGGTCGGCGATGCGGGTGATCTCACCGTTGGCGTCGAGATGCACGCGGACCGGGGTGTTGATGAGCGGGCGGGCGATCCGTCCGAGTCGGTTGTCTTCGTCATCGGCCTCCGGCTGGTCGCTGTCCCACGAGCCATCGAAGGTCATCCCCTTGAGATCGATCTTCATATGTTCGTGCGTGAGTTCGACGATGCTGCCGGACTTGTCCGATTCCACGAACTTGAAGTGCACGGTGAGATCCTGTGCCGCCTTGAAGCCATTCTCACCGAGGGGCGACTTCATGTTCTGCTGCGTCTCGCTGCGAATGCGGTAGCGAAACTCGCGGTTGGTCTCGGGATGTGACGCCAGGTCAACGGAACGGGTCGCCTGGGCCGAAGCCATTGGGCAGGCGACGCAGAGAAGCATCGCCATGACGATGAGCAGGCGCGAGAGATGCGGAATCGGCATGGTTGCCCTCCCGAAACAAACGGATATCGGTGCCGGCCGGTTTACGCGACTCCGGCCTGAACGGCTGCCACCATTTTGCGCGCTGCGTCGCCGAGGTCATCAGCGGCCTGCATGGTCGGCAGGCTGGAGCGGGCCTCTTCGAGGATGCGCTTGCCGGCTTCGACGTTCGTGCCTTCGAGTCGAACGACGAGGGGGACCTGAAAGCCGATGCTCTTGGCGGCATTGACGACGGCCTGGGCAATCACATCGCAGCGCATGATCCCGCCGAAGATGTTGACAAGAATGCCCTTGACGGCTTCGTCGGCGAGGATGATGCGGAAGCCCTCGGTCACCGCTTCCTCCGTGGCGCTGCCGCCGACATCCAGGAAGTTGGCGGGCTCACCGCCTTCGTGCTTGATGATGTCCATGGTGGACATGGCGAGCCCGGCGCCGTTCACCAGGCAACCGATGTCGCCGTCCAACTGGATGTAAGACAGGCCGAATTCGGAAGCCTTCAGTTCGTTGGCGTTCTCCTCCGACGGGTCGAACATCGCCTGCACGTCCTTCTGACGGAAGAGCGCGTTGTCGTCGAAGTTGAACTTGGCGTCGATGGCGAGGACCTGCCCATCCGGATGTTCGTCGGTGGGGGGTGTCACGATCAGGGGGTTGATCTCGGCGAGCGAGCAGTCCCTCGAAGCGTAGAGGGCCGAAAGCTTGAGCATGATCGCGACGGCCTGGTTCACCTGCTTGCCGTTGAAGCCGAGCTTGAAGGCGACGCGCCGCGCCTGGCAGGGCTGGAGGCCCATGAGCGGATGAACCGGTTCCTTCACGATCGCATCCGGGTTGTCGTGAGCGACCTGCTCGATCTCAACACCGCCCTCTGACGATGCAATCAGAACGTTGCGCCGAGTGGCGCGGTCCGTGGTGATCGCGAGGTAGTACTCCTTCGCGATGTCGACGCCGGCGGCGATGAGCAGCGTGTTGACGTCGAGGCCTTCGGGGCCCGTCTGTGCCGAGACCATCCGGTTGCTGAGCATGTACTCGGCCGCTTCCTTCGCTTCAGCGGCGGAGCGCACCAGCTTGACGAATCCGGCCTTGCCGCGACCACCGGCGTGCACCTGCGCCTTGACGACTGCGAGACCGTTCTGACCGAGTCCGGCTTCGGCGACGACCTTTTCGTAGGTGGAAGCGGCGTCGTTGGCGGACATGATGACGGCGCCTGCGGGCACGGGGACCCCGGCCTTCGCGAGCAGTTCGCGTCCCTGGTACTCGTGAACCTTCATGCGGTGCGTCCTTTCTGGGGCAGTCAGGTCAGGCGGTCAGGGGCGAACCCGGCGCGCGACAGCATCGTCGCCGGAGCGCCGACTGAACCAGGAGTCTGGAGATGAACACGGGTGCGATTCCGGTGGATCACATCGGCTTGTCGGCCTGATTGACCAACTGGCCTCGACGACGCTTGCCATTGATGATCTTCCGGCCGTTCTTGGTGCGCATACGCGCGCGGAACCCGATGGAACGCTTGCGCTTGATGCGGCTCTTGCGATGTTGGTAATGCATGGTCGGCGCCTTCCGAATGGTCCGCTGCTGGCATGAATGCTGAAATCCGTGGTGGTCCCGCCCGGGGCAGGAGGAGAAGTGTACCAATGAGGCGACGAGGATGCCACTGATGCCCTTCGTATCGACCAGATACCTGTCGAAATCCGAAAATAACCCGATGAATGGCCTTTCCTTATTGCTTCGGCTCCTTCACCCGATAGGGTAGGGGTGTGGAGGGGACGGTCCTCTCCCGATGATGGCCGCGTGTGCAAAGCCGTTTTCGCGGATCCGACCTGAAGCCGGATCACGACGCGAAGGCCGTTTCGCCCACGCGTCCGGACAGAATGCATCTGTTCGCGACGTCGCACGCCCCGCGCCTGGCGCACCCCGGGGGGATGAGGCGCAGTATGCGTGCGCGGCGGGTGAACCCCCGCCGATCGTGAAGGCTTGACCGGGATCCGGGCCCGGCGTCTGAGGGCGACCCGTGAAGTTTCAGGAATCCGACCTGGATATGGTCGAGCAGCTGATCGGACACACGTTCCGGAACCGTGATCTGCTGGAGTGCGCCCTGACGCACGCCTCGATCGCGGATCACCGACTGGCATCGAACGAACGACTGGAGTTCCTGGGCGATGCCGTCCTCGGGATGATCGTGTGTGATGAACTCTTTCATCGGTTTCCGTCGCTCCTGGAGGGCGACCTGACCAAGATCAAGTCCGCGACGGTCTCGCGGCGCATGTGCGCGAAGATCACCCGGCACCTCGGGCTCGACCATTTCCTGCTGCTCGGGAAGGGCATGAAGACGAGGGCCAAGATCCCACCATCCCTCTCGGCTGCGGTGCTTGAGGCGATCATCGGCGCGATCTATCTCGACGACGGCATCGAGTCCGTCCGCGCCTTCCTGCTTCCGCACCTGATGCCGCACATTCAGCGGGCCTCGGAGAGCGGGCATCAGCAGAACTTCAAGTCAGTCCTTCAGCAGTACGCCCAGCGCACCATGGCGGAACAGCCGGTGTATGTGCTCTCCAGCGAGCGCGGCCCGGACCACGACAAGGTCTTCGAGGTGTACGCCCAGGTCGGCGAGCGTCAGTTCTCGACGCAGTGGGCAGGTTCCAAGAAGCAGGCCGAGCAGAAGGCCGCAGAGTCAGCGCTCCTCGAACTCGGACTGCTTCAGATCGACCACGACGGGCACGCCATCTACATTGGCGATCGCGAGGAAGAGAACGGAGCCGTCGAGTCAACCGACGAGATCAAGGCCGTCGAGCCTGCCGCGACAGGCGACGAGTAAGCCAGCCCTACTCCGCGAGGCTCATCCAGTAGTTGAGGTCGATCACCACCCGCCCCGGCTCGACCTGGCCGGGATACAGCGGGCGCGGCCAACTCGACACGAGCCCCGTTCCGTCGGACCGGGACAGCCCGAACAGGAGTGTGCCGTCGCTCAGGACGGCGTCGGAAGGCACCGGGACGAGGGCGGTCCAGGACCGTGACTTCTGCTCCGTGATCACGCCCGGCCACGAACTGGATCGACCGGATCGCTCGATCACAGCGTTGCCGCCGGGGTCGATCGAGATCACCGAGCGAGAGTCGAATCGCGGCCCGAACCAGAGTTGGACCGTGTCGATGTTTCGGCCTGTTGTCTCGCCACGCTCGCACTCGATGAAGATCTCCCAGGCATCAGACTGCCCCCGATGCAGCAATGCGAATGTCCTTGGGCCGGTGAGGGGAGGGGTCGGCTGGTTGGCCAGCAGGCCCGGCGCCGACCATCCTGCCAGCAGCGGTCCGATCTTCAGGCCCGGCGGAGTCACGGGGATGCGGCCGCGCAGGGTCGTGAGGTCACGTACACCGGCGCGGCTGCGCAGGCGTACGGTGTTGATGAGTTCACCATCTGCAACAGGCAGAAGTGTCCGGAAGACGTGGGACGTGTGGCCGGGGAGTGTCGTTGAGTTCGAAGCGGTGCCGATGCCGGGTGCAGCGCTCGCGATCCCGTCCTGTCCGGTCAGATCAACGGTGGCGACGGTGGCCCATGTGACTCCGGTGGGCACTTGTCCGCCCGTGTCGTCGATGACCCACTGCGCCGAAGCGGGCACGCGCTTCAGCCAGTCGCGGGTGGCGTCGACGCGCGCACTGGCGGGCAGTCCCGGGTGAAGCAGTGTCTCGAGCAACTCCCAGTGTCCGCCGCGTCGCCCGGGCCAGATGGGAAGGACCGCCGGTTCGCGGACCTCGCCCGGCAATTCCACGACGGCGGTGAGGCGGTTGAGCAGATCCGCGGCGGTCTGCTCATCGGACTGTGCGAGTTGATGCAGCGCGGTGCGCCACCGGTGTTCGATCTGGATCGCCCACGCTTCGAGGATCCGGTCGCGTCCGCCGGATGTCGGTGGTGTACTGCCGATGCGTAGCCATGGATCGATCCGGTCGCGGATCAGTGCGGCGTGCCATGCGGTCATCGGGTCGAACATGGCCGGTTCAAGGATGGAAGCGAGCCGGCCGGACTGGTCCCGGCTCAGGCGCGGCATGGGACTCCGGCGCGTGTCGGTCCTTTCCGGCGGTTCCTCGTGCCAGACAAGCGAGAGCGGGCGGCCATCCATGCGTGCGGTGGTGCCATAGGCGTCAGCCGGTAGGTGGATCGCAGCGACCCAGAGGCCAAGTCCGGCGCGGGCCAGTGAAGGGTCATCCGTGACGGCAGACCACGAGTGGCGTTTCCAGGTGCGCCGGAGCCCGAGCCAGTCGTCGGTCAGGTCCTCTTCGACGCCGAGCCAGTGGAGGTCCGACTGCAGTCGGCGGCCATCACCAAGAGTGACCGTTGGCTCCTGCACAGGTTGCCAGGCGTTGAGCGTCTCGGGTTCCTCGTCGACGCTCCACGCGGTGATACCCCAGGGTTCGGCATTGAGGTACTCCCGGACAGAGTCCGCGGGGCGGAGCGGGACAATCAGGATCGCGCCGGCGTACGCGGGTATGAACCGTTGGGCGGCGACGACGTCGGCGGGCGCGGCCACGGTTTCGATTGGCACGTTCGTCGCGGGTTCATCCGGGGGTGATGACTCGCAGGCAACGAGCATGAGAGTAAGCGCGAGAGTTGCGGTTCGGAGTGCCGACATGCACTGAAATGACGGCCTCTCCCAGGAGTTGTTCCTGAAAGGACGTGAAAACGGATCATCGCGCTCATTGGCGGTGGTGGTGGAGCCCGATACAAGGGCCGGACGGTCGCTATGCGGACGCCGCGGCTCCGAACGGCGTCTGTAGTGCCGTTCGAGGAAAGCGAAACCGATCAGAGAGGGCGTATTCATGGTCAATCTCGGACAGGACGGCGTGGTGACCTTTCGACTCTACCGGCCGGAGGCCGCGCACGTCGAGGTGCAGGGCGACTTCACGGGCTGGGATCGTCACGCGGTGGTGATGATGTCCGACGGATCGGGCTGGTGGACGGCCGAGATCCGCGTCGATCCCGGGCATTTTGAATTCCAGTACGTGATCGATGGCCGGGAGTGGATCGCGGACTATGCCGCGACAGGCGTGCGTCGCAACGCGTTTGGTCTCTGGGTGAGTCAGCTCTGGGTTCCGGAGGTGGTGGTTTCCGAGCAGAGCCGGACGCGTCTGGCGGCCTGATCAACTGACGAGATCGCCGGTCCATCTGCTGAATGTGACTCCCGGTGTCTTCCCGAAACGGGCGACGCCATCGGCCCTGAGGGCGGGGGCGTGGTCGCGTTCGTACTGCTCGAATGCCGCCTGATCGGGGAAGACGTAGCGTGATTCGACCCGAAGAGCCCCGGTTTCATCAGGGTGGAGCCTTGTGACGGCGGCTTCTGAGGCCCCTCCATCGACGACGGCCTGGACATGGCCATCAAGGAGCCAGCGCACGTAGGTGTCCAGGGTTGAGGTATCGGGGAGCGTGGCTGTAACGGCGTAGATGAGTGGTGGCATGCCTGCTCTCGGCTGGTACTGGGTCGGGTTGGCGGCCCCGGAGTGTACCCGAATCCAATCCGACCATCCGGCGGATGATGATGGGTTGGGGGCGGGCTGTGGGTACCTCGCCTGGTTTGCGTTCTTTCGCGCTCTCTGTACAATGCTCGGCCCGACTTCGGCCTCGCTGTCGTTGTGGGGCGTTGTCGCGTCACCCTGGTGGGTGACAACTGTATGGAACAATCGAAGCGGCCACGAAGTGTGGTCGTCTGAACTCCCCGACCGGCTGATGCCGGCGTCAGGAGCGAGCTGGCATGGTACGTATCCGAATGACCCGCCGCGGTCGCACCCACCGTCCTTTCTACCGCATCAACGCTGTCGAGAAGCGTACGCAGCGTGACGGCAAGATCCTGGAGTACCTGGGTTGGTATGACCCGTGTGCGAAGGATGAGTCGAAGCAGTTGATGCTGAAGGAAGAGCGTATTCAGCACTGGATTTCGCAGGGCGCGCAGCCGACCCTGACCGTCGCGGATCTGCTCGCCAAGAATGGCGTGATGGATGCCGACAAGGTTGCTGCGGCGCGTGAGAAGCGGATCGGCAGGCGCAGGACTGAGATCGTGGCGCAGAAGGAAGCCGACAAGGCTGCCGCCGAAGCGGAGAAGAAGGCTGCTGCTGAAGCCGCCGCTGCTGAGGCCAAGGCTGCCGCCGAGGCTGCACCGGCTGAAGCCGAAGCGTCTGAGTAAGTCAGAAGAATGGCGGCGCCGCTGAGGATCGACATCCTCACGCTCTTCCCTGATCTGTTCGAGCCGGTCCTCGGCTCCAGCATCACGGGTCGGGCTCGTCAGGCGGGGCTCGTCGAGTGGTTTGTGGAAGACATTCGGAGGTACGCGGACAACAAGCACAACAAGGTCGATGATCGCCCCTTCGGTGGCGGCCCCGGCATGGTGATGATGTGTCAGCCTCTCTGGGATTGCGTTCAAGACGTTGAATCCCGCGACGAAAGGCCGGCAACCCGAATCCTGCTGACGCCCCAGGGTGAACCGCTCAGACAGTCGACGGTCGAGGAACTTGCCAGCGAACCTCGCCTCCTGCTGATCGCCGGACACTACGAAGGGATCGACGAACGGGTCATCGAGAAGCTCAACCCCCGGGAAATCAGCGTCGGAGACTACGTGCTCTCCGGCGGAGAAATCCCGGCCCTCGCCCTGGTGGATGCGGTCGTCAGACTGCAGCCGGGAGCACTGGGGCACGCGGACAGCGCCGTGGAGGACAGCTTCTCACAACGAGGACCGGACGCCGAGCGATTGCTTGACTGCCCTCACTACACGCGGCCGCGTGTCTGGCAGGACCTTGAAGTGCCCGACATCCTCCTGAGCGGAGATCACCAGCGAGTCGCCGATTGGCGGCTTGAGCAAATGAAGACCAGGACGCGGGCCCGTCGCCCCGACCTGCTGCAAGAAACGGAAGACCAGCATGAGCATCCAGCAGACACTTGAAGCCGTTGTCCAGGACCAGATCAAGACCGACCTCCCCCGCATGGATGTCGGCGACACGATCAACGTGCACTGCCGCATCGTGGAAGGCGAGAAGGAGCGCATCCAGGTCTTCCAGGGTGTCCTGATCAGCCGGAAGGGTCGCGGCATCAACGAGACGATCATGGTTCGCCGCATCGTGAACGACGAAGGCGTCGAGCGCGTCTTCCCGATCAACTCGCCCCGCATCGCGAAGTTCGAAGTCGTGCGTCGTGCCGACGCCCGCCGCTCGAAGCTCTACTTCCTGCGTGAGCGTCAGGGCAAGTCCCGCCGCCTGCGCGACCGCCGCCGCGGCATGAAGCACGTGGAAGGCGAGTCCACCGTCCAGAAGTAACTGGACCTCCGTCAGCACATCACGGCCGGAGCCTGCATGGCTCCGGCTTTTTCATGCGCGTGTCTTGAGCGACGTAGTCCCAGATCTCAGCAGGGTCCTGCTGAGCCCGCCCGGAAGTTCGAAACTGTCTCATCCCCCCTCGACTCCCTTCGTTTTCTCTGTCGCCCCGATGCCTTGATCCGCCGACCAATGTCCGGAAGATCTGAGCGATCGTGCGCTGTGAAGTCGCCGCGATCGAGATCATCCAGGCCCGCGGCGACTTCCCGGCGGAGTTCAATCAGCCGAAGTGTGCGGAGCCTGTCGTACTCGTCGAGCAGGCGCAGGGCTTCGCGTATGACCTCGCTGGCTGAGGTGTAGAGTCCCGAAGCGACGTTCTCGTGGACCAGCCGTCGAGATTGTCCCGGAACCCGAGCCGGAACCGGAACCTGAAGCGACGCTGGGCGATATCTTCCTCGACCGGGTGGGAAACGCGTGGCATGACGGCCTGGTGGCACTGGTGCAGACGATTGCGGGCGCCGTGCAGATATTGGTGGGGGGGCTGGTCTGGTGGGTGATCTTCACGGCGCTGCTGGTCGTGGTGATGCGGAAGCTTCGCCGCAAGCCGGGGCAGCCGGGTACACTGGCGACATGAGCAGATGGCGCGCGGGCGTGTTCAGGATGATTCTGGCTGGTTCGATGTCACTGGGGATCGGGTGCGCGACCTCGGAGCGTGCGCCGATTCCGGAGCCGCGCCCGGTTGATGATGCACGGGTGGAGTCGCGACCCGTCACGGCTGTGCCGGTAGCGCCTCAACTGGAACCGGAGACGGTTCCAGAGGTTGATGCGCCACCGGAACCCGTCGTGCGTGCGGTCTTTCCGGGCGTCCGCCTGGTGCGCGATGCGCGGGGGCGGCAGTTCGTGGAAGTCGATGGCTTCGTGCCGATCATGGATGACCCGGATGCGCCGGATGTGTACCTCGAACTGATCATGTGTCGGCGCGATACCCGTGATCACGAGGTGCTGGTGGCGACCGATGCACAGGCGTCGCATGTTCACGCGGCGATGCTGATGCTCGGCCTCGAAGACGGGCATCCGGGGTACTGGTCCGTGGCAGATGGCGAACTCGTGCCGCATGCTCCGGAGGGTGCCGGCGTGCGGGTCGAACTGGTCGTTGAGCGCGATGGTGAGTTGACGGCTGATGTGCCCGCGGCATGGGTACGGAATCTCAAGACGGATGAGCGACTGCCTGATGTGATGTGGGTCTTCGCCGGTTCTGCGGAGACGGATCACCCTGTGTTTCCGTACAGCGCGGATGGCTCGGGGAACGTCATCGGGTTGACGACCTTCGGCGATGAAGTGGTCGCGTATCCGGCGGTGATCAGTCCGGAGGCGGCGATTGATGAGCCGGTGTGGGTCGCGGACTTTGACCGCGTGCCGTCCTTCGGGACGGCGGTCGTGGTCCGCCTCATTCCTGAGGAGCCGGAGGAGTAGCGGCAGCCTCGCGGTCGGGGATGGGGAGGAGGTGCTCGGGGGTCACCGGTCGGGTGATCGACTGCGGGGTCTGCGCCATGGAGAGGTCGTAGGGACCGACGTGCGTGCGGACGAGACCGGTCAGCATGCCGCCCGTTCCGATTGCGCTGCCGAGATCGCGGGCGAGGCTTCGGATGTAGGTGCCTTTGCCGCAGTTGATCGAGAGGACGACCTCCGGCCAGTCGTAGGATTCGATGCGAATGTCGTCAATGCGAACGGGGCGAGGCTTCATCTCCGGGGCCTTGCCTTCGCGCGCGAGCTTGTAGGCCCGCTTGCCGCCGACATTGATGGCTGAGAATGCGGGCGGCCTCTGCATGATGAAGCCCTGGAAATCGGGGAGCGCTGCTTCGATGGCATCACGGCTCGGTGGAGCGGCGACAGTCACCGGCGTCACGTCGCCTTCGAGGTCGTCGGTGTTGGAGGTCGCGGCGAGATCGACGGTGGCGCGATAGGTCTTTCCGGCGTCCATGAGGTGCGGGATGACCTTGGTGGCGCGTCCGAGGCAGCAGAGGAGGACACCGGTGGCGAGCGGATCGAGTGTGCCGGCGTGCCCGACCTTGGCCCGCTCGGTCGCCCAGCGCAGGTGGGCGCAGACCCGCGCGGATGTCCATCCGAGTGGCTTGTCGATGACGATGACGCCATTGAGATCGGGTCTGTGATTACGAACGCCCATGACGGGGAGTGTAGGGTGCGAAGTCGCGAATGGGCAGCCCCGATGTGATTCAGTTGCCGTTCCAGTAGCGGAGGAGTTGGTTGAGGTCGTGGAAGTTCACCACTCCATCGCCTGCGGGATAGGGGTAGATGTCGCCCAGAGTGGGTTCGCTGGTGGTTTCCCCGAAGTGGAGAAGCAGTTGTTCGAGGTCGGCTTGGTTGACCACACCGGTGGTGTCAACATCTCCGGGGGGCGCCTGCTGGAGTTCGAAGCAGCCAAGGTCGGGTGCTGAGAGGCCGAAGAGGCGCGGGTTCCCGTTGAGGTCGGTCTCGGGCATGTCGTTGAGCAGGATGCCGGCGTTGAGTGCGGGCGACTCTGGTCGGAGGTTGTAGTCTCCGTTCCCGGCGTCCGCGAATTCCGCATCGCCGACGATGTTGCCGTCACCGGGCCAGGGGAATGGAAGCAGGCTGTGCCGGATGTCGAATGTCCCACCTCCGCTGAAGAACGTGTTGTGGAGGATGGAGTTGGTGATGGAGGCGCTGCCGCCCTGGGCAGAGATGCTGGCGGCGGGGCTGTCCTGCGCCACGGTGGTGCTCTCGATGTGAATCTCGTTGACGGTGTTTCCGGAGGCAGCAAGGATCTGGAAGTTGACGTTGTTGTTCTCAAGGAGTGAGTTGCGCACGTAGACATAGTTTTCGTCTGCGATCAGGTGGAAGACGGGTCCTCCGGCGTGGTTGGAAACAACACAGTTGTCGATCCAGGCTCGTGCATTGAGCATGTTGGTCAACAGGCCGCCCAGCGCCTCTCCACCTGTGTTTGCTGTGAAAGTGCAGTTGGTTGCGTGGAAGTCCGCGGTGTAGAGATAGGTCACTGAACTGTGATTGCTGGAGCGATTGGCTTCGAAGTGGGACCCATTCACCGACATGATGGTACGGAAGATCTCTTGGGTGCTTTCGAAGATGCCGCGAGCATACAGCGCGCCGCTGAGCGCTGCCTCGTTGTGTGTGAAGACGGAGTCGTGCACATCGCAGTGCGATCCGTCGTTGAAGACTCCACCACCTCGACGCGCGGTATTGATGTGAAACTGCGAGTTGGAGATGTTGAGGACGCCGCCGCGATAGTTATGGATGGCACCACCGGCTTCCAGCGCGTGGTTCTCGGCGAAGAGGCAATTCTCAATGGAGAGGTCATTGCCGGACTCGAGGTTGGTGTCCAGAGTTGATATTGCACCGCCGTACTCAGCGCCATTGAGTTGGAAGGTGCAGTTGCGAATCACGGCGTCGCCCTGCTGAATCACCACGGCGCTGCCGGCGTCACTGCTCTCGTCGAGGTGCCCGCTGTTGGTGATGATCACACCGTCGAGGACCACCGCTTTCGCATTGTCAATGCTGACCAGTTCGCTGATGTTGTCATTCCTCAGGCTGAAGAGGCCGTCATCGTCCTGGTTGACATCCCCGGAGAAGATCGTGAGATGACTCTCGAAGTCGCGCTCATTGAGGGCGGTTTCGGAACCGTCGAATCCGCCGTACACCTCAACGTCGGATGGGATCGTCCATGAGCCGATGTAGGTTCCCTCGGCAATCCAGACCTGATCGCCCGGAGCCGCGGCTGCGAGGGCGGGTCCGGGGCTGGAGAAGGCTGCGGCCCACGTGGATCCGTCTCCCCCGGCGGCATCGAGGTCGACGTGCTGCACTGCGGCGTTGCCGGTCAGCGGGAGTGCGATCGCAACGATCGGAGCGATGAACTTCATTGATGTATCCCCTTGCTGGAAAGCTAGTTAGACGTCATGGCCTTCCTGTTCAATCTAGCAGAACCATGGGCCAGCATGTGACAATCTGGGTAATCTGAAGGGATTATCCTTGGCGCGAAACCCGGGTCATGGGTAGGTGCGAGGGCGTCGACTTGATCGACGCCCTCGTTGTTTTTTATGTCAGGCATTCACATCATGCGCTTCACCGGCGCCCTTGGGCACGCGGATCTGCTCGACGAGGTCCTGCACCTCCTGGGGCGGCTCCTTCGTGATGTACGAGACGAAGAACGCAACCATGAAGTTGATCATCATGCCGATGGTCCCGATGCCCTCCGGACTGATGCCGAGGAAGTAGTCCTGCGCAGCACCACCTGCGAACTTGAAGTAGATGATGTACCCGGCGGTGAAGGCCAGACCGCAGATCATGCCGGCGACGACGCCCTCGCGATTGGCGCGCTTGACGAAGATGCCGAGGATGATCGCCGGGAAAAAGGTTGACGCGGCCAGACCGAACGCGAAGGCGACGGTTGCTGCGACGTAGTCGGGCGGGTTGATTCCCAGGTAGCCGGCGCCACAGACAGCGATGGCGGCAGCGATGCGCGCTGCGATGAGTTCCTGCCTCTCTGTGATGTCAGGCATGACGAGCTTCTTGAGCAGGTCGTGACTGATGGCGGTCGAGACAACGAGCAGGAGTCCGGCGGCGGTGGAGAGCGCGGCGGCGAGCCCGCCGGCGGCGACGAGTCCGATGACCCAGTTGGGGAGCCGCGCGATCTCCGGGTTGGCGAGGACCATGATGTCCGGATCGACATAGAGCTCGTTGTCGTTGTCTGTCGTGACGCTGCTGGTGACCAGACGCTGACCGAACTCGCCGCGGGCGTCATCTGGAGCGAACTCCAGTTTGTCGGAAATGACAGGCGCGGCGGCGTTCCCGCTTCCGACCCACTGGATGCGTCCGTCATTGTTCTTGTCGACCCACGCAAGCAGCCCGGAGTCTTCCCAGGTGCGGAACCACTCGGGCACGACATGGGGATCGCTGTCCCCGGCGTCCGCCGCGGCTTCTGCGCTGTACCACGCGTTGCTGACGGCGGTGAGGAGGTTGGTACGTGCGAAGGCGGCGACGGCGGGGGCGGTGGTGTAGAGGATGGCGATGAAGAGCAGCGCCCAGCCGGCGCTGATGCGTGCATCGCGCACTCGGGGCACGGTGTAGAAGCGGATGATGACGTGCGGGAGTCCGGCGGTGCCGACCATGAGGGCGGCGGTGATACAGAAGAGGTCGAGCCGGGAGCGTGAGCCATCCGTGTAGGCGGCGAATCCGAGGTCGGTGTTGATCTGATCGAGTTTGTCGAGGAGTGAGATATTCTGGCCGGCGGCGATGCGCGAGCCGATCTCGCCGGCGAGTTCACCGCCGAATCCGATCTGCGGAATGGGGTTCCCGGTGAGTTGGATGCCGATGAAGATG
The DNA here is from genome assembly GCA_030432255.1 of Phycisphaerae bacterium. GTDB lineage: Bacteria > Planctomycetota > Phycisphaerae > Phycisphaerales > UBA1924 > JAUIHS01. Next base: position 336,072 of record JAUIHS010000001.1, read on the forward strand.
GCGGGGACCATGAAGGCGAAGATGAGGACGCAGTACTGTGCGACCTGGGTGTAGGTGATTCCCTTCATGCCTCCGAGCACGGCATAGAAGAAGACGATACCCATGCCGATGAGCACCCCGGCGGTGATGTCGACTTCAAGAAAGCGTGAGAAGACCACGCCAACGCCGCGCATCTGTCCGGCGACATAGGTGAAGCTGATGAAGATGGCGCAGATCACGGCGACCACGCGGGCTGTTCCCGAGTAGTAGCGATCGCCCACGAAGTCCGGAACGGTGAACTTGCCGAACTTGCGCAGGTAGGGTGCAAGGAGAAGGGCGAGCAGAACGTAGCCGCCGGTCCATCCCATCAGGTAGACCGAGCCGTCGTATCCGCTGAACGAGATGAGGCCGGCCATGCCGAGGAACGAGGCGGCGCTCATCCAGTCGGCGCCGGTGGCCATGCCGTTGGCGAAGGGATGGACACCTTTGCCCGCAACGTAGAACTCACTGGTCGATCCGGCGCGCGACCAGATTGCGATGCCGATGTAGAGGGCGAACGTGAGTCCGACGATGACGAATGTCCAGGCCTGAACGTCCACGAGGCATTCTCCGTTACTTAAGAGGAATCAGCCCTCGTCCTCGCGGACGCCGTACGCGCGATCCAGTCGGTTCATCAACCAGACATAGACGAAGATCAACACGACAAAGACATAGATCGCGCCCTGCTGGGCGAACCAGAAGCCCACGCGAAATCCGGAACCGGGTATCCGGAACTGGTTCAGCCAGTCCGCCAGCAGAATCCCGCACCCGTACGAGACGAAGAACCAGATGGCCAGGAGAATCATCAGGTACCTGATGTTCGCTTCCCAGTACTGATGACGCCTTGACTTCTCGTTGCTGGCCGACTCGGGTGTTGTCTTGTCGTTTTCCATGCGGCTCCATTCCGTGAACGGGCTCGGACCGACTCCCGGAAGCTGTCGATGGCAGAAGGCAAGATAGCCCACACACTTCTGTGTGTCGAACGTGCCGCGGTTGAGCGAGCGTGGCGGGCACGTGCTGGTGTAGAATCCAGGCATGGCCGCTCCGTCGGATCCGATTCAGGATGACATCACGCGCATCGCCGATCCCGGGGAGGCAACGGCACGCCTCGCGCATGTGTACGCCGCCGACCTGTATCGGCTGGCCATACGATTCTGCGGCAGCCGCGATGAAGCGGAGGACCTCGTCCAGGAGGTCTTTCTCCGAGTGTTCCGCGGGTGGGATGGGTTTCGCGGCGACTCTCACGTCAAGACATGGCTCTACACGATTGCAGCCCGTGCATGCCAGCGCATGCATCGTCGTCGCTCCGGTGAGCCGGCGGACATCGGTTCACTGGATGACCTGCTTCCCTTCGGTGAGCCGCGCATCGCGATGATTCCATCTGAGGGTGATGGAATTCTGAGTGCGCAGATCGAGCGCGAAGCGCGGGAGCGCGTGGAGCGGGAGATCGCGCTGCTGCCGGATGACTTCCGCGTACCGATGGTGCTCAAGGAGATCGTCGGATTCACTGTGCCGGAAGTGGCAGGTATCCTCGGACTCGAAGAGGGCACCGTGCGGAGCCGGGTGCATCGAGCGCGCCTCAAGCTGCGCGCGGCCGTGGATCGGGTGCTCCCGAGAACGAGTCACGATGTGCCGCCTCCGGCCTATCCGGAGCAGACCTGCCTCGATCTCCTGAACGCGAAGCAGGAGGCGCTGGACCGGGGCGTCCCGTTCGATGGATCCGTCATCTGTGAGCGGTGCCAGTCGGTCTTCGCATCGCTGGACCTGACGCAGGAAGTGTGCCGCGACCTGGCCGGGGATGAACTGCCCGATGGCCTGCGTGAGCGGCTCATGGAGCGGATTGCCGGGGGTCTCGGGGACAGCGTCGCCTGACGTCGGGTCGGCGGCCTTCATTCGACAGTTTTGCGCTCATTTTTCCGTCATCAGCGGGAGTGGCTCTCCGGTTTGGTGTCTCTCACTTGAAGGAAGGGGGTCGCTTCGGGCCGCGATGCCCGGGAAAGGAGTGCGTGGGATGACGACCAAGGCTCAGGCCCACTATGACCGCTGGGAAGACGTGACGCGCGAGATGAGGACGCAGGCGCCGGATGTCAGCCGCGGCTTCGGTGCGATGTACCAGAAGCTGATGGGTGACGGTGCGTTGTCGTTGCTTGAGAAGGAACTGATCGCGATCGGGATCGGCATGGCGATCCGGTGCGAGCCATGCATCTATGCGCACGTGGCCAAGGCGGTGCAGGCGGGTGCGACGCGTGAGCAACTGCTTGAGATGGCGGGTGTTGTCGTCACGATGCAGGGCGGGCCGGGGTACGTCCACGTCCCGGAACTGCTGGACGCCATGGATGCGCTGGGCCTCTGATGGGCGGGGGCGTGCGAGCGGTATGGTTGACCGGGGGCGTGCTTCTGCTGGGCGGAACCGCGGGGTTCCTCGTGATGCGCGGTGGGTCGGTCGAGTCCTGGCGCGAGGTGTCTCGGGGCGCACTGGCGGATCGACAGCAGGAACAATTGGAGCGGGCTGCGGAGGCGAGGGGCGAACTGGCGGGTGTCCTGATGGCGACGCTCGTCGAGGCGGTTGAGACAGAGGGGTTGGTGGGGGCCATTTCAGTGTGCGCGGACGAGGCGCCGAGACTCGTCGCGTCGGTGCAGCGTGACCACGAGACACTCCTGGGTCGAACATCGTGGAAGCGACGCAGCGACAGCAACCAGCCACCGGCATGGGCCGGTGAGCTGGTTGCCGCGCGCACCTCCGAGGAGCATGTGCTGGTCGGCCCGGGGGGACGCCTGGCGGTCCTGACTCCTATCGTGGTCGCGCCCTTCTGCCTACAGTGTCATGGAGACCCGGACGACATGGACCCGGGTGTGACAGAGGAACTCGCGCTCCGGTATCCAGATGATGCTGCCACCGGCTTTCGGGACGGCGACCTTCGCGGCTGGTTCTGGGTGGAGGTTCCGGGTGGAGATTGAGCTGAAATGGACGTCGAACTTCTGAGCCGGCTTCAGTTCGCTGGAACGATCATGTTCCACTATCTCTTCCCGCCGTTGACCATCGGGCTCGGTTTGATCATGGTCATCATCGAAGGGGTGTGGCTCCGGACGCGGGATGACAGCTGGAAGCATGCGGCCCAGTTCTGGACGCGGGTCTTCGCATTGAACTTCGCGCTCGGTGTGGCGACCGGCATCGTGATGGAGTTCGAGTTCGGCACGAACTGGGCCGCATACAGTCGGTTCGTGGGCGACGTCTTCGGTTCCGCGCTGGCGGCGGAGGGGATCTTCGCCTTCTTTCTTGAGTCGGGGTTTCTCGCCATCCTGGTCTTTGGCTGGAACCGTGTCGGCCCGAAGATGCACTTCTTCAGCAGTCTGATGGTGTTCCTCGGATCGTGCTTCAGCGCAGTCTGGATCGTGGTTGCGAATTCCTGGCAGCAGACGCCGGCGGGCTATCACATCGTCGAGACGGAGATCAACGGTATCGCCGGGCACCGGGCGGAGATCGTGGATTTCTGGGCGATGGTTTTCAACCCATCGAGTGTCGATCGGCTTACGCATACGCTGATCGGTGCGATGATTCTGGGCGGGTTCTTTGTCTGTTCCATCAGCGCGTGGTACCTGCTGCACCGGCGACACGAACTCTTTGCGAAGCGGTGCTTCACCATCGGCGTGATCGTGGCTGCGATCTTCAGCCTGCTCGCACTGGTGACAGGACATGACCAGGCGGAGCAGGTGTCGAAGACGCAACCTGCCAAGCTCGCGGCGTTTGAGGGTCACTTCGAAACGGGGCCCGCGGACCTCTATCTCTTCGGGTGGCCCGATGCGGAGTCGGAAGAGGTGAAGTTCGGGATCGCGATGCCGGGCATGCTCAGTTGGCTGTTGCACCAGGATCGAACGGAGCCGGTGACCGGACTGGACGCGTTCGCCGTCGAAGACCGACCCGGGGTCTGGCTGCCCTTCCAGGCGTACCACATGATGGTCGGACTGGGCACCTTGTTCATTCTGCTCACACTCGCGACCCTGCCGCTGCTCCGGGGCGGACGCGTCTTTCGAATGCGCTGGCTGCTGTGGGTGTACGTCTTCATGGTGTTGGGCGGTTTCGCGGCGAATCACGCGGGGTGGGTTGCCGCGGAGACGGGGCGTCAGCCGTGGATCGTGTATCCATCTGTCCAGGATGGCGTTGAGATGCGAGGTCTGCGGACGAGTGAGGGTCTGAGTGAAGCGGTGACGGCGGAGCAGGTGGCCTGGTCTCTCGCGATGTTCGGCATCATCTACCTCATGCTCTTCATCGTCTGGCTCTATGTTCTGAATGACAAGATCCAGCATGGGCCCGCGGCGGAAGCATCCGTTGAAGCTGGCTCGGAGGAGCGTGGTTTCGTTCGCGCGGCGGCTTCCGTCGGCGGCGGGCGTTCCCTGATGGCATCACGCAGCGACCGGTCGGAGGGGGGTCACGACAGTGCTTGATCATGACACCCTCGCCTTGATCTGGTTCGGCCTGCTGGGGGTCCTGCTGATCGGGTACACCGTGCTGGACGGCTTTGATCTCGGGGTCGGCATTCTCCATCCGCTTGCGAAGACGGATGAGCACCGCCGGTTGATGATGAACTCGATCGGTCCCTTGTGGGATGGTAACGAAGTGTGGCTCGTGACGTTCGGCGGCGCACTTTTTGCGGCATTTCCCCACGCGTACGCCACAGTCTTCAGCGGTTTCTATGTGGCGTTCATGCTGCTCCTGTTCGCACTGATCTTTCGTGCCGTGAGTCTCGAGTTTCGTTCGAAGACAGAGCGTCGGATTTGGCGCGGCCTGTGGGATTTCGGCTTCTTCGGGGCAAGTCTGCTCGCGGCGTTCCTCTTCGGGGTCGCGGGTGGCAACGTGATGCTGGGTCTGCCGATGGGTGAAGACCTCGTGGTGCGGCAGTCGGTCTTTGCGCAGTTGTCTCCGTATCCGCTGGTTGTCGGCTGCCTGACGGTGAGTCTGTTCGCGATGCATGGTGCGATCTTCCTGTACCTGAAAACGGAGGGCGAACTGCAGGCGTGTGTCGAGCGGTGGATCTGGCGTTGTTTCTGGGTCTTCATTGCCGTCTATATTGGCGCGACGGTCTTTACTCTGGTCGAGGTGCCGCGCGCGACGGTGAACTTCCGGAACCATCCCGTCCTCTGGATCGTTCCGCTCCTGAACGTGCTTGCGATCGCAAACATTCCGCGAGCGATGTACAAGCGTCAGCCGGCGTATGCGTTCGTGTCCTCATGCTCCGTGATCGCGGCACTCGCCTTTCTCTTCGCGGCGGCGATCTTCCCGAACCTGGTGCCATCGTCGCTGGGTGAATCGTGGAATCTCACGGTATACACGGCTCGATCGAGTCGATCGACGCTGTCCACGATGCTCCTGATCGCACTGATCGGAATGCCGTGTGTGCTGACGTACACCGTCGTGATCTACTGGGTCTTCAGGGGCAAGGTTCGGTTGGAAGCCAACAGTTACTGACGTTCCCGATCGCATCATCACATGGAGATTTTTTACGCAGCGGCCGGGGCGATTCCCCGCTCTGTCGGTCTGATCTCATCCCCTCTGCGGAGGGGCATTCGGCGTCCGGTTCGGTTGTTATTACCGTGATGGGCAGGTTGGACGGCTGCAAAACATGAAACACCGATTCAATCCCGGGGTGTGACTGCTGTCCGCTCTCCATGCCACCGATTCAGGACTGGAAGCCGGAGACAGGGGAGATGACCGTGGATGCCTTACGGATCCTGATAGTCGAGGATGATGTCGCCTATCAGCGACTGCTCAGACGCATGCTCGGGCAGTCCTGTTTCCCGATGTCGGTCACCACCACTTCAACAGCCGAGGAGTTCCTGGAGGCGCTTCGCACTGACGTCTTCGATTGCGCCGTGATGGACTTCAATCTCGGTCCGACCGACGCCGCGCAGATCATCGAAGATGCCGGTGACGCGCTGAGGAATATACCCATTATCGTCGTATCATCCGACACCCGTCAGCGCGTTGTCGTCGAGAGCATGCGACACGGTGTGACTGACTTCTTCCGCAAGTCGGATCTGGCGACGCAGCAGCATCTTGTCGAACGTATCCTCGAAGTGGTCGAGGCCGCCCGCGATCATCAGAAGGAGAGACGCCGGGCGGAACGCCGCGAGCGCCGACTGCTGCGAGAGGCGTTCACCGATCCGCTTACGAAACTGAGCAATCGCCGCCACTTCGATCACATGATCGAGACCGGCTATTTCGATAACGACCGCAGGGTCCGGACCGCCTGTGTCATGGTGGATATCGATCGCTTCAAGGGCATCAACGACACGCATGGCCACGGCTTCGGGGATCGCGTCATTCAGCGGGTGGCGGGCGTGCTGGTGGATTTCACCCTGGGCGAAACGGCCTTCCGCTGGGGAGGCGAGGAGTTCCTCGTGCTCCGATCCTCTGCCGGAGAGGCGGCCGACTGGATCTGGGCTGAGGACATCAGGCGCGCGGTTGAAGGCGAGGTCATTCGATTCAACGGCTTTCGCGTGCCTGTGACGATCAGTGTCGGCCTGCATATCGCATCGACTCACGAACTGGGAGAGAGTTCGATCGGCGAGGCGGATGAGGCGCTGTACCTCGCAAAGTCACTGGGACGAAACCGTGTCTGCACATCCCGCATGGTACGAGTCGGGAACCTGGCCCGCGCCGTCCAGGAGGGAGGCGGTGACATCAGGACACGCCGCGATGCCCTGCTCAAGTCACTCGGAGCCGAAGTCGGACCTGCGCAGCGGAACGCGGCCACGGACCACAGCGAGCAGGTCTGTCGACTTGCCGAAGAGATTGGTTGCCAGATGAATCTCACTGATGCAGACCTTGAGACACTGCGGCAGAGCGCGCTGCTCCACGACATCGGAAAGGTCATGATGCCAGAAGAGACCCTGGCCAAGCCCTTCGCGCTCGACGGCGTGGAGCGACTGATCCTGGCACGCAGGGGTGAGATCGGGCGCGAACTCTGCGGCATGATGGGGGTGGATGCCGGTGTCTCACGGATCGTCGGAGCCTGCCCGGCTCGTTTCGATGATGTCATCAATCCTGACGAAACCGCACGGATCACACAGATCCTGGTCGTGGCCGATGCGCTTGCCGCGATGATGAGCGATCGGACCTACGCCCCGGCGCGGCAACCGAGTGAGGCGCTCGACGAACTTCGCCGGGGTGCCGGGAGCAGCTTCGATCCGGCCGTGATATCGGCGGTACATCGCATACCCGCAGTGAGCACCGCAAGACGGGAGGCTGCGTAATGAAGACCGAGACGACATCCAACCTGCAGGTGGAGTTCGGAGACTGGAAAGACCGCCGACTCTCCGAGCGGTGGCCGAGCCGGAAGAGTATTCGCTGGCGGGTTCGCGGCGGGCGGCGCGAACGGTGCAGCCGAATCGTCGAGCGGTCGCTGGACGGACTCGTGCTGCTGACAAACTCACGTGATACGCCGCGGGCGGGCGACATCGTCTATCCCGCGGATTCTGCGGCATCTCACCGACATGGGATGCGGGAGGGCGTTGTGCTGAGAACGGAGGCGGGGGGCGGGGATGACTCGCTTGTGTATGTGTCAATCCTGGCATGAACGGGAAACGGAGGAGTTGAAGATGATGGAAGTCACAATGGACCGCCGCGGCGGTTCCCGGAATGTCGAATCGGATGCGATCTGGTGGCATCAGGATGGCATGAGTGAGCCGGGCATGGGCTGGCTGATCGAACGGGGTGAAGACGAGTCGCTCGCGTTCCTGATCAAGGGCGACCTGTTGCCGGAGTTGTCGGACGACATCCAGATTGCCATTCGCACGGCGTCGGCCATGGAGCCGGCACACGTTGAGCGCATTCGAAGACTGCACGCGGATGTGCATGTTGTCGTTGTCACACGGATGACGGATGCCACGATCGCCTGACAGGGCTGCACTCCGCGTCAGTTGGACCTGGCGATCACAACGATGACCGCGATTGCACCGACCAGGAGCAGAGCGGCGAGGATCGCGAAGGTGATCTTCCAGGCGCTCCACGGGCGCTCGCCGCGAACTTCCCCGGTGCGCGCATTGACGAGGAACCGGAAGACCCGTTGGCGGTATCGGTACGCGCTGATCCAGACCGGCAGCAGGATGTGCTTGAACGTGATGTCGTCGTAGGCGGTTTTCTTCGAGGTGATTCGCTGCTCATCGCCGCCGATGTCGCGGTGGATATCGCTGACGATCTGCGGATCCATGATCACCTTGGCGTTCTCGAATCCGTCGATCAGTTCGATCTGATAACTCTCGGCCTGGAAGCCTGCGAGGTATTCGTCGGCGTATGACACGAGATTCTCGAGGTCCCAGGGCTCGAGCGCGTGGATGTACTTCTCGGGAAGGGAGCGCGAGGCGAGGACGAGGACATCGTCGAAGGCGCGCGCAACGACGCCCGCCGCGGGGTACCAGCGCGTCTTCTGGACCTGGCGCGTGCGGGTGACGGACTTGCCATCGACCTGCGTGGTGTAGGACTCGGTGACGTAGTAGTGTTCGCCGCGCTGGCCGACGTAAGACGTGGTGGTGCTGGTGTCGTAGGTCCAGTAGGGGATGTAGATCCCGGTCAGGCGGGAGTCGATGGACGCCACCTTCTTGAGTTCGGAGGGCGCGAACCAGAGCGAACTGACCCACTTGCGAAAGGCGGCGCGGGCTTCCTGTCGCGTCACCAGGAATGGGAGGAGCGACTTGGGTCGGATCAACTTCCGACTGGTACCCGTCGCGACAATGCTGTGACCGCAATAGGGGCAGTCAAAGGCATCAACATCCGGAGGGCGGTCCAGTTCAGCGGCACAGGCGCCGCACTTGACGATCGTGTGCTCTTCGATGGCCTCATGCGACCCGAGATCGGCGAGCGCTGCGGCGTAGTCCAATTCCTCGATGGGCGGGAGTTCGGTGAGGTCGAGAGGTGTGTCGTGGCCGCAGTAGGGGCAGTGGAGCGTATCGGCGCCGGGGCGGTATCCCACCTTCGCACCGCACTGAGCGCAAGGGAACAGGCGCTCCCGGGCTTCCGGTGGCGTCTCGTCCGTTTCCTCCTCCGGAGGATGGATCAACTCGGCGTCAGTCTGATCCGGGGGATGGCTCATTGCGGCGGGAGCGGGGGAGGAGCGGCGCCGAAGAGTGACATGAGGCTTCCGACCTGCCCGGCCGGTTGCCACTGGGCCATGCCCTGGGTCCAGACGAGCGACTCGCGCGTCAGTTGACCTGACTGCGCCTGCTGGCGAAGCAGGTCCAGATTGAAGGGGCCCGTCTGTTGTCCGTTGACGGCGACGAAGTAACTCGGTGACTGTGGAATCGGCGGCGGCGCTGCGCCGGGCTGCTGGGGTGGCTGGGACATCATCTGGCCCATCTGCTGTCCCATGGCGATACCCATGCCGGCACCCAGTCCACCCGCCGCGAGTCCACCACCGCCGCTCGGGTTGTTGGCGGCATCTTCGATGGCTTCAGCGGCCTGGAACTGCGTGTATTCCTGCATGTTCCCGACGATGTTCATACTGCTGCGCTTGTCGAGAGCCTGCTCGACCGCTTCGGGGAGCGAGACGTTCTCGACGTACAACTCGGACAACTCAAGCCCATAGCCCTCGAAGTTCGGACTGATCCGCTCGGTGATGAACTTGCCGAGTTCGTCGTAGTTGCCGGCCAGATCCAGCGCCGGGATCTTGCTCTCGCCGAGCAGATCGGCGAATCGCGAAACGACGATGTTGCGCAGCTGGTCCGTCACTTCGTCCTTGGTGAAGTGCCCGTCTGTTCCCACGATCTCCTGGATGAAGACGCCGGGATCCTTGACCCTCACCGTGTAGGTTCCGAAGGCGCGCAGCCGGATCGGGCCGAACTCCTGGTCACGCATCATGATGGGGTTCTTGGTGCCCCACTTCAGATCGGTGAAGCGGCGCGTTGACACGAAGTAGACCTCGGCCTTGAACGGGCTCTCGAAGCCGTACTTCCATCCCTTGAGCGTTGCGAGAATGGGGAGGTTCTTCGTCTCCAGCGTGTACATGCCGGGTCGGAAGATGTCTGCGATCTGGCCCTCGTTGATGAAGACCGCCGCCTGGCCCTCACGGACCGTCAGTTTGGCGCCGTACTTGATCTCGTTGTTGCGACGCTCGAATCGATACACCATCGTGTCGTTGGAGTCATCCAGCCACTCGATGATGTCAATGAGTTCGCCGCGGATCCTGTCCCAAATACCCATGTCAACCACTCTCCTTCGTGACAGATGCTGCACTTCAGCGTGTTCATTCTACAGCGCAGTCGTGATGCGACCTGTCCGGGATCTGGTTGTTCAGGACATGCCGGAGCGGCGGTCGATCTCAGGCCATTGAGATCATGGTGCCGGGGCCGCGCAACCGTGCCATCTGCGACTGGAGGAATCGGCCGGGGCACGCGGTGCGTGACAGTTCACGATGCGTGTAGATCCGAGAGGCGCGCACCTTGTACGTCTGCATCTGCGCGACCACGAAGCGTTCCACGGCATCCAGTTGTGCGGCGTTGGGCTGCTGGATCTCGTAGTTGCCCAGCACGCAGATGCCGAGGTTCCCGGTGTTCTGTTCCTTCACGTGAGCGCCCTGCCAGGAGATCGGACGGGCCTCCCAGATCCGACCCGCGGGGTCGATGGCATAGTGATAGCCGATGTCGCCCCAGCCGCGGCCACGATGGGCCGACCGGATGGCCTCGATGCGCCGCGCGGCGGCATCGGAAGAGGTACTGGTGAACGCCGACATGCCGTCGTGGTGGATTGTGATCCGGTCGATGGGCACCATCCGGTCCATCAGGCGGGGGACCGGGCTGCCCTTGGCCCAGAGGCGGCGGGACATGAGGTCCGGAACAGTGACCCGGCTGGAAGCCGATGAGGCATCCATGGACGGGTCCCAGTGATGAATCGTCGGCGAATCCGCATGCACCGATGCATCCGGCCACGGGACCTCGGGAAGCGCGACACGCCGCGAACTTGACGACGAGGCACACGCACCCAGCATGGCCGTTCCTGAAAGTGCGGCAACGCCCGCCAGGCTGCGACGGAGCGCATCGCGGCGGGAGATACGAGGTTCGTCATGTGATTGGCTGCTCATCGGACCTTCCATCGGCCAGACCGGCCGTGATGCTGCAATCTGCCGGACATTGTGCCATATCGTCTGAGAGAACCCAAGAGGGTGTCGCGGGAATCCTGCTCACGGGAATTCAGAATGTGACGATGGTAGGCTGTGGGCCCGAAGAACCCCCCTCCCCGGAGTACGAATGTCCAACGGAGTTGCCAGCACGGATGCCTTGATTACCCCCATCGTCGCCTCGGCGTGGGCTGGCTGTACGCCGCTGGGTGTGACGATCGGTGAGGAGTCCTCCAGGTTCGCCGTCGTTGCTGACGCCGATGCCGTGCGCATCCGCCTCGTGCACCCTGGTACGAAGGAGTCCCGCGTCGCGGAACTCGCCCCCGTCGAGGGGGAGGCGGAAGTGTGGTCGAGGAGTGTGCCCGGCAACTGGCGCGGCTGGTCGTACACCTACGAGATCGAACGCGACGGTCGGACCCTCTCCGAGATCGTCGACCCCCGTGCGACTCTGGTCAGGGACGGGCGCGCCATCGTCTGCTCCGATCGGACAGCCGTCACGCCCCGGCCGGACCTCGCCCCGCGTGATGCGGTGATCTATGAACTGCACATCCGCGACTTCACGCGTGACGAAGCCGCCGGCGTTCGCAATTCCTGGAATGGGCGCTATCTCGGCCTGACGCAGTCGGGAACCCGCCTGGACGGAACGGGTCTTTCCACGGGGCTTGATCATCTTGTTGAACTGGGCGTGACAGTTGTTCAACTGATGCCCGTGCACTCCTTCGCGTCGCTGTACGACACCGCGTACGAGTGGGGCTACATGCCCAACGAGTTCTTCGCACCCTTCGAGGGCTATGCCTCATCTGTTGCGCTGGAGGCACCGGTACAGGAATTGAAGCGGGCCATCAGTGCGCTTCATGAGGCGGGGCTGCGGGTCACGCTTGATGTGGTCTTCAACCACACGTCGGAAGTCTGGCCCACGCGCCTTCGTGGCCTCATGGCGCTGGCGCCGCGGACCTTTTTCCGGTTTCACGAGGATGGCACGCCCTGGGACGGCAGCGCCTGCGGCAACGAGTTTCGCTCTGACTCCGATCAGGGGCGACGACTGATCGTCGAGAGTTGTCTGCACTGGGTCACCGAGTATGGCGTCGATGGATTCCGCTTCGATCTCATGGGCTTGATTGATGCGGACACCATGCAGATGGTGGCTTCTGAACTTCACGCCATCGATCCGACCATCCTGGTCTACGGCGAGCCGTGGGCCGCCGGGCCGACGCCCATCGAAATCAATGAGAAAGGCGTCCAGCGCGGCCGAGGGTGGAGTGTCTTCAATGACATCCTCCGCGACGGTCTTCGCGGCAGCGTCTTTGACGAAGACGATCCGGGCTTCCTGGTCAGCGGTGAGAAGATCCCACGCGTCAAGGATGGTCTGCGTGGTGCGATTGATTCATTCGCCGACACGCCGCTGGAGTCCATCAACTACATCGAGTGTCACGACAACCACACGCTTGCTGACCGGTTGCAACTCACGGTTGGCGAGGATGCGCGGCTGACTGAGCTTCAGAAGGAGCAGATGCACCGACTCGGGCTGTTGATCCTGATGATGTGCCCCGGCATCCCGTTCATCCACGCGGGCCAGGAATTCGATCGCAGCAAGGATGGCCACGACAATACCTACAACCTCGGCGATCGGATCAACAACATCTCGTGGCGGGCAAAGGACAAGCGCTTCAGGCTGTTCACCTTCTATCGCCGCATCATCCGCATGCGCCTCGACCATCCACTCTTCCGACCGGTGACCCGCCAGGCGGTCGAGGAGGGTGTCCACTACTTCGATGAAGACATGGGACTTGAGATTCCCGACGGTACGATCGGGGTTCGTATCGAGGACACGACGGGCGAGGACACCTGGGCCCGCGCAGTGCTGCTGCTGAACGGGACCGGCCACGAAGCCCGCATTCCGCTGCCCGATGGCAAGTGGAGTGTGGCGGTCGACAACTGTCACACGCTCGATCGGCTGGTGCAGGTCAGTCAGTCCATGCGCGTCAGCGGGCACAGTGGGTGCGTGCTCTGGCAGCCGCGCCCCTGACTCACTTCGTCCGCGTGTTCGTTCGGAGGGGCTTGTTCGTACAGGAGATCAGCCGCCCGTGGTTGCCGTGGCCCAGGTCGAAGAGGCCGCGGGCCGCATGGAACTGACCGTCGATGCGTCGGCCGCGCCGATAGCCGAGCGCATGGAGCAGGCTCCACGTCAGCCGTCCGGCCCGGTCTTCATCCACGACGAGTGTTGCGGGCAGTTCGGTGCTGCGGCGCAGCGCGGGCAGCAGGGGAAGGAGTCGCTCAGTCTTCAGTCGGCGGAGCCAGCCGGTGAGCGTGAGCCATCCGGGCGGAACGGCGTGGACGACGAAGTAGCCATCCTCGCCGAGTTTCTGGTAGAGCGGCATGAAGATCCGGCCGTTTTCGCTGGCGTGGAACTCCCGCTCGTTGTCGGCTCCGAGGAGTTCTCCCTCGCTGATCAACTGGAAGTTGTCGTAGCCCGGCTGCATGCGGAATCCATCGCGCTCGCCGACCCGGTGGTGATCGCGCACTTCAACAACCGGCGGCAACCCGAGTGAAGCATCCGACAGGGTGCGGTAATGGCGGTCAAAGTCCGGGATGTCGCGGCGGTGCAGGATGCCGGAGGCTTCGACCAGCAGCCAGATCGCGGACTCATGCAGTTCGATAGACAGGGGGTCGTCGTGTTGGCCCGCTTCGAATCCCACCGAGGCGAGCCCCAACTGGTTGATGTAGTCTGGAAGCGTTCCTTCCAGCACTTCCTCGACACCGAGAATCCGGGTCACCGGAAGGTGAGCGGCGAGACGTCGGTTGCGAAGGCTGTCGCCAAGCACGCAGAATGGAGCCGAGGGCGCAGATGTCGTGTGCAGGTCAATGAAGGAGATGGGCCCGGCAGCCTCGGTCGTGATGTGGTCGATGGCCTGGATGATCTGCGACTGCTCGAAGCGTTCTGCGACAAGGTGCTCCATGAAATCGTCGTCGAGCATGCCGGAGGTGACCGCGTGGACACGGTCAGACGTCCACATCCGGTTCAGGTCCTGTTCCATGAATCGCGAGTGATTGCGCAATGCGGCGATGTTGGCGATCAGGGCGACGATGGCGCCGCGGAGCGGGAGATCGCGCTCCTTGATGGTCTCCAGAACGCGCTCGGTCGCATGCACGCCGGAAGGCTCATTGCCGTGCTGAGCGCACACGCACACCAGTACAGGACCGCGTTCCATCGCGCCCTGAACCGTCAGGCGGTGAACGTGCAACGCCTCGGGATGATGTGGCTCCGGAGCCTTCAGCACACCAGTCGCTCCCTCAATCCTCCAGGAACTGCTCGAGCAGCGGAGCAGCCAGCATGATGAGGTCGTACTCCGTGATGAGCCCGATGAGGCGACCGTGAGGCTTGCCGTCGCTGGTGACGGGCAGACACCCGACATGGTGCTCGCGCATCAGCCTGATGGCGTCCGCCGTGGGTGTCTCCGGAGAGGCCACGATCGGATTGCGATGCATGATCGAACTGACCGGCACCGGAATATTGGTCTCCTCCGGCCCACCCTGGGCAAGGAATCGCAGCAGCGCCCGGTGAGAGACCAGCCCGACGAGGCAGTGATCGTCGTCCTCGACCGGCACGTGCCGGACATGCTTCCAGTCCATCAGGTTGGCGACGAGATCGACCACGTCGTTCTCGTGCACTGTGAAGAGGTCCGAGGACATGTACTGCCCCACAACGCGGAAGTTCTCGCGCGAGAGTGTCTGCGATGTGGGCTCCGCGAGGGGCCATTCATGGACCGGATGTCCGTTGCGCTGGTTCTCAACCATGGCCGCGACGACCGTTGCCAGTTGCTCTGACCTGTTCCGAATCCCCCGGAGTGCTCCGAGTGAGCGGGTCGCCCACTGGGCGCCGGTCTGATTGCAAGCGATCCGGTCATGGATCGTATCGAGGTAGAGGCTGATGTCCGACGCATCAATGCCGGCGCTCGCCAGACCCTCTCGCGCCAGTGGCAGGAACAGGTCCTGAAGCAGTTCGCGCGCCGGACGATGACCCTGACCGGGCCAGAAGAGTTGGGCGTCAAGCCCCTGGCGCGCCGCCGCGTTGAAGTTCGCCGCGGCGTCATCAAAATCCATGACTCGCGTGATGTCTTCGTACTGCTCAGTGACCCCGGACATCAGTCCGAACCAGAATGCGGCATTGGCGATCTCATCGCGCGGTGTCGGGCCGGAGGGGAGGATGCGGTTCTCGATGCGCAGGTGTGGACGATTCTTCGAAACGCCATAGCACGCCCGGTTCCATCGGTAGACCGTTCCGTTGTGCAGGCAGAGGGCGGCAAGCCGCGGTGCTTCCCCCTTCTGGATCTTCTCGATGGGGTCCTCGACCGGGTCCATGTTGAAGAGCACCTTGAACCGGGCGATGTCCTCCTGGTAGATCTCAAGGACGCCCTTCTCAACCCAGTGTGTTCCGAAGCTCACGCGGCGGAGGAACTCGCGCATGTCATGATGCGACTGTCGCGTGTCGATGGATTGCTGGAAAAGGGCGATGCGCGTCTCGCGCCAGAGTCGCTTGCCGAAGAGCAGCGGGGAGTTGGAGGCTGCCGCGAGGACTGGCGCGGTGACCGCCTGTGCGATGTTGTAGGCCCGTGCGAACTCGTCAGGTGAGACCTGGAAATGCACTTGGAAGCTGGTGTTGCAGGCTTCCAGCATGACGTTGTCGTGCTCGACGCTGAGTTCATCGATGCCTTCGATGCGCAGTTGATAGGGGCCGCCGCGAAGTTGGGTCAGCGCATCATTGAGCACCCGGTAGCGAGGGCGATCGGTGAGGTTATCGAGTGTGAGGTCCGACTTGAGAAGTGAAGGAAGGATGCCACAGAGTACGACTTCGGCGTTGTGCAGCCGGGCGGCGTTGCGAACGCGCACGAGGTGCTCGTTGATGTCCGCTTCGAGGCGGGAGAGACAGTCACCCCCGAAGACCAGCGGGTCGAGGTTGAACTCCATGTTGAACTTGGCAAGTTCGGTCGTGAAGTCACCATCGTTGAGATCGTTGAGGATGGGGTCGTTCAGCGGCGCCGGCCGCCACGACCGGTCGACGATGAAGAGTTCCTGCTCGGCACCGATGCGGCGGACCCCCGTCTCGAACATGCCGTTGTTCAGCATCTGCTCCAGGGCACGTACATCGCGGAGCAGCGTCTTCATGAAAGCCCGCTGCGCCTCGCCGTCCCCACGCTGCTGAACAGTTTCGACGCCCATACATCCTCATTTCCAGGACCGAAGTCCGATTGTAACGGGCGATCTGCGGATCACACCCCTCGAGGTCCACTTCCGGCGGGTCGCCCGGTCCAATAACTACACATACTCTTCGATGAAGCGGCGCAGGATCTGCGCGGCGTAGGGAGTCGGCCTCAGGCTTCGGGACATTGCCTCGAACGCCTCGGCGTCCGGCATGTAGATGTGGCGGTAGACCATGAGGCGCTCCATGAGGCGCTCCTCCGTCAGTTCGGCGTGGAACTGGGTCCCGTAGATGGGGAGGCCTTCGAGACGAAAGGCCTGGTTGGGACAGAGATCGGTGCTGGCGAGTTCCAGACCGCCCTCAGGCAGCCGCGACACGCGATCCTGATGGCCCAGGAGCACATCGAAGGGCGATGGGAAGCCAGCCTTGTCGTCCGGAAGCCAGAAGACGGGATCGTTCCGACCCTCGTCCGTGAGGTCGACCAGGTGGGCACCGACCTCCGATCGGGAGGGATCGTGGATGGCTTCGCCACCCAGGGCGCGGGCCATGAACTGGTGACCCCAGCAGGATCCGAACAAGGGCTTCGCGGCATCGGCCATCCTTTGGATCATCGCCGCGAGATGATCGGTGAACGGATAGTCCTTCACGGCCGAATGGACGCCGGCACCGCCGATGATCACGGCATCCGCCGCCTCGACCTCGGACCACTCCGGTGTCGGGTGCTCAACGAGATTGATGTTCCGAACCTGTTCCCCGTGGATGCCGCACCGCTCCACCACGCACTGCTTCTCGTGCTCCGCCACCTGCGCAGATTCGCGCACCTGGAGGAGCAGCAGTCTCAGCGATGGGAACGAGGAGGGCATAGCACGCCAATTCTAGCGAACCTCCGCGTGATCGCGGCACACTCAGGACTCGTCCGGGCCGGAGAAGATGGCATTCCTCCAGACATCGAGGCAGGCGAGCGTCATCGGGCCGGGCTGGCCACTTCCGACCGTCTCCGCCTCGATCCGCACGATCGGAAGCACACCCCAACTGGAGTTGGTGAGAAAGACCTCGTCGGCGCCGAGGAGGTCGTCTACGGTGATCATGCGTTCCTCGACCTTCAGTCCGGAGGTGCGTGCATGTTCGATCAGGAAGCCCCGGGTGATGCCGGGCAGTACTGGGCTTGGCATGGCGCCCGTCTGTTCCTGCCCCCGCGCGATCGGGGTGCTCAGGACGCCCTTCTTCACGGTGAATACGTTGCTGACCGTTCCGGATGCGACGTGATTGGTGATCGAAAAGAGGATGGATTCTGATGCCTGCCGGGCGGCGGCCTGCTGGAGCTCCTTCAGCCGCCACCAGTAGTTGATCGTCTTGTGACCCTGGGCCGGGTCAAGGGGATTGACGCGCGTGTCTCCGATGACGGCGGCAGCGCCCTTCTCGAAGAGGGCATCGGGGTACGCCGTTGCCGGCTGCACGTGGACGATGATCGTCGGATCAATCGGACCCGGCTGTGCCGCGCTGAGCAGGTTGAGATTCCCGCCGGTCAAAGTGAGTCGGACGCGGGCGAGGTCATTGCCCGTCGCCAGTTCCGAGTGATCCGTCACTGCTTCGACGAGTTCGGCGAGGGCATCGTTTCGGAGCGCATCGGACAGGCCGAGTTCGCGAGCCGACTCGACGAGTCGGGCCACGTGGGCATCGACGCGGAAGACGCCGGCGCGGGTCGCCATCATCGTCTCGAAGAGCCCGATGCCGTGTTGTACTGAGGCATCGAACGCAGAGACCAAGGCGCTCTCACGCGTGACATATGTTCCGTTGATCCAGGTCGTCTCGGGCATCGGGTCGCTTTCTGTGGGCGTTTCGGATCCGGCATCATGGGGGGGTGAACGCGACGCCGCAAGGGACCGGCGCGTCCGATCCCGCCAAGCCCGTAAGATATGCCCCATGCGCATCTCGATCATCGGATACGGAACCGTCGGCCAGGGTGTGATCGAACTCCTGAATCAGCATGGGGATCGCTATGCAGCGCGCCTGGGTGAGCCGGTCGAGGTGGCGGCGATTCTCGTCCGCGACGTTTCCCGGTCGCGCGAGGTCGCACCACCGGCGGGCGCCCTCGTCACCGACAGCGCCGATGCCTTTCACAGCACACCCTGTGATGCGGTGGTGGAGGTGGCCGGGGGCATCGACCTGGCAGCAGGGTGGCTCCAGACGGCAATCGGGGCCGGGCGGCATGTGGTGACTGCGAACAAGGCGCTCATGGCCGCTCGCGGCGAGGACCTCTACCGCCTCGCAGCCCGGGAGAATCGCATCATTCGCATGGAGGCGGCGGTCGGCGGTGGTGTTCCGTGTGTGACCGGACTCGTCGACGGTCTCGCGGCCAACGAGGTGACCCGGGTCGTCGGCATCCTGAACGGCACCTGCAACTTCATTCTTGATCGAATGCAGCAGCAGATCCGGAGCGGCGGAGATGCCTCGAACGCCTATGAGGAGGCGCTGGCGGAAGCCACCCGGCTCGGGTTTGCGGAAGCGGATCCGTCGAAGGACGTATCAGGCCGCGACGCTGCGGAAAAACTCGCCATTCTCGCGACGCTTGCGTTCGGTGGTGTGGTGGACGTTGAGGCGATTCCGTGTGAGGGTGTCGAGGGAATCGATGTGGAGAGCATCATTGACGCGGTCAGTCTGGGGCGTTCGATCCGGCTCATTGCAGCGGCGGAGCGCATCGATGCCCGGCGCGTCCGCGCGCTGGTTCGTCCTGTCGAGGTGGCGCCGGACGACGAGGACCTCGGCATGTTGAGCAGCGTGCACGCATCGGCGAACGGCGTGGTGTACTGGGGTGATGCCGTCGGTATGGTCTCGTTCTTCGGCGCCGGCGCGGGTCGGCGTCCGACGGCTTCGGCGGTCATGTCGGACATTCTGCGTGTGGGCGAGGAGCGTCACGACGCGAATCCGGCCCGCTTCAATCCCTGGCCGCTTGACGGTGAGCCGCTTCAGGTTGTGGGTTGATCGGGTCAGTTGAAGTGACCGGTCTTGAGTCCACCCAGCCAGTTCGTGCTCGGCTTCTGGCCGAGGTAGGTGAGCCAGTTGAACTCGCTGACCTGCCAGCGTCCTTCGGGATCCTGACGCCACGCGATTTCCCAGGTGGTCGGATGGGGTCCGCCGAATGTGGCACTCTGCACCCGCGCCTTGAAGAGGGTCCGTCCGATGCCGGGACCGTCGACGGATGCAGCTTTGTAGCTGAATGAGCTGTCCGTGATCTGGAGATTGGCTTCGAACGTCTGGATCATCGAGAGCATCCAGTCCCGGTCCATCCGGGCGAGGTACTCACCTGAGACGCTCACGCTGACGCCGGGAGCGAGGTAGTCATCCGCCGCGACGAAGTCCGAGGTCATGATGATCTGAACAAACTCGCGATTGCGATGGAGCAGTTCTTCCCGTTCGGTTTCGACGAGATGACCCGTGACCATGATCGCGATGCCGGCGACTGCCAGCAGGCCGGCGGGGAGCATGGCTTTCCCCCCGGTGCCCCGAGACCAGGGGATGTAGGCGGCCACGATGGCGAAGACCAGCAGAAAGACGCCCGGGACAATGGACTGTTCCAGCAGCCAGTGTTCGAGAAGTGGCGGCGCAGGGAGCGAAGCAATCATCGGGCTCAGCATGGGTGACTCCGTTCGGCGTACTTCACTGTACGCATCGGAGGCGGCAATGTTGCAGTCGGCGGCCATCCCCGGTCGATAACACCTGATTGACGTCCAGTCTTCTGCTGAGGTTGCGCGCATGACGATGATCGACACCACGGTGACGACGCCCGCCTCACTGCTTGAGGCGAACCTCGCCGCGCTGCTGCTCAGCAGTCCGCGTGCCGCCAGGCAGATCGCGGCGACCCTCCCGCGCGATGACATCGAGTTCATCGAGACGGACGAAGGCCTGTCGGCGCGACTCGACGGGCGCCTGCTCGCGAGCCGGCGTCGACCGCGGGAGGAGGCCGAGCGATTCGCGGCGGGTGTCGACGTATCAACTGCGGGTGGCATCGTCGTCCTCGGATTCGGCCTCGGCTACCACCTCGACGCGATCTCAAAGCGCGTCAAGAACACCGCGATGCTGGTGGTATTTGAACCTGATCTCGGCCTGCTTCGCGCCGTCTTCGAACGCATCGACTGCCGGGAGTGGCTGCTGAACACACCGACCGTGATCGTGACGGAGCCGGACGATGCCGGCGCGATCAGCGATGCGACTCAGAAGCGCATCGTCATGCTGGCGATGGGCGTCACAGTTGTACAGCATCCCGCCAGCGAACAGCGTCTTGGTGCCGATGCCCGCTCCTTCTCCGATCAGTTGCTCCGGGTCGTCAATGCCATGCGCACCAACGTCATCACGACGCTCGTACAGATGGACGTGACGCTGCGCAACGTGCTCATGAATCTCGATCACTATGTCACGGGAGGTCGGATCAACGAGTTGAAGGGTGCCGCGACCGGCTTCCCCGGCATCGTCGTCTCGGCGGGACCGAGCCTGCGTCGGAACATCGCATTACTCAAGGACCCCCGCGTGCGCGAGAGGTGCGTGATTGTCGCGGTACAGACTGTCCTCAAGCCGCTGCTTCGCGAAGGCATCCGGCCGCACTTCGTGACCGCGCTGGACTTCCACGAGATCTCCGGTCGCTTCTATGAAGGTCTCACACCCGCGGATGTCGAGGGCATCACGCTGATTGCCGAGCCGAAGGCCAATGCCGCCATCACCGAGGGTTTCCCGGGACCCGTTCGAATGCTGCGCGATGAGAACCTTGAACTGCTGCTCGGCGAGGCGCGGAGCCGCGGCCACGACATGCTTCCGTCCGGCGCCACCGTCGCTCATCTCGCATATGGTGTTGCGCGCTACCTGGGTTGTGATCCGGTCATCCTCATGGGACAGGATCTCGCGTTCAGCGATGGGCAGTACTATGCACCCGGTGCCGCGATTCACGACGTCTGGGGACCCGAACTCAGCGGCTTCAACACGCTCGAGATGATGGAGTGGGAGCGGATCGTGCGGATGAAGGCACATCTGCACAAACTCACGGATCACAGCGGTCGGAGTATCTACACCGACAACCAGATGGCGACGTATCTCGCGGCGTTCGAACGCGAGTTTCTGCGCGATGTTGAACAGGGGCGGACCGTCATTGATGCAACGGAGGGCGGCGCCGCGAAGCAGCACTCAACCGCGATGTCCCTGCGGGAAGCCCTTGAGCAGCATGTTTACCACCGTGCGGACTGCCTGCCCGAGTTGCCGGCGCCGCCCGAGCGCCTCGGGCGAGAAGCGCTGTGCGCCAGTGAGGCGGTGAAAGCGATTGACAGGCACGTTCGTGATGTCACGGGTGATGTCAAACGCGTCGGTCGCCTGTCGCGACAGGCCGCCCGCCACCTCGATCGCATTGCAAAGACCATTGAAGATGATGCCGCCACCAATCGCGAGATCCGCAAGGTGTACCGACTCCGTGACCAGGTGACGGAACTCTCACCTGCCTATGACCTCGTGCACACGCTCAATCAGATTGGCGGCTTCAAGCGAGTTCGTGCCGATCGCGCGTTGCGTGTGGATGAAGACAGCCTCAGTCCGCACGAGAAACAGCGTCGGCAGACCGAGCGTGACCAGACCAATGTGCGCTGGCTCGCTGATGCCGCGGACGTGATGACCGACCTGCTCGAAGCCACGAGCGATGCACTCCGGGGGGGCGCCAAGCGCACCCGCGACCTGATGCCGGAGGCGATCGAGGAGATGGTTGAGGACCGTCCGAGGACGAAGGGTGCCGCCAACCGCCAGGTGATCGCGGTCATCCCCTACGACCCGGACTCGACACCCCTCGGTCGGTCAAGAACTGATGCGGGCGCCCACCTTCGCGCCACGATCAGCCGGCTCAGGCAGTGCAGGTCGCCGGAGCATATCGTGGTCGCGACAGGAGATGAGGGAGCAACGCGAGATCACCTTGCGGATCTCGCAGCGCACATTGAGGTGCGCAGGGTGGACCGGGCCTGCTCGTCGAAGAGACGTCGGGCGCTCGGTGTGATTCGTGCCTTCGCATCCGGGTGGCGAGGCTGCCCGGGTCATCTCTCCGTGTTCGACGAGATCTTCGATGCGCCTCTCATCGATGCGGCACTGGAAGGAACGGACGCCTGTGGTGCACTGCTGATCGGCCCCGATTGGGTCCACCTCGATCCGGTCCTCAACGATCAACTGGTCGAGCGCATGCTCGAGTCGCCCGAAGTCAACAGGCTTACCTTCTCGCAGGCGCCTCCCGGGATCGCCGGCTGTGTTCTGGCTCGTCCTCTGCTTGCTGATTTCGCGGCTGCCCAGGCGGCGGGAAGTGCCGGGGCCCAGATCGGCGCCATGCTCGGCTACCTCCCGACGCGCCCGGTGGCGGACCCGGTCGCCCGGCCTGTCTGCATACAGGTCCCGCCAGAAGTACGGCAGTCGCCGCACCGATTCATCCCCGATCGGAGCGTGGCGCGCGAGTACCTTCATCACGCCACTGTTGACGGTGAATCGGATGCAGCACAGATCTCCGCATCTCTTGAGGCGCTTGATCAGTCTGATACACCAAGAGCGCCCCAGCACCTCGTCCTGGAGATCACAACCCGGCGAGCACTCAAGGGCAGCCGGATCGACCACCTCCAGGCGCGAACCGCCGAACGCGCCGACATGCCAGTCAATCAGGCGATCGAACTGGTACAGGATTTCGCAGCAGGCGTTCCCGATGGATGCGTGACGTTCTCCGGTAGCGGTGATCCGCTCCTGCATTCGCGGTTCGCAGACATCGCCGCGGCCGCCAGCGATGCCGGTCTCGTGGTCCATGCCAGAACCGATCTTCCCCGGGATCATGCGCCTCTCGATCACGTCCACGTACTGAGCATCGATCTCGTTGCGGGAACTGCCTCCACCTACGCGGCGCTTTCTGGAGCGGACGAAGGCGCCTACCGAGGCCTGCTGGAGCGTCTGGATGTGCTCATCAAGTCGATCGATGTTTCGGTCGGACTCCCCGAACAGTGGCTCATCCCGCGCATCACGCGATGCGATGAGGTGTACGAAGAGATCGAGGGGTTCTACGACAAGTGGAATCTCATTGTGGGAGCCGCGGTGATCGATCCCATGCCGCGGCCCGTCGATGGTCAGCGTGTGGAATGCCTGCCTCCACCCCGGAACGTGATGCTGCGGCATGCACGGGATCGCATGATGATCCTGAGCGATGGAACGGCGGCGGTGTGTGAGTCGGAGATCGACAGGTCGGGCACTGTCCGTACCAGCGACGGATGGGAACGTGCCTGGGCGGAGATCTGGTCGGCGCGGACCACCATGTTCCGTCGCGGCGAGTCCATCTGGACAGGGCGGTAATGGATGTCGACGCTTGCTCTCATTCTCGGCCGTGCCGGCAGCAAGGGTGTTCCGGGCAAGAACACGGCGGACATTGCCGGAAGGCCGTGCATCGAATGGACGATCGACGCAGCCCAGGAGGCGATCGGTGTCGATCGTGTTGCACTCAGTACGGATTGCCCGGTCATGCAGCGAATCGGTGCTGCCCGTGGAATCGAAGTCATTGAGCGGCCGGCCGACCTTGCGTGCGATCACACGACAGTCGATGCGGCGGCACGTCACGCGGTCGATCAACTGAACGACGCGCGCATCGTGAACGTGTGCATGCTCTACGCGAATGTTCCCGTGCGTCCACAGGGGGTTGTGGATCGCGTTATGACGATGCTGGAGACGACTGGTGCAGACTCAGTGCAGACGTACCAACCCGTCGGCAAGTACCACCCCTGGTGGATGGCGCGGGTCGATGCCGGGGGGGTCGTCACACCGTGGGAGGGGGACGTGCTCAATCACGGCGTGTTCCGCAGGCAGGACCTGCCACCCGCGCTGATCCCGGACGGCGCCGTCCTCGCGGTCACGCGCCCTGCCCTGTATCTGGAGATCCCCGGGGTGACCCCGGGCCCGCATGCCTTCTTCGGGCGCGAGCGTCGCGGCGTCGTGAACCCGGAAGGATCAGTCATTGATATCGACGCACCCGAGGACCTCGCGGTTGCGCGAGCGTTTCTTGAGAGTCAGGAGTTGCCATGCGCATCGGAAGCCGCCTCATCAGCGCCGACGAATCGCCCTACATCATCGCGGAAATCGGTGTAAATCACGATGGAGATCCGGATCGCGCGATCGATCTCGTCGACTGTGCCGCCGAGGCTGGTGTCGACGCCGTCAAACTCCAGTACTTCGAAGCGGAGCGACTCATGGGACGTGCCGCGGCACTTGCTGCGTATCAGCGCGATGCCGGTGAGCAGGACCCGCTTGCGATGCTGCGGCGACTGGAACTGGCTCTGCCGGATATGCAGCGCATCGTTTCGCACGCCCATCAACGGGATCTCCATGCGGTCATGACCGTATTCAGTACCGAACTGGTCGAGGCCGCCGCAACCCTTCCCGTCGATGCCTTCAAGTCCGCATCTCCGGACATCATTCACAAGCCGCTGCTGAGCGCCATGTGGGAGACTGGTCGTCCCCTGATCATCAGCACTGGTGCTGCATCCATTTCAGAGATTGACCGGGCGGTGCGATGGCTCCTGCCGGTTGATGACAGTGAAGAGCCGCGTCTCGCCATGCTTCAGTGTGTGAGCGCCTATCCCACACCGGATCATGCCGCCGCTCTGCGCGCCATTCGTGCGCTGGATCGTCGGTATCAGATCCCCATCGGCTACAGCGATCACACTTCGGGGGCCGACACGGGTGCGCTCGCTGTTGCTGCGGGCGCATGTATCCTGGAGAAGCACCTCACCTGGAGCCGCGATGCGCAAGGGCCGGATCACGCGGCGTCTCTCGACGTTGCCGGGATGACTGCATACGTTACGGCCGCGAGGCGCGCTGCGAGCATGCTCGGTTCGATCGGGAAGCGCGTGCAGCCGATCGAGCGCGATGTGCGGCGCGTCTCGAGGCAGTCTCTGGTTGCGGTACGTGATCGAAGGCAGGGTGAAGTCCTGCGGCCGGGTGACCTGACCGTGCAACGGCCCGGCGGCGGTGTTGAGCCGTGGCGACTCGAGGATGTCGTCGGTGGGCGTCTGCTCAGCGATCTCAAGGCGGGCGAGATGCTGTGCGAGCGGCACCTGGTGGCGCCGGAGCCGGTGTCGTGACGCGCCGGGTGGCGGTTGTCACCGGTACCCGGGCGGAGTTCGGACTGCTTGACCCTGTCATGCACGCGATTCGTGAGCATCCGACGCTCGACCTTGCGGTGATCGTGAGCGGCGCGCACCTTCTGCCGCAGAAGGAGCGAGATGGCACGTGGCGCGAGGTGCAGAAGCACTACGACATTCAGGCTGTTGTGCCGATGCAGGAACCCGGTGAAACCGGACGCGGGGCGGACGCCGCCGCGCTGGGCCGCGGCGTGACCGGTTTCGCGAATGCGTTTGCCGAATTGCGGCCGGACTGGGTGGTCGTCCTCGGTGATCGCATCGAGGCATTCGCGGCAGCTTCGGCCGCCTCCGTCGGTGGTGTCGCGGTGGCGCAGATTCATGCAGGTGACCGGGCCGAGGGCGTCGCGGATGAGGCGATGCGACACGCGATCACCAAGTTGGCGCACGTTCATTTCGCGGCCTCGGCGGCATCGCACGAACGCATCCTCCGCATGGGAGAGCGCGCTGAAACGGCGTTTGATGTGGGTTCTCCAGCGGTCGATGCGCTTGGTGCAATTGAGCCACTGGCGGATGACCTGTGGGACGAGGTGGGTGCGCCGGAGGCCGTTGTGCTCCTTCATCCGATCGGCGCGGGGGCCGAGATGGAAGCGACGTTCGCGCGGCGGATCGCCGATGCAGTCGGCGAGTATCGGGTGCTCTGGCTCCATCCCAATCATGACCCCGATCGAGATGGCATCCTGAGTGTGATGCGAGAGTTCGGTCGGCGGCCGCGGGTGCGCATCCTTGAGCATCTGCCACGTGCAGAGTTCGTGGGGTTGCTGCGGCGCCTGGCGGCAAGCGGAGGCGTGCTGGTCGGCAACAGTTCTGCAGGCCTGATCGAAGCGGGGGTGCTGGCGTGCCCGGTTGTCAATGTCGGCCACCGACAGGCGGGCCGCGAGTGTCCGAACCACGTCGTGAGCTGTGCGGGCGAGGATGACCGTGAGGTCGCGGCTGCCATTTCACGAGCGCTGTCACTGGATCCGTCGGCATTCACGCATCCTTATGGCGACGGCCACGCCGGCCAGCGCATCGCGACGGTGCTGGCGGATGAGGGCCTGTATCCCGGCCAACTCTTGCGCAAGCAATGCACGTACTGATACCGTTCCGGTTCACCTGGTGCGTGTCATGCTGGAGGGGGATACGAGTCCCTCAGGCGTCGCTGGGGTCCTGCGTCGGCTGTCGCTCTTCGACCTCGCGCTCGACGAGGTCGCTGTAGCTGTCGGAGATGGGTTCTCCCAGCGCGGGCGCGAGGGCCTCAAGGAGTTCGCCGAGTGACTTCTGGCACGCATTGAGATTGTGCGTCGGTGTCACCATGGCTTCGAGTTCGATGAAGCGGCCCAGCCCTTCGACGTCATCGAAGTGGATTCGCACCGCGCGGTGGAGCCAGAGCTGGCGGGTCTTGCGGACCACCGTCCGGACGGCAGGCAGCACCTTGCCAAAACGGGTCTCCGCCTCCTCCTCGGAAAGGATGCTGAAGTCACTGACCCGCGGCTCGATGTGGTTCGGCCGTTTGTAGACGATCCACTCGATGGGTTCGCTCTCGCACTCCCGGCGCTTGAGCCGCCCCTCGGACGTGTGGAAGTAGGTATCGACCTGCTTGAATTCGCCGACAAACAGGGCGCGGGTCTGCTGCACAATCAACCGGGCCAGGTCCGGATCGCGCAGTTCCGCCTTGTATTCGAGGTTCTTCATGGCGCATCCGGACCATCGGTCGGAATCGGCGGGCACACGAGCAGGAGGCATGCAAATCCCCTTATTCGGGTGAAAGCTCTTCGAGGAGTCGGGTTTCGTCCCACACCTCGATACCGAGGGACTCCGCCCTGGCCAGTTTCGATCCGGCCTTCTCACCGGCGACGACCACGTCGGTCTTCTTCGAGACGGATCCCGATACGCGCGCTCCCAGGGTTTCAAGGCGCTCCGTCAATGTCGTGCGGTCGAAGTGTTCCAGCGTGCCCGTCAGGACGAAAGTCCGGCCCCGGAAGGCGGGCAGGTCCTCGGTATCGGCATCCGCAGCCGAGGCAGGTCGGTACTCGCGCGACGTGAAATCGACGCCCGCATCACGCAGGCGCCGGAACGTGCGGCCGGCCGCCGCGCTGTGCAGGTACTCCCAGACGACCGGCGCCGTGTCGGTGCCGAGGTTCGTCGACGGGCGCTCCTTCGGGTCGGCGGGGAAACCGTACTTCGCGGCGTCATCCTTCGAGAGCGTCTTGGGCCGCAGTTGCGCCTCGTCGGCGGCCAGAAGTGCATCGAGGTCGGGAAAGAGTCGTGCCAGCATGCGGGCGGTGGAGTCGCCGAGATGGCGGATGCCCATGCCGGCAAGAACACGGGCCAGGCCCCGTGAGCGGGCGTCGTCGATGCCCTGGATCAGGCGATCCACCTTCTTCTCGCCCATCCGTTCGAGTTCGAGGAGTGCTTCCCTGTGTTCGGCGAGGTGGAAGATGTCACCGAATGAGTTGAGCGGAATCGACTCGGTTTCCCGGATCTGGTCAATGGTCTTTTCGCCGAGGCCATCGATGTCCATCTGCTTGCGGCCGGTGAACCAGATCAGGCGTTCGCGAATCTGCGCGGGGCATTCGGGGTTGACGCAGCGTCGACCGGTCTCGCGTTCACCGTCATCGTGCTCCGGTTCAACCGGGCCTTCGCAGACCGGGCATCGCGAAGGCGGTTCGACCGGGTGGGCGTCGGTGGGCCGGGCATCGGGAACGACGCTGATCACCTGCGGGATGATCTCGCCGGCCTTCTCGACGATGACCGTATCGCCAACCCGGATGTCCTTCTCTGCAAGCAGACCGAAGTTGTGGAGCGTGGCGTGGCGGACGATCGTCCCGGCGAGATGCACCGGCTTCATGACCGCGCGGGGCGTGATTCGCCCGGTCTTGCCCACCTGCCAGTCGATGTCGATGACCTGCGTCGGCTTGCGTTCGGCCGGGTACTTCCACGCGATGCACCAGCGCGGTGACTTGCTGGTCATGCCCGCCGCGGCCTGCTGATCGAAGCGATCGATACGCACCACGACGCCATCGATCATGTACTCGAAGTCGGCGAGTCGTCCTCCGATCTCATCAATGACGGCTTCGATCTCGTTGACGTCACGGCAGGCGCGGGAATCGCTGACCGGAATGCCGAGCGCTCGTGCCTTCTGCAGGAACTCGGCATGCGACTGCGCGAAGTCATCCGGGTCGACCTCGCCCCGTCCGTGCACGAGCAGTCCGAGGCGACGCTCCGCAGAGACGCGTGGGTCGAGGCTCTTGAGCGTGCCGGCGCAGGCGTTGCGCGGGTTCATGAAGGGCTCGTCGCCGGCCGCTTCGCGCGCTTCATTGATCCTCCGGAATTCAGCGTTGGGAATGAATGCCTCGGCCCGCACTTCAATGATGCGCGGGATCTCGACCGTGCCGTCCGACTCCAGTGAGAGCGGCACCGAACGGATGGTGCGAATGTTCGCCGTGATGTCGTCACCGACGGTGCCGTCGCCGCGCGTGACGGCGTGGACCAGGCGACCTTCTTCGTAGCGCAGCGAGACGGCGACGCCATCGATCTTCGGATCGCACATCCATCGGATATCGGGACGCTCGCCGCTCTCGTCGCCGACCAGTTTCTCCACCCGCCGGACCCAGGCTTCGAGTTCCTCGCGGCTGTACGTGTTATCGATCGAGAGCATCGGGATGGCATGACGAACCGTTGCAAACCCCGTGATCGGCTCGCCGCCCACACGATGGGTCGGGCTGTCCGGGTCATCGAACTCGGGGTGCAATTCCTCGAGGGTCTGGAGTCGCGCCAGTTGCTCATCGAATTCCCGGTCCGACATCGTCGGTGCCGCATCGACGTAATACGCCCGGCTGGCCCGGTTCAGGAGCCGGCGAAGTTCCAATATCTCACGCTCTGCAGCGGCAGGATCCGGCATGAGGTCAAGTCCCGGGGGCCGAAGGTCGAAGTCTGGATCGGAGGCGTGTATGGTACGCGCACGCCATGTCGGGCGGGGAGGGAGAACGGAGCGGAATGGGCCGGATCATCGACGGCAAGGAACTCGCGGCGACTGTGCGCGACCGGATCGCGCACCGCGTCCAGTTGCTCCGTCAACTCGGCGTCGAAGTGCGACTGGATGCCGTGCTGGTGTGCGGTGAGTCGGACGCCGCGTCGCGAGTCTATGCGGAAGGCCAGCGACGCCGATGTTCGGATCTCGGCATCGAGTACCAACTTCACGAACTGCCCACAGGTGTGACACAGCGCGACGTCGCGCACCGGATTCGTGCGCTGAACGCTGATCCGGACGTCCACGCGATCATGCTTCATCTGCCGCTTCCCGATGCGATGGACACCTACCGGATGCAGAGCCTGATCGCTCCGGGGAAAGACGTCGAAGGTGTGAATCCCGCGAATATCGGCAACATCATCCACGGTCGCTCTTCCCTCGCCCCATGCACCGCGCTGGCTGTGATGCGGATGATCGAGTCCACGAGAGTCAATCTGCGGGGATGCCGGGCCGTGGTCATCGGCGCCTCGAACATCGTGGGAAAGCCGGTCGCCGCAATGCTCATGGATCGCGAGGCCACGGTGATCTCGTGCAACGAGTTCACATCCGAGATCGAGGCCCTGGCCAGTCAGGCGGACGTGCTGGTCGCGGCCGCCGGCGTGCCGGGACTCGTGAAGCAGGCCTGGGCCAAGCCCGGGGCGGTTATCGTGGACGTTGGCATCAATCGGGTGACGGCCGAGGACGGTACCCGACGGACAGTGGGGGATGTTGCATTTGAGGAAGTGAGTGACGCCATCGGACCGGACGGGTGGATCAGCCCGGTACCGGGTGGGGTTGGACCTGTCACGGTCGCCATTCTGATGGAGAATGTGGTGGCCGCCGCGGAGGCTGAGGGTCACGCGGGGGAATGACGCGAGTCTCCCGGATCGAGGCTGTTCTTTGTGCTAGAATGCAGGCAGCGAGGTCCGTGATGCGGACCCGGGTATAGTCGCCGTTGGTTGGGGTATTCAGGAGCTGTGCGACCATGAACGCACTTGCGATGTTCGGGCTTCCCGGTGGTTGGGAGTGGGCGCTGATCCTTGTGATCGGTCTGCTGCTCTTCGGCCGTCGTCTCCCCGAGGTGGGTCGCTCTCTGGGACAGAGCATTGTCGAGTTCAAGAAGGGCGTGAAGGGGGTCCAGGACGAGATCGAGGACGCCAGCGATGAGCCGCGGAAGGCTTCCGAGCCGAAGCGTCGCGCCGAACTCGAGAGTGCCCAGAAGGGCGAGTATGGCTCCGGCATGGTCGAACCTGAGAAGGTCGCACCGGTGGCTGAGACGGGTGGGGATGAGCGCCGCGTGAGCCGCGAGGATGCCGTCTGAGCCCGGTGGAGGGGGCGCCTGCGTCCATCCGGGGCCTGCAATTGGCAAGCACAATTCCCTAAGATGTGAGTGTCCTTTTCACTTCGTGAGGATGCTCCCATGATTCGCTCTTTCTGTCTCGCTCTGCTCGGGTCCCTCCTGCTGACCTCCGGGTGCAACTGGGATTTCGGCTCGACCGTCACCATCTCGATCGGAGATCAGACGTACCGGGTCCAGGTTGATGACGAGGCGGCCCTTACGGCGCCCTCCGTCGATGGAAGCGGGGTGATGGCGACCGAACTCCGCTCGCTCGGGACATTCGATCGCGTCACGGTTCGAGCGCCCTTCAAGATCACCGTGCAGGTCGGTGAACCGGCGCTCGTCAGGGTGACCACGGATGACAACCTGCAGACCCGCATCGCCACACAGGTGACCGATGGGGACCTGTTCATCGGTCCCACGGGGCCCTTCAGCACCGATGCCATGCCCCGCATCGAAATCGGAGTCGAGTCGCTCGCCGCCGTGCGCATCCGCGGCATGGGCGACGTGGAGGTGACGGGCGTCGACGGCGAGGAGTTCGCGGGTTCGATTGCGGGTGGCGGCAGCCTCAGGGTGATCGGGACCGCTTCGTCGCTGTCCTTCTCGATCGCGGGATCGGGTGAGATTGACGCCGGCGGTACCGATTCGAAGAGCATCGATGTGGATGTCGCGGGCTCAGGCGAGGTGATTCTCGCCGGTACCGCGGCGAATTTGATGATCGAGATCGCAGGGTCCGGCGAAGTGGATGCATCGCAACTCAAGGTGTCGGATGTCGACGTCGAAATCGCCGGTTCGGGTGACGTCGTCGTCCATGCCGAGGACGCTCTCGACGTGTCGATCGCAGGTTCCGGCGATGTGCGCTACCACGGTTCCCCGAAGGTCTCGCGGAGCATCGCGGGGAGCGGGAACGTGCAGCAACTCCAGTAGTTGCAACGCGCCCCGCACCATTTCCCGTTTCCCGACTCCCGCTATAGACTCGCGGCATGGACGCCACCGGCCCAATCGAACAGGACGATGTGCAGCGCCGGATCCTGGCGCAGGTGCATGCGGTCTGGGGCTACGACCGACTTCGTCCGATGCAGGAGGAGGCGATTCGAGCCGGGCTGTCC
Source organism: Phycisphaerae bacterium (assembly GCA_030432255.1). GTDB lineage: Bacteria > Planctomycetota > Phycisphaerae > Phycisphaerales > UBA1924 > JAUIHS01. The sequence continues at coordinate 368,013 of JAUIHS010000001.1, forward strand.
GGTCGGGACTCGCTTGTTGTGCTTCCTACCGGAGGCGGCAAGTCACTCTGCTACCAGACACCGCCACTGGTTGCCGATCGCACGGACGTCGTCGTTTCCCCGCTGATCTCGCTGATGAAGGACCAGGTGGACGGTCTGCGGGCCTGCGGCTACCCCGCTGCTGCGATTCACAGCGGCCTGACGCCCGACGAGATGCGGGAGGAGATCGCGCAGGTGCGCTCGGGCGCGTGCCGCCTGGTCTTCGCATCACCGGAACGGGTGCTGACCCCGTGGTTCCGTGAACTTGCGAACAGCGCCGGCGTCCAGACCTTCGCGATCGATGAGGCGCACTGCATCAGCCAGTGGGGGCACGACTTCCGCACCGAGTACCGTCAACTCGCGACCCTCAAGGAGCGGTTTCCCGGTGCGTCGATCCATGCCTACACCGCGACTGCAACCGAGCGTGTCCGCGCTGATGTCATCGAACAACTGGCGCTCCATGATCCGGCGGTGCTCGTCGGAGACTTCGATCGTCCAAATCTGACCTACCGGATCGTGCCTCGAGAGCGACCGAGTCAGCAGGTGGCGGAGATCATCCGACGCCATGACAACGAGGCGACGATCATCTACTGCCTCAGCCGCAAGGACACCGAGAACCTTGCCGCAGCTCTGCTGAAGCAGGGGATCGAGGCCAAGGCGTATCACGCCGGACTGGAATCGGAGGAACGGCATGCCACGCAGGAGGCGTTTGCGGGCGAGTCACTGAACGTGGTGGTGGCGACCGTTGCGTTCGGCATGGGTATTGACCGCAGCAATGTGCGCTGTGTGATTCACGCGGCGATGCCGAAGTCCATCGAGCACTACCAGCAGGAGACGGGGCGCGCGGGACGGGATGGGCTGGAAGCGGAGTGCGTCCTGCTCTATTCGTCGGCGGACTCCCTGCGCTGGGAGCGCCTCATCGAGCGGAGTGCTGAACAGGCGGACGATCCCGAGTCGATCATCACAGCGCAGACCGGCCTCCTCAACGAAGTGCGGCGATTCTGCACGGCGCTGGTCTGCCGTCACCGGGTGCTTTCCGAGCACTTCGGACAGGCGTATGAGCCGGAGTCCTGCGGGGCATGTGATGTCTGCCTGGGAGAGACCCGGGGCGCAGCGGAGTCAACGGTCACGGCGCAGAAGATCCTGTCATGCGTAGCGCGGGTCGAGCAGCGCTTCGGATTGGGGCACATCGTTGAGGTGCTGTCCGGTGGTGACTCGGAGAACATTCGGCGCTACGGGCATGATCAACTGTCGACGCACGGATTGCTCGGAGATGAACCGAAGAAGGTGATCGCGGCGTGGGTGCATCAACTTGTCGATCAAGGCCTCATCGAGCGGACAACGGGCGACTACCCGGTCCTGCAGTTGAACGACGATTCTCTCTCAGTCCTGCGCGGCGAACGCGATGTCATGCTGACCCGCAGTCGCCGGGCCTCCCGGTCCCGACCCGCAGACAAGGGATGGGAGGGCGTCGATCGCGATTTGTTCGAGCGGCTGCGGATGCTCCGGTTCTCGCTTGCACAGGAACAGGGGGTACCGGCATACGTGATCTTCGGTGATGCGACCCTGCGGGAACTGGCCCGCCATGTGCCGCGGGATCGGCAGGCATTCCGCGAGATCCACGGAGTCGGGGATCGCAAGCTGGAGCGCTTCGGAGCCGATTTTCTCGGCGAGATCGAGCAATACCTCGAAGAAGTGGGCGAGAATCGTGTCATCGAAGTGAAAGATCCGGGCGCTTCGATGCGAATCAATGGCGGGGGATGACCCTGCTCTCCGGGGTATCAGCCAATCAAGGAGGATTTCCGATGTGGAGTGTTCCCTCGACCGCTCTCAGTCTGTTGTTGTCTGCCCTGTTCTCCAGCCCAGTCGCCGCCGCCTTCCACGTGGAAGAGGTGCAGTGGCATCGTTCCTCGATCAACTCCGACAGTTCAACTCGGCTCTTTCACCATCACTACGGCGGTGATACGCCGCCGCGGGCGGCCATGATCGCCGCCTTTCCCGACCTCGCCTACGACAGTTACCTGACACTTGACGGCGAGGGCCCGAGTTCCGGCGAGCGGACGGCGAAGGCACCCCGTGTGTGCGAGACGGTCGATGGGCAGGCGTGGCCATGCGGGCGTGTCATGCCGGAGGGCGGATGTGCCGTCAGCAGCGGGCTTGCGCCGTCGGGCCGGGATGGCATCTTCATTGCCCGGATGACTGCCTCGGGGGCATTGCCGCCGGTCGAGGTGCACGTGACTCTCGCTGAACGGGAGGGGCCGGTGCTCCTTCGTGTCAACGGGGATCCGGTCCCTTCGCGGACGGGCGAACGCTATCAGGCGGTGGCCCACGTGGTCAGCAGCGGCTCATGCGGGCTGACCCGTGACATCTGGGTCGAGCAGGTGACCGGATCAGGCGTCGCTCCAGAGGTGATCGGCACCGGTTTCCAGATCGAGGAGGAACTGCTTTCGCCGCAGTCCACCGCCGTATCCACCGAGGCTGCCACTCTTGTTGACCACGCGGTGACAGGGGATGACGATCGCGATGCGGTTCATGCCGTTCGCGCGGCCGGCAGCCCGACAGCCACCGGGGCTGCCGACGGTTGAAGCGAGTTGTTCGTAAGACCACGTCTCACCGTACGGGATCCTCTGGAGCGCACTCCAGATGCGCACCTGGAAGGGCGTGCCGGGTGCATCGAGTGTGACGGTGAACTCCGTGCGATCTCGAGCGAAGTACTCTTCGAGTTCCTCCGCAAGCTGATCGAGATGCGAATTGGTTCCCGGAGTGATTGGGCGCTTGAAGTGGCGTCGGAGCGTCGAGATCTGCGTCGCAAGCATTCTGCGGTCGGTGAATTCAAGCAGGCACACGCCACTCGACGTCGCGCATGCCAGCAAGGGGCCGAGCGGGCTCTCAAGCATGCGCGTCACGATGGGATCCAGATCGTCTGCGCGCCCCGGCGTGGTCTCAAAGTGACGACCGAAGGCATCGCGGAACCCGCTGAGTGATTGAAAGCCGGCATCGGCCGCAGCCTGGTCCGGCTGATCGCCCTGTCTGATCTGGTGCAGCGCTCCGCCGAGTCGCCAGGCGCGCTGATAGGCGTGGAATGTCATGCCGTGACTCCTCTTGAAGTAGCGACGCGCTCGCGCCGGGTCAATGTTCATGTCCCTGAGATCCTGGTCGCGGAGCGGTGACGAAGCGGTCTCAACGCGCCGGACGAGGTCCTTGACCCAGTCGGGTGGACTGCCGGGGCGCTCCATGGGGCGGCACCGGAGGCACGGGCGATAGCCGGCAGCGAGCGCTTGCCGCGGCGAGTTGAAATACTCGACATTCTCCGGCCTGGGGCGTCGGGCGGGGCAACTGGGGCAGCAGAAGATTCCGGTGGTGCGCACCGCGAGGTAGAAGACCCCGTCGTACGTCTCATCCCGGTGTTGCCAGGCCTTCAGCATTTCCGTTTCGGGCGGAAGCATGGCTCACAGGCTACGCGAGAGGCGTCGGGCGTTCTACCGGAAACTGAGCGCGGAATCCGGGTCGCGGCGGACGCACGTCGAAGTGCGGACCCTCTACAATCGTCGCATGAGTGAGGCAACGGTGGAGCGTCGCGTACATCGATTCGAGATCCGGCCCGTTGAGACGGCTGGAGATCCCGTGGGTGACCGTATCCGGCGGGCGGCCGGAGCCTTCGGGGTCTCACCCAAGGCGGTTCATTCCACACGAATCTATCTCATCGAGGCGGAACTGACCGAGGGCGACATCGATCGCATCGGGCAGACGCTGCTGAGCGATCCGGTACTTGAAGCATGGTCCGTCGGCGCTCATCCGGCCCGGGAAGGAGCGCGGCTGATCGAGGTGCATCCTCTTCCGGGCGTCATGGACCCGGCTGCCCAGACCGTGCGTGACGCGGTGGCTGAACTGACGGGCGGCGAGCCTTCCAGAGTCGATGTGATGACCGGGTACCGGTACGAGTTCGTGGGTGTCGAATCGGATGATCTGACGCTGCTCGGTGAACGTCTGCTTGCCAATGGCGTGGTCGAGGCGATTCACATGACACCGTGGATGCCGGATGAGTTTCCGCACGGGCATCAGCATGACATGTCGGTGCACGAAGTCGCCATCCGTGAACTGGACGATGCCGCACTGGAACAGCTGAGCCGCGAGGCGCACCTCTTCCTCTCACTGGATGAGATGCGTGCCATCCGCGATGAGTATCGCGAACTCGGACGTGAGCCGCGGGAGATCGAACTGGAGACGCTTGCGCAGACGTGGTCGGAGCACTGCGTGCACAAGACGCTCAAGTCCACGGTGATGTGCGAGGTCGATGAGCACGACTCCATCGAATGGCGGGGCAGACCGGGAACCGAGATCGGCGACGATGGGCGGGTCACGATTCACAACCTTCTCAAGTCCACCGTTGCAGCCGCGACACACGAACTGATCGCGGACGGAGTCGACTGGACGTTGAGTGTCTTCGTCGACAATGCCGGCATCATTGAGTTTGACGAACAGCATGCGGTCTGTGTCAAGGTTGAGACGCACAACCATCCGAGTGCGATCGAGCCGTACGGTGGGGCTGCGACGGGCATCGGCGGATGCATCCGCGATGTCATGGGGACGGGTCTCGCGGCCCGCCCGATAGCCAATACCGACGTCTTCTGCGTGGCCCATCCGGACCACTGGCGTCTGCCGTCAGACGAACCCGATGCACGGGCCCTGACACCTGCGGGCTGTCTGCATCCGGGTCGGGTTCTTCGCCGGGTGGTGGATGGCGTGCGTGACTACGGCAACCGCATGGGAATTCCGACGCTGAGTGGCGGGGTGTGGTTCGATGATCGTTACATCGGGAATCCGCTGGTCTTTGCGGGGTGCGTCGGTGTGATGCCGCGGGACGCCATCGCCGGCGCTGCACAGCGCGGCGACAGGATCATCGCACTGGGCGGTCGGACGGGTCGGGACGGCATTCATGGTGCGACGTTCAGTTCGGCCGAATTGACGGACTCGCATGCGGACGAGTTTTCGCACGCGGTACAGATCGGGAATGCGATCGAAGAGAAACGAACGCTGGATGCGATCATGCGGGCGCGGGATGCCGAAGGCGGCCCGCTTTACAGCGCGATCACGGACTGCGGCGCGGGCGGTTTCTCGTCAGCAGTGGGGGAGATGGGAGAAGAGATCGGCGCTTATGTGCAGCTTGAGAGAGCACCGCTCAAGTACGCCGGTCTGACGCCCACCGAGATCTGGATCAGCGAATCGCAGGAGCGCATGGTCCTGGCTGTCGCGCCGGAGAAGGTGGCGGCGCTGCAGGCGATCTGCGATGAGGAGCATGTTGAACTGTGCGATCTCGGCACCTTTGGCACCGACGGTGCGGAACTCGTTCTCACGTACGATGGCTCCGAAGTGGGGCGGTTGCCGATGTCGTTCCTCCACGGCGGGATTCCGATGCCGACACGCGAAGCCGATTGTCGGATTCAGAGCGGATCATGTGACATTGACACGCCGTCCGCGGACATCGGTGAGACACTCCTCCGTCTGCTGGCACATCCGAACATCGCATCGAAGCACTGGATCATCGAGCAGTACGATCACGAGGTGCAGGGCGCCACGGTTTTGCGGCCACAGGTGGGCGCGGGCAGAGGTCCGGGTGATGCATCGGTTGTTGAACCGGTTCCGGGAAGTGGACAGGGGCTGGCGATCTCGTGCGGGCTGGCGACCGCGTTCGGCGATCCGAAGCGCGGCGGTGATCCCTATGACATGGTGCTCGGAGCGATCGATGAGTGCGTGCGCAATCTGGTGTGCGTCGGCGCCGATCCGAAGCGTATCGCGATCCTCGACAACTTCTGCTGGCCGAGTTGCGGTCGTCCGGAGAACCTCGGCATGCTGGTGCGGGCCGCGGTCGGATGCTACGACGGCGCCAAGGCGTACCGCACGCCGTTCGTGTCGGGCAAGGATTCGCTGAACAACCAGTTCAAGGCGGAGGATGGTCGGACCATCGAGATTCCCCCGACTCTGCTGATCACCGGCATCGGGATTGTGCCCGACCTCGATCGGTGCATCACGATGGATGCCAAGGCGCCCGGGAACGTGCTCCTGCTTGTGCGCGTGGATGCGGATATCGTCGGCCTTGGTTGTTCGCATGTTGCCGAGGTGCTCGGGTTCACTTTGCCCCAGGCGCCGCCACTCGCGAATCCGGTGCGTGCGGCGTCCGCAGCGGCGGGCGTGGCATCCCTCATCGCGAAGGGGCGTGTCTGCAGTGCGCATGACTGTTCCGAGGGCGGGGCGCTGGTTGCCGTGGCCGAGATGCTGATCGCGTCCGGGCCCGATGGCGGCTGCGGCTGTGATGTCGAGTCGTTCGTGACAGAGCCGCTCGATGTCTTCGCCGAGGGAACGGGTCGATACATCCTCGAAGTGCGGCCCGGTGATGTGGAGACGGTGGTCGCTGAACTCGCGGCATTCGACACGGAAGCGATTCCTGTGGGCACCCTCAGCGACTCGGGTCGACTGCGCATGGACGGGGTGGACCTCAGTGTCGTTGACCTGCACCGAGCGTGGTTCGGCACGCTGGACTGGTGAGGTGCGCAGGTGGTGCTCCCGGTTGACCAGGGACTGAAGATCATCCGCTCGCGCGTCGAGTCGCCCGAACAACTGGCGCATCGCATCGCGGACGTCGGGTGGATGAGCACCGCTCGCGTCATCAAGGAGGGACCTCGGCAGGCGGTCTTCGCCGGAGATCTCGACGGCACGGATCTCATCGTGCGGACGACCCGGCTCGAGCGACTGAAGGACACGCCGGCACGCTGGTCCGGTCGGACGCACGCGATGCGCCACTGGCATGGCACCGTTCTGCTCGAAAGGGCCGGGTTGCCGGCCGCTCCTCCGCGAGTCCTGTTTCGGGGGACTGATGACGATGGCGTGTACGTCGAGACGCTCGTCGCTGAGAGGGTTGTTGGTGATTCGCTCCTTCAGATGCGTGAAACAATCGATGCTTCGTGCGCGGAAGCACTGGGGCGTCATGTTGCCGCGATGCTGCAGGCCCGCGTGTACCACCGCGATCACAAGGCATCGAATCTCATTGTTCGACAAACCGATGCAGGGCCGGAAGTGGTTGTGGTTGATGCAGACGGTGTTCGTCACTCGTCACGCCGGGACGCCTGCGAGCGCATGCTGATGGCGACACTGGTCGAGTTTCTCGGGACCGGTGCGCCGCCGCGGCGAACCATGTGCTTCCGGGCGCTGCACACCTGTCTGGAGACACTGGGAGCGGAATCGCGCTGGAAGGACGTCTGGCGGCGGGTTGCCGAACTGATCGCTGCACACGGAGACCCGACACCCAAGGATGATCCGGGCGTGTACGATCCGCGGGTCAGAGCAGGGCAATGAGTGACAGCACGATCATCATCAGGAAGTGCATTGCCGGCAGGACTTTTCGAGGTACGTCGGGCGCCTTGCGGAAGAGCAGCCACATCGCGCCGGCGTAGGTCAACGATGCACCGATGGCGTAGAGCACGCGTGCGCTGAAGAACTCCCACGGCAGACTCCAGACCAGTGCGGCCAGTGCCAGCGCCATGCCGATGCGTGTGGCTCCGATTCGAAGATCGCCGGCATCCACGCTGGTCATCCGGGATGTCAGCAGCACGCTCAGGAGCCCCAGGCCTTCGGCGAGGACAACGAAGATCAGGATGCGCAGCGACTCGACCGCCTTGAATGTGGACTCGGCCCCCTCTTCTCCGAGCGGTATGGTCATGGCCGAGAGAATCACGGCCAAGAGCAGTACAGCGCCTGCCGCTCCCGCGATGACCTTCCACGAGAGCCATCCGGGTTGGCAGATGAGCGGAGTGGGTGCCGGTTCGTCCACCTCGACCGCGGGGGCGTCGGCGGTTGCTTCGGTGACTTTCTGATTGGTCCGGAGGTTGAGCCCGCACTTGATGCAGACGACGGCATCCTCCGAGGGCCACGGTTCGCCGCAACTCGGGCATGCTTCAACGCTCTCGTCCTGCTCGAGTTCGTAAAGCCCCTCGTCATCGGCAGGGCCGGAGGGATCGGACTGTTTGGGGTCATCGTCTGGCATGAAGACTCAGTTCTTCCTGGGTTGGTTGCGGCCGCTGAAGAGAAAGTACTCCATCAGTCCGTCACCGGGTGAGACATGAAGGTCGGCAGCTTCCGCGTTGGCTTCGGAGAAGGGTGCCTTGACAACGGATCGCACCCAGCCGCCCGCCATCAGGAAGGGCGGCGGTGTTGCGTCGTGCTTGCGCGTCTCGACCAGCGTGTAGTGATCAGGCGCGACGAGAAGTCTCCAACCCTCAGCATCGGAATCCTGTTCGACATCGCCGCAACTCTCCAGTTTCGCGAGGACCGGGCCGACGATGTGCTCGTCGATGGCCTCAAGTGCGGCGACCTTGGTAGACCAGTCCGCCTGGTGGGATGCCTCATCCGGCGCTTCGACGTGCACGATCACGAGGTCGTACCGATCGATCGCCGAGCACGCGTAACGGCCCTTCGCTTCGTAGTCCGTGTCGTGGTAGCCCGTGATGCCCGGCACGGGAATGCGATCCCAGCCGACAAGCGAAGCGATACCCGCGAGCAGATCTACGGCAGTGATGATGCAGCCGCGCAGGCCGTACTTATCTTCAAAACTCGGCACCTGCGGCGGCGTGCCCTGTCCCCAGATCCACGCCATGGTCGCGGGCCGAAGGCCCGCCGCGGCACGCGCGCGGTTGACATCGTGTTCGGCAAAGACCTCGCGACTGATCTCCATGAGCCGAATGATCCGATCGGATCCAGCACCCGCGGGTAGAAAACGCTCCCAGGGCTGCCCGGGAATCTCGTGAGGTGGCGTGGTCTCAAGTTGACCGTAGTCAGATTCGGAGTCCACGAGAATGTGCCGATAGCTGACGCCGTTGGTCAACGCGAGCGCGGCACTGATCTCCGGCTCCTCCGTCTCCCACCGCTCGCGTAGATCGTTGAGCAGACTCCGGGCTTCGGCATCAGTGATGTGGCCTGCCGAGTGATCGATCATCAGCCCGTCGTTCGATGCTTCTTCGCCCGTCGTGACCAGGTTGAGCCGGAAAACCCAGTCAGATGTGGCAGGTGTGAGGCCGAGGGCCGCAGCCTCCAGCGGGGCGCGGCCAGTGTGGTACTGACCGGCGTCGTAGCCGAAGAGCGTCATGCAGCAGACATCTGAACCCGCACCAAAACCCGGGGGTGTGGTTGCGACCGTTCCCTGCCGGCCCATGTGGCCGATGCGATCGAGATTCGGCGTCGATGCCGCTTCGAGTGGGGTCTGGTCGTTCAACTCGGCAAGCCGATGGTCGGCGCCGCCGTCCGGGATGATGATGACATACTTCAATGCAATCGCCTCAGTGTGGGCGTGGTAGGATGCAGCCTCCACCATCGAGGTGGACTCACTTGCATTGTACTGATCGTCAACACGAGGAATCCGATCGATGACGAGTTTCGATCCGAGTGCCGCGGCGACGCCCGGCTCCGGTGTGTTCGGCCTCCCCTTCTCCGCCGAGGAGTCTCGCATTCACCTGCTGCCGGTGCCGTTCGACGCGACGACGAGCTACGGTGGAGGCGCGGCGTCCGGTCCGGAGGCGATTCGGGAGGCATCGAGACAGGTCGATCTCTTTGATCACCAGTTCGGCCAGGTGTACGAGACGGGCATCTTCATGGAGCCGCCGGATTCGGAGATGGAGGCGGCATCGCGCGCTGCACGTGCGTTGGCGTCTCCGATCATTGAGAAGGGGGGTGCCGATGCGGAGTCAGTCGATGATCAGCGAGCGGTTGCGGAAGTGAACGCGGCGTGCGAGAAGATGAACGAGCGCGTGCACGACTGGACGCGCGGCGTGCTGGAGGCGGGCCGCGTTCCCGGTCTTGTCGGTGGTGATCATTCGACGCCCTTCGGAGCGATCCATGCATGCGGGGAGATTGCAGCTGCGCGTGGCGTGGAGTTGGGTGTGCTCCAGATTGATGCGCACATGGACCTGCGCGAGGCGTACGAGGGATTCACGTGGTCCCATGCTTCGATCATGTGGAACGTGCTGGAGCGCATCCCGACCGTCAGCCGCCTCGTCCAGATCGGCATCCGGGACTACTGCGAGGATGAGACCGGCTACGCCCGTGGGCAGCGCGGTCGGATCAGTACCCAGCATGACTTCGACTGGTGGCGCTGGATGGATGGTGGCGCGACGTTCAGGTCCCTCTGCGAGCGGACGATCGATGAACTTCCCGCGCTGGTCTACGTGTCGCTGGATATTGACGGTCTCTCTCCCGATCTCTGCCCGGGCACGGGCACGCCGGTCCCGGGCGGGCTCACCTTCAACCAGGCAGCGGCCCTGCTGGAATGCCTCCATGCCTCCGGTCGGCGGATCGTGGGCTTCGACCTCAACGAGGTGTGCCCCCGGGAGGGCGATGGGGAATGGAACGCGAATGTGGGTGCCCGCATGCTCTACAAACTCTGCGGCGTCGCCCGCCCGAAATGATCGGTTCACGAGCCCACAGTGGCCGGGTGCGGTAGGCTGTCTGGCATGTCGCTCATGCGTCAGTCCAACCAGCCGGGCGCGATCGCACATCTGCTCGCGCTGCTCATCCTCCTGACGTCGACCGGACTGACGATGTCCATCGGTCTCGGTGGACGGGATTCCACGCACACCATGGAAAACGTGGCCGTGGCCTGCGCCCAGGAGACGTGGCTGCGCTGGCACGATGGCGATGCGCTCAGCCTGTACGTCACCTCGAACTCCGAGATCCGACGGATTCGCAAGCCGCCGATGCTCGTGTGGCTCGACATGGCGGTGTGGGCCGACCAGGTCCCGGAGCACGCCGAGCCGTCAAAGTTACTGCTGCGAGCCAGGATGGTCACGCTCTTCCTCGCGCTGCTGGTGGTCGCATCGATCTACTGGTCCGCCAACACGCTCCGAGGCTTTCGCTTTGCCATACTCTCCGGACTGATTGCCGCGACGACACTCCTCCTGCAGCGCCAGGGGCGGACGGCGTCCTATGACATCCACATGGCGGCATGGACGGCGCTGGCAGCCGCCGGTCTTCTGCATGCGATCCGGCCGGGGCGGACAGATCAGACTCGGGTGCGGACGTGGCTCGGTTGGAGCGCCTGCTTCGTGGGCCTGCTCTTCGCGTCGTATTCCAAGAATCCGCTGCCCGTGGCACTGAACGTGATCCCCGGGATTGGCGCCATTCTGCTCCACCATCGACACCGGTTCGTCAACACGGCCCGACTCGCGCTCGTCAGCGGGCTGGCACTGGCCGGTGTCGGTATCTGGTACTGGTGGGTCTTCCGCACATTCCCGGAGACGGCGGCAGCGCTTCAGCATGAGGTCACGCAGCCTCGCGGCGACGATGCGCAACCCTTCTATTACTACCTGGGACTGATCGGACTGGTGGCGCCGTGGTGCGTGTGGCTGGTCAGTGGTGTGGTCCATCCGTTCACGAGTCTGCGTCGGGATGTCGTGGGCGATCCGGAGTCGGCGCGGATCCACCACGTCGCGCGCTGGTTGCCGCTGCTGTGGTTCGGGGCCATCTTTTTGCTCTTCTCGATTCCGGAGGCCAAGCAGCAGCGTTACATCCTGCCCATCATTCCGGCGGCGGCGCTGCTCATCGCGAGCGTGTGGTTCGATCACGAGCGCATGTCCCGCCGAGGTGAGAAGGACCGGGCGATCATGCCGTTTGCGTACGCCCATTGGGGTGGGCTCTGTGTGGCATCCGTCGCGATCACCCTGCTGCTCGGCTGGCCGGAGTGGACAGCGGACATGCTGATGCGCATCACGGACGAGGAAGAGCCGCCGGTGTATGCCGGCGCCGGGATTGTGCCGGCGGTCCTCGTGGGCCTCGTGCTCCTGCTGCTTGCACTCACCGGGTTGGTCGTTCACCGGCAATGGAAGCCCTTCCGCGCCGGGATCATCTGCGGGATCTGGTCGATGATGGCGCTGGGGGCCAACTGGTTCGGGTACTCGGGTGCGGAATCGGGTATCCACCCGCTGCGCGCACCGACTGAAGAACTTCGGGTCGAACTCGCCGACGCACCGATCTATGAACTGCGGACGCCGGACATGGAAGAGCGACTCGGACTGATCAACGAGGAGTTCAGGTTCTACCTCGGGCGTCTCATCAAGCGACTTCCCATGAGCGAGATTGAGGACGAAGTTGCCGGTGGCGACGTCTTCTACCTGCTGGTCCGACCCGACCGAGTCTCTGCCGATGAACTCACCGCATTGGGACTGTCCCCGATCCGGGAGGTGCGTACCGACAAGCGGCGGAAGATGATGCTGTGGAGCAGCGCAGGCCAGGAACCACCCTCGCTCTAACGGCCAGGCCTCCAGCTACCAGCACCGCGCAACTCACTCATCACTCTCACGGATCTTCGCCAGCACGCTCAGATCCTCGAGCGTTGTCGTGTCACCCGTCGACTCGCGCCCTTCGGCAATGTCCTTAAGGAGCCGACGCATGATCTTGCCCGAACGCGTCTTGGGCAGCGCATCCGTGAAGCGGATCATGTCGGGCTTCGCAATCGCCCCGATCTCGTTGGCCACGTGGCTTCGCAGCGTATCACGCAGGTCCGCATCCGGCTTGACGCCCGGGGCCAGCGTGCAGAACGCCGCGATGCCGGTGCCCTTGATCTCGTGATGCATGCCGACCACAGCGGCTTCGACAACCGTGTCATGCGCAACGAGCGCCGACTCCACTTCCATGGTCCCGAGGCGATGGCCTGACACGTTGATGACATCGTCGATGCGCCCCATGATCCAGAAGTAGCCGTCGTCATCGCGTCGGGCGCCGTCACCCGCCTTGTAGTAGATCTCGCCGGACTCGGTCCTGATGTCAGACCAGTACGTCTCGATGAATCGATCACGATCGCCGAGGATGCCGCGAAGCATCGATGGCCAGGGGCGGCGGATGGCGAGCAGGCCGCCGGTGTTGTTGGGCAGTTCCTCACCCTTCTCGTTGACGATGGCGACATCGACGCCGAAGAACGGGAGCGTGCAGGATCCGGGCTTGGTGGGGGTGGCGCCGGGGAGCGGCGTGATCATGTGCCCGCCGGTCTCTGTCTGCCACCACGTATCGACGATGGGGCATCGCTCCTGTCCGATGACCTGGTGGTACCACATCCACGCTTCAGGGTTGATGGGTTCACCCACGGTACCGAGGACGCGCAGCGAGGTGAGGTCATGCGCTTTCGGATGTTCATCGCCCCACTTCATGAATGCCCGAATGGCGGTGGGGGCGGTGTAGAACTGCGTGACCTCGTGGCGTTCGACGATATCCCAGAAGCGATCGGGGCCGGGGTGGTTGGGGGCGCCCTCGTACATGAGTGTCGGCACGCAGTTGGGGAGGATGCCGTAGATGATGTACGAGTGACCCGTGATCCACCCGATGTCGGCGGTGCACCAGTAGACCTGGTTCAGGTTGGCGTGCATGTCGAAGGCGATGCGCGATGTGTAGTAGGTGTAGACCATGTAGCCGCCGGTCGTGTGCATGATGCCCTTGGGCTTGCCGGTGGTGCCGGAGGTGTACAGCACGAAGAGGAGGTCTTCACTGTCCATCGGTTCGCAGGGGCAGTCCGCGGAGGCCGCCAGCATCAGGTCGTGCCACCAGTGATCGCGCTTGTTGTTGTGCGACTCGGATGGTTCGTGATGCCACTCGACCGGGTTGGCGACCCGCTGGTACACCACCACATGCTCGATCGTGTCCACCTGGCGGCACGCGGCATCGACGTTGTCCTTGAGTGGAACGACGTTGCCACGACGCCATGAGCCATCGCAGGTGATGATCACGCGGCTGTCGGCATCCTTGACCCGGTCTGCGATGGCGGAGGCGCTGAAGCCGCCGAAGATGATCGAATGCGGGGCGCCGATTCGTGCGCAGGCGAGCATGGCGATGGCGAGTTCGGGGACCATGCCCATGTAGATCGTGACGACGTCGCCCTTCTTCACGCCGAGTGACTTGAGCACATTGGCGAACTTGGCGGTTTCGCGCTGCAGGTCGGCGTAGGAGAGGCGGCGGATCTCGGGTTCACCGCCATCCATGGGCTCGCCTTCCCAGATGATGGCTGTCTGCTCACCCATGGATGCGTTGACTTGGCGATCGACGCAGTTATGACAGAGGTTGGTGGTGCCGCCGACGAACCAGCGCGCGTCCGGCGCCTCCCATTCGAGGACCTTGTCCCACGGCGTGAACCAGTCGAGGTGGCCGGCGATTTCGGCCCAGAACGAGCCGGGATCCTCGATGGATCGGGCGTGCAGCTTGTGGTACTCGTCGAGTGAACCCATGTGCGCCCGACCGGCGAAGTCGTCAGAGGGTGCGAAGCGGCGACTCTCGTTCAGGACGGAATCGATACCAGTGCCTTCGGGCTTGTTGCTCATGGCAGATCTCCTGCTTCGATGGATGTTCCGGACTGTGCAGGATACCGCGCCCGTGCGGCGGGGGCAGGCGAAACAAAAACGAACATCGGCGGACCGAAGTCCGCCGATGTCGGGAATTTCGCGAGTCGGCAATTCAGAAAGTCAGAAGTGTCGATCAGCGGCGGCGGCGGATGCCGGCGAGACCCGCGAGTCCGAGGACAGCAGCAGCACCGGGGGTCGGAGCATCCGTGATCCAGATCTCGTAGACCATGCCCTGCTGGGTGGAACGGGCCGCGAAGGCGCGGGCGAAGAGACCACCGTTGTCGGCACCGTTCAGGGCCAGGCTGCGGGTACCGGTGAAGTCACCCTGCGTGTTGACGCGGATGTTGTCGCCGGTCAGCACGCCGTCGGTGGTGAGCTGGGCGATCATGACGCCGTTGCCACCGAAGGGGTCGTTGCCGGAAGCAACGCCACCGCCGGTGAAGTAACCACCGGTGAGGGTGGAGGCGTCGGAGAAGTGACCCATGGTGGCGCCGAAGCCGGGGGTGGAACCACCCGGACCAGCGGCGGTGTACGTCGCGGTGGAACCGCCAGTGCTGTCCATCGCGATGTAGCTGTCATCCTGGAGCGTCGGGAAGACGCCGATGAACGCGGCGGACGGGGGGTAGTTGTTACCGAATGCGTCCTGGTAGTAGGTACCGGACGTGGTGATGGGGCTGCCGAAAGAAGCCGAGTCGCCACCGAGGTCAACGGAGTTGACGGTGAACGCGGCGTTGGCACCAGCAGCAGCAACAAGAATACCGGCAGCAGCAATGAGCTTGGTCATGGCAATGATCTCCTCTAACGCTTGTAGATTGATGGACACTTCGTCCTGTGCTTTCCAAACCCCGTTGGGTTCGAGGGGAATATGCCACGACAACCGTGGTCACCAAGCACGTTCAGTCATCTTCAGCGTTTCTGGAGGGCACCGCGCCCGCACAGACGGAACAGTCTGCGCAGTCCGGGGTGGCTATCGGAGGTGCCGATGATGCCGCGATGCGACCACGGCGATGATCGGACGTGTGATGTGAACGGGAAACGGGAGACCGGCGTTGCAATCGGGTCTGATCGCCTGCGACAAGCGTTTCGGCGAACTATCGCGTCGACACGTCGGTCAGTTCCGTCTCGCGGACGCCTTCCTTCATATAGGCCCGGTCGTCAGCATCGACGCTGAAGTCGGCGTTCACGTCCGGAGCGGAGCCCATCAGGAAGAGGCGTTCCCAGATGGCCAGGTCATCCGCGTCGATGATCTGGTTCTCGTTGAGGTCCCTCAGATCAAAGAATCCGTTGGGATCCCGCTCGATCAGCACGTCGAAGACCACCGGGCGGTGATCGGACGCGTTGAACGTGGCGCTGGAGTTCCCGTTGGCCAAGGCGCCGCCGTCATCGCCGGAGGAGTAGACGAAGCCCATGGTGTTGATCTCATCCTGGGTATAGGACCCGTTGGAATCGCTGTCATAGAAGGCGGCTGAGACTTCGTCCAGGCAGACATAATCCAGGCGCCCCTGCGGGTTCCCCTGGAAGGTGACGGTCTGCGGGGCTCCACCGACGGTGCGTCCGAAAAGGGTCTCAACCGGCAGGTCGAGCAGGCCGGTGTCGACGCTGAGCGTGTCGTGCGTGAAGAGCCCGTCCAGCGAGCCATCGAAGTTGTTGTTGGAGTTCATGTCGCCGAGGCACACGAAGCTGCCGCCGGTTGTCTCGCGGCTGCCGTTGTCATCGAGGTCGAGACCGAGATTGATATCGTCGTAGACCAGTTCGCCGACGAAGTCCGCTTCTGCCGTTCGGGTCGCCGTACTGCCACCATCGGTGAAGGCCTTGAAGTGGCAGACGTAGAGGGTCATGGGTTCGAGTGCGAAGGGCACTTCGAAGGTGATCCTCATGATGTTGCGCGGACCGGGGGTATTGACCGAATCGACGTCCAGCACGTTCCAGAAGGGTGACACGAAGAGAGCATTGAAATTGCCGCCGGCGTCGGTCTGCGTGATGCGGTAGAACTGGTATCCGGCGAGAAAGGCGTCCCGGTAGGCGAGCAGGTTCGTGCTGCTGCGGCATTCCTGGAGGCAGACGATGTCCGGGTTGAGACCGGAGTTGGGTCCCATACCGTCGTCATCGTTGATGGTGAGGAAGTCACCGGTGGCCTCGGTCGCAGGTCCTCCGAGGGCGCCCATGCCCTCGCGCACGTTGAGTGTCACCACCCGGACGGAGACAGGCGGGTTCACGCCGGCTTCGAGAGCGGCGGCGGGCAGCATGACAGTCGCGGCGAGCACGGCGCGAACGATGGACTTGAGGTGCATCACGATCTTCTCTCTCCGGGTCTGGACACGATTGAGCCTCACCATGATACCGAAGAGGGTCGGCCGGTCCGAGGGGTGAGATTCAAAGTTCCATGAGTGATTCATGGGTTTTCGCCGCGTTATCGGCATGGGTCCGATCCGGCGGCAGGTCGGGCAAAAAAGACAGCGGCGGATCCGGAGACCCGCCGCTGGCAGCTTACTTGCTATCGATCTGTCGGGTCGGCTTACGCGCGACGACGACGGATGCCGGCGAGACCGGCGAGGCCGAGCAGCGCGGCAGCACCCGGAGCGGGGATGACCTGCTCAACCCACACTTCGTAGTGATCGTAGTGGTCGGTACCGATGGTGGGGGTACCAACGAGGTAGGCGGTGACGGCGTAGAGGTTGCCGGAGTCGGCCATCACGGCGGCGCCGTTGAGCTCGATGTCGGCAGAGTTGCCGCCAGCGAAGTCCTCGCCACCGATGGAGGGGCGGACGCCGGTGCTCTCAAGGGTACCGCCACGGGAGACGGTGAGGTTGGCGATCATGACGCCATCCCAACCACCGGGGGACGTGCCGCTGGGGACGCCACCGCCGGTGAAGTAGCCACCGGTGAGGGTGCTGGCGTCAGCGAAGTGACCCATGGTCGCACCGAAGCCGGGGGTGGAACCACCGGGGCCGGAAGCGGTGTAGGTACCGGTGGAGTGACCGGTGGCGTCCATGGCGATGTAGCTGTCGTACTCGAGGTCGGGGAAGACGCCGATGAACGCAGCGCCCGCCGGGTAGTTGTTACCGAAGGCATCCTGGTAGTAGGTGCCACCGGCAACGGTGATCGGGGTGCCGAAAGACGCGGCATCGCCGCCAAGGTCCACACTGTTCAAAGCGAACGGGGCGGCCTGGGCAGCGCCGGCGACGGCGAAAACTGCAGCAGCAGAAACAGCCTTAAGCATTACTGACTCTCCTCTAAGAAAAACTCTCGCATCCGCCCGTCTTGTGCATGACAGACCAGATGCCACTGACTCACTGAAATTTCCCTGTACGTCCCGCTCCGTAGAAGAACGGGAGCCTGCGCTGTGCGGCACAGACTGCACAAGAGTACTCGATACTTCCGGTACATGCCAGACAAATGGCCCCGAAAAGTACATTTTTGCCGACTTCGGCTCGCGTGCGCGAAATCCAGTCAGAACAACATGTTATCGGCAGGAGTTCGGATTCAGGCCGGGTGCCTGTCTGCCCGGACCGAATGCCGCCGCCAGCCCCGGAACCCGGGGATTGCCGCCAACAAAGAACGCCCCCGGATCCAGGATCCAGGGGCGCTCCGGTGTGATACGAGCCGCCGCGGCCGATTCGCGGGTATCGGGGGGCGGCTGCGCAGCCCATCTTGCCAATCGGCAGGTCAGTTGCAGTTGGCGTTCCAGTTGGCGAGCACAAGGTTCAGGTCATCGAAGTTGACGGAGCCCTCGCCGGTGACGTCGCCGCCGCAGAGGTCGGACATGGTGTTCCAGTTCCCCAGAACGTTGTTGAGGTCGTCGAAGTTGACGAGGCCGTCACCATTGGTGTCACCCGGACAGTTGACGAGATCGCACTCGTCCGGGACGCCGTTCATGTTGCAGTCTTCGCTGGTCATGTCAGCGATGTCGCACTCGTCCGGGATGCCGTTGTTGTTGCAGTCTTCGCTGGTACCCATCGCGATGTCGACCGCGTCCTCGACACCGTTGTCGTTGCAGTCATTCTCGATGCCCACCTCGAAGTCGCCGAGGTCGACAGTGATCACGCCGCGGACAGCGTTCTCGGCGCCACCGGGGTTGAGGATGCCGCCGTCGATCATCGCGTCGTTCTCGACACCGCTGCGGAAGCAGACCGCAAGCTTGTCGCCGTCATCGGAGAAGCCGTCGCGGTTGAAGCCGTCGGACTGGATGTCGGTCGAGAAGTAGCCGATCTGCACGTCGCCGCCGTCTGCACCGAAGGCGTCCGCGACGATCGTCCCGCTCTGGCCGCCGCGAACGATGGAGTGGAGCGTGTCCGTCGCTGGATCCCAGACCATCAGGTCCGTGGTGCTGGAGACGATCTCGTCGGCAGCGTCAAGGGTCACCTCGGTCATCGCAGCGAAGGCCACGCGGCCATTATCAGCGATCGAGGCACCCGCGATCGGGGTAAACGTGGACGGGGGGGCACCAACGGTGAAGCTGGGCACGATGGTGTCCTGGCCGGTGCGGGCAACCTCAACCGGTCCGGTGTAGCTGACGATACGGTCCATCGCGGCGTTCCAGACCGGGTTGTAGACGTTGACGCTGAAGACATTCGGGTTCACGGTCTCATCGCGGAGAATGACGGCAACCTGACCCGAGCTGTTGATGGAGAACTGGCTGTTGACGAAGGGCTGGGAACCGCCGCCGGTGGCCTGGTGGTCGATGAACTTGAGGGCGTTGTTGGCGGTGGCGAGGTTGTTGTCGCCGTCAGCCTCAATGTAAGCGGCGTTGGTGTAGCCGTCGTTGGCGTCGAGCTGGTCGACGACGAAGTAGATCGGCTCGGTGCTGCCGCCGTTGATGGCCGCACCACCGGAGATGCCGACACCGAAGCAGATGTATCGCTGCTGAGCGCCGAGGGGGGTGGTCACGACCGCGAGGTCGGGCTGGGTCTGACGGACGTCAGCATCGGACTCGCCGGCGGGGACCGGCGTGCCGGTCTGGAGCCAGACGAAGTCAGCATCGGTCGCGGGGTTGTTGCCGGTGCCCGTGAAGACGGTGACGCCGCGAGGGGCGTTGCCCGTGAAGGAGTCGAAGGTGGTGACGCCGGAGAGAAGCATGCCCTGGGCATCGCGAGCAGCCGCAGGGGTACCGAGAAAGACGGAGCCGGCGGTGCCGTCGATACCGGCGAAGCCGGCGCCGAAGACGCTGCTGGTGCCGCTGGTGGCGGGCGCCGGATCGTTGACGAGCGTGAGCGTCTCGAATTCGAGGTTGTTCTGGGTGGTGGCGAAGTTGGCGCGCCAGAGGCCGGTACCGTCGGGCAGGAGCGTGCCGAAGCTGTTCGAGCGGTTGGCAGCCCCCTCAAGGACGAAGGCGTTGTTGGACTGCGGAACGCCGTCCACAGTGCCGATCGCGGCGACCCACTTGGGGAAGATATCGCTGGAGAAGGTGGTCACGCCGCCGAGCAGGTTGCCGTTGACGGTCTGAACCACGGCGGAGTTCTGGATCGGGCCCTGGTCGCCATCGATCAGCCACGGCACGAACACCGTGGCGTCCGTGAAGGAGCCGCCCGCGCCACGGACCACCGTGGGGACGACCACCTCGGCGTACTGGCCGGCCTGGCCCGTGGTGTCGTAGTCGACGGCGTTGACGACGGAACCAGCGGCCAGAACGATAGCGCTCGCGGCGGTCAGCCGCGCCTTGGTCATCTGCATCATTGTTTTCTCTCTCGATTGGAGTTGACGGAATCTCAACACACGCGGGGCGCACCTGCGCCCTTCGGGAGAAGCAGAGTAGTGCAGCCGTGCGCAGATTCTCTGAGCGTTCAAATAACCTTGAGTAAGAACCGTGCGCAAAAAGAAACACCGGAGCCCGAAGGCTCCGGTGTGGATTGTGCAAAGGCCTGATTACCAGTCGGAAATCAGTTCATCAGTTGCAGTCGTTACCCCAGTTGGCGAGGACGAGGTTGAGGTCGTCGAAGTTGACGGAGCCTTCACCGGTGACGTCGCCGCCGCAGAGGTTGTCCATGGTGTTCCAGCTGCCGAGGACGTTGTTGAGGTCGTCGAAGTTGACGAGGCCGTCACCATTGGTGTCACCCGGGCAGTCGATGCGATCGCACTCGTCCGGGACGCCGTTCATGTTGCAGTCTTCGCTGGTCATGTCAGCGATGTCACACTCGTCCGGGACGCCGTTGTTGTTGCAGTCTTCGCTGGTACCCATCGCGATGTCAATCGCGTCTTCGGTGCCGTTGTTGTTGCAGTCGTTCTCGATCATGGTTTCGAACTCACCGAGATCGACCGTGAGCGTGCCGCGGACAGCGTTCTCGGTACCACCGGGGTTGAGGATGCCACCGTCGATCGGATCGTTCTCGACACCGTTGCGGAAGGTGATGGCGAGGTATTCACCATTGTCAGAGAGGCCTTCGCGGTTGAAGTTGTCAGAATCGACATCGAAGGTGAACGGGCCGATCGCCAGGTCGCCACCATCCGGGCCGAAGGCATCGGAGAGTGTGTCACCGTTCTGGCCACCGCCGATGATGGAATGAAGGGTGTTGGTGCCCTCGTCCCAGACGAAGAGGTCGGTGGTGCGGTTGAGGATGTCACCGGTACCGGCGTCAAAGGTGGCGTCGGTGATGGCGGCGAAGGCCACGCGGCCGTTGTCGGAGATGGACACACCGGAGAGCGGGGACACCGTGGCGCCGGTGGAGTCGACCCATGAGTCGATGATGGTGTCCTGGCCGGAGCGGGCAGCCTCGACCGGACCGGTGTAGCCGACGATGCGGTCCATCGCGGCGTTCCAGACCGGGGTGTAGACGTTGACGATGTAGGCGTTGGGTGAGACGGTCTCATCGCGGAGGATGGCCGCCACCTGGCCCAGGTTGTTCATGGCGAACTGGCTGTTGACGAAGGGGCCGGTGCCGCCGCCGGTCGCCGTGTGATCGACGAACTTGAGGGCGTTGTTGGCGGTGTTCATGTCGCCGTCGTTGTCGGCCTCGATGTAGGCGGCATTGGTGTAGCCGTCGTTGGCATCAAGGCGATCGACTGCGAAGTAGAAGGGCTCATCGGCGCCACCGTTCATGACCGCACCGCCGGAGATGCCGACACCGAAGCAGATGTAGGCCTGCTGAGCACCGAGGGGGGTGGTGACCATGGCGAGGTCGGGCTGGGTCTGGCGGACGCCGGAATCGGACTCGCCGGCGGGAACCGGGGTGCCGGTCTGAAGCCAGGAGAAGGCAGCGTCGGTCGCCGGGTTGTTGCCGGAGTCAAGGAAGATGTTCACGCCGCGGGGGACCTGGCCGGTGAAGCCGTCGAAGTTGGTCACACCGACGATGAGTTCGCCCTTCAGGCCACGAAGTCCGGCGGGGGTACCGAGGAAGACGGAGCCGGCGGTGCCGTCGATGCCGGCGAAGCCCGGGCCGAAGACCAGGTTGGCGCCGGAGGTGGTCGGTGCCGGGTCGTTGGTGAGGGTCATCGCCTCGTACTCGAGGTTGTTCTGGCCGGTGGCGAAGTTGGCACGCCAGAGGCCGGTGCCGTCCGTCAGCATGGTGCCGAAGCTGTTCGAGCGGTTGGCAGCGCCTTCGAGGACGAAGGAGTTGTTGGACTGAGGGGCGTCCACCGTGCCGATCGCAGCGACCCACTTGGGGAAGATGTCGCTGGAGAAGGTGGTCACGCCACCGAGCAGGCTGCCGCCGACGGACTGGACCACGGCGGAGTTCTGGAGCGGGCCCTGATCGGCGTCGATCAGGTAGGGCACGTAGATGGTGGCGTCAGCGAAGGAGCCGCCCGCACCACGGACCACCGTGGGGACGACAACCTCTGCGTACTGACCGGCCTGACCGGTCACGTCGTAATCAACGGCGAACACGGTCGATCCTGCGGCCAGAACAATACCCGCCGCGGCGGAAAGCCGCCCGAAGTCCTTGATCATCATGGTTTTCTCTCTCTGTGTTGTTTGCTGCGACTTGACGTCTAAAACTGGTGCGCTTTCCGGGCGCACCCACACCGGGAATTCAGTCTATCACAAGTCCGCTGAAACGGAATCATCGATCGAAGGATCTGCGGCAATAACTGCGCAACATTAACGAAGTGAGGCGCTCTCGCCAAAATCTGCCCGTTCATGAGGAAAAACGGTCGATCGAGGCGCATCATCTCCGGACCCGAATACGCCGCATCTTATCCATCTTCTCATGAATCGCATTCCCGGACGTCACGGGGCCGATTGACATTCACGAGTTCCTCCGCATTCACACCCACCTCGAGGCGCTCGCCGGCGTCGAAGGCGTCCCGCAACCGAAGCGCACCGGACGAGACCAGTTCCTCCAGGCGAGCCCGGGCCGCCTCAAAATAGATCGCGCAGCAGGGCTCCAGGCGATCTGTCACCGCCATCACGCACAAGTGAGTCGTGGCTTCCGCCGCTCCCGCGAGCAGGGCACGGATCGTGCCCGAGGACAGCCGAGGCACGTCGCCCGGGGCCACGCAGACCGGCCCGTCCGCACTTCGCAGCGCGCTGAGGACGCCGCCCATCGGGCCCGCGCCCGGAAAGGCATCCGGCTCGTGAGCGTCCGCACGCGCGGCGACTTCAGCGGCACAGTTGCCCACCGCAAAGACACGCGGGCCGAAGACCGATCGCATCGCCGCGATCGGCCGATCAACCAGCCACTCACCGGTCTCGAGCCGGTGCCGGAGTTTGTCCGTTCCGAACCGCCTGCTGCGACCCCCCACGAGAACCACTGGCCGAATTTCCTCAAGCAACGGTGGCATCAATCCGGCCCCGGTGCACGTGCATGCCGGTCAATCTGCACCAGGCAGTGCGTCTGTTGACAGTCGCAGCGTGCTTCTTCCTCATCACGGATGCGCGCGAGGAAGCCTTCGTCCACCGCGAGTGCGCATCCGGCGTGATCAAAGCAAAGGGTCTGCGTCGCCGCGGCATGTCGATGCAGTCGGACGCTGAGTCCGCCGTCAGACGGTCCCACATGGACGGTCAGATGATCGCCTCGGAAGATCGCTTCGAGTTCCTCGGGATGAAGTCGGAACCGGATGCCCTGATGCTCGAAGCGGACATTCATGGACGGTCTCCTGCGCGGGTCGTG
This sequence comes from Phycisphaerae bacterium, assembly GCA_030432255.1. Classification (GTDB taxonomy): domain Bacteria; phylum Planctomycetota; class Phycisphaerae; order Phycisphaerales; family UBA1924; genus JAUIHS01. Next base: position 391,441 of record JAUIHS010000001.1, read on the forward strand.
AGCGAGCGGACAAGGGTATCGGTGAAGTGCTACACTGCCCGTCTTTACACCACGTATACAAGGGGGTCCGTAAGCCATGCCGGAAAACACATCTGAAACCCGTTCCCGCAAGTATATCCGTGATTTTGAGCCTTCCCAGCGCTTCGAAGGCACGTTCTGCATTGCGAACGCCCAGCTTGGTCGGACCCGTGCGGACAAGCCGTACCTCCGTTGCCTGCTCAGCGACAGCACTGGTGAACTGCCGGGTCGGATGTGGAATGCGGACGAGGGTCTCCTCCAGCGCATCTCGGTCAACGGCTTCGTTCGAGTCGAGGGAGAGACGCAGCCCTTCCAGGGCGAGCTTCAACTCATCATCCACAACATCATGTCCATCGAGCCGACCTCGGATGAGCTGCGCGACCTGCTGCCGCGGTCTGCGCGTGAGCCTGAGGAGATGTTTGTCGAGTTGAAGGCGCTGCTCGATACCGTCGCGCATCCGGCCATGAAGGCGCTGCTTGACGAGTATCTCTCTGACGACCTGCTCATGGACATGTTCCGCACGGCACCGGCGGCGAAGATGATGCACCATGCCTATCTCGGCGGTCTGCTGGAGCACACGCTGTCGCTGCTCAACCTTGCCGATCGAGTCTGCCCGCTTTACCCGCGTGTGAACCGGGACATCGTCCTGATCGGGCTGTTCCTGCACGACATCGGCAAGACGCGCGAACTGTCGTATCAGGGTGCGTTCGATTACACCGACCGGGGCCTGCTCGTGGGGCACATTGTCGATGGGGCCATCATGCTGCATGACAAGGCACAGTCCGCGATGCGCTCCCGGGGTGTTCGCTTTCCAAAGCACGCGATCACCGTACTCCAGCACATCATCCTCTCCCATCACACCGAGCCGGAGTATGGAGCCGCCAAGGTGCCAGCCACGCCGGAGGCCCTGCTCGTGGCGATGCTCGACAACCTCGATGCCAAGATGGCGATCGGACTCTCCGCGGCTCGCCCCGAACGGACAGCCGCTTATGATCTCGGGGGTAACTTCACCGAGAAGCAGTGGGCGCTCGGAACGCGACTGTTTCGGCCGGATCCGCTGGACTGAACGGTCAGACCGGGCCCGCGTTCATAGAATGAAGAGTTATGGATGAGGACGCAGCACAGGTTCGAGTGAACTTCAAGACGCCGTTTCCGATCTTTCCCCTCGATCGCGTCTGCCTGTTGCCGCATGCCGTTCGCCCCCTCGTCATCTTCGAAGATCGCTATCTCCAGATGGTCGAGCATGTCCTCGATGCCTCGGGTCAGATCGCCATGGCGGTGTTCCGGGGGGCCGATTGGAAGTCGGAATACGAAGGCGCTCCCGCGATTCGTCCGGCTGTGTGCATCGGTCGCATCTTTCAGCACGAGCGACTCGCAGATGGTCGCTTCCAGATCATCCTCCAGGGTGTTTGCAGGGCGCGAATCATCGATGAACGCCTGCCGGATGGCGATCGCCTCTACCGGGAAGCGCTGCTCGAACCCATGGACGTGCAGCCCGCCGATGATGAGCTTCTCGCCACCGCGCGCGAGTCCATCCTCCGACTCCTCGGCAGCGAGCCGTTGACCGACCTCAAGGTCGGCCAGGAAATCAGGAAGCAGTTGCGCGAGCCGCGTGTGCCCACCGCCGCTGCACTGGAGATCATCACGATGTCAGTGCTGACGGACAACCCCACGCAGTACCGGTTGCTCGCCGAGGGTGATGCCGCTCGCCGCGCTGAGATCGTGCAAAACGAACTCCGCCGACTGGCTAACACCATTGACATCGCAAAGCGCCAGCAGGATCCCGATGCGCCACGCGGCGTGGTCTGGAACTGAACCGGATCTCACGGCATCCCCGGGGCATCGACGCTCAGCCCTTGCGCAGCGAGTCCGCAATGCTGATCTCGTGCATCCGGACGCTGGCGCGATCGAGTTCTTCCTTGAGTGTGTGGAAGCGGTTGGCATCCACCGAGCGCCAATCTGTTTCGGCCTGCACGGCGCACGCATCTAGCTTGGCCGCGATGGCCTCGAGTTCGGAGCGGTATGAATCGTCGAGGAGGTCTCCCATCTTCTCCAGTCTTTCCCGGATCCACTTCAGGTCGAGGCGGCTGTTGGCAATGAGATCAACGATCCGGTGACGCTCCATGTCATCGCGCGCGTTCGAGAATGCCTCGGCCTCGATGCGATCCACTTCTTCGCGCGTCAGTCCATAGTTGGGAACGACCTGGATGCCAGCGCGCTTGCCGCTGCGCTTCTCGATCGCGCTCACATTCAGGATGCCGTTGGCATCGACGAGGAACTCGACTTCGACCTGGGGAATGCCCGCCGGCATCGGTGGCACGCCGCGAAGGTGAAACTCGCCGAGGGATCGACAGTCCGCGGCCATCTCCCGTTCACCCTGCAGGATCGTGATGCGGATGGAGGTCTGGCCATCCACGTTCGTCGAGAACATCTCCGTGGCGCGGGCCGGTACCGATGTGTTCCGGAAGATCAGTTTGGCCACCGCACCGCCCGCGGTCTCGATACCGAGGCTCAACGGAATGACATCCATCAGCAGCATGTCGCGCGTCAGTCCACTCATGATGGAAGCCTGCAGCGCGGCCCCGAGCGCCACGACTTCGTCCGGATCGAGAGCCGTGTAGGGTTCGCAGGCGAAGAACTCACCCACACGCTCGCGCACCAGCGGAATCCGGGTCGATCCACCCACCATGATCACGCGGTCAATGTCGGCGGGAGCCATGTCGGCGTCACGCAGGGCGCGGCGGCACGCTGTCAGGGCACGGGTGATCCAGTCGGCCATCAGATCATTCAACTGGGCCCGGGTTACCGTGCGCACATATTGGTGCGGCGCTTCCTCACCCGAGTCGATGACGAGGCTGACCGTTGTCTCGCTCTCACTGCTGAGCCGGATCTTGGCCGACTCGGCGAGAAGCCGAAGCGCCTGCCTCGTCTCGGCCGGGAAGGTGATGGTTCGCCCGAGCGCTTCATTGATCTCGCCCTGAAACAGGTCCATCAGGAGGCGATCGACATCATCACCTCCCAGGTGCGTGTCGCCTGCCGTTGACAGGACCTGGAAGAAGCCCGTCGAATCGTCATCATCCTGCCCTTCATCCTCGCTCTTCGGGATCACACGCAGGATCGAGATGTCAAAGGTGCCGCCACCCAGATCGAAGACCGCAACGGTCTGCGGCTCACCGCCGGTCATTCCGATGCCGTAGGCCAGCGCGGCGGCCGTCGGTTCATTCACGATGCGAACCACATCGAGACCGGCGAGGCGCCCCGCATCACGGGTCGCCTGACGCTGAGCATCGTCAAAGTACGCCGGAACAGTCACGACCGCCTTACTGACGGGATACCCCAGTGCCGCGACGGCCCGATCGCGCAGCGTCCGCAGCACTACCGCGGACACCTCCTGTGGAGTCACGACGGTGTCACCCGCGAGTTGAATCCGCGCGGTCTGATTGGCGCCCTCGACGACCTGGTAACCGAGGTACCGCAAGTCATCGGCGCAGTCGCGGAGTGAGCGGCCGACGAGACGCTTTGCGCTGTGTACCGTTCGCTCGGCGTACTGGACGGCCTGCTGCCGCGCCTCGTCGCCAACCGACTCGATCTCGCCGCCCGGTCCGAAGCGGACGACACTGGGCAGCATGCGATGGCCGGAATCGTCGGGGATGATCCGCGGCCCGCGCTCATCGCAGATGGCAACGAGTGAATTGGTCGTACCAAGGTCGATGCCGAGGATGCAGTCGGGATGGGTGGTGCTGTCAGAAGTCGTGGAGGCCATGGATGGAAGGGTATGCGCTGGGGCGTCCCGCTTCCAATGTCGGTCAGGCGGCGGACTGCCGTCCTGAGGCCGGGCCTTCGAGGTCCGCGCGGATCACGACCTCAACTGTTGTGCCCTTCCCCTCACTGGAGAAGAAGGTGATGGAGCCGCCGTGGACCTCAGCTATGCGACGGCAGATGAAGAGCCCAAGACCGGTCGATGCCGAGCCGCCGCGGGGAACGACCCCCTGGTTGAGCGCGAAGGGCGACTTTGCCTGCTCGACGACCTTGGGGTCGAAGCCGGTACCGGTATCCGAGATGGCGATGCGGACCCACTCCCCGTGCTCGCCCGACGTCCGGTGGGCCAGGATCTTGATCGAGCCGCTGGCGGTGTGTTTCCGCGCGTTGTTGGCGAGGTTCACGACGAGGCGTCGAATCGCCGTCTCATCTCCCCTGATGCTGAGATCCGCCGGCTCGGCGCGGGCGTCGATCTCCACTTCCGCGTTGTCGATGAGCGGGCGGATGGCGTCCAGAGCCTCGTCGAGCATTCGCGACAGTGCGATCTCGCCCCAGTTCCACGCAGCCGCGGAACTGTTGAGCCGCGCGCTCTCGAGCAGATCATCCACCATGTCGCTCAGTTGGATGATCCCGTCATGGATGTTGCGGATGAAGAGATCAACGTCGCCGGACTCGCGGCATTCATCGGTAATCAGGAACTCGCTTGTCGCCCGGATGGAACTGAGCGGTGTCTTCAAGTCATGCCCGATGATGCCGAGCATCTCTTCGGGTGCGATCGGCTCCTGGGTCTCGGATGCGGCCTTCCGTCGCACCACTTCCTCGGCAAGCTGAATCCGCAGCAGGAGATCTTCGCGGCTCAGCGGCTTGGTGATGTAATCGTTGGCGCCCGCGTCGAGTCCAACCATGAGGTTGTCGCGGCGACCACAGGTTGTCATCAGAAGGACATGCACCGCTCGGAGTTCCGGCTCTTCCTTGAGCAACGCACAGTACGCCGGGCCACCTCCGCCGGGGAGCAACCAGTCGGCCAGTATGAGATCCGGACTTTCTCGGCGCGCGATCTCCAAGGCTTCATCGCAGCTCTCCGCGACGAAGGTGCTGTAGCCCTCCTGACCGAGATCCTCGCGAAGCTGGCGGAGGATGATCGGATCATCGTCGGCGATCAGGATTCTGGTCTTGGTGGTCATGGACAATCTCGCGGGAACAGCTTCCGGTCGTCGCACCCTTCCTGGCTGATCATCGACGGGCCGCGGCTGCGGCTTTTGCCCGTCCGACGGGGTTCCCGACAATTCAATCGTGGATTCTGCCGTGGTTCTCGGACCTGATCGGCACTCGGGGCACATGGTCCGGCCATCGGCTATCCTGCCGCGCATGAGGACCTCACTCCAATGGCTCCAGCGCTACCTGACACCCGCCGATCTCACCGTGGATGAAGCCGATCATGTGCTCACGCACGTGGGCTTTCCCATCGAAGAGCAGGTTGAACTGCCCACCGGCGACATGCAACTGGACGTGGAACTGACGAGCAATCGCGGCGACTGCCTTTGCCACGTGGGCCTGGCGCGCGAGATTGCCGCTTCGACCGGACGGACGTTGGCGGTGCCGACACCGAAGATCTCGGAATCGGGTCCCGATGTCTCAAGCCTGACATCGGTCGACAACCGCGTTCCCGATGTGTGCCCCCTGTTCACGGCCCGCGTGATCCGGGGGGTCAGGGTCGGGCCGTCACCGGCGTGGCTGGTTGAAGCCCTTGAGGCGATCGGTCAGCGGTCCATCAACAACGTCGTTGACATCTCAAACTTCGTCCTCTTCGAACTCGGCCATCCGAACCACACGTTTGACCTCGACCGCCTGAAGGGTGGAATTCATGTCCGTGCAGCGACCGGCGGTGAGACGCTGATGTGCCTGGACGACATCGAACACAAGTTGCACACAGATGATGTGGTGGTCGCTGACGACAGCGGGCCCGTCTCCCTCGCGGGGGTGATCGGTGGTCGTCCGACCGGTGTCACGGAAGAGACGACGAACGTGCTGATCGAAGTGGCGACCTGGGATCCAACTCGCGTGCGGAACACGGCGCGGCGTCACCAGATCACGACTGATGCCGGGCATCGATTCGAGCGGTACGTCGATGCGCGCGATGTCGAGACGGCCTCCCGCCGCGTCGCCGAACTGATCATGGAGGTCGCGGGCGGCGAATTGTGTTCGGGCGTAATCATGGCAGGCAGTGCGGATGCCCCGCGCACCGTGGTGGACTTCCGTCTGTCACGATGCGAGCACCTGCTGGGTATCGAGGTGCCGAGGGAGGAACTCGTCCGGTTACTGACCACCGTCGAGATCGCGGTGGAGGAGACGGGAGACCCGGATGTCCTGCGATGCACGATCCCGCACCATCGTCATGATGTGACCCGGGAAGTTGACCTGATCGAGGAGGTCATTCGCCTGCACGGGATCGAGCACATCGAGGTGGCGCCGCGCATGGAAGTCATCGTCCGTCCGCCGCAGTCGGATGAGCGCGCGTGTCGGATGATTGGTGATGTTCTGACCGGGCAGGGGTTCTACGAAACTGTCACGGTCAGCTTTCTCACCGAGCAGCAGGCACGCCCCTTCATCGCACCGGGCGGGCGACTCCTCAAGGTTGATGAGGATCGTCGCAAGGAGAACCCATGGCTCCGGCCCGCCATCATCCCCAGCCTGCTGACGTGTCGGAAGGCGAATCAGGATGGCCGCGTGCATCCGCCTGAAGGTGTCCGCCTCTTCGAGACCGCCTCGGTCTTCGGCGAAGTGGACGACGGTGAGACGTTCGGACGCCAGACGCTGGAGTTCCGCAACCTGGCGCTGCTCGCCGATCTTCCTCGCGGCATGAAGGCCGCGGAAGCCGGGCAGGCTGGAGTGCGCACGATCCTCGGAGCGGTGGAATCGGTTGCCCGCTCGCTTGGCGGGCCGCAGGTCAAGGTTGATGTGGTGCGCCACGATCAGCCGGTGTGGTCGGCGTACGACGGGAAAGCGTGGGCCGCGCTGCACCTCAACGGAGCGATGCTCGGGACCTTCGGGCTCATTGCGCGTCCGACGCTCGATCAGTGGGGCCTTGAGGAAGGCGTTGTCTGTGCCGAGGTCAATCTCGATGCGCTCGTCGCGCTCTTCCCGCCTGTCAGTTCCGCCCATCCTCTTCCCAGTTTCCCCGGCATCGAGCGTGACCTGAGCATCATCCTCGACGAGGCCACACCGTGGTCCGATGTCGAGGCCGTGATCGAGGCCGCCCGGCTTGACCTCATGGTCGGGCACGAATTCGTCACGACATATCGCGGCAAGCAGATCGGGGCCGGCAGGAAATCTGTCACGCTCCGCCTCCACTTCCGCGATCCTGAACGGACGCTTCGCCACGAGGAAGTCGATCCACAGATGGAGACGCTCATGGGGCTGTGCCGCGAGAAGCTCTCGGCCGAGATTCGCGGCTAGATCAGTGTGCGACGGGCTACTTGTCCGGGAAGAACAATTCTTCGCTGTTGTTGCGGCGCACGATCCGGAAGTGCCGCGCGAGCACGAAGATGAAGAGCAGGACACCGATCCCGATCAGTGTGCCACCGGCGATCGTCTTGCCTGATGTCAGGAAGACGACTCCCAGCGGGATCAGGATCAAGAGACCGGCGACGCCAACCCAGAGAAGCAGAATGCCGCCGGCGGCGGCACCCAGTTTGGCTTGATCATGTGGGCTGATCTTGGGAGGCATGGTCCGTGCTTACCCCTGCGCCTCTCGCTCGGCCAGTTCGCGGCGGCGGCGTTTGAGTTCGGCGTCGATGAAGCCTTCGAGGTCACCGTCGAGCACTTTCTGCGGGTTCATGATCTCGAAGTTCGTGCGGTGGTCCTTCACGCGGTTGTCATAGATGACATAGGAGCGGATCTGAGTGCCCCAGCCGCGATCGACTGCGCCGCCCGTGGCCTCGTTCAGTTGTGCGGCCCGCTTTTCTTCCTCGATCTGTTCGAGCTTGGCCTGCAGAACGGTCATGGCCTGGCGCTTGTTCTGCGGCTGCTCGCGGTGCGAACTGGCCACGACCATGATGCCGGTGGGCTTGTGGACGATGCGAACGGCGGAGGCCACCTTGTTGACATTCTGTCCGCCGGGTCCGGAGGAACGTGCGAAGGCGGTGATTTCGAGGTCCTTCTCCGGGATCTCGAGCTTGGACTCCTCGAACTCGGGCGTGATATCGACGGTCGCGAAGGAGGTCTGCCGCTTGCCCTGGGCATTGAAAGGGCTGACCCGCGCCAGTCGATGGGCGCCACGCTCGCACTTGAGGTACCCGAAGGCGTACGGGCCCTTCACATGGAGGGAGACGGAATCGAGCCCGACTTCCGTGCCGTAGGACTTTTCGAGTTCCTCGACCTTCCACTCCGGGTGCGACTCCAGGTAGTAGAGGTACATCCGGTAGAGCATCTCGCACCAGTCGTTCGCCTCCGTACCGCCGTCGCCGGCATGAATGGTCAGGAAGCAGTTGCGATGGTCATGCCGCCCGGAGAGGAGGCTGAGCGTCTCGACCTTCTCCATGCGGCGGGTCACGTCGAAGAGCGTGTCATCCGCCTCCTTGAGGAGATCGGCATCATCCGCCTCACGTGACATCTCGTAGGCGACCTTCGAATCCTCGAAGTCCTCCGCGAGCGCCGTCAGGGGGTCGACCTGTGCCTTGATCGCCTTGAGTTCGGTGACCGTGCGCTGCGCTGACTCCTGGTCATCCCAGAAGTCCGAGGCGGCCATCTTCTGCTCGAGGTCCTTGAGCTGAGCGACTTTGCGATCGTAGTTAAAGAGAGTCGCGGATGGTCAAGATCCGCGCCTCAAGATCGTCGATCACATTCTGGTGGGTTTCAAAGTGCATGGTGGGGGAGTGTACCCGCTTCGGCCCGGGCGGGACACACGCGACGCCGGGAAGAGAGGTCGGAACGAGAATTTCTTGCGTGCCGCGCGAGTTCCACACGCGGGCGACGTTCCTTCCCTGTCAGAACGAACCTCAACTGCCTATGGAGCTCACCCAATGTCCAGATATCGCCTGAGTACCCTGCTCCTCATCCTCGCCGGCGCCCTTGTCCTCGCGACCCCGTCCCCCGCTCCCGCACAGTCCGGGGGACGCGCACAGGAAACGTCTCCCTTCTACGATCGCTTCGATCTCGAGTTTCGCGGCGGCACCCTCGAGGCCTACCTCAGCGCCGTACGAACCGCCTCGGGATTCTCGAACATCGTGGTCGCCGGTCCCGCCGACCGCCTCCCCATGCCGGCCGTGACGCTGGAGCGGATCACGGTTCTCGACGCGGTGGCACTGGTCGATTCGCTCCCCGCGGAGCCCAACGTCGATGTGGATGTCGACAAACTCGACAACGCCCTCGTCGTCAGCGTGCAGGATCGCGCCCGTCGAGCCAAGCCACTGACCGACGAGTCCTCCGTGTGGAGCCTCACCGGACTCATCAGCGACGACATGCCGGCTGAGGACATCCTCACCGCAGTCGAGGCCGGTATCGGCCTGCTCGATGGCGAGTCCGAGATCCGCTACCACGACGAGACGCAACTGCTCATCGTTCGAGGTCCGGAGCGGCACCTCACCATGGTGCACAGCCTGATCAGCGAACTGAAAGTCTCAGTCTCCCGGAAGAACGCGTCCAGCGAGATGAAGAGTCGAGCTGAAGCCTTTGACAACATGAAGCATGAAATCGAAGCGTCCCGCGAGCGCATTCTGCAGCTTGAGATGGCAGTGGAGAATGCCCAGGTCGCGAGCATCGAGTTCCGGGAACGCGCCCGCTCGCTCCAGGCCATGCTCGATGACGAACGTGCGAAGAGTGCCGATGCCCTCGCTCACCAGAAAATGTCCTCACAGACCCGGATCCACGAACTTCAGAGCATGGTCGCACGACTCGAGTCGGCGCTCGCCGAGCAGAGTCGCTGACTCGGTGCTCCTTCTGAGCCGTCGCAGTATCAATTGCAGCCGGGCCCTGCGAAGATGGAGTTCGTTGCCTGTCCCAGCCCTCGACCCAAGATGCGGACCCACACGTGGCCGAGAGTGTCACATCTTTGACCGCCGCGATCGCCTCGGGAGATACCGAGGCGTTCGCGCAGTTCTACGAGGACTGGTTCGATGAACTCTATGCGTATGCCCGGTCAGCTACCCGCCGCGACGAGTCCTTCTGCCTCGACCTCATCCAGGACGTCATGCTCAAGGTCATCCGGCATCTGCCACCCATCGACTCCGAGCCTGCCCTGCGTCTCTGGCTCCGACGCGTTGTCGCCAACACGGCACGTGATCGTTTCCGCACCGAATCGCGGCGACTTCGCCGCGAGCAGCGACATGCAGATGCGAGGCCGGAAGTCACCGAAACCGCCGACACGAATGACGAACTCGAGGTCCGCCTGAAATGGCTGCGGGATGAACTGACATCCATGGACGACGAACTCGCCGAATTGATCACCGCTCGGCATCGCTTCGGTTGGACCATGGCGCGGATCGGTGCCGTGTTTGGTCTGCACCCATCCGCCGCCGACGGTCGCACCCGTCGAGCCACCACCGCACTGAAACGCAAGGCCAGGGAGGTTTTTGATGAGCCCTGAACAGCATGACCATGACAGGACGCCGGCATTGAGCGAGGCGGGTGAAGCACGCCGCGACGCGATGCTGGTCGAACTCCAGCGGACGATGCGTCGCCGGCAGGAGCGCCTGAGTGCTGTCCGCCGCACGTGCGGCACGGGCCTGCTCGTCATTCTCCTCGGCATCGCGATCTTCCTTCAGTCCCGCCCTCCGGCACCATCACCGGCGCCGACGCCGCAGATCGTCGAACTACCGCCCGGCATCGCCCCCGAGCAGCCCGAACCTCGATCACGGATCGTCCGGATTGACACGGATGCCGATGTGGTCAGCCGATACGCGATCACACCGACCCTGCGCCCGGACGTCATGCTGACCTCACAGGACGGCTACCTCGCAAACGTGATCTACGTTGACGACAGCACGTTGCTCGATCTCCTCGACGAGATGGGACGTCCGACCGGAATCGTGCGCATGGATGGGCGCATCACGCTGACGAACGCAGTCACGGACCCGATGCCGATGGGTCTGTGACGACCGTGTTCCAGCCGCACTCCGGACAGCCATCCAGGCCCGTCAGGTCGTATCCGCACTTCGGACAGCCCCCGCGCCGAAGTCGCATGACGCGCCGGGTCTCGCTGACCGCTGCGAACGTGATCCACAGCACGAAGCCGTAGAGCACACTGTTGATCAACAGTCCCGGAAACAGCGGGCGGATCGGAAGGATGATGTCGGTGCGGCCCGATAGTGTGGGAACGCCGAACCCCACCCTGTGAGACTCCCTTCGTGGATTGGCGGAGGTGGTGTCGTACCAGTCCGTCTGTTCAAGGCATCGGAACGGCCAACCGACGCGGCGAACCTGAATGGTGAATGAAGTGTTGGTTTGCTGATAGTGGATCGACTGCCCGAGAGTCGTGAGATGCACCTGGTCCTGCGCCCGGGCGGGCCACTTGTCAGGGACGTCGATGACCCACGGACCGCTGTCATGCTCGCGTGGCGGCGGGTACCCAAAGGGTGCGTCGCCGAGTGCGCGACGGATCACATCGCCTGCATTGATGTCCATCCTGTTGAGGTCGGCGAGCCTCGGCGGCGTGGATCTGTGGAGGGGACGGTGATGAATAAACGGTGACTGGCGTGCTGACACGATCCAGGTCACGGCAACCGTCGCCACCAACCCGGCGAGCAGGATCAGCGGGATCGCACGCACAGACTCCAACACGCCTCTCCTGCGCACGCGGCGAACGCTGAGGCGCACGGCCGTGAAGAGCATCCAGAACGCCGTTCCGTGCATGAGCGCATTAATCGCCAGCGCCGCCCCATTGACAGCGGTGGCCTGGAACAGGTGCGTGCCCTCTGAATTGAATATCACCCAGGCGCCATGACTGCGCGCCGGGAATCCGGTCCAGAGTTGGTAGGCGATGGCCGGCTCAAGCGGCTCACCGTCGTAGGTCACCCGGGCGGGTGGTGGGAAGTAATACCTGGTGTGAAGGAATGAAACCGTCCAGCCGAGGCCGCTGCCCGTCCGCCCGCCGACAGGTTTGCTCGGCCACACGAGGTCGGAGTCCGGCCAGGGCGGTGGGGGCGTGGTCCCAGTCGCCCACTGGTCATCCCGCCACGCATACGACCCCCATTGTCGGACCGCCCCGGAAGTGAGCACGGCTGACACCAGACCGATCGCCATCCACAACACAATCATGCCGCAGGTACGCAGCGGATGATGCCGTGGGGCGTCGCTCATGCGATCTCCTTCGTGCCGCACTCCGGACAGATCGACAACCCCACCTGGTCATACCCGCACGTCGGGCAGCGGTGGCGAGAAGTTCAACGCAAGGCGGCTACTTCAGCCCCTCCACGAACTCGTGCACGCGCTTCACGCCCTCGACGATCTGCTCCTCGCCGCATGCGAAGGTCATGCGGATGCACTTCTCGGCGCCCGTCCCGAAGTCCTCGCCGGGGACCACCGCAACGTGCTTCTCCTCCAGCAGCGCTGTCGCAAAGTCCGCCGCGGCGTTGATCGTCCGGCCTCCCTCCGACGTCTTGCCGAAATGCGCTGACACATCCGGAAAGGCGTAGAACGCGCCGGTCGGAACGGGGCAGATCATATCGGGGATGCGCTTGAGTGCGTCGTACATGACCTTGCCGCGATGGCGGTACGCCTCGCACATGGCCTTCACCTGGGCCTCGCATTCGCGGAGAGCGACGGGGATCGTCTCCATGATGAAGCCCGGGATTGCAGTGGTGGACTGGCCCTGCAACTTCTTGATACCCGCGGCAATCGATGCGCCGAATGCGCCGCTTCCTGCCATGTAGCCGACACGCCAGCCGGTCATGGCGTAGGCTTTGGACAGGCCGTTGACCGTGATCGTGCGGTCCGCGACTTCGGGGATCGACCCCACGGACATGAAGGGATCCGGGCCGAGGATGATCTTCTCGTAGATCTCGTCGGAGATGATCACGATGTCGGGGCAGGTCGTCGCAGCGGCCTCGGCAATCACGGCGGCGATGGCGCGCAGTTCATCCGGGCTGTACATCGTGCCGCAGGGGTTGCTCGGCGAGTTGAGGACGATGGCCCGCGTGTTCTTCGTGATGGCCTGGCGGATCTGTTCGGGCCTGGCCTTGAAGTCCGAGGCGGCGTCGGTCACAACTTCCACGATGACGCCACCGGCCAACTGGACCTGCGGCGCGTAGCTGACCCAGGCGGGAACGGGGAGGATGACCTCCTGGGGCGGGTCGCTGCCGGCGGGGGGGTCCAGCAGGGCATGGAAGACGTGGTGGAGGCTCTGCTTGCCACCCGCCGAAACCACGACGTGCTCCGAGGTGACATCCGGGATGCCGTTCTCTTCACGCAGTTTCTGGGCGATCGCCTCGCGGCAGTTCGGGTCTCCGGGGACGGGAGCGTAATGCGTATTGCCTGCCGTGAGGGAGGCACAGGCGGCCTCGATGATGGGCTCGGGCGTGATGAAGTCCGGCTCGCCGGTGGCGAACGTGAGGACTTCAATCCCGTGAGACCGGAGTTCCTTGGCTTTCGCACTGACGGCGAGGGTGGACGAGGGTTTGAGAGCGGACACACGTCGCGAGAGTCGCATCAAGCAGTCCTCCGGGGAACCGAACCAAACAGGTTGCGAATACAAGTGAGTGGTTTGTGAATCTGATGTGTATCGGGTACATTCCGCCGCCCGTCGCAGGACGCGCGGGCGGTTTGCCGGTGTCTGGCCGCGATGGTAAGATGCTCGGCTCCACTTTGCCGTGGACGCGACGGTTTCGATTCAAATTTTCCCGACCCGGGTTGCAGAGGATTCTCCCGTTATGGCTATCTCCGCCGAGCGCCGTGCCGAACTCATCAGCGAATACCGTGTTCACGATGGTGATACGGGTTCGCCCGAGGTGCAGATCGCGATCCTGACCGAGGACATCCGCGAACTGACTGAGCACCTGAAGTCGAACAAACACGACTTCTCGACGCGTCGCGGCCTCCTGGCGAAGGTGAGCCGTCGGAACCGCCTCTCTTCCTACCTTCGGAAGAACGATCGCGAGCGCTACCAGACGCTCATCTCCCGACTCGGCCTGCGCAAGTAACCGCGGGCCGCGGTTCTTTTTGCGTACTGCCCGCTGGCGCGGGACAGTTCATACAACGTGTGGTCGTCGGGCACGCCGGCGGCAGTAGGCAACATGCAGGATCGCACCTGCCGGTTGCCTCCTGCCCTCAAGGCATCCTCGATCGGTCGCACTCCACCCAGTGCGCCCCGGCCGCGCGACTCGGGCCCGGACTCCTTTGTTGAGTGAGTCCCTCCCCCGTCCCGGCGGAGGCCTTCAAGGCGAGAACATCTCCCCATGACATCCTCGATCAAAGTTGAACGCGAAATTGGCGGCCGTACCCTTTCCATCGAGACCGGACGCGTCGGCAAACTCGCCAGCGCCTGTGTGCTCGTGACCTACGGCGACTCCACGGTCCTCTCCACCGTCGTTCGCGCAGACCCCCGCCCGGGTATCGACTTCTTCCCCATGCAGGTCGACTATCGCGAGAAGACGTCCGCCGCAGGCAAGTTCCCCGGTGGCTTCCGCAAGCGCGAAGGTGCTCCGAACGAGAAGGAAATCCTCACGATGCGGCTGATCGATCGTCCGATCCGCCCGCTCTTCCCAGAAGGCTTCTTCGACGAGGTCCAGATCCAGTGCTGGGTCATGAGCCACGACGGTGAGAACGACACCGACGTCATTGCCGGCCTCGGTGCCGCCGCGGCCCTGCACCTCTCCGACGCTCCCTTCGAGGGCCCGATCGCAACGGTTCGCGTGGGTCGGATCTACAGCGACGACGGTCCGGAGTTCGTGATCTTCCCCACCGTTTCGCAGATGGAATACAGCGATCTCGATCTCGTGCTGACCGGTCACGACGACGGCATCAACATGATCGAGGTCGGCGCCGCCGAGGTGCCGGACAAAGACGTCCTCGCCGCCATGAAGTTCGGCTATGAGCACATCAAGCAGATCCTCGAACTCATGAAGGAACTGCGCGAGAAGGCGGGCGTCGAGAAGCGCATGGGTGAACTCGCTCTTCCCGACGATGACATCGTCAAGCTGGTCAAGGACAAGTGCGGCCAGGCGATGCTCGAAGCGCGCCAGATCCCCGGTAAGAACGATCGCGGCGATCGCGTTCGAGAACTCATCTCCGAATTCCTCGATGAGCACTTCCCCGAGAAGTCGGACGGCACCTACGGTGAGTATGCTGAGTCTGCCAGGCGCCGGAGCCAGGCAAAGGAAGCCCTCCGCACACTCGAGAAGAAGACCACTCGCAAGTTGATCGTCGAAAAGGGCGCTCGTGCAGATGGGCGTGGCTTCAACGAGATCCGTCCTCTCGAGATGGAGGTCGGTGTCTTCCGTCGCACGCACGGCAGTGCGTTCTTCCAGCGCGGTGAGACGCAGTCACTCGTCTCCTGCACCCTCGGTACCGGTCGCGATGAGCAGATCGTCGACGGCCTGACGCCCGAGTACTCCAAGAAGTTTTACCTTCACTACAACTTCCCGCCCTTCTGTGTGGGCGAGGCGCGCCGGATCATGGGACCCGGTCGCCGCGAGATCGGTCACGGCGCCCTCGCGGAGCGTTCGCTCCAGGGCATCATGCCGGCGCCGGAGGACTTCCCTTACACGATCCGCGTGGTGTCTGACATCACCGAGTCCAACGGTTCGTCGTCGATGGCGTCCGTATGTGGCGGCTGCCTGGCACTGATGGATGCGGGCGTGCCGATCACGAACACCTGCGCGGGTATCTCCGTGGGTCGCTTCACCGATGAGGATGGCGGCAGCGAGGTGTACGTCACGGACATCATCGGTGAAGAGGACTTCTTCGGTGACATGGACTTCAAGGTCTCCGGCACCGTCGAAGGCATCACCGGCATTCAGCTTGACCTCAAGGCTCGCGGCCTGACGCTCGACCAGGTCGAGAAGATCTTCGAGCAGGCTCGCGAGGGTCGTCTGGACCTCATCAAGGCGATGGAAGCGGTGATTGACGGTCCTCGCGACGACATCAGCCCGCTCGCGCCCCGCATGCACACGCTCCAGATTCATCCCGACAAGATCGGCAAGCTGATCGGGCCGGGTGGCAAGATGATCCGTGCGATCCAGGAAAACTGGGGTGTCAATGTTGACGTTGAGGACGATGGCACGGTCTTTGTTTCCGCGACCAACGGCGAGGCCATGAATGGTGCGATCGGTGAGATCGAGGCGCTGTGTGCCGAGATCAAGCCGGGTGCCATCTACAACGGCAAGGTCGTGTCCACCAAGGACTTCGGTGCATTCATCGAGCTCGCACCGGGAACCGACGGCATGTGTCACATCTCCGAACTTGACGACGGGTATGTCAAGAATGTCGAGGATGTGGTCAAGATCGGCGACTCCGTGCGGGTCAAGGTCATCGCAGTTGATGACCAGGGACGCATCAAGCTGAGTCGGAAGGCACTGCTTGTCGAGGCGAAGGATGCCGAGAAGGCAGTAGCTTCGTCCGAGAACGATGGCTGAAATCATTGCTCTTCGGCACTCGAACTGTAAGATAGGAAAGATAGCGTCGGTTGCGAGTTCGCAGTCTCGCAACCGCACGCTGGGTTTTGCAGTCTCTGGTGTCGACCTTCCTTCCTCCACAGCCGCCCGTCGGCAACGCTCCCTCAACGACAACCTGCTCCGTCAGTGATCCCGCTGGGATCAGCATCATCGACGTGGGCGGGACACCGCTCGGCACCTTCGTAATTTGATCACCAGTGCTGACCTGCGTACGTAGGGTGTGCGATGAGCGAGAACGGCAACACGGTCGTCACGGGTGTTGAGGGTGTGGTGAAGTGGTTCGATCCGAAGAAGGGCTTCGGGTTCATTCATGGTCCCAACGGCGAAGATGTGTTCGTCCACTTCTCACAGATCGAGGGTGACGGATTCAGGGTCCTCAAGGACGGCAGCAACGTGGAATACGACGCCGAGAAGGGCGAGCGGGGCTGGCATGCCACACGCGTCAAGCGCAAGGACCCGCCGGAGATCAGCGTGCGGCCGACGCAGTACAACCGATCGCCGCGTCGCTGATTCGCCGCGGACAATCTGAATCATGTTGTTCCTTGGGATTGTTATTGGTCTCGCTTCAGGCAGCGTGGTGGGAGCGCCCATCGTCTGGATGCTCATGAAGCGACAGAAGGCCCGAGCGATCCGTGCCGAGCGCGGCGCCCGCAGGTCGCGTCGGCTCGCCGACATCGGGGCCATGACCAGCGGACTCGCCCACGAGATCAAGAACCCCCTGTCGACCATCGGTCTCAACGCCCAACTCCTCGGTGAAGCCATCGAGGACCTCAATCTTGAGGAGGGTGAGACCGCTCGTCTCGTGCGACGCGTGGGCACACTCCGCCGCGAGGTCGATCGCCTTCGTGACATCCTCTCCGACTTCCTTCAATTCGCCGGTGAGATCCGACTTGATCGCCAGGATGTCGATCTCAACATGATCCTCGAAGAGATGATCGACTTCTATCTGCCGCAGGCCGAGCACCACGGCATCAAGCTGCGCGCCGACTTCTCACCCACACCCGCACGCGCCCCGGTTGACCGCAAACAGGTACAGCAGGCGGTGCTCAACCTCCTTATCAACGCCACGCAGGCCATGGAGGAGGAGGGGAATGAGTCCGAAGGATCGCACCTGCGCGAGGTCTATCTTCGAACCCGGCCCGCCATGACGGATGAAGGTCGTGCCTGGGAGATTCACGTGATCGACACCGGGCCCGGCATCCCCGAGGATGTTCGCTCGACGATCTTCACGCCGTATTTCACCACCAAGTCCGCGGGGAGCGGTCTCGGACTCCCCACGACCAAGCGCATCATTGAGGCTCATGGGGGACACATCGAGGTGCTCAGCGAGGCAGGCAAGGGAACGGACTTCGTGATCACGCTTCCTGCGGAACCGAGTCCGTAGGGCGTGTCTCGAACCGGCGAAGCCCGCCAGCCGTGAACTCGTCAAGAGCGGCGTACACCGCTGCGGGGTCGCGCGCTGTTCTTACCGATTCCTTCAACGGCTTGCAGGGACCCAGTCGCTTGCTGAACCAGGAGATCCGACGGCGGATGTGCGTCATCGCATAGTGTTCGCCGCGATACTCCAGCATGCGGTCGAGGTAACGCCGGATGACGTCCACCTTTTCACCCTCCGTCGGCTCGGGAGGCACACTCCCCGTCTGCAGGAAGCCCCAGATCTCACGGAAGATCCACGGCGCCGAAAACGCACCACGACCGATCATGATGCCGGAACAACCCGTCACTTCCAGCATCCGTGCCGCATCGGCGGCTGACTTCACATCGCCATTCCCGATGACGGGGACCGAGCGCACCGCTTCGACAACCCGGCGAATTCCATCCAGATCGACCTCGCCCTTGAACTTCTGCTCGGTTGTCCGCCCATGGATCGTGATCGCCTGGATGCCAACCCCTTCGAGCGCGCGGGCCAGATCCGGGGCGACGATCTCACCATTCGACCAGCCCAACCGAAGCTTGGCTGTGACAGGTACCTCGACGGATTCCACGATGCGAGCCGCGAGCCGGATCGTCGAGCTCGGATCACACAGCAACTTCGAACCGCCATCCTTCTTCGTGACCTTGTCAACCGGGCAACCCATGTTGATGTCGATGATGGTCGCGCCATGCTCCACCGCCCACTTGGCGCCCTCCGCGAGAATGTCCGGGTTGCCACCATACAACTGCATGCAGATGGGCTTGTCCGCATCGTTCGTCGCGGCGAGGTCCAACGAACGTGCCGTGCCGCGAAGCAGGCCCTGCGGTGACAGCAGGTCGGTACACGCAAGTCCGAGGCCGCCGAGTTCGCGGCAGGTGATTCGAAAGGCGAGATCGCAGTAGTTGGCAACCGGTGCGAGGAGCAGATTGGTCTCAAGCTGCACGTTGCCGATACGGAGCGGACGCGCAGCATTTCCGGGATGTTGCGATTGGCTGACCACGCATCCATGGTAGGGGAGCGGTGGCCGATCGGAGAGTGCTCAGTTGCAGGAGGTCGCCCACTCGGCCAGGACTGCGTTGAGGTCGTTGAAATCGACGGTGCCTGAACCATCGGCGTCTGCACCGGGACCGGGCCGGCCCCACCGGGAGAGAACGAGGTTGAGGTCCTCAAAGTCTGTGACACCATCATGATTCACATCAGACGGGCAGGGGCCGCCGCGATCAAAGACATAGCTGTGCCAGACGCCTGCGGGCGTGCCTCCCGGGACGACATTGGTGGCGTCCGTCTCGAATGCGATCCAGCGATTGTCGTCGGACATCCACACCCACTGGCAATTGCCGTTCACCTCATCACCCGTCGCGCCGAGGCTGACTCGCTCGGTGGTCTGCGCGGCGATGTCGTGCAGGAAGATGTCCTGTCGGTTGTTGGTGTCATCGGGGACGAGGTCATTGGACGGGCTGCGGAATGCCAGGAGTGTCCCATCGCGGGAGAGGACGTACGGATAGCGTCCGCCTCGCACGGCCTCATTGCCGGCCGAGTCCACGCTCAGTCGCGTCGTGAGTCCCGTGTCGCGATCGCGGAGGAACATGTCCCGATCGAGGTTCGTGTCATCGGCAACCAGGTTTCCCGCGAGGCTCTCGAATGCCACCAGGCGGCCATCGTCAGATGTCCACGCGTAACGCGACTGCTCGTTGCCCTGGTCCCCCGCATCAGACACGCTGATCAATTCGTGCACCCACGGCGACTCGTCAAGGATGCCATTCTCATCGGGATCGCGATCAATGAGATAGGTGTCGCCCTCCAGATTGCCATCCGCGGCGTTGAGTTCGTCGGAGAGGTGGTAGTAGGAGATGTATCGACCGTCACGTGTGATGGCGGGATGCAGCGCAGCGCGATCTCCCTGTTCACCGCCGGGTCCGATGCTGATGCGCCGGACGGTGTCGCTGATGCGGTCATACAGAAAGATGTCCGCGTAGAGATTGTCGTCTTCTGCGACGAGGTTCTCCGCTTCGGAGAAGAAGACGAGCCAGCGACCGTCGGCGGACATATCGATCCCGTGCGGTCCGGAGAGTCCATTCGGTTCCGATCCGTCGAACCCACGCGTGATGCGGATCGTGGTGGCGCCGGCTTCATCGAAAACGCCATTCTCATCCGGGTCGCGATCCCGCAGAAAGAGGTCGCTGAGGCCATTGGAGTCGTCCGGGACGAGGTCACCCGCCTGTGAGTAGAACGCCACGAATCGACCGTCGTGGCTCGCCGCGTGGCCGCGGGTGTGGATCACGTGTCCGCTCGCACCCGTTGCTTCTGCACCGGTCGAGGAAACACTGATGCGCGTGACTTCATCACTCAGCAGGTGGCGGGCGAAGATGTCGGTGGTGCCGTTGTTGTCATCGTCGACCAGGTTGGTCGCATCAGAACTGAAGAAAACCCAGGCCATGTCACCCGAGAAGACGGGGAAGCGCGTCTGCCCATTCGCCGGTGTGCCATCCGGTGCGAGACTCAGCATCGATGTCCCGGCGAGGACGGAGCCACTGGCCGCGAGCATGACGACTACGCTTGATCGGTGCACCATCTGATCTCCCTTCGTTCCGAGTGATCCTAGGTGCCACGACCGTCGGAGTCATCCTCACTGTCCTCAACATCCGACGTCGGGTCCTCGAAGGCGCCGTCGACGTCGGGATCCAGCAGCACGTGCGTCAGTCTCAGCGTGATGGTTGAGTGGGCGGACCCCTGCGATCGGATCTCGGTCGGAATCGCTGTGCCTTCGACCGTCTGCCAGTTGTCGAAGTAAATCACCCGCGGCGGCCGTGCATCTTCAACCGATGCAAAGCGAACACCCAGCAACTCGTTGGATTCGGGGGCGAAGAACCATGTCCTCACAAATGCCTCCCCAGCCGCGTTGTCCGTCAGCGTCTCAGCCTCCACACCTGCGAAGCGTTCCGGTTCGCCGATGGTGACCTCGCCGTTCGCGGCGGCATCCCGGAGTGAGTACAGGACGAGTGCGGGATTGCCGGGGAGCGGTGAGGGCGGCGGTGCATCCAGCTCGGTCCATCCGCCGGACATGCTGTAACGCCATGTCCGATGACTGCCATTGATCTGGGCCTCTGCCACGAAGGGCTTGGTCGGCAGCGGGGTTGCGGGCTGGATCCGGATGTACTCCGGCTCCACGCCGCCAAGCAGACTCCCGTCATCGACCTGAAGGTCGTCGGGGACCGCGAATGGTCGGGCGTCCGTCAGCCAGATCATGCGGGACGCCAGGTGGTCTTCCGCATCGGACGTGAATTGGATGACCACTCGCCCAACCGGGTTTGGTGAGGGATCGAGGTAGCCCTCCACGGTCACGGTCGGCAATTCCGCATCGACCTGGATCTGTCCGGCAGCCGTCATGGCGCGGCGGACCATATCGGTGGGGTCCGGATCGGCGAGAGCGATGCCGCTGCCGAGAAGTGTGAGGGACGAGATGATCGACATTGGGAGATGAATCTTCATCCTCGAATTGAACCATATCGGAAGCTCCGGCGAAACCACGAGCACTTCATCCCGTCCCCATCAAGCCGGGAGGCGGAAGTTTCGGCCGTCCGGGTCCGAGCCCTGCTGAGAATGAACTGCGTTCCGGCATCACAGTGGATGGGGGAAGCCGTCTACAATGCCTCTCGCAGTTGACCCGCGTGCAGGAGTGGTGCCCATGAGTTCAGTCTCTCTTCCCCGTTCGCAAACCGGATTCATCGATGGTGCGTGGTCACCGGAGGACTCGGAGCGGCTCTACGGCGTTTCGGACTGGGGTCAGGGGTATGTCGCGATCAGTCCCGAGGGCAATGTCCTCCTGAGACCCGACCGCAAGCCGGCCCGCTCCATCGACCTGCACGAACTGGTTGAGGGTCTGCGGGCGCGCGGTCTGCATACGCCGATCCTGCTGCGCTTCTCAGACGTGCTCCGGCATCGCCTTGGTGCGCTCAAGTCAGCCTTTGATGCCGCGATCAAGCAGGAGGACTACAAGGGGCAGTACTGCTGCGTCTATCCGATCAAGGTGAATCAGCAGCGCCATGTGGTGGAGGAGATCCGGGACGTCGGTACCGAGATGGGCTTCGGACTGGAAGCCGGATCGAAGCCTGAACTGCTCGCCGTGCTGGGCATGACGGCCGACCACCCGGACATGCCGATCGTGTGCAACGGATTCAAGGACGCCGAATACGTGGAGATGGTGATCCTTGCCGCGAAGCTCGGCCGTCGGATCATCCCGGTGGTCGAGAAGTTCAGCGAGCTCGAGTTGATTGTCGCCATGGCGGAGCGTTACGACGTGCGCCCGAGCATCGGCGTCCGTGTGAAACTGGCATCTCGGGGTCAGGGGCGGTGGGAGTCCTCGGGTGGTGTCCGCTCCAAGTTCGGGTTGTTTGTCACGGAGATTCTGAAGGCTGCGGAGTACCTCGAAGAGCACGGCATGCTTGATTGCCTGAACCTGGTCCATGCTCACATCGGCAGCCAGATCTGCGACATTCGCCGCCTCAAGAATGCGATCAACGAACTGGCGTATGTCTACGTTGGCCTGCGCGAGATGGGCGCCAACGTCACGATGATCGATGTCGGCGGCGGTCTGGCGGTCGACTATGACGGGTCCCAGACCGCTTTTGACTCCTCCATGAACTACACGATCGAGGAGTACGCGGCTGACATCGTGTACCGGATCAAGGCCGTCTGCGATGATTCGAACATGCCTCATCCGACGATCGTGTCAGAGTCCGGGCGGGCCATGGTCGCGTACTCATCCGTGCTGGTCTTCGATGTCCTCGGCGTCTCCTGCTTCGACACGCAGCCGAGTGCGGCGGCGTTGAAGGAAACGGAGTCGCAGGGTGATGACACGCCACAGCCGCTGCTCGATCTCAAGGCGACATACGAGAACATCAGTGACCGCAACCTGATCGAGAGTTACCACGACGCGATGCAGGCGCGCGATGAGGTGATGAGCCTCTTCACGCTCGGGTACCTGAGTCTCAAGGATCGTGGCCTGGCTGAGCAGCTGTTCTGGTCGATCGGCCGCAGGATCCTCGACCGCGCCGGGAAGATGAAGGATGTCCCTGAGGAGTTCAGCCAGCTTCCCGAACTGCTGAGTGATCAGTACTTCTGCAACTTCTCGCTTTTCCAGTCGTTGCCCGACTCATGGGCGATTGACCAGATCTTCCCCATTCTTCCGCTTCATCGTCATACCGAAGAGCCGACGCGGGAGGCGATCCTCGCCGACGTGACGTGTGATTCGGATGGCAAGGTGGACCGCTTTGTCGATCGACGCGATATTCGCAGGACCATTCCACTGCATCCCTTGAAGGCTGGTAAGCCGTATTACCTCGCTGCGTTTCTTGTCGGTGCCTACCAGGAAATCCTGGGCGATCTGCACAACCTGTTCGGCGATACCCATGCGATTCACGTATCGATCGACGAGGAGGGAGAAGTGTCGATTGACGAGGTGATCAAGGGAGATCGCGTCAGTGAGGTGCTTGAGTACGTGCAGATCAATCCGCGGGTCCTGCGGCGGGAGATCCGCCGGGAGGCGGAGCGGGCTGTGAAGGCGAAGAAGTTGACGGTCGCCGAGAGCGGATCCCTGGTCCGGTTCTTCGAAGAGGGACTGGACGGATACACCTACCTTGAGGAGTAGGTGCCCTTCCCAAAAAGTGAACAGGGCCGCGGCGATGCCGCGACCCTGGCCAGTGTTTGCTGTGCTCGCTTCGATTCACGCCGCGCGGCGGCGATTCGCGGAGGTCGTACGGCGAAGCTGGTAGCTGCGCGTCGTCGACTTGCGTGCGGTGCCCTTGCGCGTGGTGGTGCGCTTGGCAGCGGGCTTGCGCGCCGTGCTCTTGCGCGTGGTCGTGCGCTTGGTGGCGGGCTTGCGAGCCGTGCTCTTGCGCGTGGTGGTGCGCTTGGCAGCGGGCTTGCGGGCCGTGCTCTTGCGCGTGGTCGTGCGCTTGGTGGCGGGCTTGCGAGCCGTGCTCTTACGCGTGGTGGTGCGCTTGGCGGCGGACTTGCGTGCGGTGCCCTTGCGCGTGGTGGTGCGCTTGGCGGCGGGCTTGCGCGCCGTGCTCTTGCGGGTGGTCGTGCGCTTGGCGGCGGGCTTACGCGCCGTGCTCTTGCGTGTGGTCGTGCGCTTGGCGGCGGGCTTGCGCGCCGTGCTCTTGCGGGTGGTGGTGCGCTTGGCGACAGGCTTGCGAGCGGTGCTCTTACGCGTGGTTGTCCGCTTGGCGGCGGGCTTGCGAGCGGTGCTCTTACGCGTGGTTGTCCGCTTGGCGGCGGGCTTGCGCGCCGTGCTCTTACGCGTGGTGGTGCGCTTGGCGGCGGGCTTACGCGCCGTGCTCTTGCGGGTGGTGGTGCGCTTAGCGGCAGGCTTGCGCGCCGTGCTCTTGCGGGTGGTGGTGCGCTTGGCGGCTGGCTTACGCGCGGTGCTCTTGCGTGTGGTTGTGCGCTTGGCGGCAGGCTTGCGAGCGGTGCTCTTGCGCGTGGTCGTGCGCTTGGCGGTGGGCTTGCGAGCCGTGCTCTTACGCGTGGTGGTGCGCTTGGCGGCGGGCTTGCGCGCCGTGCTCTTGCGGGTGGTCGTCCGCTTGGCGGCGGGCTTGCGTGCGGTGCTCTTGCGCGTGGTGGTGCGCTTGGCAGTCGGCTTTCGGGTGGTGCTCTTGCGGGTCGTCGTACGCTTCGCTGACGAGCGTCGAGTACGGGGTGTACGTGCCGTGGGCATATGTCAGTCTCCGTCGGAACTGTCCGAAACGTGTCCCCACACCGCGTGGGGTCGCCAGACGCCCCGATCCCTCCTGGAGAGACCTGACGTCGGTCGCGGCACTTATCGACAGGGGTATGGATGGGCATGAATAATTCCGCCCCCGTTGTTGAGGGGTTTCCTGCTTTTTTGGTCAATCAGTCGGGATTCCGCCTCCATCGTTGTTTCGGACGTACCGAAGACACTGGCGCAGAGGCCAACGCGCGGTTTCTGCCGACCCATCCCTCCGTATAATCCCCCTCCCATGAATGATGCCCCAACAGACTGGTCGCTCGACTCCTGGAAACAACGCATCGAGCAGCAGCAGATCGTCTACGAAGATCGAGATGCCGTGGATGCCGCGGTTGCCAAACTGCGGACGCTGCCTCCGCTCGTCACCTCCGGCGAGATCGAGCGCCTTCGGACCCTCATTGCTGATGCTCAGGACGGCCGACGCTTTGTCCTCCAGGGCGGAGACTGCGCCGAGACCCTCGCAGACTGCACCTCGCAGTCCATCACCGCCCGGCTCAAGATCCTCCTCCAGATGTCGCTCGTGCTGGTCCACGCAATGAAAAAGCCGGTCGTACGCGTCGGACGCTTCGCCGGACAGTACGCCAAGCCGAGATCGTCGAGCACTGAGACCCGCGGCGACCTCACGCTGCCCAGTTACTTCGGCGACCTCGTCAATAGTGCCGATTTCACCGAGGAGTCACGCCGGCCTGACCCACACCTCATGGTGCGCGGCTACCAGCATGCGGCGATGACCATCAATTTCATCCGCTCCCTGATCGACGGCGGGTTTGCGGACCTGCATCACCCCGAGTATTGGGATCTGCGCTTCATGGAGCACGCGCATCTGTCTCCGGAACTGCGCGATGCATACCAGACCATGTCCACCCGCCTCGCCGAGGCGCTGCGCTTCATGGAGGCGCTGGGCGAACAGTCCGTCGACGATCTCTCAACGGTTGAGTTCTTCACAAGTCACGAGGGGCTCAACCTCCTGTATGAGTCCGCGCAGACCCGGCAGGTGCCGCGACGTGACGGATACTACAACCTGACAACGCACTTTCCCTGGATCGGGGAGCGAACCCGCCAGATCGATGGGGCGCATGTCGAGTACTTCCGCGGCATTCGCAATCCCGTGGGCGTGAAGGTGGGACCGACTGCCGCACCGAAGGACATCGTGGCGTTGATCGATGTTCTCAACCCCGAGAACGACCCCGGTCGACTCGTCCTGATCCACCGTATGGGTGTGCGGCAGGTCGCCAGCCAGTTGCAGCCGATTCTCGAGGGCGTCGCGGCATCGGGGCGGCGTGTGCTGTGGATCTGTGATCCGATGCATGGCAATGGGATCACGACCGATCAGAAGGTCAAGACGCGCAATTTTGACGACATCCTCTCCGAATTGGAGCAGGCCTTCGATATCCACGCGCGGGTGGGCACATGTCTCGGGGGTGTGCACTTCGAACTCACAGGCGAAGACGTCACCGAGTGTCTTGGTGGGGCCGCGGGTGTCCGGGAAGAGGACCTGTTCACGAACTACGCCTCTCCGTGTGACCCGCGCCTGAACTATCAGCAAGCATTGGAACTGGCCTTCCTCGTCGCGCGCAAGATGGGCGATTGACGGGCGCAGCAGAAAACGCCCACCTTGAAGGTGGGCGTCCCGTGTGAGTTTGAAGATATCGGATCGCTCAGTTGATCAGCCGGGGAAGCACTCGGTGCCCCAGTTGGAGAGGATGAGGTTGAGGTCGTCGAAGTCGACGAACCCGCTGTTGTTGACGTCGCCCTGCGGTCCGGTGGTCAGCCAGGCACCAAGCACCTGGTTGAGGTCGTCAAAGTTGACGAAGCCGTCGCCGTTGGCATCGCCGGGGCACTGCGGCTCGACTTCGCCGTCGCTGGAGAAGCCCGAGATCGCCATCTGATCGACGCCTGAGGCCCGCAGTTCCACTGAACTGAGCGAGGCGATGCGGTTGTGGTCCATGGCGGGGACGAAGACCACCGAATCACCGATCACGTTGCCACCCGGGAGGCCGCCGCCGCCGCCCACGAACATCTCAACCGGCTCACCCCAGTCAATGTGGATCCACGACGGGATGGCGCAGGAGTGCACAATGCCGAGACCCTCGGGGTGATTGTCGCAGCATGTCTGCAGTGAAGCAGAGAGGTAGACCCAGTTGATGCCGCAGGGGTGTCCGCCAGGTCCGATGCAGTAGTACAGGTCCTGCTTCGGGGGCACGCAGGGGCCCGGATCATCCACCTGCCGCATGAGCGGACCGGTACCCCAACTGATGGGCAGATCGGCCGATGCGACCGGCATGCCGACGGGAGCGCTGAAGGAGGCGACGAGTTCGCCGTTGTCAAAGACATGGATGTCATGATCGATGACGTCCGGGAGGAACGTATCGAGGGTGAACTCGTAGTCCGATGATGTTCCGATGATCTGCAGTTCGGCGATGTCGGTTCCGGCATCTCCGTCAACGGTGCCCGTTGACTTGAGAGTCCAGACCGGGTCGACGCCGGCCGCCGGGTTGCCGGGAGCCGGAATGGCGATCTTCAGATCCATCATGTCAGGGAGTTGGACCCTGACGCCATCCTGGCCGCTGCTGCCGATGTTGCTGACCTGGAGTTCGCCGGTGGAGGTATCAACGGTTGCCTGGCCCAGTGGGCTGACGGACAGGCCGTCGAATTCCGCCGCGGTTGCGGTACCGGTGAGAGTTGAGAGCGCAATGACAGTCGTAAGTGCCGTCTTCATGATTTGCCTTTCAAGGTGAAGTAGATGAGAAAGAAGTTGCTCTTCACCATGAATGCGAAGCGACAGCCCGAGGTCTTGCAGGAACCAGAAGAAAACTTGTTGGGAATCTGACTCAGTCGTCCGCTGCGATGGCGACCGACGGATCGCCGTTCTCAGGCATGGGTGGCATGGCTTCCACCAGCAGGCGACTTACGCGGGTGGGTTCAGCCTCCAGCACCGTGACGGAGATGCCCTCCGCCGCGACGAACTGCTCGCCGGCCTCCGGAATCCGGCCCATGGCGGTCACGACGAAGCCGCCGACGGTCTCGTAGTCCTCGCTCTCGGGAAGTTCTACACCGATGGAGCGCAGGCATTCATTGGCATCATCGATATAGGCGCGAGCTTCGAGTTCCGCCTTGCGTGCATCCTCGTCGACGATGATGTCGGGCGAGGCGGGCTCTTCCTGTTCGTACTCATCCTGGATCTCGCCCACGATCTCCTCGAGCAGATCCTCGATGGTCACCAGTCCCGTCGTCCCGCCATACTCGTCGAGGACGATGGCGATGTGAACCTTGCGAGCCTGCAACTCGAGCAGAAGTTCGTTCAGCGGCTTCGTCTCAGGCACGAACAGCGCCTTGCGAAGCACCGGACGGAGGTCGATGGAACCCACGTCCCGGCCGACGAAGTTGAGCAGGTCCTTCGCGTACAGGATGCCGATGATGTGGTCGAGATCGTCGTCGTAGACCGGTATGCGCGAATGGCCGCAATCGGCAATGAACTCGGTTACCGCACTGAGGTTGTCAGTGATCGCGAGTCCCTCGATCTCCGTTCGCGGCGTCATGATCTCTTCAACCGTCTGAGACTTGAACTCGACGACTGCTTCAATCATCTTGCGCTCTGCCGTATCAACGTTCCCCTCGCGCTCGCCCTCAGAGACGGCACTCAGGATCTGATCGGCAATCGCGTCCTGGTCTGATTCACCGCCCGCCAGCAACTTGATGGTTCCATCAATCACAGCCAGGAAACGCAGTGGCGTCGCGGCGACGTATGCCAGTCGGATCAAGGGAGCGAACGCATGAATCAGCTTCTCGCCCAGGTGCTCCGCGATGCTCGCGGGCAGGAGGAACGAGCAGAAGAAAAGCAAAGTCCAGCCTGAGGCTGCAAGGATCAGGGTCCGAGGCCATTCGATCACCAGGATGCCAGCCTCAGGATCGATGGAGTAGGGACGTACGAGCAGGACCAGGCAGATGAGCAGGAGAATGCTGCTGATCGTGCGGAAGGCGCCAATGGCCAGCGAGTGTCCAGCAGGGTCATCCAGAATCGATTCGAGCTTGCCGATGCCGCCGTTCCGCCCTGCGATCACCTCGAGTTTGCGCAACGAGAAATCGCGCAGCGCGAAGTGCAGCGAAGCGAAGAAGATTGCCGCGAGGGAGGCGACTGAGAGCAGCACCCAGATGGTCATGACTCCGCCCCCCGGCTGGCATAGGTCACACCGACACCGATACCTGTGAGGATGTCGTCCTCGCGCTGATGCATGGCGGCAGCGTCCGATTCGTCATGGTCGTCGTAGCCGAGGCAGTGAAGCATTCCGTGCACGGCATACAGAAGCAATTCCTGCTCCAGCGGATGGCCGCGCAGATCCGACTGCCGTCGAGCCTCGTCGACGCAGATCAGCAGGTCAACGTCGAGCACATCGCGACCGTCACTCATGTCGAACGTGATGACATCTGTGGTGCCGGGGACATCGCAGTGTGCCTGGTGACACCGAGCCATTTCGTTGTCGTCGATCAGTCGAATGCGCACCTCACCCGAGGTCTGCATGCGCTGGATCGCGACACTGGTTCGCTTGGTGAGCCAGTCAATGACACGGCGCTCGACACGACACGTCGCATCGAGGACATCAACCTGCGCTTGTGAGGGGGGTTGGGGAGGCGGACTCTCGCCGGGCTCGTCAGCCGGACTTCCGCCGCCGGGATCCTCAGAGGTGCTCTCGCCCGTTTCCGAAGATTGGCCAGCCATGGTGTCGGTAGCGTTCATCAGGACAGATTCTCTCGTTCCGCCGGCGAGGATCGCACCTCTGAGAATCCCGGCGGACTGCGTACTGTAGAGCAAGCGGGGCTCGCATCCAAGACCGTTCTTCGGCCATCTCTGCAGACAGGTTCGCCAAACCGAGACTCCGATTTCGGACCGGATCCCGGGATCCCGCTGAAGACGGGCCCGCGAAGCGTCGATTCAAGACGCCGCGGCGATCATTCCGCACACAATCCAAACATTCTCGGACGATCGAGGACTCCGAATGTCAGAGCCGAACCTCATCAATGCCAATCTGAAGGCCTGGACCAGCGGTCAGGTGCTGCGCGTGGTCGATGAGTCGCTGGAGCGGGCCGCCGAGGTGCGCGAGCAGCGCCAGGAGGAACGAGCAAGGGAAGCGGCCGAAGAAGCACGCCGCGAGGCCGATCGGTCGCGCCGCGTCGCCGCCATCGAGCGACAGGAACGTTCGGATGCGCAGGAGGCCATCGAGCGGCTGCGGGGCGAAGCCGACCGGGTCGCTCGTGAGATCGCTGCACGTCAGGCTGAGTTCGAGGCCCTGATGGCACGGCTCGCCGCCGGCGACGATGCCTGAATGGGACCCGACGCCGACTACTCGGATGCGAGGATCGCGATACGGAGTACCTCGGCAACCGACCATGCCTGCGCGACGCAGCCCTCTTCGAGGCGTGCGCCGTGTGTGGGTTCCGCATCAAAGATCTCTGCGATCTGACCGACGCAACCCTCTTCAAGCGTGGCGATGATCGGCGCGATGACTTCGAGCGCCTCTCGTCGTGACTCGGCGCTGAAACTCCCCGAGCGCAGGACCGCCTCCGCATAGGGGCCGATGAGCCATGGCCACACGGTGCCATTGTGATACGCGCGGTCGCGCGCCATCATGTCGCCCTTGAAGCGTCGCTCGTAGTTCTCGTCACACGGCGCAAGCGTGCGCATACCTCGGTCCGTCAGGAGATGCTCCCGCGCGCTTCGTACGACGCCGCGCTGCTGATCGGTGGTCAGCGGTGAATGTTCCAGGCACACGGCAAAGAGCTGGTTGGGTCGGATCTCGTTCATGATGCGCCACTCCTGCCGGTCCGTTGGCCGCACGCAGTCCACGAGGTGATCCTGCCCGTCACGCACGAACGTCTCCCTGAACGCCTCGCCGACGCAGTCGGCGAGTGACGCCATCGTCTGGTCCTCGTCGAACTCCTCGAGCAGGCGAATCGCGTGGTACCAGAGCGCATTGATCTCGACGGCCTTGCCGTGCCGCGGCGTGAAGACCACGCCATCGCGTTTCGCATCCATCCACGTCAACTGCGTTGTTTCATCACCCGCTATGATCAGGTGATCGGTGCTATCCATGCGGATGCCGAAACGCGTGCCCGTCATGTAATTGGCGATGATCTCGCGGCACGCGGGCAGCAGATCCCGGCGGAACCGCGCCTGGTCTTTTGACGCCCTGCAGTACGCGACGCACGCGTGAATGAACCACAGCGAGGCATCCACGGTGTTGTAGTGGGGCGGGCCATCGTAGTCATCGAAGCGGTTCGGGATCATCCCCTGTGAGACGTGGCGCCCGAACGCGGCGAGCGCGCCGTAGGCTTCTTCGAAGCGACCCGTGACCAGCAAGAGGCCGGGCATGGCGATCATGGTGTCCCGGCCCCAGTCGGCAAACCACGGGTAGCCGGCGATGATCGATGTGAGCGGTGTGCCGCCTACATTTCGCGTGACCAGGAAGTCATCCGCGGCATGTACGAGGGGCATGAGGTCTTCGCGCCCCGGATGCTCGCGAAGGAACATCCGCCCGATCTTCTCGAGGTGATCCGCGCGCAGATTCACATCGATCAGGTTGAGATCGGGTTCATCATCGAATGCGATCGCCACGATGACTTCGGTCGGCTGGTTCGTCAGGGGCACAACGGCAATGCACGGGGTGAAGAGGTCCTCGGTGTCCGGGTAGTGCCGCTCGGTCTCGCGGGGGTACGTGCAACCGCGCTTCCATGCTTCGTGGGATTCCCAGTGGCCGCGGCTGAGTCTCAGGTGAAGCACTCCCTCGGGGTGCGCGATGGTGCATTTGCGCCCGTCAATGTTGACCGTGTAGTCAGAAACCGGGCGTTCGCCGCAGACCTCGTGGAAGTCTCGCATGGAAAGTCGCGGCAGGAGGCGGAGTTCGGCTTCCTCTTCTCCGGGGCCACAGGTGTAGCGAATGGCTGACGCGTTGAGACCGTGCGCGACGGCAACCTCGATGGTGAGCGGCACGGATCCGATGGTGGTCGACCATTCGACGGACCCCGGGTGCCTGGCGAAGTCACCCGGTTCCTCGAGCGTGTGGGCCTTGTCGCCTGACGCGAGAATGACATCGATTTCGTTGACGGTCGCGATCCGGTCGACCGGCGGGCGGCGGGCGGCGTTGAGCAGCGTGTGATACTTCCGCCGATTGACGCGGTCGCTGCAACCCATGGCGAAGCCGCCGATGCCGTTGGTGAGCAGAAATTCCATAGATCGGGGGGCTCTTCGGGGCGGGGGTCTCTCACTCATTCCGGGGTGACGACCGCGCCGGTCGTCGGATCCGTCTGCGCAGCATAACGCGGTTGGACCCGGCCTGTGCGCAAACAATGCCGAGCCCGGAAGTCGGACTGTGACCCTTGTTCCGGTGGAACCGGCAGATCGCTCAGGCAATCAGTGATTCCGATGAAGGGACCCCCGCTGGCGCTCCGAGGTGAGATACGACGGGTTCTGAGTAGCGAATGGAGTGCTCTTCAGGAGGTAACCGATATGGACGTTGGTGGAACCCAGCCCCTGGCATTTCACGGGGGACCGGCCCAGAGCCGCGGCATGACCGAGCGGGATGCTCGCCGGATGTACCAGCGGATGCTGAGTGCGTGGGCGATGGACCTGATGTCGTTGCGTCAACGTGGCCTGGATCGTCCAGGCGTGCGCCCATTTGCTGTCTCGAGTTATGTCCCGGCGCCGGCCCGAAGGGCGGCGTGACCGTATGCCGTTGTGGTACGCCGATTGCGAGAGCTTCCGGTTAACCACAACGCGTTGGAATGGAGTGTGAGGTCATGGGTGGTATCACAACTGGAGTCGGCCTGTTCAGCGGTATCAATTCCGCCGACCTGATCAGCCAGCTTCTGGCGATAGAGGCGCGCCCCAAACTGCTCGTCCAGTCCCGGATCAATGAGCTGCAGCGGGAACAGGCCGCGTACCTCGACATCAACTCTTCGCTCCTGGCCCTGTCGAATGCGGCGACCGCCTTCGACTCGCTCGACATTTTCCGGTCTGCTTCGGCGACGAGTACCGACCCTGACGTGCTGTCTGCCAGTGCGGGCACGACCGCCTCTCCGGGGTCATACAACCTGTATGTGCACAGGCTCGTCTCGACTCAGCAGTTCCTTTCCCGTGGCTTCGCCAATTCCGACACCACACCCATCGGCGCCCAGGCCTTCACCTTCGAGACCGGCGGCGGTCGTCTCGACTCCGAGACGAAGCTTGCCGAGTTGAACGGCGGTGCAGGGGTTTCCCGGGGTGAGTTCGAGATTACGGACCGATCCGGTGCGACGGCCATGATCGACATCTCGACGGCGACGACGGTCAACGATGTGCTGTCCGCCATCAACAGTGCCTCCGGCATCGACGTCACGGCGTCGGTCGAGGACGGTGCCATCAAGATCGAAGACAGCTCCGGCGGCGGCGGCATGCTCGAAGTGACGGATGTCTTCGGCTCCAACGTGGCCAAGGATCTGGGAATCGAGAAGCAGATTCTCTTCGGCGGCGGTGCCCTGCTGGGTGACCAGTTGCTGTACATCTCCGAGAATACCGCGCTGTCGTCTCTGAATGACGGGAATGGCATCAACATCCGCGACGGTGCCGACGACCTCTCGATCACGGATCTCAACGGCACCACGATCGGCATCGATCTCGGTCTGCTCACCCATGTTGAGACCGTGGATGACGAGGATGTGACCGTCGTTGATCAGAACAAGGCGGTGACAGTCGGAGACCTGCTCGACATCGTCAACACCGCGCTGACCGATGGTGGCTCCACCGCACAGTTGCGCATCAACGATGACGGGAACGGCTTTGTCGTCGAGGACACCAGCGGCGGCGGCGGCCAGATCGTCATCACCAATGGTGCCAACGGTCGGACCACGGCCGATGACCTGGGGATCGCCACTGCCGGCGGCGGAACCGGTGTCGGGACGATCAACGGCAGCCGCGTGCTATCCGAGATCAACTCCTCGCTGACGCGCAATCTGCTCGGCGGCAAGGGCCTCACCGAAACGAAGTTCAACATCACCGACCGAAACGGCACCCTCGCCGCCATCGAGTTGGATGCTGATGTGCTCGACAGTTCCGTGACGGACCTGATCCAGAACCTGAATGACAAGATCTCCGCCGCCGCGCCGACTTCCGGTGTGACGGCTCGACTGAACGCGGCGGGGAATGGCATCGAGTTCGTGGACTCGACCGGCGGCTCGGGCAACCTGATCATCACCGGCGGCGCCGCCGACGAACTGGGGCTGGCGACGGATCCCGGTGGGGTGGCGAGCAGTTCAGTCAGTGCCAACCTGCAGACCAAGTGGCTGAGCAGTTCGACACTGCTGAGTTCCCTCAACGCCGGGACCGGCATCGGAACCGGAACCATCCGGATCACGACCGCCGATGGCAACTCGGATACGGTCAGCATCAGCAGCGATCTCAAGACCGTCGATGAATTGATCACCTTCCTCAACAGCAGGCCGGGTGACTACACCGCGAAGATCAACGGCAACGGCGACGGCATCGAGATCGTTGACGATACGGGCGGCTCCGGCAGCCTTCGGATCGAAGACGTCTCCGGTGGCGTGGCACAGAACCTGAACATCGCCGGCGAGGCCGAGGATGTCGGCGGATCGATCTCCATCAACGGCACATTTGAACGGACCGTCTCATTCGACTCGACCGCCACGCTCGAGGATGTGCGCGACGCCATCAACGATGCCGGCATCGGTGTGTCGGCGACCATCGTCAATGACGGCGGCGGCGTCTCTCCCTATCGACTGAGCCTGACTTCCGAACACAGCGGCGCCGTCGGGCGCGTGGTCATTGATACCGGCAGCTTCAATCTCGGCCTTCAGAACCTGTCCGAGGGTCGGGATGCCGTCGTATTCTTCGGCTCCGACGATCCGGCGTCCGGCATCGCACTCAGCAGTTCAACCAACACACTCGATGGCGTCATACAGGGCGTCAGCATCGACCTGACCGGGACCAGCGATGAGACCGTTGAACTCAACGTGACCCGGGACACCGGTGCGATCGAGGAAGCCATCAGCAAGTTCGTCGATGCATTCAACGGCGTGCTCAACAAGATCGAACAGTACGACAAGTACGATGCGGAGAACGAGATTCGCGGCGTGCTGCTCGGCGACTCCACCGTGAACAATATCAAGCGGGCCCTGTACCGCGTGGTCCAGGGTGAAGCTGACGGCGTGGACGGTCAGTTCCAGCGGCTCTTCCAGGTGGGCGTGAAGATCGGCGACGGCGCGAAGCTCGAGTTCGACACATCACGGTTCCGTGATGCTCTGGAGACCGACTTCGCGAATGTCGAGGCCCTTTTCTCCGCGAAGAACCTGGAGTCCACGGGTGGGCAGGAAGAGATCTTCCCAGGCGTGTTCGTCAATGTCGATGAAGACACCTACAGCGCACTCGGCGTTCCCGCGCAGCTCGACCTGCTGGTGAAGTCCTTCACCAACAGCATCGACGGCACACTCACGATCCGGAGCCAGACGATCGACTCGCAGATCGGGCTCTCCGAGGACCGGATCGATCAGTTGGATATCAAGCTCGCCGCGAAACAGGCGAAACTCGAACTGGAATTTCTCCAGATGGAACAGGCAATCGCATCACTGCAGACCCAGAGCCAGGCTCTCACTGGCTTGAGCAGTGCATTCTGATGTCGAAATAAGTGGATCGGGACTGGAGTTTCGGCTCAAACGGAACGATCTCTGAGGGCGTATGGCTTTCGACATCAACAATCCGTATTTCCGTACCAAGGTGCTGACGGCCAGTCCGGAGCAGCTTCGCCTGTACCTTCTCGATGGCGCGATCCACTTCATGCGCGATGGTCGGGACGGCATGGTCGAGCGAGACTTCGAATCGGTCTTCGAGAACTTCCGTCAGGCCAAGGCAATCATCCTCGAATTGATGAACTCACTCCGACCGGAGATCGATCCGGAGTTGTGCCAGCGCCTCTCCTCGATCTACACCTTCGTGTATACGGAACTGACGCAGGGCAGCTTCGAGAAGGACCTTGAGCGGATCGACAACGCCATCGAACTCATGGAGTACGATCGCGAGACGTGGGTCCTGCTGCTGGAGCAGGTCAAGGAAGAGAACGGGGATCGACAGGCACCGCCATCGGCTGCTCAGAACCAGGCCCCGGCCGCGGGTTCGCGTCTCTCAGTCGAAGGCTGAGTCTCTCTACGCCTCAGACATCTGCATGGCAAGATTGTCGAAGACCAGCGTCATCTGGACGTTGGTCGCGATGTGGCGCTCTGCTTCCGTCAGCAATTCGATCTGTCTGAGGATGCGCTGGACGCCAAGCTCATCGCCATCGGCTGCCCCGCGCAGGCATCGACGCAGGTGTGATCCGAGCAGGGTGAACATGTGACGCGCGGCGGCATGGTTCGCCGCTTCCTTGCTCGCGTTCTTTCGCTCACTGACCCATGCCGTCGCCCACGCCCCGACAAGATCCGTCATCGTGCTCCCCAGTCTGGCCGGGAAGCGCCCCTTCTCCAGTGCTGCCAGTTCCGGCCCCAGTGCCTGTGACCACTCGTACAGCCCGGTATCGACCGCAAGCGCCAGGCGCCCCGGTGAACCCTGCGCGAACTCGAGCGTCCACGCTTCTTCATGGGAGGGCAGATCGACCTGCGCCTGATCCAGCCACCGCCTCATGCTCGCTTCGTCGAGCGATCCGAAGACCACACGCTGACAACGGCTGCGAATGGTGGTGAGCAGGCGGTCCTCGTTGCTCGTGACGAGGATGATGACCGATCCGGGCGACGGCTCCTCGAGGGTCTTGAGCATCGAAGCCTGGGTCCTGGCATCGGACTTCGAGCGATCGAGGAGTTCTGCCTCGTCGATGATGAAGACCTTCTGCGCGAGTGAGTCCGCATGGATCGTCGGCGCCAGTGCGATGGGCTGCAGGAGATGCTTGTCGATCACGTCCTTGGCAATCGTGATCTGCTTGCCGGTCCGGACCCGCGCCTCGTCGGCAAACTCCGCGAGCTCCTTCGTGATGATGTGCAGGTCCGGGTGATTGCCGTGCGCTAGCAGGTGCTGCGTCTCGCTCTCCGGATCCGGCTCAATCTCACCCATCAGATTCGGCCCCGTGGTCGGGTCCAGCAGCATCGCCGCGAAGGCCTCGGCAGTCGTCCTCTTGCCGACCCCCTGAGGTCCGGAGAAGATCCACGCATGGTGCACTCTTCCGGACTGAAGCACCGCGCGCAGAGTCGCGACGGCCCGGTCCTGGCCGATGACCTGAGAGATCGAATGGAGTGGCGCGTGCATGGTGAGCCTCAGGAGCCGGCGGGTGACTGGACGGCCCGCTTGATGAAGTCGGTGAGGTAACGCGTGGTGAAGAGTTCGGTTGCCGCGGCGGTCTCCGCGTGGCTCACGCCCCAGCACGATGCGACCGGATCCACGAATTCCAGGTCCATCTGCACTGTCATGACATCATCGACCGTGAAGGCTGCGGGAAGTCGATCGGCAAGGAACGCGGCGAGCGCATTGACGTCGGGGCTTCCGATGGAGATGGTCGGCCGCGCGCGGAGCGGCTCATTGTTGAGGTACCAGACGTCAGTACACACGGCGATCTGTACGTTCGCTTCGTTGATGAGCGGTTGCGCGCACATGGCATCGTGCAATGCATGCGCGGCGGCCCGATCATTGAGCTCGGCGCGGAGGTGTGCGCCGACCACGATGACGATCATGTTCTCGATGCGTGGTTCGATGTCGTTCATGGCGTCACTCAGTCGTATCCTAGTCTCCACACGCCTGGCTTGATGATGATCCGCCCCGACTCAGAGTCAGGCGCGCATGCGCATCACGTTAATAACAACAGCCCCCGCCGACGAGTCGGTAGGGGCTGTGGGGTTGGGGGGGGCATGTTTAGAGGGCCGCAGTATAGGGAGGGATCATGAGCATGTCGAGGCCCATGAATCCAAAAGGATCTCCAAATCCATGAAATTAACCACGGCGTCGCCGTTGACATCACCGCTGCTGCCTGGGCCCACCTGCAGCGCCCAGTGATCAAGCAGTTCGTTCAGATCAGCGAAGTCAACCGAAGAGTTGCCGTCGACATCGGCAACGAGTGCGCAGATGTATGAAGCGCCGGTACCCAGATTGATCCAGCCGATGTTCTCACCCCACGCAAAGCCTGTGAGGTGTCCGCTCTCTTCGTCATAGTTTGCGCCATCGGTACCGATGACCGGCGCAGTGTCGAAGTTGACCCAGCCCACGTTCTCCGCCCACGCGTAACCAGACAGATTGCCGCTCACCGGATCGATGTTCACACCGAAAGTCGCCGAGTCGCCGGGATCATTGGTGTACGGGCCCAGCCCGTTCCCTACGTTGATCCAGCCGATGTTCTCGCCCCAGATCCACCCGGACATGTGATCGGGAAAGATGCGAACACCCAACGCGCCGTCACCGGCATCGCGCAGGTTCATGTGGCCCACGTTCTCGCCCCACGCGAACTTCCGGCTGTCCGAGACATTGGAATCCGCCAAGGCCGGCAGGCCGGTCAGCGCCGCCGCCGCGAGGACGCTCAAAACCGTCGTTCGCATCGTCTGCTCCTCCGTGAAGGTCAACCGGAAAGGACCCAGTCTAGCGGACGGCCTCCGAGCAGGGAAGCATTAACTTCAACCGAACACGGGTCAGCAGGGCGCCACGGGCCTCAGAGTGAATCGACCGGACACGCACGTCCGGGCGTCATCGGCCTGTCGCTCCGGACTCACCACCACGGCCTGGCCCCGACACTCCACCCGTCCGTCATCGTGCCGCTTGCGGACCTCCACGGAGACCCGCATGGA
This sequence comes from Phycisphaerae bacterium, assembly GCA_030432255.1. GTDB lineage: Bacteria > Planctomycetota > Phycisphaerae > Phycisphaerales > UBA1924 > JAUIHS01. The sequence continues at coordinate 429,806 of JAUIHS010000001.1, forward strand.
CTCTCCCGGTCGGACGAACGTCCCGTACTTGAGCGCCCGAACCTCACCCAGCACGTAACGCGAGTCGCCGGCCGAAGCGGCGACCAGTCGACGTCCCGCCTGCACCATGGCCTCGATCATGAAGACGCCGGGAAGAACGGGGAAGCCCGGGAAGTGATCCTGCAGATACTCCTCCGCGTTCGTCACCGCCTTCACCGTGACAATCGCGCTGTCGGACTCTTTCATCACCGCATCGACGAGATCAAAGTGCATCCGGGCAGTCTAGAGCACGAGTCGGGGAGCGGGAAGGGGCAACGTGGGCCCATCCGCCTCCAGCGAACACGCACGTTCCGGTCCCGGTCTCCCGCTCCCTAGAATGTCTCCATGTATTGCCGCTCATGCCGCTACGAACTCACCGGGATCGCGGCGGGTGAGGATCCGCCTTGCTGCCCGGAATGCGGACGTGCCTTCGATCCGGCAAATCCACGCTCCGTAGCAAGCAGCGCGGAGCGGCCGTTCTTCTCGACGCTCAACCCACGCGTGGCGGCGCTCGTGATTCTGTCCGGCCTGATCGTCCTCGCGATCACACGTTCCTGGCTGCCCCGACCGGTCACAGATCCGCTGCGGTCCAACGGGTGGCGATTGTGGGAATGGTTCAACCAACCCTACGGGGTCGAAGTTGTCGACTCTGCAAGCGGCGGAACGACGCAGCACGAGGTCCATGTGCGCTGGTGGGCGGGTGACATCCGCCGAGTGACTGCGGTCTCCGATGCAGCCGATACCCGTGGAGTTCTGATCTGGTCCCTTCGACGGGATACCGATTCCTGGACACTGGACATGCCACGGCCGGACCTTGCGGATTGCAGCCGGTTGATCTACTTCTTCAACACCCTGCGGTCGGACGATGAACTCTTCGGCATCCGGATCCTCGACATGGGGGTGCAGCCCGCCGCGGAGCCCGTACGGGTCGAGGGAGATCAGGCGGAAGTTTTCTCCCTGATGGTCAACACCTTCGGGATCACCCTGGAGCCGATGGAATCGACGGGCGGTCAGGTCTGGGCGTGGGATCCGGAGGATCGGCAGCTTGTCCGGATGAGCACCTCGGAGTGGACGGCGTCGGGCGAGACGGTGCCGGGCATCATCAACTGGTCGGCTCGACGGCAGACGCCGCGACATTCCTGGGCACGTTGACATCCAGTTCAACGGTCCATCGATGGCTTGGGTATCCTGTCGATATGCCCCGCAAGAAGGACCCGTCGCCACTGACCTACGCATCCTCCGGTGTTTCCATCGAGGAGGGCGATCGATTTGCTCGACGGATTCAGGGCCACATGCGCCGGACATTCGGGCAGCGTGTCATCGTCAACGAGGGCGGGTTCGCGGGCCTCTTCAGGCTGGATTACAACGAAGCGCTCTTCAAGCGGAACTACAAGGATCCGGTGCTGGTGGCATGCACGGATGGCGTGGGTACCAAGATCCGCCTGGCAATCGATATGAACGTCTGGGACACCATCGGTATTGATCTCGTGGCGATGAACGTGAATGACCTCGTCGTACAGGGCGCCGAGCCGCTGCTCTTCCTCGACTACATCGCCTGTCACAAGGTCGTCCCGGAGCAACTCGAACAGATCGTCAAGGGAATCAGCGAGGCCTGCCGCGAGTGTGACACGGCGCTGCTGGGTGGTGAGACGGCCGAGATGTCATCCATGTATGCGCCGGGCGACATTGACCTGGCGGGGTTCGCCCTGGGCGTGGTTGAACTGAGTCGGGCGACCGATCCGGAGCGGGTTGAACCGGGCGACGTCATCCTGGGGCTGGAGTCCGACGGCGTGCATTCGAACGGCTACTCACTGGTGCACAAGGTCATCGAGCGCGCCGGTGTCGGACTCGACGAGAACGTCGCAGCGCTGGATCCGGACAGGACCGTCGGCGAATGCTTCCTCACCCCGACCCGCCTCTACGCACCTTCCGTTGTCCGCGTGCTGCGGCACTACAAGGTGAAGAAGGTGGTGACCGGCATGGCGCACATCACCGGCGGCGGTCTGCAGGACAACCTGGCCCGTGCACTGCGGGAAGGGATTGATGCGAAGGTCAGACTGGACGCATGGGAGACGCCGCGGGCCTTCGACTGGATTCAGCAGGAAGGCAACGTGGACATCGAGGAGATGCGGCACGTCTTCAACATGGGGATCGGCTTCTGCATGATCGTCCGCCCCTCATTTGCATCGTCCATCACCGATCAGCTCACCCGGGCTGGTGAGCGCGTCCATACCATCGGTGAGGTCGTGAAGAGCAAGGGGGCGGGTGGAAGCGTGCTGAATGGCTGACGTCCTGATCACCTCGGCCATTCGCACCAGGACTGGCCGTACTGGAAGGCGTCCAGCAGCGTGACGTCACCTGCTGCATCGATCTCGAATGCCCAGATGTAGTGGCAGTCGCAGCCGTCGAAACAGTCCCAGAAACCATCGTCGATATCCCAGCGCCAACTTCCGTTGATCAACTGGGTCGGTGTGTAATAGTTCTGACCGCCGAAGAGACCGTCCGGTTCCGCGCTGTTGACTTCATCGAGCTGTGCGTACATGGATGCGAGGCGCTCCACGTTGATCTTGCCGGGGAAGTAGACGACGTAGTACGTCACGCCGCCGAAGGAGAAGAGTTCGGACTCACCCGTGAACTGGAAGTAACCGTTGTAGGCGTCGTACTCCGAACGGTCAGCGCCATCCAGGAGGCCGATGATCAGGCCGGATGGTGACCACGCAGCCGAGTGCGTCTGATCTGCCAGGGAAGGCTCGGTCTCGCGGATCAGTCCCAGGTCCCGTTCCACGCGGTCGTAGATGCTCTGCGGCAGCGTCAGCGATCCGATCGATCCCAGCATCTCAAGCCCGATCTGCCACGCTTCGTCATCGGGGTAGATTGTGCCGTAGTCGAAGGTGCAGTCATTCCAGTTGAACAGGACCAGGTTGAGATCGTCGAAGTCGACGTCGCCGTCATCGTCAACATCCCCGGGATCAGCGCCGATGGAACCCCACCCCTCGAGAACGAGGTTGAGGTCATCGAAGTTCACGGCGAGATCGCTGTTGGCGTCGCCGGGGCAGAACGGCTCAACCGAGCCCGCTCCCAAAGCATGTGTTCCGAGGAAACCCGCGACACCAGCCGCCAGCACCACATTCTTCATCGTCATGGCCAGACCTCCTCTCAGGGACCCCCAGTTTACCACAGCGGGTGCGCGGAGCCAGGGCCAATGGACGCGAACAATTCCGTAACACCTTGCCAGTAATGAAGATATGGCGAACAGAATCGGGTAAAATCACCGTGGAGGCGCGCCGCGTTCACCGATCGGGCGCCTCACTCCAAGGGGCATGCCCCGAGAGCCGCATGGGCGGCACCACTTCCGATGGGAAACAGACGGGGACCTTCCGGGATTGCCGCATCGCTCGATGCGGGCCACGCGAAGCCACTGCGACGCGTCGCCGCGGCGTGCTTGTGGGACCTGTGGAGGAGTTCCTGCTCTGCACGTCGCGGTGATGCTATGCGCTCACGGATCCGCGATGATGTCTTCATGCGCATCCTCGTGCTCGAACCCTTCGATCGTGGCAGTCACGCAGCCTTTCTTTCGGACTGGGCGGCACACTCATGTCACAGTCTCACGAGGCTGGGTCTGGCGGGTCGCCACTGGAAGTGGCGCATGCGACATGCCGCGGTCACGCTGGCGCGCGAGGTCTCCGGTCGCTGCGCGGCGGGTGAGTCCTGGGACGTCCTCTTCTGCTCCGACATGCTGAACCTCGCCGAGTTCATCGGGCTTGCGCCGGAAGCCGTACGTGGCCTGCCCCGTGTCGCGTACTTCCACGAGAACCAACTCACCTATCCCACCCGCCACGATGGTGAGCGCGATCAACACTTCGCCTACTCCAACTTCATGACCTGCCTCGCTGCCGATGAGGTCTGGTTCAATTCGGGATGGCACCGGGACGACTTCCTCGGTGCGCTGGACGGATTCCTTCGTCGGATGCCGGATCATGGCGAGGTCGACCTCGTCAACGCGATCCGGTCGCGGTCACGGGTCATGTCGCCGGGAGTCGTCGTGCCCGATTTGGAGCAGAGTACGCGCACAGGGCCGCCCCGCATCGTCTGGGCTGCACGCTGGGAACATGACAAGGGCCCCGAACTCTTCTTCGATGCGTGCACGGAGTTGCATAGACGTGGATACGAATTCCGACTGATCGTGCTCGGGGAGTCGTTCCCCCAATTGCCAACGGTCTTCAGCGAGGCCAGAACAACTTTCGCGGACCACATCGAACACTGGGGCTACGCGCCCGATCGCGAAACCTACTGCCGACTCCTGAATACCGGCCACGTGGTCGTCTCAACTGCCCATCACGAATTCTTCGGCCTCTCGATGCTGGAAGCTGCCGCCCTCGGCTGCACTCCAGTGGCGCCGCGAGCGCTCGCCTATCCGGAGACGCTTGGCGAATCGGCGCACTTCCATGACGGGACAGCCCGCGGAGTCGCTGACGCGATTCAGGCCGCGGCTGAGGAGCGAAGACCACGTCGGGAGGTGGCCGAAGCGATCAGAAGACGCTATCTCTGGAGCCGCCGCGTCGACGAATTCGATTCCCGAATTGGCAGCGTCGCGCGGCAGGGAGGTCTGTCATGACGCGCGTACTGGCGGGCATCGACATCGGCGGCACCAAGATCGGCGTCTGCCTCGGGAACGCTGATGGGCGGGTGCTGGAGGCGCACCGGTTCCCATTCGATCCCGCAGTTCCACCGATCGCAGTGCTGGATCAGGCCGTGCAACTGCTTGAAGAGATGATGGCTTCCAGGGGCATCGCCGCCATCGATGCTCTGGGGGTTCCGTGTCCCGGTCCGATTGACTACAAACGTCAGGCGTTCGTCGATCCCCCGAACATGCCGACCTGGCACGGCTTCGCCATTGTCGACGCGCTGCGGGACCGTTGCAGCGCGCCTGTGAAGATGATGAACGACGCGAATGCCACCGCGCTTGCCGAGTGGAAGTGGGGGGCCGCAAGGGGAACGGACACGGCGATCTACCTGACCATGTCCACGGGTATGGGAGCGGGCCTGGTTCTGGGAGGACGTATCTTCGAAGGACCGCTGGGTCTTGCCGGCGAGATTGGACACATCAGGTTGCGCCCTGACGGACCGGTGGGCTTCGGCAAGCGGGGGAGTGTCGAGGGGTACCTCAGTGGGCCGGGCATGTTGCAGGTCGCACAATCGGAGGCTCGCCTGTGCGAACAGATCGGTGAACCGACCATCCTCCGCGATCCGGGGTTGACCGTCGAACAAGTGTGTGTTGCCGCGGGTGACGCCTCCGATGCCGCCGCGGTGCGCGTGATCGACCGCTGCGGCGAGGCGCTGGGAGAACTGATCGCGCTCCTCACCGACCTGTTGAATCCGGATGTCGTGATCCTCGGCACGATCGGCAGCGCACATCTTGACCTGTTCGCATCGCGGGCACGGACTGTTGTGGACCGGGAGGCCATTGGCCGCAGCGCACAGCGCATGCGCATCTGTGCCTCAGGACTCAGTGATCGTTCGAGCCAGTCAGCCCTCGCCGTCGCGGCGGAAGCGAGGGTCTGACGGGGACCACTGGGCAGTGACGTTGCCGGCGCACGACTCGTGTTCGATCCGGTAGACGGGTCACCCCAAGTGACCACTGCGGGAGAGCAGAGGAAAAAAGTTTGAAGGGATGACGTGGTTGCCGGTGGAGTCTCGCGTCACTGGGCGGGTCGGAACTTGTCGGCCTGCTCACGAATCACCCATCTTCACACCTCTACAGGAGTTCAACGATGTCACGCAAGAACACGCTTCGCAACGGATCACTTGCCATTTCCGCAACCACCATGCTGCTCTGCTCCGCCGCGTTCACGTCGGCGGGTACCGACTTCTGCCCGACACCCGGCGGAACGATCGGTACGCCGGTCGTCGTCGATTCATGGAAGGACCAGAAGGGCGGCACCTGGACGCTGACCTGCACCAACGAGAGCACCTCGGGTGACTTCGTGTGGACCTACCAGGGTGCCGCACCGGGTTCACCCAAGAAGGTGATCGGGCGTTGCGTCTATGTCGGCGGTCAGAACAGCACCGGTGTCGTACCGGGACCGACGGGCAACGACGACTACTGGTGGCACACCTGCTTCGATCCCAATCCCATCGCCCCCGGCAAGTACCGGGCCATCATCGACATCTTCTGCAAGAACGAGTGCGAGCACTCGCGCCGCTACATGGAGTACTGCGACGGCGAATGGGTCGAAGTCGATCGTCGAGACACCTCAGCGGAGGACTTCGAGAACCAGGATCCCACCGACAGCAACGGTGACACGATCCCGGATGAAGGCAAGCTCTACCTGACCGAAGACCTCTACGGTCCCGGCGAGCCCCCGCCCCTCCCCGCGGAGTTCGAAACGCGCGTCACGCTGGAGAGCGACTTCCTCGGCTTCGAGACCATGCTCTTCTGGAATCCCGGTATCGGCTTCCATGACATGGCGCCGGGTGATGTCCTCACCCTCGAGAATGTGCCGGCCGACACGCTCACCTGGCTGGATCCGCGCTTCATCGCCGTCGATGGACCCATCGGTGTCGAAATCCACCCGCTCGAACTGGTGCCGCTCGATCCCGGGAGCGCCCTGGCCATCCTCGATCAGCCTGTCCCCTTCGATACCCGCTACTCGCTCGGCAATCCCAACGCGTACCTGTTCGTCAACTCGGCCTTCAACGCGCCGCTCCCCCTCGAAGCCTTCGGATTCTCCAATGACCTCAACTTCACCGACTCGCCCGTCCATGGTCTGACCGCCGGCGAGATTCACCTCGGGCCGCCCGTGATCCCGGCATGCCCCGGTGACAGCAACGGCGACAACGTGGTGGACTTCAACGACCTCAATGATGTCCTCGCCAACTGGAACACGCCCGGACCCATCGGCGATGTCGACGGAAGCGGCTTCGTGGACTTCGATGACCTCAACCTGGTGCTCGCCAACTGGAGCACCGTCTGCATCCCGGCCACCGACTGACTCTCTCAAGTCTCACGGTGAACACCTCACGGCGGACGCATCCCTCCACGATGCGTCCGCCATTCTTTTTGACGAACCTGCCAGCCGCTCCTCGGTACCATGCGGTACGCACTCGCCTGCAATCGAATCCGGAGAGCATCATGAGACATCCGCATCGGTTCGAATTCCCGCTCTGCCTCGCAATGCTCATCGCACTCGTCATGCCGCGAACCGCGCACGCCGATGCGCGAGTCACCGGGGTCATCCGCGGCGGGGACGAGGCCGTCGCGCCGTACAGTCTCTCGATCCTCCGGTCCGACGGCATGATCGAGGACACCCAGTATCCCGATGCGGACGGCGCGTACGACTTCACGGTGCCCGCGGGTGACTACATCCTGCGCATCATCTCCGAACTCCCCTGGATCACCGATCAGCGCTTTCCGTTGAGCCTGAAGGACGGGAAACAGACCATGGATGTCACTCTCAAGCGGGCTCCGATTGCCACGATCAGCATCCGCGACGAGTCGGGGCAGCCCATCTCCGGAGCCCGTCTCCACAATGGTGCGTACGTCGGGGTCGATACGGCGACCTCCGATGCGCAGGGAATCGCGAAGCTCGCCATTCCCATCCTCGATGGCATGCCCGTGCACTTCGATGCGCCCGGCTTCCTTCCCCGCACCGTACATATCGGCGTCGTCGGGCAGCCGGGTGTCACGCTGCTTCGCGGCGGCTCCATCACGGGACGGGCTGCCGATGCTCCAGCCGGTCATCCGGTTCGGGTCCTTTACCAGCCACGCCACGGTCCCCGCCGGTTGTTCGAGACGAAGCTCGACGCTCAGGGGCGCTTCACCATCGATGGTCTGGACGCATCGGAAGGGAGGCTCTCCGTTCTGGTCCCCGGAGTCACGGCGGTGCTCGTCGACCCTGTCAAGGTGTCGCGCCCGGAGGTCACGGACCTCGGTGTGATCGCGCCCATCCGAGACAGCGATCTTCGGATCCGGACGCTGGACGCGGACGCTTCGCCCATCGAGGGCGCGGAGGTGACGCTGATTTATGACATGTGGACCTTCTTCGAGTGGCGTGGTGTCACCGGAGCTGATGGTGCCGTCGAGTTCACGGGAATCCCGGAGGGCCGTATCAGCATCGCCGTTGATCCGGGTGACGACTGGTGTACTGCCGAGCAGCCCGGCGTGGTGCTCAAGGCTAAGGATCTCGCGGAGGGTGCCGGGCTGGATGTGCTGTGTGATCGGGCGGTGACGCTGCTGGGTGTCGTCAAGACGCCTGAGCCATCCGGTGACTTCCGCCAGATCGGGCGCGCCCACGCCGTGACCATCACGGCCCAGGCGACGAGGGCTCCTGTGCGGGAGGTCTGGATGGGGTCGACTGATCCGGAGCATCCCGATCAACTGCGCATTCCGCACTGCCGACCGGGCAGGTGGCACCTCACCCTTGAGGTGGGCTCGTGGCAGGCGGCGATTCGCGATCACCTGATTCCCTCTCCCGGTCCCGGTACTCAGACCCATGATCTGGGCACGATCGAACTGGAGCCGGCCCGGCGATTCATGCCGCCCTCACAGTAGCCGAACCGGCCTGCTTGAACCGTGCCTTCTGAAGGGATACCCTCTGTCGTTCCCGATTGAAAGTACATGGACCGCTCGTGCGCTGACTGTCAGGCACCGGCGGTCGTCGTCTGATCTTTGGAGTGACACCAACTGATGACTCAGGATCCCATGGACATTGTGATCGGCGCCGACGAGGCTGCCGGTGATTCCGAGGCGTGCGAACGGCACTACAAGGCTGGACTCAGTCTTGTCGCAGAAGGCGACGTCGAGGGTGCCATCCCCGAGTTGCGTGCTGCGATCGCCGCGAGCCCGACGGACCCGCGTCCGATGTTCCGCCTTGCCTACGAACTCGACCTGCTCGGCGAGGAGAACGAGGCGATCTCGTTGTATGAGCGCTGCTGCGACATCTCGCCAGCGCCCGTCAACGCACTGATCAACCTTGCAGTGCTCTACGAGGACAGTGGTGACTGGCGCCGCGCCGAGAAGTGCCTGCGCCAGGTGCTCGACACCGATCCCAACCATCCGCGTGCCCGCATGTTCATGAAGGACGTCGAGGCCAGCCGCGAGATGTACTTCGATGAGGACCAGGATCGCGACCAGGCCAAGCGCAACGCGCTGCTGGACACGCCGGTCACGGACTTTGAACTCTCCGTACGAGCCCGCAACTGCCTCAAGAAGATGAACATCCGGACACTCGGCGACCTGCTTCGCATCACCGAGGCCGAACTCATGGGCTACAAGAACTTCGGGGAGGCATCGCTCAAGGAGATCAAGGACATGCTCGTCTCCAAGGGACTGCGCCTCGGCCAGGGCCTGGAAGAGCAGCACCGCCGAATCCGCAAGGAGGTCTACGACTCGCTCAAGGGTTCCGGAAAGGAATCAAAGCTCGGCAAGCCGGTCAGCGACCTCGGTCTCTCCGTCCGCGCCCGCAAGGCGCTGCAGATCCTCGGCATCCAGTCCATCGGCGACCTTGCCGCCCGCACCGAAGCGGAACTCATGGGCGTCAAGAACTTCGGCGCAACCTCGCTCGACGAAGTCAAGATCAAGCTCAATGAGCATGGCCTCGAACTGCGACGCCTCGAATTCTGATTCCCGATCAGCCCGATTCTCGACAAAGGCCGTCCCCAGCGGGCGGCCTTTCTCATGCGCCTGCGGGCTCCGTGCCCGCTAACGACGGGCGCCACGCGCCGCCGCACTCCGGACACACCCGGCATCCGTCCTGCTCCACCTTCGCACTGTGCAACTCGTATCCGCATGCCGGGCACCAGCCGGCCGCCGCGCAGTCGCGCCGGAAGTGCATCCACAGCCGCTTCGCCGATCGAGCGCTGGCCAGGGGCCCCAGCAGTCCGAGCATCATGACCAGTGCGATGAACCCGATACCCACGACATACTCCGACAGGGAACGCGCCCGCAGCATCGTCGCACGCTGCACCGTGAAGATCACCACGGCAAGCAGACCGATCGACATCGGCAACCCGAAACGCCTGATCATGTTCACGCGGCTCAGCGATCGCAGGATCAGGCTCAGTCGCTGCTCCAGCAGTGATCGCTCGGCATCCACATCGAGCACCGCCTCCGATGGTCGCCATCGGACGCTGCGGGCGGTCTTTCTGTCATCGGTGAAGTGCACTATAAGTATCTTAGAGCAAGGTACTTACGTGCCGCAATGGTCGGGTGGGGTGAATTCGAGGCCGATCTGGCGGTGAATCCGCTCGATCATCGCCGCCTGCCCGATCGTCCACGCCAGGGTCGGGGTCGGTGAGACTTCGCCCCGGATCGCACCGGCCATGTCCCGGAACTGGTTCGTGAAACGCTCGCCACCCTGTTCAATGACCTCTTCGGAACTGCCCGGCCCCTGCGGGTGAGTCGCCGCGCGTTCAATGTGCAGGACCGCCCGCTGCGGATCGGGTCCGTACGGCCAGCCCGTCCAGACGCTGCCCCATGAACCCGTGAGCTTCAGGTACACGCCCGAAGCGCTCTCCATGGAACACCCGCCGGCGAAGAGCACTCCGGATGGGAAGCGCATCGAAACCGCCGCCTCACCATCCACGGATAACGCTTCGCCTTCATGCGGCGGTGCCCAGCGCGCCACGGCCCGGATCTCCTCCGGCTCTTCTCCCGTCAGGAGCCGCGCAAACCCGAAGGGATAGCAACCGAGGTCCATGATCGCGCCGCCCTCCATGGCATGAGAGAAACGCGTCCACGCGTGGGGTACGCGCAGGTCCATGCAATGAAAGCCCCTGATGAACTGCAGCGCACCGATGTGACTCCCGGCCACTTCGCCCATCTGCGCGATGTCGACGAGTCGCGGCGTCTGAGGGTGGTGCATGTACATGAAGCCTTCCTGAAAGATGCGGCCGGTCTTCGTCGCCGCCTCGGCGACCCGCTCTGCCTCGCTCTCCCATGGTGTCAACGGCTTCTCGCACAGGACGTGCTTGCCCTCTTCCATCAGGCGGCACGACCACGGGACATGCAGGTGGTTCGGCAGCGTGATGTAGACCGCATCGACATCATCGCGATTCCCCAGTTCGTCGTACGTACACGCTTCGGGGACGCCATGCTCATCCGCGAATGCACGGGCGCGGTCCGTTGTGCGCGACGCCGCGCAGGTCACCACGCAACCCTCCGCTTCGCGAATGTGCTTCAGCACACCCGCTGCAATTCGTCCGGTTCCCATCACCGCCCAGCGCACATCATTCATGCGCTGAGCATCGCACATGGCTCACACCACGGCAACCGAACCGTTCAGATTCAGTGCACCCGTGCCCAGTACTCCGCGGATCGCTCCACTTCGTGCACTTCAAAGTCGACGAGGTCATCCCAGGCGGCGATCCACTCGTCCAGCAGCGTCCGTGCTTCCGCGTCCATGATCTGGAAGCAGGTGCGGCCATCGCGCGTCATCCAGGAATCCAGGTACCGCACGCCAGCGGGCAGCAGGCGGCCCTGCGATCGAAACCGCTCGCCGACGGCGTCTCGGGTGCCTTCGCTGAATCGCTCGATCACGAAGTACAGCATGCTCTGTTACGGACGCCTTCAGCCTCGGGTTCGGTATCGGTCTCTCAACGTTCAAATCGGTGCCCGCCCCGCATCGAGGCGGGCACCGGTATCAATCAGATCAGACCGGGAAGCAGTTGGTGCCCCACAGCGAGAGCACGAGATTCAGGTCGTCAAAGTCAACGAACCCGTCATATGTCACGTCGCCATCCGTGCCCGGCAGCACGTTCGTGTTCCAGTTCGACAGAACCTCGTTCAGATCGTCGAAGTTCACCAGGCCGTCACCCGTCGAATCGCCCCGGCACTCAACCGGAACGGGCCGCGTCTCTTCGTCATCCTCCGGGAAACCCGGCAGTTCCGGGAGCGCACCGGGCGTGGGAGTGAGGAAGACGTCGAGCGGCGGGGGCGGTGGGGGCGGCAGTGTTCCAATGGCGAAACTCCCGCCACTCTCACCGGGCACATTCGGGAATTCGATGTACCACGAGTTCGTGCACGAGCATCCGAAGAAGCCAGGATCGCAGTGGTACGGGAGTCCGTTCCAGTAGCCGCACGTATCACCACAGCCGCCGCCGAAGCATGAGGTGGGATCGGTTGCCGGGTCATACTCGACGGTCAACTCGATCCAGCCGTAGTGGGGGTCGCCGGCCGCTTCGAGTTCAATCCCGATGTCAATGTTCAACAACGATTCCGGACCGCGCGCTTCGGCCGCGACCTCGACCCAGATGTCAAACAGCGATCCGGGAGGCGCACCGGGAGGAGGATTCTGTGCGGGAATGACGGACATGCCAAGGATCGACCGGTTCCAGTACGTCGCCTCACCGTGGAAGTGCGTGACACGCCAGTCGTCAGAAGTCTCGGTCTCCGGTGCGGCGGTCGCGGCAGCATGAAGCACGACCGTGATCTCGTCCCCGGCGGACATCACCACGCTCGGGAAGGTGGTCAGGTGTGACCCGTCGGCCGGGTTGGACGCCGGGATGGTCGTGACCGATGTGCCGTTCAACAGCATTTCGACATCGGTCGACAGATCGGTCCCCGAGGATGCCACCCCCCGCGCGACGCTCCACGCGGCATGGACGGCAACTCCCCCTGTCGCATCTGGAATGAGTGCGATCGCGTCGGCGCGTCGGTTGGTCATGGGGCCGGTCTGGGCGACAGCGACCACCGGGAGGATGGTTGCAGCGAGGGCGGCCAGCCACTGTGTGGCGTTCCGTGTCATCGGAATCTCCTTTCGAGACGGCGCGCGGCAGAAGCCAGGGGGCCGCGCCCGCCCGGGTTCCTGGTAGGGCACTGACTTCACCCCTGCTCTGCGCGGCGGCGGCGTTTCTCTCAGTTGAAGGGCGCATCTCCGATGGAAAGGGTTGACGATACTATATGTGACTGTATAGTCACATAATGTTGAAGGAGGCTCGCGGAGTCTCCCGAGGTTCGGTTCACCTCACTCCACAACCCGATTCAGGAGACAGAATGATGGTGTATTCCACGATCCGCAGGTCCGGGCGCGCCATGCTTGTCGCACTCATGGCCATGGCGTGTGCTCTCGCGTTTCAGGCCACCCAGGTGCAGGCCTTTCCCATACCGCAGCCGCAGGCTTCGCTCGGCGGCGAAGTGACCAACGAAGCGACCGATCAACCGGTTTCCGGCGTGACCGTTGAACTTGTGCGCAAGGGTGTCGTGGTCAACTCGGACACAACGGATGCTCAGGGGCACTTCGGTTTCCCGGACATCGCGCCGGGGCCCTATGAGATCCGCGTCGAACTCGGTGAGTCCCGCCGCATCTCCCTCGGAAGCTTCGCCATGTTCATCGAACTGACCACAACACACAAGTGAACCAGCGGCCCGCACATTGATGCCGGGCCTGAGGACCCCCACGAGGCGGGTGCGTCGCTCCTGAGGCGACCACCCGCTCTTCCTTTCGGAGTCGTCGACATGCTCGATGTTCAACTCGAAGTTCAGATCGAAGCGCCGCGGGAACATGTCTTTGACTGCCTGACCCGACGCATCGGTGCATGGATGACGCAGCAGCCCGGCGGAGCGTCCCTCGACCTCGCGCTCGAGGCGTGGCCCGGCGGGCGCCTCTATCGTGACCTGGGTGACAACGCCGGCCACTTCTGGGCACACGTGCAGGTCATCCGCCCTCCCCAACTGCTCGAATTGACCGGCCCGCTCTTCATGTCCATTCCCGCCGTCAATCACTTGAGCTTTGAACTCACTCAGCAGGGAGACGCGACCATCGTGCGGCTTCATCACCGGGCTCTCGGCGCCGTCGAGAACTTCGCACCAGCCGCCGATGTGGCGTGGAACGCACTCCTTTGTGACGGTCTCAAACCCCTCGCCGAAACCGACCAGTGACCACCACCGCCTCCGATGTCGATGTCGTCTTCAAGGCACTCGCGGATCCCACCCGACGCGCGCTGCTGGACCTCCTCTTCACACGCCCGCGGACCACGGGTGAACTTGTCGACGAGTTCCCGCACCTCTCCCGCTACGCCATCATGAAGCACCTGGATGTGCTCGATGAGGCCGGACTGATCATCATCACACGGGAAGGTCGGCATCGCTGGAACAGGCTCAACGCGATGCCCATTCGCCTCATCTACGAGCGTTGGGTCAGCAAGTACGCCGACCGCTGGTCGCAGTCCATGACGCAACTCAAGCGACTCTGTGAAGATGACTCCGATGACAGGGCAGCACGCGACCGGTGAGCCGCTTACTTCAGTGTGAGCATCGCGATCTTGCCGCGCGCTCGCGCCGCGTCCTCATCGACACGCTTGCGCTCGACGAGGTCCTGCGGCTTGCGCGCCGCAGCCTCCGCCAATTCCGCCTTCGCCTCACTGAGATCGAGTTCGTCCCGGGGGGTGGCGCCGGCGGCCAGCACGGTGAGTTCGTTGTTGACGTTCTGCATGAACCCGCCGGCGATGAACCAACTCTTCAAACCGCCATCCGGCAATTCCAGGCGAAGCTCGCCGTAACCCAGCTTGCCGACCACCGCGCCGGAGTCATGCATGAAGCCCGTCTTGCCGTCCCAGAGCGGGACGCGGGCATAGCTCACGGGCGCATCGAAGATGCGGTCCTCGGGGGTGATGACTTTGCAGCGAATGGTCTTCTCGGCCACGGGATCTCTCCGGTCTGAAACTGGGGGCGGCAATTGTAGCAGGATCCCGTCCGAAGGGCAGGCCATGTCGGGGGATCACTGCATCTCGGATTCCGAGGCCTGGAAGGAGAATCCGAACTCGGCGGGACCGTGCCCCTCCTCGGCCAGCCGGACCACCTCGATTCGCTTCCAGCCGCCGTGGACGAAGCGCCAGAGCAGGGCCATGGACAGCACGATGATGTACAGAGCCGCCATCGCCCACGGGCCGTAAGAGCCCAGTTCGGGCCAGTACGTCACCATCGACCAGCCGCCCACGACGATCAGGCTCCAGGAGGAAACGACCGTGATGATCCCTGGCCAGATCGTGTCGCCCGCCCCTCGAAGGGCGCCCGAGAGCGTGATTGCGACGGCATCAAACAACTGGAAGAGGGCCGCGAGAACGAGCAGTTTCGCGCCCAGTGCGATGATCTCGTGCCGGACCTCGGAGGCCCGCGCTTCGGAGAGCACCTGGCCCGCCGCCGTCTCGATCGCCTGGTCCTTGACGAACACCGCCGTAAGCGGCTCACCGAAGAGCACGAAGACCAGCGCGCACAGACCCATGTAGCCCATCGTGACCACCAACCAGAACCACGTGCGACGCACCGCAAGGTCGTGCCGCCCCATGCCGACGCACTTGCCGACAATCGCCGTGACCGCTATCGACAGACCGACCGCTGGCATGAATGACAGGTGCATGTACTGAAGCACGATCCAGCCCGCCGCGTTGTTCACCGCGACCTCGCGGCCTTCGTCGAACTTCGTGATCAGGCCGGACATGAAGATCCACCAGCAGACGATCTCATTGCCCCACATCAACCCGGCGGGCCACCCGATGCGCAGCAGGTCTTTGACGTGCCGTCTGCTCGGGCGCCATGCGGACCGAGTCTGGTAGAGCCGGTTCCACTTCGGGGAGAGCAGGACCGCAAGGGGTATGGACACCTCGATGACCCCACCGATCACCGTGGAGTACCCCGCACCAGCCACGCCCATCTCCGGGAAACCCATGTGCCCGAGTACCATCGCCCAGCACAACCAGATGTTGACCGCGTTCCCGACGATCGCGCTGATCATCACCACCCACGGCTTGTGCATGCCGTAGAAGTAATGCGACAGGCCGCGGGCGCAGATGGTGAAGAGCATGCCGAAGACCAGGATGCGCCCGTAGGCGATCTCCATCGCCAGCATTGCAGGGGGTGCCTGGGTGGGGTCATCGAGAATCAGGGATCGCATCCCGCCGAGGATGTCGGGAAGGAGCATGCCATAGGGCACGAGCACCAGCAGCCAGGCAGCCATCGCCAGCCACAACCCGTTCCACGCGTAGGCCGCACCGCGCTCCGGCCGGCCCGCGCCGAGGTTCTGACTCACATAGGTATTCACGACGCTCAGCACGCCCATCATGATGGAGGCCGGGACGAACGCCGCGATCCCGCCATTGCCCACAGCGGCCACCGCGTCGGTACTGATCTCCTTGACGATCAGTTTGTCGACGTACTGCATGACCGTGAAGGACATCATGGTCACGACGGCGGGGAGCGCAATCTGCAGCGCTTCACCGATCACGGTGCGCAGACTGGCATTCGGATCCGCGATCGGCGGGCAGGATGTTTCTGGGGAGGTGTCCGACATCGTGTACGCAAACCGCGGGAAGTGGCGTCCCGACCTGTCATCCAACCGGCGGCTGGAAGGTCAGAGGCCGGGTCAGCGTAGCGATGTCCGTCCGGCTCAGTGCATCTCGAGAGCCGGAATCTTGCGCGGCGGCCTGGTTGCCATCACCTTCGATCGCATTTCGGCGGCGGCTTCACGAAGATCCCCTGCCAGGCGGCCGGGAATCTCGAGGCTGGAGGCCTCGCGAAGCATCTCGTCACACATCCAGAGCGCGATCGCTCGGCGTGTGGGATTGACGGGTTGCTGAAAGACTCGTTCGAAATCCGCCTTGGCGAGTTCAAGCAGACGCTGGGCGAATTCCTGATCACGGGGTGCGGCCATAGTCATCTCCTCCTCTCCTGTCCTCTACGAAGGACAGGCGTTGAAGTTCACCGATCGGTAACACGACCTTTGCACTTCCCCCCATTCGGGTGTGTCGAGGGGTCATCTGTCCGTCTGGCGCGGCTGGGCGCTCTCGCATAGGTCACTGTTATCCGGACGTCCCGGACACTCCCCGCGCGGGCAAACGGGCGAGGCAGGTGCTAGCATGGCCGGATGCCCGCCTCTGAAGAGACAAGACCCGAACGTCCCGGCCCAATGGCCATTCCCGAGGATCGGATGGAAGGTGCCGTCGAAGCCGTCCTGATGGCCGCCGATCGACCGATCACCGCCTCCCGGATCGCGCGCGCGCTGCAGATCGATTCGGCGGAGGAAGAGCCGAAGGAGACATCAGCGACCGAGCAGATCCGGGGACACATCGAGTCATTGAACGCCGCCTACGAAGAGACCGGGCGGTCATTCCGAATCGAGACGCTTGCCGGTGGCTACCGCATCATGACACTTCCCGAATTCGCCCCGGCGGTCGGGGGACTGCTGGGACTGCGCGAGAGCCAGAAGCTCACGCGCGCTGCGCTGGAGGCGCTCTCGATCATCGCGTACCGCCAACCCATGACGCGATCGCAACTCGAGACCATCAGGGGTGTCGGATGCGGCGAAGTGATCCGCTCGCTCCTTGAGAAGCGCCTGATCTCGATCGTCGGACGCGCGGAGGAACTGGGTCGCCCGATGATCTACGGAACGAGTCGCCGCTTCCTCGAAGTCTTCGGCCTCGGCAGCCTGCGAGACCTCCCCGCCGTTGCGGATGTCCTTCCGCCTCAGGTCGAGAACACATCGGAAGCGGATGAGCCTGAGTCCGGAGAAGGAGAGGCGCGGGCTTCCGTCGAGGTCGAACCCAAGGCCAGCGTCGATGCGGATGCTGTCGCCGCTGATGAGACGGGTGAGCCGCACGCCTCCTGAGAATTCCGGAGTCCAACTCATGCTCTTGTGCCCTCGCCGTACGCTCTTCTCCCTGCTGTGCCTGCTGCTCCTCGTGATGAGTGCGTGCTCGTCCTACAAGTTGCAGGGCAGAGTCGTACGGGGAACAGGCAGTTACATCCAGGTGGTGGACGCGGACGACCCCCGTCTCGAAGGCGCCGGGATCGCAGGTGCACAGGTCACCGTGACGCTTGATCCTCAGCGACTGAAGCGCAAGGTCATCGGAAGCACGACCACCGACGGGAGCGGCAACTTCTCCATCGCGATCGATGAGCCGGGTGCCGGCTTCCTCGAATATGACATCGGTATCAAGGCGTCCGGGCAGGGACTGATCCATGCGCTGTCATTCATGGAACTGCCTTCCTCCCGCCGGAGAGTCCTCGTGACCCTGCAGGTCGGGCGCGATGTTTCCTCATTCGAGGACACCCTCATGCAGGATGAGGACCTCTGGGAAGAGGCCGAACGCTACCGGTGAGCGGTCGAGTGCATCTGATAGACCACCCGGTGCGTACACTCTCTCGGATTCCCGAGACCTGATCGGAACACGCATGAAGCCCGAGCGTCGCTATCACCTGACCTTTGCCGACTTCTTCTTCTTCGGTGTCACGGTTCTCCTCGGACTCGGCGCCATCAACAGTCAGAACAACCTGCTCTTTCTCCTCTTCGGGGTCGCCATCGGCGCCATCCTCATCTCCGGTGTGCTCAGTGGCAGCATGCTCCTCGGCATCTCGGTACAACGCGAGTGCGCCGGTGAGCGCTGCGTGGATGGTCGGCTCCACATCCGGTACCGCGTGACCTGTCGCAGCCACATTCTTCCGGTGGTCTGCGTTCGTATCGAAGAGATTCCCGAAACGCCAGGGGACTGGAAGGGACGGTTCGTCCCGCCACTCACCTTCGTCGCACATGTCGGCGCCGGCGAGACAACCATCGCAGACGGCTACGCGTGGCCGAAGCGCCGCGGCGAACTGCGGCTCCATGGCATTCGCGTCTCCACCCGGTTCCCGTTCGGACTGCTGCGCAAGAGCATCACGATTCGGCAGCCGCAAGTGGTACTCGTTCAGCCGCGTGCGCTGCCGCTCCAGCGCGACACGCTCGCTCAACTTCGCGCTCGCGGCGAGTCGGGGCGCCTCTCTTCACAGACTCAGGGGCGCGGCGACGAGTTCTACGGCCTGCGCGACTATGTGCCCGGCGACAGCATCCGACTGGTTGCGTGGCGCGTCAGTGCTCGTTCAGATGCACTCGTCGTGCGGGAGCATGCCCGTCCTGCCGTGACCCGTTTCATGGTCATACTCGATATTGCCCCGGTCGATCCGGATGACGAACCCGGTATCGAAGCCGCGGAGCGCGCCATTGAACTCGCCGCCAGCGTGATGCGCGAGTCAGTTGTACGAAACTGTGAGGTGGGGATCGTCGTCCCCGCATGGGGGATCACGCACCGGCCGATCAACTCGAGTCGCCACCTCTCCGCGCTGCTCGATCTGCTCGCGCGGCTGGATATTCATGCGCCCGCCGTGGAAGGCGCGGAACACTCAGAGGCGAGCGCAGCGCTCTCCGCCACCGGGCGATCACGCTACGTGCCCATTCTCGTGGACACCGGTGCGGTCGGCGTCGCCGGTAGCGTGCGCCATGCCGCGCGGATCACCAGCACCGACTTCGATCGGCTGGTCCGGGTACCGCCCGCGCTCGATGAGGTGGCGACATGAGGGGGAGTCTCAGCTATCGTGTGCTGCTCTTTGTCATGGTCATGTGTGGCATACTCGCGTTCGCCGTGGCCAACGAGACGCCGCAACTGGCGCTGCTCAGTCTGCCGGGTGTCATCGCGGCATGGATCGTTTCGGGCTCGGCCAACGGCCAGCCTCTGCCGCGCTGGCTCATCAACGCGCTGCTCATCGCTGCCACGGGCTATCTCCTGCTCAATCTCAGCGGTCCGGCAACGGAGTACATCAGCGAACTTGCAACCTACCTCACTGCGCTCCAGGTCATCAAGCTGTTTGATGTACGGACGCCTCGGGATCAGTCCCAGATCATCTCGTTGAGCGTGATGCTGGTCATCGGTTCCTGCCTGACGAGCGTGACTGTGGACCTGGCAGGTGTGCTGGTGTTGTACGTCCCGATCCTGCTGTTGACGCTGATTCGGCACCACATCCATGCGGGTTTCGAAGCATCGCGCGTTCGCCTCGAGGAATCCGTGCCGGCATCCGTCAGAGCGCCCCAGCCCGGTTGGTTTCATGGGCGGCGCTTCCGTCGCAACCTGTGGATGCTCACGCTCGTCACCGGTGCGTCGGTCGGCCTGACCGCGGCCGTGATCTTCCTCGTGATGCCCAGAGGCATCGGTGGCTCGATGCTTGGCAAGTGGCGCCCTCCATCCGAAGGTGCGAAGATCTCCTTCAATAACCACATCAAACTCGGCGGCGTGTCGGGGCTGCTGAGCGAGTCGCAGCGCATCGTCATGGATGTACGCGTGACGGCCACGGAGTCCCGTGACCAGGCGCGCATCGGCACGAGGCCCTGGTACCTGCGCGGCGCCGTTCTCGATCAGTACCAACCGGAGCGAACACTCTGGTCGCGCTGGGGTGTCATCGCCGAGTATGATCGGGAAGAGACCCGGCGGTCGGGGCACGCCGGAGCGAACGAGAGGGGCCGCCGCATGGCCCGCTCTGATCCCTATGTCGTGGACATCTCGATGCGCAACCGCCAGGTCGAGCAACTCTTCACGACATGGCTGCCCCGCAACATCGACTTCGCATCACTGAGCTCGGCGAAGTTCACGTACAGTCCGATCGACGGCACCTACCTGATGGACGACGACTTTGGACCGCTGGAATACTCAATCCAGGCCTTCCTGACCGAGAACATCCATTTCGACTGGACGGCCAAGCAGAAGGAAGAAGTGGTGGAACTGCCTCCTTCGCCATCCATGGCCTACTTCCAGAGCAACGAGCGCATTCGTGGCCTCGCACGACAGATCCTGAGCCTCCGGGGAATCGACATCGATGCGCCTTTCGGCGAACAGGAACTCGCCGCCATTCCCCGTTTCTTCGAGGACCACCTCACCGAGAACTACACCTACACCACGGAACTCGTCGCCCCATTGCCGGATGAGGACCCCATCGAGATGTTCCTCTTCAGCGAAGAACGCGGCATGCGCGGGCACTGTGAGTATTTCGCATCCGCCCTCGCGGCCCTGTGCCAGAGTGTCGGGATCAATGCGCGTGTCGTGACGGGCTACGTGGCGACCGACTACGACGAGTCACGGAAGACATTCATCGTCCGGGAGTCGAATGCGCATGCATGGGTGGAGGCCGAAATCAGACCCGGTCGTTGGAATGAGTATGATCCCTCTCCCGAAGCCGATGTCATGGCGGCGCACAAGCCGAAGGGGGGCTTCCGCCAGTGGTTCCGCAAGTTCGGAGAAGCCATCGAACTCGCGTGGGTCGAGAATGTCGTGCGCTATGACCTCGATAAGCAGACCGAGGCCTTCGGCTCCAGCGGTGGGGACACGGGCGGAATCTACGGGGGCCTGGAGCGCCTCGCCGAACACTTCGGTCTCAATGCGGACCAGGGCAGCGTGCGACGGTTCCTGCGACTGATCGTCAATGCAGTCGGTGCCGGTGCACTCGCCTTCGGAGCCGCCGCGACACTCCTGTTTCTCCTCCGCACACCCCTCGATACGGCCCTTGTTGCGGTCGCTGGACTCCTCGGATTCAGTTGGACGCGGCGCACGAAGCCGAAGGAAGCGAGCCTGCAGAGCGGTTTCTACGGAGATCTTCTGCGACGACTGCAGGAGGCAGACCTCGGGAAGCCGGAGTGGCAGCCACCCCGCGCTTGGGCCAACGCGCTCCGTCGGGAGCATGCGGGTGTTGGCGAGCATGTTGAGTCGATTACTGACCTTTACTACAACGTGCGATTCGCCGGGGTCGCGCACGATGATGCGATCGAAGCAGAGGCCCGTGAACGTCTCACAGCGCTCGATACCGAACTCGCGGCCATGTCTGCCGAAACAGCGGAGGACGCAACGTGAGCCAGGAGCAGCATCCCGTTGATGACTGGTTTCCGGTAGACGAGGAGGAGCATCAGGCGCAATGCGCTGCGCTGCACGAACTGCTACCCGCCGGCGCGCACGTGCTTGATCTTGGAGCGGGTGACGGCCGCCTGGCCGGACCACTGGCAGAGGCTGGGCACTTTGTGATGGCCATCGATCAGGATCCCCGCGCCGTGGCGCGGCTCGAGCAGCGGGGGATCGAAGCGATCTCCGGCGATTTTCTTGACTCGCAGACGGAGATCTGGAGTCGCACCGGAGCGTTCGATGCGATCCTCTGTCTCGGTAACACGTTCATGACCGTGAGTCAGCCGGCGGATGCGATCGCGCTGATGAAACTGGCCCGCCGCGCGATCCGACCCGCGGGCTGCCTTGTGATCGATGCCTTCTGTGAACCCCTCTGGCGCGAGGTCGCGGAGGGGTTCTGGCAGAACGGCATCAGCGAGGACGGTCGCTGGCAGATGCTCTGGCATCCCGGTGACAACGTGCTGTCGATGCGCCGCGACGATGATGTGGATGAAGAGGACTGGAATGTTCGCGCGTCCGATACCGCGCTGCGCCTCTGGTCCCGCGGCGAGCTCGAACTGCTCGCCGCTGCTTCCGGGTGGGAGGCGCCTTATCGGGCAGTGGATGCGCTCATGATTTTCCGGGCTTCGGCCTCCGTGTGACCGGACGTGCGCCTTCCCCTCAAGAGACCGGCGGGCCCGCCCGATGCACTCCCTGAACGCGCTCTGATTGTGTTGCGTTGGGAGGGTCCGTATGCCTGCTACCAGGTCAAGAACCGAGAACTGGCGTCGTAGTCTTCAGCAGTTGGCATCACGCAACGGCTCGCTGGAGTTCACGCTTCCCGGTGAACTCGATGGTGACGATCTCAATGCGATCGCCGACGAGCGTTCCGGAAACGTTATCTGGCGTGTCCGCATTCTCGAGGTGAATGACAAGGAGATCCTCGTCGAACAGCCGGTCACCCTCGGGCAGACCATCGCGATCAGCGAGGGTGTCGACATCGTCGGGATCATCACCATCGGGCAGAACCGGTGGATGTTCAAGTCACGCAATCTCGGCTTCAAGCACATCCGCCTCTCCGGTGGGCGTTCCGCCAAGGCGCTGACGATCGTGATGCCGGAGACCGTCGAACGCTGCCAGCGCCGCGACTTCTACCGCATCTCGACGGTCGGGCTGAGCCTGCCGCAGGTCGAGATGTTCCCACTGATGGATCCTGCATCTGCCGTTGTCGCGGAGACCGCCAACCGGATCGAGATCCTTGATGCGCTTGATCAGCCAATCGTTGAACCGGACATCCGATCCGACGAGGAACGCGTGATGCCGGAAGTGGGACCGCCCGTCCTCGCTTCGCTTGTGAACCTCGGCGGCGGCGGCGCAGGACTGATGCTTCCCCCTGAAGACGCCAGTGCCGTCGATGCACACCGCCTCTTCTGGCTCCGCATCGGACTGCAGCCGGAGATCCCGATTCCCATCGCCGTGACCGCCCGCATCAAGCACACACACCTCGACTCGTCGCAACGTGTGTACTGCGGCACAGCATTCGACTTCGGCTTCAATCCCAAGCACGAGAAGTTCGTCGTTGATCAGATCTGCCGTTACGTCCGGCAGCGCCAGGCCGCGCTCCTTCGCAATCGCAAGGACTGAGCCGGGAGCCACAGCGGCGCTCCGCTGACCGACCAGGCGTCAGGCGTCAACACTGCATCGCCGCAATCCGGCTCGGTTCACCCGGGCAGATTCCACGCGGCGACGGTCAATCCTCGTAGATGCCATTGACGACGAGCGGCTCAGGGAGGTCGTCATCCTGCAGGTCCTGCGTCCAGCGGAAGGAGCCGCCAAGCAGGAATCGGCTTTCGACATCACGCGGGTGATAAAGACCGAGTGGCGGCACATACGCCAGCGCCTCACCAGGCTCATCGTGGATTCGTAACCAGATGTCACCCGAGTTGGTGCGGCACACGATCGGGTTGGTCCCGCCGTTGACGGTCCCGCTGAATGCCATGGGCTGCGAATACGCGTTGTCGAGCCCGTCCGAGTCGTCCTTGAAACGGACCAGGCCATCAAGCGTCTTGAGATCGATCACGCCTCCCGTACCGGGCGGGGTGCCGCAGAAGATCGAACCGTCTACTGCCGTCAGTGTCACCGGC
>JAUIHS010000013.1 GCA_030432255.1 Phycisphaerae bacterium
CCATCAACGCCGCACGCACCGCCGGCACCACCGCTCCCAGTCCGCACACCGCGATCCCGCTGATGAAGACCAGCGCCGCGTGCAGCGGATGCACTTCACTCGGCAACCGCTCGAACGCATACACCGCCGGGTCCCACACCACCACGCCCATCCGCTCTCCCAGCCACGCATGAATCGTGTTGAAGTTCACCACGATCACCACCGCAAGCGAAATGCCCATCACCCCGCCCGTCACACCGATCATCAGGCCGTAACGCAGGAACAGCCACCCCACGCCGCCCCGCCCCGCGCCGATCGCGCGCAGCACGCCGATGTCCTTCGTCTTCTCACTCACCATCGACCAGAAGATCGTGAAGACCAGGAACGCCGGTGTCAGTGACACCACCCCGAAGAGCACCAGTACCAGCGACGTCTCCTTGCGAACCGCCGCAATGAACGTCGCGATCCCCGGCCGCTGATCCCATGTGTACATCGATACCTGGCCCTCTGACGGCGCATCGTCATGCGCCGCCGCGAACGCCTCGTACACCCCCCGGCACACCTCCAGCGTCGCCTTCGGTGTCGTCCCCTCAGCCCCGCGCACCACGATGTGCGTCGCCCGCGCCGGCGCCATCTCGCCCGTGCCCGTCGTGATCACGACGTTCCCATTCTCATCACGCGTCACCACCGGCGGACCCGCAATCTCCCCCGACTCAAGACGCAGCATGCGCTGCAGCACACCCAGCGGCATCAGCACCCACTCCCGATCCGTGAACACCAACCCCGTCCGGAACTCGTTGGCAACCCGAAGCCGACGAATCCCCGCATCCGCCAACGCCCCCTTCGCACTCAGCGCCGGCGCCCACAACTCCGCCTCACGCCCCGGCATCAGGCTCCCGTGCAGCGGACGAAAATAACCGGTGTCCCCCTCGCCGCGAACCCACTCATTCAGCGCCCAGATCCGGATCCCCAGCACAATCGCATCCCGCTCCGCCTCACCTCCGAGACCCCACCGCAACGACGCCCCCGCCTCACCAATCGCGGCGGGCATCTCGTAACGCAGATCATCCGACTCCACCTCCACCGACCACCGACCCGCCGGATCCGGCACCTGTACAGAAGCGTCGATCTCGATCTCCGTGAAGGGCCCCGCCTCGTTGAACGACGTGAACGCCATGACGCGATCGTCATGGATCAGGTACGCCCGCAGCGGACCCGCCGCCCCCTCCGGCAGATCAATCGACGCACGCACCTCGGAAACTTCCGATGCCACTCCCCACTGCACTTCGATCGGTGCGTCGCCCTCCGACGCCATCGCAGGCCCATCCCCCAGTTGCAGCGACCACGACATCGGCGGCCTCCGCCACCACAGGTGATCGCGATAACTCGTCACCGCATGAAAACTGTCCGGGTCGATCCCGATCAGCCGCACACTCGTCATCTGCTCCGGTGTCAGCGACACCAGCGCAATCGTCTCCACCGTCGCCGACGCCGCCTCGATCCCCGGGTCCGCCTCCAGCGCCTCCACCAGCGCTTCGTAGTGCGCCAACCCACGCACCGGACGAGCAATCGTCACATCTCCCGACATCGTCCGACCCGATGCCAGCAGCATCCCCAGGAAGCCGCTCATCACCGACCACACCGTCAACACCATCGCCGTGCACAACATCACCGCAATCACCGCCAGCCACGGCATCACGCGGCTCGTCAGGTAGCGGCGGGTCATCAACGACTGAAACATACCCGGCATGGTACGCGGGTTCACCCGAACCCGCGCAGACTTCTCAACCCACGCCCGCTTCCACCGCGGCCGCCGCACCCGGATGTGGCGCATGTGTCGCCGGGGGCAGACGCAGATAGCGCGTCAGCCAGTGCGACCCCACGTAGAAGGGAACCGTATCCACCATCGCGCTCACCATCTTGAAGACGTACCCCGCCGCGATGAACGTGGCCAGTTGCGGCCACAGCGCCTCCTGATCATCCACCGGCAACGCATGCGCATAGAAGTGCGTGATCAGGATCACCGCCACCGTATCCACCAACTGCGAGATCAACGTCGATCCATTGTTCCGCAGCCACAGGTGCCGCCCATTCGTCAACCGCTTCCAGAAGTGGAACACCTGCACATCAATGAACTGCGCAAAGAGATACGCCGCCATCGACGCGGCCACCGCCCCGAACGCCAGCGTCCGCACCTGGAAAAACGTCCAACCCGTCTCCCCGAATGCCGCCTTGTTCGCATCCCACTCCGGGACCGGCGGCATCCCCGTCACCGGATCCACCTCCGCGAACCCCGGCAGCAGGCCGCCCACCCACAGCACGAGAATCACCCACAGGTTCAGCAGGAACCCCGTGAACACCACCCAGTTCGCACGCCGGCGCCCATACAACTCGGAGATGAAGTCCGTGCACAGGAACGTGATCGGATACGGCAGCACCCCGATCGCCAGCGGCATGGGAATGTCCCACCCCACCACGGGCACATGGATCACCAGGTTAATGAAGTAGGTGATCCCCAGGATGTTGAGCATCGTCAACGAACCCAGGAAGATCCCCGCAAAGATCAGGAAAACATGCTCACGCCGACGATGAAGCGTCGCTTCCGAGAGCGGCGACAGTCCGGCATGGCTGTGCTGCGAGGACGGCAGAGGTGCGTCGTGCATGCCACAAGGATAGAGCACTTTGAGCCCGTTCGCGGCACTCTGATGCAGGACCCAAAAAACAGGGAGCAGGAATCGGGCCACTCGACACGGGCATCAGGACGCATCCGGGTCGTCCTGAGCCGCGCGCGCTTCGTTCACTTCGCCACACTCAAAGCACTCCGGCCCCGACCCCCACAGAAACGACGCCCCACACCGCGCGCAATAGCGAGGACTGATCGGAAAGAGATACCGCACGACCAGTTCACCCGCCAACACCAGGAAGAGCCCCACAACGAACTGCCAGATCCCGGCAAACAACCCCACGATCAAGAGAGCGTTGGTCACCCCGGCGATCATCAGCCACACACCCATCAACCGGATACCCAGACGGCACCACATCCGAAGCGTCATCCGTCACCTCCTTCATCCACCGACGTCGACTGCCCCACACCCTCCAGCCGCACCCCGCACTCCGGACACGCCGCACCCACCGGCTCAGCCAACTGGTACCCGCACTCATGGCAATACCGCCGATTACTCGGAATCGCCAGATCGACAACCCACTCGCCGCGAAAGAAGAGATACGCCCCGGCAGCAATGTAGATCACCGACGGCCACGCCCCCTGAAGGAACGTCTCGAAGATTTGAGCAATATAGAAATCCCACTGCCCCCGCTTCAACTGCAAGGTCGCGACCACTGCCACGCCCAGGCTCACCACCAGGCCGAGGATCCCTTGAACCGCAAGCCAAACCCCAAGGAACTTCAACGCCAACCGAAACAACGTCTTGTACTTCATCAAAACCTCCCGGCAAAACCAATGCCCCCAACATCCTACACTCCCCCCCAAAGGCAAGAAGCCAACCCTCCCCGCTCCTCGCTCCCCGCTCCCCGCCCCTAAACTACCCCCATGCGCGTCTCCCCAACCCAACCTCCCACCATCCAGATCCTCCCCCCGCTCGTCGTCAACCAGATCGCCGCCGGTGAAGTCGTCGAGAGACCCGCCTCCGTCGTCAAGGAACTCGTCGACAACGCCATCGACGCCGACGCACAACACATCACCGTCGATATCGAAGCCGGTGGCATCGAACTCATCAGGGTCACCGACGACGGAAGAGGCGTGCCGCACGATCAGGTCCCACTCGCCATCCACCCCCATGCCACCAGCAAGGTCCGCGATGCACAGGACCTCGACCACATCGGCACCATGGGATTCCGAGGCGAGGCCCTCGCCTCCATCGCCTCCGTCTCACGACTCTCCTTCCGCTCACGCACCGCAGAAGCCGACGGCGCCACGCGCATCGATGTCGATGGTGGCGACACATCCGAAACACGACCCGATGCCGGCCCCCGAGGCACATCCGTCACCGTCCGCAACCTCTTCTTCAACACCCCGGCTCGCCGCAAGTTCCTGCGCACCGCCAACACCGAGAAGGGACACTGCACGGACGTCGTCCGCAACCTCGCCATGGCACACCCCGCCCGAGGCTTCACCCTGCGCATCGACGGGCGCATCATCTTCGAACTGCCGCCCAACCAGTCGCCACGCGAACGCATCTTCGGCATCCTCGGCGACGCCATCGACGACTGGTTCACCGTCACCTCCGATCAGTTCGACGAATCCATCGCCGCCATCTCACTCTGGGGACTCATCGCACCTCCCGCCAACGCACGCCCCACACCCAGGTGGCAACACGTCTTCCTCAACGGACGACCCATCCGGGACAAAACCATCACGCACGCACTCCGCGAAGCCTTTCGCGGCCTCATCGAACCCGGCAAGCACCCCGCCGCCGTCCTCCTCATCGATGTCCCCCCACACACCGTCGATGTCAACGTCCATCCCGCCAAGTCCGAGGTGCGCTTCCGCGATCAGGGCATCATCCACAAGGCCGTGTACTCCGCGGCACGCAGCGTCCTCCTCGGCAACGATCTCACACCCGTCAGCGGCCACGGCGCCGGACCGAAGTTCGATCACGTCCGCCCGACCGCTTCGCCCGACACGGCCGCAGCGGAAGTGCGCACGCGCTTCAACAACTTCCTCGAACAGTTCGCACCGCAGCAGTCACAGGCTGGCTTCGACTACGCCGCGCTCAAGGCCGCCGTCGACGCCGAGAAGGAAGCCGTCGCGGCCGAACGTGCAGCGGTCGAGCAGGCGAAGGTCGACCTCGAGTCCCGGCACTACCGCGCTGCGCGCACGCCGGATACCGAAGGCCAGAAACACCTCACCGGCTCCACCCCGGCCGCCCGCGTCCTCCAGGTGCACAACAGCTACCTCGTGACACAGGACGAACAAGGCCTGCTCATCATCGACCAGCATGCCCTGCACGAGCGCGTCATGTTCGAAAAACTCCGCGAGCGCCTCGCCACCGGCCCCCTCGAAAGCCAACGCCTGCTCGTCCCCGAAGTACTCGACACCACACCACAACGCGTCGACCTCCTCCCCGCACTCGCAGAAGTCATGACCCGCCTCGGCATCGCCGCGGAACCCATGGGCCCCGCCGCCATCGGCATCCACGCCTTCCCGACGTTCCTCTTCGACCGCAACGTCGAACCGAAGACCTTCGTCAACGCCCTCCTCGAACGCACCGAAACCGATCCCGCGCCGGTCGGCGACGAGGAAGCACTCCACGAGATCGTCGACATGATGGCATGCAAAGCCGCCGTCAAAGCAGGCGACGCCCTCACCGACACGGAACTCGACGAACTCATCCGACTCCGCGGCCACATCGAACGCTCAAGCAACTGCCCCCACGGCCGCCCCACCACCATCCGCCTCTCCATCCGCGAACTCGAAAAGCAATTCGGCCGCCGAAAATAACAGACCCAAAAGGTGTCACTGCCGTCCCGGCAGTGGAGAGAACAGCGATGGATCAAGCTTGAGAGCTTGAGAGCTTGTGGCTGGTGGCTTGTGGCTTGTGGCTTGGCGCACGCGTTGAACTCAGTCTGCTGGAGAGATCGTCAGCCGTAGCCGCGATCGCGGTCCACTGTGCGATGGATTCCGGGTCGTCGGGATCCCGGCAGTCGAAAAAGCAGCGCACAAAAGGGTGCCACTGCTCTGCGAGCAGTGCGAAAACAGCAACAACACGTGCAACACACCCCGCCATCAAGCGCGGACACGCACTGACATTCAAGACCACCAAACAACGCGCCGCCCAATCCCCCCGCCCGAGCCACCGACACCGCAATCACACGAAGCGCAACGACGGTGAGCTTCCGGACACACGCCGCATCACACCCCAGCCACCAACCACCATTCACCTCTCCCACTTAAGCCCCGTCACACGCCCATGCACCCGCGCCCACTCCAGAAAAGCCACATCCGAACCACTCGCGAGATAGGCCAGATACGACTCCAGGAGATCGCGGTAGAACTGAAATCGCTTGCGATTCTCTTGAACGTCCCAGTCCACACGCAGTTCATCCAGGAGTCGAAGCCCTTCATTGGCGCCTTCCAGACTCTCCTTCAGATCATCACCAAGATAACCCCACGGCAGTTCATGCAACTCATACCCCAAGCAACCGTCGATCTGCTGAATCAAGAGGCACCGAGCGATGTCGTCACTGGGGTCAAGCGCTAACGCGGCACGCGCCTCAGTACTGTCATGGGTCAACCGCGCCAACCACCTGCGGGGCACGGAGGCCTGCGGATCAGCATCACGCCAGTCCTCAAAGACAGGAATCAGAAGCCCCTTGACCATCGGCTGCGGATATGCCATGGACTGCGCATCCAAGGTCTGGCCAAGACTCAGCAGGCCGTCACAGAACTCACGTCGTGCCTCCCTCGTCCATTGCTCCGTCTCGGTGAGAAACTTACGAAGCACGGACAATGACCGCCGACGATGCCCCTGTTCGCGCAGCGTGCAATACGCGCCATAACGCACCCATGGCACATGACTCTGCGCCCAGATCGCGGCGTCACGCAGAAACTGAAAGTCATCCGGGCGCCATGACTCACCCATCTTGAACACCGACCACCTCCCAACACGCTCCCCGACCTGGCGAGAGCAAAAAGCATAACACACCCCGCCATCAAGCGCGGACGGCTGGTGCCACCGCCATCTTGGCGGTGGAGAGACCACCAACACCTGCTACACCACAGCCCAGAAGCCAGAAGCTAGAAGCCAGAAGCTGAAAGCCAAACCCGGAGCGAAAGCTCCTCAATCCAACCGCCAAAGGCGCTCACCCCGAATGCCAAATGCCAAATGCCGAATGCCGACTCCGAGCAACAGCCCGGAGCCTACCCCAACACCCGCAAATACGTCGCCGTCGCACAATCCCCCGCCTCCACTTCCAAGCCGTTCTCATGCCGACCCGGCGCATACTCGCGCAACGCGTCCGCCAGTGCCGACGAACGGTCGTGGTGCAGCATCGACATCGAAGCCGCGATCTCAAAGCGCTCGTTGCAACTCAGGAACCCGTGCAACAGGATGCTCTCGTGCCGGAAGAACAGGTCCTGCTTCAGTAGCGTCGGAGCATAGTCGTACGGAAAATAGATGTCATGGAAATGCACCCACTGACCCGCGCGCAGTAACGGCATCACCTCCAGGATGAGCCACGTCACCTCCGAACCCGGCACCAGCGTGTGCGCCGAATCCACGAAGAGCAACCCGCCGTCACCAATGTCCGCAAGCCGAGATGCATCCACGTTCTGCGCCTTCTCATGCAGCAGTTCAATCTTTCCCTCAGATGCCAGCCGCTTGAGATACGCCGTCGGGTAGGGATCCACCGCCGTGATTCGCGGCGAGTAATCGGGCCCCGCCTCCTCCGCCGCCAGCAGCACCACCGCCGTCGAAACCCCCGCACCCACCTGGACGATCTTCCCCGGCCGATGCCGACGAATGAACGCATACAGCATCTGCGCCTCACCCGTGCCGTAGCCGACCGCCCCGTTCTCCCGGTTCGCATGATCCCGGATCCCACCCGTGCTCAACCGCTCCGCAATGGGATCGCAGCAGTCGCGCACGAAGTCCATCTGCGCCTCCAGGTTCGACGCACCACGCACCGCAGTCATCGACAGCGGCCGACGCCAGTCGGTATTCGCACGCAGCACGCGAAAGTCGGGAATCTCCGAGTAGAAGTGCCTCGGCGTGATGTCCACGCCGACCTTCTGACCGACCTCAAGCAATGTGCGCAGTCCCTGCTTTCCGAATCGCTTCACAGATCGCTCCTCACCTCAGGAAGTGCACGAGACGATCGGCATCATAGCGAGTCGAGGCAGACCGCAAAAAAGGGCCGCACATCATGGTGCGGCCCTTGGTGAGATTCAGTTTGAGTCAGACGGCAATCAGCGACGGCGACGCCCGCCGGCAAGCATGCCCGCCGCGGCGAACAGCACGGCCGCACCCGGCGCCGGCACCTCACCATCCAGCACGACAACCCGCGTCGTTCCATCCGGTGCGAGCGCATGGCAGTAGATCCGCGACCCATCATCGCTGATGTGCTGCGTCGCCGTGAGGATCCAGCCATCCGGGATGAACGGCGCAAAGACCTCGTTCAGATCGTACGACTCGCCCGATGCGAACTCATGAATGAACGCGTGGTTCGTCAGCCCAGGACCAAAGAGGTTTCCGCCGCCGATCGTGCCACTGTAGTTCATCGCGGACATGTTGCCCCAGATCCGGCCATCAACGCCCGGCACGATGTGACCCATGCCCGCCGCATCCCAGTACGCCGGCTGCCCCAGCGGAGTCTGCGACGGAATCGTGATGCTGCCGCCAACCATCGATCCATCGCCCGAAAGCTCGCCGCCCACACCACCAATGTTGATCGACGTCGCGCCCGCAGGACTCGTCAACGGCTGCAGCGCACCCGACTCGTAGTTCCAGCGCCAGCCAAACGCATCAACGCCAGGCACATGGCCCATCAAGACCGCAACCGGGGCAAACGCCGCCATGCCGCGATTGGCCCCCGCGAACGCGCCCGGATCCACCGCCGTGAACGCATCATTGGCCCGCACGAAACCACCGCCCGTCAGCACGCCCGTCGGCGTCGAAATGCTGAACGCCGTCGCACCGTTGTTCGTTCCGTACACCAACCCGTAGGCCGGATTCGGACCGCCCGCAAAGGCAATGTCCGTACCCGGAAGGTTCGTTCCCACCGCATCCGCAATGTTCCAGCGCTGAGGCGTCGCGCCATGCAGACCACCCACCGCCACCATGCCATCCGGCGACAGCCGCTGCGGCGCACCGACGCCGGACGTGGTGTACAGCACACCGCCCGCCTTCACGCGCACCGTGTTGTTGCTCAGAACACCGACATACGACATGCCGTCCGCCGAAATGTCGTGCACCTGCGTGAAGTACAAACCACTGCCCGGATCATCCAACGGACCAAACGCCAAAGGCGTGTACGCCGCGGAAGCAACGGAGGCGGACATCAACGCAACCATCGCCGGCACGGCCGGCGCACCTGCAAAGACAGAACGCATACACAATTCTCCTGTGAAATCTCTCTGCTCGACTCCCGATCACCTGTGCTGTGATCGACACCAATATCGTCCCGAGCGATACCCCACCTGTCAATAGGCAGCCTGCGCCCCACGCCCCGCGCGCCTGAACCCCGCCGGGTCAATCCGGATTATCGGGCGCGGCCGCCTACATCTCCCGCGCCCACTCGTAGGCCTGTTCCCGCGCCGAGTCCGTCTGCGACATGATGTACACCGTCAGAAGCCAGACGTCGTGCACACTGAGCTTCCCCAAGTACGACGGCATCAGGCCAGGGTACGCCGCATTCCTGTGGTTCTTCGGATCGAGCAGCGACATGCGGACGTAGCCAGGGTCGTACGTGGCCGACCCGCCATTGGCCAGTGCAACCGTGCTCCCCCACTGACCCGCATAGGACGGACCGACCCCCTTCGAGCCGTCCGACTTGTGACAGACAGCGCACCCCAGTTTGACGTGCAACCGCCGCCCCTCCGCAATCAGCGGCGGCTCATCCACGACAGCCTCCCGCCCCGACTCCGACCCAGCCGCACTCCCCGGAGCCGCCGCACGCATCGGCGCCAACTGCCCGACCATCCAGACAACGATCCCCGCGATCAGCACGAGAACACACGCTATGAAAATGATGGGACCTCTCATGCACACTCCAACAGTCCGAAACGAAGAACCAATTCACAACCAGTGTAAGACCGAATAAGCCCCCACACACCCCGCTCCCCACTCCCCACACCTCGCACCCCGCTCCCCGCTCCCCGCACCCCGCACCCCGCTCCCCGCTCCCCGCACCAACGTCCGCATACCACCGCACTTCACCGCACAACCCGCACAGACCGAACCCCTCCAGGCCGGTGACGACGTCGCCTGTTTGCCACGCTCCAGACTCGTGGCATGTTGCAGGTGGTCGGGCAGTCAGGCGCCCGCGAACACGTCACACAAGCACAGAGAGAAGACGAGCCATGCACAAGAGCACACTTGCACTCAGCGCGATCGTTGCCGCCATGTCCGCCGCCTCCGCCGGTCACGCCGCCATGATCGAAGACGGTCTCTACCAGCTTCACAACCACCCCGATGGCAACGCCGCTTCCCCCTTCTACGGCATGCGCCTCGACGAACTCTACAACGCCACCGGTGGCCACGACATCTTCACCTTCGACTTCGATCACGTCGACTCCAACATGCAGATGACCATCGACGGCACCGAAATCCACATCTTCGGAACCGTCTACGGCGGCCGCGATACCGGCTCCAGCTACGCCAACGACAGCTACCTCGGTGTCTACACCGTCGACTTCACCTACAACATGGGCGTCATGACCGTCCCCGGTGATGACGACGTGTGGGTCGACACCACCAACAACGTCAACACCGGAACCATCGACACGCCCCTCGGCGATACCATCGCCCTCGAGGACGAACGAGGCAACTACGGTTACTCCATCCGCATCGGTGACGAGAACAACGACAACGGCCATCGCGGCCACGACGGCATCTCCGGCTGGGGCTGGCTCAACCACGGCGGTCACCCGCACGTCGCCGCCAGCGACTGGCTCTTCACCGCCGAACTCGTGCCCACGCCGGGTGCCGCGAGCCTCTTCGCCGCCAGCGGTGCGATGCTGATCCGCCGCCGTCGCTCGAACTGAACGACTGACCAACGCTTGCTTGCTCTGACTCTTGGCTGCCGGTCATCCCTGACCGGACCGGCAGCCACCCGGACATCGGAAGACCGGACCTAACCTCACCGGCTCGCCGAACCCATCCGACCGCTGCCCCGCCACTCCTGGTCCGACGCGACCTCATTGGGGAAAAGGCCACACGACGCCGAGATGCGTCGTGTGGTTTTTTGTCTGTCCCTGAACCCGCGGATCGCGACACGTCGCTTCACCGACAAGTCCGTAGACTGCTCGAATGCGACTGCATCGTGACGATGACATCCTGCCGCACCCCCACGCCAGTACCGTTTTTCGCAACTCCAGATTCATCCAGATTCTCACAGCACTGGTCTGCGTCGCAATCGGTGTTGCCCTGACGTGGTGGGCTTTCGCCGAGGGCATCCTCATCTTCAAGATCAGCGCCATCCTCGTTGATCTCGTCTTCCCGCCCATCGCCATCACTCTCATGCTGCGGAGTTTCAGCAGGCACAACTGGCGGCTGCGCATGGATCACTCCGGGATCTGCGTCCGCTTCCGTTCACACCTGCGCGGCCGCGCCCCGCGAGAACAGCCCGAGGCCGTCGAACTCAATTGGGATGACGTGGCATCCGTCTGCGGCATCACGGAGATCCTCCGCGAGAAACGGCCGGGTGAAACCGAAACCAGGACGAAGCGCAGAAGTCTTGAGATCAGGCTCCAGTGCGAAAACGTCGAAGCACTTGGACTCGCGATACTGGAGGATCTGAAGCCGTCGCCGCCGCGGTCATACCTCGGGATCAAGGTCCGAGGCGGTTGGGTCCATCACCCCGTCGTCTGGCTGGACCGTGGCGCCATCCGAGTGCACATGCATGGGCGTCGCGACCAGGTCCGGCCCACCCTGACCAAGGCGCTCGCCCTCGCCGGCAGGCACGTGACGGTCGACCCTCTCGAGATCATCGACGACGGCGGCGTGCGCGGCCTGAGTGAGTCGGAGATCAACGATCACGTCGATCGACTCGTCCAGTCCGGTGATCGAATCGCTGCCGTGAGAGCGATCCGTGAACGAACCGGCTGTTCCCTGACCGAGGCAAAGAGAACCGTCGATCACATGATCGACCCGGACGGATGATGGAGCAGCGCAGAAAAACGCCTCGTCGCCTGCTCGAACATGGAGTCAGACGACGAGGCGATGGCGCGAACACAGCCGGTTCATCACGCGTGGATTCACTGGATGGACACGCGTCGTCATGATCGACCGACGCGCGGAACAGAGTCCGGATACCCGGCAAAATGGGCCGTGCGGCCCACGACAGGTCTGACGCCTGACGCGCCTGTCAGTTCTCGAGGACCACCCGCCGCAGGTAGGCATCCTCCGGACGAATGCCGGTATCGCGCACCAGCGAAACGAGTTCGCACCGGTCGCGAAGACCCAGCTTCGCGCCGATCCGCTCACGGAAGCGCCGGATGGTGTGCACCGACCGACCGATCTCGCGGGCCGTCTCCCGCAGGGAAAGGCCGCGCCCGATGTAGCCGAGCACTTCAAGTTCGCGGGTCGTGAGACGGGCCAGCTCACCAAGGTGCGCGTACTCCGCTTCATCAACCTCGTGACGCTCGGGCAGCGTCGACTGCACCGGAGCCGGACGCGTCGCAATCAACGTCTGCTCAGCATCCTCGATGTAGGAAAACGTCGACCGCACACGCCGCCCCAGCCACACCGCCTGCCCAACCATCGGCCGACGCGTCAGTCGGGCCTGCTCAAGAATCCGACTCAGCCGATCAACCACCGGCGCCGGAGCCTTCTCCGGAATCGATACACCGATGACATCCTCCGGACTCCCGCCCACCGTCAGCATCGCGGCGACCTCATCCGCGTACGTCACGCGAAGATCGTGCGAGACAGCCCAGACGCCGATCATCGGATCCGCCGCGAATGCCTCCCAGACAGGGGTCATGGCCGGCGAGAGCCACGCGGGCGTCACCGACTGGCGTTCGATTGGGACTGAGAAAGGGCTCATGATTGCGTAAGGTTCGTCCAAGCAAGGACTTGGGTTCCACGAAGGTGAAGAAAATCACATCGAGAGCACCCACGAGCCGGGATCATAGGCACGCCAGCAACCCACGGCCAACCCGCACCTCAGGATTGTCGCATTGGAGCGGAAGCTCGGCCCCGTTCAGGCCGCCTGCTTCACCTTGGGGGTCTTCTTCTCCGCGCGATCGGAGAGTTCCTTCAGACCCTTGAGGCCGCCGCTTCCCTGGAAGACCGCGCCGACGATCACCGCCACGCCGACGATCAACGGCACCATGAGCGGCTTGTCGTTCATCCGTCCCACCAGTGCCGAATTGAACGTTTCGACGTGCAACAGCACCGTCAGGATTCCGATGATCAGCAGCGAGGCGCCGCCCACCGTCGTCATCACGATGACCACCGCACGGTAGGTCATGAATGCCAGCATCCCGACGATGATCAACCCGATCAGCGCGCCGAGATGGTGATTCGTGGCGTCATAACCCAGCGCCGTCCAGACATTCGCGCCGGCAAACGCGCCGGCAAGGCCGCCGAAGATCGCCGCCGCGTAACGCAGGAAGGGCCACGCGACCACGGCGAAGAGCACCGCCATGCAGGTGGCAACGATCACTTCATCGCCGATCGTGCGGCCAAGCGTCATGCCGGCCCAGATGCCGGAAAGCCCGGCCAGGATCACGACCACCGTCTTGTGCCAGCGGTAGCCGTTCAGCACGCAGATGCCGCCGAGAATGATGAAGATCGCCGCCCACACGAGGTTGATCTGCGTGATCATCTGCGCGAGGGAATCGGGGTGATTCAGCACATCCATCCGCTGCGACAGACTCTCGTTCAACACCGCAACCGCGTTGCGCCCCGTGTCGTTCAACGGCATCGCGCCGCCGCTCGAAGGCGGGGAAGAACTCGCCTGTGCCAGGAGTGTCGTGATAGCGCGCATGTGGAGCCTGTTCAGGAAACGAGGTGAATCATCAGTCCTTATCGGCCTGACGCTTCGAACGCGTCCACTGGATCCACGTCCCCAGCACGGAAATCAGCACCCACGCAATCAGCCACGCCACCGGAATCGCAGGCAGGGCGTTCTCAAGCGGGATCGGCGTGGCAGAGACCAACCAGACCGCCGCCGGCATCCAGATCGCCGCGCCCCCGAAAGAGGTGACAATCGCCGCACCACGCTTCGGCAACGCCAGTCCGAGCGCAAATCCTGCCAATGCGCCCCCGATGACCGACGCCACCAGCGCGAACTTCGCCGTCCCCGGCTGCTTCCCCCACCACTCGCGCCCGTGCGATTCCCACTGCGCATCAATGAATGCCCGGATCTTCTCCGCGCTCCGCTGAATCATCTCCACGGTGTCCTCGATGGCACCGGCCGTCTCGTCACCCGTCAACTCGCTCGCCGCACTCGCCCCCTCCTGCACCAGCGCCAGATCGCGCTCGAACGATTCCGTCCGCTCCCTGATCTCATCGATGTACGAGTCAGCGGCGCTCGGCGCCTCTTCCTGCACCTGCTCCTGCCCCTCCACCATCGGGGGCGGCCCGTGCAGGCTCATCGCGACCGAAGCCACAATCGGCGCCACAATCGCCAGCGTGATCGCCAGCGTCGCCGCGATCGCAAACCGGAACGCAATGAACGATGCGATAAAGCCGATCACGCCCCCCGCGGCGACCGTCCACACCGGCTCGATGTAGATCCCGAGTGCCGGCGGCAGAAACGCACCGAGCGTCGCACCGGCACCCGTTCCCACCGCGATGAAGAAGAAGCGCAGCACCCCTCGGCCGAATGCCCACAGCAACAACCCGCCGACCAGCGCGAACATCGAGCCGACGTGCGCCGGGAAGGGGAGCGCATCGATACTGATGCTCTCCGCCGCGGCGGCGGGCGCGGCGGCGAGAACTGGTGCCAGGATGGAGGCGAGATCAGTCATGGTGCTGGTCAGGGGGACCCCCGTTGTGAAAGGATAGGTTTCTCCCGGAAGTGTGGGGTTCTTCAGTGGTGTTGTTGTGTTTTTCGGTCGAACGGTTACTTTCAGCGTTCGGTCGGTGTCACGGAAAATTGATCAGTGTGTGTTCGGGTTGCAGGAAGGCAGATCGAGCGGAATGAGTGAAGCGTCAAAGCCATCGGAAGAGGGATCAGCGACACCCGGGCCGGGGGAACGTGGCGCGGGGTTCTGGCGTGATCCCACGAAGGAAGCCGACGACGCACGCACCCTCGACGAACTCCGCCCCCTCATCGACAAGGTCGATCAGGACATCGTCCGCCTCCTCAACGAACGCGCTGCGCTCGTCATGGAAGTCGGTCGCTACAAGCGCAACAGCGGCGTGCCCATCTATGCGCCCCACCGCGAACAGGCCGTGCTTGCCAAGGTGCTGGAAGCCAGCGGCGGACCCCTGCCCGACCAGACCATCGAAGCCGTCTACCGCGAACTCATGAGCGGATCGTTCGCACTGGAGCAACCGTTGCGCATCGGCTACCTCGGACCCAAGGGAACCTACTCGCACCTCGCGGCCACCAAGCAGTTCGGTTCCTCAGTCAGTTTCGAGGATCTTCATGAGATTGGTGGCGTGTTCACGGAAGTTCGCCGCGGCCACTGCGACTACGGCCTGGTCCCCATCGAGAACTCCCTCGGTGGCGGCATTGTCGAGACGCTGGACGCTTTCCGCGACTCGGGCATTGAGTTGAACATCTACGCCGAGGTCCTGCTTGCGGTGCATCATTCGTTGCTCGCCAACTGCGAACCCCGTGACATCAAGCGCATCCATTCCAAGCCCGAGGTCTTCAGCCAGTGCCGCCAATGGCTCGCGACACAGTTCCCGCAGGCGGAACTGGTACCGGCGCCGAGCAGCAGCCGCGCGGTGCAGACGGCGCATGCGGAAACATTGCTGGAACCGGAGCGCGGCGCGGCCGCGATCGGCTCAACGCTGGCCGGCCAGTTGTACGGCATGAACGTGATCTTCGAGTCCATCGAGGACGACCCCAACAACATCACCCGTTTCTTCGTGATCTCGCGCCAGCACACACAGCGTTCGGGTGACGACAAGACATCGATGATGTTCAACACGGCGGACAAGCCGGGCGCGTTGGTACACGTGTTGCGTGTATTCGAGGAAGCCGGCATCAACCTGACGCACATCGACAAGCGTCCGAGCGGTCGCAACAACTGGCAGTACACCTTCTTCGTCGACGCGGTGGGCCATCGCGAGGACGAGAACATGCAGTCCGTGATCGCGGCGTTGCAGGAACATTGCAGTGACCTGGTGGTGCTGGGGAGTTACCCGCGCGCAAAGCGGATCCTGTAGTCAGTGAGCGGGTGACTGGTGGCAGGTGGCTGGTGGCTGGGATGATGACAGGTGTCACTGCCGTCCCGGCAGCGGAGAGAACGCGCACAGGAAGGTGCCACTGCTCTGCGAGCAGTGCGAGAACGGCGCAGGACCGGGCTTGAAGCTTGAGAGCTTGCAGCTTGGCGCATGCGGAAACTCCCCGCACCCCGCCCCTCACTCCCCGCGCCCCACACCCCACCTCCGTGCGAAGCACGCCCTGTCTGAAAGACAGGTACCGCGCAGCCTGGGGTGAAACCCCAGGTCCCAGCCCCCGCACGTGCCAAGGGCACGCATTGGCGCAGCCCGGGGTGGCAACCCCGGGCGGCCCTCCCCGCTCCCCGCTCCCAGCTCCCCGCCCCTCCAAAGTGCGCCTCCGCGCACACCACGCCGTGCGCCAACGCACACAACGTGCACCACCGTTCACAAAAACATCCCCCCGCCAGACCGGGACATCTCTCCCCCCGCGCGCCCACAACGTGCGCCGCCGCGCGGAAAACACCGCACATCTCCGCCACCGGTGACAGGCCAACAGCACCCAGCCACCAGCCACCCACCACCAGCTACCAGTCACCAGCCACCCAAGCGGAGCGCCCAACAATGAACACCGACCTCCTCGCCGTCGATCACCACAACGGACTCCCCATCGAAGAGATCCTCGCGAAGCACGACATCACACTCAAGCAATATCACGACTGGGCCCTCTCGCCCGACGCCCTCCGCGCACTCACTTACATCAAGGCCATCGAACGCACACGCGCACCCAATCCCGATACCCTCCGACGCATCGCCATCCAGGGACTCGCCAACCTCGCCGCCAGCGGCAAGACCACCGAGTCCGTCCGCAAGGCCTGCCACGACCTGCGCGATGCCGCCGACGAATACGAACGCGCCAACCCCAATGCAACCACCGGCGAGTCCGTGACACCGCTGCGCCGCCGCACGTACACGAAGGAAAACCTGCCGCGCTTCCTGCACGCTCACATCGAGAAACTCAACAACGCCGAACTCTGTATCCAACCCGGCAAACACAACATCGACTACTGGGGCTTCGACCCCGACGACCCCGAATCCATCGCACAGATGGACCGCGATCGCGGCTACGGCTGACGATCCCTCCACCAGACTGAGTTCAGCGCAAGCGCCAAGCCACAAGCTCCAAGCTTGATCCTGCCCTGTTCTCGCACGGCTCACAGAGCCGTGGCACCCTCTTGCGCGCTGTTCTCTCCACTGCCGGGTAGTGGCACCCTTCTCATCATGAATACTTCTTTGAGAAATCTGACCCCCTTTGGATCTGCTTCTCGTTTGCACCTGTGAACCCTCGATACAGGAGTGCAAGTCATGAATAGGGCGAGTCTGACAATTGTGGCGTCGATCGGTGTGACCGCAGCGACGCATGGGCAGATCACCGTGCCTCCCAACCGGGAAGTGGATGTGTTGCTCAACCAGATCGACGGGCGGACACCGCGGCTCGAAGCGATTCGCAATGCCGCCTACGGGAGCGGGGTCGTCGCCGCGTCCGTCGACAACGGGGTCCTCACCGTCCTGCGCATCGCGGAGGATGAGATCGATGTCCTCGCGAGTCGCGGCGGGTTCGCTCCCGGTTCCGCCTCGCGCGTCGTTGATGTGCAGTTCGACACCAGTGGCATCTTCGGCGGCGGGCTTTACGTCACCGTCGCGGAACGTGATGATCCGCCGCCCGGGCAACGGACGACGCTGCTTGAGATTGCGGCGGACGGCACCGTGGCGGAACACTGGACGGTGGGCGGCGGCTCGGACTGGACTTCGTTCCGTTTCGCGCTGACGGATGGGAGCGGCGGTTACACGCCCGGCGGCTATCTCTTCGATGGCAACATCTCCGGAGGTACGGAGTTCTGGTACATGACGCCGCCGTCACCCATCGTGCCCAGTCGGATCAGCGGCAATCATGTGCCGCCGGGTCGCGTCGACATCGATTCGGTGGCGCTTCAGTTTGATCCCAACGGGAACTTTGATCACAGCCTGCTGCTTGCAGATGCGGATGATCACGATCAGATCTGCGGCATCTACGCAATCAAGCCCAACTACGGTTTCACTCCAGTCACCGACTTCGTACCGCTCTCGGAGCGCGACTACGAGGACATGGAGATCTGCCGCGGCGGGAACTTCAAACCATCGCCTTACCTCACGGACAGAGTCTCGCAGACGATCATGTGGATCAATGACGACTTCGAGCATGAGCACTACGCGGGTGGTTTCACGGGCATCTACTCCATCACCTTCGATACCCCCGGCGATTACATGTACGTATCGGATTCGAACGGCGTGTATCGCATCCGTGAAGCTTCGGCGCCTCCCGGGCCGCGCATCATCATGCAGTCGCCGCGAACGGACGTGGTGCACTGTGATCCTGCGGGCATTGATGCGTTGCGTCTGCTGTTCAACGAGGACGTGACTTTCGCTGACACAGATGTGCGTGTGCTGGATGGCAGTGGCGTCGATGTGCCCTTCAGCGTGAGCGGTTCCAATTCTTCATTCATGGTGATCAGCTTTGGTGAAACGCTGCTGGATGACACCTACACCATTGAGATTCACGACACGGTGATGAGTGTTTCCACCGGCCGCGCTTTCGACGGGGATGACGATGGTGCCGCGGGCGGCGATGCATCGCTGACATTACGTCATATGTCCGTGCAGACATGCCCGGGCGACACGGACGGTGACCAGGACGTCGACTTCGCCGACCTGGAAGAGTTGCTCGACCACTGGGGAGAGTCGTGTCTGTAATGGGCAAGGGGGAGGTGGGAACGAGGAGCGGAGATGCACTGCCTGAGGGATAACGGCGGGAAGGAACAGGAGAACAGGAGACCGCTGGAGAGCCGACGAGGGTGCATCGAGGGTCATTCCTGGTTCGCCTGATCTCCTGGTCGACTGCTCTCCTGCTCTGCATCCCGTTCTTCAACGGGCTGCCTCCGGAGGATCGCGGCGTTGAACGGGCGCCCTTCCCGTCTGTACTTCCGTTCAAAGTTCGTGCCGACGACTTCACCGTCGCCGGCGCTTTCCGGCCGCTCGAAGGGCAGGCGTTCGAATCGGGGTGTGTGATCAGGGGCGCACCAGCGGGCGAAGTGCTCTTCCATCCAGCCCCAGTAGTCCATGTGATCCGTGACGATGCGCAGTTCGCCATCGGGTTCAAGGATGCGATGGACGTCCTTCAGGAAGCGGTCCTGAACCACGCGGCGCTTGTGGTGGCGCTTCTTGGGCCAGGGGTCGGAGAAGTACAGGTGCACGACGCGGCAGCAGCCGTCGGGTAGGCGCCAGTGCATGAACTCGGTGGCGTCGGTGTGCAGCATGCGCACGTTGGTCATGCGGTGGCGGCGGATGCGATCCGCGGCGTACGTGAAGAACTCCTTCGCCCACTCGATGCCGAGGAAGTTGACGTCCGGCTGGAGCGCGGCCTGCTGGACGAGGAAGGTGCCCTTGCCCGATCCGATCTCCAGTTCGAAGGGGAGTGAGGGATCGGGGAACCAGCTGCGCACGTCAAGTCGGCCGGCATCCGGGTTGTCGGCGACGGCGTCGGGGAGGGGCGGAAATTCTTCGGGGCTGATGGCCACGACACCGGGGGCGATGTCGAGGTCCTTGCCGCGATCGATACCGAAGGACATGCGTGGCCTGCCGGTTTCAGCCGTTCTGCGAGGCCTGGGCGCCCTGGATCTGGATGGGTCCGTAGTGCTGTTCGTACTGCTGCACGGCCTGGTTGAGGCTCATGGCGAGTCGCTTGGCGCCTGACCAGTTGAGCACGACTCGGGAACCGACGGAGAAGACCATCTGAACGCCCTGATCGGGGCCGGACTGCACGGGGAGGTTGAGGCCGAAGTCGAGCACGAGTTCATCGGCGGTGGTGGATGTGCGGATGGTATTGGCGTAGGTGGTCTGCATCTTGGACTCATCGAGTCGGATGGAAACCTGCTGTTGTCCCTGTTCGTCGGCCATCATGTACCTCTCTGTTGGTTGGTGGTCTGTGGGGTGGATCGTGTGGGTTGCCCCCGATCCTGTTTCCCGGGATGAATGCCGGAGGAGGGACTCGAACCCTCACTCCCTTGCGGGAATCGGATTTTGAATCCGACGCGTCTGCCAATTCCGCCACTCCGGCTTGGGTCGGGCATTCTATCGCATGTTTCGGGAGGGGGGAGACGGGAGATGGGAATCGCTTGGCGCTGCCCCCCCGCCTCCCCCCTCGCTCCTCGGTCCCGAGTCTCTGCTATCCTGTGTGGCTCGCATCACTGGGTGGGGGGCCGCGGCTCGCGTGAAGCGGCGGCCCTGGACCCCGGAGGTACATGCCATGGCTGACAGCCAGAACACGGTTGTGA
Organism: Phycisphaerae bacterium; assembly: GCA_030432255.1. Lineage (GTDB taxonomy): Bacteria > Planctomycetota > Phycisphaerae > Phycisphaerales > UBA1924 > JAUIHS01. Next base: position 20,372 of record JAUIHS010000013.1, read on the forward strand.
TTGACGACGTCGGTCCCGCCCGCAAGCGGTTGACCATCACCATTCCCGAGAGCGTGATTGATGAGCGTCTGGAGAACTCGCTCATCACGTTGATGGGCGAGGCGGAGCTTCCCGGCTTCCGTCGGGGTCGGGCGCCGCGGCGTCTGATCGAGAAGCGATTCGGCGGGGCGATCAACAGTGAGACGAAGAACCAGCTCATCGCATCGGCGTATTCCGAAGCGATCGAGACGAACAAGATCCAGGTGCTCGGGGAGCCGGACGATGGCGGCGCGCTTGAGGATCTCAAGCTGGAAGCGGGCAAGCCTCTGACCTTCTCGGTCGAGATCGAGGTTCCGCCGGACTTCGAGTTGCCGTCGCTCGACGGCATGGAGGTCCTGAAGCCGGTGATCGAGGTGGACGACGACATGGTCAACGACCAGATCGAGAAGTTCGCCGTCAACGACGGCTCGCTTGAGGCGCAGGACGAAGGCGGACCGGGCGACTACTGCATCGGCCACGGCGTGATGAAGGACAAGGGCGGCGAAGTGCTCATTGACCTGGAGGGCGCGGTCATCCAGATCCCCGCCAAGGACTCTGACGGCAAGGGCGCCATCCTCGGCGTCATGGTCGACGACTTCGCGAAGCAGATCGGCAAGCCCAAGCCCGGCGACACGCTCAAGGTCAAGTGCGTGGGTCCCGAGGGTCACGAGAACGAGTCGGTTCGGGGCAAGGACCTCGAGATCGAGTACGAAGTCGAGCGTGTGGAGCGGATCATTCCGGCGTCGACCGAGCAGCTCATGGCCCGTTACGGCATGAGCAGCGAGGAAGAGCTGCGCGAGAACGTCACGCTGCGTCTGAACCACCGTGTGCTGCTCGAGCAGCAGAACTCGATGCGTCACCAGGTCGCGGCGAACCTGATCGATGCCGTGCAGATGGAGTTGCCGGAGCGTGTGACGGAGCACCAGGTCGCCCGCAACCTGCAGCGCAAGCGTTTCGAGCTCATGCACATGGGTGTGAACGAGCAGGAGATCGAGAACCACCTTGCCGAGCTGCGGACGAACTCGCAGGAAGCGGCGGTTCGCGAACTCAAGATGTTCTTCATCCTGGCGCGGGTGGCGGAGAAATTCGAGATCAAGCTGACGGAGGAAGAGGTGCAGGCGCACCTGACCAGCATGGCGATGGAGCGCGGTGTGCGTCCCGATCAGTTGCAGAAGGAGCTTGTCGAGTCCAACCAGATCGGCATGGTCGTGCAGCAGTTGCGTGAGCACAAGGCGCTCGACGCGGTCCTGGCCCAGGCCGACGTCAAGGAACTTTCCTCGGAAGAGTTCAACAAGGTGATGGAAGAGAAGGCGGAAGCGCGCAAGAAGTCGTGATGTCGCGCTGACGTCCGTTTGATGCAGATTTCAGACCCGTCCCGCAAGGGGCGGGTTTTTTGTCGGCATTCGGCATTAGGCACTGGGCACTGGGCATTCGGGATGCTTGCGGCCGGTGCGGCGATGCCGAGTCTTCAAGATGAAGCGGCTCGTCTCCCGGAAGAGACGAGCCGCTTGAAGAACCCGGAGTGATCTGAAGGCTCACATGTCGCAGACGCGTTCAGGTCATCGAAGTTGGCGGCACCGTGAGTGTGGGCCGCCGAGGGCTCACACCCTGATTCACGCAGCCGGGGACTGCGGATAGACCTGGCGAAGCGTCAATCTGTCGAATCCTGCGACACCGAAGCGCAGGGTGGAAGCGGCCCGAGCCGGAGGCTCTCGGGTGCCGGGAGACGCCCTTCCCTGAAGTTCACCTTGTACGGGTCATTCGCCTTGGGCTCTCCGATGACCACGCCCTCGGGTCGGAACTCAACGCTCCACGTGACTCCCCCTCGATCATTGGAACTGAACTGAAGTCGGGCCTCCCGGTCAGGATTGATGCGCGCGTACGGCGGATCGAGGGTCAACCGATCGAAGTCCAGGGGGATGCTCAGGTGCAACGGCAGGATGGTGGCGTAGTAGTCCGGCAGGATTGAGCCTCGCTCGTCGCGCGGCGTCCGAATCTGCTGCATCTTCGGTTTCGCCTGCGGCGCGGGAGTGACGACTCCGAAGACGTGCGGCGCCCATGACGTCTTGCCGACCAGCCCAGGCTCGTGGCCGGGAGGACAGACATTGTTCCACGCTGTGAAGGCGACCTGCCCGGTTGCCTCGATCCACTGCACCGATCGGTACTGCCCATCATGCCACGCTTCCCAGAGGATCTCACCATCCAGAGAGTAGATGCGCAGCGCGGAAGGCGAATTCCTTGCGTGGAGATGAGAAGCAATGATCTCGGGTCCCTCGGTGGGAAACACATCAGCCAGAGCCGCGGTCTTACATCTGAAGGGCATGGATTCAATCGGCCACGGGGTCTCGCGGATGTCAACGCCGCCGACTCCTCGCTCCCAGAGAACGCGAGTCGGGCTGTTCGCGTCAAGCGCAACCAGCTTTGCTGAATGAGGACTGTCGACGCGCTGATTGAGCGCGAGTAGAGCCATCAACTGCCCATCATGCTCAACGAGTTCAGCACAAATGATGTCGCCTTGAACGCCACTCCCCCACTCCGCCATCTGATCCCCGCTGCGATCGTACAGAACCGCGCGGCTCCGCATCTCATCCACCGCGATCCAGCCCGGACGACTGGCCGCCCACGACAGAAAACCCACCACGCCCAGAAGGACCGCCGCGAACAATGTCAGGAACACACCCGATGTGCTCATGACCGGGTGACGCCCCATCCACTCCGTGGCGCGCACCCACGGGCCGATGCGGCGCGCTTCCACGCGTTCGCCGCGGCACCAGCGTTCGAGGTCGTCGGCGAGTGCGGCGGCTGACTCGTAGCGATCCTCGGGGCGGAGCATCACCGCCTTGCGGAGGATGGCGGACAGGCTGCGATCGAGTTCCGGCATGGCGATCCGCGGATCCGGTGTCGCTGAGGTCTCGAAGGTGCGAATGGCTTCGCCGAGTGTGGCGTCGCGCAGGCCGAGGGGTGTGCGGCCGGTCAGGAGCAACCACGCCAGTGCGCCGAGGCCGTAGACATCGGTGCGCGTTGAGATGGCGGCGCGGTCGCCGCGGGCCTGCTCCGGCGCCATGTAGCCGGGTGTTCCGATGCCCATGTCCTGAATGGTGATCGTTTGTCCGGGATCGGGGCTGAGGAGGTACGCGACACCGAGATCGATGAGCCACGGGTCGCCGCGAAGGTCCACGAGGACATTGGAGGGTTTGATATCGCGATGGATGACTGCGTGTTCGTGGAGTGACTGGACAATGCGTGCGACGCGCGCGAGGAGTTGAACCCGGGCGCGCCGATCGAGGCCCTGGATCTCACATGCGCGATCGAGGTGTTCACCGTCGATGAATTCCGTGACGACGTAGAGGCGGCCGCGCCAGGTGTCATGCTCGATGACCCGTGGCATGCTGTGCAGTTTCACTTCTGAGAGGGTGTCGATTTCCCGGCTGGCGCGTTTGAACTGCCGGGACTCCGGATCTCCGTAGCGGAAGAGTTTGAGTGCGAAGCGTGCCTCGGCTCCGGGCCGCGCGACTTCGAAGACCTCCCCGCCGCCGCCCTCTCCGACGCGTCGGAGGATGCGATAGGCGCCGATGACACTGGTGTCATCGGGGTCGGGCTTGACCTCGCGCGCGGTGATGGCGGAGAACAGGCGGCCTGCCTGTGCCGGCGTCCGAGGTCGCTGGGAATCGCCGTCGCCCTTGTCCAATCGCGCACCTCCGCCGGTCGACACGCATGCCCGCATTCCCGATAGACCGGAGACCGGAAATTACTGGGCTTTGACGGCCCCCACGTTAGTATGGGAAGCCTCATCATGTCGAACGAAGCGACGAATTCCGGGTTTCCGGCCACCAGGGCCAGTCTGATCGAAGCCATGCGATCCGATGATGATGAGTCGCGGCAACGGGCCGTGGAGGAAGTCGCGCGCGTCTACTGGAAGCCGGTGTATGCGTGGTTTCGAGGCAAGGGCCATCAGCACGATGAGGCTGCGGAACTGACGCAGGGCTTCTTCCTGACCGTCGTGATGCAGCGTAACCTGTTGGGGCGCGAGGGGATTGAGCCCGGTGAAGGGCGCATCCGTGCGCTGATCCGCAAGTCGCTCAGGCATTACCGTGTGGACAACCACCGTCGGGAAGTGGTTCGGGGACGAGGCAGTACCTTCAGGCTCCCCGAGATTCCGGATTCATGGGGCTCGCTTCGCTTCGACGATGACCCCGACCGGGTCTTCGATCAGCAGTGGGCGATGGCGACGCTTGACGAGGCGATCCAGCGATCGCGCTCACACTTCATCGAGCGCAAGCCTGCTCACTGGCGCGCCTTCGAGTTGCGCGTCCTCGAACCCACGACCTGCGAGACCGTGCCGCCGCCGATGGAGGAGATCGCGGCGGAACTCGGGTTCGCCACCCGTCAACTCGCTGCGTCTGCGGTGCAGGTGGTTCGCAAGCGTGTCCAGATGATTCTGCACGAGGTTGTGGCGGAGTCGTGCGGGACGGAGGCGGATGCGTTGGATGAGATTGAGCGTGCGCTGGATGTTCTGGGGGTTTGATGGGGTGCGAGGGGCGGGGAGCGGGGAGCGGGGTTTGGGTGCCGGTCTGTGGGCTGTGAACTACAATGCGTGTGATGTTGGCACTGGTTGATGAGTTTGCATGGGTGGGGTTGGTGGCTGCGACGTCGGCGAAGTCCTTCGACGATGTGGCTCCGGTGCTGATCTGGATTGGCGCGTTGATGGGCGCGGTGGTGCTGGGGCTGGTGATTCTGCTGGTGGTTCGTCGTCGGATGGTGATTGATGATCTCGGGGATTCCGATGCGTCGTTGGGCCTGACGTTGCATGACCTGCGGACGATGCGGGGGGAGGGGATGATCGATGAGGAGGAGTTTGAGCGGATGAAGTTGCTGGTGGTGGGCGAGGCGGGGGCGCGGCAGGATCACGACCTGGTTCGCCAGATGCGGGAGGCGCGTCGTCGGGCGGAAGATGCGGGCGTGCTTGAGGCGGAGCCGGGATATGATCTGACGGGGGCTCCGCTCCCTGAGTTCGGGGATTCACCTACCGAAGATCCCCCGAAAACCGGTGAATCCTGAAGAAGGCTGAATTCAGATAACCTCTCGGAACATTCCATTGAGAGAAGCCCGGGAACTGTCGATAGACTGTGTGAGGCTGCGCCGACCGATGGTGGTTGTGCGCTGAGGCCCGTGCGAGGATTGGATGGCTAAGAATCGAAATGACGGTGACGATCAGGGACCGGCCGACGGGGCAGGATTCCGGGGTCGCAAGGTGACCACCTGCAGCTTCTGCGGCAAGACCTCGCGCGAGGTCGGCCCCATGGTCGAAGGACCCAACGACGTCTATATCTGCTGTAACTGCACTGACTTATGTCAGAACATCTTCAAGCAGGAACGGCGACGGGTGTCGATCAGCCAGACCACTCTCGGCACCATTCCGACCCCGAGGCAGGTGCGGGAATTCCTCGACCAGTATGTCATCGGCCAGACCGCGGCGAAGAAGTCGCTGTCGGTGGCGGTGCACAATCATTACAAGCGGCTGACCCAGATTGAGAACGAGGATGCTCCGGTCGAACTGGACAAGTCCAACGTGCTCCTGATCGGCCCGACCGGTTCCGGCAAGACCCTTCTCGCGCGGACGCTCGCCCGCGTGCTGAAGGTGCCGTTCGCCATTGGCGACGCCACCACGCTCACCGAGGCGGGTTACGTCGGCGAGGACATTGAGAACCTGCTTCTCAAGCTTCTCCAGGCGGCCGATTACGACCTCGAAGCGGCCCAGCGCGGCATCATCTACATCGACGAGATGGACAAGATCGGCAAGACGTCACAGAACGTCTCGATCACGCGCGACGTCTCCGGTGAGGGTGTGCAGCAGTCGCTTCTCAAGATGCTTGAGGGAACGATCGCGAACGTGCCGCCGCAGGGTGGCCGGAAGCATCCCGAGCAGCAGTACATCCAGATCGACACGGGCAACATCCTGTTCATCGTGGGCGGCACGTTTGTCGGTCTCGAGGACATCATTCGCCGGCGCATCGGCAAGCGAACGATCGGTTTCTCTGCCGGCGCGATGGACAGTGTTCAGTCCGCGAAGGAGGAGACGGCGGAGATCCTGGCGAAGGTGAAGCCGGAGGACGTGATCGAGTTCGGCATGATTCCGGAGCTTGTGGGTCGCCTTCCGATCATCACACCGCTGATGCCGCTCGACCTGGAGACGATGGTCATGATCCTGACTGAGCCTCGGAACGCGCTGGCTCGCCAGTACGAGTACCTCTTCAGTCTCGAGGGTGCCAAGCTGACCTTCACCGACTGCGCCCTGAGCGCGATCGCCGGCAAGGCGCTGGAGCGGAAGACGGGTGCGCGTGGTCTTCGCGGCGTCATGGAGGAGATCATGCTTGACCTGCTCTATGACCTGCCGGACGCGAATGCGGATGGCGCGGAGTTCGTGATTGACGAGGACGCTGTGAATTCACCGAAGCCGTTGGAGCAGCTTCGCGTGGCTCGCAAGGAAACGGCCTGATCTGGGCATTCTGCGTGCGGTCTGTATCGTCTGATAACGCCTGAACGGTGGTCTTCTGCCGGCTTTCTGTTTCACTCCACGCGCTCCCGGTGTAGGCTTTCTCTGCGTTGATGGTGGATTGCACGTCCGCTGTCAGAGCGAGAGTCAGAGATCATTTCCAAAGGAGCACCGACGTGCGTTTTCCGTCCATTGCTGTTGTGTGTTGTTCGTTCGTCGCCGCGACGGCGGCCTGGGGTCAATCGGTGTCTCTCCAGACGGACAGCCTGCCGTCTGAGCAGGGCTGGTCGCTGGTCGGCACCGGCCTGCATGCGGGCGCCGGTGAGACTGATCTTTTCACGCCCGGTCCGGCCGCGATGACATTTGATTCGATGGGCGAGCCGATCGCGATCTCCCCGGGCTCTTACCAGGCGCGGTATGACTTTGCCATGCCGGCTCGTGGTGTGTCATCGGACGAGATCCGGCTGCGTGCCCGGGTGCGGATAGTGGATTCGCAGGTACTTCAGTTCAACTACGGCTTCCGCATGGCGGTGGCATCGGGTGGCTGGGGGATGGGTCTCGGGCTGAGCACGGACCTGATGTCTTACAGCGACCTTTCGTCTACTTCGATTGATGCGTCGCAGTGGCACACGTACCTGCTGATCGGCGACCTGTCCACGCAGACGTACGACACGTATGTCGACGGCCAGCTCATTGCGCCGGGCAAGGCGATGTACGCGACTGGCGGCGACTTCGCCGAGTTGGGTGATGGCACGGGTACGGCGAACGCGGAGGCGGAGATCGGGTCGTTCCGGGCGACGATTCCGGCGCCGGGCGCGGCGGGCCTGCTGGGTCTCGCGGGCACCTTGAGCCTTCGCCGGCGTCGGCGGGTCTGAACGGGGTCCGGAGGCGCGTGGGCGCTGATTCCCGGCCTTGAATCAACATGTTGACTTACCCCGACCCAAGCGCCTACTGTGCTCTCTCATGGCACGGCAGGACCTGGATCAGCGGAGGTTGGTGAACGGCGCGGCGTCGTCGTCGGGTGCTGTCCGTCCGGCGAAGGTCCAGTGCGACGAATCGCCGCTGGCCCTGGAGATCTTCACGATCCGGAACCTGATGATGAAGGTCGGCGATCGCCTCGTCGCACCTATCGGGCTGACGAGCGGTCGGTGGATGCTTCTGAGCGTTCTTTCGGAGCACGACGAGCCGCCGACCATGAGCGAGGTTGGCGAGCACATTCTCATGAGTGTGCAGAACGTGAGCCGGATGGTCGCCGCGATGGAGGAAGACGGTCTCGTCCGGCGCGTGACGCGTCCGGGTTCGGGGCGTGCGACGTTCATCGAGATGACTGAGCATGGCTGTGCTGTGCATGAGCGCGCCTGCCAGGCGGCGGGCGCTTTCTCGTCGCGCTTCCTTGCCGGCTTCAGCCCGGCGGAGGTGGCGGCCCTCCAAGATGGACTGGGACGACTGATCAACAATCTTGATCTGATGACGGATGACACATGGTCCGAACTGCACGAGGCGTGGCACAAGGCTGACGCCGCGTCACCGAGCGGACCGGACAGGGAACCGAACGCATGACAGTTCACACACCGCGCGCAACGTGCGCGATGCGATGCCTCGCGATGCTCACGTGTATTGCCCTCTCACTTCCGGCGCTGGGTCAGCCGGCGGCCAAGGTCCGCCTCGACCCGGTGCTCCAGGAGCACCTTGAACAGCGTCGCCAGGTGACCGGCGAACTCACGCCGACCCGGCGCGCCCATGTCGCCGCTGAAGTTGCGGGTCGGGTTCTGCACATTGCCGTCGAGATTGGTGATGAGGTTGAGGCGGGGCAGGTGATTGCGCGGCTTGATGATCGCATTGCTTCGCTTGAGGTCATCCGTCGGGAGGCGGAACTGCTCAGCGCGGAAGCGGAGGTCAACGAGCGTGAGGCGCAACTCGAACAGGCGGAGCGCGACCTTGCGATTTTCCGGCGCATGGGTGATGGCGCCACGACCAGCGAGGTTGAGAATGCCCAGACAGACGTTGCCGCGGCGGCGGCGCGTCTCTCCGCGGCTCAAGCGGCTCTGAAGATTGCGGGAGCCGAGCTTGACATTGCCCGTGAGCAGCAATCGGACCACGTGGTCACGGCGCCCTTCCCGGGCCAGGTCGTGGCGCGTTCGACGGAGATTGGTGAGTGGGTCGCGACGGGTGATGCGGTGATTGAGTTGCTGGCGCTGGATGAGGTGGATGCGATCATCGATGTGCCTCAGCAGTACATTTCGCGCGTCTCTTCCGCGGACGTCAGCGTGGTCATCCGCGTCGATGCGCTGGGGCGGGACTTCGAGGCGCCGGTTGCGGCGGTGCTGTCCACGGGTGATCGCCTGTCGCGCAGCTTTCCGGTGCGGATCCGTCTTGCGAATCCGGAGCATGTGCTTCGGCCCGGAATGAGCATCATCGGTCTGGTGCCGACGGGCGAGGCGAGTGATGCGCTGACTGTTCACAAGGATGCGATCATGCGGAACGCGACTGGTGCGTACGTGTATACAGCGCGGGAGGGGATGGCGGCGATGGCACCGGTGGAGATTCTCTTCTCGCACGGCATGCGTGTGGCGGTGAAGTCACCTGCGTTGCAGCCTGGCGTGGAAACGATCGTGGAGGGCAACGAGTACATCTTCCCGGGCCAGCCGCTTCGTCCGCTGGGTCCGAGGCAGCAGAGTGGCGAATCGGCGCCGATGTCGGGGGAGCGTTGAATCCATGGACATCGTCCGCTTCTCCATCCGGAAGCCGGTCTCTGTTGCGGTCGGCGTGATTCTGATCGTGATGTTCGGTCTGATTGGTGTCGGCGCGGTGCCGATCCAGTTGACGCCGAATGTCGACCGCCCTGAGATCGAGGTGCGCACCAACTGGCCGGGTCGCAGTCCCGAAGAGATCGTGGACGAGATCGTCAAGGAGCAGGAGGAGCGTCTCAAGAACGTTGACAACCTGAAGCGGATGAAGAGCACGAGCCGGGAGGGATTCGCCTCCATTGCGCTGGAGTTCTACATCGGCACCAACATCGACCGCGCGCTGCAGGACGTTTCGGACAAGTTGCGGCAGGTCCCCGAGTACCCGGACGACGTCGATGAACCCACGGTGACCGCCAAGGACGGCGCCTCGGAGAACGCCATTGCGTGGATCATCCTCGATCTGAGTCATGATGTGGCGGAGGCGAACCCCGACTTCGACATCACGACCCTGTACCAACCCGTCTACGACGAGATCAAGCCCTACCTGGAGCGCATCGACGGCATCGCGCAGGTGAACGTCTACGGCGGGCGTGATCGCGAAGTGCGCGTGCTGCTGGATCCGGTGCGCATGGCGCAGCGCGGGGTCACGCATGCCGATGTCGCCAGCGCTCTCCGCTCGGAGAACCTGAATGTCTCCGCGGGTTCGATCACGGAGGGCAAGCGGGACTACCGGGTTCGTGTGATCGGCCAGTACCAGGGCGCCGACGATGTGCTCTCGACCGTGATCCGATACAACGACCGACTCGTGCCCACGCGGGTGGCGGATGTCGCGGATGTCGAACTCGGCTACCAGAAGCAGCGCGGCTTCGTGCGTTCGCTCGGTCACCCCTCGCTGGCCATCAATGTCATCCGCCAGAGCGGCGCCAATGTCATGACCATCATGGAGGACCTGCGGCAGCGCCTCGACGAGGTGCGCGCCGACATCCTGCCCAACCTGCATCCGGAACTGGGTCCGGAATTGCGACTGCGGCAGGTGTATGACGAGACGGTCTACATCGATTCGTCCATCAAGCTTGTGCAGAGCAACCTCTGGATCGGCGGTGCGATCGCTGCGCTGATCCTCATCATGTTCCTGCGATCGTTCGTGGCGACGGGCGTCGTGGCGCTGGCGATTCCGATCTCGGTGATCGGTACGTTCCTCGTGCTGCTCATGCTGGGTCGGACGCTGAATGTCATCTCGCTGGCGGGCCTCGCCTTTGCCGTCGGCATGGTCGTGGACAACGCCATCGTTGTGCTGGAGAACATCCATCGGCACCTGAAGTCCGGCAAGCTTCCGGCCCGCGCCGCGTACGACGGCGGGCGCGAGGTGTGGGGCGCCATCCTGGCGTCCACGCTGACGACCGTTGCGGTCTTCGTTCCCATTCTCACGGTGCAGGAGGAAGCCGGACAGCTCTTCCGCGATATTGCCATTGCCATCGTCGGTGCGGTCCTTCTCTCGCTCTTCGTCTCCATCACTGTGATCCCGGCCGCGTGCGCCCTGTGGCTCCGCCCCCACCACGTCGAGAAGTACGGTCCCTTCCACCGCGCGCTCGAGAACCTGTTTGGCCTGGCGCCCCTCTGTGTGCAGATCACCCGGTTTGTTTCGGCGGCGATCCTCTGGCTCATCACGGGTTGGCGTTCGTGGACGCTGCGCCCGCTCATCATTGTGGTCATGACCACTGCCAGCCTGATCGGTGCCGCGTGGCTCATGCCGCCGATGGACTACCTGCCGGCCGGCAACCGCAACCTGGTCTTCGGCGGCATGCAGACACCGCCCGGCCTCTCCGTGGATCAGTTCGTCAGCCTGGCGCACTCCATCGAAGGTGTGGTCGGGCCATACGTGACAGATGACGAGGCGGAACTCAGTCGCCTGCCGAACATCCCCAAGGGATGGGGACAACAGGGTGAGTGGGATCCCGTCGGCGTCGACAACTTCTTCATCGGCGCGTTTGACGGTGGGATGTTTGTTGGCGGAACCAGCGCTGATGAGCGGCGCGTCAAGCCCGTCGGGGACCTCGTCAACCTCAGCATCCAGACACTCCCGGATGTGTATGGCGGAGCGTCGCAGGCGTCACTGTTCGGCCGCGGCGTGGGCGGCAACAATGCCATCAACATCGAGATCTCCGGTCCCCGGCTGGAGCGGGTCGTCGCCGCCGCATCGGCGTTGCAGGGTGCGCTCTTCGGATCGGGCACCTACAGCCCGACGCAGGTGCAGGCGTCGCCGGGCAATTTCGCCAATCCGCAGCAGGAGTACCAGATCCGCATCAAGCCGGCGGGTTCCGAACTCGGCCTGCGTCCGGACTCTGTGGGCACCGTCATTCGCTCCCTCATTGACGGCGCGTTCGTCGGAGACTTTCGCGGCCAGAACCGCACCATTGACATCCGACTGCTCCCGGAGAATGGTCAGCTCGCCACGCTCGACCAGGTGCGCGACCTGCCCATCTCGACACCGGACGGGCGCATCGTGCCGCTGGACACGCTCGTCGAGATCACGCCCGGTCTGAGCCAGCAGGAAGTGCAGCGCATCGAGGAACTTCCGAGTGTCACCATCAACGTCACGCCGCCCGACGGTGTTCCGCTCGAAACGGCGATGGATGAACTCAACAACACTTACATTGCGCCGCTGTCGGAGCGTGGCCTGATTGATCGGACGATGCGAATCCGCCTGGAGGGGACGGCGGCGAAGCTTGACGAAGTGCGTTCGGCCCTGATCGGGCGGGCCGAACTGCCGGGGACACCGAAGGGCCCGGTGCAGCGCACGCTGGACATTCTCGCGTGGTCACTGCTGGGGGGTGCCGCGATCCTGGGCGTGATCGTTGCGGTGCGCGGCTTCCGTCGGCGTGAGCCGTTGATCGCGTGGGGCGTGGTTGGCGTGGTGGGTGTCGGCCTGCTGGGTGCTGCGGTGCTGATGGGCATTGCGGATCAGCCTCAGTTGACGACGGCCCGCTTCATCTGGGCGCTGGCGGTGACGTACCTGCTGATGTGCGCGCTCTTTGAGAACTTCCTGTATCCGCTGGTGATCATGTTCACGGTGCCGCTGGCGATCGTGGGTGGATTCGCGGGGCTGCGGATCGTGCACGACTACACCAATGGCAACGATCTGCTGTCGACACAGAATCTTGATGTGCTCACGATGCTCGGCTTCGTCATTCTCGTCGGCGTGGTGGTGAACAACGCGATCCTGATCGTGCACCAGTCGCTCAACAACATGCGCGGCGAGGGTGACTCGCTTGAAGGCACGACGTTGATCTCCGATCCGATGCGCGCGATCGCCGAGGCGGTGCGAACGCGTATCCGGCCCGTCTTCATGAGCACGCTGACGTCGGTGGGCGGCATGGCGCCGCTCGTGCTCTTCCCCGGTTCGGGTTCGGAGTTGTATCGCGGCCTCGGCTCGGTGGTGGTCGGCGGGCTGATCTGCGCCACGGTCTTCACGCTCTTCCTTGTGCCGCTGCTCTTCAGCATGGTGATCCAGATGGATCTTGGGTTCCGGGCGGCCTTCCGGTCCAGGAAGGGATCGAAGGACGGGGAATCCGGCGAGCCGCGGGGGAACCAGTCTGCCGAGGCGTCGAAGAAGGAAGAAACCCGTACGGAACCGGCCCCTGAACCGGCCATGGCACGCGCGAAGATGCAACAATCTCCGTCCACGACGTGACCTGATTCGAGCGCCTTCCATCCCGTACCGGATTGCCCATGGAATTCTGGACGCTGCTCTTCGACATCTCCGTGCTTCTCTCGGCGGCTTTGATCGCCGGTACGATCTGTTCGCGGCTCGGCCAGAGTCCGATCGTCGGCTACCTGTTCGCGGGCATGCTGCTCGGCGGTGCGGGTGGCTTCGACATGGTGGAAGCGGAGCACGATCTCGGTGCGCTTGCGGAACTGGGCGTGTCGCTCCTGATGTTCTCGATCGGCCTCGAGTTTTCGTGGAAGCGGCTGCTGCGTCTCGGCTCGCGGACGTTGCTGGTGGGTGTGCTGCAGGTGGTCATCACCATGGGAGTGCTGGCGGTCGTGACACTGGGTTTCGGGCTCTCGCCCGCGGAGTCGGTGGCGGTCGGCGCCATGCTCGCGCTGAGCAGCACGGCCTGTGTTCTGCGCATGCTCAATGAGCGCGCGGAACTGGACAGTCCTCACGGCCGGGGTGCGCTCGCGATTCTGCTGGTGCAGGACATGGCCGTAATCCCGCTCGCGCTGCTGATGAGTTCGCTGGGGAGCGACGGCACTCCGGCGGAGATCGCGATGGAAGCGGGCCGGATGCTGCTCGTCGCCGTCACGCTGATCGTCGGGCTGTACCTGCTGCTGAACCAGGTTGCGGGTCGTCTGCTCAATGTGCTTGGGCACTCGCGCGATCGCGAACTGGTGATCCTGCTGGGCATGCTCACCGGCATGGGTTCGGCGTGGCTTGCGCATCACTTCGGCATTTCGCCCTCCATCGGCGCGTTTGTCGCCGGGCTTGCGCTGGCGGGTTCGCCATTTTCGACGCAGGTCCGCGCGGATGTGGCGTCGGTGCGCGTGGTGCTGCTCACGCTCTTCTTCGGCACGGCGGGGATGGTCGCGGACCCCGTGTGGATCATCAAGCACCTGTGGCTGGTGCTGCCGGTGACGATCGGTGTCATGCTTCTCAAGACGGGCATCATCTGGACGATCATGCGGGCCTTCCGGCGCCCCCATGCCATTGGTATCGCGACGGGTCTTTGTCTGTCGCAGATCGGTGAGTTTGCCTTCGTGCTCGGCTACATCGCTTCGGATGGCAACGTGATCTCGGACGACACGTTCACGCTCATCGTGTCGTGCGCCATCGTGACACTGCTGGCCACGCCCTTCATCGTGCCCGCCGCGCCGCACATCAGTGACCGGATCCAGCGGCGGCTGGGTGCGATCGGCGAGCCGAGCCAACCCTCAGACGATGACCATCCGGCTGTCGAGATCGTGATCGTCGGATTCGGCCCTGCGGGTCAGCAGGTGGCGCTGTCGCTGCGGGAACTGGGGCGACGCGCGCTGGTGATGGACCTCAACAGCAACGCGGCTGCGGGGGTGCGCGACCTTGGTCTTCGTTTCGAGATCGGCGATGCGACGCACCCGGACATCATCGACCACATTGCCGCTCCGGCGCTTCGGCTGGTGGTCATCACAATCCCCAGTCCGTCGGCCGCGATGCACGTTCTCCGGCAGGTCCGCCGCATCTCGCCCCAGGCGCACGTGATTGTGCGTTCGCGTTATGAACTGCATCGCACCGACTTCGCCGATGCGGGTGCTCACGAGGTCGTCGTTGACGAATCCGAGGTAGGTGATGCGCTGGCTCGGGCGGTGCGGGCAGCGGGCGGGAGTGCGTCGGCGTCCGAGGATGGGTAGGTGCGGGGAATGGGGAGTCGGGAGTCGGGAATCGGTTTGATGTCCTGCTCGGATGGTGGTCCGGCCCGGTGAGACTTGAGTCGACTCGGCCCTATACTGTCATCCATGCAACGTCCCGGCGCTGATCCTGACAACATGGCCATCACCGACTTCCTGTGCGACTTCTGCCGCGGGGCGTGGGATGGGTCGTTCCCGATGGTGGAGGGTCACAAGGGCTCCCTGATCTGCGGCCAGTGCCTGTCGATGGCGTGGACGGAAGTTGAGTTGATGGGTCAGGATCTTGCACCGAAGGGGACGACGTGCACGATGTGCCTGGAGGAGCATGACCGCCGCGCCTGGGTGAGCCCGATGCATGATGAGGCGACGATCTGTCACCGCTGCATCAAGCAGAGCGCGGGTCGGTTGCACAAGGATCCGGATTGGGATTGGAGGAAGCCGTAGGTGGAGTAGGGGTTGGGGGTTGGGGGTTGGGGGTTGGGGGTTGGGGGTCGCCAGAAGTTTCGCCGTCGATATCGCACCCAAGCGTACAGGTAGGTGGGGACGAAGAAGACGAGGACCAAGACGCCGCCGAGGTCGTTGAAAATGCTCAGTCCGTTCATGACGTGGAGGATCGTGCTGTGGTCGATGTGCGGGAGTTCTGGGTAGCGGTTCTCCGTGCCAGCAAGGCTGGACAATACGGAGACGATCGCCATCAAGGCGGCGCAGGCGTACCAGATTGTCCGCAAGCTCATCGCAATGACGTCCCTTCATTTATCGATCTTACAGATCCAGACTACGATATCCAATAAGATGAACCTACTTCGACTAGCAGCTGCCGCTCAATTGTGTTCAGTATGGCGAATGATACTTGGATTGCTCGCAGGCTTGGCATTGTGCGCAGTATCAGTGTACGGCTCAGCCAACTCGCCATTCGGAGTACGTGGAGAACTTGAGGGTTTTGATAGCGAGCTGAAGGTCCACTTTACCTCCGAAGATTTATTCACTGTACGGTACTATCGATTGCTTGGGGTTGTTGGCGACATCCCTCCGGCGCTTGAGTCCATCGAGCACCAATTACCTCGGTGGCTGGCTCGCGAATATGACCGGGCGAGCAATGGCATATCCGATGTGAAAGTCTTTGAGGCATACTGTGCTGGCTGGCCTGTGATTCTGGCCACGGACTATGCCGTGTACTATCAAAACAGTGAACTTAGTAGAGGTTTCTCCGAGTACTTTGCTTTCGGAAGATTCTGGAAGACCCCTAGGAATCTACGTTGGCTTCCCTTGATGATACTCACGCTCGTCCCGACCATACTCTGCATAGCATTGCGATGGATGGTCTACTTCCATCGGGCAAGAAACCTGAGATGTGTCACATGTGCGTACTCAATGCTCGGGGTCACTCGTTGCCCAGAGTGCGGATGGAATTCAGATCAGAGTTCTCAGTGATCTCGCCAAATCATGCACGCATGCACTACATTTTGGGTTGGTTGGGTGAGCTTGTAGCTTGGAGGTTGTGGCTTGTGGCGTGAGTTCTCCCGGGCTCAGTTGGGCTTCATGCTGGTCCGCGTTTGATGTCGAGGGGTGATGTTGGTGTTTGCGCTGTTCTCGCACTGCTCACAGAGCAGTGGCACCGATCTGAATACCAGCCACCAGCCACCAGCTATCGCTCGACTCTTCGATACAGGGTGTCGCGTTCGACTGGTGTGAAGCCGGCCTCGCGGATGGCGCGCTGGAGGTCGAGGACGGTGCATTCCTGGTGCGTGTCTGCCACGTCGACCTTGGTGATGTCGTACCACACGACGGTGCCGTCGATGTCGTCGGCGCCGCTTTGCAGCATGAGTTGGGCCATCTTCAGGGTCTGCATGATCCAGAAGGCTTTGACGTGGGGGAAGTTGTCCAGCATCAGGCGGGCGACCGCGAGTGTGCGGAGGTTTTCGAGGCCGGTGGGGCCGGGGAGGTTCTCGAGGTCGGAGCCGTCCGGGATGAAGGGGAGCGGGATGATGGTCTGGAAGTAGCCGCCCTGGCCGGGGCCGTCGCCGCACATGTCCGGCGTGGGCAGTTCGACGCCCGCGCGGGTCAGCGTGATGGCGCCGCTCGCATCCGCCTCGTAGCCGATGCGTGCCAGGGCCGTGTCCTGCGCCGTGCGCAGCATGTCCATGTGCACGAGGCGCTCGCGGCGTTCCTCGATGTGCCCGTAGAGGATCGTCGCGTTGGTGTTCAGACCCAGTTCGTGGGCGACGCGATGGACGTCCAGCCAGACATCCGAGCGGATCTTGCCCTTGAAGGCGTCGTCATGCACGCGGTCGTCGAACACTTCGGCGCCGCCGCCCGGCAGTGAGCCGAGGCCCGCGGCCTTCAACTGCTCCAGTACCCACCGGATGCCGGCGGTGCGGTCGTCGCGCTTGAACTGCTTTGCGATCTTTGCGAAGTGCACGATTTCGACGGCGGTGAAGGCCTTGATGTGCAGGCCCGGCGCTGCTTCGCGGATGGCACGGAGCATGTCCGTGTAATAGTCGAAGGGCAGGTAGGGGTTCAGGCCACCGACGATGTGCATCTCGGTGGCGCCGCTGGCGATCGCCTTGCGGGCTTCTTCGCGGATGTGATCGAGGTCGTGGGTGTAGGCGCCGGGGTCGTCCTTTTTGCGGTAGAACTCGCAGAATCGGCAGGAGAGGGCACAGACGTTCGAGTAGTTCATGTGCCGGTTGATGTTGTAGTAGACGATGTCGTCGTGGAGGCTTCGGCGCACGCGATCGGCGAGGGCGCAGACACCCCAGATATCGGACGTCTGGAAGAGGATCATGCCATCTTCGATGGAGAGGCGTTCTCCGGCGGTGACGCGATCGGCGATGCCGCGAAGGGCGGGGTCTGAGATCAGAAGTCCGGAATCGGTGGTCGCGGCGATGCTCATGGGGGTTTCCAGTGCAGTTTTCAAAAGAACCTGAAACTCCTGAAAGATTCTATCACGTTGCCGGCACACTGTCTGCGCGCTCTTCGAGGTTCAGCCGGGCTCCTGGCGCGTCGATAACTGAGAGGTCCGGGCGGCACTCCGGTGTTCGCGGTGCGCCCCGTTCCTTTCGTCTGCGCAGGATCAGCCATGATGGATTCCACACAGGATACGACACGGAACCCGACGCCCGCTACTCCCCAGGAGCAGGACGCCCGGTCCCCTGATCTGTCATCGCTCATTCACGACATCGAGTCTCATCTCGGACGTGCGCAGCAACTGGCCGCGCAGCATCAGCACGAGATGGAGCAGGTTGCGAAGCGTGAGGCGAACCTCCTGGAGCGTGAGAAGGAGGCACAGGTTCGCATTGCGGATCAGGAGCGCATTCTCGCGGAGCGTGACCAGCAGATGCAGGAGGAGCGCAAGACCTTCCAGGAGCGCTCGGACAAGCTCACGAAGGCATGTGAACTTCTGAAGAGCGAGGCCGACCAGGCGCGTGAACTGGCGGAGACGCTGCGCAGTGAACTCGAAGGTCGCCCGACCACCGAGGCGTTCAAGCAGGCTCAGCAGGACCTCGATACGGCGTTGGAGCATGCCTCCGAGTATGAGGCTCAGGTTCGCACCCTCGAAGAGCAGTCGAGTCAGCTTCGTGCCGAGATCAAGCAGCGCCCGACCGTGGAAGCGCTCGAGCAGGCGCACCAGGAACTCCTCGAAGCCCGCAAGCAGGCCAAGGCCCTCGAAGCGAAGCTCAAGGATCACGAGAATGCTGTTGATGAGTTGAAGAACGAGCTGGCGCAGCGCCCCACGCAGGAGATCCTCGACGACTCGGTGCGTGAACTCGCCGCGGCGCGCAAGTACTCCAACAGTCTCGAAGCTCGTATCCGCGAGGATGAAGATCGCATCAGTCGGATGCAGTCGGACCTCAACAACCGCCCCACTGCCGAGGAGCACGCCGAGGCCACCAAGCAACTGGAACTGACGCGCCGGCGTGCCGAGCAGCTTGAGTCACGTATCGAAGAACAGCAGGAGCGCATTCGTGCACTTCAGGGCGAACTCGATGCTCACCCCGGCATGGAGACACTCGCGCAGGCACAGACCGACCTCAACTCGGCGCGTGACCAACTCGGTGCTGCGCAGACGGCGCAGGCTGAACTCGAAGCGCGGATCGACGAGTTGCAGGCGGAGCTGGCAGAACGACCGACCACGGATGAGATCACGAAGGCTCGTGACGATGTGGATGCTGCGATGGAACAGGCGTCGCAGTACGAAGCGCAGGTGCGGCAGCTTGAGGAGCAGGCACAGCACAATGCGAATCACATCAAGGCTCTCGAAGCCCGCCTTGAGGATCAGGCCGATACGACTGAGGTCGACACGCTGAACAACGCATACCAGAGTGCCCAGACCCGCATCAGCGAACTCGAAGCACGGCTGGAGACCGCGGCCGCGAGCGCCCCTGACCCGAGGCTGGAGGCAGTGCAGGCGCAGAAGCTCGCGGAGGCTGAAGCAGCTCTCGACACCCTGCGGCTGGAGCTTGAAGCGCGTCCGAGCCCTGATGATGTGGACCGGATCCGTCAGGAGCGTGACGATCTTGCTGAGCAGCTTGAGTCCGCGCATCAGACGGATGGGCCTGGATCGGCGCCGGCTGCCGAGATCACGAAGCTCGAGAAGGAGATCGCGAAGCGGGACCTCGCGGTCACGGCGCTGCACGAGAAGCTGCGCCAGTTGCAGCAGGCGGCCCAGTCGGACGCCCAGTCGCCCGCGAGCAGCGCTGCGGCCGATCCCGAGGCGGAGTCGCGTGCTGTGCTGCGTCGAGACCGGCTGCGTCGTGCCCGTCAACTGATTCGCGAACGGGAGCATGACAGCCGGAACGTCTCTGCGCAGATTGATGAGAAGCGGCGTCAGCTCAACGAGTACGAGACGACACTCACCGGGCTGCAGCGACGCCTGGAAGCTCAGCAGCAGCAGATCGCGTCCGCTTCGACACAGCAGGCGACGACGAAGAGTCGTGGTCGAGCGTCGAAGAACGCCGGGAGCGTCCTGCTGGCGCTCGTGACCTGCATGGCCATCATGGCCGGCGCCGGCTGGGCGGCGGCCTCACGCGTTGCGGTACCCACCTATGCGGTGCAGGCGACGCTGGGCATGGAGGGGCGCGAGGACGCCTCATCTGACGAGTTGGCAAGCTGGCAGGAGTTCCACGAAGCGGTCTTCACCGATCCCCAGTTCCTCGAGGACACGGCGGAGCGCATGAAACGGCGCGGCTTCCGCTCCCTCATGAATCCTGCAGATGTGCGTCGCTTCATCGAGGACTCCGCTGACATCACGTTTGCGCAGGAAGGCGAAGTCTCTCTGACTGTGCGTGCTGAAGGGCTGGCGCGTTCGCAGCGTCTGATGGAGACATTCACGACGTCGTACATCGCGTGGTCCAACAGCACACGTGACCTGCGCCTCGACAATGCCGCCCTGGGTATCGTGAGTCCCATCAGCACGGACGGCGACCCCGTCGACGATCCGCGGCTGATGTACTTCGGCGCCATCTTCGGCGGCCTCGCGACCCTGACCCTGCTGGTCTTCCTGATGCTTCAGAGTCACTTCATGAAGCGCATCAAGCGTCTCGAAGCGATCGAGCAGGACGCGAAGAATGCCGAGCGCATATGGATGGATGCGACGAGGGGAGGGTGAGGGGTTGGGTTGGAGCTTGTAGGTTTTAGCTTCTGGCTTCTGGCTTCTGGCTTCTGGCTTCTGGCTTCTAGCTACCCGCTCACCCCTGCGCTCAGGCGTACGAATTCCTCGTAGAGTTCTGCGTAGCGACCGGATGCCTTCATGAGATCTTCATGGGGTCCGCGTTCGATGATCTGGCCGTGGTCCAGCAGCAGGATCTGGTCGGCGCGGCGGATGGTTGACAGTCGGTGGGCCACCACGATGCAGGTGCGGCCCGTGACCAGGCGTTCGAGGGCCATCTGGATG
The DNA here is from genome assembly GCA_030432255.1 of Phycisphaerae bacterium. Classification (GTDB taxonomy): domain Bacteria; phylum Planctomycetota; class Phycisphaerae; order Phycisphaerales; family UBA1924; genus JAUIHS01. Next base: position 40,845 of record JAUIHS010000013.1, read on the forward strand.
CGGTGCTCGGTGAAGGTGTCGACGGCGCTGGTTGCTTCGTCCAGCATCAGGATGCGCGGGTTGGCCAGCATGGCGCGAGCGAAACACACCAGTTGGCGCTGGCCCGCCGAAAGTCCGCCGCCGCGCTCGCCCACTGGTGTGTCGAGACCTCGAGGCAGGCCATTCAGGACGTCGAGGCAATCCAGCCGCGAGCATGCTTCCTCGACCTCGGCGTCGGTGGCATCGGGCTTTCCGAAGCGGATGTTGTCGCGAACTGTGCCGTCGAATAGGAAGTTGTCCTGCAGCACGAGTCCCGTCTGATGATGCAGTGACTCGAGGGTGATCGACTCGATGGGATGACCATCCACGAGGATGCGGCCGGACTGATGCGCGTAGAAGCGGCAGATCAGGCTGACGATGCTCGTCTTGCCGGCGCCGGTGTGACCCACCAGCGCAATTGTCCGGCCCGGGTCCGCCGCGAACGAGATTCCCCGCAGCACGGGTGTCTCCGCGTTGTACCCGAAGTGGACGTCCTCGAAGAGGATGTGAGCGCCGGCGTCCAGCCGCGGCAGTTCTTCTGCATCCGGCGCATCGCGGATGGTGGGTTCGGTATCGAGCAGTTCGAGGATGCGTTCCCCGCCGGCCATGGCCTGGAGCGTGGTGTTGTAGAGTTCGGCGAGGATGATGATGGACATGAAGAAGCCGCCGGTGGCGAGCAGGAATCCGATGAGGTCCGCCACCTGCATGGCGCCGATGCTGATGCGGTAGCTGCCGACGATGAGGATGACTGCTGCGACGATCTGACTGCTCACATCGAAGAGCGGAATGTACAGGCCGTGCACGCGTGCGGCTCTCATGTTGTTGGCGCGATGGCGAAGGCAGAGGTCGCGGAAGAGTTCCGTGTTGGTGCGTTCCCGTGCGAATGCCTGCGTCACCCGGATCCCGCTGACGGTCTCGGCGATGTTGGCCGTGAGTCGGCTGAAGGATTCCTGCACAGTGCGGTAGGCGTGCCCCATGCGCCTGCGGAAGATGTTGTTGAGGAAGTAGAGCACGGGCGCCAGCGCGAGCAGGATGAGCGCCAGCAACCAGTCGTAGACGAGCATGATCCCGAAGAGGAAGACCATCATCAGGCCATGAATCAGCGTGCGTGGAATGACCTGCGCCACGGCGACCCGCACGGCGTTCACATCGCTGGTGGAGCGTGACAGGATGCGGCCGAGCTTCGTCCGGTCGAAGTAGCTCATATCGAGCGTCTGGACGTGCGCGAAGATGTCGTGACGCATGTCGAAGAGCACGTGCTCGCCGAGACGATGCACGGTCACGATCCGGACGCCCATGATGATGTGGTAGGCGAGGGCGATGAGCGCCGTCAGTATCGCTCCGATGATCAGTCCGGTGACCGGTTGCAGTCCTGTCATCCCGGTCCATTGCTCCGGCACTTCGATCGTCCAGCGGATCGTTTCCGTGAGCACGATGGGTGTGGCGGAATTGAGCAGTGCGATGAGGACCGCGTAGATGATGATCCACACCTGGAGCCGCGGGTACCGCCACATGTACTTGAGCAGTCGGCGGCACACCTCCCACCGAATCGCGCCGTACTTCTTACCGGCCTGTTCGATGGGCGTGGGGGCGACAACAAGATGCGGGGCACGCGGCATGAAGGCAGGATACAGGACGTCGGCATTCGGCACTTGGCATTGAGGCATCTGGGGGGCATCGGGCGTCGGGATGCCGTCCAACTCAAGGCCTCAAGGCCTCAAGGCCTCAATGCCTCAATGCCGAGTGCCTCAATGCCGAGTGCCGACTCGACTACCTTCCCCCCACCAACCGCTCGTACACCTCGTCTGCGGGGGGCATCAGCGCGGGGCGCTGATCGAGCCAGCGAATCGCCTCTGAGCGTCGTCCAAGGTTGGCCAGTGTCACTGCGATCAGGGCGTCGTGGTCCGCGTACTTGCGCCAGTAGGACTCGCGCTGCCATCGCTTCGGACCCGCGAGCAGCAGCGACTCCGCGCGCTCGTATTCGCCGGACAGCGCCGCTACTTCACCCGCCCGGTATGCGAGACGGCCCACCGTCCACCATGCAAACTCGCGCGCATTGCCCTTCGGAAGCGTCGACTCCACCTGGCGACCCGCTTCCAGAATGGCCGCCGCGAAATCCACCGCGTTCGCGTCACCGAGGTCCAGCAATTCATGCGCACGGTCCTTCGCGTCCCAGAAATCGACGTCACCGGATTGCATCGCCGCGGCGAGAGTCGTCGCCGTTGCATCGACACCGTCCGATGCGACCATCGCGACGGCGTCACCCAGCGGATCCGACTTCCCGGCGAAGGGTGGTCGGCATGCAGCGAGGGCAAGGGTCATTGTCATCGCGATGAGCAGTACAGGTCGCATACAGGAAGGATGCCGCCGTCGAGCACTCCAGTGGCGGGGTGTCCCGGTCATCCCATCGCCCGCCTGATGATCCGATCTGCGAGTCCGGGGCACGCCACGGCGCATGCGAGCGCCAGACGGGTCGGGAGGCTGGTCCAGACTTCCGGCCGCGGCCGCCTCAGGCACTTCACCACGGCCCGGGCCACGCGCTCGGGCGGCTGGACGAGGAAGCCCGGTTTTCGGTCGCTTGACGTCTTGCCTCCGGACTCGGCGCGGACGACCTCGCCGAAGTCTGTGCGCGTCCAGACGGGATGTACGGTTGACACGTGGACGCCGGAGTTGCGAAGTTCGACGTTCATCGCCCGCCCCATGTGGTGCTGCGCGGCCTTGGTTGCGCAGTAGGGTCCGTAGCGCGGTACGGGCACGATCGCCAGTGCGCTGGAGCAGAAGAGCACGTGGCCGGCGCCCGCGGCCTGCATGTGTGGCAGGGCGGGACGGATGACATGCAGTGATCCCCAGAAGTTCACCTCGAAGATGCGGCGGATGTCGTCATCGCTCGTCTGCGCGTACGCCTGCTCGAAGCCGTAGCCGGCATTGGCAAAGACGGCGTACACCGATCCGTATGCCTCGCGGCATGCATCGACCATGCGGGCGCCATCCTCCGGATTGGCGACGTCCATGACGACGCTCATCGCCCGACCGCCGTTCTGCGTGATCTCACTGACCACGGCATCCAACTTGTCGGCACGGCGCGCTGCGACGACGACGGGCATTCCCGCGGCTGCGCACGCGAGCGCCGTCACGCGTCCGATCCCGGCGCTGGCACCGGTGATGCAGATGGGCTTGTCTGTCAGGTCAACTCGCGGCACGCTGCGCCTTCCGCTTCCGGCGCTGTCCGGCCTTGATGTTCAGCATTTCGACAATAAACGCGAATGCCATTGCGAAGTAGAGGTAGCCTCTCGGCAGGTGGACGCTGAAGGCCTCTGCGATGAGCAGCGTTCCGATCATGACAAGAATGGCGAGCGCCAGCATCTTGATGGTCGGGTGGCGCTCCACGAACGAACTGATCGCATCGGCAAAGACCATCATGACTATGACAGAGGTCACGACCGCCACGATCATGATCGGCAACTGGTCCGTCAGGCCGACGGCTGTGAGCACGGAGTCGACGGAGAAGACGAGATCCAGCAGGCAGATCTGGATGAGCACGGACTTCATGGACACCGCCGCCTTCTCCTTCATGTGCCCCTCGGGATCGCCCTCCAGTTTCTCATGAATCTCCTTCACCGCCTTGTAGATGAGGAAGACACCTCCGAGCAGCACGATCAGGTCCTTGGCGCTCAGGTCCACCCAGTAGGGTGACGTCGCGTGGTGGGCGTCCGCGGCGGCGGGTGCGTGTTCACCTGCACCTTCGGCCGCGTGAGCCAGTTCATCGGCGTGTTCTCCGACGGGCTCGTCGGCTCGCTTCCAGAAGCGGATGATGCTGTGCTTATCGAGTTGTATGACGAGGAATGCGAGAAAGAGCAGGACGATGCGCTGGCCCATGGCCAGCAGCAGTCCGATCTGTCGGGCCCGCTTCTGCAGTTCCTTCGGCAGCTTGGAGGCGAGGATGGCGATGAAGATGACATTGTCGATCCCGAGCACGATCTCGAGGATCGTCAGGGTGAGCAGTGCCATGAGTGAGGCGAAGGTCCAGTCGACGTGAAAGAGCGCTTCCATGGCGGGCATTATGGCGTTTCTGCATGGTTTCGGCACCCCGGGCGGACCTGCTGGTAGGATCATGCGAGATGGGTGGTTTTCGGGATCCATTCCGAGTCGGGCAGCACGGCATCCCATGCCGGGATGAAGTGGAGTTCGAGTACCGGCTTGACACCCCATGATTCTCGCCGCGGCCATCCTGCTGATTGGTATTGCCGTGGCGATGACGCTCTCGATGCGCATACCGCGCGCGGCGTCGGATCTGCGCAACCGACTGTCGTTCGTCGGTCTCATCGTACTTGCCGTGATTCCCTGGATCTTCCTGCCGGTGAGTCCCATTGTGATCGGTGCCGTCCTGCTGTTCGGAGGCCCGATCGGTGGAACGATCGTTCTCCTGATCGCATTCCGGGGGCGCACCATTGACGACCACCCGTTGTGCAGAAGGTGCCGCTACGACCTGTTCGGTCTGGATCCGCTTCCCGATCTCTGCCCTGAATGCGGTGCGGATCTGAAGGGCAAGCGTCGCCTGCGCATCGGACATCTCCGATGGTCGCCGCGACTCTTCGTCATCGGCTTCCTGCTCATTGCGCCGACGCTGCTGCTGGTCCTGAGTGTGGCATCTCGTTTCCAGAACGGAAGGACGTTTCATGAGCTCAAGCCGACATGGTGGCTGCGGCTGGAACTCACCTCGAGTTCGGAATCGACGAGGAGCGCCGCCGGGCGACAGTTCGTGCGTCGCATGGCGCGTGGCGAATTGTCTGACGAGGAATTGACGAGCCTGATTGAGCCGTTGCTGGGGTACTCGGCGGATGCATCGATTCCGTGGCATGACGACTACGCGCTGTTGCTTGATCGGGCGATGCACAAGGACCTGACGACGCTGGCGCAGGAGGACCGCTACCTCAGGCAGACGGTGGAAGCGGGTATCGACGTGTGGCTGCGCAGCCACATCAACGAGAGTTGGCCGGCCAGGCCGGTGCTTACGTATCGTCCCAGCCAGGCCATGCGCCTCTCATCCGCAAGCTACGTCAGGGAGCGCCTGCCGGTTGTTGAGATCACCACTCGTCGGGTCGCCGTTGACGGCAGACGTATCGACATCAGCCGCCACATCCATTGCCGTGCCGACGATCACATCACCGACCGGCTGGACCTGGGCCTGAAACTGGCCCCGGGGCATCACGAGGTGGAAGTGCAACTGGAGGTGCACGTCAAGCTCTTCGATGAATCGTGGCTCCGCTGGACGATGACGCGTGCGCTGAGCACCGAGGTTCTCCCTGATGACCAGCCGGTCTACAGCATTGCCAGGGGTGCGGAGGCTGATGACGCTGTGAGATCACTGCTGGATCCGTACAACTGGAGCGAGTATGCGCTGGGTCCGGTCAGCGGGTACGCCGGGCCACTCACCATCGCCTGCGACATCCTCGGCCGCGCCGACGGTGAGGAAGTGCTGCTCGGGAGCGTCGTGATACCGGCTGAGCAAAGAAGTGAACCGGATCTCGCGGAACCCATCGGCGTTTCGTTCCCGAAGCACAACGAGGTGGACATCATCCTCAGAAGCAACCCGGCTCTGCTCGCGGGGCATGCTTTCAAGGACCCGGTCTGGGAAGGCGAAGTGACTGGTCGCGTTCAAATCTCGATCCATGAGGACTGGTACCTGTACGGAATCGTCCGGTCGAGCGTCTCGGCTACCACAACCACCAGCGCCAAGGGTGAGACTGTCACCATCACCGTGAACCCCCTGCCGGTCGGACTCTACGCCGTGGTCACGCTCGATACCGACCAGCGAAACAACGGGACGTCCATCGGAAGCCTGACCTGTAAACGCGGCGAGTCCGCCGTTGTCACGCTCCCGCTGCCGGCCGATGCGCCGGGTCACTATCTCTGCATTCGTCCCCGGCTGTATGACATGCCGCCGGGAACCTACCGATGGCCCATCCGCCTTGAGATCGAGCGTGCCGAACCTGTCACAGAGCCCACCACCCCATGATTCTCGCCGCGGCCATCCTGCTCCTCGCGATCAGCAGCGCCCTCGGGCTGCTCATGTGTTTTCCGCAGACTCGCCACAGACTCAGCGGGCCCGGTGTCGTGTTGGGTCTCGTTGCCATTGCGGCGGCGCCGTGGATCATGCTGCCGCGACAGGTTGATTCCGTCATCAGCGGCGTGCTCTTCACCGGTCTGATTGCGGGTGCGCTCATGGCCGGCGTCGCGTACCGAGGCAGACGGGTGGACGATCATCCGTTGTGCAGGCGTTGCGGGTATGACCTGGCGGGCCTCGACCCCCGGCCCGAGGTGTGTCCTGAGTGCGGTGCGGAACTGAAGGCACTCCGCAGCGTGCGTGTCGGTCACCGCCGGCGTTCGCCGCGACGCTTCGGCGTGGGCATGCTGCTGCTGCTTCCCGCGCTTGGTCTGCTCGTGCTCCTGGCGATCAGTTCCAGCACGAGCGCGGCCCTGAGCGCGCGGAAGCCGGTCTGGTGGCTTCGCCTCGACCTCACCTCGGGTTCGGCCGAGATCCGCAATGCGGCCGCCAGTCAACTCAACCGGCAGCGCGGCATGGCGATGCTGAGCGATGAAGAACTGACCACCCTGATCGACCCGCTCCTCGAATTGCAGGTGTCGGCGCCGAAAGCGTGGAGCGATGACCACACCGATCTCCTCTACACGGCCATCACGAAGAAGCTCACGACCTCGGAACAGAATGACCTGTACCTGAGGCAGGCGGTCGACGCGAGCATCCGGATCATTGCGCGCGACCGTATCAACGAGAGCTGGCCGGTGACACCTGTCCTGCGCTATGACCCGGGGCATGGATTGGAGACCATCAACATATTCCGTTCGATGCCCCTCTGGTTGCGTGCTTCGACCCTTCAGGTGAAGCCGACGAAGGTCGAGATTGATGGAATGGCGATCGAGTTCGACCAGACCGTTGAACTGCATACCGGCTACTTCACTCGCGAGTCGTTCCACCTTGCGAAACAACTGTCACCCGGTATTCATCGGGTCGACATCGACCTGCTGGTCACGATCTCCGTCGGCGACGAGCAGTGGCTGAAGTGGACGTCGCCGCGAAGCGTCACCATCGAGGTGCTGCCGGACGATCAGCCCATCTACCGCGTGGTCCGAAGCAAGGCCGTGGATCGCGGGATCAAGTCAAGTATCTCCCTGACTCGTGGCTGGCGGGGTGGTCGTCCGTCCCTGGATGTCAGACCCGAGATCACGCTTGCATGCGATGTGCTGGCAAGAACGGACCGGAAGACCGAGTACCTCGGCAGCTTCTTCGTCAACGCAGGCAGGTACGGATCGTTCCGGGCCGAGAAACGCTACCTGAGTCACACCGACTGGAACGAACTTGAGATCATCGTCAGGAGCAATCCAGCGGTGCTGACGGACCGTCACTTCACGGACCCGATCTGGGAAGGCGAGGTGAGCAGGACAGTCAGAACATCGAGTTTCAAGGACTTCCCATCGGGCACACAGATCGCGATCACCCGTTCGAGCATCGATGTCGATCTGCTGACCGATGTCGATGGCGAGCACATCGAGATTACTGTTCGTCAGGCGCCCATCGACCTGGAATGCAAGATCACGCTCGGCGAAGCGTACAGCTACGGCACGCTGCTCGGTGAATTCGCATGCGAGCAGGGCGATTCGGCTGTTCTCACGTTTCAGATTCCGCAGGAAGCCCGGGGCAACCGACTGACCATCCGCCCCAGCCGCATTGATGTCGATGCAACGTTCTTCCAGCATTCCATCGAGTGGACCATTCCTCGGGATGAGCCTGAAGCCGGATCTCCGTGACGTCCCCTACTCGTCCGGCTCGACCTTCTTGTCGCCGAAGAACGCGGACCCGATGCGGACGACGTTCGCGCCGCACTCGATGGCTGTCTCGAAGTCGTGCGTCATGCCCATCGACAGGATGTTGAACTTGCCGTCGCCCGCGCCGCGCTTCTGGATCTCCTGGAAGAGATCAGAACAGCGCTCGAATGAGCGGCGGATCTCGCCCTCGTCATCCGTCAGCGGCGCCATGGTCATCAGGCCCCGCACACGGAGGTGCACCATCGTGTCAATCTGCTCGCACAGGTACGGAGCCGCGGCGACTGCGCAGCCGTACTTCTGCTCTTCGCCGGAGCAGTTCACCTGCACCAGCACATCGACTTCGATGTCCTTCTTGAATGCCGCCGCCTGGATCTCTTCGACCAGCCGCAGGCTGTCAACGCTGTGAATCAGACGTGCGGCTTCGATCGTCTTGCGCACCTTGTTGCGCTGGAGGTGACCGATCATGTGCCAGCGCACCGGCCCTTCGACGTTCACGCCGACACGGTCCATCGCACCGCGCTGGCGGAGTGACTCGATCGCCGCGGCGTGTTCCGCGCTGACCCCCGGCAGTTGCCGCTGTCGTTCGATCATTTCCTTGATGATCGCAGCGCGCTGGATGAGTTGCTGGACCCGGCTCTCGCCGAAGTCCTGGTGCCCGAACTGGATCAGTTCGCGCACGTCATCCAGTTCGGCGTATTTTGTGACAGCAACAACGAGGATGTCCTCGGGGCGTCGGCCTGACGACCGGGCCGCCTCGGCCACTCGCTCCATCACTTCCGTGTATCGATGCTTCAAGGGAGCCAACGTCGTCATCCATGCTCCTCATCACAAGTTCGCTGACACCAAAGGATAACACGCACACGCGGTCGGGGCGCACAACATGCCGAAGCCGCGGCATGCTCGCACCCACACTACAATCCCGCACACGATCCCCGATTTCAGGAGAGACCCCATGACCGACCCACTCACGCCGCGTGACACCCCGATTGCCGTCGGCGACATCGCCCCCGACTTCACCCTCAAGAACCAGGCGATCGAAGACTGGACCCTCGCCGACGCCGTTCGCAAGTCGGATGTCGTTCTGTGCTTCTACCCCATGGACTTCTCGCCGGTGTGTTCCACCGAGATGAAGTGCGTCACCGACGAGATGCAGCGGTTTGAGGAGGCGGGCGCCACCGTCGTGGGCATCTCCTGCGACTCCTTCTTCACCCACAAGGCATGGGCCGAGCAACTGGGACTTTCGCAGACGCTCCTGGCCGACATGCACCGAACAGTCTGCAAGGCATACGGATTCTATTTCCACGACCTCAACGTCTCTTCCCGAGGCACTGTCCACATCGCCCAGTCCGATGACGGCAAGGGCGTGGTCAAGTGGGTCCAGAGCCGGGACCTGCCGCAGGGGATGGACGTGGCGGAGGTGATCGAGAAGATCGGGTAGTGGCTTCTGGCTTCTGGCTTCTTGCGGGGAGGGGGGCGGGCCAGAAGCGAGAAGCCAGAAGCCAGAAGCAAAGAACGAATCAGCGCGAGAAGGGTGCTCCTTCGCCTGCTCGTGGCCCACCGGCGCGGGTGCCGGAGGGGCCGCCGGGGTCCGGGGGGTCATTGATCGGGCTGTTGCGCGTCACGCGGATTTCGCTTGAACCCCCGCATGCGGGGAGCACGGTTGATGCTGCCGCGAGTCCCGCGGCGATCAGTGCTGCCGTCGTCCAACGCCCGCTTCGCCGTCGATCTGCCGTCATTCTCATCGCGACGCCTCCTTCAGTACACTCCATGCTTCCCCTGCATGATACCCCTGGAAGGAAGGCCGACCATGGCTCCGACGCCCACCAACACCCCGTGTGTTCTGATCATCCGCGACGGTTGGGGCGAGAACCCGCATCCCGAGCATGACAGTTTCAATGCCATCCAGCTGGCGGAGACACCCGTCGCCGATGACCTCGGCGCCCGCTGGCCGCACACCCTGATCCACACCTCCGGCGAGGACGTGGGCCTCCTTGCGGGCACGATGGGCAACTCCGAGGTCGGTCACCAGAACATCGGCGCGGGGCGCGTTGTGGACCAGGAAGCCGTTCGCATCACCAAGGTCTGCCGCTCCGGGGAACTGCGCCACAACGAGGCGATTGCTGCCGCGATTGACCACGCTCGCACGCGTGGCACGCGTGTGCATCTCATGGGCATCGCTTCGGACGCCGGTGTCCACGGTCTGCTGTCGCATCTGTTTGCGCTGGTGGAGACGTGTCGGGAGATGCAGCAGACGGATGTGCAGATCCACCTGTTCACTGACGGGCGGGACACAGGTCCGTTCACGGGGCGGGACTATATTCGGCAGGTTGAAGAGACGTGTGCCAACATCGGTGTAGGTCGCGTGGCGTCTGTCATCGGCCGGTACTGGGCGATGGACCGGGACAACCGCTGGGAGCGCGTGGAGCGTGCCTACAACTGTCTCACTGGGCGCGATGTCACCGATGACCATCCTCTTGCCGTCACCGGCGTCGACGCGGTTGCCGCCGCCTACGAGAGTCCGCCCACCGAGACCATGAAGGGTGACGAGTTCGTACAGCCCACGCTCGTGGGCGACTCGTTCGAAGATGCCATGAGCCGACGGATCCGCTCCGGTGATACCGTCATCTACTACAACTACCGAGGCGATCGGCCGCGCGAACTCTGCTCCGCATTCCTGTATGACGAGTTCTTCGGGAGCGATGACATCAAGCCCTCACCGGACTCCGGGGCTCGCGGCTTCGATCGGGGCGACAAGCTCGACCTCGACTTTGTGCTGATGACCCCCTACTCGCAGGAGCTTGCGAAGCGGGCCCGCGTTGCCTTCATCCGCCCGCCACAGATGGCGGACATTGCGGGCGCTTACCTCAGCCGACTGGGACTGACACAGTTCCGCTGTGCCGAGACGGAGAAATTCCCGCACGTCACCTTCTTTTTCAACGATTACCGCGATGAGCCATTCGAGGGCGAACGGCGTGAGATCGTCCAGTCGCCGCGGGTTGCGACGTACGACATGCAGCCGGAGATGTCCGCGGCGGGCGTGCGTGACGCGGTTCTGGATCGTCTGAAGGCGAAGGACTGCGAACCGGTGATCATCGTCAACTTCGCCAACGGCGACATGGTCGGCCACACGGGCGACCTGAAGGCGGCGATCCAGGCATGCGAAGTTGTCGACGCTGCGGTGGGCGACATCATGAAGGCCACGTTGAAGCGTGGCGGCTCATTGGTTGTGACAGCCGACCACGGCAATGCCGAACAGATGTGGTCACCGGAGAACGGCACACCTCACACGGCGCACACGACCTACGACGTCCCTCTGATCGTGGTAGGCAAGCCCTTCGAAGGGCGTGAACTCCGCGACGACGGCCGCCTTGGCGACATCTTCCCGACGATGCTTGACATGATGGGTCTGGAACAGCCGGCTGCGATGACGGGGGGGTCGTTGTTGGGGTCGGGGATTTAGCTTCTAAACTAGCTTCTAGCTTCTAGCTTCTTGCTTCTTGCTTCTTGCTTCTTGCTTTGATCTTGAACGACCCAGAAGCCGGAAGCAAGCAAACCCTCTCAGCCCTGATTGGGTGCGGATGTGCTGGGTCGGGCGGCGCTTGGGCGGCCTCGGCGGTTCTTGTCTCCGCTCATGAAACTCGCCACGACTTCATCGCTGAACTCGCCCACCAGCACCCGGTTCAATGCCGGTTCGCGCAGACAGACGACGTCACCGACGACGACGCCGTCGACGACTTCGGCGTAGGTATCTGAGCGTCGGCCGATGCGTACCGGTTGACGGACGAAAGTGCCGCCCTGATCGAGGTAGACGTAGGTGACCGGTCCTTCGTTGAAGACCGCCTGCACGGGAATTGCGACGACGTCGGTGACCTGGTCCATGACGACCTCCGCTTCGCAGCGCATGGACGGCTTCAGGCCGTGCGCCTCGCCTTCGAGGTCGATGTCGACTCGGACTTCGTACTCGCGATTGTTGGGATCGCGCCAGCCGCCTGACTCCGCCATGATCCCGATCGAAGCCACTTCACCGGAGAAAACCTGGCCCTGGGCGGCATCAATCGTCATCGTCACCGGCATGCCGACACGGATCTCCCCGATGCGGCTCTCGTGGATGCGAATGTTCGCGACCATCTCCGCCGTATCCGGCAGGATGATCAGTTCCTCGTTGTGATGCACTTCCCGTCCAACCTGCAGCGGCGTCTCGTTCATGCGCCACCGATCACCACCAACACTCGTCGCGTACACCACCAGGCCCGAGGTGGGTGCCTTGATGGTCGTGGCCTCCAGTTGCAGTCGCGTGTGCTCGACGCGCTCCGTGCGAATGTTCAACTGTCGCTGCTTGTTGGAGAGGTCGGATTCCTTGCTGTTGATCAGGCTGCGGTTACGGCGGATGGTCCGGTCCAGCTCGGCCTTGGCCTCCTCGACATCCGAGGTCAGCCGTGAGTGCTCTTTCGTATAGGTGTACTTCTCGAAGGTGTCCTTTGCGAGCACGGCCTTCTTGACCTGGCTCTCCGCTTCGATGTGGGCGATGCGATCACGTTCGAGTTCGTCACTGGAGATGAACTTGCGCTTGTACAGGGCTTCCTGCCGCTCAAGCTTGTCACCCAGTCGTTCCTCTTCCCGGTAGGCGCGCTCCAGATCGAGCTCCAGTTGCAGTCGCCGCTCCTTGACGTCGCCCTCCAGCCACTTCTGCAGTTCAAGTTCAGCGAGCGTGACCTGGAGGTCCGTCTTGCGGTAACTCGACTCGTTGTCACTGCGCTGGATCTCGAGGGCTTCTTCGGCAGCGGTCAGCTCACTCTTTGCGGACGCGAAGCGCAACTCGTCGTCGATGAGTTCGCGCTCCAGTTCATCGCGCGACAGCTGAACGATCAGGTCGTCCTTCTCGACGAAGGTGCCCTCTTCCACGATCGTCACGATCGCGACGCGGCCCTCCACCTGGCTCGTGATCCGAGTCTCACGCTTGGCCTGAAGTTCGCCGCTCGCCGTCGATGTCACGTTGAAGTCGCGCCGAACGACCTCGAAGAGGTCGGGCACATCGGAGGCGGAGACTCCGGGCCGCGACAGTCTCATCGCCGCCATGGCGGCTGCCGCGAGACCCGCGAGGATCACGAGGGCGATCACCACCTTGACAAGTACCGCACCATACCGAGCCCGATGGCCCGGCTTTCGTCTGTCAGACATGAGCTGTTCTCCGGAGAATCCGATGCCGCAAGCGAGAGTATCTGTGGGATCCTAGGGGGGACGAACCGTCAACGGCAATGGAAGTTGCCCGACTGGCGCCCGGACCGGGAACCCAGTCGACACAAATTCCTGCCGACACACGAGTTATGGGCCGGTCAAAGATGAGCCAACCCGTCTGAAACGCGTCCCCGTTCGCCGGGAGCCCTCATGGCGCCGGTACTGGTCGGTGATGAAGGCGCTCCAACTCAATGCCGAATGCCCAGTGCCGAATGCCGAGAAGCTCATCCCCCGAGTTCGGCCTCGATCTCTTCGAGGTACGCATCCCAGTTGCCGTCTTCGACGTCCTCCAGCCGGGGCACGCGCACCTCTTCGATTTCCACGGTCATCCCGGCGAGCGGGGTGAAGTCGCCATTCCGTCCCACCCGCAGTTGCCCGGTCGTCAACAGGTATTCGAGGATTGACGTCCGCAGGTCGCGGACCGCCTCGTCGCGGGCGTTCTGTGAGCTCAGGAGGTCCAGCAGGGTGTCGATGCGCTCCTGCGCGCTCGTCTCCGCCTTCTGAATCTCCACCTGGATCTGACGCAGCGTGTTGGAACGAATCGCCTCTGTCCGCAACCGCACCGTGAGCACGTTCTGGTCGATCGCGCGCACCGCCCGCCGCGCATCCAGAATCAGGTTGTCACGAAACTGGGTCAGCCCGCGAATGTCGCGTTCCAGGCGCACCATCGCGGCACGCAGATTCAGCCGCTCGATCTCTCGGTCGAGTGGCAGCCCAAAGGTCACGGTCGCCGCCCAGTCCGAGTCATCCAGATCGAAACTCAGGTTGTCATCCGGATTGTCCGGATCGGGACCGAAACTCCCCGAGAGGCCGAGGTCGAGGTCCGGCAGGAGGTTGTCCTGTGCCACGCGGATGCCACGCCGCGAGTCCACCAGCTGGTCCACTCGGTTCTGGTAGTCCAACCGGTACATGAGCGCGTTCCGCGACGCCTCGGCCACGGTCACGATGGGATCCGGCAGGACCAGGCCTCGGGGGAGGATCACGATCTCGTGTTCCATCGGGAATCCCAGTCTGATCTTGAAGCGGTCCACCGCGAGGCGGTACGACTCCTGCAGATTGATCAGTCGCGCCCGGCTGTTCGCATACTGCTGCTCGACATTGGTCACGTCGAAACCGGATCGGGTGCCGGCGTTCTGCTTCTCGCGCGTTTCCTCAAGCAGGTTGCCCAGGCTCACCACCTGGATCTCCTGGTTCGCGATGCTCATCTGAGCGGCCACCAGCGAGAAATAGTCGTTCGCAATATCCACCAGCAGCGTCCGCCGCGCGCGCTCGTAGGCCCTCGCCGCGTAGACCAGATCCCGCTCCGCCTGGATGAGGTCTTCGCGCGCGACCTCACCGGCGCCGCGCAGCAGTGGGATGTTCGCGCTCAGGGCGAGCGTCGAGGACTGGGTGTACTGATCCCCGGCCAGGGTCGTCAACTGCTGCGCCGCCTGGGTCACCAGTGACGCCTCCAGTTCACCGCCATACGGCAACTGTTGCGTCGCACGAAGCGAGTTCATCACGCGGAGCGCCGTGTCGAACTCACCGTCCGACTGGTCGGCATTCAACGTCGTCGAGAGTTCATGGAAGAACCGAGGCCCCCACTGGTGCCGCTCGATGAGCAGGCGGATGGCGGCGAGGATGTAGTCTTCCTCCGCCGTCCGATGTTCGCGCCCCTGGCTCTGGGCATACTTGAAAGCCTTGACCAGGTCGATTTCTTCCGCACCGGCGGGCTGCTTCGAGTATCCCTCGAGGCGGCGCTCGATGGCGTCGTAATCGCGCTTGGTCACACCGACATACGTCAGTTCGTCCGCGGTCGGATTGGTGGTTGCGGGCCGGCTGTCGTAGATCACCTCATCGGAGGGCTCTGATCTGAAGTCCCCGAGGGCCCGGTCGTCGGAGACTGCGGGGACGGGTGCTTCGGGGATGACCCGTTGACTGCTCTCGCGCATGACGCGTTCGAGTTTCCGGTCGATCGCACGCATCGAGGCGCACCCCGTCAACAGCGAACCGATCAGCAGGGTCAGCAGCGCTGACACCCACCATCCGCCGGAACCGAAACGTCTTTTTCGCATTGGCTCTGCCTCGTGCATGGGGCGGTGAGTGTAACAACACGACCCGAACTCCGTTGATACATCCTCGGGGCGCGCCTACCCTTCTCTTCGCAGTTCAACCCACGTCAAATACCAACCATTCCCTTACTTCGCGAGTCCAGCCCGAAGCATGCCTATCTCACACGACGCCCAGGCCTTCACCATCGACGGACGACGCACCCGACTCGTCTCCGGCGCCCTGACCCCCTCGCGCATCCCGCGCGACGAGTGGAACGATCGCATACACGACGCCCGCATGGCCGGACTCAACTGCATCGAGGTCGTCACCCACTGGGCGCGGCACGAACCCTGGCCGGATGCACTCAACTTCGAGGGCCAGAACGACATCGCCGAGTTCCTCCGCTGCATCCAGCGGCACGGCCTCCTCGCCATCCTGCGCGCCGGACCCTTCGTCAACAACGGGCTCGACCTCGGCGGACTCCCCGCCTGGCTCCTTCCCCGTGAAGACTGCCGCCTCCGTGCCGCCGACGAGGCGTGGTTCACCCACGCCAACAACTACCTCGCTGAACTCGCGAAGCACGTGGCCCCGCTTCAGCGCACGCGCGAGCCCCACGCGCCCCTCGTTGCGGTGCAGGTCGAACACGAATGGCAGTGCGGTGACGATGACATGGCCGAGGCCGCTCTCGCACCCTTCGGCCGCGCCCTGCGCGAGTCCGGCATCGACGTGCCCATCATCAATCGCGATAACCTCTACCACGCGCCGGTCATCGCCGGTATCGAAGGCTGGAGCGACCACGACACGCCCCACGCCATCACCCGGCAGCTTCACTTCCTGGCCCCCGACAAGCCGCGGCTCCTCCTCGGCGTGAGGCCCGGCCAGCCCGACGTCTGGGGGCGACGCACGCCGACCACTGAGCCGCGAGACATCTTCCGACACCTGGCCGAAGCACTCGCCGCCGGCGCGCAGGTCAACATCGACCCCTTCTTCGCCGGTACTGCTTTCGGCTTCGACGCCGGACGCCTCGCCTCCGAGCCCGATGCGTGGCTCACCCCCGACACCTCGCCCGGCGGCGCCCTTCTCACCCACGACGGACGTTTTGGAGAACACGCGCTCGCCGCGCGACGCATCTGCACTTTCGCCACGAGTTTCCATCGCACCTTCTGCAGCATCGATCCCGACGATCAGCCCGTCGTCGCTGCGCCCCACGATGATGCCTCCGTCAGTGTGATCCCGTCGCGGGGCCGACAGGGCTCGATCGTCTGGATCATTGCCCCGCGCAAGGGCGCGCCGAAGTCGATTGCCCTCACCCTTGCCGATGGTGATACCACGGAGGTGCACCTCCCCACCGACGGCGTCGCCTGGCCGCTCATTGATGTGCACCTCTTCGAACGAACCACGCTCGATCTCTGCACGCTCAATGCCCTCGCACTCGTCGGGCGAACGCTGATCGTCTACGGCCGTGCCGGGACCAGCGGCACCATCTCGATCAACGGCGCGCCTGCGACCTTCGACGTGCCTCGCGGCCGGTCCACCACCATCGAGGAACACGAAGGCGTCACGCTTGTCATCTGCAACGAGCAGAGCATCGATACGACGTGGCATCACAACGGCACTGTCTTTGTCGGTGTCAGCGGCATCACGCCCGACGGTGAGCCCATCCCTCACCCTCAGCATCGCACCTGCCAGCGCATTGACCGGGAGACTGCGCCGCAGCGGATCCGGATGGCGGGCGACAAGTCCGCGGGCACGCCGCGACTGCGGACGTGGTCCGTCGCCGGCACTGACACCTGGATCGACGGCAGCAGCGATCGTTTTGTTCGCATCGACGCCCCTGGCGACCTTCCGGCCATGGGCTGCAACCAGGGTTATGCGTGGCTCCGCGCCACCTTCCGCTCCACCGCCACCCGCACCCTCAAGGCCAGCGCCCTCACCACCGGCGACCGGGTCGGCCTTTATCTCGACGGCAAGTGCATCGACATCCTCGGCTTCGGACCCGGCGCTTCGGGCACTGCCGTCAAGATCCCCACGAAACGGCGCGATCACACGGTCACTGCGCTCGTCGACCAGTTCGGCCGACCCTGCGACGGCAACAATCTCAATACGCCCGATGGTCTTCGGGGGCACCTCCTCGAACTCGAGGCCATCAAGACCTCGGCGCCGAAATCCGTCAAGGCGCCGACGCTTCGCCTCCTCGACACCCGGTCCCCCCTCTTCGGCGTCGACGGTCATGATCACACCGACGAACACCGTCTCACGTGGAAGTTCACGTACCGCAAGAAAGCAGACGTCATTCTTGAAGTCGATCCACTTCCCACCTTCTGTGTCCTCGTGATCAACGATGAAGCCGTCGATGTCATCGCGCCGCACCAGCGGCGATTCATCACGCTCGCCGCGGCGGACCTCAAGCGTGGCGACAACGTGCTCCAGCTTGCGCCCCTCGGTGCGCTGGATGAACACGGGAGCGCCCTCAAGGCCGCGCTGCGCATCAACTTCGTTGCGAGCGCGATCTCCGAGAAGTGGGAATGGTCATTCGCGGAGTGGGAGGCGCCGGCCGATGAGGCGTTCATCGATATCGCGACTGCCGACATGACGCCGCGAAAGCAGGCCCACCGCAAGGGTCGTCCGGCGTGGTGGCGGACGTCCTTCCACGCGTCCGCCGACAGCCCGCGTCTTGCGCTGGATCTCGCCTCGATGTCCAAGGGCCAGATCTTCCTGAACGGCGTCAACTTCCGCCGCTACTTCGTTGCGACGCACGACGGCGCCACCCTCGACTCCACGGACACCGTGCACCTCCCCCCCACGATGCTGCGGCACGACGAGCCCAACGACCTCCTCATCTTCGACGAGCACGGCTTTGCGCCGACGAAGGTGAAGCTGACGGCGGTGAAGTAAGGACTTCGGTACCGCAAGTCTCGGGTGACTTGATCTACAATGCGATCATGCCGACTCATCTGACACGGATCGTGTGCCTTGCGTTCAGCCTGCTCTTCGCGGCCTCCACGACGTCGGGCGACACACTTCGCAGCAACCGGCATGGCTACACGATCGACATGCCTGAGGGCTGGACCCGGATTCCACCGGAAGTCATCCAGGAGGTCTTCGATGTCATGCTCGACGAGTCATCGCAGAATCGGATTGTCTTCGACCTGGGCACTCAGCCTGCTGATGCGGAGTGGCTCGACTACCCGTACGCGCTTGTCCAGGTGCAGAACTACCGGGCAATGGGTTTGGATCGCCAGATCACGGTCGATGATTTCGAACGGGTGGTCAGTGAACTCACAGGCGGGAATGCCGCACAGAACGTCGGCGACCGAATGCGCGACGATTACCGTGACATGATGAGTGATATCAAGATTGGCGAGGTGCAACTTGACGTCCCGAATCGGCGATACACATGGAGCCTTGATACCGAAGTCCAGGGCGTCGGCCCCGTTCGCGCCGTGACAGCAGGTCACTTCGGACGCGATGCCATGATTCAGGTTGGCTTCTACTGCAAGCGGGATGAGTGGGAACAGCACCACGATGCGGCCATTCACATCATCGAGAGCTTCGAGTTTGACACCGACAGGGTTTTCGACTCCCGACCTGCCGGCCGTAACGCAGCATCGCAGCGTGCCGGCGGAATCCCCGTGCGCCCACTGATCTTCTTCGCGATGGGCGGCACGCTGATCGGGCTCTTCCTGTTCCTCGTCTACCGCACCTTCAAATCCTGAGCGACCTCCACCCCCAACTCAGACCTCCCGGGGGCGACTCCTCCGAAGACCCCGCACCCCGCTTCCCGAACCTATAATCTCCCCATGACCACAGCGACGTCACACACCACCTCAACCATGCGCGCGCTCGTCAAGGCGCGCCCCGAAGCCGGACTCGACTTCGATCCCGCACGTCCGCTCCCGCAGGGATCGCATGGGCGGCGCGGCGAGCCGGGGCCGCGTGAGGTTCTGATACGTGTCCACATGGCCGGCGTCTGCGGTACGGACAAGCACATCTGGGAGTGGGACGAATGGGCTTCGGGGCGCATTCCCGTCGGCATCGTGACCGGTCACGAGTTCGTCGGCATCGTCGAGCGCATCGGCAGCGCGGTCGAGCGGGTTGAGGTCGGCCAGCGCGTCAGCGCCGAGGGGCACATCACGTCCGGCATCGACTACAACAGCCGCACCGGCAACGCGCACATCGCGCGGGACATGCAGATCCTCGGTGTCGATCGCGATGGCTGCTTCGCCGACTATGTCATCGTCCCCGAGGAGAATGTCTGGCTCCTGCACGATGACATCCCCGATCACTACGGCGCCGTCCTCGACCCCCTCGGGAACGCCGTTCATACCGTCATGAGCGCCGATGTCTCGACAAAGACCGTGCTCATCACCGGCGTCGGCATGATCGGCCTGATGTCGGTGCCCGTCGCCCGCGCCGCCGGCGCCGCTCGCATCTTCGCGGTCGATACCAATCCCCACCACCTCGACCTCGCACGCAAGCTCGGGGCTGAGCAGACCTTCCTCGTCGGACAGGATGACAACTGGGTCGAGACGATCCGTGCCGAGACTCGCGGCGACGGCGTCGACGTTCTCCTCGAAATGTCCGGCGCCCCGCCGGCCATCGACGCCGGATTTGATGCACTGAGGCGGGGCGGCACCGCCGCGATCCTCGGCATTCCGCGAGAGCCGATGCGCTTTGACCTGACGAATCACATCATCTTCAAGGGATCGACGGTCATCGGCGTCAACGGGCGTCGCATGTGGGAGACGTGGTACCAGATGGAGAATCTCCTTCTGAGCGGCCGCGTGAAACTCGACGACATCATCACCCACACGATGCCCATCGAAGCGTACGCGACGGCCTTCGACCTGCTCCTGCAGAACAAGGCATTGAAGATCGTGCTCGATATCAACGGCCCGACGAGGTAGTTGGACGAGGGGGTTTGGCGTCGTCGTGCTGTTCTTCCGATTGGCAGCGCAGTGGTTCCTCGTTTTGTGTGCTGTTCTGTCCACTGCCGGGACGGCAGCGGCACCGGGTTGAGGGCTGGCTATCGAAGGGCGATCACCACGAGGGCTCGGACGCCGTCGCGCCAGCCGATCTTTTTTCCCTCGGCATAGGTGCGGCCTGAGTAGCTCACCGGCACTTCGTAGATGCGGAGGCGCTGGTCATTCAGTCGCATCCGGCTGAAGCGGGCGATCAGTTCGGGTTCGATGCCGAAGCGCTTTTCTTTCAATGCCAACTGCTTCGCGACTTCGATGCGGAACGCCTTCGTGCAGCACTCGATGTCCGTGAGGTTCAGGTTGGAGCGGATGTTGCAGCACAACGTGATGAGGCGGTTGGCGACGTAGTGCCAGTAGTACAGCACGCGATGTGTCTGGCCCAGGAAGCGCGAGCCGATCACCACGTCCGCCCGGCCGTCGAGAATCGGGTCCAGCACCGCGATGTGGTCCGCAGGGTCGTACTCCAGGTCGGCATCGTGGATCATCACGATGTCACCTTCGGCATGCTCCAGCCCGGTTGCGATCGCGGCTCCCTTGCCCCGGTTCTCCTCGTGACGCACCAGGCGCACCTGCTTGTGCCGGTTCATCAGTCGCTGGAGGATCTCACCGCTTCCATCGCGCGAACCGTCGTCCACGCAGAGCACACTTCGCTCGACGCCATCGGGAAGGGGTGCCGCGAGGAGCGCCTCGACGGCGGCTTCCACCGTGGCCTTTTCGTTGTAGACGGGGACAATGACAGTGACGAGCATGCCGTCAAGGTAGCAGCGCTATTCGTTGTGTGGGGGTCTCAGGCTGCGTCTGCCGCCGCATCGTTCTGATCGGCATCGGGCGCGTAGGGTCCCGCCTCGCCTCCGAAGCAGGGCATGGCGGCCTTCATGATGTCGCGCCACGTCACGATTCCGACGAGCGCATCGGTGTGGTCCACCACCACCAGGCAGGAGAACCCGGAGTCGAGGAGCATCCCGACGGCGACGGCCACCGGGTATTCCGGCTTGATCGTGGAGGGTGCCCGCGACATGATCTGATGGGCGCGCTTGTTCAGGCTTGCCCGGTCCGACGAGCGCTCGCTCATCGTCCCGATGTATGGACTCAGGGCCTGAAGGACATCGCGATCGGAGATGATTCCGGCGAGGCGTCCGTCGTCATCGATGACCGGCAGGTGGTGGATGTGCCACTCTTCGAGGCGGTTGCGGACTGTTTGAAGGCTGTCATCGAGCGTGGCCGTCCTGACGCCTTCGGTCATGATGTCCGCGATGCAGAGCATGTTGAGAGAATCGGCATTCGGATGTCGTGAGGTGAGTCGGTTCTCCTCCATCACCAAGGAATGGCCGTAGACTGGTGGGCATGGCCACTCCCGACCCACCCCCCCCAACCGGGCCCCTGTCGCTCCACGCACCGTGGCGCCGTTCTTACATGGACCTGCTCAAGCAGCAGAACGAGGAACGCAGGGCGGACGCCGCGGCGACTCCACCCGCCCACTGCTTCCTGCGCGACTACTGGCTCCATCCGGATGCTGACGCCGCGAATCACGTGATCGTGCGGACCGGAAACGCGGGGACCGGCACCGGCGGACTGATCATGCTCAACCGATACCCGTACGCCAATGGCCACCTGCTGGTCGCGCTGGGCGAGGGGCGGCCGCGGCTGCTGGACTACACCGAAGGGGAGCGTGCGGAGTTGTGGTCACTGGTCGACCTCGCGGTGCTCCTGTGCGAGCGGACGCTGGAGCCCCAGGGCGTGAACGTCGGGATCAACCAGGGTGAAGCGGCGGGCGCCGGTGTGCCGGCGCACCTGCATGTGCACATCGTGCCGCGCTGGCACGGCGACACCAACTTCATCACCGCGGTGGGCCAGGTGCGCGTGATCCCGTCAGCGCTGGAGGCGATGGCGGCGCGCTACCGGGATGAGTGGAAGGCGCTGGGTTTCGAAGTGTGACGGCGCGTCACCGCTTCCGACTGGACTGCTGGTACTCGGACCATTCCTTGTCATTGGCGATGTCGGCGACTTCTTCCTGCCGCTGCGATGCGACGTCGTAGTAGAAGTAACGGGTGCTGCCGCGATACTTCGTGCGGAAGTGGATCCGGTCGGCGTCCTTGATGAACGAAAAGGGGACACGGACTCTGAATTCGCCCTTGGAATTGAGTTGAGTGGAGCCGTCGGCTGCATTGGACTCTGCCCCGGGGACGTAGTCATCGAGGAAGAGCTTGGCGCCGCTGGGGGTCGGCTTGATGAAAATGGTTGCTGTGCTTCCGCTCTCCGCCTTGGAACTGACGTACTTCAGCGAGATGATCACGCCATCGTTCGCGGCGATCTGTGTGCCCTTGGCATTCCGGATCGCCGAGATCTGGTTGTGCCAGCGCGCGAGTTCCTGGCTGAGTTCCTCCACATCGAAGGTCTCGTTCAATCTGAGCGGCAGGCGGTAGGTCAGGGAAGTGCCGGTCTGCTCCGCGTTGCTCATGCCTCGCCTGATGTCGTCCACTTCGTCGTCAGGAATCGAGGTGAAGGTGGCGGTGAGCGATGGGGCGCGGAGGCCCTTGTCGGTGGTGGTGGTGCCGCAACCGGTGAGCAGCGGCAGGCTGAGCAGGGCGGCAGTGACAGCTGCGATGAGTCGGGTCGGGTGCATGGGGTGGGGTCCTCCTGGAAGCTGGAACCGTACAACATGAAAGGCCCCTCATCCTACCGTGAAGGGGGGAGGCATGCGGCAGCGGCTGAGCGAGTGCCATCTGTTCATATTCTGTGTGGATGCGATGATGGAGTGCCGATGAAGAGGCAGTGACGCAGAACCCGCCGCGGCGGGATAACGTAAGCACTTCATTGGTGCTTTCGCGAGACCCTGAGCCACCGGAGCGGACGAACCCTCATGTGCGGAATTGTTGCATACATCGGATCGAACCCAGCCGTTCCCCTTCTGCTGGAGGGGTTGAAGCGGATGGAGTATCGCGGCTACGACTCTGCGGGCGTCGCGGTGCTGAACGGCGAACTCCAGGTGGTCAAGACGGTCGGGCGCGTGTCGGTCCTCGAGGATCGCCTGCAGGAGAAGCCGCCCGAGGGTTCGGTGGGTATCGGCCACACGCGCTGGGCGACCCACGGTGACACGACGGAGCGCAATGCGCACCCGCACACGGATGACCGCAACGGCATCGCGATCATCCACAACGGGACGATTGAGAATTACGCATCACTGAAGACGGCATTGCAGGAGCGCGGGCACAAGTTCGACTCCGAGACGGACACTGAAGTCATCGCGATGCTGATCAGCGAGTTCTACGACGGCGATCTCGAGAAGGCGGTGCAGGCGGCCTTGCGTGAGGTGCGTGGTGCGTATGCGATCGCGGTGCTGTGTGAGAACGAGCCGGACACGCTGGTGGTGGCGCGCAAGGGTTCGCCGCTGATCATCGGCGTCGGCGCTTCGGAATTCGTGGTGGCGAGTGATCCCACGGCCATCGTGGCGCACACGACGCAGGCGTTTGAGTTGGATGATTACCAGGTGTGCAAGCTGACGCGCGAGGGGTTCCGGACCTCGACGCTGGATGATGTGTCGGTGACGCCGAAGATCCAGCAACTTGAACTGGATCTGGAGCAGATCGAACTGGGCTCGTACGACACCTTCATGATGAAGGAGATCTTCGAGCAGCCGCGGTCGCTCAGCACGACCATGCGTGGGCGTCTGGACAAGCGTGACGGCAAGGTGGTGCTGGGCGGGATTGGTCCGTATGCGCGTGAACTGGTGCGGGCGCGTCAGTTCCTGATGACGGGGCAGGGGACGGCGTATCACGCCGCGTTGATCGGCGAGTACCTGCTGGAGGATCTGGCAAAGATTCCGGCGAAGACGGAGTACGCGTCGGAGTTCCGTTATCGCAATCCGATCATCGTGGACGGCACGGTGATCGTTGCGGTGTCGCAGTCGGGGGAGACGGCGGACACGCTGGCGGCGTTGCGTGAGGCCTCGGATCGCGGGGCGCTCTCGATCGGCGTGGTGAACGTGGTCGGTTCTTCGATTGCGCGTGAGACGGATGCGGGTGTGTATCTGCGCGTGGGTCCCGAGATCGGCGTGGCGTCGACCAAGGCGTTCACGGGCCAGGTCCTGACGCTGATGATGCTGTCGCTCTTCATGGCGCGGCGGAAGTTCATGTCGGTGGACACGTGTCAGCACCTGATCGAGGAACTGGACCAGGTGCCCTCGTACATCGAGCGGATCCTGGAGTCGGATGACCAGATCCGCACGGTGACGGAGAAGTACGTCAACCAGGAGAACTGGCTCTTCCTGGGCCGCGGCTACAACTACCCGGTCGCCCTTGAAGGTGCGCTGAAGCTGAAGGAAATCTCGTACATCCATGCGGAGGGGATGCCGGCGGCGGAGATGAAGCACGGCCCGATTGCGTTGATCACGGACGGCATGCCGGTGGTGTTCATCGCGAACCAGGGGCCGCAGTACGACAAGGTGATGCTGAACATCGAGCAGGTGAAGAGCCGTGGCGGCCGGATCATCGCGGTGGCGACGGAGGGTGACACGGAGATTCGCAAGCACGCGGATGACGTGTTCTTCGTGCCGCCGATTTCGGATCCGCTGAGCCCGTTGCTGACGGTGATTCCGTTGCAGTTGCTGGCATGTCACGCGGCGATGTTGCGTGGCCATGACGTTGACAAGCCGCGGAACCTCGCGAAGTCGGTGACGGTGGAGTAGGGGTTGGTTGCTGGTGGCTGGTGGCTGGTGGCTGGTGGCTGGGGAGGTCAAGTTCTGCCCGGCTTTGGAATATAGCCCTTGACCTATATTGCCTACCGGCTATATTCTACTCATGTGGGAGGTCGAGTTCACCGATGAGTTTGAGCGCTGGTGGCTGACACTTCCGAGGGCCGATCGTCTGTACGACGAGCATTTGCAGCAGCTCTCCGAGGAAGGACTGATCTGATGGCACGGAACTTCGATGAGCTTCGGGCGAGGATGTCCCCGGAGCGTCGGGCGCGGAATGCGTCGGATGCGGACGAGATGATTGTCGACATGTTGTTGTCGGAGATCCGCCGCGAGGCGGGGTTGACGCAGGTGGCGGTTGCGGAGTCGCTGGGTATCCGGCAGCCGTCGCTGTCGAAGCTTGAGTCCCAGGACGACATGCAGATAAGCACTCTGCGCCGCATCGTGGGCGCGTTGGGTGGTGAGTTGGAGTTGGTGGCGCATCTGCCGGGGATGTCGGTGCGATTAACGCAGTTTTTATAGGGGGCTTGGAGGGTGGCGCCCGGGTTGTTCACAGGAGGCGCGCCAAGGCGTGCCGTTGGCACGCGGCGGGTGTGTGGCCGCGCTGGATGGCGGGTGGGGTTGCAGGTGTTGGCGCTGTTCGCGCATTGTTGAGACGGTGGTGGTACCGGATTGGGCTTTATCACGTGTGCCAAGCTTCAAGCTCTCAAGCTCCAAGCTTCAAGCTCAAAAGCAAACGGACGCCGCTGGTGTTGCGGCGTCCGTGGGGATGCGGGTGATGTTGTCGTTGGCGTCAGGTGGATTCGGCGCCGGCGACTTCTTCCTTCTGTTCCTTCTTCGGGACGAGTGATTCGTCGAAGACGGCTTCGAAGACCAGGCCCTCGCCGTTGGGGGCGGCCTGGACCATGATCTTGTTCTTGTCCTGGAAGTCGCCGGAGAGCATGGACTCGGAGAGCGGGTCTTCCATGTAGTTGCTGATGGCGCGGCGGAGTGGGCGGGCGCCGAAGTCGGGGTCGTAGCCCTTGTCGATCAGGAAATCCTTGGCGGTCTGATCGAGTTCCATGTGCCATCCCTGCTCGGCGAGGCGATCGCGGAGCTTGGCGGTCTCGTAGTCGACGATGGTGACCAGGTCTTCCTTGGTCAGCGGGCGGAAGACGATGACGTCGTCGAGTCGGTTGATGAACTCGGGGCGGAAGTGCCGCTCGATCTCCTTCATCAACGTGTCCTTGAGGCTCTCGAAGCTGCCTTCGCTGCCCGGCTTCTGGAAGCCGAAGCCACCGCCGCCGCCCTTGATCAACTCGGCGCCGATGTTGGACGTCAT
This sequence comes from Phycisphaerae bacterium, assembly GCA_030432255.1. Taxonomy (GTDB): domain Bacteria; phylum Planctomycetota; class Phycisphaerae; order Phycisphaerales; family UBA1924; genus JAUIHS01. Next base: position 66,961 of record JAUIHS010000013.1, read on the forward strand.
GATCAGGACGGTGTTGCGGAAGTCGACGGAGCGACCGAAGGAGTCGATGAGGCGGCCCTCTTCCATGACCTGGAGGAGCATGTTGAAGACGTCGGGGTGGGCCTTCTCGATTTCATCGAGGAGGACGACGGCGTACGGACGGCGACGGATCTGCTCCGTGAGCTGACCGCCTTCCTCGTAGCCGACATAGCCGGGAGGCGCGCCGACGAGGCGGGAGACGTTGTGCTTCTCCATGTAGTCACTCATGTCGAGCATGATCAGTGACTCTTCGTCACCGAACATGAACTCGGCGAGCGCCTTGGAGAGGAGCGTCTTTCCCACACCCGACGGTCCGACGAAGACGAAGGAGCCCATGGGGCGCTTCGGATCCTTCAGGCCGGCGCGGGCGCGGCGGATGGCCTTGGCGACGGACTTGATGGCCTCGTCCTGGCTGACGACCTTCTTGTGCAGCTCGTTCTCGAGGTGGAGCAGGCGCTCGGCCTCTTCCTTCTCAAGACGGGTGAGCGGCACGCCCGTCATCTTGCTGACGACCTCGGCGATGACTTCGCCATCGACAACGCCGCCGGCTTCCTTGGACTTCTCACGCCATTCGCGCTGGATGCCTTCCTTCTCCTTGCGCTTCTTCTCGGCCTGATCGCGGAGCTCCGCGGCCTTCTCGTAGTCGGCCGCCTTGACCGCCTCGTCCTTCTGGATGGAGAGGCGCTCGATTTCCGCTTCGATCTCAGCGAGATCCGGCGGCTTGGTCATGCTCTTGAGCCTGACGCGGGCGCCGGCTTCGTCGATGACATCGATGGACTTGTCAGGCTGCACGCGTCCGGTGATGTACCGGCTGGAGAGTTCGACGGCCTGTTCGAGGGCGTCGTCCGTGATCTGGACGCGGTGGTGGTTCTCGTAGCGATCGCGCAGACCCTTGAGGATCTCGATGGTCTGCGAACTGGTGGGCGGATCGACGGTGATCGCCTGGAAGCGACGGGCCAGGGCGGCGTCCTTCTCGATGTACTTGCGGTACTCGTCGAAGGTGGTGGCACCGATGCACTGGATCTCGCCGCGAGCGAGCGCGGGCTTGAGAACGTTGGATGCGTCGATGGCGCCTTCGGCGCCGCCGGCGCCGACGAGGGTGTGCAGTTCGTCGATGAACAGGATGAGGTTGCGTGCGCGGCGGACCTCGTTCATGACGGCCTTGATGCGCTCCTCGAACTGGCCGCGATACTTGGTACCGGCGACCATGAGTGCGAGGTCGAGGACGACGAGTCTGCGATCGTGGAGGAGATCGGGGACTTCACCATTGATGATGGCCTGGGCGAGTCCTTCGACGATGGCGGTTTTGCCGACGCCGGCCTCACCGAGGAGGACGGGGTTGTTCTTGGTTCGGCGGCAGAGGACCTGGATGACTCGTTCGATTTCGTTTTCGCGTCCGATGACGGGATCGAGTGTGCCTTCGCGAGCGAGCGCGGTGAGGTCCCGACCGAAGCTGTCGAGCGCGGGGGTCTGGCTCTTCTTGTTGCGTGCGCCCTGGCCGCCGGGGGCCTGCTGGCCTCCGCCGATGGCTTCTCCTTCTTCGGAGTCGACGCCGGCCCCGAGGAGGTTGAGGACTTCCTCGCGCACCTCTTCGAGCTTGAGATTCAGGTTCATGAGGACCTGGGCGGCAACACCATCGTGTTCACGGAGCAGACCGAGGAGGAGGTGCTCGGTGCCGACATAGTTGTGGTTGAGGTTGCGCGCCTCTTCGATGGCGTATTCGATGACTTTCTTGGCGCGGGGCGTCTGCGGCAGCTTGCCCATGGTGACCATGTCCGGTCCCGAGTGGACGAGCTTCTCGACTTCGAGCCTGACCTTTCGGAGGTCGACTTCGAGATTCTTGAGGACGTTGGCGCCGACGCCGGAGCCTTCCTTGACGAGTCCGAGGAGGATGTGCTCGGTCCCGATGTATTCGTGGTTGAAGCGCTGGGCCTCCTGGTTGGCGAGGGCCATCACTTTACGGGCACGGTCGGTGAACCGTTCAAACATAAAACACCTCCAATGTGTCGCTCATGGCATCATGCCGTGGGTGCGACGGGGGTTTGTTTGCCCCCTGGTGGGATACCGGGTCGAAATCCGGCTTGTGGACTCTCGATTATAGGCCGAAGCGGGATGTGCGCTTCAGCGGGGTCAAGGGAAGGGGAGCGAATCCCATGCCGCGCCCGTTCACCCTGTCATCGGCCATGCGGGGCCCTGGATGCAGACCGGAAGCGTGTTCGTTGATGCGTGATCTGCCAGAAGTGACGAGTAAGCCTGCCAACCCGGCACATTCGCGGGACCCGGGTCCGCCCGGGAGTCGTAGATTTGGTTGCGACCATGCGCATGTATCGATACCTGAGAGCCGCGGCCCTGCTCGTGACACCCCTTGTTCTGGGGATGTCTGTCACCACGGCCCGCGGCCACGGTGACACCGAACCGGCATTCGTCGCGGTCGACCCGGCGGTGCGGGTTTCCTTCCGGGTCACCTGGGACGGGACACTGATCCGGGGTCGGCTGGTCGCCCGCTCTGCCCATGGCTTCCAGTTGCGGCCGGACGACGGCGAGCCGGGTGAACTGGCGTGGTACGAGTGGTCGGAACTGGAGGCGCGAACGGCGTACGAGACGTATCGGCGGCTGATCCCGCGGAAGGACGCCGATGCGTGGTTCGACCTGGGCGTCCTCATGCTGGAGTGTGATGCACGCGGGTACGCGGATCGGGCGTTCGCCGTGGCGAAGCGCCTGGACGCCGCCATGACGGATCGGGTGTATCAGACGATCGCGGCGTGGGAAGCGGGCGACTCCGAAGGCACGGATGATGCTGAAGTCGAGGATGAGGCGGAGGAGGGCGAGACGACTGATGCCGATGCGGCGGATGACGATGCCCCCCCACCGCTGCACTCACCCGCCTCCGGCGTGCGTGTGCGTGATCCGTGGCCGGTGTTGAGTGCGGAGGAGCAAGTCGCTGCGACCGAGGAAGTGAAGGCGTCTGCGGCTCGTCTGCTGAAGTCCGCTGACTTCGAGATTGAGCCGGTGGAGACGAAGCATTTCCTCCTGTACAGCGATCTGAATCGAAGCGAAACGAAGCGGTGGTCGGGCGAAGTCGAGCGCATGTATGTGCGGCTTGTGCGGGCACTGGACATGCCGCTTGATGTCGACCTATTCCACGGCAAGTGCGTGATCTTCATTTTTGCGGACCGGAGTGACTTCATTCACTTCGAGGCTCTGGGCATGAACTGGGATGCGTCGGGTGCGGCGGGCGTCTTCCACGGGAAGGGTTCGCATGCGTATGTGTCATTCTTCAAGAGCGACACGGATGCTCAGTTTGCGAGCACGCTGGTGCACGAGACGGTCCATGCGTTCATGTATCGGTATCGATCGCCGGTGTCGCTGCCGACGTGGGCGAACGAGGGTTTGGCGGACTTCACGGCGGGTGAGTTGATCCGGGCGTCGGGTGAGCCGCGAAGCCACTGGTATCACGTCAAGAACTTCGTGAACCAGGGTGGCGATGCGTTGAAGATCATGTCACAGAGCGTCCATGACGGGACGTGGTATGACGATGATTCGTATCCGGTGAGTCACATGCTGGTGCGCTTCATGCTGCGTTTCAAGCCGAAGGCGTTCAAGATGTGGATTGACGACATCAAGGATGGCGAGGCGTGGGATGATGCGTTGGAGTTGCGTTTCAACGTGACGGCAGAGGAACTGGCGGAACAGTTCGGGGCATTCATGGAGGGGGAGCGGGAGTTTGTCCGGTAGCTGGTTTGGGGTGGCTGGTGGCTGGGTTTGATCGGGGTGGTTCCTGTACTGCTCGGAGGGCAGTGACACCGGGTGGGGGTTGCTTCTCAAGTAACATGATGTGATGCGGTGCTGTCGGCTCGTGATACTGGCGCTGGTAGTCGGGGCGGTGGTGAATGTGCTGGTGGCGTGGTGGGCGGCAGCGGTGTTTGTGCCGTTTCGGGTCCCGACAGTTGTGTCCGGGGCGTGGAACGAAGTGGCTGGGTTTCAGCGGGTTGAGTGGGTGTGGCGTGATGTGGGGGTGGAGTGGCGCCTGGATTACACCGGGAGTTTCGCGCCGACTCGGGGGGAGGACGGGTCTTCGGGATCGATGGGATGGCCATGGCCGGCGATGGGGTGGACCCGAAGTGCGGAGCGTGCCGTGCCGGCTGGTGTCTTGTCAGGCGGCGTGGCGATTGTCGGAGAGAGCGGAACCGCAGATGGGACGGGAATGTGGCGCCTCCCGCTGCGCGTTCGCCCGGTCGCGTTTCTCGGGAACACGCTTGTGTATGCAACAGCGGCGTTCGTGGTGCTGTGGCTTGCGCCGTGGAGGGTGGTGTGGAAGCGGTACCGTCGGTCGCCGCGGCGTACCGGGCTTCACCTGCTCCTGCTCACGTTGCTGATGTGTCCGGTGGCGTGGATGGTGTCATGGGTGTCGGTGTTGTCTTATCCGTTGCCGAGTTTCGGAGGCATGCCTGCTCCCCACGTGTTGCTTGACGCGGAGTCTGTGCGTCGGATTCCGCGTTGTTCGATGACTGGTGACGAGTCTCCCGTGATCACGCGCACCTGGAACAAGCGACGGATTGCACCGATGAGCATGACGTACTGCCATGAGTCGTTCGGCTTTCCATTCCTCGCCCTGGAGTCGTGCGCGTGGTACGGGACAGGAGAACGGCCATCACGGCTCTGGCGTGGGATTCCACTGGACACCGAGACGGTCGAGCGGTGGGGTCTGCCATTGGGCACCCGCCTTCCGTTGCGGCCCCGGCCGGTGCTGTTGATCGCGAACGCATTGGTCTATGCGACGGTGCTGATTGCGATCGCGGCGATGTGGCGGGCCGGACGTGAGCGATGGCGAGGCCGGGGCGGGCGGTGTGTGGCCTGTGGGTATGAGTTGGCCGGGTTGGCGGCGTGTCCGGAGTGTGGTTTGACGGAGGGGGCTTCTTCATAATCTCGTCCTGGGGTTTCACCCCAGGCTGTGTTATAAAGCGTGCCGTTGGCACGCGGCGGGCGTTGGGTTGCACCACCGGACACTGCTTGCATCGGCGCATCGGCGCTCTGACGACGGCGTGTGCATCTCGTCCTGGGGTTTCACCCCAGGCTGTGTTTAAGCGTGCCGTTGGCACGCGGCGGGTGTTGGGTTGCACCACTGGACACTGCTTGCATCGGCGCTCTGACGACGGCGTGTGCATCTCGTCCTGGGGTTTCACCCCAAGCTGTGTCAAAGCGTGCCGTTGGCACGCGGCGGGTGTTGGGTTGCACCACCGGATACTGCTTGCATCGGCGCATCGGCGCTCTGACGACGGCGTGTGCATCTCGTCCTGGGGTTTCACCCCAGGCTGTGTCAAAGCGTGCCGTTGGCACGCGGCGGGTGTGTGGCCGCGCTGGATGGCGGGTGGGATTGCACGTGGTGGCGCTGTTCTCGCACTGCTCAGAGAGCAGTGGCACCGCAAGCGGTTGCGCCGGGCTGCACGCTCTTAAGTTTGTTCGGTGATTCGCTTGCCTTCCAGCGTGATCTGGGTCTTCTCCTGCCTGGTGAGCCGGTCGAGGTTCTTGAGGATCATGGTCATTCGGCGATTGCTGCTGAAGCGCTTTCGGTGGCGCAGCAGGAAGTTCCAGTAGAGGATGTTGAATGGGCAGGCAGTGTCGCCGGTTCTGGCGTTGACGTCGTAGCGGCACGCCTTGCAGTAGTTGCTCATGCGGTTGATGTACTTGCCGCTCGCGGCGTAGGGCTTGGTGCCGACGATGCCGCCGTCGGCGTGGAGCGCCATGCCGACGGTGTTGGGAGTGGTGACCCAGTCGATGGCGTCGACGTACATGCCGCGATACCAGTCGTTGACCTGCTGGGGGTTGATGCCGGCGATGAGGGCGAAGTTGCCGGTGACCATGAGCCTCGCGATGTGGTGTCCGTAGCCGAGGTCGAGGACGCTGCGGAGCGCGTGCGCCATGCAGTTCATGTCTGTCTCGCCGGTCCAGTAGAACTCGGGGAGGTCGTTGGTGTGTTCGAGTTCATTGCGCTCGGGGTAGGTGGGTCCCTGGTTGAAGTAGACGCCGCGAATGAATTCGCGCCACCCGATGATCTGTCGGATAAAGCCTTCAACGCTGTTGAGGGGTGCGTGGTCGGACGTCCAGGCGTCGAGGGCGGCGTCGCAGACTTCGCGGGGATTGATGAGTTTGAGGTTGAGGGGTGCGGCGAGGAGCGAGTGGTGGAGGGTATGTTCATCCGTCCACATGGCATCCTGGTGATCTCCGAAGTGTGGAAGGTGATGTTCGATGAAGTGGCGCAGGGCGTAGAGCGCCTGGCGTCGGGTGACGGGCCAGTTGAAGCCGTCGGCGGTGCCGGGAAGATCCGGGAGGGTGGCGTGGACATCGTCGATGACCTGGCGCGTGATGTCGTCGATGGAGAAGTCGGGGCGTGCGGGGAGGTTCGGAGCGCGCTTGAAGGACTTGCGATTCTGCTTGTCGTAGTTCCAGTCGCCACCGACGGGCTTGCCGTCCGACGTCATGAGGATGTCGAGCTTCCGGCGCTGCTGGCGATAGAAGTACTCCATGATGAGTTCACTGCGGCTGTCGGCCCAGTCGTTGAATTCATCGATGGTGCAGAGGAAGTGCGGGTCTTCACGGATGTCGAGGGGGATGCCGGTGCTGGTGCAGGCGGACTCGATGGCATCCTGCACGGCAAAGTCACCGGGCTGGATGACGACAAGCCGGTCGGGGCGATGCTGCCGGAGAGCGCGGGTGAGTTCGCCGGTGAAGGTGTGCGTATTGGCCTCGTCGGTGATGGCGTGGTAGTGAACCGTCCAGCCCTTGTCACGGAGGGCCGCCGCGTGGTGGCGCATGGCGGCGAGGAAGAGGATGGTGCGCTGGACGTGGCTGGGCGGGCATGTGGATGCTTCACGGACCTCGACCATGAGGATGTCATGCTCGGCGGGGGTGATGCCGAGGTGGTCGGGGTATGCGGGGTCGAGTTGGTCGCCGAGGAGGAGGAGCAATGTGCTGGGGGTTGGGAGTTCGGGGTTGGGAGGTTGGGTCGTCAGCTTGCAGCTTGGCGCCATTGGATCATCGGGCGTCCGAGTTCAGAGCTGCAAGCTCTCACCTGCGCGGGCTTCTTCCCAAGCGTAACATGTTGTGATGCGACTTCGTCGGCTCGTGATCCAGGCGTTGGTGGTCGGGGCGTTGGTCAACGTAATGATCTCGTGGTGGGCGGCGGTTCGTATGCCGGTGACCGCGAGGCTTGTCGGGAGTGCGCAGACGGGGTCGATCGAGATGCGGGGGGTCGGGGTAGAGGGGTGGGTCGGGATTGATGCCTCGGATGAGGTGGCCATGTGGGGTCGGACGATTGCGGTGACGCGGCTGCGGACAGGACTTCCATTCCGAGGTCTGGAGTCCGTCACTCGGCGGGCGACTGGAGATGAACTGATGCTGCCGGATTCACGGTGGCGTATGGGCGTGGGCCTCGATGGTGAGAACGAAGCGTTGCGGCGGTTGCCGTTGTGGCCTCGACCGGTGGCGTTCGCCGCGAACTCGATCGCGTACGGGATCCCGGCCGGTGTGCTGCTGTGGCTGACGCCGTGGGTTCGGTTGCGACGGGCGTGGCACCGGGACCGGCGTCGGGCGTTGCGTTGCTGGGGCCTGTGTTTCGCGGCGATGCTTCCGCTGGTGGTCCTGGTCTCGTGGGTGTGTGCATCTGTTGTCCCCTTCCCGAAGACGACGGTGAGCCCGGCGGAGCATGCGTACTCGCGGGTGGTTTCCGGGCGGAGTTTCCCCGGGCCGGCTCCGGCGGGCGCCGAGCCAGTGCTGGATGCGTGGATCAGTCGCTGGTGGTCCGGCCGCGTGATCACGCAGCCGATGCGGCACATGACGTCGTTGCGTCCTGTGCATGCGGTCGAGACCGGTTTTCCTTTTCCGGCGATGACGTCCATCCACTGGTCGGAGCGCTGGGACTCTCAGCCGTCGATGTACCAGCACGGCCTCGGACTGCCGCCCCCGAACCCCCTCTCTGAAGCGAAGCGGCTGCCGCTGCGACCGTTACCGCTGTGGTTTGCGATCAACGCGCTTGTGTATGCGCTGTCCGTGATCTTCGTACATGCGATGTGGTGCGAAGCGCGGGAGCGGTGGCGCGCCGGGCGTGGGCGGTGTGCAGGCTGCGGGTATGAGTTGGCGGGCCTGGAGGTGTGTCCGGAGTGTGGCTGTCGCCTTAAGCTTGTAGCTTGGGGCTTGTAGCTTGGCGCACGCGTGGTTGGTTGAGGGGGCTTTGATGTTCGCGGTGCTCGGAGAGCAGTCGAACTGTTTTTTGCGTTGGTTCGCGTCAGGGGTTGGGTTGCGCCACTGGACACTGCTTGCATCGGCGTTCTGACGACGGGGTGTGCATCTCGTCCTGGGGTTTCACCCCAGGCTGTGTCAAAGCGTGCCGTTGGCACGCCGCGGGTGTGTGTCCGCGCTGGATGGCGGGTGGGGTTGCAGGTGTCTGCGCTGTTCTCGCACTGCTCAGAGAGCAGTGGCACCGCAATCGGTTGCGCCGAGCTTCAGGCTCTCGGGCTACAGGCGCCTCAGTCCTGCAGCTTTCCGATTCGGGGGCGCCATCCGCCGTTCGCATTGATCTTCTGTGCGACAGCTTCCGCGTTCGGGAGTCGGCCGTGGAGGACCTTGACCTTCGCGTTGCCGCCGATCATGAAGGGGAACGGGGTGCGGAGGTTGTATTCAGGGGGCAGGATCGCGAGCCGAAGATCCGGGGATCGCCAGAGAGCGTCGCGGAGTGATGGCTGGTCGTGCTGCGGCGGCGTGTCGCTCTGGAGTTGCTCGCGGTAGATCTTCGCCCAGTCGTCGAAGAGTGCGAGGACGGCGGCTGTCCTGCGGTACGCGATGAGGCCGGCGTTGACCTCGGGGAAACTGTCCGGTGTGTCGGGGAGGGGATGGATGATGCGGACGGGGGCATGTGCCGCGGCGAACTCAAATCGCTCCCGCACGGTCTCGAAGAGGTCGTGGCAGGGCTCGACGATGTTGACATCGGAGTCGATGGAGAGGGTGATGTCATATGGAGACTGGGCGAGGTGCGGGATGCGTCCGAGGAAGAAGTGCCGCTTGCCGTTGCACTCGGATGCGGCGTGGTCGTAGGTCAGCACGTGGTCGAAGAGCGCGGGCTGCGTGACGTAACTCGGATCATCGACAAATATGGCGCGCGAGACATCGGGCATGCGTCGCGCACATTGATGTGCGGCGCCGATGGCCTCCTGGACGTATTGAGCGCCGGCGGCGACGAAGAGGAATCCGTGGTCGGGCATTGAGGTATCTGGTGTTGGGGGTCAGGAGTTGGGGATTGGAGTCACGAGCAGTTCCTTCAGTGCGGCGGCCATCCATTTTCGTCTGGGTTCGGGGAGGATGGTACCGAGGCGGTGTGTCTTTCCGGAGGACGTCTGCACTTCGATGCAGGGGCGATGCCGCTTGTTCTGGGTCCACGTGGTCTGCCCGAGTCGGACACTGCGAATGTCGACTGCCTGGAATCGACGCTTCCATCCGATGGGTCCGAAGCCGGTGAAGAGGACGGCATCCGGGCCGCTGAGCGTGGCTTCACAGCGACCAAGAAGGGACGTGAGTGCCGCCCAGAACAGCACGACTCCGATGGCAATGAACGGCAGGAGGAAGACCCAGAGGAACAGGACGGGCATCCCGTTCATTCCGCTTGGCGCCCAGGATGGGAGGGGGATCCCGAACCGCTGGAGCGTCCCGCCGATCGCGATCGCCACAAAAACGGAAACGATCCCGTTCCAGAAGAGCGCCGTGAAGAGAGCGCCGGCGGCGCCCGTGAAGGATCGTGCACTGGCAACGATGCGAATACGGGAACCGAGGTCCATGACGAAGCAGCCATCGGGAGGACTCTCGGTGTCGATGCTGTCGAGCACCGAGTCCGGAGGCGCGGCCGGACTCCCGGAAGGGAGAAGATCACTGAGCCGCGTGAGGAGGTCACAGTCCCGGCAGTATGCAACGCCTTCCGAGACGTTGACGTCGTCGGTGGGATAGTCGGCATGGCAGGAGGGGCAAGCGGGCATGGGTCTGGTTGCCAGAGTCTACGCGATTCTGGAGCGACCGGTTCCGCACTGGATGACGGGTGGTCCCGCAGGTGTTGGCGCTGATCTCACACTGCTCGGAGAGCAGTGGCACCGGGGCTTGTGCGCTCCCCCACTTACTGCCCGCACGCACTTCCCCACGCTCCCAGCAGGGCGTTCAGATCATCGAAGTCGATCACCGCATCTCCATTGACATTCCCTTCCAGGTACGGCCCGCAGTCACAGCTGATTCTGATCCGGTACTCCACCGCGTTCGGGCAGTCGTGACGAGCGGGATCGTCCGGGTCGCTCAGCATCGACGCTGCGAACCAGTACGCCCCCGGCGTCAGGCCGGTGAGCACGAATCCCGTGGAGGAGCAAGCATCTCCGGTGGACACCAGAAGAGTCACCGGCTGGTCCTCACCCGGCGGGGCGCAGCCGGCCCGGATCGGGTCATGAAACGCCAGTTGGTGCCCCGCTGACGGATCACTGATGAGGAGGGCCGTGACATCGTTGGTCTGCGTCAGGACCAGTTCATACCAGTCCAGATCACGCAGGTTGTTCGCCGAGTCCGTGAAGAATGTTCCGCACACCGTCTCTGCGCAGTTGATCGCGAAGAACTCATCCTGATTCGGCGCAGAGCACCCGTCGTCACCGTCACCCCCGAGGAGACACGGGCCCGGGTTCAGGACATCTGACGTCAGGCAGTTCACGAGACACGGCTCATCGATAGATGACTGCAGCGTGAGCTGGTAATCCCCGGTATCGCTCTCCGACCATCCGTCCACCACGATCCAGTACTGGTTGGGCGGCAGCTCCCAGGGGAACACCACCACGGACACCCACGGAAAGCCCAGCCCTGCTGAGCATGTGTCGTCGTCGCACTTGACCGGTGCACCGGGCGTGACACTCCCCTCATACACATACAGCCGCGTGTCAAAATCCGTCGTCACATCGCACAACGTGATTGCCACGGTGTACCACACCGGTTCCACTGCAGTCAGCGTGTACCACACATCGCGCCCGCCCTCCGGACCCGGGATGGTGTCGGGACACAACTCCATCCCCGCGTCCGTGTTCAGCGCATTGTTGCCGACATCCGAGTAGTTGAGGTAGGTGTGCGGCGTCACCGGGATCACCGTCGCCGACGTCGGCGTATCGCCGCCCGCGCGCGCACCTGGCTTCCAGTCCCCCGGCATCCCGCGCCCGCCACGACTTGCCCGCAGAGGATCAAACTGCCGCTGCGTCAAGACCGGAGTCTTCGGGACCCTCACGGCATCACGGACAGACTCGACAGGCTGTGCGAATGCCGCGTTGGAAACGCAGATCACCAGCCCGGACAGCAGGATGACTGTAGGACTCATGTTGTCAAGATAGCGGCTTGTCGGTGCTGATCCAGAAGTGCTGCGGGAAATCAGGGGGGTGGAGGTTGGGGGTTGGGGGTTGGGGGTTGTCAGCTTGGAGGTTGAAGCTTGTGAGCTTGCTGCAAGGTGCAGCCATGGGGAGCAACCACACTTCTCGAACAATCATGGGACGGGCAGTTCACCCTCCGTAAGGAATATCCAGAGCAGGACGGCGGCGATGACGACGGCGATGACCACCGCGATGACGAACAGGTGCATGAACACCAGTTGCACGCCGGTTGCTCCCAGCCCGAGCACCACGATCACCTTTCCCATCTCGTGACCCCCTGCCGAGACAAACACCACACCTCCGATCACGCTCGCCAGGATCCCCAACGCGATGACCAGCCGCGAGCGAAGCATGTATCCCTGCACCGACGACTCGTGTTTCTTCAGGTCGGTCTCGTATTGGCGCCTTGCCGCCTCGAACTCCGCATCGCCGGGATCCTTGTCCACGGACTCCGTCGCACCGTCTTCCCCCGCACCTTCAACTTCGCCTTCACCCTTGTCGCCCAGATGATCCTTCACCGAGTCGACCAGCCGACCGAAGCGACCCTGCTGCTCCTCGTCTTCAGTCCCCTCTGGCGTCGCCGCTTCTTCGTCCGATCCGCGCCAGAAGGTCGCCGCATCCTTAAGCTTCCCGATCCCTTCACGCACTTCGGCCGCCACCTTCGACGGCGGCACCGGCTTCGGACCCGGATGCCCCATCACAGCCCCGTTCCCGATCGCCCCAAGCAATGCCAGCACCCCGACGACCAGTCCCACGGAAATCAGATTGCTACGACCGCGATCAGCCATCATGAACCTCCCCAGCGCAATATGACGAGCCGCCGGAATGCCACAAGCTACAAGCTTCCAGCTTCAATCCTGAATCCCCAACACCGCTCCCACCTCTTCCACCTTCACCAGCGAGCCCTTCCCCTCTTCGCCGCGGCGCTTCAACTCCACGCTGCCTTCGGCGAGGCCCTTGTCGCCCACCGTGATGCGTACGGGGATGCCGATGAGGTCCGCGTCCTTGAACTTGAAGCCCGGACGCTCGTTGCGGTCGTCCACCAGCACGTCCAGACCTGCCAGTGCGAGCTTCGTTGCGAGGTCCCGTGCGACCACCATCGTTTCCGCATCATCCTCGACCTTCAACGGTGTGATCAGGACGTCGTACGGCGCGATCGCTGCGGGCCAGATGATGCCGTCATCATCGTGACTCATCTCCACGCACGCCGCCATCGTTCGCGATACACCGATCCCGTAACAGCCCATGATCACCGACTGCTGCTGCTGATTCTCGTCCAGCACCCGGAAACCCATCGCGTCCGAGTACTTGCAGCCCAACTTGAAGATGTGACCCACCTCGATGCCGCGACGCTCCTCCAGCGCCACGCCCTCGACCCGCGGCGACGGATCGCCCGCTTCCGCATTCCGGATGTCCACCACGCGCACGTCCTTGAGCGCATCGCCCATTTCGCGCACCCAGTTGAAGTGCTTCACGTGATGCTCGTCCTTGTCCGCACCCGTGGCCCAGAACATGCCCTTCGTACCATCCGGTCCCATGCCCTGTGCCGCATCCGGGTCCACCAGCAGCAGGATGTCGGAACGGCCGATCGTCGCTCGCGGCGAGATGTACCCCACTGCGAAGCCCGCCCCCTTCATCGCTGCCCCGTCTTCGGCGATGCCGATCGGGACGCCGGCGGCGTCGCGCACCTTGCCTTCGTTGGCGTCGTGGTCGGCGCGGACCACCGCGACGATCCAGCGCACCGGGCTCTCCTCGTCCTGCACCTGGAAGACCACGTTCTTCAGCATGTTCCGCGGCTTCACCTTCATGAACTTCGAAACCGCCTCGATCGTCGTGCACTCCGGCGTATGCACCTCTTCGAGGTCGCCGGTGGGCGGGCCATCGAAGTTGTGATCCCGGTGCCCGATCTCGCACTTCTCGACGTTGGCCGCGTACCCCGATTCGGGGCAGGACATGATCTTGTCCTCGCCCGCCGGTGCGTTGACCATGAATTCGTGGGACGCTGATCCCCCGATGGGACCGGCCTCCGCCTCCACGGCTGAGAAGTCGAGGCCGCAGCGTGTGAAGATGTTTGTATACGCCTGGTACATGAGGTCGTACATCTCGTTGAGCCCACCCGGCCCCTCGAGCGTCATGGAGAAGGAGTACGCATCCTTCATGATGAACTCGCGCCCGCGCAGCAGGCCGGCGCGCGGCCGGTACTCATCGCGGTACTTTGACTGGATCTGGTACAGGTTGAGCGGCAGCTGGCGGTACGACGTGATCGTGGCCCGCATCAGGTCCGTGATCACTTCTTCGTGGGTCGGTCCGAGGTAGGAATCACGGCCGTGCCGGTCCTCGAAGCGGAAGAGCAGATCGCCATACGCCTCGGCCCGCCCCGTCTCGCGCAGCAACTCCGTCGGTGCGAGCGCCGGCATCAGCAGTTCGCTGGCGCCCGCGGCATTCATCTCTTCCCTCACGATCGCCTGAATCCGCCGCAGCACCCGCCACCCGAGCGGCAGGTAGGTGTAGACACCGGCGGCGACCCGCCGGATGCAGCCGGCGCGTGTCAGCAGGCGATGGCTCGCGGCCTCGGCATCTGCCGGCGCCTCCTTTGAGGTCATGATCAGGGACTTCGACCACAACTGGATCTCACCGACCCGCACGCTAGTGTCGTTCATATTCATGGGCCGCAGAGTGTACCAGCCGGGGGGTGCGGTGGCACTGCCTGCGGGCGGTGCCGTCAGGTGCGAGAGGCCGACACCTGCAGCCCCATACGCCGTTCAGCACGACAACGCCCACCGGAATCCGACACCCCATATGCTACACACCAACCACCAGCCACCAAACCATCGGACCCCCAATGCACCGCATCACCACCCTCATCCTCCTGCTCGTCCTCCTCCCTGCGTGCACATCGCGCCATTACTTCCCCCGCGATACCACGCTCCCCGACGACCCGGTTCTGCCCTTTCGGACCTGCGGCGACTATTTCCTCGCCGATGTCGAACTCGATGGCGTTCCCATGACACTCGTCTTCGATACCGGCGCCATGGGGATTCACCTCGATCACAGTGCGGTCCGCCGTCACCGGGCCGCGGCCGGCTCCGATCACATCGACACGCTGACCTTCGGCGGCTTCACGGCCCGCGACTTTCATCATCACACCGTCGACTTCACGGCGATCGCCGACGCCTTCGCGATGCCCATCGACGGTGTCCTCGGCTACCAGGTCTTCAAGGACGCGCTTCTCATCATCGATTATCCCGCCGGCGAGGTGCGCCTCGGCACCGGTTCACTCAGCGCCGATGATCCCATGACCGTGCGCTACGCTGTCGATCGACGACACGCACCATTCCTCCCCTTCACAATCGACGGCCACGAAACCTTGATGCTCCTCGATACGGGCGCTCGCGGCGGTCTGCAACTCACCACCTTCAACCACGTTCTGTTTGAGGACGTGCCGCGACGCCTCACCCGCTCGGTGCGCACGTCCGGTGCGCACCAGGGCCTGGTCGGTCGGGCCACCAACAACGCCACGTGGGGGCCGATCGACATTGAGGCGCCCGTCCTGAGCACCGGCCGCTATCCCGCGCTGGTCGGGCAGGAGGTGCTCGCCAACTACGTGCTCACGTTCGATCAGCGACAGCGTCTCGTGCGTTTTGAGGGTCCGGACGCGATCAGCATCTCCTCCGATCGCGGCACCGGCCTTGAGATTGATCTCGGCGCCGAGTACTGGACCATCCTCGGCCCGTACGACAGTGTCACACTTCCCGAGGACCTCGACGTCCAACCGGGCGACCAGATCATCGCCGTCAACGGCACGCCCGTCCCCGACCTCGGCTGCGCCAAGTTCGAGCGCGGCACCAACGACGGCACGCCCGTGGAGTCCGTGACTTACACCCTCCGCCGCGACGACGCGACGTTTGACGTGACCGTACCCATCCAGGTGCTAGTTCCTTAGGGGAGGTTGGAGGTTGGAGGTTGGAGGTTGGAGGCTCTGGCGGTTCGCTTGCGTCAAGCTCCAAGCTCGCAACCTCTAAAGCCTCCTGAATTAACTCACACATCCCTGATTCGCTGGCATCCGACCTTAGGATCGGACCATCGATGCCCTTGTGGACACCGATGAGATTTCGGGACCTTCCAGTAGGGGATGCGATTGTGAGAACCGTTCAACGACACCTGATGACGGGTATTGCACTGGGTCTGTGCATGACGTGGAGCCTGCCTCATTCGGGGCGGAGCCAGCCGGCGGTCCGGGCGGCCCAGGCGCCGGAGTCCGAGACCATCGTAGGCGGTGCCGACACGACCACTGCGATCATCATCGACTACATGCAGATGCGCGCTGACGCACACGAGATCGTCTTCGGCAGTGAGTTCGATCCCGATGCCGATGGCGTCTATGCACTCACCACCCCACTCGTTGACGGACATGCCATTGTCGAAAGCACGTCCGGTGACTGGTGCAACCTCGTTGTCCACGCGGCCAGTGAGTTCGATGCCGTCCGGGCGGTTCTCGAATCTGAGGAGCTCTCGCAGGAAGCCAGGCAACATGCCATCGAACTGGCACCAACGGCATCACTGGTGCTGGCAACAATGCTCGGTCGCGGCGGGAGCACCACCTTTCTCGGCCTGATCGTGACCGGTGAGCAGGATGGCCGCTCGATTGGTGGAGGTGTCATCCCTCTGGACATGGCGCCCGAGGACATTCAACCGCTCCCGGGCGACTGGCCCAAGGGACCGTACGTCTCTGATGTTACTGTCGACGTGCCAGCGGCAACCGGGAACCCGGCGTACGACGAGGGTGCGTTCCTGGAGTTCCGGTGCGCCTGTACGGAAGTGACGTGCGACGGCCAGGCACTCACCGCGGCACAGTGCAGCTACTACCAGACATGGTGTCGCAGGGCCAATGCGCTCAATCGACTCTGCCTTGAGGAGGCATCGGAGTTCATGGACGTCGCATCGTGCGGCGTCTCCGCCGGCGTGATGACGTGGGCGGTGCTCGCTTGTGTCTTCGGGGGACCCCTCTCGCTTGGACTGAGTTGCGGCGCGGCCGTGGGGATCGGCATCGGGACCAGTGTGGTCGTTGGCAGCCTGTGCGCCGACAGCCTCTGGGACCTCCTCAGGGGGTGTCAGAACGATCTCGTCTCGAGAAGGTATGCACTCGCAAGTTATGCCTGCGACAGTCCGAATCCAGACGAAGCGCCTTTCCCTTATGATCCGACGAATCCATAGGCCGCGAGGTTTCAGACCATGACCGAGAATTACCTTCCACGTCGAGACCCCATTGTGCTCGCGATCGCCGCACTCGCGCTTCTCGCGATCGCTGCGGGCCCGGGCGCCGGCGTCCTGCTCATGGCTCGCCTCATCCCTCAGTCCACGGGGGATGCCCTGTCACCGGTCATCTTCAGCGCGATCGCCCTTGGCCCCATGCTGCTCATCGTCCTATACGCCACGATCCGGCACCGATCAGCCCAACACGCCGAGCGCATGCAGAACGAGATGGACTGAGCCGTCACTTTCCCGTTCAGAGCGGGTAGCTACTCACGATCGCCCGCGCCCCACGCCGCCTCGTGCTCGACCCACTCCGGCGCACCGCCAACACGGCGCAGGACATCCAGAGCGCGCTCACGGCACTCGCTGCACGGCGCATGCTCGTAAGCAAACAGCAACAACGGCATGCACGCCGGCTCGGAGATCCGATCGGCAATCTCGATGACATTCATCAGCATCCCATGCCGTTCGACCAGATCGTCGGGCAGGCAGAGGGCGTCGATCACCTTCTGAGTATCCTCAGGCCGTACGCTCATACGCAAGAGGTTCAGTGAACCCTCGGCCAGGCGTTCCGGTGCCAGGCGGCGCAGTCCCAGCCAGCGAGGGCGATTCTCGTCCCGTGCGCCGAGCGCCAGGTACGCAGCTTGTCGAACCGACCGATCGGGATGATCAATGAGTTGCAGTACCGGATCCGTGAACTTCCTGATGCCGACTTGCTGAAAGATGGACAGCATGCGACGAAGTTCGAGTGGAGACTCCGCATCCTCGATGGCACGTACAAGCTTGAACAGTTCGTCCTGCTGCGCGCACAGGACCCACGACCGCAGCCAGGTCAGGTTCTCATAGCCGCTCTCCGGAAGTGGAGTGGTTCGGATCCAGTCCAGCACCCGACCCACACCCCACAGGCGTCCCTCCATGCCCGGGTCTGGACTCACGGACGTCACCGGATCACGCTTCAGTGCTTCGAGGTACGTATCCACATCCGCGTCCTCAAGGCGCGCGCCTTCAAGAACCCGTTGCGCTGCGCCCTCGCCGTGCGCCTCGTCGTACACGTTCAGGAACCAATCCTCGCCCCGGATGTCCGGATGGTCTGCTGCGTAGCGTCCCAATCCGGAACACACCTGCACCAGCCCCGCTTCGCCATCGACTTCGATGATGTCGAGGACGCCCGGGAGTCGCTCTCCTTCGCGGTGTTCCTCGAAGATCGTGTAGAGCGCACGACGGGCCTCCGCGTCGCCGCGGCCTGCCAGCACACCGAGGATCGTGCAGCGCTGGCCCAGATGATCACCCGACTCCATTGGATCAGGATCATCCAGCACCTGCTCGAGAAATGTGCGCCGGATCGAGTCACTTCTTCCCGACGCATCGATCAGGCCCACAATCCATTCGCCTCGGCACCCCTCGACCTGTCGGTCGAACGCGAGGTCATGCAGCGCCGCATGCGCCAACAGGTCAGCATCTTCGTCAGAACACCCTGCGACCACGTGCATGTGCGCCCTGCCCAATCCACAGCGCAGCGCTCGCAGAAACTCACCACGCCCGAGCGGAATCTCGTAAGGAGGCGCATCAGCAGGTGGGACCAAGGTGGCAGGCATAGGAACTGAGGACATCTTAAGAGAGCCGCCCACCAGAATTCAAGGTGCGGGACCTTGCACACCTACCCAATCGCCATGAGATTGTCGCCTGCGGCGTCGAATGCAACCCCCCACCCCGGTCATACGTATCTCCCACCGGTATCGTCATGCCACACATCACCTTCATCGCACTCTCCGGATTCCGTGTGCGCGAGCGCGAACTCGCCGAGGTGGGGATGACGCTTCCCGGGCTTGCTGATCGCGCCGCCGCCATCGCCGGGCTCCCGCCACTTGGACTCCTGACGCTCGCGGGCATGACCCCTGATGACTGGTCCATGTCTCTCCACGAAGCGGCCGTCGTCTCTGACTCGCTCATGCAGGCGATCGCTGAAGAAGCACCGACGCTCGTTGCCATCTCTGCGCTCACCGCTTCCATCCTTGAAGCCTACGGCCTCGCCGATGCTCTCCGAAGTCTCGGCATTCCCGTCATTCTGGGTGGACTCCATGTCACTGCGTGCCCCGAAGAGGCCTCCGCTCATGCCGATGCTGTCGTCATCGGTGATGGTGAGTCCTGCTGGCATCAGGTCCTTGACGATGCGGAACAGCGACGACTCAAGCCACGCTACCACAGTGCGACCCCCTTCAACCTTGCGGATGCGCCGCTTCCGCGCTACGAACTGCTGGGCAACCGCCGACGACCACGCTTCACGCTCCAGACTTCGCGGGGCTGTCCATTCGCCTGTGACTTCTGCGCCGCCAGTCGACTCCTCGGCCCATTCCGCACCAAGCCGGCTCCGCGTATCCGCGCCGAACTCGATGCCATCCGCGCCATTGACCCCCGGCCGTTCATCGAACTCGCTGATGACAACACGTTCGCTCGCGGCGGCCCTCATGACCACACCCTCGACGCCCTCACCAGCGCGGGGACGCGCTGGTTCACCGAAGCCGACTGGCGACTCGGCGAGAATCCGGCCGTCCTGAACCGGCTGGCGGCGTCCGGCTGTGTCCAGGTGCTCATCGGCCTTGAATCACTCGTCCACCAGCACACCGGCATGGGCGCCAAGCGTACTTCACTCGACCGCATGATGGACGCGGTCCGTGCCATCCAGGACGCCGGCGTCGCGGCCATCGGCTGCTACATCGTCGGCAGTGACGGCGAGACGCCGGAGTCCATCGATCGGCTCCGCGCCTTCCTCGAAACCGACCCCTGCGCCGATGCCCAGGTCACGCTCCTCACACCCTTTCCGGGCACCGCACTGCGTCGGCGCCTCGCAACCGAGGGACGTCTTCTCGCCGATCGTGACTGGTCACATCACACGCTCTTTGATGTCACCTATCAACCCGACTGCATGAGCCCCGGTGACCTTGAAAACGCCTTCCGCAACCTCCTCATCGACGCCTTCGGGAACGCGCAGACCAAGCGACGCCGGGAGATCCGCAGGCGCACATGGATGTGCAATCCCACCCTTTCCTGAGGCTCGACATCATGAAGGCTTCAACACTCTTCCGCTTCCTCGTCGGCGACCGCGATGCGATCCTGACCATTGCGGCATCACGTTCATCCTTCCTGATCAGCATTCTCTTCGTCATCTCCGCCGGATTCGCACGCGAGTATGACGGCGAAGACCTCATTCATGAACCGTGGCACATCCTGCGGCCGCTCGGCGCCTCACTCCTCTCCGGAACCACACTCTTCCTCTTCGTTCACAGCGCCGCGATGCTCCGCCACAGGCGCGCCACCGGTACCCGCCCACCCTTCCTGATTGCATACCGCACTTTCCTCAGCCTCTTCTGGATGACCGCGCCCATGGCGTGGCTCTACGCGGTGCCCTACGAGCGCTTCATGACGCCTGTCGATGCGGTCGGTATCAACCTCTGCACGCTCGGATTCGTCGCCGCCTGGCGCGTCGTCCTCATCACGCGCGTGGTCCAGGTGATCTACGGCATCCATCCCGCCGCGGCCTTCTTCCTCGTCATGCTCTTCGCCGATGCTGTCGTCTTCGCCGCGATGACGCTCATCCCCACCCCGATCATCGACATCATGGGCGGCCTCCGTCACTCGGCCCGAGATCAACTCATCTCCGGCATCACATTCAATCTGCTCATCCTTGCGACGCTGTCAGCACCCCTGTGGTTTCTGACAGCGCTGGGGGCTGCCGCGACCCTCAAGCCACGATGGCCGGACCTCTCCTCGTACACATCGCCTCTGCAATCGCGCGGGCCGATGATTGTCGCGGCGGCATCGCTCGCATTCTTCATCCCGCTCCTGCCCTTTACCCAACCCGAGCAGGTCAATCGACGCAACGCCGAGCGGCATCTTCGCGCGGGTCGTATTGCCGAGGCCTTCACACTGATGTCGGATCGGAGCCCGAGTGCGTATCCCCCCCACTGGAACCCACCCCCGCGCCTCGGCTACGGCGAGAGCCGCCCCGAACTCGATCAAGTCCGCGACGCGATCAATGCGCATCGACCTGCGGACTGGGTCACCGAAATGTACGTCGCCAAGATCCGACGCAATCTTCTGATGCAACTTTGGCTCAGAGACTTCGACGAGACCCAGGTCAAGGACCGGCTTGAACGGGAGTGGCTGGATGTCACCCAGGACCATACCCCCACCGCCGAGTTCCTCCTCACCCACGACACAACCCTCACCGACAAAGAACGCCAGGGACTCCACCACCTCATCCAGGCCGCCAACCCCCAACACCCAACACCTACTCCCAACCCGTCCCAAGATTGAACACGTAATCAAATCCCGCCACGGCCTCTGACAACCCGCGCCCCTGGGAGGGCACTTCGCGGTCCTCGCCCGCATCGTCCAGTTCGATCGTCGTCTTCACAGCGCCGCCGTTGTCCACGAGGTCGCCGCCCCAGGCGTACAGCACGTAGCCGCGGCAGCCGAACAGCACCTCCCCCTCCTCCAGCAGCCGATACCCGAAGGCTTGACCGGTCATCGGGTCCACCGGGACCTCCTCCAGGTATGCAGGCGTCAGGTCATCGAGTGATGTCGGCAGCGCGCCCTCGCGAACCCGGTGCCGCTCGACTGCGATCATCAGCCGCGTCGCACGGCGTCGGGCTTCGACCTCGTCGTAGGTGTTCACGAAGCGTCCCACGGCGGGCATCATCGTCCTGAGAACGAAGTTCTTCATGATGCGCTGTTCAACCTCGGCATCCGAGATCAGCGTGTTGGCGCGACGTTCCACAGGCGTCTGCCGGGAAGATGCGATCCATGCGTCGTAGAGTTCGTTCGCCGTCTCGGTCGTCTGCTTCTTCGACGGGAAGAACAGGTGGGACAGGTTCGCCCATCGCCCGAGCCCGCTCCCCATGGATTGCCCGATCCCGAGATCGCCGCTCATGTTCTGAAACTCCGACAACAGGAATCGTCCGTCCCCGTTCCCGCTGTCCGAGTGCGTGCGCTGCACGAAGTCCATGAACATCAACCGTTCGCCATCCAGCGCCGTCGCCGCTTCTCCCGCCAGCCCCTGCGCCAGGAGTGCATCCAGCGCTGCGAGAGTCTCATCGGGCAGGTCGCGCGCACACAGGAAGTGGCGCACGTGCCGCAACGCCAGCCCGTAGATCGCGTGACCGACGAGATGCTCGATCAGGAAAGCCGACTGCATGTACGTCCGACTCAGGCCGAGCATGCGTTCGAATCGGCGCACACCGGGATCGCCGTCACCAGAGGCGAAGTCCATCACCATCGCGGCGGCTTCCACCTGAGCGAGACCCCGGGCCCAGCGGAGGTCGGGAAGTTCGATCATGATCACCGATCCCGACGCCGGTGGCCGACGCGCCCAGCCCGCTTCCACCAGCGCATCCAGGTGCACCGGGGCACCCTCCGCCTCCAGTCGCTCCAGGAAGAACGGCAACGCCGCCGGTGCGTCTATGCGCTCAGTTGTCAGCGCCGGAAACTCGAACTCCGGGCGACCTTCTCCGCCTTCATGCTGCCAGTCATCCTCGACCCGCTGGTATGCATCGCACGCCGCGACCAACTCGGGCCAGCCGTTCACGCTGCCCTCCGGCTGTGGCGACCGCTCATCCAGCAGGCGCTGCACCTCGGCATGGTAGTCCACCGCCGATCCCGGCTTCGCCTTGAGCGCAAACACCACCTGCCAGACCACGAGGGATCCGAACAGGAGGGCGAAGAGCAGAATCAGGTTGCGAAGACAGTAGATCGGTTTTCGGTCGGACAAGCGAGGCTCCGGAGGCTGGGATGCGACGGATCAGGACAACCCGACGATGCCGCGATACCGGGCATCTGTGTCCGCAGCATACCGCACGACCCGGATTCGCTTCCGTCACGCCGCTGCCCGGCGCTCGCCTTCGATGACCTGGAGGCAGACGTCGATGATCGCCTTTCGGCGATAGGGCTTGCACAGGAAGGCCCGGCAGCCCATGTCCTCACAGCGTTGCCGATCCTCTGGCATCACGCTCGCCGAGGCCGTGACGATCGGGGTCGCGAAGCCGATGCTCTGCAGGTACTCCATGGTTTCGAAGCCGTCCATGACCGGCATCTGGAGGTCCATCAGGACCACGTCGAACACTTCGCCGGACTCGAGAATGTCGAGTGCCTCACGCCCATGCATGGCGCGGACCATGTCCGCGCCGGCGCGCTCCAGGCAGAAGCGGGCCAACCGAGCGTTGTCCTCACCATCCTCGACGAGCAGCACCCGCCGACCCTCCAGCGGCTTGGCTTCCCATGTTTCCTCATCCACCTCGGACGTGGTCTGTTCCGCCAGCGCGGGATCCATCTCGGGGGCGTCCACCGTCACCGTGAAGTCGGATCCGACGCCGACTTCGCTCTCCACCACGATGTCGCCGCCCATCAGCCTCGCGAGATCGCGGCTGATCTTCAGGCCCAGTCCACTGCCCCCGAAGTGACGCGTCGTCGAGACATCCGCCTGCACGAATGCGCTGAACAACTGGCTGCATGTTTCCGCATCGATGCCGGGCCCGGTGTCGATGACACTGACCTGCAGGCGACCATGCTGATGCGTGGCCTCGATGCGCACATGTCCCCGGGACGTGAACTTGACAGCGTTGCTGACGAGGTTCGCGACGACCTGCTTGATCCGCGTCGGATCCGTCCGGATGACCTGCGGCACGGAGTCGTGGCAATCCAGGATCAGGTCGATGCCGTGCTCGGCGGCGCGGGGCGCGAACAGGCGCTTCACATCCTCCAGCAGCACACGGATCTCAACCGGCCGGTGCTCGATCACCAGTCGGTCCGCTTCGATGCGTGACAGATCGAGCACATCGTTGATCAAGCCCAGCAGGTGATCCGTGTTGCGGCGGATCGTTTCGACATGCTCGGCGTGACGCTCCGCGTGATCACGATCCTCGCGCAGCAGGTCCGTGAAGCCGACGATTGCATTCATGGGTGTGCGGATCTCGTGGCTCATGTTCGCCAGGAAACGACTCTTCGCCTCCGAGTTCTCGTCAGCAACGGCCAGCGCGGCCTCCAGGTCGCGCGTCCGCTCTGCAACCAGCGCCTCCAGTTCCTCGTTGCGCCGCTCCAGCGACTCGCGCAGTTCGCGCTCCAGGCGCTTCGCCGACAGCGACACGCGGAATGGTTCGAGGTTGCCGGCGAACTTCCAGGTGAAGAAGGCCAGGGGCACGAGGCAGAATGAGACCAGTCGATATGCCGGCCAGAAGAACATGACCACCGAAGCCACGTAGCCGCAGACCGCGCACCACAGGAAGATCCATGCGAGGTCCATGAGTTTGGTGTTGCGATCGCGAGCCTCGGTTTCGAGGAAGGCGCGGCGCCAGAAGCGGAAGATCTTCAGGTAACCGGAGATCACGATGATGTTGAGCAACGCCAGCAGCCAGACCCACGGCCAGTCCGTGGTGCCGGCTTCGTTGGTCATGCAGTGGACCCGCGGCATGTACGTCCCGCCGCCGGTGAAGAAATCTACGAATCCGTTTCCGGTTGCAGACACGTCTCCGCCAACGCTTCCGCCATGATGGTCATGCAATGCCAAGCTCAACTCCCCTTCAGACGGCCATGACCGCCGTGGGCATGGACACTCAGGAGGTCATCGGCCCGACCGGGCGGTGGCTGGATCCGAACTGCGCTACATTTGAGGCTTGCAGGAATGCCTGTGCCGCCCCCAGTCACCGATCCCTGCGTACCATGTCGTCATGCCCAATACAGAAGGTGATCCCGCATACCTTGAGCCTTATCGGAACGCCGTACGCACGCACGGGGCTTCGTTCGAGGCCACCCTGTGGCACAGCCGCGAGAAGCAACTCGAGCGCTTCGCGGTCATCGCCGAGACCACCGACTGCACCGACCGCGTCATCCTCGATGCCGGGTGTGGCCTGGGTGATTTCGCGGCCTTCCTCGACACCTGCGAGATCCGATACAAGCGCTATATCGGACTCGAAGCCCTCCCCGAAATGGTGGAACAGGCCCGCGCGCGTCATCTCCCCGATGCGGAGTTTCATGTCGCCGACTTTGCAGCGGATCCGACACTCTTCGCCCGTTACGCGCCCGACATCATCACGTTCTCCGGATCGCTCAATACGTTTGAACGAGATCCGTTGCTCTCCGTGATCGACCACGCGTTCGACGCCGCAGCGGAAGCGGTGGTCTTCAACGTGCTCAGCAGCCGCAATGACAAGGCGCCCCAGGAACCCGGCGACCCCGCCATCCGCCATGATCCCCTCGCCCTCCTGGAGCACGCACTTCAGAGGACCCCGGGTGTCGCGTTCCGCCAGGAGTACATGGATGGACACGACGCCACGATCGGAATGTGGAAGTCAGAGAAGCCCGGCATCTAACGCGCCACTGGTGAGACGCTGATCTCCGAACCGGCGGCGAGAACGGTTGACTTCGGGGGGAGATCGTTCATGTCGGCCCATTCGTCGCCGTAGAGCGCGGCCCAGTCGACATCGAGACGGATCTCACGAATGGGGTGCACCTGCCAGACGGGGTGGTCCACGCGGTAGTGGAGCAGCCGGTTGGTCCGCCGCGTGACGCCGTACCCCCAAGAGTGCTCCTTGAACCAGTGCTCATCGGAGTCATCGGGGGGCGTATGGGCGTGGGCGTCCGCGATGGCGCCGATGCGATGCGTGCGGCCGCCGATGCGGATGGTGTAGTCGACATCGAGTTCGTCATCGGTGACCTGGGCGGTGCCGGTCATGGGCGCCGTCGCGTAGGGCTCGTTGTAGCGGAGGCGCGCGATGGTGGAGATCATGCGCCGGGGCACGTATTCGCGCACGAACATGACGCCGCGCTGATCGCCGTGTCGCACATAGAAGCGCAGGTTGACTTCCGGGAAGCGGACGTAGCCGGGCCAGTGGACTCCTTTGACGCGCGTGTCCTGGAAGTCGAAGGCGACAAGGCTGACCCAGGCGCTGTCGTGCCGCGAGTCGAGCGTGAGTCCCGGTGCGAGCCGCGGCTGGAGCCTTTCCGGCGGGACGGGCCAGGAGAAGATGCAGAGGTTGACCCAGCGTGCGGTGAGGAAGTGGCGCGGCATGGTGGCATGATAGAGGTTGGGATTGGGGTTTCCGGGCGTTGGGTTGTTGCTTCTGGCTTCTGGCTTCTGGCTTCTGGCCCCGTCCCGGGAGTGGGTCCCCTGTCGGCTCGGAGAGGGAGGGGGGACGCAGGTGGATCTCTGCAAGTAGATTGATTGCAAAGAGTTATGACCTTCCAGAGTGCTTACGGGACAACGTCCGGTTGCGCACTTCTTGCGCCAGGTTCGGCCAAAATCGGAAAAACACCCTTGAATCGGTGGGTTTTCGTCGTACAGTGCGCATGCACGTTAGAGGAAACTCTCATTCGAGAGAGTCAGAAGAAACGCACAGTCAAGTCAGGAGACAAACATGAATCGCGCTGTTTTTTGTGCTGTCGTTGCGTCCGCAGCGAGTGGTTCCGCCTTTGGTGCCTTCGCGAGCAACCTCGTGGATTCGAACAATGCTGATCCCTTCGGCTCCGGCATCGTGACCGGTGCTCCGACGAACGATGGCTACTTCTTCCCGAATACGTCCGCCACGGATGCGTTCGTGACGGTCAGCTTCGCGGTGCCGTTCGTTGACGGCCCGGGATTCGACATGGAAGTCTACGATGCCGCTGACGGGGCCGTCGACCTTGCTGAGGAGGCGGATGTCTTCGTCAGCGCCAACAACGTTGACTTCTTCTATGCCGGAACGATCGTTGGCGGTCCCGCCGGAACGAACCTGATCGACCTTTCGGACAACGGCCTGAATGGTGCCTATACCTACGTCAAGGTGATGCACACCCCGATCGGTTCCGGTGACGGTATCGACCTCGATGCCGTTGAGACGTACTACGTCCCGACCCCCGCCACGCTCTCCGCACTCGCGGGTGCCGGTCTGCTGGCGACCCGCCGCCGCCGCGGCTGAACTGGTCTTTGACCAACAAGTGACTGAACTGAGAGCCCACCCTTCGGGGTGGGTTTTTTTGTAGGCATTGGGCACCCGGCAATCGGGGTTGATTGCCTCAGCCGCTGACCTTGGCGAAGAGGTCGGCGAGTTTGCGCTGGGGGCGGGCCTTCCAGGCGTTGCGGTGCCAGGCATCACTGACGAGGAGGGGGAGGAGGGTGGTGACCTCGCCGTAGACCATCTGTTCGTGAACGACGTCGACCTTGCCCCAGGAGCACGCCTCGCGCAGGGTGGAACTGGAAAGGGCGCCATCGCGGACGTCCGCGACGGTGAACTGGATGGCGTACTTGTGCATCGGGGCGTCGTCGGTGAGGAGTTCCGCAGCGACCACGATGTCCTGAGCGAAGTTCTTGGGGACGCCGCCGCCCATCATGAGCAGGCCGGTCTCGCGGTTGGCGAGTTTGATCTCGGTGAGTTCGCGGAAGTCGGCACCGGAGTCGATCGCGGCGAAGGGCTTGCCTGTCTTCTGGCGCTCATACTGGTGCATCACGACGCCGAAGCCTGCGGAGCAGTCGGAGAAGGCGGGGATGAAGATGGGAACGCGGCGTTCATACGCGGTGCGCACGATGGAGCGCGTATCCGGATGGTGCTTGGCGAGGTAGGCACCCATGGCATCGACGAACTCACGTGAACTGCACGCGATGGGTTCGAAGTCATCGAAGATGCGCTTCATGACGTCATCGCAGTCGCGCAGCTGTTCCTCGTCGATGTAGGTGTCGTAGATGCGGTCGATCATGAGGTCGCGGAGCGTGGGGTCGTCGACGACCGGGGCTTCCGGGGAGCCGGGGGCGATGTAATGGCGGTAGCCCAGGCCCTCGAAGAAGTCCTGGTCGACGATGTTGGCGCCCGTGGAAACGATGGCATCGACCATGTTCGCCTCGAGGAGGCAGAGGATCGCTTCCTTCATTCCCGCGGAGACCAGTGAACCGGCGAGGGTCAGGATGACGGCGCAGTCCCTGTCGGCGGTCATCTGGTGGAAGATGTCCGCGGCGGTCGCCAGGTTGCGCGCCTGGAAGGCGGTCTTCCCGAACGCCTCCATGATGGGGCGGGCGTCGAAGGCCTTCGGGTCGACATGGACGACGGGGTTGGCGAGCAGTTCGGACTTGGTGGGCATCGGGAGATGACTCCGGGGATGGGGGGACGAATGGAACTGTCATTGTAGAATCTTCACGGGACGCGGGAAACGGGAAGGGCGTTAGACTGCCTTCGACCGGCAGGAACTTCGGGGCGCTTCGCTCCACGTTGCAGAACTGAATCGGATCTGACGGAGGGATGTGGCGATGATTGGCTGGTACATGGAACTGCACTGGGCGTTTCGTCTGGGACTCGCTCTGCTGATTCTGGGTGTGGGTGCGGCACGCTACTTCCTCGAGGGCGTGTTCTGGGTATGGCCGTGGGCGATTGGCGGACTGATGCTCTGCCTCTCCCTGCCGAACCGGGATGACCGCAGCAAATACAACTTCTGAGGCAGACACCCCCACCCGAACATTGCTCTCATGGTCTCTTCATGTGCGTGGTTTATGATACGGGTATGTCTGAGAAGGTACGTATTACGGATGTCTCGCCCCGCGACGGGCTTCAGAATGAACCAGAGATCATCGCCACGGACGACAAGATTCGCCTGATCCGGCGTCTGCTTGCGTCAGGGGTGGATGAGATCGAAGTGACGAGTTTCGTGTCGCCGCGCTGGGTGCCGCAACTCGCGGACGGCCCCGCGGTGATCGAAGCGATAGGCGTGGAAGCGACCTGCATGGCGGATGCGCCACAGCTGTCGGTGCTGGTGCCGAACGAGCAGGGATTCGAGGAAGCCCTGCTGGCCCGCGAGCAGGGAGTGCCCCTGAAGATCGCGATGTTCGCCGCCGCCTCGGAAACATTCTCGCAGCAGAACACGAACGGCACGATTGCCGAGGTGATTGATCGGTTCAGGCCGATCGTGCCGCGGGCGGCTGAGCTTGAGATGCCGATTCGCTTCTACGTTTCGTGCGTGGTGGAGTGCCCCTTCGAGGGGCGGATCAAGCCGGCGGCGGTGCGTGGCGTGGTGGATCAACTGCTCGAACTGCATGACTCCCCCACTGTCGACATCGACCTCGGCGAGACGATCGGTGTCGCGACACCGGACGACATCAACGCTCTCCTCGACGCGTTCGATGACTCGCACATCGAGCGCATGACACTGCACCTGCATGACACGCAGGGGCGGGCCGCGGATTGCGTCGCGGCAGCGCTGCAGCGCGGTGTGCGTTCGTTTGATGGCTCGGCGGGCGGGTTGGGCGGCTGCCCGTATGCCTCGACGGAAGAGCGCCGGGCGCCCGGGAACATCGCCACCGAATCACTCGTGCAGCGGGTGGAGGCGGAGGGCTTCGAGACGGGAGTGGACACGGAGCGGCTGGAAGCGGCCGCCGTGTGTGCCCGGGAGATCGTGCTGACGGCACGGAGCGGTATGGGAGGGCTCACGTGATCGAGGTGCAGGATGCGGATGGCATCCGCACGATCATGCTGTCCCGGCCGGACAAGCGGAATGCAATGACACCGGCCATGCTGGACGGGTTGAGTGACGCGGCGTCCGGTCATGATGCGCACGTGGTGCTGCTGCTGGGTGAAGGGCGAACATTCTGCGCGGGGTTTGATCTCACGGCATGCAGAGATGATGACAAGGCGTTGCCGGCGTTGCTGACGGGGTTGTCGCATGCCATCCGCGCCTTGCGAACGGGTCCGGCCCCCGTGGTGATCGGCGCACACGGCGCCGCGATCGCCGGAGGCTGTGCGTTGCTGGGCGCGGGCGACATCGTGATCACGAACAACGATGCAAAGCTGGGCTACCCGGTGGTCCGGCTGGGGATCAGCCCGGCAGTGAGTGCGCCGACATCCGTCGCGACGTGCGGCGATCGGCGGACACGGGAACTCATGCTGGACCCGAAACTCATTGACGGTGCAACGGCACTGCGCATGGGCCTCGTCGCAGAGTCGCTGGCCTATGCGGACGGCGCGATCGCCCGGGCGCGCGAGGTGGCGCAGTCGCTGGCGGCCAAGCCACCGGGGGCCCTGGCGCGAACCAAGCTGTGGCTGAACGAAGTCGAAGGCGTCCGTGGAGACACCTTTGATGCGGCGCTGGAGGCGTCGCTCGCACTGGTGGATGGCGAAGAAGGCAAGCGGATGCTCGCGGCGGCATGGACGTCGTAGGCCCTGACCACACGGAGTGAACGACACGATGTCGACGGACGGAAAGACAACACTGACGGTTTCCGGGGGCGTGGCGCGACTGACGCTGGAACGGGAGGAGAAGCGCAATGCGCTCTCGATCCCGTTGCTGCATTCCATGCACGAGCAACTGGATGAACTGGCGGCCCATGACGGCGTGTCGGTATGTGTGCTGACGGGCGCGGGGAAGTGCTTCTGCGCGGGCATGGATCTCGCGGCCATCCTGGATGAGCCGGGCGCGGCCGCGGAGTTACTCTCCTCGCTGGCCGAAGCGACGCTGAAGCTGCGGGCCCTGCCGATGGTGATTGTCGGTTCGGTACACGGCGCGGCGATCGGTGGTGGATGCGGACTGACCGCGGTGTGCGACCTTGCGGTGACACACCCGGACGCGAAGCTGGGGTACCCGGAGGTGGACCTCGGTGTCTGTCCGGCGGTGGTGGCGCCATGGCTGGTCGAATCGATCGGCGCCGGTGCAGCGCGGCGGATCATGCTGCAGGGCGGATTGATGTCGGGCGAGCGGGCGTATGAACTGGGGCTGGTGTCGCACCTCGTGCCGCGGGAGGAGATGGACACGACGGTGAACACCATCGTGGAGCGTCTGAGCGCAGCGGGCCCGAAGGCTCTGGCGGCAACGAAGCGCCTGCTGAACGAGTTGCCGGGTGAAGGCCTGGCGGCCGCGGTGCGCAAGGGCGCGAAGATATCGGCGGAGGTGGTTGCGGGAGCGGAGGCTCAGGAGAGGCTCAGGCGGCGCAGAGCCTAGGCTCTGCTGAGGTTGGAAATTGGAGCTTGGAGACTGGAGCTTGGCGCAAGCGTAGTTCGACCTGCTTCAAGCCACAAGCCACAAGCTACAAGCCACAACCTCGCGCAGCGCCACAAGCTTCAATCTCGCGCAGCGCGGATCATCGTCTGCAATGCCTTCCAACCTCGCAGTTGTTCTTCCGTCAGTGAAGCGCGGCCGCGGGTTCGGAGTCGGTGTTCGATGGCTCGGAGTTTTCGACGCGTCTCGCGGGGAAGGTTGGCGGTGTCGTTGACGACGAGGCCGGTGACGGTCTGGCGCTGGTAGAAGTGGCGGACGCTGGTTTTGCGGCGACCGTGAATGAAGTAACCGTGGCAGTTGGCGATGTACTTCACGTTGGAGATCATGTCGCCGATCATCGATCCCGTGGGTGTGCTGGTCCACGAGATGGTGATGTCATCGGCATAGCGGGTGTAGCGTGCGCCGGCGGCATCGGTGCGGCGAACGATCGCGGCATCGAACGACCAGTTCACGAGATTGCTGAGCCTTGGACTCGTGGGGGCACCGGGCGGCAGGCCGTTGTCATACGTGCAGATGCGGGTGAGAAGCGTGGCGACATCGCGGTTCCAGCCGATGGCCCGGAAGTACCTGCGGATGCGGGCGCCATCCGTGGCCATGAAGAAGTCCCGGACATCGAGGCGGAGGACCGTCGCCTGTCGCTCGTGGAAGGCGGCGTTGGTGGCAATGGAATGGTGGGCTTCGAAGCCCGTCGCACATGGATGGGCGCGGAGACGTTTGAGGAGCCGGTGGTGGATGCGGCGCTGGACGAACTTGAGTTGCGGGTTGGGCGCCAGGATGGTGCGTGTGCCGGCGCCGGCACGTCGCTTGGGGATCTCGAAGGCGTGGTAATCGAGGTCGACGTTGCGAAGTTGCGATTCGTCGAGGTCGAGGCGACGCATGAGTTCATGAACATTGAGCGCGGAGGGGTCGTCTTTGTCACGGGCGCCGAAGAGTTTCTTGAGGAAGGACATTGGAGGTTGGAGGTTGGAGGTTGGAGGTTGGCGCAAGCGTGGGATGGCGCTGAGTGTCGCTCGAACGCGTGCGCCAACCCGCAAGCTTCAAGCCACGACCTTCTAAAGAACAGGCGCTTCGGAGCGAAGCGCCTGCCCGCGTTCTGCACGTTGATGCGATCAACGTCGCTGTGTCTGGAGTCGGAGTGGCCCGACCCGGCCGACGAAGCATCGGCCTTCACTCTGCATTTGAGTGACGCCAGAACGATATGTCCATGGTCGGGGATGGGCGACGGTAGTGCAAGTGGATGGGTTGGCGGGGAGCGGGGAGTGGGGAGCGAGGCGCTTCGGCGCTTGCGCCAAGCTTCAAGCCACAACCTTCTCACGAAGGCTTCATCCCCTCGCTGGCGTCATCAACTCATCGGGACGCTGGAGCAGTTCCATGATGTACGCCAGGCAACGCGCGGCATCGGCGCCGTCTACGGAGCGGTGGTCACATGTGAGACTCAGCGGCAACAACTTGGCAACGCGGATGGCGCCGCGGTCGGCAACCACGCCCTCGCGGACGCGGCCCACCGCGAGAATGCCGACCTCGGGATAGTTGATGATCGGTGTTGCAAAGCGACCGGCGTAGGAACCGACGTTGCTGATGGTGAACGTCGATCCGCTGAGGCGCTCGCGCGGGATGGAGCGGTCGCGGGTCATGCGGGCAATCTCGCTGATGTTGCGTCCGATCTCGAGGATGCCGAGGGCGTCGGCATTCGGAATCACCGGAACGCTCAGGCCCTGCTCCGTGTCGGTGGCAATGCCGAGGTGTACGAAGCTGTGGCGGTAAATCTGTTCGGCTTCGTCGTCGACAGTTGCGTTCAGCATCGGGAACCGCTTCATCGCGCGGCACACGGCGGACGCGACGAAAGGCAGGTAGGAGATCTTCTCGCCGGAAGCGGCGCTGAGGCGCTTGCGGGTGGCGTCGACTTCGGTGACGTCCGCTTCGTCCATCACGCTGAAGTGCACCGCGTTGTCGACGGATTGACGCAGACGGTTGGCGATGGTGCGGCGGACGCCGCGGAAGGGAATGACCTGCGAGTCGCCGGCGGGCACGAGAACGGGCGGGCGTGACACGACTTCCTGCTGCGGCACGGTGGTCGCGAGGTCCGGTGAGCGACGCGCTGCGGGCGCTGGTGTCGGAGCGGCCGGCGCGGGCTCCGACTGGGGACGCGCGGCGGGTTGGGCGGGTGCGGCGGTGCCACCTTCGGCCGCGGCACGGACATCGCGATCGGTGACGCGTCCGGCGATGCCGGAGCCGGAGACGGTATTGATGTCGATGCCGAGATCGCGTGCGAGTCTGCGGACGGCGGGTGTTGCGAGGACCTTGCCCTTGGCTGCGGAGACGCTGGCCATTTCGGAGAGCGAGCCGACGACGGTTCCGGCATCTTCGCGTTCTTCGGCGGCCCCGGCTGGCGCCGGTGCGGGAGCGGCGGCGGGCTGTGCCGGCGCGGCGCTGCCGTTGCCACCTTCGCGGACGTAGGTCCATGCGGGCTCACCGACCTTGAGGATATCGCCGGGGTTTCCGAAGAGTTCGTCGATGGTACCGGAGCGCGGGCTGGGGACCTCGACGAGTGCCTTGTCGGTTTCCATCTCGGCGACGGTCTGATGTTCCTCGACGGTTTCGCCGGGACTGACCTTCCACGAGATGAGTTCGGCTTCGTGGACGCCTTCGCCGAGGTCGGGAAGGATGAAGACATTGGGATCGGACGACGTATGGGCCATGACTCAGGGCTCGTGATTCAGGGTGGTGTTGCGGGTCAGGAACTCGACATCGGGAGAGAGGGCGGGAGTGGCGTCAGTACGCCGCGCATTCCATGACGCCCGCGGCGATGCGCTTGGCGTCGGGAAGGTAATCGAGTTCGAGCTTGTAATAGGGCATGACGGTATCAAAGCCGGCAACGCGCTGGACGGGCGCCTCGAGGTGCAGGAAGCAGTGTTCCTGGATCAGCGTGGCGAGTTCAGCGCCGAAGCCGCAGGTGCGGGGTGCTTCGTGAACGATGACGCAGCGCCCGGTCTTGCTGACGGACTCGACGATGGTATCGACATCGATGGGGTAGATCGTGCGCATGTCGATGAGTTCGATGGAGAGGTCCTCGGGGAGGTTGTCCATGGCCTCGATGCACTGGAGGACGGTGGCGCCCCAGGAGATGACAGTGAGGTCGGTGCCTTCCTCGACGATCTTGGCCTTGCCGATCGGGACGGTGTATTCGTCTTCCGGCACTTCCTCGCGGAACGCACGGTAGATGCGCTTGGGCTCGAAGTAGATGACGGGATCGGGATCGCGGATGGCGCTGATGAGCATGCCCTTGGCGTCGTAGGGTGTCGAGGGCATGACGACCTTGAGGCCGGGGGTGTGGGCGTAGATCGCCTCGGGCGAATCGGAGTGCAGTTCGGGAGCGTGGATACCGCCGCCGACGGGGACGCGCACTGTCATGGGGATGGTCACGGCGCCGCGGGAGCGGGTGCGGTAGCGGGCGGCGTGGTTGGTGAGCTGGTCGTAGGCGGGTCCGAGGAAGCCTTCGAACTGGATCTCGGGCACGGGACGGAGGCCGCCCATGGCGAGACCGATGGCGCTCCCCATGATGCCGGATTCGGCGAGGGGCGTATCAACGACGCGATCAGCGCCGAAGCGGGCCTGGAGACCCTCGGTCACGCGGAAGACGCCGCCGTTCTTGCCGACGTCTTCGCCGAGGAGGATGACGCGGCTGTCCGCTTCCATTTCCTGTGTGAGCGCCAGGTTGATGGCCTGGACCAGTGTGAGATTCGCCATGGTTCTTTCTCTGTCAAAGCCGACGGCTGTCGGCGGTTGTTCATCCCATCATCGCGGCGGCGGCAGCGGCCCCGCCCTCATCTGCCTGATCGTCATCCGCGGGTGGTGCGTATCCGATCAGTCCGTCGGGCATGCCCATGTTGAGGAGTTCGGCGGTTTCGTCGATGTGTGTGCGGGTCTTGATGACGCACACGGTGCTTCCCCAGGCCACTTCGTGCTTCAGGCAGATGAGCGTGACGCCCTTCTTGCCTTCGGTCACGACCTTGACGTGGACCGGATTGATCCAGTGCACCTTGTCCTTGATGTCGACGATTCGAACGAGCATGGTTGGCGACGGTCTTTCTCAAGCGTGCGTCTGCAGGCCCTCCTGCTGCGGGTGGGTACCGAGTGAACTTGTGCGCAGGGTCTGCTTCTGCTCGATCAACTGGCCGTTCAATTCGGCGAAGGTGTAGTCGAAAATGTCGTCGGTGGTCGGCTTGTCGATGCCCTCGGCCTTCTTCACGACCGCGTCCACGACCTCCTTGGCCTTCGCTTCCAGTTCCTTCTGCTTCGACTCGCTCCAGAGGTCCTTGGACTCGAGGTACTTGCGGGTCCGGATGAGCGGATCGCGCCCGACCCACGCCTCGACCTCTTCGGGATCGCGATAGCGACGGGCGTCGTCCGCGGTGGTGTGGTCGCCGAGTCGATAAGTGAGTGACTCGATGAAGGTGGGCTGGTTCTCCTTCACGGCGCGGTTGATGGCATCCTTGACGACCTTGTAGCTCGCGAAGATGTCGTTGCCGTCGATCTGGAAGCAGGGCATGCCGTAGGCGAGACCCTTCTGAGCGAAGGTCTCTGAGCCGGTCTGGATGGAACTCGGAACGGAGATGGCCCAGCGGTTGTTCTGGCAGAAGAAGATGACGGGGAGCTTGAGCGCGGAGGCGAAGTTCAGTGCTTCGTGCACATCGCCCTCGGAGGTGGCGCCGTCGCCGAAGAAGGTGATGGCGACGCGGTCCTCGCCGCGATACTTCCCGGCCCACGCCAGTCCCGCTGCGTGCAGCGGGTGGGTGCCGATCGGAATCGAGATGGGGAGGATATTGACACCATCGGGGATCTGGTTGCCGCGTTCGTCGCCCATCCAGTGCAGGAGGATCTTCTCCATGGGCAGGCCATTGAGGAAGAGCGCGAGGTTTTCGCGGTAGCAGGGCACGAGCCAGGCTTCGGGGTTGTGCTGGCGGATGGCGTAGCCCGCGCCGGCGGGGCCGGCTTCCTGCCCCTTGTTCTGCGGGTAGGTCCCCATGCGTCCGGAGCGCTGGAGTTTGAAGGCGATCTCGTCGTAATGGCGGGAGATGGTCATCTGCTCGTAGAGGAAGATGACCTCATCGTCCTTGAGCGTGCCGCGAGCGAGTCGCTCGTCAAGCTTGCCATTCTCATCGAGGATCTGGAGGTACTCGATCTTGGCTGTGTAGGCGGTTTTTTTGGGCATTGGTCTTAGTGGGTTAGGTGTTGGGTATCAGGGGTTGGGAGTGGGAAGACGCAACGACCCCTCGATCAGGTCTGCGCGTGCACGTCGCCCGGGAACTGCTTGATGCCGTTCTGGTCGAGGACGCGCCCGGTGCCCTTGGCGGTGGGGCTGCGCTCGGGGATGGAGAAGAGGTTGTTGGGCATGGCGTCGTTGTGCGCGATCGCGGCGGCCGCTGCGGTGCGCATCGATTCGTCCGCATTATCGCGCAGAGCGCGCCAGTTCTCGCGGATCCAGACTTCCGCCATGTCGAGGAAGTGGATCGCGGCGGTGCGATCACGATCAAACTCGGCACCCTCCTCACCGGCCCGGATCTGACGATCGAGGCGGCTCAGAGTGCAGAGCATGGCGTGGATATAGATGGCGTTGTCAGCGACGCGGGCCTGCACGACCTGGCGGTCGAGGATCGCGGCCTGGTTGTCCTTGCTCGCGACCTTGAACTGATGACTGTGCTCGCGCACAAGGCGGGAGATCTTCTCGGCGTAGCCGGCCAGCGAGGGGTGCACCTTGGTGATCCGCGGCGGGGCGGGCTTGAGGCCGGCGAAGAGTTGGAGGCCGAGGGGTACGGCGCGGGCCATGACTGGCCCGTTGAACATGTTCCGCGCGATGCGTGAGAAGTTGCTGCCGAAGCCTTCTTCGTTGTTCCAGCCGACGGCATTCAGAACGGCGACCATCTGCTCGGCGAGGGCCTTGCCGCCGTAGCCGAAGATGAAGGACTGCATCACCTCGTTGGCGCCTTCGACGATGAGGTTGATGCGGCTGTCCCGGAACATGCGCTCCACTTCGTTCTCTGTCATGTAGCCTTCGCCGCCCATGATCTGCATGGCGTCGTTGACCACGCGCCAGCCCATTTCGGAGCAGAAGGTCTTGCAGATCGCGGTCTCGACCATGATGTCGGCATCCTTACGATCGAGGAAGCCGGTGGTCATGTAGAGCATGGCGTCCATCGCGTAGGTGTAGGCGGCCATGCGGGCGATGCGCTGCTGGACGAGATCGAAGTCAGCCAGCGGACGCTGGAACTGGTAGCGGGTGCGCGACCACTTGATGGCCTGGTCCATGCTCTGACGCGCGGCGCCGAGCATGCCGGCGGAAAGGGTGCAGCGCCCGTAGTTGAGGCAGGTGAGCGCGACGTTCAGGCCCTTGCCCTCCTTGTGCAGAAGGTGGTCCTTGGGGACGCGGACGTTGTTGAAGCGGATACGAGCCTGCCACGTGCCGCGAATGCCGCACTTGGAGCGATTCTTCTGGAAGATCTCGACGCCTTCCATTTCGGGATGGCAGACGAGCGCGGTGACACGATCGCGTTCCTTGCCGGTCTTCGGGTCGGCAAGCTTCTGCTTGGCCATCACGGTGAAGACGGAGGAGAGAGCGCCGCTGGTGGCCCACTTCTTCTCACCGTTGAGGATGTAGTACTCGCCATCTTCTGAGAGTTCGCACCGGGTCTCCTGCCCTCCGGCATCACATCCGACGTTGGGTTCGGAGAGACAGAAAGCGGAGATCCAGTCCTTTGCGAGGCGGGGCAGCCACTCTGCCTTCTGGGTCTCGGTGCCGAAGAGCATGATGGCCTTGCAGCCGATGGACTGGTGCGCGGAGACGAGCACGGCGGTGGAGCCGCAGTACTGACCGATCTTCTCCAGCACGCGAACGTAGCTGGTCACGCCCATGCCGAGGCCGCCGAGCTCGCGCGGAATGGTCAGGCCCATGACGCCAAGTTCGAAGAGCTTCTTCAGAACCCAGTCGGGGATCTCCTGATCCTGATCGATCTGAATGGAGGGATGCTCGTTGCGAAGGTAGTCGTCGAGCGCCGCCAGCAACTGGTCGCAGCGCGCCGTCTCCTCGGCGTCGATCGTCGGGTACGGGAAGACAAGCTCTTCGCGGATGTTGCCCCAGAAGAGGTTCTTGATGTGACCCAGCTCATCGGGGTCCGGGCCCAGGAGGATCTCGGCGTCGGCCAGCATCTGCTGGTCGCGGGCCGAAATACCCTTCATCTGCTTGAGGTCAGCCTTCACATCGGACATGGGTCTTCTCCAGGCGGGCCCTCCCACAACGGAAAGGGCCGGCATCAGTGTTTCGTTACTTCCGACCGCCGCTCTTGGCAAAGAACGCGGCGATCGCCTCCCGACCCTCCTCCGTATTCCGAAGCCGGATGAGGTTCGCCCTCTCCGCCTCCAGACACGCATCCCAACCCGAAGTCACGCCAGCGCGAACACACGCGGCGACGGCCTCTGCCGCTTGCGTCCCGGGCAGGTCGGAGGTGACTCCATCCAGCGCCGTGCGGCCCGCATCACGCTTCGATGCTTCAGCGATGCTGATGGGCTCGCTCCGGGGCGATGCCTTCGGTTCAGCGGCGAGGGATGCGGCTCGGCTCATCAACTGATCAGCGGGGACCAGTTCGACGAGTCCGAATTCAGCGGCGGCGTCGACCTTGAAGGGTCGACCGGTCGCCGTGGCCTCGATCGCACGGCCGGCGTCCATACGCGCCGGGAGCAGGCATGTGCCGCCCCAGCCCGGGCAGATGGAAAGGCCGGCTTCGGGCAGGCCGACCAGGTAGGGCTTTGCGGGTGTCTCCGGATCGCGGGCGACGGGTGCCGCGGCGACGAGTCGATCGCAGTGCATGGCGATTTCGAGTCCACCGCCGAGGGCTGCACCGTTGAGGGCGGCCACGGTGGTGTACGGCATGGTGGCGAAGCGTCCGAAGACCCGGCTGCCGAACTTGAGATACGCATCGAGTGCGGCGTCATCGAGATCCATGATCTCGGCGAGGTTGGCACCGGCGATGAAGACGCGGCTGCGTGAGGCGAGGATCAGTCCGGACGCGTCGGTCCCGATCTCGTCAAGGGTGGCATCGATGGCCTTGAGCAGGTCGGAATCCAACACGACCACTGGCCGGTCGGACTGTTCCAGCCAGAGGGTGACCAGGCCGTCATCTGTGCGCTCGAATGGCAAACGCTGGAGGGTCATATGATCCTCATCGCTCCTCGGTGTGATACAAGACGGAAGCAAGCCTTCCCGGCCTCGGGATCCACCGGCGCCTGTTCAGGGACCGCCCGGGGTGTGATCGCTGCGATGCCGCGAACCGCATTATAGCGTGCCCGGCGAGGCTCGTCGGGAGGGGTTTGTTGGGATGATGAAGGGGCGAGGGAGGA
Source organism: Phycisphaerae bacterium (assembly GCA_030432255.1). Taxonomy (GTDB): domain Bacteria; phylum Planctomycetota; class Phycisphaerae; order Phycisphaerales; family UBA1924; genus JAUIHS01. The sequence goes on from JAUIHS010000013.1 coordinate 106,050, forward strand.
AGGATGAGGCAGGAGGCGAATGCGGTGCTCCACCTCGTCTACCGATTCCCGTCTGGCCAATCCCGAACTACACCGTCTGCTCCACCTGGTAGCCCATCTTCACCATCATCTCGCCGGCGTGCGCCTGGATGGCGGCGGCCTCTTCGTCGGTGAGTGGCTCGGGCTCGACGTACCCCTCGAAGGAGTTGATGCGCCGGTCCATCACGGTGCGGTCCATGCCCGTGACACCCGTGACACGCTCGAGTTTCGTGATGACGGCTTCGGGGTTCGCGGCGAGGTCGTCGTGGGCGATCAGGTGCACCTCGCCTGACTTCTCCTGAAGCGCCCGCAGGTTGGCTGCCCACTGAGCGGCGTAGTGTTGAACACCCGCGAGGTCGGTGATGAAGTTGCGAGCCTTCGCCGAACGCACGACCTCGTACGGATTGCGGTAGATCCCGACGACGCTGCAGTTGGGCATCAGGACGCGGAAGATCTCGACCATGCCGGGGTTGGTCATGGGGATCTTGATCCCCCACCGCTCGTAGCCGTACTGGCGCGTGCTCTGCTCATAAACGAGCGTGCCGGCATAGAAAGCGTCGTACATGCGGAGCATGAACGCTTCCATGTCCGGCCACAGGTTGCTGGTCCATGACTCGGTGGTCTCGCTCAGAAACTTCCGCCGCGCTTCCTTCACTTCCTCTCCCGACGCCTTGTAGAAAAACGTGGCGCTGCGGACGATCTTGGGCAGGTGGTCCATGATCATCGTGTTCTCGCCGTAGACGATGATCTGGCGAGATGAGTTCAGGAGGCGCTGAAGCAGCGTCACACCGTTTCGGGCCGTGGGCGCCGTCACGATGATGGGCGAGAGCGATTGCATGTCTGCGGCGAGGGAACTCATAGGATCTTCGTGCTCCCTGAAGGTTCAGCGACGTCCGATACTGCGTATCGGCGGAACGCCCGCGCCGAGTTTGGCCGAATCCGCCGATCCGAGGTTCGCACCCGGATTGCGTCCTGATCGGCGTGAAGTCCCTCGACGAATACCCGCCTCAGGTATGATCAGTCCATGTCCGACCCTCGTATCACGCAGATTCTGCAGGGCCTCGGCGGCGACGAGGACCTCCAGCACGAACTCCTTGAGTCCGTCTATGACGAACTGAAGGTGATGGCGCGTCGACACATGGCCCAGGAACGGGGCGATCACACACTCCAGGCGACAGCGCTCGTCAACGAGGCGTACATGCGACTCGTCGGGGATGAGCCTGTGCCGTGGGAGAATCGGGCGCACTTCTTCGCGGCTGCCGCGGAATCCATGCGTCGCATCCTGATCGACCACGCGCGGAAGAAAGGGCGTCAGAAGCGAGGCGGCGATCGGCGTCGCGTCGCGATGGACGTGCTGGAGTTGGCGAGAGAGGGAGATGAACAGGACATCCTTGCCCTCGACGAAGCCCTGACGCGCCTCGACACGGATGACCCGCGCGCGGCGATGGTCGTGCGGCTTCGTTTCTATGCCGGCCTGAGCGTCGAGCAGACTGCGCGTGTCATGGGCGTCTCCGAGCGCACCATCATGCGCGAGTGGCGCTTCGCGCGAGCATCACTGTTCCGGGCGCTTGGGGATGAAGTAGAGGAATGATGCCAGGGATCAGTGATCAGGGAAGAGTCACTGGCCCCTTCTCCCTGAGTCCCTGTCCCCTGACTCACTCACACTTCGTCGTCCACTCGACCATGAGCGTGTCGAGGTCTGCCTGATCGACGTTGCCGTCGGCATTGAGGTCGTGAATGGAGCTGGCTGACTCCCAGGCTTCGATGATCTCGTCGAGATCCTCGTAGGTCACGCGGTTGTCGAGGTCGATGTCGGCTCGGCAATACTCGAATGCACCGATGTCCACCGAGACACCCAGCACGCGGTGTCCGCCGTCGAGATCGCGCTCGCCATCCTTCGTCAGCCCGCTGTCTCCTGCGTCGATGGCTGGTGACGTCGGCAGCAACTGCAGGGGGCCGCGCTCGTCCGCGCGGAACATCGGGTCGACATTGCGATTCCCGGTGCCCTCACCGTTCCACCCGTTCTGAATGATGCAGTGAGACACGAAAGCCTCACCAGGAGCATCGTCGTCCACACGCTCCACGACGAACTGGCTGTCGTCGCGATGATTCGGGGCCGTGTTGCCGAACAGGATCGAATTGGTGATCTCAGGGAAGACGCCCGCAGCGAAGATCGCGGCACCCGGCGTCAGCTCCATGTCCTCACTACGAGCAACATTGCTGACAAGCGTGCAGTTGCGGATGACAGGGGCCTCCGCAGCACCCGACAGGTGCATCGCACCACCCTGCTGTCCTGCGTGGTTGTCGCTCATGATGACGCTGACGAGACTGAGTTCCGTGCCCTCGCTCGCCAGTGCACCGCCGGAACCATCGGTGTCGTTGTTGTGGAAACGTGAACGATGAATCTCCGCTGTTCCACCAATCGTGCGGAGGGCGCCAGCCTCGCGGCGTGCGGCGTTGAGCTGGTAGCTCTCTTCCCGGGCACTCAGGTCAATACCCGCTGCACATAGCGCGCCGGCGCCAAGCCCCTCGGCGTGATTGTCGGCGAACTGGTTGCCTCGCATGACAACAGATGCACGACGCCCGCCATTCCGTATGGCCAGAGCACCGGCAGCATCGACGGACTCGCCGCGGGCGGTATTCCCGATGAAACTCGTGTCTTCGAAGCGGACGCGGGATGCACCGTCGATGAGCATGGCCCCGGCGGTGCCGCCTTCGTTCTCGGAGAACCAGCAGTCGGTGACATCGAGGCGTTGCACGTCCTTGATGTGCACGGTCGCGTCCGTCGTTGATCCGCCGCAATCGAGGCAGGTGACACCATGAAGCGCGACGCGTGCGGCGTCGGCGCTGAGCGCCACGCCGTCGATGAAACTCATGGCAACCCTGCGAAGCGTGATGTCATGTGCAATGGCGTCAATACCCCGGGCGCCGGGTTCATCCGGTCCGACGATCATGACGTCGGTGAGGCTGATGCGCTCACCGGCCTGGATGCGCATGGCTGTGCCGCACTTCGCGAAGATGGAATTCGAGATGGCGACGCTGCGCCCGGGTGCGGTTTCGTTGTACACGGTGATACCGACCGGCTGGCTGATGAACTCGAGGTCGCTCGCATCAACACGTGAATTCAGGATTCGCAGCGAGGCCTGGCAATCGCTCCCGGCAAAGGTGCACCAGGTGATGTCGAGACGCGCATCCTGTACGAGCACCTCGCCCTCGATGGCCAGACCGTCGAGGATGACGTCAGCACCCGCTTCAATCTGGACGGCGCGGCCGCCGCAGGCGCGAAGCGTGGGCGGAGCGTCGCTCTCGGAATCGACGGCGCGGATGGTGAGTCGGCGCCCGCTGATGACGAGACGCCCGTTCCAAGTGCCGGGGCCAAGTTCGATCGTGTCGCCGTCCCGGGCGGCGTCGGCCGCGGCCTGGAGCGACATCCCGGAGGACACGGTCACGGTCGCGGCTGGCGCGGCGGCGGCGCACAGGATCAGGGCCAGGATCATCAGTGCGGTTCTTCTCATATGACTCCTCACCACCAACCCCGCCGGAACCCTGACCATGACGGCCCGGCCCGATCGTCGGAACCTCCTGTCGGACATGATCTTACCGGAAACCCGCGGCGGAAGCACCCCCTCATTTCAGGGAAGTTCTCCGTATCCTGAAGGGGTCAGCCGGAAGGGCTACCATGCGTCCATGCATGCACTCGGCGCGCTACTGGAAACGATCGTGGACTACGCGGGGCTCTTTCCGCCCTCCAAGCTGGATATGGCCCCCACCGTGCGGAATTTCGCCCAGTACGTGGGTTCGGATGACGCGTGGATGCTGAGCCGACTTGTCGTCCCGGTGGCCCGTTTCGAAGAATTCGAACTCATCGCCGACCGTCACCTGCCCCGAGGCGAACTGCCCGCGGAACCGCCCGAGGGGAGCGAACCGGCCGCGGAGTTGGACGGTGGCGTCGAACCCTGGCGGATCTCGGCGCTGATCGGTCCCGATCTGAATGCCGACATTGATCGGATCTTCGCCTTCAACCAGGCGCATACCGCGGCGGAGGATGTCGGCCGGGTGATCGTGGACGCCATCGAACTCAAGGGTCCGGATGCTCGGACGATTGACGAAGCCATGCGAGTCGTCCCCGAGCAACTGGACGCGTACTTCGAGATCCCGTGGGACCAGGATCCGCGCGGTCCGATTGCCGCCCTCGCCGGAACAGGCGGGCGGGCGAAGATCCGATGCGGCGGTCCGGTGGCCGACCTGTTCCCACCGTCGGAGGCGGTGGCCCGGTTCATCACCGCCTGCGCGGCGGCGGGCGTGGCTTTGAAGTTCACGGCGGGACTGCATCACCCGATCCGGGCGGAGCACAATCTGACGTATGAGACCGACTCGCCGCGAGGCGTCATGCACGGCTTCCTGAATGTCTTTCTTGCTGCGTGTCTGCTTCGTGTTCGCGCGATTGCACCGGAGCGTGTGGTGGACCTGCTGGAGGAGACTCGTCCGGAGGCATTCCACTTTGATGAGTCGGGTGCCGGCTGGAATGACGTGCGTCTTGACGTGGACCAGTTGGCCCAGGCTCGCGACGATTTTGCGGTGAGCTTCGGCTCGTGTTCGTTTGAAGAGCCGGTTGCGGATCTCCGCTCGCTCGGGCTCCTGGCGCCGGCGTCCTGATCGGCTGACGCTTTCGATGTAGACTCCCCGCTTTCCCCCACCTTCAGATCTCGAGAAGACCATGACGACTGATTCGACGCATGACTCCAGCCTGCAGAGCTGGGTGGAGTCCGCCAACGACGACGCCTGCGACTTTCCAATTCAGAATCTGCCTTATGGCGTGTGCCTGACGGAGGATGATGAACCCCGGGTGTGCACTGCGATCGGCGACCAGGTCGTGGACCTGTACGAACTTGCATGTGCGGACCTGTTCGAGGATGTGCACGAGTCACTGGCGGACGCCTTCGACTGGCGCCTCAATGTGCTGATGCACTTCGGTCGTCCCTTCTGGCGTCAGATCCGTTCGCGCCTGAGTGAACTGATGAGTACCGAGTGCGGCGACCTGCGCGACGACTCGGAGTTGCGCAAGCGCGCCATGCGCCCGATTGAACTGACGGAACTGGTGTGCCCGGTGGACATCCCGGACTACACGGACTTCTACGCGAGCGTGCACCACGCGACGAACGTGGGCTCGATGTTCCGTCCGGACAATCCCCTGCTGCCGAATTACAAGTGGATCCCCATCGGCTACCACGGCCGCGCAAGTTCGATCGTGGTGAGTGGAACGCCCATTCATCGGCCGAATGGTCAGACGCGGCCGAGCGATGATGCGCCTCCGGCGTACGGTCCGTGTCGCCTGCTGGACTACGAGATGGAAGTCGGCTTCTACGTGGGCGGAACGAATGCGATCGGTGAAGTGGTGTCGATCGACGATGCCGAGTCCCGGATCTTCGGCATGACGCTGGTCAACGACTGGTCGGCGCGCGACATGCAGAAGTGGGAGTACCAGCCGCTCGGTCCCTTCCTGGCGAAGAGCTTCGCGACATCGGTCTCACCGTGGGTGATCACCATGGATGCGCTGGCGCCCTTCCGGTGTGCGGCGTTCGAGCGCGATGCAGATGACCCGCAGCCGCTCGACTACCTCGACAGCGAGAGCAACCGGAAGCAGGGTGGTGTGGACCTGCAGGTCGAAGTGCTGCTCGCGACCAAGAAGATGCGAGACGACGGCAAGGAGCCGATGCGCCTCAGCAAGGGCAGCTTCAGCGACATGTACTGGACCGTCGCGCAGATGCTCACGCATCATGCCAGCAACGGCTGCAACCTCCAGCCCGGTGACCTCATGGCCAGCGGCACCGTCTCCGGGCCGGGCAAGGATGCTCGTGGCTGCCTCCTTGAACTCACGTGGCGCGGCACGGAACCGATCACGCTCCCGACCGGTGAAGAGCGCAAGTTCCTGCAGGACGGCGATGAAATCATCATGCGCGGCAGTTGCGAACGCGACGGCTATCGAAGAATCGGGTTCGGCGAATGCCGCGGCGTGGTCGTGGGGTAACAGCCCGTTTCTCCTGCGGCCTCCTGTTCACCTGTTCGACGATTGACCCGTTTACCTGCTTGCCACTCTCCTTACTCTGCTCCCCCCACAACAAACACCCCCGCGCACATGGAGCACCTGATCCATGTGACGTTCCAGCCTTCGGCCCGGATGGCGTCGCATGCTTCGTCCGCGGCCCAGTAGTGCTCCGTGTCATCCCAGGCGTCGCGCCAGGTGTCGCGTGTCTGTTCAAGGTCGGCGCTCGTGTCGAAGGCAACGTCTCCAATGACAACGCGGCCGTCCGGCGCGAGGCGCCGCATTGCGTTGCGCAGGAGCGCGATCTTGTCTTCGAGGGTGAACTCATGAAAGACGTAGGCGGAAACGACTGCGTCAAAGGGTCCATCGAGCGAGGTGGGCCACGGCTTCAGCAGGTTGGCTTCGATGAGTTGCGCTTCGGGGATCCGTCGACGCGCTTCGTCGAGCATCGCCGCGGACAGATCAACACCGACGACCGAACTGCCGCCGTCAATGAGCGGGCGTGCGACGACACCGGTTCCGGTACCGAGATCGAGGACACGTCCGCGCTCCCCCACTTCCGTGCAGATGCGCCGGATGACATCGTCGTAGCCTGCGAAGGGGAAACCGTCCTGGCGCGCGGTCTCGGCGACGAATGCGTCATAGTCAGCAGCCCAGTCTTCGAAGAGTTCGCGTCGATCGGTTGGCATGGTTGGGTCTCGGGGGAAAGGGGGAGATGAGGGATTCAGGAGACGGGAATTGGGAAACGGGACACGGGAGTCGGGGTGGATTGCCTTCGGCGTTCAATCTGACGAGCTTCCGCTCGCCTGCAAACATCCGAAGGGTTCTCTTGGAGCGGAAGCTCCTCAGGTTCGACGCCAAGAGGCGCTCCACCCCGTTTCCCGATTCCCGTCTCCCGCTTCCCGATTCGTTTCCCACGCCCCATCACGCGGCGACGCACACCGGATCACGTCATGCAAAAACCGGCCCCCATCGGTGGGAGCCGGTTCGTCGATCCGGGAGATTGCGTGTGTGGTTGTTCGGTCAGGCGAACTGATCGATGAGTGCGCTCACCGTGGCGTCGATGCGCTGCTCGGTGATGTACTCGCCTCGGGCGATGAGTTCGCGAACGTGGTTGACGAGGTCGGTTCTGATCTCGGTGTCCTCCGAGTCAAGTGCGAGTGACGAGAGTTCGACAGAGTCCGCGCGGGCCGCCGAAGCGGTCTGGCTGTGGCTGCTGCCGAGTTCGGACGCGCGGTCCTGTCGGCTGGCGACGTTCCATTGCGGGATGCGTCCGCCGGACACCGGTCCGGTCTGACTGATATCGGTCATGGCCGTGAAAACTCCGTGTGAAGTGTGGTTGCGCTTGATCGTTGTTCGTGCCACGGGCTGGCTCCGCCTGGCGTGAATTCTTCTGGTTGAACGCCACCCATGGCTGATCCGCAGAGCGCTCCATCGCTCCGAATTCCGGTTGCACTAGGTGTATCGTCGGCGCCGAGGGGGCATCTTGAACTTTGTTGTTGATCCCAAATCAGATTGAAGTCGGTACACTGAAGCAACTCGTGACAATAAGTCGCGAATGGACCTCGGGTCGCCCGCAGGAACCCTCCTCACGACCCCGTGGACCCCCTCCCAAGCCAAGTACGGAGACGCCCATGACCGGTCGGATTTGCTGCATCTTTTTTCTCTCATCGCTCCTGGCAGCCGGTCTGTTCGGGTGTGCCTCGTCCCAATCCAACACCTCCGCAGGGCGGTCCGACCTGAACCCCGAAGGGGTCTTCCCGACCCGCAGTACAACCCGCGCCAACGGGTCCGGCACGAATCAGTCGGACGATGTCGAGGTGGCCACCGACGCCCAGTCGCAGGGTGGCGATGTCCTCCCCCAGACAGGTGGGTGGTCGATCCTGCTCGAGAGTTTCCCCGGTCGCGATCAACTCGCCCTCGCACGCCAGCGCCTCCCCCATGTCAGCCGCATGCTCGGACGGAACGATGTCCAGATCCGGGCGGTCAACCACGGCTATGCCATTGTCCTCGGCTCCTACGAAGAGGCGGAAAGCCCGGCCGCCGAACGCGACCTCCAGTTCGCCCGAACATTCAGGGTGGGGAACCAGGTGCCCTACGGGGCGGCGTGGCTGGTTCCGCCGCGATCGGCGGTGATTGCCGGCGAGCGTCCTGAGATGAACCTGGCGTATGCCCGGCGTGTGTGGCCGAATGCCCGCTACTCGCTCCAGGTGGAGGTGTACCAGGCGCCGGGAAACACGAGCACGTCGGATCGTGCCAAGTTCCGCCGGGCCGCGGAGGAGCGGGCTTTTGAGATTCGCCAGGAGGGTGATCCGGCCTTCTACTACCACGGGCGGAACATGAGCATGGTGACCATCGGGCTCTTCACGACCGACGACTATGACGATCGCGGCGGCCCGACGGCGGTTCGGAGTCCTGAACTGCGTGCTCTCATGGAGCGGTATCCCCTGAACCTGATGAATGGTATGGAGCAGTGGGAGAAGGGGTGGAAAGATGGGCAACGCGTGGAGCGGCGTCAGCGAAGCATGCTGATTCACGTCCCGTAGAGGCTCTCTCACGGGCTTCAGTGCCGGGGTAACGGGGTGGACAGGAGCGACGCGAGGGGGGATCGCGGCTGCTTTGCCGTTCTTTGCGCTTGTGTCAGGATCGTGCTTTCCTGAGGTCAGGACCCGATAAGGGACCATCAGGGCACTTTTGTCTGCAAGTTGGTGCGATTCTTGCGCGGCGGTCTTGCGAACCGCCCCCTGACGGGTATGCTTTCCGCGTGTTCAGATCTGTTTGCACAGGCAGACTGCACGTCGACCACCTGTCTATTCACGGGTGATCGAGAGAGAGTTAGGTCACGGAAAAGGAAATGACTGATCGGGCGCGATGTTTGCGCGATCGCTGCACGGTGGTGACTCACCCTGCGAACGGCCCGATCCTGTCGACACGAGCGGGAAATCGCTCGGGCCGGTGTTGTGATCGTTATCTGCATAGGGGCGTTACTAATCTGAAGGAAGGACCAACTGGTCTTTGATGACAGATGGGTAGGAGGAGCAAGCAACCCTGACTGCGATCTGCAATGACGAACACGAAACCACCCGTGGCAGACTCCGCCGCGGGTTGGTTCTTTTTTGGGAGCGGGGTGCGGGGTGCGGGGAATCAGCGTGGCCTGTACGCCATGTCTCGCATACGCCGTATTCTGGAAGTGGTCCCGAGAAAGACGCCGAGCCACCAACTGAACATCGCCGCAGGCAGCAACATCATGGTTCCGATCATGCCCATGAGTGGGTCTAGAGCACCGATGATCATGAGGACCGCGAGGTAGACGCCCACCCCGATCGTGAGCGAGATGATCGCGAACTTCGTCGTTCGGTGTGAGATGAAGGGGCCGCACGCGAACACGCTGATTGACAGACAGACTGAAGTCACCCACGGGAAGGGCCAGTCCCACGGCCCAGTGAGAGCCGGACTCGGTCCAATCGCCGCGAATATCACACCCCCGACTGCGATCCACGCAACGGCGATGAGAATCAGAGCAACCGCCCAATGCAGCAAGACGACTCGCCAACCCGGACGCTGAAACCACAGATGCATGTCCTCTGGAACCCGCCACCGCCCACCACACTCCGGACACGGCGGCTGGGCGATACCTGTGATGTCATACCCGCACGAGGGACAGATGAAGCGAGGGGATCCGTCCGCCGTTCTCGTGCTGTCCTGGGTCATGCATCAATTCTCAGCCGCGGCGTTCCTTCACGATCCTGATCGCCTCCGCAATTGCGGTATCGAGGTCATCATTCACGACGAATGCGTCGTAGGCGCCGCAGGCGCGGGCTTCGTTCATCTCGGCGCGGGCCAGGTTGAAGCGACGCTCGATGATCTCCTCCGACTCGCGCTTGCGGGTGCGCAGGCGCTGGAGCAGTTCCTCTTCTGACGGCGGCAGGATGAAGATCGCAAAGGCGTCCGGCATGCGCTCCTTGACCTGCTTGGCGCCCTGCACATCAATCTCGAGAATGACGAGGCGGCCGCGGGAGAGTTGCGTATCCACCGGCGCCTGCAGCGTGCCGTAGTGGTTGCCGGCGTACACGGCATGTTCGAGGAACTCGTCCGCCTTGATACGGCGTTCGAAGTCCTCGATGGACATGAACTGGTAGTCGACGCCGTCCACATCCTCGCCGGTTCGCGGCCTCGTGGTCGCTGAGATGGAGAAGACCGCATCCGGGATGGAGCGTTCGATGGCGCGCGTGATGGTCGTCTTGCCGGCGCCGGAAGGGCCGGAGATGACGAGGAGCATCCCGTTGTCGGTATCGGTTGCGAGGCGGTGTGTCGGTTCAGGCATGAGCGAGATTATAGGGACGTGATCGTCGCGCGGCGGCCCCGGAGATCCGGCCGCAGTTCGCGGCGGAAACGACCGATACCAACAGCATGTATCGAGCCTGGCTCATCCCGATGATGGCTGCCTCGCTGTACCTGTCCGGGTGCGGCAAGCCGCAGAAGTCCGCGCTCGAAGTCAAGAAGGACTACGTATCGCGCTTCGTGGAAGGCTTCGAATTCGGCGAGTCGGGGATGATGAAGGCAGCGTCTTTCGATCCGGAGACGCTGGACCTCATCGACCTCGCGGTGACCGATAATGCCGGGAACATGTTCAACGTGAAGCGCGCCGAGGTGATGGTGGACGCGGCGGCTGACACGGTCTCTCTCCGGCTGAACGGCATCACGGGCGCGAGCACGGCATCGGGCGAACTCTGGTCCGAGTCCCAGCTCATCATTCCGCCGGAGAAGGTGGATTACGATATCCGGTAGGAGAGGGAACAGGGACTCGGGAACAGGGGCTCGGGGTTGATGCCTTTGGCCTCACCCTGAGGAGCTTCCGCTCGTTCATTGGGGTTCGCGTTTCCTGCTTCGATTCCGGGAGTGGCTCCGGTATTGTGGTGTTGCCAACCCACACGGAGGATGAGAGCCATGTTGAGTTTTTCTTTGGTTGCGGCGGTCGCCGCGATGTCACCGGCGCAGGTTGATCGCGGCGCTATCCCGGTCACGGGCACGATTGAAGCGATTTTCTGTGAGATTCCGGGTGCGTCGACGGCGCAGGTTCCGGGGTATCCGGGCGAGGAGTTCGGCGCGGTGCGTCGCCCCTACCGCAGTCCGGACGGCAAGCGCTGGATCATGTCGCCGTGGGGCACGGGCGGTCTCTTCGGCGAGGACTACCTCATCGTCGGCGACAACCTCGACATGACTGTCGTGCTGCGCGAAGACGACCCCGCGCCGTGGGCGCCGGGCGAGACGGTCAACACGATGGATGAGCAGTGCGGCATCAATGACTCGGGCCAGTACGCGTTCTCCGTGAATACGTCGGGCGGCGACAACCTCTTCGACGAGTACGTCATCCGCTGGACGAGCGGCGTCGGGCACGAGGTCGTGGCGCAGGAGAGCACGCCGCTTGCGGCGATCCCCGGCGCATCCTGGGGCCTGATCCTCGACGAGACGCACATCCTGAATGATGGACGGGTTGGAGTCCGTTCGATCAACACGTACGGCCTTCCCTCCAATCAGAACACGCTGTGCGCACTGGGCGGCACGACGATCGTGGCGCAGGAAGGCGTGACGATTCCCTTCGGCCAGGGCGGCGGCATGGAGACGTGGGAGTCCTTCGACTTCTACAGCTACCAGCACGATGCCACCGGCGCCACCTCCATGGTCAAGGGCAACATGACCGGGCCGACCAGCTTCGATCATGTCTGCACCGTGAGCAACAACATCATCGTGCGCGAAGGCTTCTTCGTCACCGGCTTCCCCAATCCGATCACCACCACCCCCTCGCACCAGCTCGGGCGCAACACGCTGGTGTCGAACGGCGACTGGTTCTTCCGCGGCACGACTTCCGGCGGCGGCGCCGACTTCCTGCTGCGCAACGGATTCACCTACTACCGCGACGGCGACCCCATCACACCCGGCAGCCTGGAACTCGTCGGCTCGGCGCCGAACGGCGATGCGTTCTTCTTCCACACGGGCAACAATCGTTCGGAGTCGGTAGTGGGCATCTATTCGACGCACCCGGACGACGATCTGGATGAGGTGGTGGTCTTCGAGAAGGACATCGTGATGCTGCGCAGCGGCGACCCCGTCGACATCGACCGCAACGGCGTCTACGACGACGACGCCTTCATCGCGGAGTTCCCGTGGGACGAGGCGTTCCTGACGGACGAGCGGTCGTTGTATGTGAACGTGATCCTGCGGAACGCCGCGGGGGACGACCTGGGCGACGCGTTCATTCACGTGGCGCTGCTGCCATGCCTGCCGGGCGATCTGAATCGCGACGGCATGGTGAACTTCGACGATCTGAACATCGTGCTGGAGAACTGGGGGCGCGTGGTGCTGCGTTCATCACTGGGTGATGCGGACAACAGCGGCACGGTGGATTTTGATGATCTGAATCTGGTTTTGACGGGTTGGGGGATGGGGTGTTTGTAGGGGGATAGGAGGTACAGGCAGACTTGCGACGTATCATGCTGCCTTTCATCTTGGTGCGTTCCCAATGGCGGCCCAAGGTCAAGGGAGATACACTGCTGTCTGTTCGGACTTCAGACGGTAACAACGCTCAATCTGTGGCTCATCGCTCGGTCACACCAGTTCTAGGAGACCCAGATGATCTCACTCAGTAAGCCAACGACTGACTTGCCCTGGCTCAGCGAGATTGGATTGGGATCGACCAAGCCGTTCTACCACACCAAACTGGGTGCGACCTATCTGGGGGACTCACTGGTAGGTATGCGGAGGATCCCATCTGAGTCGGTTGACCTCGTCCTCACGAGCCCACCATTCGCACTGACAAGGAAGAAAGAATACGGCAACGAACCCATCGAGCGTTACCTTGATTGGTTCATTCCTTTCTGTGAAGAGATCAAACGGATCCTCACACCCGATGGTTCGTTCGTCTTGGACATCGGTGGTTCATGGATTCCCGGCGCACCTGTGCGAAGCGTTTACCACTTCGAAGTCGCGATTCATCTTTCGAAGATGTTCCACCTTGCGCAGGACTTCTACTGGTACAACCCCTCCAAGCTACCGACTCCTGCCGAATGGGTCACCGTAAGGCGTGTGCGTGTCAAGGACGCTGTAAACACCGTGTGGTGGTTTTGCAAGACTGAGCATCCTGATGCAGACAATCGCCGGGTACTTGTTCCCTACAGTGACTCGATGAAGTCGTTGATCAAGAACGGCTACAAGGCGAAAAAGCGACCGAGTGGACATGACATCTCCAAAAAATTCCAGAAGGACAATGGAGGGGCCATTCCCTCGAATCTGTTGACGATTGCCAATACTGAATCCAACTCGGCATACCTACGATCCTGCCGCGAGTTCGGTATCAAGCCCCACCCTGCCAGATTTCCTGCCAGATTGGTGGAGTTTTTCATCGACTTCCTCCTAGATCCTGACTACGAGTGCCTAGTGCTTGACCCATTCAGCGGAAGCAACGTGACAGGGTCAGTGGTGGCCTACCCCCCAAAAACTGATCCACTCACTATAAGAGTTCCGACGGGCCACGGGTTGGTCCAGGAGACTCTCGACGATGAAGCGGACACGACACACACCGGAA
>JAUIHS010000038.1 GCA_030432255.1 Phycisphaerae bacterium
CCCAGGTAGTCGTTGGCCTCCTTCAGGATCGCCATGTCCAGCGCCTGCTCAGCCACCAGCTTCTTCAGCCGCGCGTTCTCCACCTCCAGCTCACGCAGCCGCTTCGCCTCCCTCGGCCTTCATGCCGCCCGTACTGCTTCCGCCAGCGGTGGAACGTCTGCTCGCTCACCCCCAGCGCCTGAACAACCTGTCCGATCGATCGGCCCGACGCCAGCATGGCGTCCGCCTCACGCAGCTTCGTAATGATCTGTTCCGGTGTGTGTCGTGTCCGCTTCATCTTCGAGAGTCTCCTGGACCAACCCGTGGCCCGTCGGAACTCTTATAGTGAGTGGATCAGGTTTTGGGGGGTAGGCCAGACCTGCGCCCCAGCGCCCGCTGCCGCCGCGGCGGCCCGATTGCACCGCACCAGAGAATCCGTTGCATGACCCGTCCTCCGTTCACCTAAAGAGGGCGACCCGGCCCTCCATCGGGTCCGGTGAGTCATCGCCCCTTCTCGCTGAACGAGGTCGGCGAGCGCAATGACTCACGGGAGTCTCAGTTTTCTTGATGATCGCGTTGTGAGCCACCCTCGCATGGCCGCGAACTTCAGCCCAAGTCCGCGGCGGTCGCGATCGCGCGCCCAAGGAAGGGCTTGACCGGAGGTTCGCCAGAGACAATAGTAGAGCTATGAGTACACAATGGCACCGTGGAGGGAGAGACTCGTATGATCTCACAGACATCTGAGTACGCTCTGCGCGCGGCTCTCTATCTCGCGTCTCGTGGAGACAGTTCGCCGGCGTCTGCACTTGACATCTCGGAAGCCGTTCACGTGCCGGTGGGCTACCTCCAGAAGATCCTTCGAATGCTCGCCCGGCACGGGATTCTGGTCGCTCAACGAGGTACGAACGGGGGATTCGCACTCGCCAAGGTAGCGACTGCAATCAGCGTTCTGGACGTGCTGAAGGCCTCAGAGACCGAGATTCAACGGATCACTCGATGCCCACTCGGGATCAAGGGCCACACGAGCCTGTGCGCCCTCCACCGACTCCTGGATGACGAGATGGCTCGAACAGAGCGGACGTTCGCCGGGACCACTCTGGCGGATCTGCTTGAAGGGGCTGGCGGGGTCCGGTCGCTCTGTGACTCGACCGGGCGGTTGCCTGACTCAGTCTCCATCAGCCGGGCCGGGGAGAAAATTCCGGAACAGGAGTAGTGGATCGACTTGACCACAATCTCTCAGAGATCATAGAATGGGCCTCTAAAGTGTAGTTGTGGATCCACTAATGCACAAAGGAAGGCGCTGATGTCCCCGATACAGCACACACCGAGCGACGTTTCTTCCGAGCGGCAAGTCGCGCACCCCGATCCGAACAAGTGGCCGGCAATCGGAATGGGCTTGGTCGTCACGCTCATTCTTCCCATGATCCTGCTCGCCGTCGTCTGGGCCCAACCGGAGCCGCCCACGTCGAGTTGGAGCGATGAGTCCGAAAGGCTCGGTGTTCACCCCTCGGAGATCTACCTGGGTGAGATCGCCTACCGGAACAACTGCGCGATCTGCCACGGACAGGACGCCGAGGGCGTGCCCCGCCTGGGGAAGCCGCTGCGCAACAGCGCGTACGTGCAGGAGCACACCGATGAAGAACTCCTCTATGTCATCGCCAACGGGCGACTCCCCAGTGACCCCGAGAACACGACCGGTGTCATGATGCCCGCCCGGGCCGGCCGCGCACTCAAAGATGAATGGCTGCGCAGGGTCGTGTGCTACCTTCGCGCGATCCAGGACCCGGGCCAGCCAACCGTCTCGATCGATGACTGGATCATCGCAACCGGTGGTGATTCGGGTGAGCAGGTTGCAGGGATCGTCGGCAGCGAGGCCGGGATTGGACACGAACTGTTCGTCGCGTCCTGCTCAGCATGCCATGGATCATCCGGAGAGGGGATTCCGGGGCTGGGGAAGGCGCTTGACGCGAGTCCCTTCGTCGACAGCAAGTCCGACGACGAACTCATCACCTTCATCAAGATGGGGCGCCCGATCTGGGACGGGGCGAACACCACGGGTCTCGACATGCCTCCCAAGGGGGGCAACCCGGCGATCACCGATGCACAACTCACCGAAATCGTGAAATACATCAGAAGCCTGCATGAGTAGTCAGCGATCTGACTGACGCCTGCACGCTCACTCGAAGAGCCCTCATTCCAAGGAGATTCAGATGACGCACCCAGCCAGTCGAATGATCGTCGCGGGGGCGATCGCTGTGCTCGCGAGCACCACCGCCGGCCAGACCATGAGAGATGTGGAGACCGTCGCGAAGGAGCGCGGCTTGACGAATGCCGATCTCGTTGCGGCTGCGAAGACGTACCTGCCCAGCGGACAGAAGGATGAGTACCTGATGTTCGCATCGGGCGGACACGCAGGCCAGATCTTCGTGGTCGGCCTGCCCAGCATGCGACTGCTCCGCTCAATCGCTGTATTCACGCCCGAGCCTTGGCAGGGATGGGGATACGGGGTTGGCAACAGCATCCTCGAAGAAGGCTTCCCGAGCGGAAAGTCCAACCTCTGGGGAGATACCCACCACCCCGCGCTCTCAGAAACGGACGGGGACTATGACGGACAGTTCGTCTTCATCAACGACAAGATCAACGCGCGCGTCGCAGTCATCGATCTTCGCGACTGGGAGACCAAGCAGATCGTCAAGAACCCGCTGACTCTCAGCGATCACGGCGGAACGTTCGTCACGCCCAACACAGAGTACATCATTGAAGGCGGTCAGTACGCCGTGCCCTGGGGCTCGGAATATGCTCCGATCTCCGAGTACAAGGAGCAGTACAAGGGCTCAGTGACGCTCTGGAAGTTCGATCGGAATCGCGGCCGCATCGACAGAGATCGGTCATTTGCCATCGAGCTTCCACCCTACTGGCAGGACCTGTCAGACGCAGGAAAGCTGGCCAGTGACGGCTTCTTCTTCATGAATTCGCTGAACACAGAGCTCGCAACGGGAGGCATTCAGGACAAGAAGCCTCCGTTCGAAGCGGGCGCAAGCATGAACGCCACTGACTTCCTGCACATCATCGATTGGAAGAAGGCCGAGCGCGTGTTCAAGGCCGGACAGGTCGAGCAGATTGAGGACTTCCCGGTGATCACGCTCAAGACAGCGCTTGCCGAAGGACTCCTGCATGTGACTCCAGAGCCGAGGAGCCCGCACGGCGTCGATGTTGCGCCCAAGGGAGACTTCATCGTGGTCTCCGGAAAGCTTGATCCACATGTCACGATCTACTCGATGCAGAAGATCAAGAACGCGATCGCAAACAAGACGTTCTCGGGTACCGATGAGTACGGCGTGCCGATCCTGGACTTCGACAGCGTCGTCGAGTCACGCATCGAAGTGGGCCTTGGACCGCTGCACACGCAGTTCGGGCCGGACGGCTACGCCTACACGTCACTCTACCTCGACTCGGCCGTCGCACGATGGACACTCGGCGGGTCCTACGGATCTGGAACGCCCGAGCCCGACTGGACGCTCGTGCACAAGACACCCGTGCACTACAACGTCGGGCACATCGCGGCGGCGGAAGGAGACACCGTGAGCCCGGACGGGAAGTACCTCGTTGCCTTGAACAAGTGGTCAGTCGATCGCTTCTATCCCACCGGACCGCTGCTTCCACAGAATCTCCAACTCATCGACATTTCAGAACAGGGAACCGCAGCGCCCGTGATCTATGACATGGCGATGGGTGTCGGTGAACCGCACTACGCACAGATCGTCAAGGCAGACAAGCTGCAGCCATGGACGACCTATCCACAGGTCGGTTGGGATCCACATGTACAGAACATCAATCCGATGGCTCCCAAGCCCAAAATGGAGCGCGTACAGCGCAACGATGACGGATCCGTCGACATCTTCATGACGGCGATCCGCAGCCACTTCAATCCGGAACACGTCTACCTGAAGCAGGGTGATGTGGTGCGGTGGCATATCACCAACACCGAACGCGCCGTAGATGCGACGCACGGATTCGCCGTGCCGGTCTACAACATCACCGCGTCACTTGAGCCGGGTGAAGCCGTCACGATCGAGTTCGTGGCAGATACGCCGGGCACGTTCCCGTTCTACTGCTCCGAGTTCTGCTCGGCGCTCCACCTTGAGATGATGGGTTACCTCATGGTTGAACCCAACTGACTCTCCTCCCGCGCTCGATGCGAAAGCGTCGGGCGTGGATTCGATTCACTGTGGACCGGCAGACGGGCCACGACCAGAACAAGGATGATGCCAATGACCGCCCTGATTGATCGAATCCTGGGCCCGCGAGTCGCCCCAGATGAGCGCGCGCGCCAGACACTTCGCTATGGCACGCCCGGATTCCTGCTGCTCACCGCGCGCATCCTGCTACTCGTCTCCCTGTTTCTGCCCTATTGGCACATGGAACTCCAGGCACCCCAGTATCCCGATGGACTGCACATGACGGCCCATCTGAATGCGCTGACCGGAGACGTGGCCGAGATTGATGGGTTGAACCACTACATCGGTATGCGATCACTCTATGAGGCGGCGGAACTCGAACGAACAGTCGGCGTGTTCATCATGATCGCCTTTGTCATCATGCTCGAATTCGCGGCGTACATCCACACGCGCTGGTCCGCCCTCCTGGTCGCTCCCGTCGTGCTGTTCCCAGTCGTGTTCCTCGTTGACCTTCATCTTTGGATGCGGCACTTCGGACTCAATCTGGACCCCGCCGCACCCCTTTCGAACGCGGTCAAGCCGTTCGTACCCACGGCGCTCGGCAAGGGGGGCATCGGACAGTTCGTCACGATCGCAACCCCGGGAGCCGGGCTGATCCTCGCGATGATCGCTTCCCTCGTGCTTGTCGCCGCGCTGTATTTCCACCGCAGAGCGTATCTGCCACTCGTCAGGCAGCAGCGGGCGAAGGCTGAGACCGCCGTCAACTGATCAAGGACTTCAGATGCGCTTTCCCATCCTCCATGCCCTGATATGCCTGCTGCCCGCGGCGACTGAGGCCATGGCCGAGCCACAGGTTCAGCGGCAGCCTGTCACCGTCATTGCACAGATGATCGAGAGCGCCGAGCTGGGCGACGAACTTCTACTCCCTGCGGGGGTCTATGAGGGCAACCTCGTGATCCGCAGGTCGATCATTCTCAATGGACGTGCCGGCGTAGTCTTTGACGGCCTCGGGGATGGCACCGTCATCGAGGTGCTCGCGGACGATGTGACTGTCCGGAACTGCACCATCCGTGCCTCGGGTGAGAATGTGACAGGGGAGCCCTCCGCGATCCGTGTGATCGCCGCGAAAGCGACTATCGAGTCGAACACGATTGAGGATGCGCTCTTCGGCATCGATCTTCGGCAGGCACCGGATTCCGTCATCAGGGGCAACCACATCACCTGCAAGGATATGGAGCCCGGACGCCGCGGAGACGGCATCCGCCTGTGGTGGAGCCACGGCGGGACCATCGAAGACAATGTGGTCATTGGATCACGCGACATGGTGTTCTGGTACTCCGAAGACCTCCATATTGTCGGAAACACCGTACGCGACAGTCGATACGGCCTGCATTTCATGTACAGCCACGGATCGGTCCTGGAGGCGAATGATCTGCTGAGCAACTCCGTGGGTGTTTACCTGATGTACAGCAACGGGATTACGCTCAGAGGCAACCGCATGCGAAACAACCGTGGTGCCAGCGGTTACGGAATCGGCCTCAAGGACTGTGACGATATCACCATCGTGGGAAATGCACTGCTCGCCAATCGCGTGGGCGTCTACGTCGACAACAGCCCTTCTTCGATCGATTCGACGGGACTGTTCGAAGGGAACATGATCGCCTTCAATGAGATTGGACTGCTCGCGACTCCGAATACCCACGACAACGTCTTCACTGGCAATGCGTTCATCGAGAACGAGGAACCGGCGGCGACCCATGGGCGGGGTCGACTCGTCAGCAACAGCTTCGCGCAAGAGGGTGTCGGGAACTATTGGTCAGACTATGCAGGCTTTGACCTCGATGCCGATGGAATCGGCGATGTCGCGTACGAGCCGAAGAGCCTGTTCGGGGAAATGCTCGCAAGGGAACCAAATCTGAGACTCTTCGTTCACGGCCCCGCCCAGCAGGCGATTGAGTTCACCTCGCGAGCCCTTCCCGAGCTGCGCCCCGAACCCACACTGGTCGACCCCGCACCACTCGCCGTGCCTCCAAAGATCGAACTCGCGCTCGGGGAGTCCGGTCGCGGGGGGGGACGTATGGGCATGCTCGCGGCGGGCTTCATGTCAGCCGCCGTGGCACTCATCCTCGTGATGAGCACTCAGCCCGGGTTGCGGGCTGTCCGTGAAGGAGACCGATCATGATCCGAGCCACTGAAATCACCAGGCGATTCGGCCGAGTCGAAGCCGTCTCGGCCCTCTCGTTCGAACTTGAGGCCGGCGGTTCGGTTGCGCTGTGGGGCAGCAACGGCGCCGGGAAGACCACGCTCATCCGTTGCCTCCTTGGCGTGATCCGTCACCGGGGCCAAGCGTCAATCGGCGGTGTCGACGTCCGCCGCCATGGGCGACAAGCGAGAGCACTCGTCGGTTATGTGCCTCAGGAACTCGCCTTCCACGACGACTCGCGCCTCGGCAACGCCATGATGTTCTTTGCCAGACTCCGTCGCGTTTCGAGACATCGCGCTGCGGAGTCACTCGATGCAGTGGGCCTGACTGGCCACGAGCGCAAACGGGTTCGGGATCTTTCTGGCGGCATGAAACAGCGCCTTGCCCTTGCGGTAGCCTTGCTCAGCAACCCACCACTGATCATCCTCGACGAACCGACCTCGAATCTCGACGCCGGTGGCCGTGGGGAGGTCGTCGCTACGCTTCGGCGGTTGCGGGCCGATGGCAAGACTCTTCTCTTTGCGTCTCACCGACCCGATGAGGTGATCGCGCTTGCCGATCGAGTGCTCGTCATGGAGCAGGGACGGCTGATCCGGGATACGACACCGGCCGAACTGTGGCCCACAGAGAAGCCGGTCCAGGTCATTCGACTCTACCTGACCCTGGCAAGCGAGGCCGAGGCCGCAGATGCGCTCCGCGAAGCCGGACACGCAGTGCACCTCAATGGAGACGGGCTCTGTGTGGCTGTGCCGCGGGATCGCAAAGCGGAGCCGATTACTGCACTCGCTCGGCGACAGATCGAGGTTCGGGACGTCGAGGTCCTTGAGGATGTTCAGATCCCGGAGGTGAAACAATGAGCGCCATGACCACGACACCGCGCACTGTGACTGTCCGGACATCGGCAGCGGGATTCGTCGGTGGTATCTGGCACTTTGCACGGAGGGAGTTTCGCGATGCCATCGCGAGCAAGTGGTTCATACTCTATACCATCGCATTCACGGTGCTCGCGGTCGGTGTCTCATTTCTCTCCCTGAGCGGTGTGGGTTCCCACGGATTTGCCGGCTTTGGCAGAACCGCCGCTGGACTGCTCAACCTGATCATGCTCGTCGTACCGCTCATGGCACTGACGGCAGGCGCCGGGTCGATCGCTGGCGAACGGGAGAGAGGTACGCTCCTCTATCTGCTGGCACAGCCTGTCTCCCGCACTCAGCTGCTGCTTGGGAAGTATCTTGGGCTCGCGGCGGCGCTGGTCTGCTCACTGTGCATTGGATTCGGTGTCAGCGCAGTCGTGCTGGCATGGCGAGCCGATGGGGTCGGAACGGGCTCCTTTGCAATGCTCATGAGTTTCACCGCGATGCTTGCCCTCTCGATGCTCTCGCTCGGCATGCTGATCTCCGTCATATCAAGGCGCACCGGTGTCGCGACCGGCGTGGGTCTGTTCACGTGGCTGACGCTTGTGTTCGTCAGTGATCTTGGCCTCATGGCGAGTTCCATCATCTTCAAGCTCCGGGTTCAGGAGATATTCGGACTGGCCGCGCTCAATCCGCTCCAGTCCTTCAAGATGGCTGTCATCGTGAACATGAACGCATCGCTCGATGTCCTGGGCCCCGTCGGTGCCTATGCATCGCAGACCCTTGGCGGTGCTCTACCGTGGCTTCTGGCATCCTCTCTGCTGGCATGGACCCTCGCACCCCTTGGTCTCGCGATGCTCCTGTTTGGAAGAAGGAGTTCAGTATGAACCGCATGATTCCGGTCGTTGCACTGTCGACCGCCCTGGTGTCGCTCTCCGGCTGTGACCACCCGACCGCTGACGGCCCGCCATCGATCAGGCTGGGCGATTCGGTCTGCGCACAGTGCAACATGATCATCAGTAGTGAAAGCTGGGCAACGGCAACGATCGTCGAGGGACCCCGAGGGCCGGAACCCAGACTCTTCGATGACTTCAATTGCCAGGTCAACTTCGAGGTCGAAAACCCGGATGCGATCATCCTCGCACGCTGGTCGCATTGCTACGCGACGTCGAAGTGGATCCCGACCGAAAGCGCCCACTTCCTGATGTCCTCTGAGCTCCGGGCGCCGATGGGGTCACAGGTCGCGGCGTTCTCTTCGCGCAGCCACGCTGATGAGACACAGACCGGTCTCACAGGGGACGTTATGACATTTGAGGTTGCATGGAAGCGCCTCGGGTTTGCAGGCGCATGCTGTCACAGCGAATCCGAAAAGAATCAGACCGGGGAAAAGGAGCAATACGATGCATCGCAAGATCACTGATTCCATGACAGTCGGACAGATCGCAACGGCGTACCCCCACCTGATTCCCGAACTTGAGCGACTTGGAATCGACTACTGCTGCGGAGGCTCTCATCTGCTCGCAGACGCGGTAGAGAGAATTGGCATGGAACCCTCTGAAGTCGTCGCTCACCTCTCGGATCATGTGCCAGTACGCCCTGCCGGTCCTCCCGAGGCTGACTACACAGCAATGACAATGACGGAACTGGCCGACCACATCGAACAGACGCATCACACCTATGCCCGTGAGTCTCTCAGTCGTCTCGAGCTCTTGCTCACGAAGTGCGTCGCGGCTCACTCGGATGACGATGCGCGTCTTACCGAACTGCAGGACACGGTCGCGAGACTGACCGAGGACATGCACGACCATCTCATTCGCGAGGAGCGGGTCCTCTTCCCATGGTTGCGACGGCTCGAACGCAAGTCGGAGATTACGAGCGGACCGCCATGGAGCGTCCGACGGCCGATCGACTGCATGGTGCATGATCATGACGACGTGGGTGATGCGTTCGTGCGCATCCGGGCGCTGACCGACGACCTGACACCGCCTCCCGACGCCTGCTCAACTTGGAACGAGTGCTACCGCCTGCTGACTGAACTCGAACGGGATACGCACATGCATATCCACAAGGAGAACAACATCCTGTTCCCAGCCGGGATCGCGGCCGAAGAGCGGCGCGGCGGTGTATCGGCGGTCCGTCACTCGTCAGGAGCCGCATCCCGAGGTGGCTTCACACTCATTGAACTACTTGTCGTGATCGCGATCGTTGCTCTTCTGACCGGCATCATGCTGCCAGCCCTCGGCAAGGCACGATCTGCCGGGCGCTCGATCGTCTGCCTCACGAACTCCCGTTCCATCTCAACTGCCATGACCATGTACGCGGACAACGACGATCAGCAGTTCTTTCCGACTGCACGGATGCCGGGGATGTCGATGGGCGGGAATCCAGCAGCACCGTTTCAGATGTCTTGGATCTACCTCCTCGCACCGTATGTCGGTGTGGAGATGACGGTGCCCTCGAATCCGACCGCTGAGGAGATCCAGCGCTTCGTGCAAGCGATGGAAGTCTGTCATTGCCCTGAAGATCACAGCCAGAACTGGAACGCAATGATGATGCCAAGGCTGGCTTCGTATGGGATGAACGCGTACCTCACACCAAATCATCCGCCTCACTGGGGCGTCAGGATTTCGCAGGTGCGATCGCCGACGCATTGCGTGGTCCTTGCGGAACTCACAGAGGAGATGGCCATGGACCACTTCATGCCGATGTACTGGGGCGACCCGCCCGCGGTCACCAACCCGATGATCCAGGCACGCCAGTGGGACCGGACGACGCAACGACCCAGGGTGATTCAGCATAGCCGCCACGGTGGAGAACGGGCGAACTACGTGTTCGCAGATGGCCACGCGGGCGCCTACGGTTTCGCTGAGACATGGGAGCAGACTTCAGGGAACAGGCCGTCTCGTAACTGGTACGACCCGAGGAGTCGCTGACGTCTTGAGATCTTGTCACCGCAGGAGTCATGTCGCACGGTTCGCAGGGCCATCGCCGCTGACCTCATCCGCACGAGCGTGAGCCAGACGCAGCGGCCGAAGGTCAGGACGATGCCTCAGGTCCGGTGCCTGAGCCGTCCACTGGATGTTCAGGATGCCGTTCACAAACCCACACCCCGTCTGCTGGAGAGCCAGTTCACCCAGACAGAGGCTCCACCCTTCAAGCCAGTGAGTCAGGTGAGCGCGCTGCGCTTCGGTGCCGTGAAACACAATGAGCAGGTCAATGTCACTGCCCGGACCTGCCTGGCCCGCCTCAGTGCTTCCGCCGAGATAGACCGCGGACACTCCAAACCTCGCGGCGTCCAGAGCGCCGGCCAACGCCTCGGCGTACCCGTCACGCCAGCGCCAATGAACACTCCCGGGAGTGGCGCGGTCACCGAGCAGTTCAGTATGTTTCCACTCGAGGTAATCACCCAGCCGATGAGCAATGTTCCGAAGTAACTCTCGCTCCTCGTCCAGGAAAGAAGCGGAGTCAATCCTGCCGATCGCCGTGTCGCTCACTTCAATCCGACCGACTTCGACCTGGTCAAGACAGATCGGCTCCGCGATCGCATGATCTGATGAGGAGAATCCGGGGCCCACGTAGTGTCGGCCGAGATACGCGATTCTCGCGCCCGTGGACTCCGGGCGCTGCCACCCGGCCGGAATGGTCTCAAGCACCCGGATGAACGTGTGGGCGGGGGTCTGGCTGCGTCGCGAAACGATCTCATGCACGCGGTAGAGACACTGAAGCTCCTTCGCACGCTCCCTGAGATTCCGAAGTTCGTGCATCATGTCACCTCCACACGCACGATCCGACGAGTGTACGAACCCCTGAAACCCGATCTCCACGCGCAACAGATCATACCTGGCGAAGGAATCGAACTGGCCCAGTATCGCGCTGAGTGAAAAACGACACTGACCACAAGCCCAACCGCACCAGCAAACGAGAGCAATCGGGAGATCTGACGTCTAGTCTAGCGAATGCGTCAAGCAGGAGAGACATCCGCAACGGAACTCTGCTGCCCGACAAATCTGCACCACGCGAGCATTGTCACCCGTGATGGTGACGCGCCGATGACCATTGCCATGATCCGATCCGGGGTTCACGGTTCTCGGCGTTGTTCGATCACGTGGTCATCGACTGGCTGCGAGAGGCGAGTCTGTCAGCAGTCGCGCGGCGGATGAGGTTGACCTGGCGGGGAGACGCGGCCTGACAGAATGGGAACGGCAATCTTGATCGCGATGGTGTAGATCATGAGGCCGAAGGCGACGATGCCGGCGGAGACCTTCCATTCCGTGACGCTCGGGAGGTATTCGACCATCTCGTGCAGCGTGCTGGGGATGAATCCGGGGACGATCAGTCCCATGCCCTTTTCGATCCAGGTGCCGACGAACACGAAGACGCATGCGATGATCAGGGGCACCGCCCGCTTGGTTGCCGCGGGGTGGAGCAGCAGGATGGCGCCGATGATGTTGAGACCCACGGCGGTCCAGATCCACGGGACGAGCGCGTTCTTGCCGTGGAGCCCGAGGTACAGGTATCGGGCCGAACTCGTATGAGCGCCCCCTGTGTAGAACTCAGTGAAGATCTCCGACACAACCATGAACAGGCTGATCAGGACGGTGATCCGCAGGATCTTCAGCAGCGTGTGGATCGGATCGTCGAGAATCGGGACCTGCAGTCGTCTGAGTACGAACATTGAAATGATGATGAACGCAGGACCGGAGACGAACGCGGAGGCGAGGAAACGCGGCGCGAGCAGGGCGGTGTTCCAGAGCGGGCGACCGCCCAGACCCGAGTACAGGAACGCGGTGACCGTGTGAATCGAAATCGCCCATGCGATGGAGATGAACACGAAGGGGATGTACCACTTCGGATTGGGCGTGCGGCCGAGGAAGCGCATGTACAAGAGATATCCGCAGATGTGCAGGTTGAGCAGCAGGTAGCCGTTGAGGACGATGACATCCCATGTCAGCATCGAGATGGGGAAGTTGAATCGGCCCAGTCCCGGGATCAGGTGCCATGACCGGTCAGGGCGACCCAGATCCGCCACGACGAACATCAGGCACATCACGATCGCGGCGATGGCGAGGAACTCGCCGAGAATCACGACGTTGTGCATCGCCTTGTCACGATAGAGGTAGGCCGGGATCACCATCATCACCCCGCCGGCGGCGACACCGACCATGAACGTGAAGTTCGAGATGTAGAGACCCCAGCTCACATGATCCGTCATGTTCGTCGTGATCATGCCGTGGACCACCTGGTTCGCCCAGGCGTTCGCCCCGACGAGGAACACGAGGGTGAGCATGATCATCCACGTGTAGAAGAGCAGCGAGCCGTCTGTCGAAAGCGCAAGGGATCTCAGGAGGAACTTGCGGTAGCTCAGGAAATGACCGGGGGTTCCCTCGGGGTGTTTCGGCCTGACCGGCATCGAGCTCATCGATCGCTCCCACCGTCCGTCATCCGGACTTCCTTACGAATCGAAGAAGTAGAAGAAGCTCGGCTTCGTTCCCACCTCTTCCTTGAGGACGTACACGCGTTTGTTCTCGAGCAGCCACCGGATCTCACTGTCGGGATCGAGGATGTTCCCGAAGACGCGCGCACCGGTGGGGCACGCCTCAAGGCAGGCCGGCAGCCGACCCTTCCTCGTCCGATGGAGGCAGTAGTGGCACTTCTCGACGACACCCTGCGGGCGAATGCGGTTGCTCAGGTAGCCCTGATCCGGATTGACCTCGGCGGCCGGGACGTTGGGCGTCTTCCAGTTGAATCGACGCGCGTGGTACGGACACGCCGCCTCACAGTAGCGACACCCGATGCACCAGTTGTAGTCGACGACCACGATGCCGTCATCTTCCTTCCACGTCGCCTGAACCGGGCAGACGTCGGTGCACGGCGGTTCATCGCACTGCTGGCACTGCACCGGCATGTAGAACTTGTCGGCTGCCGGTACTTCGTGATCGTAGGTCGTGTTGCCCTGCTCCATGTCCATCGTGCCCTTCTGCATTTCGAGCACGCGGATGTAGGACTGGTTCGTGTCGCGGTCGTGGTTGTTTTCATTATGACACGCTTCGACACACTTGCCGTTGCCGTTGCAGACGCTCAGGTTGATCGCGTACACGAACTTGGTGCCGGGGATCGGCCGCGGATCGCTGATGGTCACATCCGCGCCGTACTGCTCCTTCGTCTCCGCTTCCAGCCGTTCGATGACCTTCTTCTTTCCGTCCGCCGACAGCTCCTGGTAGTGCTGCTGCATCAGCTCTTCGACGGTGAGCGTGTCGGCGAGGTGTCGGAGCGGTGAGATCGCCGCGGCGAACGCACCTGCGCCGAGCGTGGCGCCGACGCCCTTCATCGCTGTCCGACGCGACACCGATCCGAGCACGGGCAGCGAGATGGTTTTGCCCTTCGATTGTTCAGTCATGGCCCGCCTCCTCGTCGTGCTCCGGCGGCGTCAAAAAGCGGTCCCGCGGCTTGAACGTCGGCTTCATCCTGGGGAAGGCGGGCTGATGCGGATCGTGGCAATCCACGCAGTTGTTGCGTGTTCGGGGGCCGCGCGTGAGATCCCAATAGCCGCTCATGCCGCCGTGCACGCCGTGCTCATAGCTACGGGCCTGTTGACCGTGGCACTGCGCGCACAGCGTCATCACATCCGTGTATTCGACCGTCGTCTGGTTCGCGAGCCGCAAGGTGTCGTAGTTGTCGGAGTTATGGCAGGAAAGGCACGAGATCGAACCATGACCGAAGGGCAGGTCGCGGTGAAACTCGTCGAGATCAGCGGTCGTCGTGTTGGAGAAGTTCGGCGTTCGCACGTCATGGCACGTCGAACATGCGAGCGCCACCTCGCCTTCAGGTGTCGCGACACGCACGACGGGCGGGCCGGCGGGTCGGCTGATGGTGACCTCGAACCGCCCCCCCGAACCAGTGCCCCCGACGAAATCGGCGAACTCGGTGTTCACTTCGTGCCTGGATCCGACTTCGTCGCAACCCGACAGTGGTGTGAAACCACAGACGACGAGGATCAATAAGATCCAGCGGTCGGACATCCGATTGGACGAACGCGCCTGAAACATCCGGCGACGATTGTACAGAGCGGCCGCCGCGATGTGTCACGCATCACACGCAGTAAATGGACAGTTCCATCCGGAATCCGCGCGAGGCGCGGACGATACCAAGTATCATCACGGGACGACGATGTCTGTCGGAGGTGACGCGCATGCCCATCAGCGGGCTGAGAATCATTCTCAATGGAGACCATCGCGCACGCGGCGTGCTTGACACACTCACGCTCGACGATCGCGTCGAACTCGGTGTGCAGCGCGGCCGCCACGTCGCCGCCGTGCTTGAGACGCGGACGCCCGGCGAAAACAAGGAAGCGTGGCGCTGGCTCAATGAACTCCCAGGCATCGAGCATGTCGATGTCGTCTTCGTCGCAGTTGACGAAGATGGGTCAGGTGAAGAAGCGTCAGAGTCGGAAGGGGCAGCCAGTTGACGACCGAGTCGATCGATCGAAGGGAATTCATCAGGAACGCGGCGATGGCGGCGGCGGCGGGTGCGGTCGTCAGCGCCTCAGAAAACACCTTCGCCCTGCCGGTGCTCCCCTCGGAGGAGAATGGCATCCGGTGGGACAAGGCGCCGTGCCGCTTCTGTGGAACAGGTTGCCATGTGCAGGTCGGTGTGCAGGAAGGGCGCGTGGTCGCGATCGCCGGCGATCAGCACGCGGATGTGAACCGCGGCCTCCTGTGCGTGAAGGGCTACCACGTCGGGAGCATTCTGTACGGCGAAGATCGGCTGACCACGCCCCTGCTCCGACGCGGTGCGGAGTTCGTCGAGATCTCCTGGGACGAAGCCATCGATATCGTCGCAAAGCGGATCATGGCAGCGCCCGACGAGTTCGCGATCTACGGTTCAGGCCAGTGGACGATCCCCGAAGGGTACGCGGCCCAGAAGCTGATCAAGGGCGGGCTCTCCAACAACCATATCGATCCCAACGCACGCCTGTGCATGGCGTCGGCCGTGACCGGATTCCTTGCGACATACGGCGTCGATGAACCGGCCGGCTGTTACGACGATCTCGATGCCTGCACCGTGCTCATCACCTGGGGAAACAACCCGGCAGAGATGCACCCCGTCCTCTTCTCCCGCGTGATCGATCGGCGCTCGAGAGGCGAACGCATCATCATTATCGACATCTCCACACGTGAGACACGCACCAGCGCAGAGGCGGATGAGTACCTGGAAATGAAACCGCATGGCGATGTGCCGATTGCCCTGGGCATCATGCATCTGCTCATCGAGCGGGGAACGTACGACAAGGAGTTCGTCGAACAGTTCTGCAACTTCCGTGCGCACGGCGAGACGCCGACACTAAAGGGCGAGGCGATCTCGTTCGAGGAGTACAAGAAGCGCATCGCCGCGTACACGCCGGAGCGGGTCGAGGAGCTGAGCGGCGTGCCCGCCGAGAAGATCCGCATGCTCGCCGATCTCTTCGAAGATCGTGATCATCGGATCACCAGCCTTTGGTGCATGGGCATGAACCAGCACACCATGGGCACGGCGATCAACACACTGGTGCACGGTGTCCATCTGCTCAGCGGGCAGTTCGGCCGACCCGGCGCATCGCCGACGAGCCTGACCGGTCAGCCCAGCGCCTGCGGGACCGCGCGCGAGGTCGGCACGCTGTCGCACCTGCTGCCCGGCGGGCGACTCGTCGCCAAGGCCGAGCACCGCGCCGATGCGGAACGAATCTGGAACCTGCCACCGGGACGAATCAACCCGAATATCGGGCATCACACCCTCAAGATGTTCGAGAACTTCACGACGTCGAAGGAGGAGGGCGGCGACATCAGCACCATGTGGGTGCAGGTCACCAACCCCGGCCAGACACTGCCGAACCTCAACAAACTCTTCAACCCCAAGCGCGGTCTCAAGGACAAGTTCCTGATCGTCTCCGATGTCTACCCGACGGCTACGACGCGGCTGGCTGACCTCATCCTGCCCGCCGCGATGTGGGTCGAGAAGAACGGCATCTTCGGAAACTCCGAGCGTCGGACGCAGCAGTGGTTCCGACAGGTGATGCCGCCGGGAGACGCCCGCGATGATTGCTGGATGACCATCGCCGTCGCACGCAGACTCTTCGACCTCGGTCATCCAGGCATGAAAGACAAGGACGGCGCATTCATCTTCACCGTGCATGACGATGACGGCAACGAGGTTCCGATCTGGGAGTGGGAGCACTACTACGACATCAACGTCGATCAGCGCCTCTTCAATGAGTACCGGCTGTTCTCGATGATGAAGCACAAGCACCTCGCGCCGTACGACGAGTACGTCAAGACTCGCGGCATGCGCTGGCCGGTCACGCAGCAGGAGGACGGCTCCTGGCGGGAGACGCGATTCCGATTCGCGGCGTTCGACGATCCGTTCGTCGAAGACGGAAAGGCGTTCGACTTCTACCACTCCACATCCGGCGATGGTCGGGCGCAGATCTGGTTCCATGAGTATCAGCCGCCGCCGGAGATGCCCGATGACGACTTCCCCTTCTGGCTCAACACCGGGCGCGTGCTCGAGCACTGGCATACGGGCACGATGACGCGACGCGTCTCCCAGTTGACCCGTGCCATGCCCAGCGCCTACGTCGAGATGCATCCCGACGATGCGGAGGAGCTCGATGTGCGCAACGGCGAGACGGTGATCGTGGAGTCCAGACGCGGCAGCGCGATGCTTCCCGTCTGGATCGCCGGACGAGGACACCCGCCGCGGGGGCAGATCTTCGTACCGTTCTTTGACGAATCGAAGCTCATCAACGATGTGACGCTCGACGCGCACGATCCATTCTCGAAGCAGCCGGACTTCAAGAAGTGTGCCGCGCGTGTCCGTAAGACTGGCGGCTGAGGGCACTATGAACAGTGAAACTCCGGAATCCAGCGCTGTCGCCAACCGCAGCATCGGCCTGCTGCTGATCGTGATCATTATCGTGTCGGTGATCGGCTTCATTGTCGGCATCAACCAGGGGGTGCCGAAGCATGATGGCGGTGTTGTCTTCACCGGCGGCAGGGGACCGATGTCGCCTGACGTCCTGCCGGCAATGTCCTATGACGACATGCGGCAGTCAGAAGGACAGCACGGCCGCGTTTATCAGATGCATGAACTGCCGCGGCAGACACGCGATCTCTTCGAGGTGGTCACCGTCGATCTGGAGGCGCGACGGGCGTCGCTGGATGCTCGATCCGAAAGACGCGCGTACAACGGTGCTCCGCCCGTCATCCCGCACACGGTCGATCAGATCGGGAACGATTCATGCCTCATCTGCCACGGTGCCGGTTTCGCAGTCGACGGCGGTGTCGCACGCGAAGTCCCGCACCCATACCTGGCCAACTGCACACAGTGCCACGCGCCGCCGGCGCCGTTCCCGTTGCCGTCGGTGGCGCCCGTCGCGAACTCGTTCCGCGGCATCGCGGCGCCCTTTGAAGGCGAACGTGCGTGGCCCGGCGCACCGCCCACAATTCCGCACTCGACATGGATGCGTGACAACTGCCTGAGTTGTCACGGCCCCGCAGGGTGGCTCGGCATGGAGTCGACGCATCCGTGGCGAACGGCGTGTTTGCAGTGCCATGCGCCTTCGGCCGACCTCGATCAGCGCCCCGCAGCGGCGGAGTTTCTCGCACCGCTGCCGATTGCACCGGCGGACAGGAAATGACGGACGACCCGGGCATGTCACGCCGCGCGTTCCTGCGCGTTCGATTCGGGCGCGAATCAGAGCGTCACCCCGACGTGACCTCGTCACCGCCGAAGGGTGGTGACCCCCGCCGGCCGATCATGCGGTACCCGACCTCGACCGATGACGTGGACTCAGGCATCGGCGGCGCGGAGCCTCGAACACGTCGACGCCGGCTGATCCCTGTCCAGCGACCACCCGGTGCTGTGGACGAACCGACGTTTCTCGATCAATGCACCCGGTGTGACGAATGCCTCAAGGCGTGCCCGCACGATGCGATCGTCCACGCCCCGCCGCGGCTGCATGAGATCGCGGGGACGCCGATCATCGAATCCGATCACGCACCGTGTCGAATGTGCGACGATCTGCCGTGTATCGATGTGTGCGAACCCAATGTGCTGACGCGTGAGGTGCCCGTCATGATGGGGACCGCGCGCATTACCGAGGAGACGTGCATCGCGCACCGGTCGATGACCTGCACGGTCTGTATCGAACAGTGTCCGGTGGAGGGTGCGATTGTGACGGAGTCCGGGAAGCCACACGTCGTCGAGGATCAGTGCACTGGTTGCGGCGTGTGTCGGTACGTCTGCCCCGCGCCGGAGAACGCGATCCTGCTCATGCCGACATTCACCCGCCCGGCTCGTCCCGAGACGGATCACCGGCATGGATGAGGCACCGCTCCCGGATATGTTCCAGGCCGACCTCGACGACGCGGGCGTCGACGAACTCTTCACAGATCTCGCCGCGCACGCTGACGTGCAGCACATCCGGATGCGGGACGGGCCGACACCGGACGGCTGCGCGACGACGCTTGGTGAGGCGCGAGCACACCTCCTGAGCGGCGAGGTGAGCGGTGTGCAGATCATCTATCGCTTCGACGGCGAGGGCTGGCTCGACACACTCATGAGAACCGACGCCGGAATCCGACTTGTCCGCGTTCGGCAGCCGTGACGATGCGGCAGGTTCTCATGGAGTCATTGCACTGTGAATCGACAGAGCAGATTGAGTGAGGTCGAGCGTTGTTACCGGCAAGTGCCGCCGAAGGTCGAGTACTCGCTGACGCCGTTGGTGAGCCTCACCGACTGCGACTTCTCCGACAACGATGCGGATGACTACGGCGGCGCCCTGGCCTACCCCACCTCCCCGCCTCGCCACCCCGCCCCCTCCCCCCGACCTCCCGGGCTCTGTCTTGTTTTGACTATGTCT
>JAUIHS010000014.1 GCA_030432255.1 Phycisphaerae bacterium
GTTTGGCGTCATGCCACCGATCGCAAAACTGACGCCAGCCCAGGCCATGTATCACTTCCTGTCCGGCTACACGGCGAAAGTCGCGGGCACAGAGAAAGGCGTGACCGAGCCGACCGCAACTTTCTCGACCTGCTTTGGCGGGCCGTTCATGCCGCGTCACCCAAGCGAGTATGGCAAGCTGCTCGGCGAACTGATCGACAAGTACAATGTGAATTGCTGGCTCGTCTCAACTGGCTGGACAGGCGGCGCGCATGGCGTTGGCCACCGCATGCCGATCAAGGCGACCCGCGCGCTCCTCAACGCCGCATTGGATGGTTCTCTGAACCAGGCGGACTTCCGCGAGGATGAGACGTTTGGCTTCATGGTGCCAACTGCGCTCGATGGCGTCGACAGCACCATCCTCAATCCGCGCGACACATGGAGCGACAAGTCAGCCTATGACGCGCAGGCGGAAAAACTCGCCAAGATGTTTGTCGACAATTTCAAAGTCTATGAAGCGCATGTCGATGATGACGTGAACGCGGCGGGCCCACGCATTCGCGTCCCGGCCTAAGCGCCAGCGCAAACCAGAACTCAAAAAAACCTCTCGCGGTTGCGGGAGGTTTTTTTCATCGGCTCAACGATCGACTGGACCGTGCGCAGCGAGAGCCGCGGCCGGTTCCCATCGGGATCGGGTGGAGCGTCCGGATCGGGCGGTTCCTGCTTCTGCCAGCCATGGAACGCCGCTCCGTCGTATGCGATGGTCATGCGATACCGAATCACGACAGCGGTGATCTTAGGTTCGTTTGAGTGGGTATGGTGGGTTGTTCGGCGGGAGTCGGAAAACCGCGGTCGGAATCCCGAGGCCTCATTTACCATCTCCCGGCACGGAGCCGCGGCTAGACCTCGTCATCCACCGCCCGGCGCATGACGTCATCCACTTCGCTGAAGAACCTGCGGACGAGGGAGGCGTCGAATCGCCTCCGGATCGCCTCGGCGGGTTCGCGTTCCAGCAGGAATTCGAAGAGCGACTCAATGACCCGGACGGGAGCGCGGGTGCCGCCGCACCACAGGTCATAGTCCGCCCAACTCAGGGCGACCTCGTAGGCCGTCTCGGCACCCGAGTCGTCGACCACGAGGACATCGAATGACCAGCCACGCCCCGTTTCGGTTTCCGTTCTTACGTGCACGGTCGCCACGTCGGAAGACTCCGCGGTTACACTCTTTCCCCGCCTCGGCGCCGGATTGTACCCGGCTCCTCGCGTATGATCGGTTCAGCCCATGGCATTCCTCCTCGAAACACTCCGCCTCGGATTGACGAATCTTCGTCTCCGGCTGCTGCGCTCCATTCTCACGGCGCTCGGCATCATCCTCGGTGTCACGGCCGTGATCCTCATGGTCAGCATCGGTGAGGGCAAGAAGATCGCCGCCTTGGAGCAGATCGAGCGTCTCGGCGCCCGCAACATCATCATCCGCTCCGTCAAACCACCCGAATCGGTGCAGCGCGAGCAGGGGCGACAGCAGAGCTGGCAGACCAAGTACGGCATCACCCGCTCCGATCTTCGCGAGATCGAACAGCTGCTGGGTGAGGATGCCATCATCGTTCCTGCCAAGGAGGTGGGCGGGCAGGTCCTGAGAGAGGACCGGAAACGCACCAGCCAGTCTTACGGCACAACCCCGGAACTGCTTGATGTCGCCGGGCTCAGTGTTGCTCGCGGCCGCTACCTCGTCGATGACGATCTGGCCAACCGGACAAAGGTTGCGGTGATTGGTCACGAAGTGGCCCGCACGCTGTTCCCCTTCTCCGATCCGATCGGCAACACGCTGCGTATCGATCAGCAGGTCTTCAATGTCGTCGGGATTCTGAAGCCCGTCGGTCTGGCGGGTGGAGCCGGTGCGGCGCTGATCGGCCGCGACCTCAACCAGGACGTGCA
Source organism: Phycisphaerae bacterium (assembly GCA_030432255.1). Taxonomy (GTDB): domain Bacteria; phylum Planctomycetota; class Phycisphaerae; order Phycisphaerales; family UBA1924; genus JAUIHS01. Next base: position 1,914 of record JAUIHS010000014.1, read on the forward strand.
CATCCCCATCACCACGGCCCGTCAGCTTTTCGGTGACACCATCATTCGGCGCGGGAGCGGCAACTTCAGTGCCTCCGAGGTGCAGGTGCACGAGATCTACTTCACCGCGCACACCCGTGAGCGGGTGCTCGTCGACGCCGACCTTATCCGGCGCATGATGGAAGTGCGGCACCCGCGCATGGATGATGTCGAACTGATCATCCCGTACGAACTGCTTCAGAATGCCCGACAGGAAGCCATGACCGCCAACCTGGTCAACGGCACGATCGCGGCCATCGCGCTGCTCGTGGGCGGCATCGGCATCATGAACATCATGCTGGCGACGGTGACGGAGCGGACGCGTGAGATCGGTATCCGCCGAGCACTGGGCGCGACCCGCAAGCACATCATCTGGCAGTTCCTGGTGGAGTCGGGTGTGATCAGTGCGATCGGGGGATTGATCGGCGTGGTCCTGGGGATCCTGCTCAGCGCGGCGCTGCCTCGCGTCGTGCCGATGATGCCCCGATTGCCGGTGATCGGCGAGTGGTTCGCGGAGGCCGAGATGCCCACGCAACTCACGACATGGTCGATCGCGGTTGCCTTTGGTGTGGCGACGCTGATCGGCATTGCCTTCGGCCTCTACCCGGCCCGGATCGCTTCTCTGAAGGACCCGGTCGAGGCGCTCAGGCACGACTGATCGCCGGGGATCAGGTACCATGCCCCGTTCCCCTGGATCCCAACCACCCGACGCGAGACGAACGTGCCGCCCCAACCACGCAAACCATTCAAGGGCCGCCGACCCGGCGGTCGCTCAAAGGCCGGGCCCCGAAGAGATCATCAGAGGCCCGAAGGGCCGCAGCCGCGCGGCACCTGGACGCGCGATCGCGCCCGATCCGCCGTGATGAACCTGCTCACGACCCAGGTCGGACGATTCCCCGACCTCGGGATCGAGGAGATCAACGCCCGCGGCGACCTCCAGCCGCTTGACGCTGCCTTTACCCGCGCGATCTACGGCACGGTGATGCGTCGTTGGCTCTCCATCGAGTTCCTGGTCGGACGCGGACTGAACCGGTCCTTTGAAGAGATGAAGCCCGAGATCAAGGCCGCGCTCCTCGCGGCCGGTGCCCAGATGGTCTTCATGGATCGCGTCCCGACGTACGGTGCTGTGAACGAGGCCGTCTACTGGGTGAAACAGGCTGCGGGCAAGCCGGCCTCCGGTCTGGTGAACGCGGTGTTGCGTCGACTCTCGGAGCTTATCGGTGAGGACGACGAACAGACGTACCGCGATACGTGGTCGGATGCTCGCGACGAGGTCCCGCTTGAAGACGGTCGCGCGCTGGTGCTGAAGGACCTCGTTTTTCCTCCGGATGCGGTCAACCGCCTCGGGCTGGCGACGAGTTGCCCGCCGCCGCTGCTCAGGGCGTGGGCGAAGGATCACGATCTTCCCGAGATGCGTCGGCTGGCGCTGCACGGGATCGTCCAGCCACCGGTCATCCTGAACACGGCGCATGCGAAGTCGGAGCTTCCCGATTTCTGCACGCCGCACGTCGTGCCGGGGCACCATCACTACCGTGGGCCGCATGCGGATCTCTCAACGATCCTCGCATCGCGTCGGGACATCTGGGTGCAGGACCCGGCGTCGTCCCTTGCGGTGGGCAGCGTGACGGATCTGAAGCCGGGCGTGGTCATTGATGCCTGCGCCGGTTTGGGGACGAAGACGCGTCAGCTTCGCGCGGCGTTTCCGGACGCCGAGATCTTTGCGACGGATATCGATGTGCTCCGTTGGAATACGCTTTCGAAGATCTTCGCGGAAGACGAGCAGGTCAGGGTGATTCCGTTCAAGGAACTGATGGAGAATGCCGGCCGGGCGGATCTCGTGCTTCTGGATGTGCCCTGTTCGAACACTGGGGTGCTGGCACGGCGTCCCGAGGCGCGGTACCGCTACAGCGCGAATCGGCGGGAAGAACTGACAGCCATGCAGCGCCAGATCATTGCGGATGCGATCCCGCTGCTGCGTGATGGCCCGGGAGGACGCGGTCGGATTCTGTACTCCACGTGCAGTCTGGACTCGGCGGAGAACGAGCAGCAGGCGAAGTGGGCTGCCCAGTGGCACGACTTCGATCTGTCTCGCGAGCGTCGGCGTCGTCCCGAGGGAGGTCCGGGCGAGCCACCGGAGCGGTATTCGGACGGTGCGTATGCGATGCTGCTCGAACGTTAAGCGTCGAAACGCGCACCGCTGTTTGCACGCGCGCGGGGTGATGCTACAGTAAGGACTTGGCGTTGCTGTGCCCCCGGTTCTTTTGAAGGCGTGGTCGATCGCGATGAACCTGCTCGACATTCTTGTTCCTGAGTGCATCAAGGTTCCCCTGGAGTCACCGGACAAGAAGGGCGCCATCGATGAGCTTGTGGATGTCCTCGCCGGGCAGAGCCTGATTCATGATGCGGACGCTCTGAAGGAGGCGGTCTGGGCTCGGGAGACCACCCGGACCACCGGCATCGGCTACTCCCTTGCCATTCCCCACGGCAAGTGCGAGGGCATTCCGAATCTCGCCATGGCCATCGGCAAGCCCGCTGAGCCGATCGACTTCGCGTCCATCGACAAGAAGCCGGTCAAGCTCATCGTCCTCCTCGCCAGCCCCATCGACCGAATGACCGACCACATCCAGGCCCTCGCCCAGGTCAGCCGCGTCATGAAGGAAGAGGATTTCCGCGAACGCATCTACGCCGCGGAAAGCGCCGCCGAAATCTACGACATGATCCAGTCCGCCGAGGCCGCCGCCGCGAAGGGGTGAGCGCGGCTTCGCCGCGGGGTTGTTGCTTTCAGCTTGCAGGTTGTCGCTACGCGCTGCTTACGCCTCGCGTGAATGGCGCGGATACCAGTCCCAACCACCAGCCACCCGCCACCAATCACCAACCACCCGCGACTACTTCCGCCCCCCCAGCGCCGCCGCTGACAACCTTTCGATCCCGCCGAGACATCGATCGCCCTGAGCGCGGAAGACCATGTGGGGGAACAGCGTGATCAGGGCGACGATCAGGCCGAAGGCCGTGGTGATCAGCGCTTCCGCGATGCCGCCTGCCACCTGACTGATGTCGGCAATGCCGTCGCCCGCCGAACCCAGCAGGTTGAAGGAGCGAATGATCCCGAGCACCGTGCCGAGGATGCCGAGCAAAGGGGCCGCGGTGATGATGGTGGCGTGCACCGTGGAGAAGCGCTCAAAGGTCCCGCGTTCCGCTTCGATCAACTCCACCGCCTGCGAATCGTGCGCCGGAGTGTTCAGCAGCGACCGGACCACCCGGCCGTAGACCGTGCGGTCATCCGATGCGAGCGACTTTGCCTGGTCCTCGCGGCCGCCGCGAAGCGCCTCTGCGACTTGATCGAGCCACCGGCGTCGTCCGGGCCGATGCGTGCGCAACCAGAACAGGGCGCGCTCGAATGCGAGCATCACCGAGAGCAGGCTGAGAACCAGCAGGACCCACATCACCGGACCGCCCCGGTCGAAGAGGTCCCCCAGTGTCGTCAGGAAGGTACCCATGCCCGGATCATAAGGGAGATTCAGTCCGGGTGAGCCTCAGGGATTCCGCCCGAGGCGTTCAACCCCCGATGCCGATGCCGATGCCTCCTGCCGACCCCCTATACTCCCCGCATGACGCAGCCACCGGAGTCCTTCGCAGCACATGCTCCCGATGTCTCCGCCATCGAGCGCCTCATCGGTGACTACCTGATCGGGTTGAGCCTGCCGGACTCGCTGCGCGATGGCATTCGTTATGCCGTGCTGGGCGGCGGCAAGCGACTGCGGCCCACCATGGTCCTCCTCGCAGCACGAGCAGTGGGGGGATCGGACAGCGACGATGGTGGGATGGTCGCCGCGGCGGCCGTTGAGATGTTCCACGCCTTCACGCTGGTCCACGACGATCTTCCCGCGATGGACGACGACGATCTGAGGCGCGGTCGCCCGACGGTGCACATCCAGTTCGGTGAGGCGATGGCGATCCTGGTCGGCGACTGCCTGATGGGCCTGTCGACGCAGATCCTGTGCGACCGTCTGGATGACCTGGAACTGTCGGGCATGCTGGCGGCCGAACTGAGTCGGGCGGGCACGGCGGTGATCGCGGGGCAGGTCCACGACACGCTCGGTGACCTTCCGGCCGATCTCGATCCACTGGAGAGGTTGAATCGGATTCATCGCAACAAGACGGGTGCGCTCTTCACGGCGTCGTGCCGCATGGGGGGAATCGCCGGGATGTGGTCTCGCGGCGTCGATCCGGGTCACCTCGGGGCATTGACCCGTTATGGCGAGGCGACGGGCCTGATGTTCCAGGTGGTCGATGACCTGCTTGATGTCGAGCAGTCCGCGGAGCACATCGGCAAGCGGACCGCGAAGGACGAGGAACGGGGCAAGCTGACGTATCCCGGCCTGATGGGCGTGGCGGCTTCGCGCGAGGCGGTTGAGCGACTCCACGGCGAGGCGGTGGCATCGTTGGAGGTGCTGGGTGCCGCGGCGGACGGTCTGCGTGCGCTGGCGGAGTTGTTTGCGGTGCGGACGCGGTAGCAGTCTGTTGCGGGACAGCCCGGGGAAGATGCGGTTGAGCATGGGGAGGCGGTGCGGGGACCGCGGAGAACAATGGTGCGGAGGTTGCCGTACCCCCATTGACGAGGCCGGTTGTACTGGAAGTGGTGACCGGAAAGTTCCAATCAGAAGGCGAACCAGTCACCCGGGGGTGGTTGGGGTCGATTAGAATGCTTGAGGCCGCGTTGGTCCCATTCCGGAACAGGGGTTACAATACTTTCAGAAACTATTGAAAGTTGTTCTGCATGTCACTCCTCGCCGCCATCCAGACCCCGTCGGACCTTCGTCGCCTTCCGGTCGAGGACCTTCCGTCGGTCGCTGCCGAGATTCGTCAGGCCATCTTCGAGCAGGTTTCGAAGACGGGCGGGCACCTCGCCCCGAACCTCGGGGTGGTGGAACTGACGATCGCCATGCACTATGTCTTCGATTTCGGGCATGATCGCCTGCTTTTCGATGTCGGTCACCAGTGCTATCCGCACAAGTTGCTGACCGGCCGCGCCTCGCTGCTTCCCGGGCTGCGTACGCGTGCCGGGATGGCCGGTTTCCCGGAGCCTCGGGAGTCCGAGTACGACCTCTTCAGCGTCGGACATGCCGGAACCGGGATCTCGACGGCCGTCGGGATGGCTCGCGGCGACGAGTTGCGCAATGAGCATTACGTTCCCGACCGCAACCCGACGGGCCGCCGCGTGGTCACTCTGATCGGCGACGCATCGATTGTGAACGGTGTTGCGATGGAAGGCCTGAACAACGCCGGCACGATGAAGCGGCAGTTCCTTGTGGTGCTGAATGACAACGGTATGTCGATCAGCAAGCCACAGGGCGCGATTGCGGGTTCATTCGATCGCCTGCGCATCAATCCGATCTACGGCGATATGAAGCGGCGCGCCCGCAGGGCGCTGGAGAAACTTCCCGGCGGTTCGCTGGTTGAAGAGGCGTATCACCGCATGGGTGAGATGGCGAAGGCCGCGATCACGGAAGACACGTGGTTTGAGCACTTCGGTCTCGTCACAGTGGGTCCGATTGACGGTCACGATCTGCCGACGCTGATCGAGTTCCTCTCGGAGGCCCGCGACTTCGATCGCCCGATGGTGCTTCACGTGAAGACCGTGAAGGGCAAGGGGTACGAGATCTCAGAGAAGGATGCCAGCCTCTTCCATTCGCCGCCCGCGTTTGACTTCGATCCGGATTCGTGTCGGGTTGAACTGCGAAAGTCCGGTCGCTCATTCACTTCGGCGTTCGGCGATGCCATGCTGGATCTCATGGACGATGATGAGGACATTGTGGCGTGCACGGCCGCGATGCCTGGTGGGACCGGCCTTGATCGTGTGATGGAGGCTTATCCATCGCGCACGTTTGACACCGGCATCTGCGAGTCGCATGCGATGGACATGATGGCCGGCCTCGCCCGCACTGGGCTCAAACCCTTCTTCGCGGTGTACAGCACATTCCTGCAGCGCGCTTTCGATCAGGCATTCCAGGAGGTGGCGCTGCAAGGTCTGCCCGTGCGCCTCTGCCTCGATCGCGCCGGACTGGTCGGTGGCGACGGCGCGGTGCACCATGGATTCTGTGACGTCTCGATTCTCCGGACGCTCCCCGGCTCATGCCTGATGGCGGCGATGGATGAGCCGTCACTTCGGGCGGCGCTGGAGTTCATGACGGGTTGGAACACCGGCCTGTCCGCCGTTCGGTACCCGCGCGACAACGTCTCGACGCGATTTGCGGACGAGGTGTGCCCGCCCTTCGAGTTGGGGCGCGCTCGACCGCTCCTCACCCCCGAGGATCCGGAGGTGGCGATCCTGGCCTATGGCGTCACGGCGATCGCGGCGGTCGAGGCCGCTGAGAGCCTCGGGGCGGAGCAGCGTGTCGCGGTCTACGACGCCCGCTTTGCGATGCCCGTGGACGAGGCCCTGATCGAGGATCTCGTGGGTCGGGGCATTCCCATCCTGACGCTCGAAGACCACGGTGTCGTGGGCGGCTTCGGTGCGGCGGTTCTGGAGGCCGCGAACCGGCTCGGCCTTGAGACGTCCGGGATCAGGCGTCTGGGTCTTCCGGAACGATGGATCGCTCAGGACAGTCGAGCGGCACAGCTTCGCGAGGTCGGGCTGGACACCACGTCGATCGTCAGTGCGATCCGTTCCTGCCGCGAGGACACCCCGCCGATCGATGCGGCCCGGGCTCACTCGGGTGCCGTTCGCCGCGCGGATTCGTCAGCCTGATCCGGCTTCGATAGGGGATTCCGTCATGGCACGTTCGGTCCTTCTGCTCGTGAATTACCAGAAGCAGCGCGTCTGTGATGCGCTGGATGACGTGCGCGCGATTGTGAAGCGTCACGGTCGGATTGCCGAGGAGTTGCCGGCGGATACTGAGGTTCCCCCAGATCCGAAGGGTGCTGATCTGATCATGGTGCTGGGCGGCGACGGGACGTTCCTGGCTCAGGCACGGCGATGTGCCGAGATGGATCTGCCGCTGGTGGGCGTCAATCTGGGTCATCTGGGCTATCTTGCGGAGTTTGACCTGGCATCACTTGAGCGTGCGGCGCCGTGGCTGCTGGGTGACGGCGTGTTGCAGACTGAGCGTCGCCCTTTTCTCCGGGTGGACGTGGTGTCGAATGGGGGTCCGGAGCCGACCTTTGCGGGTCTGGCCCTGAATGACGGTGTGATCACCGCGGGGCCTCCTTATCGGATGCTTCAGATGGAGTTGCGGTTGAATGGCGAGTCGGGTCCTCGGATTCACGGCGACGGCATCATCGTGTCGACACCGGCGGGTTCGACGGGCTACAGCGTGTCTTCGGGTGGTCCGATCGTGACGCCGGGGAGCCAGGCCTTGTCGATCACGCCGATTGCCGCCCACACGCTTGCGATTCGTCCGGTGGTGGTGCCGATGACGTGTGACATCACGGTTCTGCTGCATCGAGCGAACGAGGTGGGGGACACGGGTTCGGGGCCTCAGGGCACGACGCTGGTGCTGGACGGGCAGGTGCATTTTCCTCTGAAAACAGGCGATTCAGTGCACTTTCGGGAAGCTGACCGGTCGATCCGGCTGGTCCGCGATCCGGAGGTGAGTTACTGGCAGACCTTGATTCGGAAGATGCACTGGGGCCGATCTCCGGGCTCGCCGGGGCCGGCGTGACGGCCCTGTTCGGTGGTCGGCGGTGATTCCTCAAAAGATTTCCCCGATCGAGTAATTTTTGCTGGCGTGTCTTCCATCACCCGGCTAAGTTACTCGTGTTGGTAGGAGTGGAAGTACCAGGCTTCGGCTTGGTCAGAGAGGGAAGTCCTGGCAACAGGACAAACACGTCAACCTGGAGCTTTGTGCGACAGGTCTCCGAGCTTTGCTCGGGTAGGGAAGCGGATCGTCTCGGCCTGATGATCCGTGCAAAACACGTCGGCGGGCTTGCCCGTCTCTAGGGGATAGGTGGAAAAGGCCGCCGCCTGAAACACGCACGCAAACGCATGTTCGCGTGTGGCAGAAGCCAGGATCATCGAGAGATGGTTCTGGCTTTTTTCTTGCGCTGATCGGATTCCTCCAGGCGCCACGCGCCTCGATTACGCTCTCTGCACAAGGAGGCGCTCACGCACGCGAGCGGTCCGCGCTTTCCGGGTCCACCCAGATCACGCGAACAGGTACCATGACCTTCACCCCATGAGCGGACAGGCACCCGACGAATTCGATCACACACTTCGCGGCCCCGCCAATCGCGATACCACGCAGGGACCGGATATCGGTGCGACGGTTCCCAATGAGCGGCCCGTCATCGACGGTCGCTATCGCGTGATCCGGCGCATCGGGTCGGGCGGGATGGGTGATGTGTACCTTGCCGAGGACAAGGACCTCATCGACAACGTCGCCGTCAAGTTGCTGCCTTCCGTCATCGGCACGCGTAAGCGCGAGGTCGAACGGCTCCGTCAGGAAGCAAAGCTCTGCCGCAATCTGACGCATACGAACATCGTCAGCACCTTCACCTTCGGGCTGGATGAGAGCCGGAACAACTCGCCCTACCTGGTGATGCAGTACATCGATGGTGAGACGCTGGACGATGTGCTGGCGGACTTCCCGAAGGGCATCCCGCTCGAGCGCTGTTGCCGCTGGATCGAAGAGATCGCGTCCGCGCTGGATTACGCGCACGAGAGCGGCATCCTGCATCGCGACATCAAGCCCTCGAACATCATGATCGACAAGTCCGGGCGGGCCTACCTCATGGATTTCGGCATCGCACGGCAGGCGCACGACACCATGCTCGAAGTCACCGGACGCGACGCCTCCGGGACCCCCAAGTACATGAGCCCTCAGCAACTCGCCGGGAAGAACAGCACGTCCAACGACATCTATTCGTTCGCGGCGACGGTCTACGAAATGCTGACGGGTGCCGCGCCCTTCAACTCGGGTGACATCACATACCAGATCCGTGAGGTCCCGCCGAAGCCGGCGGAACACCTTCCGGGCCATGTCAATGACGCCATGATGGCGGGGCTCTCCAAGGACCCGATCCAGCGTCCCGGCACGGCAACGGAACTGGCACAGCGCATTGCCTTTGATCCGGATACCGAAGTCGCAGAGAGTGCCGGGACGTCGATCGGCGCTCTCCTGCCCGTCCCGCGTCGGGGCGGGAGCGGCACGAAGCGAACGCGCTCGGCGAGTCGTTCGCGCCAGAAAACCGGTTCGCGCTCGCGCACCGGTACGACTGATCCGGTGGTCATCTCGTCGTATCACGAAGAAGAGGCACCGGGCGAGGCGATCGCTCCTGCGCTGGCGGCGAGTGCGCTGTGGGCTCTGCTCGCGGCGGCAGGGGTCATGGGCGTGGTGATGGCGACCGCCGGAGTCATGCAACGGGATCTGGACCTCGCCGGACTCCTGATGCGTCCACTCGTGATCGGCGGACTGGTGATTGGTGCGGCACTTGGTCTCGGTGTGGGTGTGGTGGGTCGTTCCCTGCAGCAGGCGGGTACGGCGCGGATGGTGGTCGGGGCCGCAGCGGCTGTTACCGCTCTTGTCGTGTTGGTGACAACGCTTACCAGTGCGGGCACTTCGGGAGTCTCGATTGCCGTCCTGCTCCTCCTGAGCATGGGCACCGTGGCGCTCAGTGCAGCGACCCTCCCGGATATATGGAGGCGCACGGGTCTGGCGCTGCTGGCAGGGGTGGTGCTCGCCGGGGTCGCCGCGCTGGCCGGTCTGGCAACAGGCGAAGGGACGGTATTGATGACGACGGTCGCACCGGGTCTCACCGCGCTGGTGCTGTGCGGCATTGGTGCGGCGAGTGCGGGCGGGCGTTCGGGGGTGCAGGCGGGGCTGACCGGGGGTCTTGCCGGCGGCGTGATTGTCGGTCTGCTCGCGTTCGCGGCGGTGACGGCAGCCCAGTCATCCCTGCACCTTGGAGGTGCGCTGGTTGGAGGGCTGGTGGGTGCGGGTCTGGCGGTTGTGGGCGGCGTATTTTCCGGCTTCATTGCCCGGTACTGGAATCCGCTGTCCGACTGAGATCCAGATCGGAGATCCGTTTCATTCGGCCGGCACTGCGTTTCCGAGAGCGTCAATAAGTGGGCCGAGGTGCTTTTCGAATCGCTTCCAGCGTTTGACGGCGTCGCGATAGATCGGCTGGCGCACCTGTTCGTTGCTGGCCGTGAGCGTGATGCGCGTGCTTTCGTGATAGTGCAGGCACTGGTCGTCCCAGGGGAGGCCGACGAATTCGATCATGCACCGCGACTCACCTTCCTGGTCTGCGACGAGGTCCTCGTACCGGACGTCAAGGATGGGGTTGGCGAGCGTCGACTTCCAGTGCGTCATGACGCGATCGTATTCAATCCAGAAGGCGCCGAGGTCGGTCAGCGACGATGCGTAGGGGTGGCTTCCGCCGAAGTGATGCATGTAACACGAGAGGCAGGTGTCGATCGGATCCCGCCTGCAGTGGATGAAGCGGGCGTTCGGGAAGATCATGCTGATGAAGCCGAGGTGCAGGAAGTTCGTCGGCATCTTGTCGCTGACGTGTCCATCGTCGGTACTCGGCGGCAGGGCTTCCCGGTAGCGACGTGCGGACTGCGCGACTGTCGCAGCGGAAACGAGTTGGGCATGCTGAAGCAAAGCCATGGAGCAGACGCGCGCGTTGTTCTCGATGCGCGAAACGAGACCGTTGATCGTCTCCAGTTCACCGGCGCCGGTGAACGAGGGGTGCGCATCGAGGATCTGCTCGACAAGGCTCGTGCCCGAACGAGGCATGCCGACAATGAAGACCGGGGCAAAGTCCGGATCTCCCGACTCCTGCAATTTCGAGATGCGGTCGCGGCTGCAGCCATTCATGACGTTTGTGATTGCGTTTGAGAAAGCAGTCGCATTGAATGCGCCGGAGTTGATGTCATTGGCCGTGCGATATGCGGCGAAAGCGTCATCGTCACGCTTCACCCGACGCAGGAGGTCGCCGTACCGGAACAGGGCCATCATCTGACGCGCCGGTGGTATGGACGCGTCGTTGACGAAGGGCTCAATAGCCGTGATTCCCGCATCGAACTTCCCGAGGCGGAGTGCGACATCGGCGAATTCCACGGCGGCGTGGACCTCGGTGAACCCCTTCTCAGCATGAGGGTGAAGGAGTTCGAACGCCTGCTCCGGTTCGCCCTGAAGGGCCATGATATTGGCCCGTCCTGCGAGTCCCCACTCGTGGCCGGGGCTGAGCATGAGCATCCGGTCAAGTCGCGCGAGAGCGGTGTCGAGTTCCCCCAGTCCCCGGTACGCCATGGCGAGGTCGTAGTAGTAGCGGGCGACATTCGGCTTTCGCTGGATCGCGTCCTCGATGGTGTCGCGCGCCTGCTCAATCAGCCCGAGTTGCAGTTCACAGACGCCGACCATGTAGAGCATTTCAGCGTCGCCGCGACGGCGGGCGCTCATGGTCCGAAAAGCTGACAGTGCCGACGCGAAGTCACCGTTTTCGAAGGCCTGATACGCGTGGGCGATTTCCTGGCGGGCGGCATGTGAGCGAGGGCGAGCCATGAGTGGATTGTAGCGACCGAGACTTGCGGCGGTTCCGGCCGTATGCTGTGCGACATGCGGAACATCGAGGTCATCACGACGGGGGGCACGATCGAGAAGACGTACGACGACTTCACGGGTTCGCTGTCGAACCGTGGCTCGATTGTGCGCCGGATGTTGGCGCGTCTGCGTCTCCCTGACACGCAGGTGCGGGTGATGGAACTGATGAGCAAGGACAGTCTGGATCTCACGGACGAGGATCGGGAGCGCATCGTGCGGATTGTTCGGGCGGCGAGCGAGATGGCGGATGCGGTGGTGCTGCTGCACGGGACGGACACGCTGCAGGAGACGGGTGAGCGGCTGTGTGCGGACATTCCGGAGCCGATCGTTCCGATTGTTCTCACGGGCGCGATGCGTCCCTTCGAGATGAAGCGATCGGATGCACTGCAGAATCTCACCGAGGCGCTCTTCGGCGCGTCGACACTGTCACCGGGCGTGTACTTCGTCGGTCACGGTAAGGTGCTGGCATTCCCCGGAGTCGTCAAGGACCGGGCGGCGGGCACGTTTGTTCTGGCGGAGCAGTGAGGCCGGCACTCGGTCGGATGGTCGGGGGTCAGAGTCCCGCAGCGACGGCCTTCATGGCGGCCTTCACTTCCTCGATGAGTTTCTCCGCCTTGAAGGGCTTGAAGAGAACGCTCTGAAGGCCTTCCTGGCTGGCCCGCACGATGGAGTGGTGCGGGTCGTAGCCGAAGCCGGTCATGAGAATGACGGGCGCATCGGGAGTCACACGCTTGATGGTTGCGAAGACGTCATATCCGGTGCGGTCCCCGAGGCTGATGTCGGAGATGACCAGATCGAAGGGGCCGAGGTGATCCGTCCCGTCAGCGGCTCGGGTGATGGCTTCCATGGCGTCAGTGCCGGTGCACGCCATGGCGACCTCGCATCCGCAGCGACTGAGGAGATTCTCGACGATCTCGAGCACGTTGGGTTCGTTGTCGACGACGAGTATCCGGCGCCCGTCGAGGAGCGGGTCGATCTGTGTGCCTTCAAGTGCTTCGTCGATACCGAGCAGCGTCTGCGGGCCGCGGGCCACGTTCCGGACGCGCCGGCGAATGGCATCAACATCGCGGAGGATGCGCTGGAGGTGTGAGCGGGACTCCTTGTCCGTTGCTTGGTTGAGAAGCAGTTCCGCTTCGGCGACGAGATCCTTGAGGGGACCCTGCAACTCACCTTCCATGGTTCCGCTGGCCGCTTCCTTGGTGGCGGTGCGTTCCACCAGCAGCAGGTTGAGGATGTGCAGCGCCATGGCCAGAGAATGAGCGAAGATCTCTGCGAACTGGCGATCGGCTTCACCGAAGGAGTTCACCTCGGTGGACTCGACATTGAAGACGCCGATGACTTCGTCGAAGAGCTTGATGGGAACGGTCAAAGAGGAGCCGCAGACGTCCAGGCCGAAGACATACCGCTCGTCGCGTGCTGCGTCGGGGCAGATGTAGCTCCAGCCAGTCGCGGCAACAAACCCGCTGATGCCGTTGCCCTCCGCCTCAGCCTTGAGCGTGACATCCTTGGCATCCTCGGAGAGGCCGTAGGACATCACCAGGTCCAGTGAATCGGTGTTCTTGTTCAGCAGGCGGACCGCGAAGTGGTCGAAGTTCAGGATGTCATGCGCGTAGCGGATGACCTTCTCTTCGAGAAGCTTGAGTCGATCCGCGGCGTGCATTCGACGCACAGTATCCACGTCGATGTGTGCCAGTTCGCGGCCGGCCTTGACGATGGCGTCGATTTTCGACTGCATCTGTCGCCGGGCGGTCGATTCGCGGACGACGACTGCGACGCGCGTGATCTCGGCGGCGACGTCACCGGCGTCGGCTTCGAGGTCGGAGCGGGATACGACCGGTGTGATCAGGACCTCGAAGAAGCGCTGTTCTTCCTTGATGCCGACCGTATAGCGTTTGCCGTGGCCGCGCTTCACTTCCCCGTGGCGGGTGAGGAGTGCGTTGAAGTGCGCGGTGGCCTGTCGGCAGAGTTCGGCGATGTGGGTATGGAGGCTGGTGCCGTAGGAGCGGTACATCTCGTTGGCCCAGCGGACGACTCCGGCGGAGTCGCTGAGACAGGCACCCTCGCCCATGGCATTCAGGAGTGTGCGGGCATGTTCACCGATCATCCGACCGTGCACGGCCGATGCGGTATCGGGTGCCGAGATCACGAGGTCGAACCCGCCGGAGCGGAGATGAAGAGGGGCCTTGTCGGAGGAGGTCAGCGTGACGTCATACGCGGCGGCAAGAGCATCGGGGCAGCCGGATGAATCCGTGCCATCAGTGATGAGCAACAACCTGGGACGACCTTCAGTCATGTCACGGGACCGCACGGAATGGACACGGCGCCTGACCCCTGTCATTCCATTCTATTCGCCTGAATCCTCTTCGCCCTTCTCTCGCTTGAAGACTAACACGGAAAAGACCCACCTTCCAGGGACAGGCAACTCCCACGATGCGGTCACTCCTCCATCCAAGTATAGTTACCAATAACATCGACCATTCCATGGTGAAGACTGTGATCAGGCCATGATCGAACTGCAAGAAGTGGCAAAGAATTTCGGTGCCGTCCAGGCGGTTCGAGGCGTGAGTTTCACGATCGGGACCGGGCAGGTCGTCGGTCTGCTCGGCCCCAACGGAGCCGGGAAGACCACCACCATCCGCATGATCACCGGCACACTCCCGCCTTCACGGGGGCGCGCCACGGTGGATGGACTCCACACGATTGACCAGTCGCGGCGAGTCCGCTCGCTCCTGGGGTATTTACCCGAGAATGCCCCGCTCTACGGGGAAATGCGGGTGGAGAGCTACCTCGTGTACCGGGCGGGCCTCTTCGGGATGAGCGGACGTTCACGGCGAGATGCGGTGCAGCAGGCCATGGAGCGGTGCAGAATCGCCGATGTCAGCCGCCGCCGCGTCGGACATCTCTCGAAGGGGTACCGACAGCGGGTCGGCCTTGCGGCGGCGTTGGTCCACAATCCGCGGGTTCTGATCCTTGATGAGCCGACGACGGGTCTTGATCCGTCTCAGATTGCTGAGACGCGGTCCCTGATCCGCGATCTGGCGGGGGATCGGACGATGCTGCTCGTCTCGCACATTCTTCCGGAGGTCCAGCGGACATGCGACCGGATCATCATCTTTGCGCGTGGCCGTGTGCAGGCGGATGGGCGACCGGCCGAGTTGATCGAGGGGAGTGGGGGAGGTCGCCGATGCGTGCTGGAAGCGCGGACCGAGGATGTGGCGGCGCTCACGAGCCGGATCAAGGGCCTCGATTCCGTCAGCGGCACTGACCTGGAAGAGGGCGATGGGGCGTGGCGACGCTGGCGGATCGCGGCGGCCCCGGGTTCGGCCGACCCGCGTGCGGCGATTGGCGAGGCGTGTCTCGCGTCCGGCGCGGTGGTGCGGGAACTCCGCATGGAGTCGTCGAGTCTCGAGGAGTTCTACATTCGCACGATTGAGGCGGCGGACCGGCGAGAAAGCGAGGCGTCGGCATGACGGCACTGCTGTCGATCACGCGTCGCGAATGGGCGGCCTACTTCCGCACCTCGATCGGGTGGGTGGTCATCGCGCTGTACCTGCTTCTGTGCGGCATCTGGATGTCGGCGTCCACGATCCGGCCCGGGGAGCCGGCGACACTCCGCATCTTCTTCACGATGTCGCAGGCGCTGCTGCTGATGGTTGCGCCGGCCATCTCGATGAAACTGGTTTCGGAGGAATTGCGGACCGGGACAATCGAGCCCCTGATGACGAGTCCGGTCTCGGACTGGCACATCATTGCGGGCAAGTACTTCGGCGCCGTCTGCTTCCTGCTGACCATGTTCGCCCCGACCGTGCTCTATGCGGTGCTGCTGGAGATCATCGCGGAACCGGACTACGGGCCGATCCTGTCCGGCTATCTCGGTCTCTTCCTGCTGGGCATGCTGTATGTCTCCGTCGGCCTGCTGATGAGTGCGTTCACCGAGAACCAGATCGTGTCTTTCCTCGGAACGCTCTTTTTCTTCCTGTTGCTGTGGTTCATGACGACGCAGGGCGCCCAGTACGTCGGGCCGCCGCTTGATGAGCGTCTCTACGCCCTGTCGCCGTATACCCGCATCGACGACTTTGCCAAGGGTGTGATTGATACCGGGCATGTCGTTTTCTTCCTTGCGGCTTCGACGTGGTTCGTTGTCGCCGCCGTTGTTGTCCTGGAGTCGCGCCGTTGGCGTTGAGGGATCCGAGATGAGCAGGAAGCAAGTCACATCCGGGCAGCATGGAACCGCCGAGCGCCGGCTGCGCTACAGCGTGACGACAGCGGTTCTCTTTGCAGCGGTGACGGCCTCCTGTCTGATCGCCGGGGCGCTTGGCGGCCGGTACAAGGTGCGCTTCGATGTCACGGCCACGCGCGAACATGCGCTCTCCGAACGGACGCTGGCGATGCTCGGTCGCCTCGATTCGCCGCATACGATCGTTGTCAGCGCGGACTTCCAGCAGTTGGATCGACGAGCACGGCAGCGCATCCGGGATGTCATCATCGAGTTCACCGAGGCATCGCCCCAGATCCGGTCGATGGAGATCGATACGGCAACGACCGACGGTCGTGCTGCTTTCGGTGGGTTGCTCTCCGATCTCGCGACACAGTACGAATCCATGATCGAGCGGCACCGGGCCGTGCTCACTCAGGCGGGTGAGGAGAGCGCGGGCGTTGCCGAAGGCATTCAAGAAGTGGCGCGGCAGCTGCGCGAGTTGCAGCCCCACCTGCCCGAGTCGGCTGCCGGGACTGATGTCGTCGGACAGTCTGATGTGCTGCTTCGTCTCTCCGCTGAGATTGAGCAGGCCGCAGGCATCATCACGCGTTCCGCGTCGCACGAGGTGCTGGGTGTGGCATTGCCGGAGGGTGATGTCGCCCAGGAAGCGGGGATGGCCCGGCTGGAGCAGGCGGCGCGAGGCATGGCGTCCGTCGCGGCGTTCTCGAAGGCCCTCGCCGCGGAAGCCGGCGCAGAGAACGTCGTCCTGACGACATCCTGTCAACTCATGGATCAGAAGGCGCGGTCGGTAGCGGACGTCGCGGCGACCGCGTCGGACGACCTTCGCCGCCTTCGTCCCTTGACACCGTTGCTGATCGCTCGTGTCCTGCAGGCGCAGAATGCGGTGATCATCGTCTCCGATACGGAAGTTCAGGCGATCGAGTTCGAAGCGCTCTTTCCGAGTACAGCGCGCATTGATGCGGCGGGCGGCAGCGAGGCTGAGATTCGTTTTGCCGGTGAGGAACTCATCGCGACGGCATTGGGCGGCATGAACATGCAGCGCCCGCCGATCATCGTATTGGCGCACGGCGAAGAGACGCGCTTGTTCGACGACTCCGGTCGTCCGACGTCGGCGGCGCTGCGAGCTTTTCGTCGGCTCTTCGAACGGTTGCGACTGCGCGGCATGGATGTCACGGAGTGGGCGATTCATTATGAACCGGTGCGGCCGCAGGACAGTGAGATCATTCGTCGTACGAGCAATGCCAACAGTGCGGCGGATGGTGACATGGATCGTCCGATCGTCTGGGTCATGCTGGGCCCACCGGCGCGCCGGGGTCCCGGCGGCACAACGGAGTTCCTGGAGTCTCTCACGCGCATCTCGGAGAGCCTGGGACGATTGATCGAGGATGGCAAGCCGGTGCTCCTCAACGTCGACCCTTCGGATCTTGTCGCGTTCTCGCAGGAGGATCCGATCGCGGGCGTCATGCAGGGCCTGGGTGTTGACCTCGACAGCGATCGACCACTGGTGCGGGTCGTCAACACGCCGACGGGTGCGGCGACCTACATCTCGCATGTCGTGCGTGAAGCCAACACTGATCATCCGATCGGCGGCGCACTTGATGGACTCGCGACCATCCTCCCATGGGTCACACCGATGGAGTTGAACGTATCCGAGGATAGTGATTACGCGGTCACGCCCTTGCTCACGATTCCCGCCGAGGACCGGACGTGGGCGGAGTCTGAATGGCTTGGATTCCGACGCGCCCAGGTGCGCGATCCCGCGCAGCCGCTCTATCTCACGCAGCCGCCGAACGCGACTCCGGCACTCGATGACATCGACGGGCCGTGGGTGGTCGCCGCGGCTCTGGAGTCCCGCACACCATCAGCGGGCGATGCGCCCGCGCGGATCGTGATTGTCGGATCGCCGGCGTGGTTCGGGGACCAGTACACGCAGTCGGCGCAGATGGTCCAGAATCGGCGCGTGTGGCGCTATCCGGGGAATGCCGAGTTGTTCGAGGCTTCCATTTTCTGGCTCGCGGGCCTCGATGAGTTCGTGGCACCGAGTGCCCAGGCGCACGACATCGATCGCATTCGGGCGCTCAGCGCCGGTCAGTTGTCCGCGATCCGGTGGTTCCTCATCGGCGGCATGCCGGTCGGTGTGCTGCTCGTCGGAGGTCTGCTGCGCGTCATGCGTGGGTGATCACCGACTGACGCGGAACCAGCCGTCGTTCGGCGCGGCCTGCATCAGCGTGAGTTGGAGTTGGCGCGTCGGCTGGGCGGGGTCGGGGCCGATGAGCAGAAAGGTGCGCTCGACGGGATCGATCAGGCGGGGCACGAAAGCGTCGGCAAGAATGCGGACGGCGCGCGTGGCGTCCGGAGCGACCGGTTCGGCTGAGGACCACAGCATCGCCTGGTGCGACAGGCCCTCGGGTTCGGTCAGGAAAACGCCGCGAACCTGCCCCTCGGATGCCGGTGCGGGATTCCAGGCGCCGGCGATGGAGTGGGGTTCGAGCGGAATGAGCGTGCCGGAGGGGGTGTCGAAGACGCACATGCGGCCGCGAGCGGGATGATGAAACAAGCCTCGGCCACGTCTGTTGTTGTCGGTACGGATTGCGGGGAGTGCGGGTGGTGGCGTCTGGATGGCGGCGGTTGCCTGCCAGGGCATGAGCGGGTCATCGGTGCGTGCGACGGTCGCTCGCGCGATGGTGACGGGCGGGGTTGCGGTGAGATCGATGGCGACCACATGCATCTCACCATTGTCGCGCACCTCGAAGGCGCAGAGCGTGGCGCCGTCATCGGACATGAAGGGCGTGTACCACGACGACTGAGGCGAGGGCATGGTGTGAGACCGGCCGCCCTGGTGGATGACGAGCGATGTCCGGTTGTTTTCGAAGCGCCGCTGTGTGAAGGCGATATCGGTGCCATCGAGCGTGAGGAGAGTGGCGTGCGCGGAGACGCTGGCGTCGCGTGTGAGCCAGGTGAGTCGGCCGGTCACCCACTCAACGAATCCGATCCAGCGTTCACCTCCGGGCCGGGGCGATTCGACGAGGAAGCCGGTGCGATTGCAGGATCGCCCGAGCAGCAGGGGGTCGCTGTCGGCGAAATCGAAGCGGACGGGATCGAGCGAGTCATCGGAGATGGCGAAGACCCGCAGACCCGCTTCGCGTGGCTGGACAGCCCCGGGGCGAGCGAGGATGGTGGGCCAGGTGGGAGGCGCACCCGTCTGGGTCGCGATGAAGCGCCCGTCGGGAGAGACCAGCGGGAGCATTACGCCGTTGAAGGGCAGGGGCGCGAAGGGTCGGACGGCGACGGCGATGGCGCCGCTGTCCGTCTCCGATGAATCGACTGGTGTCGCGACGGGGCGCATCAGCTGGCGCGACTCTCCGCTCGCGCGGCTGGGGACCTGCGGGAGCGCATCCGGCCGTCGCTCGGGCGCGGAGGATGAGCAGCCGGTGTGCAGGCACATGGCGGCGACGGCCGGCAGGATGAAGGTTCTGACGTATCGCATCAGTCGTTGGCGTTGCGCTCTGCTCCGAGTTCCTCACGAAGTTCCTCAAGGCGCTGGCGATACGGGTTGTTGAGCAGGTCGAGTTCATCGGGGTTGTCAACGACGTGCGGCGTGATGAAAGCGACCAGTTCGGTGTTGGACTTGGTGCGCTCCGTCGAGGTGAAGAGGGCACCGAGAATCGGGATGTCACCCAGCAACGGGACCTTGCGCTTCACGTCCGATTCCTCGGAGCGGAGGATGCCGGAGATGACGATGGTCTGGCCGTTGCCGACAATGAGTTGGGTGGTTGTCTCGCGTCGATCGACGATGAAGCCGCCGAAGAGGGTCTGCTGCGGCTGGATCGAGGAGAGTTCGAGATTCACGCGCAGGTCGACATCACGATTGGCGGTGATTCGCGGCCGCACGGACAGCTGGATACCCACGGCGCGGTAGTCGAACGACTGGAGCAGATCACCATTCTGGTTGGGCTGGCTGTCGGTGACGAATGGGATGTCCTGTCCGTCGAAGAAGACAGCCTGCTGGTTGTCGGAAGTGAAGATCTTGGGTTCGGAGAGGATATTGACGTCGGTGTCCTGGTCGAGGGCCTGGAGGACCAGGTTGAGATCGATATTGGCATCGAGGACGGAGGTGTCGAAGAGGTTGCCGAGGATGCTGTCCTCTGATGCTGTGGTGGTTGAGTCAAAGGTGATTGCGTTGTCAGAGTTCTGCGGGTTGATGTTGTCGCTCGACCAGCGGAGTCCGAGTGCGAGTGCGTCCTCGAGCGAGATCTCGGCGATGACTGCCGAGATGAGCACCTGGCGGCCGGGCTGATCAAGTTCTTCGATCAGGTCGACAACTGACTGACGGTACTCGGGCGGTGACATCACCATCACCGCGTTCTGGCGCCACACGGGGACGAGGCGGATCCGTCCGACCAGGTTGGAAGCGCCGCGGTTGTCGGTGGGGACGCGGGCCCGCTGCCACCAGAAGGTCATGGTGTCCGGGGAGGCCTGGTCGGCGTTGTCGGCATTGGCGTTGTCAGATGCGAAGGGGCTCGCGGCGGTATCCGATTCATCGAGGCCGGTTTCCTGTCGACGGATCTGTGCGAGCGTGCCTTCCTGTGCGAGCAGGGCATTGAGTTGTTCGGCGAGTTCTTCGGCGGAGGCGTGCTTGAGTTCGACGAGTTCGGGCAGGCCGGCGGTCTGCGGCTGGTCGAGACCGGTGATGATCTCATCGATGACGAAGAGGTTGTCCGGAGACTTGGCGACGACGACGATGCGCCCGGAGTCCGGGATGGCCTGGAAGGAGAACTGGCCGGCGAGACGGCCGACACCCTGCGATGACTGTGAGTCGCCGCCCTCGGAGGCCGTGCCGAAGAGACCTTCCAGCAGGTCACGCACCTTGACGGGATCGCTGTTCTGCAGTTCGTAGATCCGCGGCACGACGGTGTCTTCGGGGAGCGGTTGATCCCAGACGTTCTGAATCTGCCTGCGAATCTGATCGAGGACCTTCTCTTCCGCGAGCACGGTCACGCTGTTCTGCTGCGTGTTGGCCGTGACGCGCAGATTCTCTGAGAGCGAGGCGCTGCTCGAGGAACTGTTGCTGTTGTTGTCGTTGTTGTCATTGCCGCGGCGGCGGAAGAACTCCTGGAATCGATTGTTGCGGCTATTGCTGTTGTTGCCGCTGCTTCCCGAGTTGCCGTCCTGAGAGAAGAGTTCCTCGATGTTCTCGGCGATCTGTTCCGCGTCTGCGTAGCGAAGGCGGAATGTCTCAGTGGAGAGGGAGGCCGCGTTGGGACGATCGAGCGCACCGATGAGTCGTTCCATGCGCTGGAGGAAGGCGATGTTGCCGAGAATGATGACCTGATTGGAGTCGGCATCGACGGTCATGCGGGCGTGATCGGGTATGGACTCCTCGAGCACGGTCTTGAGCGTCTCGGCGGACGCGTTGTTGAGTGCGTACACCTTTTCAGCGATTCCGCCAAGATCCACGCGCGTAAGCGTTGTTTCGTTGGGACCGATGACGGGGACGTCCTGCTTCTCAACTTCTTCGAGCGGGCTCAGGATGATCGTGCGTTCCGTCTCGATGACGGCGATGCGCGCCTGGCGGAGTGCGAGAAACACGAGGTCGAGTGCTTCCTGGAGCGGAATCTGCTGGTCATTCACGATCGTGATCGTGTAGTTCGTCACCGTGGCGTCAGGGATGACGACCTTGCCCGTCGATTCGACGATGAAGGGGACGAGATCCTCGACTTTCACCTTGTTGAAGGCGAGGGTCGTGGTCCGACCGTTGGGGACGCGGCGTCCCATGCCGTCGCGTTCGCCGGAGTTCTGTGCCAGGGTCGGCGCACCGGTGCCGGCTGCGATCAGCGCCGACAGGAAGAGAAGGATCGGCGTGGTGGGCTTCATGCTCTTGCTCATCATTGGTTACCGCTTTCCTGATCATCGAGGTCGGCGCTCTCCGCCTCCTCGTCCTGTGTTACCGGATCGAGGTACTGCTCGGAGGTCCGCTTGAACAGTTCCACATCGAACTCGACTTCTTCCCACTCCACGCGGGCCGACCACGGGGGACTCCAGTCCACGACCCGAATCTCGCCGTCGCCTTCACCACCCACTTCGAGGATGTTCCCATTGTCGAACCAGACATGGCCGTCGATCATCGCAATGATCTCCGGGCCGCCGTAGCGGGTCGGCTTCGGCGGCGGGCCGGGATCGGGCCTTGGCTCAGGGTCGCGCACCGGCGGCGGAGGCGGGGGCGGCGCGGGTGGACGGAAGAACATCGAACGACCGACCACCTGGTCGTGTGCCTTGGTCATGTCACGTGCGAACGCTTCATCAGCACTCACCGCTTCCAGCATCGCTTCGCTGTCCGCCGACGGCGCCATCAGTGCATCCACGAGCGGCCGGGCCTTCGTGATGACAAGCACCAGCAGGGCGATGCAGGCGGCCGCCGCGGCGAGCATGGGAACGGTCAGCGTGATGGGTTTTCTGGTGCCGGGGCTCATGATCCGCGCTCCGCGATGAACCAGGTCTCGGGACTGATATTGACACGGACGCGCTTCTGCGCGTCATCGGTCCGTTCCATATGTACGCGCCCGAGTCCGTGGATCTCCTGCGATCCTTCGAGGTCTGAGATGATGGCCACGGCGGTTTCGGGTGTGGTCGTGAACTCGACATCCACGATCAGTCGTCGGGCTTCCTGCTCTGGGCTGATGACATCTGCGAATGAGTCACGAGCGATGGATCCGACAGTGCGCGTCTCGCGTCCGGAGATGGACACGGCGTGCTCCCGGAAGACTTCGACGATGCGCCGGTTGATGTCCTGGTCGGCGGTCTGCTGCGAGTCGGCCGGGAAGCGCAGCGGGCCGAAGAGTGCGGCGCCGCGGAGGAGCGTGGACTGCGTCGAATCGGCTCCGCCATCACGGGCGACTTCGGCGAGCGCCGCCTGGAGTCCGTCCCCCTCGAAGCGCCACTTCTGCGTGAGGTCGAGAGCCGGCTCGACGATCAGGAAGTAGCCCGCGAGGAAGAAGAGAGCGAGAAGGAGCCACTGCCCGGCGCGCGGGAGCGATCCGATGAGTTGGATGAGTCGTCTCATATCACTTCACCTTCCGCAGATGCGCGAGAAGCCGGTTCTTGTCCTCATTCAGGCGCTGGAGTGTCGCTGCATCCAGGCCATCGATCTGGAGGGCATCCGTGACCTGGCGGGTGCGGTTCATCACCTCAACCCGGGTTGTCAGTGCGGCGAGTACCTCGTCCGTCACCGGTGGCGGAACCTCACCCGGTGCACTCGCGCGTGTGTCCGATGGCGGGCGGGCGGGCTCGCGACGGGTGTTGGAATCGCGGTTCCGGAAACGACTGCCCGATCGGTCGGTTCGTCCATCCGCATCCGCGCGCGTGTCGGAGTCCGCGTCATCGGAGGATCGAGCGGTGCCGGGTTGGCCGGTCGTGTCAACGCCGTAGAGGCGCACGGCGAGTGTTTCCTCCGAGTAGTCCTCGAAGTAGTTTCCGATTCGGCCGTAGGGGCGGGTGACCGTGCCGCGAACCTCGAACCCGACACCCCGGCTGCCATCGGCGGGTTCGGACTGCTCGATGGAGACGGGTCCGAAGATGCCGAGGCTGTTGAGGTTGGACTGGAGTTCATTCACGACTTCGTCGGAGGGTGATTCGCCCTCGATGCTGAAGCGCTGTCCGGCGTCGAGGCGCACTTCGTTGACTTCGATGTCGGGTGGAATTGCGCCGGAGAGGTGGGCCAGGAGTTGTGTCATGGGCCAGCGGCGTTTCTCGAGTTCCCGGTGCAGGGTGACCTGTCGTTCGACGACGTCCTGAGCCGCCTGCAGTTCTTCAAGAGAGCCGGCCTTGGCCTGCAGGATGGCGAGGCGCGCTCCGGCGACGGCAAGTGGCGTGATGGCCATCAGCAGCAGGCATGCGCCGACCACGGTCCATGCATGGACCGGATCGCTGACCCAGGAGAGGACGCGCTGGGGGAGTGAGCGCCTTTCGACAGGTGCTGTCGGACGCAACTGGAAGAGCGGAGCGGTGGCGGGGTTCATGTTGAACCACGCGGCGAGCGCCAGCGCGGGCACGGCGAACTGGCTGAGCCACGCGGGGTCATCCGGCAGACCCTCGATGCGGGACGCCAGGCGTCGCTGCAGGTCGGGCTGAAGCACAAGCGTGTGCGCGCTCCCGTTGCGGGTCACCGAGTCCGAGTTGATGCCCTTGAGTTGACGGATCTCCGTGACTGCACGATCGATGGAGCGCGACCAGGCATCGGCAGACGAGAGGTCTTCACGGAGGGTGCGCACGGCCGTGGTTCGTCCGTCGCTTGCAACGATCGCGATGGTACCGTCGGTTCCGTTGGCATGAATCACCGCTCCGGCTTCGCGGTCGAGTGCCAGTGCAAGAGCGACGACTTCACTGGCCCATGTGGACTCGACGCCCTCGATCTCGATGTCCTGGGCACCCTCGACCCAGCCCGCGACAAGTCCGGTGCGTCCACCGCTGCCGGATGGCGATGCGGTCAGACCCCACGAGCGACGATGGGGGGGCAGGCTGGCGGGGAGTTGGATCTCCGCCTGCAGCGACAGTGCATCGACGGCATCGGCTTCGGAGTCCGCATCGAGTTCAACAGCCCGAACGATGCAGTGTGATGCGGGGATGACACGGATGAGCCGCTCGACCCTGTGGGAGGTCAGGACTGAACTGAGGCTGGAGAGGTTGCCTGCGGGCACGCTCTGCGTGGCGACGATCCGCATGCGCCCGTTGCCCTCTGCAACCACGAGTTGCCAGACGTCGGCGTGGGGGAAGAGGGCGGCGGCCCGCTGTCGCCGCGTTCCCGTTGATTTTGTTGGCGTTGCGGTATTCATCGCAGGTGGTACTCCGTGATCACGATGGGGAGCGCGGACCGCTCGATTGTCGCGGTGATTTCCACCTCGATGCCGCTGCGCTCATCGCGTCCGATTGACGTGACCACGTAACTCGTGGACTGCACGTCGAAGAACTGCACTGCCTGGGTGAACTGCTGAGGAGACAGCACCTCAAGGAACTCCACAATGCTCGCAAAGCCCTGCCGATCGTCCCGCTCATCGAGGAGCAGGTCGCGGATCTCCTCATCCAGGCTGATCAGGTACTCGAGCGTCTCATCACCCGCCCAGTTGATGTTGATGCGGCCCGGCACCGGTCCCGCCTCGGGGTCATACAGCGTCGTTTCGTTCAGCAGATCGATGACCTGATCATCTTCGAGGTTGGTCAGGGTCGGAGACTGGATGCCGGACTGCTGCGCCATCTGCTGGAGGGTTGCAGCGGCAAAGTCGTAGAGTGTCGCATTCTCATTCTGCGCGTGGGTCAGGATCACTTCCGACTGGTCCGGAGTGAGGAATGTCAGCCGGGCGGCGAGTTCCTCGGTGCTCGTGTTCCTGAGGTAGATGCGCTCCTGGCCGGTTGCGGAGAGGCCGAGATCCGCGCTTTCAGCGGTGATGTAGGCGGACCAGCCGGCATCGAGTTGCCCATTGGCATTGTCAGGCGGCCAGGTCTCGTCTCCGTCATCCTCGTTGGGGTCCAGGCGGCCGTTGAGATTGCGATCCTCGCCGCGAACGAGTTCCTGGTCGATCCCGTAGACGAGGTCGAGTTCGAAGAGCGAGCGCATTGGCGCGTTGCGTGGTTTGTAGGGGGATGCAGCCTGGAGGTACTGCGTTTCTTCGGCGCCGAACTGGTTCGGCAGATCATCTTCGTCGATCCAGTCGAGGATGGAGTCCGCCATGTCGATGGTGGCGCCGGGGAGTTCGAGCAGGTCTTCCTGCGTCATGCGGTTGATGTTGATCTTGGCGTGCGGATCTTCGGGGCTGGCGATCACGCCGCCGGCGATGTCATTCCAGTGGGAGATCTCCCAGGCTGCGCCTTCGACTTGCCCGTACGAGACGGCGGCGAGGTCATCAAGGGTCGACCACGGTGAGGCGTTCTCAAGATTCTGCGCCGCGAAACCCAGCCGCGCAATCGTGGCTTCCAGTCCCGCGCGCGCCGCCCACTTCGCCCGCACCCGCGCCACGGCCTCGCGTCCTTCGCCCGCCTGACGGAGCGATGCGGCCTGCAGGCTCAGCAGCAGGAGTGTCGATGTCGCTACTGCGATCAGGACCACCACCAGCACGAATCCACGACGGCGGGTCATCGCCCACCTCCCTCGGCACCGTCGCCTTCACCTTCGATCGCAACTTCCTCGACGCCCGCGTACGGAAGCGGGATGCGATCCAGTGCGATCACGCGCCGGGCCGTCGCCTGCTGCCGCAGGTCATCGGAGACGGCTTCCACCACGACACGTACGGCGTGGGGGTAACCGTCGAAATCGGAGTCCCAGATGTCGAACCACCGGTCGCCGTCAAAGGCCTCGAACGAGAGGGATGTCAGTGAATCAACGAGCGGGAACGCGACGCCGCCGCCCTCGGGCATCTCATCGGGGACGGGATCGAGTCGACGCCAGAGCGTCGCAGGTTGCACATCGGTGAACAGGGCTCGCTTGCGACCCAGTCCGGTCGGCTTCACGGACGCTTCAAGCCGGTACTGCACTTCGTACTCGCACCCCTCCGGCAGGTCGCCCGCCTCCCACGCGCCGTCGCGCAGCGACTTGTTGTACAGGAGGAGCACATCGCGTGGGTGGTCCTTTGCACTGGCGTCCAGCACGGCGACTCGCGCGAAGTACAGGTCACCGTCACGAAGTGAGCATGCCACATCCAGCGCGATCCGCTCCGCGGCGACATCCGCGCGACTGTGCGCCTGTTGCCGCGCGCGCGCTGCATCACGGGCATCGGCGGCGCGGCTGATCGCGACAGTGGTCGCCGCTGCGACACCCGCGGCAATCGTGACTGCCACCATCACCTCGATGAGCGTGAAGCCGCGCCTCATGCCTGGTCCCTCGATACGGTGGTCGGGGGGAGTCGGTCCGGATCCGGATCGTCGCCGAGGCGTGGGGCGATGAAGGTCTCGATGTCGAGCGTCTGTTCGCGCCCACCGGAGTCCCAGATCACGGTAGCTGTCACAAGGAACGGATAGCCTTCGCCTTGCGACTTGATTGAGACCTGGTAGCGGTAGGTTTCGAATGGTTCCGGGCACGTCCCCTTGCGGTCGAAGACGCGCGGGAAGTCTTCTGCTCCTACGGCCAGCACGAGGTTGAGTTGTTCGTCCGCGAGCATGGCTGCGGTGCGCAACTGCTCACCCCTCCGCTGTGAGGCAAGCGACTGTCCCGTCAGTCCGAGGATCGAGACCATGGCAAGCGCCAGGACGACGGAGCCGACGATGGCTTCCACCAGAGTGAATCCGCGCCTCACCATGCCACATCCTCCAGACCGGCGCGAT
This sequence comes from Phycisphaerae bacterium, assembly GCA_030432255.1. GTDB lineage: Bacteria > Planctomycetota > Phycisphaerae > Phycisphaerales > UBA1924 > JAUIHS01. Next base: position 29,004 of record JAUIHS010000014.1, read on the forward strand.
CGAGGTCGATGGGGTCGAGGCCCACCGGCACGGGATCGCCGGGACGCTGCACGTGCGCGGAAGTGGCGTACGCGGGAAGTCGAATGGTCCACGCGAGTGACTCGTTGCGCGCGTCCGGTTGGAGCATCATCAAGATTGCGGGGCGCGGCTCGGCGGCCGGGAATGCGACCTGCCAGGCTTCACGATCAGGGCCCGCCGGCGCGGCATAGCCGATGGTGAGTTCTTCGATGTGCAGATTGCCGAGGGGGACACCTGGGGTCATCGGGTCCTCGCGCCATTCGCCTTCACCCAGTTCGCGCACCAGGAGGTGCAGGGTCCGCGACTCTTCGTCGAAGCGAATGGCCACGTTGCGCCCGCCGATGGCGTCACGATAGGCGGCGATGGAGAGCAGGTCCGCGATTCGTTCAACCGTCACATCCAGTTCGCGGCGCTGCGTCTGCATCATGCGCGGAGCGGCCAGACCGACCACGACGGTCAGCATGATCAGTACGACGACCAACTCGATCAGCGTGAAGCCGGAGCGTTGGACGTGCGTCGGGATGGACGGTTGTGAGGTCACGGCTTGACGATGTCTGCGTTCTCACCTTCGCCGCCGGCCTTGCCGTCAGCGCCGTAGCTCACGACGTCAAAGTCGAGATTCTTCTCGCCGGGGATGCGAAGGATGTACTGATTGCCCCACGGGTCGATCATGGCTTCCTGGGATTGCACGTACGGCTCCCACTTGTCCTCGGCGATGTCGCTCGGACGATCCCACACGATCGTGATGTCGTCGCCGCTGTCGAGTCGACGATGATCAATCGAGAACTGGGTGACGGCGCTGGCGAGCGTGGCCGCATTCGTCGCCGCGACGGACTGCTTGGACTGGCCGACGCGGCTGATGAGGCGTGGCGCGATCACGGCGGCGAGAACGCCGAGGATCAGGACCACGACGATCGCCTCGATGAGCGTAAAGCCGCGCCGGCGTGCGGTGCGACGGTTCCTGTTGTTGTCATTCATGGGGTTGAGCTCCGTATTCAACCGACAGCCTCCTGAAGTTCGATCAGGGGGAGGAAGATCGAGAGGACGACGAATCCGACGATGGCCGCGAGCCCGATGATCAGGATCGGCGGCAGCACGGTCGTGAAGAGCGAGATGCTCTGTTCCGTTTTCTCTTCAAACGCATCTGCGGCCTGCATCAGCATTTCATCGAGCTTCCCGGTGCGTTCGCCGAGTCCGACGACCTGCACGAGCATGGGCGGGAAGTAGCCGCACTGTTCCAGCGGTTCCGCGATGGTGCGCCCGCTGCTGACCTCGTCGCAGATATCTTCGATGGCGTGCTCCATGGCACTGTTTCCAAGCGTCTTGCGCGTGATGCGCAGGCTTGTCAGTACGGGGAGGCCGGCGCCGATGAGTGTGCCGAAAGTTCTCGTGAAACGTGCGACCGCAACGTCGCGCAGCACCATGCCGAGGACCGGGATCCGCAGGAGGGCCCGGTCGATGGCAAGTCGCGCCGGTGGGTGTGCATACAGGCGCGAGGCGCCCCAGAGGATCGCCGCGATGATGATGAGGATCAGCCACCAGTAGCCGCCCACCATGTGAGCGACTCCCTGCACGATCCGCGTCGGGAGTGGGAGGGTGGTCAGCTGGCCGGAGACGGCAGCCAGCACCCGCGGCACGATCACAGTCACGACCACGGTGATGGCGATGATCACGGCGACGGTGATGATGGCCGGGTAGATCAGCGCACCTGCAAGGGCGCGGCGGAGCTTGACGTCCCGGTTCATGAGGGCTGCGGCCTGCGTCAGCACTTCACCGAGTCGCCCGGCCATCTCGCCGGAATGGACCAGATTGATGATGAGTTCGGGGAACGGGCGACCGATTTCGCGCATCGCGTCACTGAGTGAACTGCCCTGCTCAACGAGTTCGATTACGCGCTCCAGCAGCACCTTCTGGGAGGCCTTTGTCCGCTGCCGCGCAATCGTGCGCAGAGCCTGTACCAGCGGCAGACCCGCTCGCACGGCGATCGCCATTTCCCCGATGAGACGTGACATCTCGAATCGGGACATCGTGGGGCGCGTCAATGCTGCCCGAGCGGCCGAAGCAGCTCCGACTCGGTTCTCACCGGCACTGACTTCGATGATGCGTCGGGGAAGGACACCCTGCGCCGTGAGTTGCCGGATCGCCGAAGCGCGATCGGGCGCCTCGATCGTCGCGGGACCGCCCGCGTCACCCCCGCCCGTGATCTCGTATGAGAAGACCGGCACCTCAGTCCACCCCCTCGACATCCTGCGTGGCGTGCAGCACGAGGTCGACGGTTGTCAGGCCCGCGGCTGCCTTCTGCAGCCCGTCGCCGCGCATCGTGACATAGCCCGACTCGGCGGTTCGCAGGATCTCGGGGATGCTCTTGCGTCCGCTGATCGCGGTGCGCATGGCCGCCGTCACCATCAGCACTTCGTAGAGTCCGATTCGTCCTCGGTATCCCCTGCCTTCGCATGTCTCGCAACCGGCGCCGACCCAACCCGACTTCTCGGGGAAGAGCAGGCGTTCGCGTTCCGACAGACGATGCTGCACTGCTTCCGTCAGCGCATGTCGTTCCCGGCAGTCCCCGCAGATGCGGCGTGACAGGCGCTGTGCGAGCACGGCTTCCAGGACGCTTGCAAGCAGGAAGGGTTCGATTCCCATGTCGAGCATGCGCCCGATGGCGCTCGGCGCATCATTGGTGTGCAGTGTTGAGAAGAGCAGGTGACCGGTGAGTGCGGACCGGATCGAGATGTCCGCCGTCTCGTGATCGCGAATCTCACCCACCATGATGACATCGGGGTCCTGGCGCAGAATGGACCGCAGTCCCGTCGCGAAGGACAGGCCGCGCTTCGGGTTCACAGGAATCTGGTTGACCCCTGAGAGTTCGTACTCCACGGGATCTTCGATGGTGATGATCTTCTTGGCCGGGTCATACAGGCGCGTCAGCGCGGCGTACAGCGTCGTTGTCTTACCGGAACCGGTGGGGCCGGTCACAAGCACCATGCCGTGTGGCAGCGCGATCAGGCGCTCCATCGCATCGCGATGCGACAGCGACATGCCGAGGTGCTTGAGGTCAAGCGACACGGACTCCTTGTCGAGAATACGCATCACGATCGACTCGCCGTAGATGGTCGGCACCGTCGAGACGCGGATGTCCACCTTGCGGTTCTCGAAGCGCAGCGTGATGTGACCATCCTGGGGCACGTAGCGCTCGGCGATGTTCATGCCCGCCATGATCTTGATACGCGATGTGATCGCCGGCTGAAGACGCTTCGGCGGTGAATTCTGCTCGACCAGCACGCCGTCGATGCGGTACTTCACGGTGAGCCGCCCGTCGAAGGGCTCGATGTGCACGTCCGAAGCCCGGCCGCGAATCGCTTCAAGGATCACCAGGTTCACGAGGTTGATGAGCGTCGGCTGCTCCGCCATGCGGTGCAGGTCGTCAGCATCGATTGCTTCGAGGTTGGCGATGTCGTCCTGGGTCTCTGTGGATGCTCCGCCGCCGAGTCGGGCCGCCATCTCCGCTGCCGTCGTGCCGTAGACCTGACGCACGAGGTCACGCAGCACTGACTGCGCAATGCCGTAGCGCGTGACCGGTCGGCCGGAGACGATCGACAGTTCGTCCGCCGCTGCGAAATCCGTCGGATCGAGCATGGCGACGCACAGTCGACCGCCGTCGACGGCGTAGGGGACCGCGCGGAGTCGCATGGCCTGGTCCGGGCCGATGACACCGGATGCCTCGGGATCAACCTCCGGCGCCTTGTCGAGGATGGGGTAGCCGTGACTGGCCTCACCCTCCTGGGCTTCGGGGGTCGGGGAGACTTCGTCGAGGATCAGTTCCTCTCCGCCCGGACCGTCATCAACTGAACTGGGATCAATCCTCGACATGCGACTCCTACCGGTGGCAGCTTGTCAGCTGCCATCCTCAATGACTTCGATCTCCATGACCTGGAACTGGCCCGACTGCGCGTCGGCACGACCCTCACGACGCCGCGGCAGCCTGTCCACCTGCGCTTCGGTCAGCATCGCCTTCAGATTGTCGAGCACTTCACGATCGAGCTTCCGCCGCGCCTGCCGCGCATCCTTCAGTTCTTCGCTCTCGTTGTCACCGATCATGAAGGAGCGCCCGCCACCCAGTTGCATCATCGAGCCGCCCCCTTCTGACTCGCTTTCTTCGATGGCGCCCGCCCACTGTCGATTGACCGTCTCCAGGTCGCGCTCGTAGCGTTCCCGCAGCGCTGAGAGGCGATCCTGCTGGCCTGAGGAGAGATCCTCAAAGTCCTTGACAGCATCGAAGACGCGTACGGAATAAGACTCGCGATACACCTGGGGATAGCTGAGCCGCTGGAAGCGTTCGTCAGCACGGGCGGATTCATCGGCGGTGAGTTCCGCGCTCATGAGGCGGAAGTAGCGGCGATTGATGTCGCGGATGCGCAGCGAGAGCTCGTGCGCTTCCTTGCTCTCCGCCTGCATCTCCTCGATATCGATCTCGGTGAACATGTGCATGCCACCACCGCCGCCGTGCTTCTCGCGAGCTTCCTCCATGCGTTGCTCGCGATCCTGAAGCGCCCGGTCCATTTCGATGTCGTACTGCTCGAGGACCGGATCGATTTTCTCGGTGGACGCGTCGCTGAGCTTCAACTCCTCGGCCATATTGAAGAGATCCACGGACTCGCCCGCGAGATTCCCGAAGGGCAGCAGCTTGAGGCGTCGACGAGAACGCTCGATCACCGGCCACTTCTCACCCTGTTCCTCCGTGAGCAGGGAGCGGACATCATCAAAGAAGCCCTTCGTGAGCTTGTCGCTTTCCTTCTGGAAGGCGCTCATCAGCTTCGGCATGTCCTCGATGAAGACCGTGAAATCCTCCGTCTCCTCGTACTCGGCACGGAGTTCGGACATCTCGTCCTGCAACTTGTCGCTCTCACGCTCGAAGTCGGAGCGGAAAGCCTCGTACATGGAATCCGCCAGCTCACGCTGGATGCCGTCCATGCTGAGGATCTCCCAGTAGCGATCGAGTTCACGACGGCTGATGCTGGGTCGCGAGGAACCGCCCATCGGACTGAAGTCCGCGGACGCCGTGAAGGTCATGACCTCCTGGGCATGGGCCGGGGTGGCCGGTGTCATCGCAATCACGAGGCCGAGAGTGAGGCCGAGCGCGGTGTGCATCGGGAAACGGGGCAGGCGGCGTGTCATGGGTGGTCTCCTGGGTCGATCAGGTTGAGGCGAGTCCGCTCACGATGGTGCGATCGCCTCCCGGAGGTGATCGCTCCAATGGACTCGGACGCGCCGGGGACGCCGATCAGTCAGTTTCCTCACACATCGCCCGTGTCACGCTGGCGACGCTGGCCGCGTTCGCCACGGTTGCCGCGATCGCCACGCTGGAAACGGTCGCGGCCGCGTTCGCGGAAGTTGCGACGCTCCTTCTCCGGCAGGCGATCGATCTGGTCCTCATTGAGGATGCCCAGCAACTGTTCTTCAAACCGCTCATCCAGATCCCGGCGGGCGTCGCGTGCCTCGCGCGTTTCATCAGACTGCGGGCCGCCGCGGAACATGTCCTGGAATGTTCGATTGGACTCTGCTTCCTGAATCGCCTTGGCCCACCGCTCGTTGACGACACGTGCCTCGCGTTGATAGGCGGCGCGGATGTCGGCAACACTTTCGCGCTGGTCAACGGTCAGGTCGTCGAAGGTTTCTGCCGAGCTGGCGGCCGTCATGACCCATGCGTCGCGATACACGCGGGGGAAGCTCTGCTCCTGGTAACGGCTCTCGAAGCCGACTCGTTCATCCTCGTTCAGCATCTGGCCGAGCTGACGGGCGTAGCGGCGGTTGGTGTCACGCACGCGTTCCGCGGCCTCGGTGGACTTGGCGAAGAGCTTCTCGATTGTTTCGAAGTCCTGATCGCGGAAGAGCGACATGCCTTCGTTCATGCTGCTCTCGAACACTTCATTCCGGTGCTCCAGAGCACGGTGCATCTCGAGTTCATACTGATCGAGTACCGGACGGAGGGAAGCCACCGAGCCCTCGCTCATCTCCAGTTCCTTGATGAGTTCGATCAGGTCGACGGCCTCGCCGCTGAGAAGACCATCGCGGAGACTGCGCTGTCGGAGCAGCATGCGATCCACGCGCGGCCACTCCTCGGTCTGTTCTTCGGTCAGCAGGAGCTTGACGTCTGCGAGGAAGGCCTCTTCCATGGCTTCGCGCTTCTCGCCGAAGTCTTCCATGATCGGGCGAAGGTCTTCCCACACGGCAAAGTCACGCGTATCGCGGAACTCCTCACGGGCGTCGTTCATGATCTCCCGCATCTCGTCGCGCTGCTTCTCCCACTCCGTCTCCATGGCATCCAGCATGGATTCGGCGAGTTCAGTTGTGACTTCGTCCATGCCGAGCAGCTCGGCGATCTTGTCCAGTTCGCGGTTTGAGACCGGCGGGTTGAAGAGGTCGCCTCCCATGCCGCGGAACTGAGCCTGCGCCGTTCCGGAGATTGCCACGACTGCACCGCAGACGAGCGTGGTGATCATGCCTCGGATTCGACCCATCACTGTTGTCATTCGCATCACGGCTCTCGCCTCCTCGGTCTGTTCAGGTGTCATCAGGTCCGACGACCGGACCGTATCGCAGGCCAATCTCCGACGTCCCGCACACCACGCGCGGAGCGCCCCCCACACCAACTCTTTGTCATCCATGCGTCGAAAGGGGACAGGCAACTGCCGAAATTGCGATTAGCCTGACAACGCCCGCCCGCGATCGCGGGCCGCCACCACGCCGGAGGCCACCGTGCTCAGCAGCCCGGCCTCTTCCATCACTGTGATGGCAGCCTCGGTCGTTCCACCCGGACTGGTGACCGCCCGGCGAAGGTCAGATGCGGTGCGGTCTGAGCCGCGCAGCAGCAAGGATGCTCCCGCGAGCGTCTGGCGAACGATGAATTCTGCCTGTTTCTCGGAGAATCCGGCCTCGATGGCGCCTCGGATCATTCCCTCCGCGAGATAGAAGAGGTAGGCAGGACCCGAACCCGCCGTCCCTGTGAAGGCGTCCATCAGTTCCTCCGGGAGGTCCACCGTTTCGCCGAGCCCTCCGAACAAAGACCGCGCAAGGGTGAGGTCGTCCGTCGCTGCTCCGGCCCCGGCACACAGCGCGGTCATGCCCTCACCGATGCCGCAGGGGGTATTGGGCATCACGCGAACGACTCGCATCGAGTCGGAACTGGTGTTCCCAGTCGAACCAAACGCACGCCTAATGCGATCGCTGGTGGCGCCCGCGAGGATCGAGATGACGATGCGGTCCATTGGCAGGGCGGATCCCGCCTCGGCTACGCGGTCAAGCATCTGTGGCTTCACAGCCAGCAGGAGTTGCGTGTCGTCAGAGAGGTGGGGGACGAGCGCCGCACCGGTCTCCTCGGTTGCCACCCCGAGCGACTCGAAGAGGGCTCTCCGATCTGCGTTCGGGTCGGCGACAACCCACCCTGACGCGGGCACACAACCCGTCCGCAATGCACCGCGTATAATCGCTTCCGCCATATTGCCGCCGCCGATCGCGGCGATTTGCTTCGCGTCCATCATCACCTCGCGCCTGCGACGGCGTTGGGGACGCCGTCACCGGATTTGGAATCCATTACCGACCACGAAGAAGGAACCGGGCCCCTCATGGCCATAAAGTACCATCTCGAATTCGAGAAGCCTTTGGTCGATCTGGAGCAGCAGATCGAGGTGCTCGAAGGAAGTGCGGAGGCCGGTCAGAGCGATCTCACCAAGGAGATCGCCGCCCTGCGCAAGTCGCACCACCAGATGCTCCGCAAGATCTATAACAGCCTGACGCCCTGGGACACCGTCCGGGTCGCGCGGCATCCGGCGCGTCCGCAATGCCGGGACTACATCGGACTGATCTGCAAGGATTTCTGCGAACTCAAGGGGGATCGGCGCTACGGGGATGACCCGGCGATCGTCACCGGCTTTGCCCGCATCGGATCTCACAAGGTCATGCTGATCGGGCACCACAAAGGCCGGGATACCAATGAGAAACTCGCATGCCACTTCGGCTGTGCCCATCCCGAGGGGTATCGCAAGGCGCTTCTCAAGATGAAACTCGCCGAGAAGTTCGGTCTCCCCGTGGTCACGCTCGTCGATACGCCCGGCGCATACCCCGGGCTCGGCGCGGAACAGCGCGGCCAGGCGGAAGCCATCGCAGTCAATCTCCGCGAGATGAGCCGACTGAAAGTACCCATCCTCAGCCTGGTCATCGGCGAGGGGGGGTCGGGCGGCGCCCTTGGCATCGCCGTGGCCGATCGCGTCGCCATGCTCGAACACGCGTGGTACTCCGTCATCAGCCCAGAGGGATGCGCGGCGATTCTCTGGAAAGTTGCCAACGAGCAGACCAACCTCGCCGCGGCGGAAGCCCTTGCTCTGACGGCGCGTCGGAACAAGCGACTCGGGATCATCGACCAGGTGATCAAGGAACCGGTCGGTGGCGCTCATCGCGATGCGAAGGCGACGGCCGGGAGCATCGAGAAGTGGATCACGGCCAACCTTGCGGAACTCAAGCGCCTCAAGCCCGCCGGTCTTCCGGCACGGCGCTACGAGCGTTTCCGTCACATCGGGCAGTTCCGTGAGTCCCGGCCGGCTCCGGTCACCACCGACGACTGAGCGGCATCTCGAACGCTCGATGCGTTGACACCCAGACCCGAATAGACTACGATCCCCCATTCAACGGACCTAATTGTACGGTTCGTGTTCGGTACTGCGTCCTCCGTGAACGGAGTTTGAGGCGTGGCGAAGAAGGCTGCTTCCCGAAAGAAGAAAACAAAGAAGAAGACGACCCGGAAACCGGTCGCCTCGCGGTCATCTGCTGCGAAGTCCAGGAAGAAGACTTCCAAGAAGAAGGCCACTTCGAAGAAGAAGGCAGCCTCGAAGAAGAAGACCGCCCGGAAGTCCGCGAAGAAGAAGACGACGGGGAAGAAGGTGACCAGGAAGTCCCCGTCCAGCAAGAAGGCGGCGACGCGAAAGACGTCGAAGAAGAAGGCCACTTCAAAGAAGAGGGTTGCCAGGAAGTCGACGTCGAAGAAGAAGGTCACCAAGGCGCCGGCCGCCGTGAAGACCACCAAGAAGAAGACCAGCAAGGCAGCATCCCGAAAGAAGACCACGAAGAAGAAGGTCGCTGGTCGCAAGACCTCGCGCCGCCGTGGCTCTCGGGGATTCGTTGCAGGCGACTTCGATGCGGGACAGGCTGCCGCCGCGCGACTCGCGGCGTCCGCGGGTCTCCTCCCCAACCGTAACGCCGAGGGCAAGGCGGTTGCCGCCAGTGCCGAGTACAAGCGCCTCAAGAAGTCCCCCTTCACGGCGAAGCAACTTCGCGACTACCGCGCCATGCTGGTGTTGAAGCGTGCCGAGATCATCGGGGATGTCGCGTCCATGGAGTCCAGCGCACTTCGTGGCGGGGAGAGCGGTTCACTCTCTCATCTGCCGCAGCACATGGCCGACCAGGGTTCGGATGCCTATGACCAGTCGCTTGCGCTGGACCTCGCCGCATCGCAGCGGAGCCTGTTGAAAGAAATCGATGCCGCGATCGCGCGTATCGACAACAAAACCTACGGCATCTGCGAGTTGCACGGTAAGCCGATCAACAAGGAACGACTCAAGAACACGCCGTGGGCCCGTTTCAGCATCGAGGCTGCGCGCGAACTCGAGCGGAATGGCTGATACGACGGACCAGTCCGATGGCGGAAGCGAGAAGACGTCGTCCGTCAACCCAATCGAAGTGGCGGGTCGTTCGCGGGGCGCCTGGGTCTTCCTGATTGCCGCGACGCTGGTCGCGCTCATTGCTGATCTTGGCAGCAAGTCCCTGGCGTTTCGGCATGTCAGTGATCAACCGGTGCACGTGGATCGCGAAGAGGTTGTGGAGCTGATGGCCGCGGGCGGCAACCTCCAGCAGTTGATCCCACCGACGGATCCGGTCACGGTCATTCCAAGTATTCTTGACTTCCAGCTGGTGCTGAATTCCGGTGCTGTCTTCGGAACGGGATCGGGTCGGCGTTGGTTCTTCGTGACCTTCACGGTCTTTGCACTGGGTTTCGCGACGTTCTTCTTCGCGCGCTGGACGAGTCGACGCGATCGCACGACTCATGCGGCCATTGCGTTGGTCATCTCCGGCGGCATCGGGAATATGTACGATCGTCTGGTTTTCGGATGCGTGCGCGACTTCATTCATCCGTTCCCGGATGTGCAGTTGCCCTTCGGGCTCGCGTGGCCCAACTCGGGCAGCACGGAGTTGTGGCCCTATGTCAGCAACGTCGCGGATGCCTTTCTTCTCATCGGCATTGGCGTCCTGATGATCCGGCTGTGGGGCAAGGACACGAAGAAGCAGGGGGGCGAACCGGAGCAGGCGACAGCGGAGCCCTCTGCCGAGTGAGAGAGTTCCGGTCAATCACAATCAGAGATACTTCGTTGTCAGGCCTCGCAGGCGCAGGCCGTTGCGATACTTGATCGCAGATCACCACCGGAATCGGTTCTCACCCGAGCCTTGCTCCCCGAATCAATACTCATCAACATCCCGGTCTTCAGCAGGGCCGGGCATGGACGCATCAGATGACTCCGGCGTCGTCCGCTTGGTCGGGACCAGCACGCGGGCGGTCTCGTCCGGGACGGCCATGTGGCTCTTGCCGCGACTCGCGCGGCGACCGGCGTCGGTGATTGACCAGTACATCACGTCGGGCTTATCGGCGTTCGGGCCGACGCCATCGCGGAAGCCGACGATCAGCTGCTTGCCCACCGGGACATCCACGGACCAGATCGATTCGCCGGTCCGGGTGTCCATCAGTGTGACGGTCTGGGGGTACCACGCCGAACTTGCGTACACGTGCCGATCGAGCGAGGCCCGGCAGCCGGTCAGCGCTGACAACACGCCACAGCACACCATCGCACCCAGCAGGCCAACGCGGCATGACTTCATTCCGGCATTCACGACTCTGGACATCCACATGACTCCATCAATGCACGTTTCTGCGTTCCGGGCCAGGCTGGCCCATCCATCTCTACCCGTCGAATCATCGGCAGGTTCGCTCCGGTCCGGCGATCCGCGCAGCATACCCGGACATGGGGCCAGGCGCTGCACCACCCTGACATCGGCACAATCGCCCCCGCAGTTCCAGCACCGCCGATAGACTACGCCCCTATGAGCAGCCCGAAGGACGCGATGCCATCCGCGAATCCGATGATTTCCCATATTCGAGTGGGACACGGCTACGACCTCCATCGCCTTGAAGCGGGGGGGACAGGGGAGCAGGCCTTGAGGCCGCTCATTCTCGGCGGGGTCCGCCTCGAGCACGACAAGGGCGTCCGGGCGCACTCTGACGGGGACACCCTGCTCCACGCCGTCACCGACGCACTTCTTGGTGCGCTCGCTGAACCTGACATCGGGAGGCTCTTTCCCGACAATGACCCCGCGCATGACGGCCGGGACTCCGCCGACTTCGTCAACGCCGCCATGAACCGTGTTCGCGCGGCGGGCTACGCGGTCGGTAACCTCGACTGCACGGTCATACTCCAGCGGCCGCGGCTTGCCGGCGCACGTGATCGCATTCGCGCGAATCTGGCCGGTCTGCTCGGTGTTGACATCGGCAGCGTGAACGTGAAGGGCAAGAGCGGCGAGCACGTCGGACCGGTCGGCGAGGGGCGCGCCGTTGAGGCGCATGTCGTTGTTCTGCTGGTGCGCTGCGAGGCACAGTCATGACCACCTACATCCACAAGCAGGTCGAGCGCGCGCGCGACGGGTTCAACAAGGTCATCGCACGCATGCCATCCGGCTGGGCGGTCATGGGGGATACGCAGTTCCTTCGCGGCTACGCTCTGCTGCTTCCCGATCCGGTCGTCCCCACGTTGAACGACCTTGATGAATCGGGTCGGCAACAGTTTCTCACTGACATGGCGCGCCTCGGCGATGCCGTTCTGGCTGCCTGCGCGCCGGTGCGCATCAACTATGAGATGCTTGGCAACCTCGAACCTGCCCTGCACGCCCACGTCTTTCCGCGCTACGCCGATGAGCCCGAGGACCTGCGGACGAAGCCCGTCTGGCTCTACGCTCCGGAGTACTGGGACTCCGCGCAACATGCCTACGATGAAGCGAAGCACGGTGAGGTGCGTGATGCGATTCGCACGGCGCTGATGCCGGACAGCCCGGTCGTGACCTCGCCCCTCTGGCAGAGAGCAATGTCCTTCGCTGCCCGGGCGCACTGCCATCAGATCCGCAAGGATGGATGCACGCCCTATGTCGCTCATCCCGTCCGGGTCGCGATGACCATTCGCGACGTCTTCGGTTGCGCGGATGAAGCAACGCTCGCCGCGGCTCTCCTCCACGACACGATCGAAGACACGGGGACGGACTTCGACGATCTGCTTGAGCTGGCGGGTCTGGACGTTGCGGTCCTCGTGGCGGCGATGACGAAGGACATGCGGATGCCGGAGGCGGAGCGTGAGACGGAGTACGATCGGCAACTGGAAGCGTCGGACTGGCGTGCCCGGCTGCTCAAACTGGCGGACGTCTACGACAACCTGTCGGATCTGCCGGGCCGGACTCGGGATGCGAGTGCGCGTCGGATGATTGCCAAGGCGGAGCGTGCGGTCGCGCTGGGGCGTCGGGATGCCGGGGTCAATCCCATCATGGCGAGGGCGATCCGCGGGGTGGAGGCGCAGATTGCGGCCGCCGAGTCGCGTCTCATGGAGTCTCCCCGGTCGGGATGGGAAGACTGACTGGGCTTGCCCGGGGGGGGCCCCCCTTTCTCAGGTCAGTGAATCTGGTAAGATATTGCCATTGTTGTACTTACGCTCCTGAGCCGCATTTGTTCATCTCATTCTTCTCTGGAGACATCCTTCATGGCGAATTACCCGATCGAAGACGTTGAGGGCATCGGGCCGGCGTACGGTGACAAACTCACCGCAGCCGGCATCAAGGACACCGATGCACTGCTTGAGAAAGGCAGGTCCCGAGGTGGCCGCAAGGAACTGGCCGAGTCGACTGATATTTCGGAGAAGTTGATCCTCAAGTGGGTCAACATGGTGGACCTGTACCGCATCGATGGGGTCGGTTCCGAGTACGCGGAACTTCTTGAAGTTGCGGGCGTCGACACCGTCAAGGAACTGCGTCATCGTGTCCCTGCCAACCTGCATGCGACCATGTCGCGCGTGAACGAAGAGAAGAACCTCGCCCGGAAGATTCCGTCGGAGTCGGCGGTCGAGAAGTGGGTTGCGCAGGCCAAGGAACTGCCGCCCATGATCGAGTACTGATCAGACCACGTTCAGATCGAGATCCACGCGGGTCGGGCCGTGTGCCCGGCCCGTTGTCATTTGAACACCTGCTGTGATGTGCGCGAACCGGCAACCAGACTTCAGCGGCGGTCGATGCCGCGCACCATGATCTCGCGGATCGATGCCCACTGGCCGGGCCACATGAACCGCGACTCGACATCAGCGGAGGCGGTCCACCGCCAGTCCGTGTGTTCTTCGTTGAGAACCGGCGCCCAGTCCGCGTCGACGCGAAGAGCAAAGCGCGGACTCAGAAAGACGGCATTGAGCCTGGGCAGGAAGTAGGGGTGGACCTGTTCCAGTGCGTGGAGTTGCTCGGCGGCGGCGATCAGGGCGACTTCTTCCTGCAACTCGCGCAGCGCTGTCTCGATGGCCGTTTCGCCTTCTTCGATGTGTCCCATCACTGGCTGCCAGGTTGCGTTCATCGGTTCTGTGGCGCGGAGGAGTTGCAGGAACTGGAGTTCGCCCGTTGGCACAATTCGGAAGATGTAGACATCGACGAGGTCGGTCCGCACGGTGACACCGGTCATGACGCCCCCTCCTCGACGAAGACAGTCCCGATCGTTCGCAGGAATGTGGACGCCTTGTCCAGCGTCTCCTGCCACTCGCGGCCGGGATCACTGTCAGCCACAATCCCGGCGCCGACGGGATAGGTCAGCTCGCCTCGGCCGAGGCGTCCCGTGGAACCGTGGTAGCAGCGCAGCCGCGCTGTGCGAATGGCGACGTTCCAGCAGGAGCCACCATCAGTGCCGAGCCAGCCGAGCGAACCGCAATACGGTCCGCGCGGCCGCCTCTCAAGTTCCCGAATGATCTGCATGGCGCGCACTTTCGGAGCGCCGGTGATTGACCCCGGGGGAAAGGTGGCGCGGAGCAGCGCGTCGATGTCGCACCCATCGCGCAGGACGCCTTCGACGGTACCCACCGCATGATGCACATCCCCATGCGTCTCGATGCCGCGGGTTTCGGTGACGCGCACGGACCCGAAGCGACACACGCGGCCAAGATCGTTGCGCATCAGATCGATGATCATGATCAATTCCGCGGCATCCTTCTCGCTCATCAGCAGTTCTCGGGGATCTTCGTGCTCCGGGCGTGTGCCCTTGATCGGGCGGGTCACGACACGTCCTGATGCGCCATCGACGTCCAGGAACAGTTCCGGACTGATCGACAGCACGACGTCGGTCAGGGCGCCATCGATGCCGCGGACTTCGACGTACGCGCCATGCCCCGTTCCGGGTGCACCGAGGAGGCGGGCCGCCATCGCCCGGGCTGACCCCTCGAATTGACCTTGCAACGGGTGGGCGATGTTTGCCTGGAAGATGTCGCCGGCGTGGATGTACTCGACGGTCCGTTCTACGGCGGCGATGTAGCCTGCGCGGCCTGTCAGGCTGCGCATGGGTCCGGCGTCCCACTGTCCGGGTTCTTGCGCGAAGTCGAGGGCCGGGAGTGTTCCGATTTTCGTCCAGTGGTCGGTCCGGGCATCGTGGATCGCCGCGGCCCTGCAGTGGAGTGTCATGACCTGTTGCCAGGACTGGTCGTCCATGGTTCCGGCGGTGGGTTCGAGTTCTCCGCCGAGTTCATAGGCGAGCATGACGATGGCCCCGGCTTCGCTTCGCGGGTGTGCGAGTTTGAGCGTCTGCGAGTGTTGCGGTGCCTCGGTCCAGGCGAACAGCGTGCGTTCCGCGCCGAGTCGCATGACAGCGAGAGGTTCCGATTCCGGCCACGCGGCGAGCAGATCAAGCGGTTCGGTGGGGAGTTCGGGGCTGTCGCTCTGTCCTCGCGTTGCTGCGATTGGCGGTCGTGATGAGACGGGCGGCGTCGTCATGGTCGGGGGATGATACGTCGACAGGGGAGCAGGCGTTCGGGGGTAGCGCGTCAGTCACATGGGGTCGTTCCGCGCGGTACAATGGCGTGTTCCCCCTGTCAGCAGATCGGACACCGGGACAGAGCCGCGACTCCCCCGGGGGATCTTCGCGAGCTTGCCGATCCGGTCCATTGCACTGACTAAAACGTTTTACCAGTTCGAGCGGCTCATACCCGCTCGTCAGACCTGAGAGAAATCCCATGCCGAGCAACGCCTCCGGGAAAAACACCCGCAAAAAGCGCACCGTGCGACGCAGTCGCAGCACCAGCAAGGGCCGTCGCGGCGGGAGTCGCATGGTCTACTACTTCGGCGCCACGCGTACTGAAGGCAATGGCGCTCAGAAGCTCCTGCTGGGCGGCAAGGGCGCCAACCTCGCCGAGATGACCTCCATTGGTCTTCCCGTGCCCCCCGGCTTCACGATCACGACGGACACCTGTGCCGCGTACAACAAGTCCGGCAGCCGTTTCCCCGACGGCCTCATGGACGAGGTGCATCGCAACATTGCGACGCTTGAGAAGGAGCTGGGCAAGACCTTTGGTGACGCCAGCAATCCGCTGCTCGTCTCCGTCCGTTCCGGCGCCGCGATCTCGATGCCCGGCATGATGGACACCGTGCTGAACCTTGGTCTCACTGATGAGTCGGTCGAAGGGCTTGCCGGGAAGACTGACAATCCACGTTTCGCCTACGACGCCTACCGTCGCCTGATCAACATGTTCGGCGATGTGGTGATGGGTATCGACCACGAGCACTTCGAACGTGCATTCGACAGGATCAAGAAGAAGCACAAGGCGAGTCTCGACACGGATGTTCCCGTCGACGGCATCAAGGCGCTGTGCGTCGAGTACAAGAAGATCTATGCGAAGCACGTGGGCGAGTCGTTCCCGCAGGACCCGATGCGCCAACTCGAACTTGCCATCGAGGCGGTCTTCAAGAGCTGGAATGCGGAGCGCGCCATCGCGTACCGACGCATCAACAACATCACCGGCCTCAACGGCACCGCCGTGAACGTGCAGTCCATGGCGTATGGCAACATGGGTGACACGTCGGGCACCGGCGTGGCGTTCACGCGCGATCCTTCCACGGGGAAGAACACCTTCTACGGCGAGTTCCTTGTCAACGCCCAGGGCGAAGACGTGGTCGCCGGCATCCGCACGCCGCAGCCGGTGGCGCAGATGCGCAAGTGGAACGCGAAGGTGTACAAGCAACTCCTCGAGATCAAGGACACGCTGGAGTCCCACTACAAGGACATGCAGGACATCGAGTTCACCATCGAGGATGGTCAGCTCTACATGCTCCAGACACGTACCGGGAAGCGCACCGGCCATGCCGCGGTCAAGATCGCCTGCGACATGGTGAAGGAGAAGCTCATTACTGAGGAGGAAGCCATCATCCGGATTCCGGCGGGTGACCTGATCCAGCTTCTTCTGCCTTCCTTCAGTGCCGCGTCCAAGAAGAACGCCACGATTCTCACGACCGGCCTTCCTGCTTCGCCCGGGGCCGCCGTCGGCAAGCTGGCCTTCACGGCGCACGAGGCCGTCGAGCGTGCGCACCAGGGTGAGAAGGTCATTCTTGTTCGCAAGGAGACGTCCCCCGAGGATGTGGAAGGCATGCACTCCGCGGTCGGCATCCTCACATCAACCGGCGGCATGACATCCCACGCTGCGGTCGTCGCCCGGGGCTGGGGCAAGTGCTGCGTGGTGGGTGCGGGCGAGATTTCCATCGACGAGCGCAAGGGGCGCATCACGGTGGCCGGCAAGACGCTGGGCCGAGACGACACCGTCTCGATCGACGGTGCGATCGGTGACGTGATGCTGGGTACGGTTGAAGCCCCGACGCCATCGCTTTCTTCCGACTTCAAGACGGTCATGAAGTGGGCTGACAAGTACCGCACCCTGAGGGTGCGCACGAATGCCGACACGCCGCGCGATGCCACCCGCGCCCGCAACTTCGGTGCTGAGGGCATCGGCCTGACTCGCACCGAGCACATGTTCTTCGAAGGCGATCGCATTACGGCGATGCGGGAGATGATTCTCGCGGACGAAGTCGAAGCGCGCGAGAAGGCGCTGGCCCGACTCCTCCCGTATCAGCGGAAAGATTTCGAGGGCATCTTCAAGGCCATGAACGGCCTGCCGGTGACGATCCGCCTGCTGGATCCGCCGCTTCACGAGTTCCTGCCGCATGACAGCAAGACCCAGGCTGAGCTTGCGAAAGACCTCGGCGTTTCCAAGGCGGCTGTTCGCCAGCGCGTTGCCATCCTGCACGAGTCCAATCCCATGCTCGGACACCGTGGCTGCCGCCTTGCCGTGACCTATCCCGAGATCCTGCGCATGCAGGTGACCGCGATCGTGGAGGCGATGATCAACTGCCGCAAGAAGAGCATCAAGGCGATGCCGGAGATCATGATCCCGCTCATCGGTACACGCCGCGAACTGGTCCTGCTGCGCAATCTCACTGAGAAGACGATCGCGGCGGTCAAGTCGAAGAAGAAGTTCACAGGCAAGCTGGACATTCCGATCGGCACGATGATTGAGATCCCCCGTGCCGCGCTGCGTGCAGACGGGATCGCGGAGGTCGCGGATTTCTTCAGCTTCGGCACCAACGATCTCACGCAGTTGACCTATGGGTACTCGCGCGACGACATCAACGGCTTCCTGCCCGACTACCTCAGGCTGGAACTGCTCGATCAGGATCCGTTCCAGACGATCGATCAGAACGGCGTCGGGGAACTCGTCAAGATCGGCGTCGAGCGTGGGCGGGCCACGAGCAAGGACCTCAAGGTGGGCATCTGCGGCGAGCATGGCGGCGAGCCTGATTCCGTCGATTTCTGCCACAGCGCCGGTCTCGACTACGTGAGTTGCTCACCCTTCCGCGTGCCCATCGCCCGCCTTGCTGCCGCCCAGGCAGCGATCCGTGCCGCGAAGAAGTGAGTCTGTTTGCTTTTCGATAGGTTGACCCCTCGTGGGGGGGTGAAGTTTTGACCGCTGCGGGAATATCTCTCTCGCGGCGGTTGTTTCTTGGGGTGACCGCGACTCATCCCCTTCCTCTCTCACGCATGCGCGGAACCCTCTCCCTCCTGACCAACGGGTTTCGCAAGGACTTCCTTGTCCCTCACGAGACGCCTGCTTCGCACATCTCTGCGGAGCGGGCGTTTGTTGTTTTTGGGGAGCGGGGAGCGAGGGGCGGGGAGCGGGATGGGGTGGGAATCGGGCAACCGGGCTGGGTCGGTGGGCTACGTGGAAGTGTGGACGACGGTAGGATCACGCCGTTGTTCAAACAGGCTCCCCGCACCCCGCCCCTCGCTCCCCGCCCCCCACATGTACACCCCCCTCATCCTCTACTTCCTGCTGGCCGTCATCGTCTCCTTCGTCTGCTCACTGCTGGAGGCGACGATCCTGTCGCTGGACACCGGATATGTCGAGAAGCTGGCGCGGGAGGGGCGTCGGTCGGGGGTCATGCTCAAGCGGCTGCGGGCCGGGCTTGATCGGCCGCTCGCCGCGATCCTGACGATGAACACCGTCGCCAATGTCGTCGGCTCCGCCGGAGTCGGCGCCGAGGCGGAACGGGTCTTCGGCGAGGAGGCGCTTGCGATTGCGGCGGCGGTCCTGACCATGTGCATTCTCGTCGGCTCCGAGATCATCCCGAAGGCGCTTGGGGCGGCGTACGCCCGTCAACTGGCGCCGCTCGCGGCGTACCTGATTCAGGCATTGATCATTCTGCTCTATCCCGTGGTGATCGTGCTGCGATTCCTGTCGCGTCACGTCGCGGGAGGTGGCGGTGACGATGCCCCGACGATGGAGGAGATTCACCTGCTCGCCGAGATTGGCGCGCGGGCGGGGACGATTCAGTCGCGCGAGACGCGCATCATTGCCAACATCCTCCGCCTGAATGCGATGCAGGCTTGCGATGTGATGACGCCGCGAGTTGAGATCTTCGCGTTGCAGAAGGACGTGACGGTGGGGGAGGTTGCTCGGCGCACGGATCCGATTCGTTACTCGCGTATTCCGATCTACGCTGAGAATCGGGATGAGATCGTCGGCATTGTTCTTCGCTCCGAGATCTTCAAGACGTGTTTTGACGGTCAGCCTGAGGCGTCACTGGAGTCGATCCGCAAGCCCGTGTACTTCGTTCCCGAGACCCAGTCGATTGCGCGTCTGCTGGAGACGTTCATTGAGCGGCGCGAGCACATCGTGCTGGTCGTGAACGAGTATGGCGGTACGGAGGGCCTGGTGACGCTGGAAGATGCCATCGAGACGCTCCTTGGCGTGGAGATCGTCGATGAACTCGACTCGGTGGAGGATCTGCGCAAGCTGGCCCTGCAGAAGCTCAAGCAGCGCAGGCAGTTGCGCCATGCGGATGTGGAGCATTAGCGCCGGTTCCGTTCATTCGTAGCGTGTCGTGGCGGGAGACAGGAACGTGGTGGAGCGCCTGGGGCGTTCGACGTGCGGGATTCCATCGCTCCACTGCTGAAGTCAGCGCTTGGCAGAGCGCCCAAGCTCGGCGCTGATCGGTGCATGATCCTTGCTCGCGTTGGGAGCGGTCTGTAGGCTCGAACCAGTGAGAGAGACTCAGCGCGGAACGCGTAGGAGATCAAAGATGGCGCACTTCGGTATGGCAGTCGCTTGTGGAGCGTTGTTCGGCGCGATTGTTGCTGCGCACGCTCAGGTTGGACCCATGCGGGTTGCCGCAGAATGGGAACCGGTTGAGACAGTCATCATTCGAAGCCCATGGGCTCACGAACCTGAAGCGGTTATTGCACTTCACCAGGCTGCCGGCTTGACGATCCTGGTACAGGATGCGAGTGAAGAGGCTTATTTTCGTGGCTACTTCCAGTCCACGCTGGGCATTGACCCTGCCACGATCAATTGGGTGACGACGACTGACTTCTCGATCTGGCCACGCGACTGGGGACCCTACTGCGCCTTCGACTCCACCGGTGAGATGTTCGTCGTCGATCCGATGTGGCAGGGATACCCCAGCATGAACCAACCGTGCGGAGGTGGCATCTCCATCTGGACACCGTCCCAGGATGATGCCACCGCGAATGCAGAGATCGCTGCATCGCTCGGACTCAGCCGCTCGCCGATGCCGGCTTATGCCACCGGTGGGAACTTCCTGCTCGATGGGTTCGGCCGTGGTTTCTCATCCTGTCTCCAACTTGCGGAGAATGCGCCCATCAACAGCGAGTCGCAGCTCCGCGGCATCGTGGATTCCTACATGGGCATCAGTGACTACCAGATCATGCAGAACTGGGAGTTGTCAGGCATTCAACATGTCGACTGCTGGATGAAGCTCGCGGACGAGGAGACCATTCTCGTGAAGCGGCCGCCGGCAGGACACCCGGAGGAAGGACCAACGGAAGCCAACATCGCTGTCCTCGAGTCACTGCTCACACCGTGGGGACGGCCGTATCGGATCATCCGGGTTGATACGCCTCCGTACAACGGGCAGGGGCACCTCGCGAACTATCTGAATTCACTGATCATCAACGATCATGTGCTGGTCCCCATGTTCAACACCTGGGCTGACCAGGCTGCACTCGATGCTTTCGGCGCTGCGCTCCCGGGGTACACGGTCGTGCCCCTGCCTTTCAGTGGTGAGTACAACTACACAGACGCCGTGCACTGCCGGAGTCGTAGCATCTTCGACCGCGACATGTTGCGTCTCACACATGCTCCCATGCGAGGTGACGTGCCGCATCAACCCGGTGGTTACCCGCTGGTACTGCAAGTCGAGTCGATGGGCGGCCACACGATCCTGGCCGGTGAGACACAATTGCGCTGGCGTGAGACGGGAGACACCGACTGGAACGTGATCGCGCTGACCGACTCCGGCGGCGGTTCATTCGCCGGAGTCATCCCGGGCGATGCCGGCGGGGTCGAACGCGGCGATACCGTCGAGTATTACATCCGCTCGGCAGACTCATCGGGACGCATCTCGCACCTGCCCTACCCGGCACCGGACGGCTTCTACAGCTTCGAGGTGTATGACGATCGACTGACACTGCTCTATGACATGGCGCCATCGCTCTCAGCACCAGGTGATCCGATCTCGGTGCGCATTCGAGTTGAGGAGCGGCAGGATGCACTGGTGCCGGGGAGTGTCTTCTTGCAGTACAGCTACGAGGCAGGCGCAGCAGCGGGCGAGTACGCCACTCTTCAGATGACTGATCTGGGTGGTGGGATCCACGAGGCCGTGATCCCGGGCGGGCGATGCGGTGAACTGGTGTCCGTGTATGCCTCTGCTGACAGTCCCGTGCATGGGGAACGGATGTGGCCGCGAGACGGGGCTTCGGATCCATTCACTGTCGAAGTGGGTGCGAGTGAGATGCAGGCGCAGCGTGTCGAGTCACTGGATGATGGACTTCCTGCCGACATGACGGCGACGGGCCTCTGGTCTGTGAGCGGTGCCTGTCCCGCACCGGCGGGTGGCTGCGGCGGCGGGCTCAGTGCTGCGTTCGTGGATTCCGCCTCCTGCACGTACAACACCGGTGCGACTGAGCAGGGTGATCTGACACTCACGGTCGACCTGACCTCGGTTCACGCCGGTGAGTCCGCGACCCTGACCTACTGCTCTTTCCTGCACACCGAGCAGACCGATTACGGCTTTCTGGGATACGACATCGCCACGGTCCTCGCGAACGGTATCCCCATTGACTCCCCTGAAGAGTCGCTTGCCTGGCTGAGCCGCGAGGTCGATCTCTCGGCATTCGCCGGCTCCAGTGTCACATTGGCCTGGCGGTTTGACACCGTGGACAACGAGTACAACGACTACCCGGGCTGGCGAGTGGATGACATCCGTGTGGAGGTTGAGGTGACGGAGTGCAATGGCGGGCCGTGTGCCGGCGACGCCAATGGTGACGGCTTCGTGGACTTCGGCGATCTGGATGCGGTGTTGCTGCGGTGGGGTCAGTCGGTCGCACCGGGTTCAACCGGCGACGTCTCACGGGACGGCACAGTGAACTACACGGATTTGAACGAGGTGCTGTCGAATTGGGCTCAGAGTTGCAGTTGATGACTGTGAGCTTCGGGAACAGCAGACGTTTGTTGACCGGATTCGGCCGATCGCTCCGAGGGCTGTCGCCGAATCAGATTTTCGGGGTGCGTCGGAAGAGGCCGGTGGCCAGTTCGCCGAATCGGCAGAGCCGGAGGGTCATGCGCAGGCGGCGCAGGTTGGGATCATCCGGGTCGACGATCAGTGCCTGGTCGAGGTGCTGGCGGGCGCGCTTGTACTGCCGCTCCT
Source organism: Phycisphaerae bacterium (assembly GCA_030432255.1). Lineage (GTDB taxonomy): Bacteria > Planctomycetota > Phycisphaerae > Phycisphaerales > UBA1924 > JAUIHS01. The sequence continues at coordinate 51,393 of JAUIHS010000014.1, forward strand.
GCATGTAGGCGAGGGCCATGTTGTGCAGCGCGGGAACGTAGCGCGGCTCGATACGCAGTGCGCGGCGGCACGCTTCCATGCCGTAGCTGCGGTTGCCTGACTGGAAGTAGCAGACTGACAGGTGATGCAGTGCATGAGCGTCGTTGGGCCGCTTGTCGAGCAGTGAACGGAAGACGCGGATCGCATCCTTGGGCAGGCGGGAATCGAGCAGCAGGCGACCCAGATCGTCCAGGTCATCGGCGGCGAAGCCTGACGGGTTACGGCGGAATTCGCGCAGTTCGCGTCGCAGGTGTTTGCGGGCTTCCGGGACATCATTCTGATCGAGCAGGAGTGATGCGAGGCGGCGGCGTGCTTCCGGGAAGGTCGGATCGAGCCTGATGACGAGTCGGAAAGCGGCGTGCGCTTCGCGCGTGTTTCGCCGGCGCAGCGCGAGTTCCCCGATCTGGAAGTGTGCATCGGGGTTGTCGCTTTCAAGTTCGAGCACGCGCCGGAACTTCTCGCCCGCTTCACCGAGGCGATTCATCTCCATCAGGAGGCAGCCGAGATCGAGGAGCGTTTCGATGTCGCCGGGGTGGTCGCGCAATTCGCGGAGGTAGAGCTGGCGGGCGCGCTCCTGGCGACCTGTCTCCGCGTAGGCACACGCGAGTCGGGCGTGCACGCGCGGGAGATTGGGGTCGATGGCTGCCGCTTCCCGGAAGCAGTAGATCGCACGGTCGTAGTCATTCCGGTCGAGGAGCGACTCGGCGATGCTGGAGAACGCGAGGGCATGATCGCCTTCGTACTGGAGCGCCTGGTAGAACATCACTTCCGCCTGGTCGTGCCTTCCGATGCGATGGTACGCCTCGATGCGGAAGATGTAGGTCTCAGCTCGCGAGGGATCGATCCGCTCGGCGGCATCGAACCATTCGATCGCTTTGCCGTATTGCTCGATCCGGCTGTGGAGCACGCCCATGAGCAGATGGGTCTGGAAGTCCCCGTCCTCCAGTCGGTGCGCATCTTCGAGGGCACGGAGAGCGGACTCGACACGACCGGCGGCCTCGAGCGTCAGGGCGAGGTTGAAGTGCCATTCGGCGCGATAGGGGTTCAGGGCAAGGGCGCGACGCAGCTCGGACTCGGCTTCGTCCCAGCGGCCCGCTTCGTAGAATTCGTGGGCCCTCTCGTAGTGCTGCTCGGCTTCGAACCAGTCGTTCATGCTCGTATCCACAAGAGCGGGCCGCGAGACCGCGATTCGGCCTGAAACTGCGGGCCTTCTCGAACGTATGATAGCGGGGAAGAGGCGGAGTTCTCCGAATCCGGCGGCTGATTTCGTGAAGTTCCGACCCCCCACGGGCGTTGGCTTGTCCGAGGGTGGTGCCGGAGCGTTAGGATGTGATTGATGTGCGGATGCAGAACAGGAGCTACATCGACGGAAAGGCGGTGGTCGCTTTGTCGATTCAGCGCGATGTCGGTGTTGTTTCTCCTGTTCTCCGGAGTTCCGGCGGGTCTGGGGCAGTCGGCTGAAGCCGGCGACGAGGCTGGCAGCAGCACCTCGGAAGCCACATCCGATGGGGTATCAGCCCCAACTCCACCGGGCCCGGTGCCGACACCGACTTTTGCCGAGCAGATGGCCGAGGCGATGGATGCGGGTGATGAGGCCGCCGACCTGGTCATTCGAGATGCCCTTGCAGCCGGCCACGAAAGAGCCTCGGGGCTCATCTTTGCGTTCCGGGCCGACGAACCGGCCGGTGTCCGTGAGGAAGTAGTTCGGTATGGCGAGCGGAACGGGATCTCGAACGAAGTCCTGATCGAGGCGATGCTGGATCTGCTCGGGTCCTCGTCGGACTCGATGACGCCCCGCCTGCTCGCAGCCATCGGCCGGGCGACGGGTCAGGCCCGGAGTCGATCGGTGGTTCGCCGCATCCTGGACTTTGCCAAAACCGACGCGCGCGCCTCTGCCCAGGCGCGGATCCGCGCGGCTGTCTTCGAAGCGCTGGAGTACCAGACGGGTCGCTTCGACATCGGGCGTGACATGGATGCGTGGGAGGCGTGGTGGTCCGAGGTGGAGTGGGTGCCGGAGTCGGCGTGGCAGATGCACCTGACCGACGCCCACGCGAGTCATGCCCGGGCGGCCGAAGGGCGGGCATCGCACCTCGCCGATCGTGTCGAGGCGCTGTACGCGCGACTGCATGCGCGAATGGACGAGAACGAGCGTTCCGCGCTGATGGTCGAGTTACTGCGCGATGACCTCCCTCGCGCCCGCGCCTTCGGGTTCCAGTTGGCCTTCCGAGCCCTGCTGAACGCGAAGCCGTTGAAGGACGAGGTGCTGGAGGCGGCAGAAGAACGACTGACGGATGGTGTTCCCGCACTCCGTGCGCAGGCGGCACGCCTGCTCGAGAAGCGTCGTCGCCCGGGACTCGATGAACGAGTGGCACGCTTGCTGCTGGAGGAAGAAGAACCGGACGTCGCGGCCGCGATGATGCGCGTGACGGCACATCAGCCTCATGCGCGCGCGCTGCCTGCCGTGCGCCGTTGGCTCGGCACGGATGGTGCTGTCTACGACGCTTCGGTTGATGCGCTCCTGGCGATGCACCGGGAGTCCATGGTGAAGAGTCCTGAGATCCTGTCTGAGGTTCGCACGATCCTGGAGTCGCGGCTCGATGATCGGCCGACCCCGGCAGGTCTGCGGCTGCTCGGTCGCCTCGGGGAGATGGATCGACTGTTGCCCTTCCTCACTTCAGAGGATGGGCCACTCGCGGTTGCTGCCGGTGAAGCGGTCATGGGCTACGAGGAAGCGCTGCCTCGCCTGCTCGGGGCGTGTGAAGGTCGGCCGGCCCTTTGGGAATCGACGGTGCGCGCATCGATGTCGTTTCGACCGACGGCGGATGGCTACCTGATGTGCCGCGACCTGCCAAGTCCGGCATCGGTGGATCGCGAGAGTCTTCTTGCGTCGTACGGCGCGTTGCTGTCTGCGGAGGATCTGCTGCGGGTTGCGATGGCGGAGTCTGATGCTCCGTTCCGGCTGCAACTGCTGTCCCGCATTGCGGAGCCGGGCTTCGTGATGGAGGACTCAGGCTCGGATCGCACGGAACTGGTGGCCGCTCTGATCGGAACCTACAAGGAACTGCAGCGCCCGGAGTCGGTCCTGTCACTGCTGGATCGCCTTCCGGAACCGGTCCAGCGGCAGATGGACACCGAACGGGTGTATTGCCTGCTGTGGCTCAACCGGATGGCCGATGCCGTTGCGATCACCGAGGCCCACGGGGTGAGCGCATCGACATGGATCGAAGCGTGGGAGAAGTTCTCCGCAGCGGATCATGGCGAAGCGATCCGTGCCGAGATTCAGCTTCGCTTCGAGTCCGAACTGACGGATGAGCAGCGGGCGATTCTGGGAATCTGACGACCCGGCCTCTTGCGCCCGCCGCCTTCAGGGCCTTGCCATCAGGAATTGATCGCCATGGATCCGGCAGGGTGTTAGCATGGCTGCCGTGCGCTTGAACGTGAGATGCGTTCGTGCATGAGGACGAGAGACAACGGAGAGGTTGAACATGCGGAAGATGCTGAGCGCAGCGATGGGTGTGTTGATGAGCACATGTATGGCGATGGCAACATGCCCGCCTTCAACGTGGACCGTGCAGCCGCAGGCGGGCTCCGGACAGCGACTCGGCGGCGTTGCGTACGGTGGCGGCACCTGGGTAGCAGTGGGCGCTTCCGGCGAAGTGCTGACTTCCGTAGACGGAACGACATGGACAGACCTCACGCCGTCACCGACATCCTATGACTTCCTCGATGTGGCGTATGACAACGGGCCGGGCACATTCATGGCGGTGGGCTCGGACGGTGTCGTGTTTGCGCTGTCGGGACCCGCAGGTGGAACGGGATTCCTCTTCGGGACGAGCATGGTGCTGGGGGGTGTCGCGTACGGCAACGGTGCGTGGGTGGCGGTGGGTGGTGAATTCTCGCTTGCGACAGGATGGGACGAACTCATCATCCGATCCACCAACGATGGTGCGTCGTGGTCGGAGGTGTATCGGGCACCGGCGAGCAGTGCGACGAGTGTGTTGACGGATGTTGCTTTCACCAACGGCGCTTTCGTTGCCGTGGCCGGTGATGGTGATGTGCATCGATCGACGACGGGGGGCAGTTGGAGCGTGGTTGCTTCGCTGGGTACATCCCTGAAGTGCGTTTCCGCAGGCCCCAGCCACTACTTCGCGGGCGGAACCAACGGTCGGATCTACCGCTCGAGCACGGGAACAGGCTGGTCCACTTCCACCGTCGGGAGTGGGTCGTGGTTTGATATCGTCGCGGGCAAGGGGTGGCTCGCCGCGGTCGGCCAAGGCGGGTCGATTGCGGTCTCGGGCAACAACGGCTCGAGTTGGTCGACACAGTCATCGGGAACGACGGATGCGCTGGAATCGGTCGGCGCCGGCGACAACGGTTTCATATCGGTGGGGACGTCGAATCCCGGGAATCAACGCATCGTCAGTTCACTCTGCACGTCTCTGCCCAACCTGGCGCCGTACGGCGGGTTGGCGGGATGGACGGCACCGGTCGAGGTGATGTCCTCGACGCGTGGTGCGCCCTTCTACAGCGATGAGGTGCTCGAACTGCGTGCGGCGTGGGCGAACTTCGGCGCGGCGGATGCCGGTGCGTTCGCCGTTCTGATCGAAGTGGAAACGGCGGGGGATCTCCCGGTCAGTTCGCCCGGGCTGGCTTCACTGAGCGCTCAGTTCATTGACGGTGTGACCTTCGGTCCGCTGGAGCCCGGTCTCTATGACATCACCGTGACGATCGACTCCGACGCCGAGGTTGCGGAGGAGGATGAGGGCGACAATGTGTATGCCCTGGAAGTCGAGATCCTGTGTGGATCGTCGTGCCCGGAGGACGCGGACTGCAGCGGAAGCGTCGACTTCGGTGACCTCAACGCTGTACTGCTCGCCTGGGGTACGTCGGATCCCGACGCCGACCTCAACGACGACGGTATGGTGGACTTCGACGATCTGAACATGGTGCTGCTGGCATGGGGCCAGGGTTGCTGACCGGATCGGACCGGTGAGCGGGCATCAGGAAATTCACAACAGATTGCGCCGCGCGATGCGGGCCCATTGGCTGTCGGGATCGAGCGTGATGTAGGCGCGCCAGTGGCGCGCCGCCTCTGCTCGAGTCCCGATCTGGGTCAGGCAGCTCGCCAGATTGAAGTGCGCATCCGCGAAGTCGGGACGCAGCGCAACCGCGCGGCGGAGGGCATCGACTGCAATGTCCGGACGGTCCTGCTCCTGCAGTGAGTCCGCAAGGTTGTACCAGGCAAGTTCATTCTCCGGATCGTGGGCCAGCGTGAGACGGAACATCTCCTCCGCGGCTTCATGCCGACCCGATGCACCGAGGACATTGCCGAGGTTGAAATAGGCGTCAGCCCAGTCGGGTTGCAGGGCAATGACACGCCGGTAGTTGGCCGCGGCAGCATCAAGCGCATCATCATCCTCAAGGTCCAGGGCGGCTTCGAAGAGCTCCTCAGCGGACTCCGGATGGTGCAGCGCGTGTACGGCGCGGGCATCGGCGGTGGGGGGGACGGGATTGGCCCCGGCCTCATCCTCATCGAAGTCAAAGTACTGCTGTCCATCGGGCGCGATGAGATTGTCACCAACATGCGCCAGGACTTCATCCGGAGAGGCAAGCACGATATGGAGTTGCGCGAGAGGGCGCTCGACCTCTGGAAGGACCGAGGTGAGTCCCCGAAGTGATTGCGAGATCGTCTCGAGGCGTGCGCCGTTGCGGACGAGGGCGGCGATGTTCTGCAGGGAGACGATGTCCTGGAAGTCGTAGCGACCATCGGCGGATCGGATGAGACCCGCCTGTTCCCAGCGCGCGAGCATGTCCGCATCGACGCCGACGAGTTCCGCGACCTGCTCGGCGGGAAACGACTTGGCCTCCAGCGGCTCGGCGGGATCAGTCAGTCCGATGAGTTCGAGGAACCGGGACTCAGAGAGGATATGGATGTCCGCCCCGGACTCGCGCAGTTCCTCGGCGCGCTCAAGCGCACCGGTGACACGACCGTCAGCCCGGATAGGCAGGCGACGCGATCCGACAATGAGCATCGCGGTTCGGCGACTGACGTTCGAAGTTGGCGTGGCCCCCAGACGGCGCACGGCTGCGTACGCTTCCCGCCGCGTCATCGAAGCGAGACGTCCGGCGAAGGCGATGCGCATGCCGCTGATGTCCGGGGTCGGTGCAGTCATGGACGGCCCAGTATAGGGAAGCGGAATCAGGGATCATCGCGCACCGAACGGAGCATCGCCGCGGAAACATGCTGCTTCACATCGAAGAAGCCCTCCCAGGGATCACATGTCCATGCGGTGACGCGATCGGGGACGGTACGGGCATTGAGGGTGAGTGGATTGATGTTCGCCGCGACATCCTCCCACCCCAGGGGCATGGAGACCGTGGCCTCATCCCGCGCCCGCGTGGACCAGGCACCGACTGCGGTGGCACCCAACTGGTTACGGAGGAAGTCAATGTAGATGCGCCCCTCCCGGGCTGACTTGGTCTGCGTCGCGGTGAAGTTGCGAGGCGCCATCCGAGAGAGTCGTCGAGCAATGGCATGGGTAAACGTCTTGGCGTCTTCCCAGGAGATGCGCCGCGCAACCGGGATGACGAGGTGCATGCCGGCGCCGCCTGATGTCTTGCAGAATGACTGGAGGTCGAAGGATGTGAGCACGTCGCGGATGACCAGCGCACTGGCGCAGATGTCCTGCCACCGGATCCCCGGTCCCGGGTCAAGATCAATGATGAGGCGGTCGGGTCGATCGATCCGATCGGTGCGGCAGCCCCACGGGTGGATCTCGAGTACTCCGAACTGAATCAGGCTGATCAGCCCCTCCAGGTCACGAATGGTGACGACCGGTCGCTCCTCGCCCGGAACATCCACGCCGTCGATCGCTTCTGGAAATCCGGGGGCAACGTGACGCTGATAGAACCGCTGGCCATTGACGCCGTCCGGACAGCGCACGAGTGAAAGGGGGCGCTCGACGATGTGCGGCAGAATGTGGTCGGCGATTGCCGCGTAATACTCCGCGACCCCGAGCTTGGTGAGGCCGGCAATGGGATACACGGCCCGCTCCGGGTTGGAGATGCGCACACCGGCGACACTGGCATCGGCCGGTGTCTTTCCGAGGCGCACGAGTCGGGGCGCGGGGCGCACCGGCCGCGAGACTGTATCGCGCGCGAGCGTGACCTCGGTGGGTGCCTTGTCCTCCCGCAGCGCAATGAAGACCGGGTGACGGAGGAAGCCGTCGGGTGAGATGGCCGTGTACTCGACTTCTGCAACAAGCTCGGGTCGGGTCCATGTTGCGGAACGCAGTTCGGGTTCCGCTGGAAGCTGAGTGAAGGGGGTGTCGCTGATGCGGCGCTTGAGCAGGGTCGCGTGCAGCGCGTCAAGCGTTCGGTCGTCGAAGCCGCTGCCGACACGACCCTGGTAGATCAGTGCTCCGGTCTCGGGGTCGTATCGTCCTACCGCGATCGATCCGAATCCGGATCGCGATCCCTTCGGGGCCGTGAATCCGCCGATGACGAACTCATCCCGCAGCCGGTTCTTCACCTTCAGCCACGAGTGCGCGCGCCGCTGTTCGTATGCGGCGTTGATGCGCTTGGAGACGATGCCTTCGAGCCCTGCCTTGCGCGCTTCTGCGAGCACCTGCTCGCCCTTTCCGATGATGTGATCGCAGTACCGGACCGCCGGTGCGAGGTCCGGAGATGTCTCCAGGATCGTAGCGAGGCACCGCTTGCGATCCAGCAGGGGTGTCTTCGCGAGGCTGAACCCACCCGCATGCGGCAGGTCGAAGACCTCGTAGACGAAGCCGGTCCGGTCGCCGCGGCCGAGTGCGGCCTGCAGCGCCCCGAAGTCTGAGATGCCCTTGCGATCGAGCACGACGACTTCTCCGTCGAGGATGGCATCATCGATCGCGACATGACCGAGTGCGCGGGCGACATTCTGGAATCGCGAGGTCCAGTCGTGTCCGTTGCGTGTGCAGAGGCGCACCGAACCGCCGTGCACGTGAGCGATGAGCCGATAGCCATCGAGCTTGATCTCATGCAGCCATTCGTCGCCGGGAGGTACAACGTCGGAACTGGTCGCGAGTTGAGGCTTGAAGTCATGCGGATGCGGCCGGGCCCGCGCTCCGGGCAGCGCGGCGATATCAAGATGTGAGTCGGAAGGGTGCGTCTCCGTGACGGGCGCGATCTGGCGCCCGATGGCATGCCCATCCTTCCAGACGTTGTCCCGATCGGCGGCGATCTCTTCGAGGGTGCGCCCGGTGGCAATGCTGTCCGGCGCATCACTCAGGACGGTGTAGTCGGCGACGGAGCGGGCCGCGGCATCCTTCTTCTTGATAAGCAGCCAGTTGCGGTCCCTTTCCCCGGGGCGTGGTTTCATGCGGACGAGTGCCCATTCGCCGGCGAGTTTGGCACCGTGAAGTCGGAACTTGAGATCACCCTTTTCGATCCCCCGATACGGATCGCCGATGGGCTGCCAGTGTCCTCGATCCCAGAGCATGACGGTACCACCGCCGTACTCACCTTTCGGGATAACGCCTTCGAAGTCGCCGTACTCGATGGGATGATCTTCTGTCTGTACCGCGAGCGCCTTGACGGTTGGATCGAGGCTGGGTCCCTTGGGCACGGCCCATGACTTGAGAACACCGTCGAGTTCGAGTCGGAAGTCGTAGTGCAGATGTGAAGCGGCATGCTTCTGCACCACGAAGAGATGTCCTGAACGTAACGGTGTTGCATCGCCGGAGGGTTCGGCGGTCTTGTCGAAGTCGCGTTTGGCGCGGTAGTCGGCAAGTGCGTCGTTCTTGCGCTGCTCAGATTGGCGAGGTTTGCGGGCCATGTCTCACCTGTATGGTAGATGATGGGCGGGCGAGCATGGTCCGTTGCGGTTATTCGTGATTCCTCAACGGCTTCGGGGACGTGGCTCGATATAGTCAGTTCGGACGTTCGATCCTCTCTACGGTTCTGCAAGGAGACACGGGATGGCCCCACGCGCCATGTGGAAAGGTCAGATGCGGCTCAGCCTGGTGACCTTCGGAGTGCGCATGTACTCCGCGACGGAGAGCAGCCGGCGTGTCTCGATGAACCAGTTGCATGCCGAGTGTCATCAGCGTCTCAAGCAGCAGATGACGTGCCCGGTTCATGGTCCGGTGACGCGCGACGAGATCGTCAAGGGCTACGAGTACGAGAAGGATACGTATGTCATCGTCGACCCTTCCGATCTCGAGGAGATTCGGCTCGAGAGCAACAAGACGATCGAACTGGTCGAGTTCGTGGATGCGGGCGCGATCGATTCCATGCTCGTTGACTCGCCGTACTACATCGGCCCGGACGGGCCGGTCGCGGAGGAGCCGTTCGGAGTGATCCGCGAGGCGTTGAAGAAGATGAAGAAGGTCGGGATCGGCAAGATCGTGATGCAGAATCGCGAGCGGATCGTCTCCGTCTCGCCGCACGGGCTCGGCTTCAAGCTGGAGACCCTGCGCTACGCCAATGAGATCCGCAGTGCCGATCAGTTTTTTGCCGAGTTGAAGAAACTCGAAGCAGATGCCGAGATGCTCAAGCTGGCTGAGACGATCATCGAGTCCAAGACGAGCAAGGCATTCGATGCGTCGAAGTACGAAGACAAGTACCGCGATGCTTTCTTCGAGATGGTCAAGGCCAAGGTGGCGGGCGAAGAACCGGTGATTGTCGATGACGAAGTTGAGTCGACGTCATTCAACTTCATGGACGCCCTGAAGGCGAGCGTGGAGCAGGCCGGCAGCGACATGCCCGCGGAGACGACGGCGAAGTCGAAGAAGAAGACAAAGAAGTCGAAGGCAGCCAAGAAGCCCGCGGCGAAGAGTGTGGGCGGGAAGAAGAAGTCGAAGAAGCAGGAATCTGCGTAGGCGATTTCGAGACTCAGCGGCGCCGCCGATTCACTCCGAGGAGGGTCGCTGCGAAAACGACCATCCCACCGGGCGTCGGCACGGTCGCGACGAACACTCCAGAACTTCCGTCGGAGAAGAGGAGACCGTATGCAACCTGGCCACGGTTGTTGAGGCCGGTCGAGACATCGAAGTCCTTGGTATTCGGCCCGTCACCGAAGTCGATCCGCGCGATCTCACGCAAGTCGCTCCCATCGCGAGCCTCGCTCACATCGATCAGGTCACCGATCACGGCGATGGCCATCAGCGCCTGCGTGGCATCCGACCATGCATACAGCCCTTCGCTGTGCATCGAGCCTTCGTCGCCCGGGACGAGGATGCCGGCATCGAAGACCACGTCGCCGCGATCATTCATCGCCGGCTTGCCGAATGCGTTCAGCACACCGCCGTCACTGTCCGGTGCCACGTCCCCCTGTCGTGCGATCAGGTCGAGGCTGAGGCCATTCGTCTTCCACAGTCCGCTGTAGTTCTCGAACGTGACTCCGTTCTTCTCGTCGAGCTGCAGGTCGGCGAGGAAGCACACATCGGATGCTGCATTCAACGTCACGCTGGTCGAGACAAAACCGCTGAACACGGCATTGCCGGTGCCGGGGGCTACCGAACCCTCGCGCGCCACGAGGTTCATGACGCCATCCGTGCGTGTCCAGATGCCGTGGTCATTGCTCAGGTCTGCGCCCCGCGGCCCACCTCCGACTTGGAGGTCTGCCATGAATGCGAGGTCGCCCTGATCGTTGATGCGGGCGTTGTAGATGTTCTCGTACAAGGCCCCGGAGGTGCCGGCGGCAATGGACCCCTTCCGCACGGCGAGGTTCATTGCCCCGGGAGTTCCAACGAACAGGGCACCGTCATTCTGCGAATTCACATCGCCGCGAAGCGACGCGAAGTACGCAACGTTGCCTGATTCGGACATCGCGACATTCCAGAAGCTGTGGTATGCCGTCCCCGGGATGTCCGGAGCGGCATCGTTCTCGCGGGCGAGCGTGCTGACTGCGCCGCCGGTGCTTGCGAAGATGGCGAAGTCGGCGTTGGAGGGTGCGCCGCCCACGGTGCCCTGCATGAGGATGTCGCCCGACTTGCGGACGACGGGTTCATTCAGGTATCCGTAGGTCAGGCCCGGGAGGTCCGGGATGTCGTCTCCCTCGCGCGCGAGCAACTCGAGACTGCCCCCGTTTGAGCGCCAGACGCCCAGGTCATTGCCATTGTCGACTGGTCCCGACTCACCTGCCTCTCGGACGTAGGCGTAGAAGGTCATGCCACCGTCGGCATTGAGGTGCGGATGCCCGAAGTGACGGAAGACAGCTCCACCGGCGCCGGGGGCAGCCGTATCTTCCATGGCGGACAGCGCGACGCCCGAGGAACTGGAAGTCCACAGGCCCATGTCATTCTGGCTCGATACATCTCGTACGGGTGTGTGCCGCAGGAAGCCCGGAAAGGCGACTTCACCGGCATCATTGATCACCGGGTACCCGAGTGACTCGAAGGGTTCGGTGGCGCCGGGTGCGGCCTGTCCGCTCATGACGAGCATCTGCGACGCTGCCGCCGCGATGCCCGGTGCCAGGCAGACGCCGATCATCAGCTCTGTCAACTTCATGATTCTTCTCCTCTGCGGTCACGCCTCGCGAATACGAAGAGCGTCCCGATCAGGACACTCGCGCTGGCCGGCGCGGGAACGAATGACAGGTCCAGCGTGTAGAGCCGGTAGACGTTCACATCGGTGGACTCATCCGGGAAGTTGACGGTGTACATGAGCGTGGAGCCATCCGGTGAGATGGTCGGGTACTGCGGGTGATGCGCATCATCCGTCCATTGCCGCAGATCACCTGAAGCGAGTTCCATGGACCACAGGTCCCACTGGCCATCCAGTTCGCGCGAGAAGAAGACTGTGCTTCCGTCCGGAGACCATGCCGGGTTCCTGACGTTTCCGAAGGCGTCGTCGGTCATGCGGGTTGCGCCGCTGCCGTTCGACCCCACCAGCCACAGGCTGCTGACGCTGCTCTGCGTCTGGCGCTTGGTGTACGCGAGCGTCTCCGAGTTGATCCCGGCTCCCCATTCCACGTCACGAATGCCCGAACCCGTGAGGACTGTGCTGTAGCCGGACGCCGGGTCCCCGGTTCCGACATAGATGCGGTTGCCGCTGAAACTCGGGTTGTAGACGAACGCCCACTTGTTGCCGTCCGGGTTGAAGCGGATCGGTGTGTGGTGTCCGCTGATGGTTGTGCGGTTCCGGCTTGTCGAGCCGTCGTCCTGCGCGTGGGCCATGTACCACGCGCCGTCTCGATCATCGCGCCAGTACACCTCGCTCGTACCCGGTCGGTACGACGGTCCGTGGGCCGATCCGTACTGACCGAATGCCTCGTTCCCCCGGAAGAACGTGATCTGGGTTCGGTCGCTTCCGTCAGCATTCGCCGTGAAGACGTTCGGACGGTTGAAGTTCGAATACGTCGTATCGAGCGTGAAGACGATGCGGGAACCATCGTCATTCCAGCGCGCCCAGCGACCGTCCATCAGGTAGGAAGGCGACGGGAAGAGCCCGGCCAGGGCGGGTGCGGACACAAGAAGCGCACCCGGAACAGAAACCTTGGACATCAAATGCACCATCTTCAGATTCTCCATCAGGGAGGACAGGAGGAGTCGGGTCAGCCAGCGGAAGGTCTCAGGAGCGGCGGCGCCGCCGCAGTGCCAGCAGCGCAAGTCCTGCCAGTGAGCCTGTTGCCGGTGCCGGGACCTCATAGGTGATCGAGTACGACGCGCCGCCGACCAGGTCGGATGCGTCCCCCTGGAAGACGAACTGCTGGGGATCAAATCCTTCGATGTCGCTGATCCCGAAGTTCAGTGTCCATTCACCCTCGTCGAGGGCGAAGAGGGTGAACGTGTAGTCGCCATCCAGCAGGTCGGCCACGTAGAAGTCAACCGGCAGATACGCTTCCGTATCAATCAATGTCCCGTCCGGGCTTCTCACCGCGTCGATGCGGCCGTAGAAGCTGTCCGGGATTTCGTTGTACATCTCGCCCGTGCCACCATTGGCCGTGGGGTCGAATCCGAGACGACGTCCCTGGGGGTCCGTGATCACGAACTCCACCGGAGAGTGCATCGTTCCCTGGATGGCATCATCCTCACCCGATGCTTCCGCGTATGTGGCCCAGCGGTCGCGGAGCCAGGAGAGGTCGGCGTCGATCGGTTGCGTCGCGCCCGGCCGCCGTCCGTTCTCGTAGGCGATGTACTGGTCGAGCGTCAGCGTGTCGATCTCGGTTTCATCGAGGCCGGAGTGGTAGCTCCCGGGATTGCGCACGAGGATCTCGCCATTCTCGACGCGGTACGCCACGATGGCATGCGTCCCGTTGGCATAGTCAAACGTGTTCGTGGTCGCTGAGTAATACGGCACACGCAGCACGATCGGGCCGTGCTCGGCGGTCAGGCGCTTGACCTCCGCCACCAGTGCCTCCCGGGTGGCACCCGTGAAGTTGTGCGAACGGAAGTTGACCGGAACGCCCTCACCCATTTCCTGTCCGTAGTTCGCCACCGAGGGAACCTCGCCGTACGAGAGGATGCCCTGTGTCGTCATGTGCGGCGTCAGGAATGCGTTCAAATCGCCGGGCGTCACCGAGTGACCGAAGGTGTTGAGCAGCATGGAGGTCGAGGTCACGAAACAGCCCGCATCGCCGAAGGATGTCGATGAATCACCGAGGTACGCATCGTTCGTCCAGACATTCGTGCGGTTGTCATCCTGCACCTGCATGGGCGGTGCCGCGAGTCGCAGCATCACAGCCCGCTGATCACCCTCGGGGCTGTACCCCGTGCCGACGATCTGCCCGCAACTGTTGATGTCCGACAACTCGGTGATCGACCAGCCACTTCCCGCCGCGAGCAGGCTGTTCGCGTCATACCGGCGCCCGTCCCGGAAAAGGGTCGGCACGTTCCCCCGCGCGCTCGAACGCTTGCCCGTCGCGTGACCAAAGTCATTCACGCCAGTCAACTCACCCACCGAGCCCAGGTTGATCCGATCGCTCACCGCACCGGTCAGCGGATCGACCTTTGCCAGCACGCCGCGAATGCTCGGGCCACTTCCGCCGCCAGGCGGGATCTCAAAGTCGCCCCTCGTCGGCTGGGGACCACCGCCGCCGATGTCGCGTTCGGTGATGAAGGCGCCATACCCGTTCTGCGACACCGCCGTTGCCACGGAGTGGTCACCTCCGAGGCCCGCATGCACATCCACCACGCCGTGATTCGGTGTCCACATGTACGCGTGCTCACCCGTGTCGGTGTAGCCGGAACCCACGATCATCTCGCCGGCCATCGCTGCCGAGTTTGCGACGTTGAATCCCCCGCCTCGCGAAGACACGCCCAACTCTTCTGCCAGCGACTCGCCCGGCGTCCACGTGTAGCCACGTTCAAATGTGATCCGACCGCTGGCCGCGTCGATCCCCACCGGCGCACCCAGTCGCCACCCTTCGCCGTTCGGGGCGACAGCGGACAGGTCGGTCCAGCCACCGGCACCGTCTGAGAGGATTGGGACCGTCCCGGCTGGGAAGCTCATGGCGGCCACTCGACCATTGTCATCAATGGCCGTTCCGATTGACGTATACAGGCCCTGGAAGCGCCCGAGGTCCACCATGCCCCCCGAGGTACTCCAACTGAATGCCCGTCGATACCCGGACAGATCGCCGGGCCATGCGAATCCCGTTGCGTACCCCGTTTCGCTGATCCGGGTCGCCACCGTTCCCCCGGCAAACGAACCCATGTCAACCACTTCGTAAACCCGGGCTCCGGCACCCAGCGAGACCTCGGAACCGGCCAGGATCAGGACCATCGTCATCACACGAATGGACATGCGTGCTTCCCTTCATCGCCCCTGATCCAACCACGCTCCAAGTTGTCCCGACGCAACCGCGCCACGTTTCGGAACACCTCGCATGGCAGGGTGAGCACGATGAGAACACGCCAACCGCCCGACGCATCGCGCGCCGGGGTCCCTGGTCGTTCATTGGATTTCGCACATCACGAGCGCGGCCCTCCTGAGACCGGCGCTTCCGCAAAGTATGTTCCTTCCTGCCGCGAACCTACCGCCATGAGATAGGCGATTGCAACGAAAATTCCGGCTCCTTACGTGAGATTCAATGTTTGAAATGGACCGACCCCCGAAACCGGTACCCCTGCGCGTGGCCGACCTTCAACGCGTGATGAGCCGCGCCGGACCTGAACGGTGCGTCTTCGGTGAACAGATCTCATCGGAGTCACCACCATGCGCATTCGAATGCTGACGATCACCCTGCTGGCGGGCCTCTTGGGTCATGTCGGAGCCCCCGCGGCCGATGCCCAGAACCTCACCATCTCCCCGGGCACAGTCGCCGGCGGCTTCCTTGCAACGGGGAATATCACCGGTGCACCGGCCGGAACCATCATCTTCATCGGTGCCTCACACCCAGCGGTCTCGGCTCCTGCAACCGTGACCATCCCGCCCTTTGGCAATTCGGTCACATTCTTCGTATTCACCAACCCAACGCCCGCCGACGTGACCGTTCCCATCACGGCCGGCTTCACACCGAGTGTCCCCTTCGATACTGAGACCCTGACGGTCCGGGCCCCGCGGATCGCCTCGCTC
The DNA here is from genome assembly GCA_030432255.1 of Phycisphaerae bacterium. GTDB lineage: Bacteria > Planctomycetota > Phycisphaerae > Phycisphaerales > UBA1924 > JAUIHS01. The sequence continues at coordinate 66,936 of JAUIHS010000014.1, forward strand.
ATTGCCAGTCCCGACTCGACAGCGGGTGGTGATTCCTCACAACTGCAGCTCGCGCTGACATCGCCGGCACCGACCGGCGGGCTGACCCTCCCGCTCTCCAATTCCAACCCCAACCTTGCCGATGCGCCCGCGTCCATCTTCGTCCCTTCGGGGGCGGTGAGCGCCTCCGTCACCGTCAACACGGTCGGAGTGTCCACCAACGCCTTCACGATCCTTGAGACCTCGCTCCTCGATTCTGTCGGGATGGATCGACTGGTTGTCACGCCGGCACAACTCGTTTCCGCGGAGATTCTCGATCCGCAGGCCGTGCCCGGTATGAAGACCACGCTCAGGATCACACTTGAGGGCGAGGCCATCGACTGTGATCGCATCCTCAGTTTCAGTGCCGATTCATCACGTGGCTCAGAGACAGTCATCCTTCCCCCGGGTGCGCGGATTCCACCGGGAAGCAGCACCGTTGACGTTCCGGTGATCCTTCCCAACACCGAAGAGTGCCTCGTGGTCGACATCACGGTCACCGATACCTCGGATGGGAGCTCAGTTGAGGAACGCGTCACATTGCGTGGCATCAACGATGAAGTTGAATTCAACCTGCCGTTCCAGTGCAATTCCGACGTGTCGACCGGTGTCGTCATCGCGGACATGGATGGCGACGGGGATAACGATGTGCTCAGCGCCATTGGTGGCGCTGCCGGCATCGATCCCGGCGTCGAGGTCTTTCCCAATGATGGAATCGGCCGCCTTCCCGATGACTCCGCCTGGGACTACACCGATGATGCGCTGCGTGACATCATTGATCTCGATGCGCGGGATGTCATCAACAACGATGGTTTCCCCGATCCCATCATTCTCAATCGATCGAACGCCACCGTGACCGTTCTCGAGAACCAGAGATTCGGATTCGAGCGCGCCTGGAACGCACGCACCGAGGTGCGACCGATCGCCCTGACGACCGGTGATGTGAACGCTGACGGCATCATGGACTATGTCGTCACCTCCGAGACGCTCAATTCCGTCGAAGTCCTTCGTGGCTTTGGCAATGGTGCAGCGACCACAGGTCCCGTCTCTTCCGGACCTTTCCCCGCCGATGTCACGCTGGGCTACATCAACAGTGATCCGTACCTCGATGCCATCACCGGGTGTTACGGCACCGGCGGTGTGGGGCAGGTCGGCATCCACTATGGCGATTCCGCCGCCACGCTCTCCTCGCCGATGTTCATTGATCTGGATGCGCCGGTGACGGCGGTCGTGGCCGCGGACTTCGACGCGGATGGTGACGATGACATCGCGGCGTGCACTGCGGCTGCCGAGATCTTCATCATTCTGAATGATGCGACCATCAGGCCCATCGAGAGACATGCCATCAATGCGATCGCGACTGACATCCGGGCCGTGGACGTCGAAGATGACGGCGACATCGATCTCGTGTTCTCCTGCGATGGCGCCCATGAAGCGGGGGTCCTGCTCAATACCGGCTGCGGTCTCTTTGACCCGCTCGACCCGATCATGCTTCCCGTCGACAGTGGGCCGCGGCTTGCGGTCGGTCACCTCAACCGCGATGACCGCATCGACGTGGTGCTGACGCGCCCGCAGGAGGATGAAGTTCTGGAGGTCCTGCAACTTGGCCAGCCCTGCGCCACGTACATCGTCATGACGATTCACGGTCAGGATGCGCAGGGATTCAATCCGCTCTGGAAGGAAGAGGATCCCACCAATCCACATGGCTGGCCCAATGCGGATTCCAACCCCGCAACCACCCAGGGACCGATGTTTGATGAACTCGAGACCTTCGTCGATGAGATCAACTACATCCGCACTGAGCGGGCCGGGCTCTGCCCCATCCGACTCCTGACTCACGAGTTTGACTGGGTCAACATGACCGGCCGGGGCCAGCGCGCGATCCTGGCTTCGCGATTCTTCTTCATGATGACGTTCCTCACTTCCGATCTTGGAGACATACCGCTCGTCGCGGCGGGACTCGCCTCCGAATTCCTGGGCAGGTTGCAGACTGCCACCGCATCCCGGGAGGCCGCCGGACTTGCCATGGATGATCTCAGGGACCTCGTCGAACAGGCCCGCTACCTCGATCCCGAGGCGCCGATCTTCATTGACATCGTCTGCCACAGCCGCGGCACGACGGTCACGAGTGAACTTCTTCGTCGCCTGGTTGCAGAGGGTGACATGCCGCTCGGCGAGGGTGTCTCCCTTTCGGTCAGCTACATTTCCGTGATTGAACCTCTCTTCCCGTTCGGAATCCCTCGTCCCGGCGCCAGTGCCGGCGATCTCATGGGTGACCCCTTCGTTGATCGGCATGCGAGCGAGACCCGCATCGCGCACTTCTTCGAGAATCGCGCCTGCATCACATCCGGTGGCATCTGCGTTGGCAACCAGTTCTTCGGCATCGACTTCTCGACGTGGATCAACACCCTCGGGATCAGCATGCCACTGGATGCGCTGGTCGAGTTTGCCGGCTACCCCAAGTCCATCGGCGATCCGTCCCTCGCACCGGACGTTCAGTCTCTCGTCGCGTCGGACCACAATTCCATCGTGGCGCAGTTCTCGTTCATCAGCCCGATTGATGTTGGCCTTCCCGCCACCATCCCGGTCGGCCCTCCGAGTCGGGCGTGCCCGCACATCCCATGTTCAACTTCGCCTGGACTTCATACTTCGGTGACATGATGCGCGAGCCGACGCGCGAGATTCCTGACCCGACGGAGTGGCCCGGGACTGCTGTCCGCTCTGCCGACCGGGGTGAGGAAGAGCCCGTCGACTTCGTACTCGATCCCGAGTTCGATGAAAGCGCCGACCTCGTGACCGCGGCGGATCGCCTCCTTGCCGATGCTGAAGTCCTCTCCTTCTTCACCGGCGAACTCGATGACATCCGGTTGGAGGTTGAGGACATCTGCGCGGAGCGATGGCCGGATGATGGTGCCTGGATCCCCACGCGCCCTGATGTGCGGACCGGGTCCGAAGCGGGCGATGCCTATGCCGAATTCTTCCGTCCAACCCAACTCTCTCAGAAGCTCGACACTGCATCGGTTGACGAGGATGATCTTGCCATCTGGTTCGACATCGAGTTCATCGATCAACAGGATGGCTTCCTCATTGCAGCGCTCTCCGGACCGGGGATCGAAGCGTGCGAAGCCTGGTATGCCTCGGACCGGGGGGGCCGCCGCGCCTATGAGTCCATCGCCGCGTCGCGAGACCCGACCATTGTGGATGCCTTCGGCAACGACTCCGGCGACGAGATCTACCTGTACGGGGCCGGCGTCCGGGTCTACCGCGTGACCGCCGTTGACCCCGTCGTTCCGGTCTGTGTCGGTGACACCAACGGCGACAACGCTGTCAACTTCGCCGACCTCGAGATTCTCCTCGATGCATGGGGCTCGATTGTGACGCCCGGGGAAGAGGGAGATATCAACGGGGACGGCCGCGTCGACTTCGCCGATCTGGAGATCCTCCTTGAGGAATGGGGAACCACCTGCGATGGAGCATGATGAGCCGACGCAGCCTATCCGGCACCGGGTGTGCAGTCTCCCCCGCAGACTGGCTGGGGGCCACGATTCTCCGTGCCGGATTCTGGTCGGACGCCCTGATTTCCCGCACAATTTCTGAGAGACCTGCCACCTCCATGCTACGTTCCCGTCCGCAGCCACAACGACCGGGCAGGGAACTTCGTGAACACCGCCGCGCAGACCACTCAACTCGCTCAACTTCTCGACGACGTCCAAGCGCGCCGCAACTGGTCACGGCCGGAATTGGCGAAGGCCCTGAATCGTGACCCGTCACGCCTGGTTCCTGCCAGCGGCAATCCGCGCATCGATCTCGTGGCTGCGATTGCCGGGGCGCTTGAACAGTCGGTTGGCTACGTCGTCGAACGCATCAACGGCCCCGCATGGGATCTCTCGCTGCCGAAGGACCAACCTCCCATCGACGCCTCGTTCGAGCAACTCTGGGACGACGCGGTTGATGCCGCCTCGCAAGGCGAAGTGCGCCGACTGTACGTTGCCGCGGCACACCTGCATGCCGTCGCATCGGATGACAGCCAGCGGGCGCTGGCCCACGGCCTGCGGGCCTCCGCGTGCCTTGAGCGCGGTCTCTTCCGGCAGGCCCTGGACACCATCCGGCGCGCGCCCAGGGCAGGAGAGGACTGGATCCGCCGAAACCTGCGCACCAATGAAGCCGAGGCGCTCTGCGGTCTCGGCTTCCTGGCCGAGGCCCACGCCATGTGCGATGGAGTCACTCGGGACCTCGAAGCGACCGATCGTCGGCTCTGGACCAGATCCGAGCGAAACGACGACTGTTTCATTCGCGGCGTCCGCTCCAACATTCGTCGAAGGCTCGCGTCCAGCGATCCGGATCATGCGACTGCGCACCTTGAAGGTGCACATCGTGATGCGCTGAGAGCTCTCGAGACCTGCTACGAGATCGCGAGTCTTGTTCCCGAGAACCTCGTTCTGGCGCATGCGCACAGTCACCGAAGCGCTGTCATTGAGATCGAGGCACGCCTCGGTGTCACAGATCCGGAAACGGCGTGCGCCAGGCTTCTCAGTCACCTTGACCCACCATCGGAAGCCGGTCGCAACGAGCGCTGGTGGATCGCGATCGGATGGTCTGCCATCCACGGATGCAACATCGCGATTCACGCCCTCTCCGGCGAGCAGCGCAGCCGTAACTTTGCGATCTTCTCCGAGAAGGCGCTTGCGATTGCCGATCGCATCAGCAACGCCGGCATCATCGCGCTGGCCCTTGAGCTCGAACACACGCTGGCGACCATTGAAGATGGTCCTGAGATTCTCCGTTCACTGCTCATGGACCACGAAGATGAGCGGCTCATGACACTTGGGCTCGGGAGCATGCGCCGGTTCAGGAGTCTGGGTCGCCATCACCTCGGTCTCGGCGACCCGACGGAGACACCGGTCCAGCGATTGGCGCGACTCGTCGATCTTGCATGCCGCGCACAGGGGATTTCACAGGGGGAACTGGCCCGCCGGGTCGGTCGCGATGTCTCGCGTCTCGTTCCCACTTCGGGATTGCCCAAACTGGACTATGCGATCAGTCTTGCGGAGGCCCTGTGCTGGCCGGTGGAAGATGTCATTGATGCGGTCTGCGGTACGGACCTCGACCGCGTCTGATCAGGGCAGTTGATCACTCCGCAACATCGTCACGAATTCGCAAGGAGGTCGCTGAGGGCTCCGCCCGGATCGTCCGATCGCATCAGTGACTCGCCGATCAGCGCGATCCGGATGCCGACCCGCCGAAGCCGTGCAAGATCCTCGGAGCTCCGGATCCCCGACTCGGTGACGAGTATGGACGGATCGTCCACGAGATCGACCAGACGCATCGAATGGGCGATGTCCGTCGTCATGGTCGAGAGGTCACGGTTGTTGATGCCCAGCAGGCAGTACGAACGTGCCGGGAAGCCGATGTGCGGCCGGACACGCAACAGGTTGTCCATGTCGTGCACTTCGACGAGCGCCGTGAGTTGCAACTGATGCGCCAGGATCAGCATGTCCACGATCTGCGATTCGCTCAGGCACTCCGCGATCAGCAGCACCGCATCCGCACCTGCCGCACGCGACTGCCAGATCTGCCATGGGTCGATGATGAAATCCTTGCGCAATACCGGGAGTGGCACGGCATCGCGGATCGCATGGATGTACGAGATGTCGCCACCGAAGTACTCGCGATCCGTCAGACACGAAATCGCCGCGGCCCCATTCTCGTGGTACTGTTTGGCGATGACCACCGGGTCGAAGTCATCCGAGTTGTACTCCGGACGAATCCATCCCGCTGACGGACTGCGTCGCTTGACCTCCGCGATCACTGCGGTGCGCATGCCCTTCGGGCGGCGCGTCACGGCGCCGAAGAAGTTCCGGGGACGTCCGAGTTCACCAATGCGATCCTGGAGAACCGACAGTTCCGTGGCAGCCTTCTCTCGCGCAACTTCCTCGCGCTTGTGCTCAACAATCTGCTCAAGAGTGATGGAATCCGCCATGTCCGGGCCGCTGATGCTGGGGGTCCTGCTGCTCACCGTCCTCGGGGCAACCTGCTTCGGTGGGCCGCCGCGGACACTCAGCGGCATGGTAGCAGAGATCCCACCCCCCAACGCCACCTCGGAGCAGCAGGAGTTAGCGACCGGGATTGTCCCGGAACCGGAAGTTGAGAGTTCACTGCTCGGATGGCTGCTGCTTGCGGCGGTCGCAGGAACGAGCCTTGTGATTCTTCGGCGGACGGGATGGTGGCGCATCCAGTCACGGCGCACAGCGCACCTCGAAGCGCGCGATGAGTTCTGGCTGCTCCTCGTCATTGCCGGTCTGCTCATTTTCGTGGCGAATGGACTCGGCGCGAAGTCCGCGATCCAGATCCTGGCGGTCAAGCCGGAGCGCGATCCGATCGAGTTGCAGGCGCTCGTCCGACTTGGTGGCTTCGTTGGTGTATTGATCGGTGCGGGGATGCTGCCATTCGTGGCGCCCGGCGTGATCTCCAGGGTCACAGGAGACCGGCATCGGGCCGCGGTGCAGGTCGGTGTCATCGCCTTCCTGCTGATCCTCCCGCTGGTGCTGGCGATCAATGCCGTCATGCGTCTTGTTGCGGACCTGCTGTCGCGCCTCGCGGGGGCGGTGCCCACGGACCGGATCATGCATGAGACACTCGACCAGATGGTTGCCGACCCGTATGGCCCCTGGTGGTGGATGCTGGTTGCCCTGATCGTGATTGCCACCCCGATCTACGAAGAGTTGGTATTCCGGGGCTTCATCCAGACGATTCTGCTGCGTCGTCTCCACCGTCCCGGCGTTGCGATCGTGGTCACCTCGGTCCTCTTTGCGCTCATGCATTGGACAGCGGTCGACCCGCACGGTCTTGTCGGACTGTTTGCACTGTCACTCGCCCTCGGCGTCGTGATGGAGCGCAGCGGCAGCATCACGGGTCCAGTCGTGCTGCATGGACTCTTCAATGCCGGGAACATCGCGCTGGCTGTTCTGCCGGGGTGATGGAAGGATCGAGCCTCGCCTCGCCGTTGCATTCAGCGCGGGTCGTCCTCGAGATCGTATGGCGCATCATGGCTTGGATTGATGATCGGCTGCTGCCGATCGCCGGGACGCGCGCGTTCCTGAGATGACTCACGAGAGGCCTCGTCAGAGTTGGCCCGGATCACGCGCTCGTAGAGTTCTTCGTCGATCGCGATGGGGGGGATGACGTCCTGCACCTGGACCCGCGCCTGCTCCGCCTCGCGCATGGCACGCTCGACCCGCCGACGCTCACGGGCTGCCGCCGTGTCCGAGTTCGAGACCGCCCACTGCACCATGCGAAGCAGTTCGAGGGCCTCGAACTGCATGAAGACGTAGGCCCCCATCCAGATGATCAGGGGAATCCACACGAAGGCGAGCAGGAACGTACTCATCGGCAGGCCCAGCACCGCAGCCCCGATCGCGAGGAGGCAGATCGTTCCACAGACGCCAAGCAGCCAGCCAGCGCCTTCGAGGCGGTTGGCGAGACTCGTGTCCGAAGCCCAATGTGCGTACTGGGCCATCAGCAGGCTGACCGGGACCAGGCCGGCGGCCCAGCACAGGTAGAAGGGCACCGCCGCGATGGCGATCCAGACATCTCCGAGCAGGGCGAAGGCGATCAGCAATGCATCTGCACCGAGCGAGCAGAACTGGCTGGCCACCGACGCGCGACGCAGCAACTTCCACTCAGCCTGGATGCCCGTTTTCTTCGTCAGTTTCGGCCGTGGCAGGGCGATGACGATCACGCCGCCGATCCACGCGAGACGTGTGCCCCACATCAGGAAACCGAGCCACGCCGGAACGCTGAGGAAAATCCCCGCAAGGAGCAGGATCCAGTAGCCGGCGCCACCGAGGGCCATCAGCATGAAGCCGAACTTCAGGCGGGCGAGGTAGCCGCGAGGCGCATCGCCCAGGTGGGACTCGGCATGCTTCGGCGCGCGGGTGATGACTTCGCCGCACTCCGGGCACTTGGCACCGAACTTCAATCCTCGAAGGTCGTAGCCGCACTTCCGGCACGGCATCGCCTCTGTGACGATGGGGGTGTCATCGAGTCTTGTCGTGAGATGTGGCGGAAGTTGGCTCACCCGGACACTCCTGTGGGCACAAGGGCTATCCGGAACTCCGATGCCACCGGTTCCCGGATCGGTGCCTGACATCCCTACTCTAGCGTGTCGCCGGACGGTTCCCAAGGCTCCGCCGGGCGGCTCGCGTGAACCAGGCGGCCGACCAGAGGCAGAGACTGACCAGGCCCGCGAGCAGGATGACCCCCGCCAACGGGTGGGATGACGCCTTAAAGATGACTCCGCCGATCAACAGCACGACGATGCCCGCGAGGAGCGGCCATGACCAGCGGGATGCATCGTGGCTCCCGGTCAGCCGGTCCAGCCGCCACCTGTGCATCAGCGCTCCGGCGAGCGCGGTGCCGATACTGAGGCCGGCGACAAGGCGCAGAAAGACAGACCCATCGATCAATCTCTCACCGAAACTCAGGTCCGCGGCGGGGTTGTCGTACTCCGTCCACACCACGCGTATCGTGAGCCAGAGGATCGTGATGAGGGCGAGGAGCATTGCAACACGACACAGCACAACCAGCGACGCGTGCGTGCCGAGGGCACGTCGAAGGTGCGCATCGGTGGACGTGGTCCGCCAGATGCCCTTTGCCATGACGATGAGTGAACCCATCCACAGGGCGGCGAGCGCGAGATAGGCGAACGCGCGCCAGGGCGCGGTGGGGTCGAAAGGGCGCCAGAGAATCGTAGGGAGGATGAGAAGCGCGATGAGGAAGAGCGATGCCGCGATGATCCAACTTCCCGACGCGACCCGTGCACGGAGCCACGGCGCTTCGGCGGCAAGCAGGCCGTCGGCGATGCGCCTGAGGTGCGGATTGAGGACCTCGCCGCAGGTGGGACAGAAGTTGGGTGGGTCCGCCGCACTGATTTCGTTGCGGCATGTCGGACACGTCCGTGTGTCCGTCTCTGTGTTCACGACTCAACCGCGACCTGTCCGGCGGCCTTGACGGCAGCGACGAACATGCGAAGTCCGGGCGTCGGCTCGGTGAGACGTTGATCGCCGTTGTGGCGCAGGCGGGTCCAGAGCGGGTGCCGGTTCCACTCGAGGAAACGCTCGGGATGCGGCATGAGTCCGAAGATGTGCCCGTCGGGGTTGCAGATGCCGGCGATGGCGCGGCGTGAGCCATTGACGTTGTCGCGGTAGGTCATGGCAATGCAGCCCGCGGCCTCGATCCGATCGAGGACTTCGTCGCTGGCAACGAAGCGACCCTCGCCATGGGCAATGGGGAGATCGAAGGTGGATCCGGCCAGGGGGCGGGTCCAGATGCAGCGGGTGTTCGCCGGCACGTCCATGGCAAGCCAGCGATCAATGAACCGTCCTGAGTCATTGTGCGCGAGTGCGACGGCGGGCTTCGCCGGTTGGTCGGGGTAGCCGTCGAGTCCGGGGAGAAGTCCGGCCTGGACGAGGACCTGGAAGCCGTTGCAGACGCCGATCATGGGGGTGCCGGTGGCGGCGGCGGCTCGCAGGGCGGAATAGAGACGCTCACGAACTCGGACGCCGAAGACGCGGCCGGCGGCGATGTCGTCACCGTAGGAGAAACCGCCCGGGAATCCGAGGAGGTCGGCGTCTCCGATCAGGTCCGGGTCTGCGAGCACTCGATCGAGGTGGACGAGCGATGTCTTCGCCCCGGCGAGTTGGAAGGCGCGGACGAGTTCGGCGTCGCAGTTGGTTCCGGCGGTCCGGATGATGAGGGCGTGCATGCATGTCATTCTAGGGCGGTCGGCGAGGAGCGGGGCACGGGAGCCTGCCGTTGCCGGGATCCTCACGCGTTGCACCGCGCTCCGGCGCAGTGCGTAGACTGGGGCTATGTCTACTGCTGCATCCTCATCGGGTTCACCGCTGTCCGCCGCACCGTCCGCCTCGGGGTATTTCGGGGACTACGGCGGCGTGTATGTTCCTGAAACGCTGATGGCGGCGCTGGAGCAACTGGCTGAGGCGTACGACGAGGCGATGAGTGACCCGGAGTTTCGGGCCGAATTGAATGAACTGCTGGAGCGGTTCGTGGGACGGCCGACGCAGTTCTATGAAGCGAAGCGGTTGACGGCACTGGCCGCGGAACGGTCGGAGCGGGGCACGGCGGCACGGATCTGGTTGAAGCGTGAGGACCTTGCACATACAGGTGCGCACAAGATCAACAACACGCTCGGGCAGGCGCTGCTCACAAAGCGAATGGGCAAGCCCCGGATCATCGCGGAGACGGGCGCCGGTCAGCATGGTGTGGCGACAGCGACGGCCGCGGCTCACCTGGGGCTGGACTGCGTGGTGTACATGGGGGCTGAGGATGTGCGTCGACAGCATCTGAATGTCGTGCGGATGGAACTGCTGGGTGCGTCGGTGCATGCGGTTGAGTCGGGCTCAAGGACGCTGAAGGATGCGACGAACGAAGCCATGCGCGACTGGATGGCGACGGTCGAGGAGACGCATTACTGCCTGGGGTCTGTGGTCGGGCCGCATCCCTTCCCGAGAATCGTGCGCGACTTCCAGAAGGTGATCGGCGAGGAGACGAGCGCGCAGTGCATCGAGGCTCTGGGGCGCCATCCGGATTGCGTGGTGGCGTGCGTGGGTGGCGGGTCCAACGCGGCGGGGATCTTCTACCGGTTCATTGATGATGCATCAGTGGCGCTGGTGGGAGTTGAAGCCGGGGGGAGCGGACTGGGCGCCGGTCAGCATGCGGCTCCGCTGGCGTACGGATCACCGGGGGTGCTGCATGGTTCGCTGTCTTATGTCCTGCAGGACGACTCGGGTCAGACTGCGGCGGTCCACAGTTGTTCGGCGGGCCTGGACTACCCGGGAGTGGGTCCGGAGCATGCGTACTGGAAGGATGCGGGGCGTGTGGAGTACACCTCGGTGACGGATCAGGAGGCGTTGGGCGCGTTTCAGGACCTGGCGCGGGCGGAGGGGATCATTCCGGCGCTGGAGTCGTCACATGCCGTTGCGGAGGCGATCAGGCGGGCGGGGCGGATGGACGGGGACGAGGTGCTGGTCGTGAATCTGTCGGGGCGGGGGGATAAGGACGTCGATGAAGCGGCGAGGTTGCTGGGTCATGCTTGAGGGCGAGGGCGTTGACGCACTCAGGGCCCCCGTTGGCTTTGCTATCCAGATCAAGATGGCCGGATTTTGAGAGCTTTATTGATACCAAACACGCTGTGTCTGTAAGTAAAATTGGTATTTGTTGCGGTGGAATTATCAGAGTCGCAGGGGTGATTCTGCTGGAGTCCCGGCAGGACCGTCACGATTGGTGGATTGGGATGTCTCTTTGGTTTCAGGGTCGATTCCCCAGTGGACCCGGCGTGGATGCTGGGTCAGGATGTGAGTAGACTGGTCGCTTGTCGGGTTCGATCCCGGCTGTGACTGGTGGTGAACGAAGTCCAAGCGGTCCTTGTGGTGGGGACCGGGCTTCCCAGTGATTGGTCACAAAGAAGAGATGACTGCCGCGTGATGAACGCTTCAACGTTTCAGCCTGTGCGCGAACGTCGCCGTGTACCCCGTTGGGTCGCGGAGGGTGTGGTGTTCGCGGCGTGTGCCTTCGTGGTTGGTGTCTCGGCGTATTCGATGAAGCGTGCTCATGGAGCCGCTGAACTCGCCGAGGTGTCGCCGGTGGGTGTTCCGTCGGAGGTCGTCCTGGAGGCGGGCCTCGATGCGGAGATGTCTACCGAGTTGCCGGGAGCGGCCGAATCGGATTCGGTGGTCGAGCGACTGCTGAGCGAACCGTCGATCATTGAGGTTTCGGACCACGGCGACGTACCGCTGGCGTCCGAGGCTGAGGGTGACGCGGCGGCGACGGTTGCCACGGTGGTGGCGCCGGTATCCGAGTACGGCCCGGATGTTCGCTGGTTCGATGGCCGCCCGGTTCGTCCGGTGAAGGTCATCTGGATGACGGTGACGGCGTACTCACCTGATCACCGGTCATGCGGTGACTGGGCGGACGGCGTGACGGCGAGCGGCAAGACGGTGTATGCGAACGCCGGTGAACTCGTGGCTGCTGACACACGGCTGCTGCCTTTCGGCTCGTTGCTGACGGTCCCGGGGTACGCCGACGACCAGATCGTGCCTGTGCTGGATCGCGGCGGGGCGATCAAGGGTGAGCGTCTTGACGTGCTGTACCCGACGCACCGGATCGCGCGGCGCTGGGGTGTCCAGAAGCTGCCGGTGACGGTGTGGGAGTATGTTGATTAGGGAGTAGGGGGCAGGGGTCAGGAGTTGGGGGTTCGGGGGCAGAGGCATAGTTCGGAGCTTGATGGTTGGAGCTTGGCGCAAGCGAGTTCGGTCGGGTTGTGTTTGGGCTATAGAATCTTCAGCCACCAGCCACCAGCCACCAGCCACCAGCCACCAGCCCTCATACAAAATCATTCTCATTTCGTTGCCCCCTTCGAACTGCGTTTCCGCATGTGAGTGTGAGCCCGGTTGAAGCGGACTTTGGAACACTTCAAACGGCAGACAAACGACAACGGCACTCACAGCTGACGCTCATTGATCTTCGAACTCTTCCACTTCTTCTTGATGACACGTCAGCGGCCGCTCGGCGGGCTCGGATGATTGGCTTCCAAATGGCGATGACATACATGACTGCTTCCCCCTCTCGGAGGTGCCGCTCTGCCGGCGACGCCTCCACGCCTACTCCCGTCCGCTGAGCGGACGCTTCCATACTCGGGAATCGGGAGTCGGGACATGGGACTCTTCCCAGCCCGGCTCCGGTGAACCGGACAACTCTCTCCTGCTCTCTTCTTCCTCTTCTTCAGATCGCAACATCCTTCCTTCGACACACTCTCTCGCTTGCTCCTTCCTCCTCTTCCTTCCTCTTCCACTTCTACGTTCTTCGGTTCCTGCTGAGATCCAACGGCCCTCTACACACTCTTCAACGGTCACCTACGGGACTACAACGGCCGGCCGGGTATCAGCGACTTGGGGACTGGGGGAGACAGATGACGAACCACGGCCCTTCGCAGGGGGGCCGTGGTTTGTTTTTGGGATCGCCGAGGGAGTGGGTCGCGAGGAGCGAGGAGCGGGGAGCAGGGGGGGCCGTTACACTTCGCGGCATGCAGTATGGCTTCGTGATTGACCATGATGTGTGCATCGGCTGCCACGCCTGCACGGTGGCGTGCAAGGCGGAGAATGACGTGCCGGTGGGGGGGTTCCGGACGTCGGTGAAGTACGTCGAGTCGGGACGATTTCCGGAAGTCAAACGCCACTTTCTCGTGCAGCGCTGCAATCACTGCTCCGATGCGCCATGCGTGACGATCTGCCCGGTGAATGCACTGGAGAAGCGGGCAGATGGGATTGTTGACATTGATCGTGACGCGTGCATCGGATGCCGGGCGTGCATGCAGGCGTGTCCGTATGACGCGATCTATCTGAATGAAGATTCCGGGGCGGTCGAGAAGTGTCACTACTGCGCGCATCGGGTGGACGTGGGGCTGGCGCCGGCGTGTGTCAATGTGTGCCCGGTGAACGCGATCATTCCCGGTGACCTCGAGGACCGGGAGTCGACGATCTCTCTCACTATCCTCAACAACGAGACGAAGGTGCGGCGGGCGGAGCAGGGGACGGGGCCGAACGTGTACTACAAGGGGGCGGCAGATGTGGCGCTGGAGCCGGGGCGTGCCGCGACGGATTCGATGTACCTGTGGAGTGACAAGCCTGCGACGAAGCCGGAGCCGTGGCCGGCGGACGTGCCCACAGAAGCGGATGCACGGGTCGTGCTGGATGACGGCCATCGGATCGAGTGGGGCTGGCCAGTTTCGCTGTACCTGGTGACCAAGGGGATCGCCGGTGGCGCGGCGATGCTGGCGCCATTTGTCGGGGCGTTCGCGGTGTCCGAATCAGGATGGATGCGCTTCGTACCGGAACTGATGTCACTGGTGTTCGTGCTGATCACCTTCTTCCTTCTGATCGAGGACCTGGCGCGTCCGGCGCGTTTCTACCGCCTTCTGACGCGCCCGAACTGGAAGAGCTGGCTCGTGCGAGGTGGGGTTGTGCTGGGCGCCTTCGCCGCGGTGACGGTTCTGATCCTGTCAGCGATGTTCGGCGGGTATGACGAGGTGGCCGTGGGGCTGCGCTGGGTGAATGTTCCGCTGGGTTTCGCGGCAGCGGTGTACACGGCGTTCCTCTTCGGTCAGTGCAAGGGGCGTGATCTGTGGGAGAGTGAACTGCTGCTGCCTCACCTGTACTTCCAGGCGGCGCTGTGTGGCGGCGTGGCGTTGCTGCCGTTTGCGGCGGGCGATGCATGGCTGGTGGCGGCGGTGGTCGTGGGCGGTGTGGGTCATGTCGGTCTGTCGCTGGTGGAGCGATTCCGGAAGCATCACACGGCCAATGCGCGGCAGGCCGCGGGTTTCATGGGCGTGGTTCGAGTACTTGGTCTGAAGGGGTTTCGGGACGGGTTGGTGATCGGCGTGGCGGGCGTCCTGCTCGCCTTCGTGTTGCCGTGGGGTGCCTGGGTTCCGGTGCTGGTGGGATTGTTCCTGTACGAGCATGCGTTTGTTCGCGGCGGCCAGTTGCCGCCACTGAGCTGAGTTGAGGTGCGTTGATGGATGTGACACCGCTGGAGTCCTTTCCGCCCGTTGACCGCTGGGATGACTGGGTGGAGTTTGATCCGGGCGCGTGGCCGAAGCGTGTGGAGCGCCGATTCCGGCTGATTCCCACGACCTGCTTCAACTGTGAGGCGGGCTGTGGCCTGATGGCCTACGTGGACAAGGAGACGGGGGATGTGCGCAAGTTCGAGGGGAACCCGCACCATCCGGGATCGCGCGGCAAGAACTGCGCCAAGGGTCCCGCGACGATCAACCAGATCAACGATCCCGGTCGGATCCTGTACCCGCTGAAGCGGGTCGGGGAGCGGGGGAGCGGGAACTTCGAGCGGGTGTCGTGGGACGAGGTGCTGGACGTCTTCGCGGCGAAGATCCGCCAGGCGCTCATTGAAGAGCGGAAGACGGAGGTGGTGTATCACGTGGGTCGTCCGGGTGCGGACGGTTACATGGATCGCGTCCTTCAATCCTGGGGTGTTGACGGGCACAACTCGCACACGAATGTCTGTTCTTCGTCGGCGCGCGTCGGTTATGCGTTGTGGTCCGGGTCGGATCGACCGTCTCCGGATCATGCGAACGCGAAGTTCATCCTGATGCTGTCCGCCCACCTGGAGACGGGGCATTACTTCAATCCGCATGCACAGCGGATCATGGAAGCGAAGCAGAAGGGCGCGAAGATCTGCGTGATTGATGTGCGGTTGTCGAACACGGCGACACATGCGGACTGGTGGCTGGCGACGTGGCCGGGAACGGAAGCGTTGCTGCTGCTGGCGATCGCGAAGGTGCTGCTGGACGAAGATCTGTTTGACCGCGACTTCGTGCGAGAGTGGACGAACTGGGAGGCGTACATGGCCGCGAAGCGGCCGGATGCTGACGTGACGTTTGACGGCTTCGTCGAGGCGCTGCGTGAGGAGTATGCGTTTGCGACTCCGGAGGCCGCGGCGAAGGAGTGCGGGGTGGATGCGGAGTCGATCCGCGAGATTGCGCGAGAGATCGGTGCAGCGGGATCGGCGCTGGCGACGCACGTCTGGCGGAACGCATCGGCGGGGAATGAGGGAGGCTGGCAGGTGGCGCGGTGTCTCCAGTTCCTGGTTGTGCTGATGGGCGCCGTGGGTGCTGATGGCGGTACGCATCTGAATTCGGATACGAAGTTCGTGGCGAAGCCGTTTCTGAAGCCGCCGCCGCAGGAGGTGTGGAGCGAGTTGCTGTATCCGCCGGAGTGGCCGCTGGCGTATCACGAACTGAGTTTCCTCATGCCTCATCTGATGGAAGATCGGGGGATGAAGATCAGTGCGTACTTCACGCGGGTGTACAACCCGGTGTGGACGAATCCGGACGGGATGATGTGGGAGCGCCTGCTGCGTGATGAGTCGAAGATCGAGTTGCATGCGGCCCTGACACCGACGTGGAACGAGACCGCCCAGTATGCGGACTACGTGTTGCCGATGGGTGTGGGATCCGAGCGTCACGACCTGATGAGCCAGGAGACGCACGGAGCGAAGTGGATCAGTTTCCGGCAGCCGGTGCAGCGCGTGGCGCGGGAGGCGGCGGGTGAGCGGGTTGAGTTGACGTATGAAGCGAACCCGGGTGAGGTGTGGGAAGAGGACGAGTTCTGGATCGAGTTGTCGTGGCGGGTTGATCCGGATGGTTCGCTGGGGGTGAGGCAGTACTACGAGTCGCCGTATCGCCCGGGTGAGAAGATCACGATCGAGGAGTACTACCGCTGGATCTTCGAGAACTCGGTGCCGGGTCTTCCGGAGGCGGCGGCAAAGGCCGGTCTGTCACCGCTGGCGTACATGCGGAAGTATGGTGCGTTCCTGGTCGAGGAGAAGGCGAGAGTCGCATTCCGCGAGGGTGGTGCGGGCTTCAAGACGCCTTCGGGGAAGCTGGAGATTTTCAGTGACACGATGGCGTCGTGGGGGTGGCCGGAGCAGACGGGGCCGGGCTACATCGAGTCGCACATTCATCGGAAGGGGATGGATCGTGAGAAGGGTGAGTACGTGCTGGTGCCGACGTTCCGTCTGCCGACCCTGATTCACACGCGAGCGGCGAACGCGAAGTGGCTGTACGAACTGAGCAACACGAACCCGGTGTGGATGCACCCGGAAGATGCGGCATTGGTCGGTGTGACGACGGGTGATCTGGTGCGCATCGAGACGCGCATCGGGTACTTCGTGAACAAGGCGTGGGTGACGGAGTCGATTCGGCCCGGGGTTCTGGCGTGTTCACATCACCTGGGTCGGTGGCGGCTCTTTGATGATGCCGGGACGGACCGATGGGCGAGCGCGAAGGTGGTGCGCGAGGAAGTGGGCGAGGGGCGTTATCGGTTCCGGCGCGTCGAGGGTGTGCGTTCCTATGCGAGTAGCGACCCCGATACGAAGCGCATCTGGTGGACTGACGGCGGTGTGCATCAGAACATGACGTTCTGCGTGCAGCCCGATCCGGTGTCGGGGATGCACTGCTGGCACCAGGCGGTGAAGGCGTTGCGGGCGCGGCCGGACGATCAGTACGGGGACGTGTACGTCGACACCACGAAGTCGATGGCGGTGTACCGGGAGTGGGTGGCGAAGACGCGACCGGCGCCGGGACCGGGTGGGCTCCGGCGGCCGCTGTGGATGGCCCGGGCGGTGAAGCCGGGAGAGTCGGCCTATCAGATGGGGCGGGGCTGAGGCTGGGGATCCTGACCCGGTGGCGGGGTGGCACTTTTTGACCGTTTCGCGTGACAGGTCCGGATCGGGGTGTCAGAATGTGGGGTGCGTCGGGTTGGCCTCGGGGTCCGGCGGCATCTGATTTCATGAGCGAGGCGAGAGAGAGCGTGGGCTGACGGATGATCGAGGGTGTGTCGTCGGGAACGGACTATGACGTCGTGATCGTGGGTGGCGGGCCGTCGGGATCAACGTGCGGGACGTTGCTGAAGAAGTACAACCCGGGCCTGCGCGTTCTGATCATCGAGAAGGAGAAGTTTCCGCGCGACCACATCGGCGAGAGCCAGTTGCCGGGAATCAGCATCGTGCTGAACGAGATGGGTGTGTGGGATAAGGTTGAGGCTGCCGGATTCCCGATCAAGATCGGCGCTTCTTTCACGTGGGGCAGGGATGATGACCAGTGGGACCTGGACTTCTTTCCGGCGGAGAAGTGGCAGGATGAGCCTCGTCCCGGTCGGTATGCGGGCCAGCGTCTTGCGACGGCGTTCCAGGTGAACCGCGCGGAGTATGATGAGATCCTTCTTCGGCACGCGGAGTCGATGGGCGTCGAGGTGCGTGAACAGGTGAAGGTTGACGAGGTGCTGCGCGAGGGCGATCGCGTGCAGGGCTTCCGGCTGAGCACCGGCGAAGTGGTGACGGGGCGATACTACATTGATGGTTCGGGCGTAGTGGGGCTGTTGCGTCGCGCTATGGGTGTGGAGTCGTGGGCGCCCCTGGAGTTGCGGAATATCGCGATCTGGAATTACTGGGAGGATGCCCAGTGGGCTGTTGAGATCGGGACCGGTGCAACTCGCATCCAGATCCGCAGCCTCCCGTATGGCTGGATCTGGTTTATTCCGATCGGCCCGACCTTGACCAGCGTGGGCTTGGTGTGCCCTTCGAAGTACTACAAGTCGACGGGGATATCGCCGGAAGAACTGTACCTGAAGGCGATCGATGACCAGGCGCAGGTCAAGGGGTTGATGGCGAATGCCAGACCGGCGGGCGAAGTGCAGTCCTGTCGGGACTGGTCGCATCTGTCGGAACGACTGGTTGGCGAGAACTGGTTCCTGCTCGGTGAGGCGGGAGGGTTCGCGGATCCGATTCTGTCTGCAGGAATGCACCTGGCGCATCAGTCGGCGCGGCACGTGGCGTACACGATTCTCGAACTGGATCGGGGAATGCATGACGGTGCGTGGCTGAAGGAGCGGTACAACTCGCGCCTCAGAAGCTGTATCCAGACGCACATCAGGTTTGCGCAGTTCTGGTATTCGGCAAACGGCTGCTTCACGGACATCAAGGAGTGCTGTCAGGGGATCGCGAAGGAAGCGGGCCTGAAGCTCAACCCGGGGCAGGCGTGGCGCTGGCTGGCGCAGGGCGGCTTTGTAAGTGACAATCCCAACAAGCCATTGATCGGCCTCTGGGACGTCGAAGCGGCGAAGGGGACCATCGAGCAGTGCCTCGGGAAGGGCGAAGACGTGCAGACGCGCTTCCTGGTGGACGACTACAACGACTTCACTCTGAACATGAAGGGCGCCAAGCGAGGGCATGTCGAGGATCTTGTCGACGGGAGAATCCAGGCCATCGACTGCTTTCTCCGAGACGATCACGTCTTCCCGCTCACCGGCTACTACAAGGGACTGTACGAGTCCCTGTCGGCAACCTCAGACATCACCGAGTTGCTGCCCTTGTGGCTCAAGCAGGCCTCAGCCCTGGGCATGCCGCAGGACAAGCACCCGCTCTACGTCCACTTCATGGCTCAGTGCATTGAAGCCATGGCATCCGAAGGGTGGATTTTCCTGAAGAAGGTGAAGGGACGGGGCATGCTGCAACGCCCGAGCGCACGGCAGATGATGCGGCCTTCCAGCGAGGGTGTGGAAGCGGTGCGTACCGCCAATCCGGGTACGCCATTCAAGGTGAATATCGAGTAAGCAACTCCCTCAGGACTCACTTTCAGGTCAGCGGCTGAGTTCGCGAAGCGGGCCGAGGTGTGCTTCGTATTTCTTCCAGCGGTGCGTCGCACCGGTGTTGATGGGTAGATTGACTTGCGCATTGCTGGGGGTGATGGCGATGCGCGGGTTGGCGTGCGCATGGAGACATGCTTCGCGCCACGGGAGGCCGAGAAAGTCGAGCACTTCACGAATGGCCGTTTCGGGATCGCTCACGAGTTGCTCGTATGACAGGTGGTGGATGGGGTTCGAGAGATTCTTCGTCCAGTGGTCCCGCAACTGCATGTGCGACCGCCGGTAGGCGGCGATGTGCTCCAGCCGGAACGCCCATGGCAGTGCATTGGAGAAGTCCTGGAAGTAGCACGACAAGCCCGTGTCCCAGGGATGCCGGTGCATCCAGATGATCGGCGCGCGGGGAAAGAGCATGGCGAAGACACCGAGATGGACATCGTTGTTCGGAGCGCTGTCCGTGATGAACGTGCTGCGTTGGGATGATGCAACGTCAGCGAGACGCTGGACGAGAGCCTCGGCTGCGTTCCGGCGCACCGATTCGGGCAGGGCGTCGAGGTCGGTCTCCGGGTCACCGAGTCGCAGGTCTCGTGCCGCGTCGAAAAGGGCCGCGCGTTCCCCCGCGGCAGCGACATCCGGGTGTGAGGAGAGGATCTGTTCGAGGAGCGTGGATCCGGAGCGCGGCATCTTGACGATCATCACGGGGGTGGAGGCAGGCGTGAGCGACGTTGCAAGTTGCGTGATGCGATCGGCTGTCCAGGTGCTCAGGATGCCTCGGATGAACTTCGTGCGGCGATCGGGATTGAAGGGGAGCGTGATGAGGTGGTTGGCGGCATCGAAGGCGCCGAATGCATCGTCACAACGCTTCATCCTGTCGAGAAGGTGTCCCTTGCGGAAGAGGCAGGTGGCACGGAGGCGAGGCGGGGTCTGAGGATTCGCGGCAAGGGCACGATCCAGGTGCTCGATGGCATCGGCCTCATCGGCATGACCGAGCAGGGCCAGTCGCGCGTTGGCGGCGGCGACGCGAGGCGCCGGCGTCTGCCTCTCGAGTCCGGCGGTGAGAAGTCGGGCGGCTTCGTTGAAGCGGGCGCGGAGGATCATCAGATCGGCGGCGAGCGCGGCGGTGCCTTGATGGTCGGGATGTCGGGCGAGGACGTCGTCGTAGACAGCGGCGGCGTCATCAAACAGTTCGCTTGAGATGAGGAGGTGTGCGAGGTAGTGACGATGCGCGATTTCCTCGGGGGCGTCTTCGACGGCCCGTCTGATGTGGCGCAGCGCATCCTCGGGCCGGCCGGTGATGAACAAGGCACGTGCGACCCGGTGCCGGACCTGGTGGTCATGCGGTGACGCCTCGAGGAGACGCAGACCGATCAACGCAACATCCCGGGAGCGGTTCGAGCGCAGGGCGTCGGCAAACTCGGATCGGAGATCGGCGTCGGCGGGCATGGGGATAGTGTAGACGAGCCTGCCGGGTTGAGATCATCCCGTGCAGGCTGTGGCTGGGCGCGCCTCCGGGTGACGACGCGGTAGAATCTGGGCGTTTGGATCAGATTCCTCCACAGTTGGGGCAGGCATGAATGTGAAGCTGGTGACAGTCTGGGGCTTGGTGTGGCTCCTGGTTGTGTTTGTCGGGGCAGCGGGGCAGACTGCGAACGATGCTTCGAACAACGCACCGCCGTCGGCAGCCGCGACGGAGGACGACCTGACACTGGAGTCGATCCGCGCGCGGCGTGACGCGGCAGCCGGCCGCGCGGACCTCGACGAGGCGGTGCGCAAGCGTATTGTCCAGTCGTATGACGATGCCCTGGTTCAACTCGAGGCGCAGCAGAACGCGCTTGTGGAGCGCGATCGGCTGGTGCGGCTGGCGAGTTCGGCGCCGGAGGAACTGGAGTCGATCCGGGCGGATCTGAAGCGTCCGATCGAGGAGCCGGTTGTCGAGATCACCGAAGCTACCACCGGCGAGAGTGTGAGGCAGTCGCTTCAGCAGGCGGAGGCGGCGCTGGAAGCGGCGCGGCGGAAGGCGGAGGAACTTCGTCAGGAGCAGTCACGTCGCGTCGAGCGACGGACCAAGATCCCCGAGGAGATCGTTGCGGCCCGCGCGGACCTTGAGGCATCGGAAGAGGCGGTACGCCGTCGCGGGGTCCCGGAGGATGAGGCGGGACGAGCCGAACTCGTCCAACTGCTGGCGGAGCGGGCGCGGGCCCAGGCGGTACTGGCGATGCTCGAGGCGGAGGGGCCTTCCTACGACGCACGTGTGACGCTGCTCCCGGCGCGGCGGGACCGTGCGGACCGTCAGGTGCGCGATGCGGAACGGCTTGTGCGAGCCTGGCAGGATGGCCTCAGGGACTTCACGCAGGATCAACTCGAACGCGATCGCAGCGAGTTGAACGAACTCGTTCAGCAGGCGCGGTCGGAGGAGGCGCGGAACCTGCTGGGGCGTACCGATGCGCTGCTGGCGAAGCGTGCGGCCGTCTCAGCGGATTCCGCTGAGGTGTCCGGCGAGATCGTCTCAACACAGACCACCCGGGACAACGTCAAGAAGCGCTTCGAGTCGTCACGAGAACGCATCGACGCTGTCGGGCTGACAAAGGACACGGGGCTCCATCTGCGGAGCGAATTGAACCAACTGGATGATGTCGCAGGGTTGAAGCGTGAGCTTCGTGAAGTACGCGAGGAACGGTCGACCAACGCGTACGACAAGCAACTGATGGAGGATGAACGGGAGGAACTGAGCAACGTTGAGGCCATTGCCCTCAAGATTCTCGGGGAGATCGAAGTCAGTTCCGAGCAGGAAAGCCAGCGCGTGGGCGAGTTTGTACGTGAGATTCTGACCAAGCAACTGGCGATTCTCGATGAGACGATTCGCGGCATTGACCTGCTCATTGCCCGGCAGTTGAAACTGGACGAGGAGAAGCAGGCACAGATCAAGGTCACGGAGGAGTACCAGTCCTTCATCAAGGAGAGAGTCCTTTGGGTGAGGAGCGTACAGGGGTCGCTGATTCCCGACTGGCGAGCACTCATTGATGCTGCGAAGTGGATGGCAACCTCATCGGATTGGCCGAAGGCTCTTGCACTTTCCGGACGCTTTGTCCTGGACTCATGGGCGGTCACGGCGATGTGGGTCATCGGCATCGGCGGGATGCTGATATTCCGATCACGTATCAAACGGAAACTGGGAGAGACGGCCGCGGCGGTTGACCGCCTTTCCACGGACACGATCTGGCAGACCTTTCTCGCGCTGGGCCTGTTGTTGCTGCGGTCACTTCCCGGTCCGCTGACGCTGTGGGCGTTGGGATGGGCGCTGCGAGGTCCTGTTGACCAGCCTGAAATCGGCCTGGCGGTCGGAGAGGGGATGTATGCGGCAGCGGGTGCGTGGCTTCCGCTGGCTGTCCTGAAGCAGATTCTGCACCGGTCGGGCGTGGCCGCGAAGCATTTTCGCTGGCCGAAGCGTGCGGTGAGTCATGCGCGTCAGCAGTTGCTGTGGCTGACACCGGTGATCGTGATCGCGTCGCTGATCTGGGGGACGATGGAGGGGCAGCCGAGAAGCCAGTGGACGGATTCCATGGGTCGTGTGGCATTCATTCTGGCGGCGTTGGCGCTTTCGCTTGCCGCGGTGCGGCTGTTCGGCGGCTCGAGTCCGGTTCACGCTTCGATCGCGCAGGGTCGGACCTCCTACGTCGCGCGATTCCGGATCCTGTGGTATCCGCTGGTTGTGCTGGGTCCGGCCCTGATGGGCTTGCTGGCGCTGTTCGGCTATTACTACACCGCTGTGGAATTGCAGGCGCGGGTGTGGGTCACGGTGTGGCTGGTGATCCTGTTGCTGATCGGGCATGCGATCTCCGTTCGCTGGCTGGTGCTGGCCCGGCGTCACCTGTTGATGGAAGAGCATCGTCGGCAACGCGAGCGCGCATCGGGGAGTTCTGAGCCGTCTGAGGTGAGCGCGACGATTGAGGAGCATCGGATTGACATCTCGGCGATCGACGTTCGGACGCGGCATCTCTTTCGTACGCTGCTGGGCGTGGTCCTGCTTATCGGCCTGTTCCTGACGTGGTCCCAGGTGCTGCCGGCGCTTCGAATGCTGGAGCGCGTGCAGTTGTACCCGTCGGTCAGGATCATCGAGGTCTCGACGCTGGAGCCTGAAGCAGCGGCACCTGTCACCACGGTGAGTGAAACAAGCGGAGCGACTGAGAAGACGGAGAGCAAGGGTCTGACACCGACTCCGATTCCCGAGTCCGTTATTCCCCAGAGTGCGGTTCCGGTATCGACGGTGTCCCTGGCGGACGTGGGGGCGATGCTGCTGTTCGTGCTGGTGACAGTCCTTGCCGTGCGAAATGTGCCCGCTCTGCTGGAGATGGCGGTCGTGGGAAGGCTGCCGGTGGATGCAGGTGCGCGGTATGCGATCCTCGCGGTGGTGCGCTACGTGCTGATGCTGGTGGGAATCGGACTGGCATTCGGGGCCATCGGGATCGGGTGGTCGAAGGTGCAGTGGCTTGCTGCGGCCTTGACGTTCGGTCTGGCCTTCGGCCTCCAGGAGATCTTCGCCAACTTCGTCTCGGGCCTGATCATTCTCGCAGAGCGTCCGATCCGGGTGGGGGACACGGTGACGGTGCAGGGTGTGTCGGGGACGGTGACCAAGCTCCGCATGCGCGCGACAACCATCACCGACTGGGACCTGAAGGAGATGGTGATTCCCAACAAGGCATTCATTACGGAGCAGGTGATCAACTGGACACTCTCGAATCCGTCGGTCCGCCTGATTGTCCCGGTGGGCGTCGCGTACGGATCGGATGTCGACAAGGTAGAAGCGCTGCTGCGCAAGATCGCGCAGGCCGAATCTCGCGTCGTCGAGAAGCCGGCTCCTGTTGTTCTCTTCGGCAACTTCGGTGACAACGCGCTGTCGTTCGAGTTGCGCGTCTACCTGTCGAGCATCGAGCACCTCATTGCGGTGAAGCATGCCCTGCACCGGGCGATCACCAAGGAGTTCGAGGCCGCCGGGATCGAGATTGCATTCCCGCAGCGTGACCTGCACATCCGTTCGGGGGATCCTCTGGAGATCGTGCTGAAGGATGGACGTGAACAACCGGGTGACGAGGGCATGCCGGTGAAGGAGGCCTGACATGGTCAATCCGACGATCTTTCGCAGGCGCTACACGGCGTCGTCCGCCCCGCCGGGGACACTGGCGCCGACCGAAGGGGCGCTGCCGCCGCGGCTTCACGCGATCAGCTACAACGGTGAGTCCATGGAGGAGTGGACTCCGGAACCGGATGCGGACCTGCGTTCGCTTCAGCGTGAGGGGCGCCGCCTGTGGATCGATGTGCAGGGCCTTGGTGACGGTACGCTGGTTGAGCGTCTGGGGCGGCAATTTGCGATGCACCCGCTGGTGGTGGCGGACATTGTCAATGTCGGGCAGCGGCCGAAGGTGGAGGACTATGGTTCGCAGCAGTTCTCTGTCGTGCGCATGGTGGTGCTTGAGGATGAAGCGGTTCGCTGGGAACAGGTCAGCGTCGTGATGATGCGTGACCTGGTGCTGACGTTCCAGGAGCGCTACGGCGACTGCCTCGATCCCCTGCGCGAGCGCCTGCGTCGGGGCCGGAAACTGGTGCGAGAATCGGGGAGTGACTACCTCGCAGCGATGGTGGTTGACGGGGTGGTCGATGGATACTTCCCGGTCCTGGAATGGTACGGGGAGTCGCTTGAGTCATTGGAGACGGATGTCATCGAGGATCCCTCTCGGGCTGTCCTGGCACGGATCTACTCGATGAAGCGTGAGTTGATGTCGATGAGGCGCGCGGTGTGGCCCCTGCGTGATGCGCTGTCCAGCCAGCTTCGGGATCGTTCTGCGCTGATTGCTGACGACACCGTGCCGTACATACGCGATACGAGTGATCACGTGATGCAGATCGTTGACGTGACGGAAACGTACCGGGAACTGGCTGGAAGCTTCGTGGACGTGTACCTGTCGAGTGTCGGGCACCGGACCAACGAAGTGATGCGGGTGCTGACGGTGATCGGGTCAATCTTCATTCCGCTGACGTTCATCGCCGGGATCTACGGCATGAACTTCGATGAGATTCCGGAATTGCACTGGCGCTTCGGGTATCCGGCGTTCTGGGTGGTGTCGGTGATGGTGACGGCGCTGATGCTCCTGCTCTTCCGTCGACTGGGGTGGCTGGGGCGAGGGAAGAAGGGCTGACATCCGCTGCTTCAGTTGTCGTCGTCGAGTGGTTGGTCGTGGTTGCCGATCGGGTCGGTGGGGAGTGTCACTGTGAAAGTGCAGCCCTGATCGCGATTGCGGGCACGGATGGTGCCGAGGTGCAGTTCGGCGATCCCCTGTGCGATGGCCAGGCCCAGGCCGTGGCCGCGTCCCTTCCGCTGCTCCGACTCCGCCTGCGCGAAGCGATCGAAGATGTTGTCGATGCGGTCCTCCGGGATCCCGGGACCGCGGTCGCTGACCGAGACCGAGAGGGATGTGCCGTCCGTCTCCATCGCGATCTCGACGGGCTGGTCGAGCGGGCTGAAGCGGATGGCGTTGCGAACGAGATTGTCGAGCATGGTGCGGAGAAGATCGGGGTCGCCGGTGACCGTGGTATCCAACCACGGATCTTCGAGGAGGCGGGGCGCGATACCGATCCGATACTGCTCCGCCATGGGCATGCAGTGATCGACACTGTTCATCACGAGGTCATTGGCTGCCAGGTGACTGATGCGCGCTGCGCCGACGCCGTCACGCACACGCGTCAGTGTGAGGAAACTCTCGACGAGTTGGCCAAGGCGAACCATCTCCTGCTCCGTCGCGGCAATGAAACCACTGACAGGCCGGGGAAGGTCGGTGCGATCGAGCGTCTGTGCCTGAGCGATCATGACGGCGATTGGCGTCTTGAGTTCATGTGACACGTTGGACAGGAAGCGTTCCTGGGAGGCGAAGCCCTCCTGGAGGCGGCGACGGGCCTCTTCGAGTTCGGAGGTGAGCCGGTCGACTTCGGCGTGAGAACTGTCCAACTTGAGTGACTCGTCGATGGACTCCGGGGTGATGCCGCGAGCCAGGTCGCCGAGGCGGGCGAAGGGCTCGACCGCGATGCCGCCGATGAACCAGCCACTCACTGCGGCGGCAAGTGGGCCGATGAAAGCGGCGAGAATAAGGACCCGGCTGACGAGTGCGAGTTGTCGGTCCGCGAAGGAGTTGGACGTGATGACGGCGAGGATGTAGGTGTCACTGTCCGTTGCCTGAAGGGGGCGGAAGAGCACCCGCGCGGCACCGGATTCGGTGTTCGAGCCACGAATGGCCGGAACATCGAGTTGACGCACGACGGGATACGCATTGTCGAGGATGTCTGAGCGCGGGATGTCGCCTGCCTGTATGTAGGGTGAGCTTCCGATGACGATGCTGCGTCCCTTGGCATCGAAGATGTCTGTGAACAGATTGCCGAACTCGACGAATCGTCGTTCGCCGGCGGTGATGCGATTCAGGTCCTGTCGGTTGATGAATGGGAGGTTCGGAATGACCTCATCGGCAATCTTGCGGGCGCGCAGTTCGAGTTGCTGATTGAAGACATCATTGATGGTCGTGCTCTGGTAGAGCCAGAAGATCCCACTGGTTCCCCACTGGATGAATGTGAAGATGCCGACGACCCACAGGGTGAGGCGAGCGCGAAGTGTGAATCGGGCGGGATGCCGGCGCTGGCGTCCAAGATCAGTGATGTCTTCGCTTGTATCCGGCATCCGTCAATTCATGGCGCCGAACCGGTAGCCGGCGCCCTTGACGGTGTGGATGAGTTCCTTTTCGTAGCCGCGATCGATCTTCTTGCGGAGCGAGGAGACATAGACATCGATGACATTGCTGCCGGGCTCAAAGTTCATGTCCCAGACACCTTCAGCAATCTGTGCGCGTGAGAGCGTGCGATTGGGGTTGCGCATGAGGTACTCGAGGAGAGCGAACTCCTTGTTGGAGAGTTCGTAGGTGGCTTCCCCCCGCTTGGCTGTACGGGCATAGAGATCGAGTTCGAGGTCCTCGCAGTTGATCCGGCGGCCCTCGGTGGCGTCGCCCCTTCGGAGAAGGGCCCGGACTCGGGCGAGGAGTTCGGGGAAGTCGAAGGGCTTGGTGAGGTAATCGTCTGCTCCGGCGTCGAGTCCGGCGACCTTGTCGTCGGTGGTGGAGAGCGCGGTCAGCATGAGGATGGGTGTATCGATGGCGCGTCGGCGCAGGTTCCGGCAAACATCGACGCCGTCGCGATCGGGGAGCATGAGGTCGAGGATGATGAGGTCCCAGGCGGCACCCGCGGCGAGGTCTTCTCCCTCGAATCCGGAGTGACTGACCTTGACCTCGTACTCATGCTCGGTGAGGCCTCGTTCAATGGCCTCAGCCATTCTCGGGTTGTCTTCGATGATCAGGACGCGCATGGAGAGGTTTCCTCTGTGCCGGGGAACATATTGACGGGAGATTGTACGGTGACGCGGTGGTCGGGAGTTGCAGGGGCACAGCCCGGAACTGGTGGTATGAAGGTGCTTTCATCATTCCATATGACCCGGGTGAGCGGGCACGAAACCCGGTTTCCCGGTGTACGGGGGAATCGTTTCTGCGGGGACGGCTGCATTGTGATCGCTTGTTGTTTGGTGTCGATGTCAAGATGAGTCGAGTTTCACGGGCAGTTGCGGAGAATCGCCGGGCGCGCGGGGGACAGGCATCGCCCGATGAGACGTGTCGGTGCTTGAGCGAATCCGGATCGTCGTGCGGCGGATCCGCCGGTACGATGTCTCTGTGGACGATCAGGTCAAGGGTGCGGTCGGGTCCGGGGGAGGTGATGGGGATGAGGTCACGCGATTGCTTCGTGCCGCGGCGGGCGGTGAAGCATCGGCGGCGAACGATCTCCTTCCACTGGTCTACGAGGCGCTGCGATCGCTCGCGGCCGATCTTTTCCTGGATGAGCGACGGAATCACACGCTCCAGCCCACGGCGCTGGTGCACGAGGCATACGTTCGCCTGGTCCAGCAGAAGGACATCTCCTGGCAGAGTCGGGGGCAGTTCTTCGTACTGGCCTCGAAGGCCATGCGGAACATCCTGGTGGACCACGCGCGGGGACGCGGCCGCCAGAAGCGGGGCGGTGGCTGGGGACGGGTGACGCTGGATGGCGTCTATCAGTCGGCGGACGAGGTGGACGGTCATGACCTGCTTGCCCTTGAGGAGGTACTCACACGCCTGGAGGGTCTTGATGAGAGGAAGGCGCGGCTGGTGGAACTCCGATTCTTCGGTGGGCTCACGTCGGAGGATGCGGCGAAGGTGCTGGGCATCTCCCGTTCGACGGCAGCGGAGGAGTGGCGCATGGCACGGGCCTGGCTGCACAAGGCACTGAAGGATGAGTGAGGCCTCAAACTTTCAGAGACTGGACGAGATCTTTCGCGGTGCCGTCCGCCTTGAAGGTGCGGAACGGGATGCATACCTCGCAGAGCAGTGCGGCGACGATGCGTCGCTTCGCGCGGAAGTGGAATCGCTGCTGAGCGAGGACGCCGCGACGTCCGACGGCGCCCTGGACCGTCCGGCGCTGGGTGGCGTGAAGCTGGCAGGCTTCCTTGACTCCGACCAGGAGGCGCCTTCCGTTCCGGACAGTATCGGTGCGTACCGCATCGTCTCGCGTGTCGGCGAAGGCGGCATGGGTGTCGTCTTCGAGGCGGAGCAGGAGAATCCCCGCCGCAAGGTGGCGCTCAAGTTGATGTCGTACGGCTTTGCGTCTCCGACCGTGATGCGTCGATTTGAGCTGGAGGCGCAGGTTCTGGGTCGGCTCCAGCATCCGGGGATCGCGCAGATTTATGAAGCGGGAGTCGCGACGGTCTCGGAGCGGGCAACGCCCTTCTTCGCGATGGAGTTCATCGAGGGAGGAACCCTGGCGCGATACGCCGATGAGCGTGGGTTGTCGTTCGCAGCGCGGCTGGAACTGCTCGCGGATGTCTGTGATGCCGTGCACCACGCGCACCAGCGCGGCGTGATTCATCGTGACCTGAAGCCCGCCAACATCCTGGTGGATGATACGGGTCAGCCCAAGGTGCTGGACTTCGGCGTCGCGCGTCTGACGGATGCGGACATGGATGTGACATCGCGGACGGACATGGGGCAGTTGCTCGGCACGCTGCCGTACATGAGTCCGGAGCAGGCGTCGGGCAGGCCGGAGGACGTCGACACGCGAACAGACGTCTATGCGCTGGGCGTGATCGCCTACGAGTTGCTGTCAGGGCGACTGCCGCTGGAGACCCGCGGCCGGCTGCTGCATGAAGCGGTGCGCATGATTCGGGAAGAAGAGCCGGAGGCGTTGAGTTCGATCGTGCGCCCGCTGTCGGGAGACGTCGACACGATCGTGCGCAAGGCGATGGACAAGAACAAGTCGCGGCGCTACGACTCGGCAGCGGCGATGGCTGATGATATCCGTCGTTACCTGTCGGATCAGCCGATCGCTGCGCGGCCTCCGAGCGCGATGTACCAGTTGCAGAAGTTCACCAAGCGCAACCGAGGTTTGGTGCTGGCGGCACTGGTTGGTGTGGTGCTGCTGGCGGCAGGTGGTACGGTGAGCACGATCTTTGCGATTCGCGAATCAGAGGCACGCCGCGATGCGGAGCGCCTGGCGACGGCGGAGTCGGTGGCTCGTCAGGATGCGGTGGGGGAGCGGGCGAAGTATGAGGCGGTCAGCGATTTCTTCGGAGACGTGATACGCCTCGCAAATCCTGACAAAACGGATGGCGAGGAACTGACGGTCCGTGAGGCGCTGGAGCAGACGCTGGAGGGCTTCAGCGACGACAGTGCTCTGTCGTGGGATGTGCAGGCGTTCCTGCGCTACACGGTGGGTGATACGTTGTTGTGGCTCGGTCGATCGGAAGAGGCGATCCCGCACCTGGAGCGCTCGCTCGAGTTGCGTCGCGAGCATCTTGAGCCGCTGCATCCGGATGTGATCTGGTCCCTGATCCGGCTGGCGAGTGCACAGGACAGGCGCGGGTTTCCCGACGAGAGTGTGGCGACGCTGACGGGACCGATCGAGGAACTGCGGAAGGTGATCGCATCCGGCGAGGATCGGCGCGAGGACCTCGCGGAGATGCTGCGCGTGAAGTCGCGCTGCCTGATCAATATGGATCAGCCGGATGAGGCGTGGCCGCTGGTGCAGGAGACGATGCAACTCTTCGAGGAGATCGGGGAATCCGGTGGTCCTGTGGCGGACGTGCTGAACTCGCTGGGTGGCATCTGGAGACGCGAGGGTCGATTCGAGGAAGCGGAACAGGCATACCGCAGGGCGCTGGATATCTATGCGGCCGTCTGGGGCGAAGAGACGCCGTACTGGTCGATCACGCTGAACAACCTCGCTCTGACACTCCGGCGTGCGAGGCGGTATGACGAAGCGGAGACGGCCTATCGGCGCGTACTTGAGGTGGATGAGAAACTCGCGGGCGATCGGGAGTCGACGCCGAGCCTGTGCACCACCACGATGAATCTCGGTGGCCTGCTCGCCGAAGTCGGGCGGGAGGATGAGGCGGAGGCAATGCTTCGCCGTTCGGTCGCATACCACGAGGCGCTGTACCAGGGTGAGCATCCGTACCAGGCATTCGCAATGAAAAACCTGTCGGACGTGCTGATGCATCGCGGCAAGTTTGAAGAAGCGGAGTCCACGCTGGCGGGAGCACAGCAGATCCTGGAAGAGCAACTGGGACCCGAGCATCCCAACGTCGCAGTGGTGATCTCGAGTCGTGCCGTCATGCTGGCGGAGCAGAAATTGTATGAACAGGCGGTGGATGCGTATGAGACGGCAATCGAACGCATCAGCGCATCGCTCGGTGCTGATCATTCGTGGAATCTTGACATCGGCGTGTCGATGTGCCGCAGCCTCGTCCATCTGGATCCGGCGCGAGTGCTGGTCTGGATGAGTGAGAACCGTCCGACATTGGACGCCGATCCGGATCAGGAGCGGCTTGCCGATGCACTGCATGTGAATGGCACTGCACTCAACAAGCTGGGGAGATTCGCCGAAGCCGCTGTGGTCCTCAGGGAGTCGCTTGAGCTGCGCGACGCGATCGGACTGGGAGAGCACTGGGAGTCGGACATCATCCGCATGGATCTCGGTGGCTGCCTGGTTCGCGTGGAAGGTTCAGAGACTGAGGCCGTTGACATCATGACGGGCAGCCTTGAGCGACTCGTTGATCAACTCGGTCCGGAGGACACCCGTGTCGTTTCACTCGCCGCGGATGCCGGCGAGTTGATGTTTGAGCTTGGCTTCGAGTCCGACGCACGAGCATGGGCGGGGCGCATGCGCGATCTCGACGTCAAGGTGCCATCGGACCTGCCCTGGGCGCAATAGACAGGCCGACGCGGGAGGGACAAATCGCGTCGGCCTGATGATCAGGTCCGAGGATGGGATGATTCGGATGATCAGGCAGGAGAGAGGCGAGGGCTGACGCTCCAGCGCTTCTGGATCCAGGGCAATCCGGCAGCCTGATAGATCGCCGAGAGGCCGACGAGACCGTACACCGCCTTGGCGAGGATGGTCGTGCTGCCACCGAAGATCGCGGCGACGAGATCGAATTCGAATGCGGCCCAGAGGCCCCAGTTCAGACCACCAACAACGAGCAACGTGGCCGCGAGAACATCGAGAAACTTCATGGGAATCTCCCTTCATGGAGTCGCAGGGGGGTTCGAGGGGGTCCCTGCGTGGGTGTGTTTGGCGGACTTCAGATCATTTCCGCGTTCGTACTCGCTGCTTCGCGGCATGTGGATTCACGTCAATCCGGAATTTTGCGGTTGGGGCGAGCACAGTTGTGACATTCCCGTGACGCGGTCCGGCAGGCCACATCGCGTAGTCTTAAGGACACATCCAAGGAGGTCAGCGATGAGCGCAATGACGAAGTCCGTGGCGGTGACGGCGATACTGGCTGTTCTGCTGGTCGTGAGCGGGGTGTTATGGGCCCATATGCAGGACCCGGAAGTCAGTCAGCCGGTGATGGTGATGACGGGCCGGGACTCGGATGTGACGAAGCCACGCTATCAACTCGCCGCTTCCCAGGAGTTGTTCGACTTGGTCTGGAAGGAGCACGTGGGCGACCGACTGGAGGTCGCGGCCCAGGGTTGGCCGATTGTTCCGGTCATCGACTTCGAGCACTACAGCGTCCTTTTCATCTTCGGCGGTGAGACGACGAACGCGAATGGCTTTCGTGTGATGGAAGTGCTTGAGGAAGAGGATGCGATGACTGTCCGATTCGAACGGGACTCCTACCAGACCATGTCAATGACCGGCGAGGATCGTGGCGATGCCGTGACACCGTGGGCGATGATCCTGCTGCCTGCGACACAGCGCACACTGCTGGTGGAGGAGAACGTTCAGACGATGCATGCGCCGGAGCCGGACTGGCGCGAGCGGGCCGCCTTCCAGGGGCGAATTGGAACTGGCCGCGTCGTACCGGGTACGCGGCAGCGGTGAGGCTCAGTTCTCGTTCCAACATCCCGGGGACCTGCGATCAGCAATCCGTCGCCCAGTTGTCGAGGACAATTTCAAGGTCGGTGAAGTTGACCTGTCCACTGGCATCGACATCACCGAGCGTACCGGGTGTGACGGTAGCGCCCCAGTTGTCGAGGAGAATCTCGAGGTCGGTGAAATTGACGGCGCCATCCATGTTGGCATCACCCGGGCAGTTGCATTCGTCGGGGATGCCGTCGAGGTTCATGTCGTTCGCAGGAATGGCGTTGATGATGCCGATGGCGTCGAGGTCGAAGTCCGTGGTCGAGCCCGATCCGCCTTCGCCGTTGCCATCGATGCGGATGTAACGCACGGTCGGGAGGGCCGCGACGGACACGTCGTAGGAGCGGGTGAAGCCGCCCGATCCGGCGCCGTCTTCATCGCCGGGGATGGGAACCCAGGGAGCCTCGGTACTCTTGACGCTGATGAAGTTGGTGCCGTCGGCGCTCACACTGACATCGATCCGTCCGAACTCGTTTGCGCCGGAGTTGACCTCGTAGACATTGAAGTCCTGCCCCGGCGCATCGATGATGCCGACGCCGACAGTCATGTCGTACGTGACGATCTGGCCCCCGAGGCCATGGAAGGTCCCGTCCGGTGGGCCGAGGAATGTGCTGCTGTCGCTGTTGGTGGTGTTCTCAAAGAGCGTATTCGGGAATCCGCTCATATTGATCTCACAGGCGTCCGGTATCAGGTTGTTGTTGCAGTCGGGTGTGATGCCGAAGGACGTCTCGCACTCGTCCCAGATGTTGTTGTCATTGCAGTCGACGAGCAGGCCCAGGAAGATATCGACGATGTCCGCCGTGCCGTTGCCGTCACAGTCCACGGGGAGTTCGCACTCGTCCGGGGTGCCATCGTTGTTGTCGTCGTCGGAGTAACCGAATGCGATGTCGCAGTCATCCGGGATGCCGTTGTCATTGCAGTCCGTCACTCCGAAGCACGCATCGAGGATGACGTCATAGATGGCTGAGAAGAGTTCCTGGTCCGGTGCGGTGGTGAGCGTTGCGGTGCCGCCGGTGCTGCTCGCCATGAGCTGGGCCCGTTCGATCTCCGGTGCACTTGATCCCGTACCGAGGATGGGAGAAAGGATCACGCCCTCGGCGAGTGCGACCCCGATGGCGTGGAAGGTCGCGAGGTCATCCAGTTCGTTCACCGGGTCGCCACACCACGGACCCTCATCCGAGATGGGCACCACGATCCGAAGCGCATTGGGCCTCCACGGATAGAGTCCCGCGACAACGGCGGTGGCGCGGCCCCAGTCCTCACTGGCAACGGCGCTGCCGCCGGGACAGTCACCAAGCGTTTCAATCTCCATCGGCGGCATGCCGGGGACGGACGTTCCCAGCAGGTTGATGACACTGTCGGTCAGGCAGCCGAACGAGCCTCCGGGCGTGACGCTGACACCGAGGTACTCGGCACTGAGATCAATCCCCTGGCTGGCAATCGCCGTGGACAAGGCACTGATGGAGTCGCAGATGACGGCGGCCTCGTCATTCATGGAAGTCGATGTGTCCATCACGAAGACGATGTCGACCGGGGGGCAGATCGGACACTCGTCCGGGACACCATCCGCGTTGCAGTCATCCACGAGACCTTCCGCGATCTCGCACGCATCCGCGAGGCCGTTGTTGTTGCAGTCGAACAGAGTCTCGCCGTCGATCTCGCAGAGGTCACGGATGCCGTTTTCGTTGCAGTCCTCGATGGGGTCCTGGATGTACGTGCAGTCTGCGAAGAGGTAGAGATGGCCGGTGGCGTAATCGGCCGCGATGCACAGACCACCGCCGGGTGCGAATGCAAAAGGAGTGCTGGTGTCATCATCCGGAGTCAGGCCGCTGATGAAGAGCGTGGCATTGCCGGTGACGGGATCCACCCGGCGAACGGTGCCATCCCCGTTGTCGTAGACGAAGAGGTCGCCGGAGTCGGGATCAACGGTGATACCGGCGGGTGACATGAGTGCAGGTGTGACGGGGAAGACGACGGCGTTGTTGGAAACGTCGACGGTGTAAATCTCACCCGTGCGGTCGGCCATGAAAATGTTGCTGTCCGTGACGGTGACATCCCTGAGATCCGAGAAGGGCTGGGTGTCGTCAAGGAGAAGCCTGACGTCATCCGGGGCGGAAAGGGACCACTTCCATGCGCCGTCAGGTCCCGAAAAGCCCTGGTCCACGACGATGCCCTCGCCGGGGAGGAGCAACGGGCCGGAGTAACCGGGCGGGGCCGCGGCCATGCCATTGGGATCATCATCGGAAGTGGTGAACTCACTGACCCATGTCTCCACGGTTCCATCGGCCCAGTCATAGCGCCGGATGATGCCCGAGTTGTTCTGCGAAATGAACGCGTCGCCGGTGAGCGGGTCGATGTAGAGACCCACCGGCCGGGAGTCCGTCGTCAGCCGGATCGGATACGGCTGCTGAATCGTCAGGCGATACAGGCCATCCGCGGCATCGGTCAGGTACAGGATCGAGCCGTCATAGGGATGGATGCGCGGAGCAAGCGGCGCATCGACGGGGATCTCCGCGATCAGGCTCCATGAAGCGTCCTGGACCACCGGCGTCCCGGCTCCGGTTGAAGCGACCGCTACACAACTCGCGGCCAGGGCGGCCACCCGATACTGATGACTCTTCACGCTTTACTCCTCGCCTGAAAGGGTCTGTGGTTCCAGACTAGAGTCCGTACGATGGGAGCACAAGAGTCGGTCCTGAAAGCGAGAGGACCGGCGCCCGGATTCGTACCGGATGCCCGCGACACATATTGCCGAGATTCACCAGTCTGGCTCGTTGAATGCTCCGGAGGCCTGCGGCGTCCGATGTGTGATGGCGATAATGGCGGCGACAGGACTTCGATGACCTACGTGTCGCGTTGTGTCGACGCCTGTTGATGAGGCGAGAGCGCAGACTCCAAGTGGCACAAGAGCGAGTAGCTGCTTCTCAGACCATCTGGCTACTGCTCGGCGCCACCCGGCAGTGTGTCGGCCCAGTTCAGAACGTAGCTGTACTTGTACTGATTGAGCTCAGGGTCGGCCTCGCGGACGGAGACGAACCGGCCGTCGGGCAGCTGGTTGAATGCGTTGTAGCCGAAGGCGTCATACATCTGCAGGTCGCCGGCCTCGATCAGTACGCGCGGATCGGAAAACTCAATGCCGCCGTCTTCGAGGCGGGTGACATCGGAGACGAGCAGGTTCAGGTCGTTATCGAGCATGAACAACTCAGAGCCATCGAGAGACCACCGCGCCTTCTTGCCTCCGCCGCGAGTCACTCGGATCGTCTCGGCGGGCGCGAAGGGGTCGTCGGGGTTGAAGGCTCTGGCAACGATCTCGGCGGTACCGCTTGCGTCGGTCTCGTAGGTAAGCCACCGGTTGTCCGGCGAGAGCGCGATGCCCACTTCCCTCGCTTGGGTAGCGAACAGGACCACAGGCTTGCGCTCATCGATCGGCTGGTTCATGTCGATGACGTAGCAGCCGTCCGGGCGCTCATCACTGGTGAAGTAGGTAAACAGGACGTACCGGCCGTCCGCGGTCGCAACGTAGTCAGCCTGCACCCCCTTCCCGTCCGGCTCGGGGAGCAATCGCTCCGCTTCACCCGGTCGATCGGGGTCAAAGATCGCCATCTCCGCGTGGTTGAACGCCTTGTAGGTAGCCATGACATACCGGCCGTCGCGAGCGACCGCCATGGGATAGGTCAGATTCCCGAAGTCGTCTGGAACATCTACACGGCGAGTCGCTCCGGATTGCAGATCAACGAGCAGTGGTACGATCGCCGCGTTGCCCTCATCCCGCGCTCCCACCATGATCGAGCCGCCATCTCGCGAGACCAAAATGTTGCCGGAGTACCCCCGCCTGGTTTCGACGAGCGACTGTGAATTGCCCTCGCGGTCGATCGCCTGAAGGGTCCGCGCATTCCACTCTCCCTGCGCGCGAACAACGAACAGGTCGCCCGCCGGCGAAACCGAGTACGAGATTTCACTGCGCAGCCCCGTAAACAGCGGGATGATCTTCCCGCTGATCGATCGGGTCTCCGGGGCGTATCCGGCGACGCACAGCGTGTTGTTCTGGGCGATGACAATGCGGCCGTCCCGCAGCGGAAACACGGCGCCGCCCCTTTGCACGAGAAGACGCACCTCGAGCGATTCGAGATCGAGCGTGCAGGACATCGATCCCGTCGGGCCGAACCCGGCGATGAAGATCACCCCGTCGCCGGCTGCGACCGGAGAGCCGATACCGTACACCTGTTCGACACCGATGAGTTCGCCCAATTCCGTCTGCTCACCCGAGTTGACGGACACCGAAACCAGTCGGAACGGCGTGCTCTTGAGCAGAAGGACCCGCCCCGGCTGATCCCAGAACAAGAAGTAGAGGTTGAATGCGTCTGCCTTGTCCGATTCGCAGATCGTGAGCACGGGGCCGCCATCGACAGAAACGCGCCGGACCGCCTTTCGGTTCGAGTTCGGATCCTTCCAGTGAAACGCGATGGACTGCCCGTCCGGAGAGAAGGCGATGGTGTCGGCACCGTCGGTTCCTTGGAGCCTGCGGGTCTCGCCCGTTCGCAGATCGTGCAAGCACACGGCAGGCGACTCGCTCTTGTCATCACCGGGTAGTCGACCAGCCCACGCGATGATCATGGGATTCACCGGCGACGTCGCCATCTCGATCGGGGTACGGCCGGCATCTCCGCCCGTCAAAATCTCAATATGGATCGGATCTCGCGCCTCCGGTTCGGGCGCGGAATCGGAAGCCGCTTTGCCGATGAGCGACCATGTGAGTAACGCTCCGAGAAAGAACGCGGGCAGTGCTGCGAACGCAACGACCGTTCCCAGGCTCCTTCGCGAAGAACCAGCGGACAGGGCCCCGGGCTCAGTGTCATCGGCCCGCATCAGTTCCACCCGCACGTCACCAATGTCGCGGTAGCGCAGGCTCTTGTCGCGCTCCACACAACGGTCGAGCACCCGCCGCACATGCACCGGCGTGTCGGCCGGCAGCCGATCGAGATCCAGGTCCTTGTGGAGCACGGCGCCGATCGAATCGGTCGCGGTCTCGCCGTGGAACGGGCTCGCGCCGACCAGCATCTCATACAGCACGACGCCGAACGACCAGACATCCGTCCGCTTGTCCACGCGCCGACCCCGGGCCTGCTCGGGGGACATGTACGCTGCGGTGCCAAGTATCGCGCCCTCGATGGTCGGCGAGTGCTGCGGCTGCGGGGTCGTCATCGTCGGGCTGTCAAGACCGCCTGTGGATGAGCCGGCCTCCTCGACGCGGGCAAGCCCGAAGTCCAGCACCTTCGCCACGCCCTCCGGTGTGATCTTGATGTTCGCCGGCTTCAGATCGCGGTGGATCACGCCAGCCTCGTGCGCCGCTTCGACACCCGCGGCGATCTGCACCGCATACTCGATCGCCTCGTCCACCGGCAGCGGGCCGCGGTCGAGTCGGTCGGCAAGCGTCTCGCCGTCTACGTACTCAAGGACGAGATACCGAGTTCCCTCCTTCTCCTCGACACCATGGATGCCGGCTACATTGGGGTGGCTCAGGCCGGCAAGCGTCTTCGCCTCGCGTTCGAACCGCTCCAGCCGAGCCGGATCTGTTGCCAGGTGCTCGGGGAGCGCCTTGATCGCCACTTCGCGGTCCAGCCGCGTGTCACGCGCGAGGTACACCACGCCCATACCGCCTCTGCCGACCTCGCGTAGCACCTGAAATGGACCGATCCGTTCCAACATGCTCACAGGATAGTGTCAAAAGAATTTCAGAGATCCCTGTGACGGCGTGATTGCTCGTTCTATCTCACGATGGAACGAGGGGTAAGGAACCTGAGCCTGCGACCGATCACGGCCATCGATTCGGGTGAGACGATCCACTCTGTGAGTCAACAACCGGAAGACCGAATCGGCCCGTCGGCCCGTCGGCGTGCGCACGGGCGCCGTCGAGCAAGCGGTCGACGAACGAGTCGCGTAAGCGTCTGATTCATGGAGACTTCCAAGAGCGGGTGACCGGAGTCGAACCGGCGACATTCAGCTTGGGAAGCTGACGTTCTACCACTGAACTACACCCGCCAGTGACGCCAGAGTATACGCCGAATTCCGCCTCATGTCCCTGCTCGCGGTCAGATGGGCCAGGGCGTCAGCGGACTCAACCCGCTGTCCGCCCGCGATCCCTGCTCTGCTTCCGCGATGCAAGCCGGCACCTGCGGCCACCAGTTGCGGTCTCACTCCCGGGCTGCCGGCTTGCGCACCACGTCCGGTCACTTGAGCATGTATGAGTGGTCGGTGAGAGTGTGATAGACGTCCGCGATGTTGAGTGGCAGCCATTCCTCGTAGTTCTTCAGATCACGAAACGTATCGAGGCGGATGCTGTTCTGCAGTTCGGTCAGCGATCGGCCCTCCAGCATCCCGTCGCGCACGGCCTCGTACAGAGCCACCAGGTATGCCGGGTAACGCTCAACAATACTGGTTGTGACTGTAGACAACATGGCGGGCCGGGGCGTCGTGGCGTTCAGCAAGCTCCTGCTTCAACCACGCGGCTGTCCCACGATCAATGGTGTCGATCACGACGATGCCCTGATCCGTGACCCAGTACATCGGAGTGGTATGCGCCGGAGGTCACCCTGTAGAAGCCTTCATCGATCTCCAGGATCTCTCGCGGCACGTCATCCGCCGCGCACGTCGGCGCGAGCAGGGCGATCAGGGCGGCAACCAGGATCTCCAGGCCGTGTCTCACAACTCAACTCGTTCTTCCGAGAGCCCTGTTCCGTAGAGTCGGCGGTCGTGACCGGCCGAACGGAGCATGCGCCGCCTGCCCCCGAACCACGTCTGATTTCTCGTCTCGCATGTGCAATGGACCTCGCCAGCCGATATTGTTGAAGGGGTCTTGGCAGGCGACCACTGCAAACATCAAAGCGTCGCCGACGATTGGATCAGATCGCCCGCAACAGGAGGTATCTCATGAACCGCATCGCTCGTATCCTCGAAAAGGTGGTCTGGGCCGTTCACGCGCGTTCTCGTCGAATTGCCGTCGGTGTTGCCGCGGCCGCCCTTGCAGCAGTCACCAGTATGTCCTGGGGGGCAGGTCAGAATGCACCTGCCCACACGAACGAGATGCTGGAACTGCTCCAGCAGTACGCCGCGGTCAGTGACGTCGACGATCCGATGCTTCGTGAGATGTACGAGGAACTCGTCTTCGAGGGCTCAGAGGCGCACAGCAAGATGGCGGCGCACCTGAGTGCGATGGAAGCGAGGATCAACTTGGCCGTGGAGCGGGGTGATCTGTCGCGCGTGGATGCCGATGCGAAGCTTGAAGCCGTGTCCCGTGAGATCGATGCCCGGGTGGGCGAGATGTTCCTGGTGGAGGTGTTCCAGTTCACCAGATCGGAAGCGCGGCTTGCGATGACCCGTGAGCGCCTGGATGACGCGGTGGAGGCCGGGGAGATCACGCGCGAAGAGGCGGATGCGAAACTCGCGGCAGTCACACAAAGCACGGACCTTGAGAAGGCATGGACAGCCGCGATCGAGCGGAAGCGTGCAGCGATCCGCGCATTGGTCGAGTCGGGTGACATGTCAGCGGAGGAGGGGCGGACCCGGATGGCGGCTTTCGAGCGCGGCCTGAAGATGCGTCTCGAGCATCGAGCTGCGGTCGAGAAGTTTGAGGCCCTCGTCAAGTCCGGCGAAATGACCCGTGAGGAGGCTGATGAGCAGCTCGCCAGGTTCCGCGCCGGCTTGAAGGCTCGCGCCAATCAGACAGCTGTCGACTGGGACTCCATCACGAGACGCGTCGAGGGTGCGGTGGAACGCGGCGATATGACGCGGGTCGAAGCAGACCGGGTCTACAAGGACATCAAGCGTCGCGCAGCGGGGGATGGCGCCGCAAGAGCCGGCGAGTCGAAGGATGAGCGGAACGCCCAGTTCAAGCGGAGGATTGCCGGCGCGCTCGCCAATGCCGGGATCCCGCGTGATCAACTCCGCACAGGTGTCGCGGCGGTTGAGAAGATCGCAGCGGAGATTCGCCAGGAGGGCGACGAGTTCGAACTGAACCCGCGCATCTCCGCATGGCTGGAGCGTGAGGAATTCACGGCCGAGCAGGTGCAGAGCGTGCTGAGGTTGGCGCGACGTGTAGCACATGCAAAGACCGAGCGCTGAAGATTCGAAACCCGCTTCACGCCGATGCAATGAGTCTGCACGCTCGCATCTCCTGCGGGGGACGTGACATCGGTCGCGGCAGGGTATACTCAACAGTGTGGCACTCGACGGGTTGTTGGGTTCGGATGTCATCTTGCCGGACGGTCCCTGCGCACCGTCCATCCGAGTCACAGGATTCCAACCAGCGACCGGGACGTCGCGCGAAGGCGTTCAATGAGCATGCAGGGCGTGGTACCACTGGTCATCGGGTTGTGTGGTGGCGTGGGAAGTGGCAAATCGGCGGTAGCCGCGGGGCTCAAAGAGTCTGGTTGCCTGGTCTATGACTTTGATGCTGCGGTTCGTGATAAGCTGGGTCACGACCCTGATGTCGCCCGTACATTGGCGTCCTGGTGGGGGCCGGAGGTTCTGATCGACGGTGAAGTCGCGCAGGGGGTGGATCGCAGTGCCGTGGGGCGGATTGTCTTCAGCGATGATGCGCAGCGACAGCGTCTGGAGGCGCTCCTGCATCCCCTCGTCTGGCGGACGCGGGCGGAGGCTGTCGTTGACGCGAAGGTTGCTGGTTGCTGGGGTGTCGTCTTCGATGCGCCGTTGCTCTTCGAGTCCGGTCTGGATAGAGAGTGTGATGTGGTCGTCTTCGTCGAAGCCCCGGAATCTGCCCGCCGGGACCGGGTCCAGTCGACCCGTGGCTGGGACGCCGCGGAACTCTCCCGCCGCGAGTCAGCACAGTGGGCCCTGGAGCGAAAGAGGGGGCTTTCGCAGTTCGTTATCGTCAATGACGGAGATCGGCAGATGCTGGACTCGCGGGTAGCCGATCTGTGTGGTACACTCCGGCAGTGGTCAGAGACCCGATCGACGCGGGATGCCTGACCGACCGGCACGGCCGATTTCTCTGAGCCGCCGGAGTTCCCAAGACGCAAGGAATCTGGGAGAGACTCGAGACGTCGTTTTTCTATTTGACGGTTGACGGGCCCGACCCGGAACCGATGAGCCTCATCCGGCTCGCGGCGTCCTCGCAGGACAGCTCGTTCATTACTACTAGACGGACAGATTGAAACATGGCCAAATCAACCACTTCGGCGGTTGCCGGGAAGTCTGAATCCAGCTCTGGAAGCCGCACGACCAAGAAGAAGACGACTCGCAAGGCGGCGACGTCCGACACCAAGAGCAAGTCCGAGGACACCGCGCCCAAGGGTGGATCTCCGAAGGACAGCTCTGCCTCTTCTGAGTCGCGGTCGAGTGGTGGATCCCGTTCCGGTGGTGGTGGCCAGCAGAACTCCGGCCGTTCCGGCGCTGGCGATGGTGGTGGCCAGTCCCAGGGGCAACAGCACCAGCATCAGAACCAGGGCCAGCATCAGAATCAGGGTCAGCAGGGCGGTGGGAGCAAGAAGCGGCGCAAGAAGAAGAAGAAGCGTCCCGGCGGAGGTCAGAGCCAGCAGGGCGGTGGCTCGTCCGGCATTCCCGCAAGCGTCCTTCCCAACGATGCTGAACTTGAGCGTGAAGCAGCCGAACTCGAATCGATCGTCGGAACCAAGGCATACAAGGAGGCGAACAAGAACGCCGTCCACATCGCTGACCTCCAGCGCATGCCGATCGAAGACCTGCACAAATTCGCCGAGGAACAGGATCTCGAAGACGTTCACAAACTCCCCAAGCAGGAACTGATCTTCCAGATCCTCAAGAAGCGTGCGGCCGAGAACGAACTCATGTTCGGGGAGGGCACCCTTGAGATCATGCCGGAGGGATATGGCTTCCTACGCAGCCCGGAGTGCAGCTACCTCGCAGCCCCTGATGACATCTACGTCTCACCTTCCCAGATTCGCCGCATGGGTCTGCGAAAGGGTGTCGAGATCACAGGCGCCATCCGCCCGCCCCGTGAGAATGAACGCTACTTCGCACTGCTCCGCGTGGATTCGGTCAACGGCCGCGAAACCGAGATGCTCAAGACGCTCCCGATCTTCGAAGATCTCACGCCCCTGCACCCGGAGGAGAGGTACGTCCTGGAGACGGAACCCGGTGTCATCGAGACACGCGTGATCGATCTGGTGGCACCGATCGGTCGCGGCCAGCGTGGCCTGATCGTCGCTCCGCCGCGAACCGGCAAGACGGTCCTGCTTCAGCGGATGACGCGTGCGATCAGTCAGAATTTCCCGGACACGAAGATCATCGTGCTGCTCATTGACGAACGCCCCGAAGAAGTGACGGACTTCCGGCGCAACACGGCCGAGCAGGTGGAGGTCGTTGCATCGACCTTTGACGAGGATTCGTCACGTCACGTGCAGGTTGCTGAGATGGTCATCGAGAAGGCCCGTCGCTGGGTGGAGTTCGGTGAGCACGTCGTGATCCTGCTCGATTCGATCACGCGACTCGCCCGCGCCTACAACGCCAACCAGCCGCACTCGGGCAAGATCATGACGGGTGGTATCGACTCCAATGCCCTGACCCGTCCGAAGAAGTTCTTCGGTTCGGCACGGGCGATCGAGAATGGTGGCTCGCTGACGATCCTCGGCACGGCCCTCGTCGATACCGGTTCCAAGGCGGACGAAGTGATCTTCGAAGAGTTCAAGGGAACCGGTAACTCCGAGCTGCATCTGGATCGGCGTCTTGTCGAGAAGCGCATCTATCCAGCGATCGACATCGCTGCATCTGGAACGCGGCGCGAGGAGTTGCTCCTCGATCCCAAGGAACTGGAACTGGTCTACCGGTTGCGCAAGGTCCTCTCCGACATGAATGTCGTGGAAGCGATGGAACTGCTGAAGACGCGGCTGCAGAAGTCCAAGTCCAACGCCGAGTTCCTCATGACAATGAACCTCGGCTGAGCAGGCCTTTCGCTCAGGTTGTTGACTCGTGCCCCGAACGCATCCGCACGGATGCCACCGCGGGTGTCGGCGCGGTGTGAACCCGAGGCGAGCGCAGATCGACGAAGACCCGGTAGCGGAAGCCGGCTGATGGATACTCCAACTCAACCGTGCCGCCGAGTTCAAACTCGATCGAGTCCTTGATCAGCATCGTGCCCAGCCCCCGTCGATCCGGTTCGGAAACCACAGGGCCATTCGATTCCGTCCATGTCAGTGTCAGCGTCTCGGGGGCATCCTCGACGCCGGTAATCGTCCACTCCACCACGACCTGTCCCTCAGGAACCGACAAGGCGCCGTACTTGGCTGCGTTCGCGGCAAGTTCATGCAGTGCCATGCACAATGGTGATGCGGAACGCGCCGGAAGCAGGCAATTGGGTCCGCGGGTCGTGATGCGAGAGGACCCGGGCTCCCAGAAGGCTTCGAGCGTGAGGCGGGTCATCTCTCCGAGGTGCATGCCTCGCCAGCGGGTCTCGGCAAGCAGTGAGTGGGTTCGCAAAAGGGCATTCACGCGCCCGAGGAAGCTGACCCGGAATGCCTCGAAATTATCGATGCGCGCCGCCGTCTGGTCAGCAAGGGCGAGCACGGTGGCCAGGTTGTTCTTCACCCGGTGATTCAACTCTGCGAC
The DNA here is from genome assembly GCA_030432255.1 of Phycisphaerae bacterium. Lineage (GTDB taxonomy): Bacteria > Planctomycetota > Phycisphaerae > Phycisphaerales > UBA1924 > JAUIHS01. Next base: position 111,260 of record JAUIHS010000014.1, read on the forward strand.
CATCAGCGCCTGCTGCTGATCGGCATGGGCGCGTTCCGTGACGTCAAGGATAAGTGAGAGGAACGAGATCGGATCACCGGCGTCATCGTACAGGCAGGAGTTGTACCACTCGCAATACACCACGCGTCCATCACGATCGTAGTTCCGGTTCCGCATGATGAGCGTGCCATCGCGCTTCAGGTCCAGCACACGCGTCCGGACGAGTTCGATGTCATCATCATGAACAAAACGCCAGTCCTCGAAGGAGCGCCCGATGACCTCTTCCTCGCTCCATCCGAAGATGCGCTCGGCCTGTGGCGTCCAGCGGCGAATCTCAAAGTTGGGAGACCACTCGACGATGCCCATGGGCGTGTTCTCGATGTGCAGGAGCAGCATCCGGTTCAGTTCGCGAAGGCGGCTCTCGGAGGTCATCCGGTCAGTGATGTCCAGGTGTGTTCCGGAGGCGCGCAGGGGTTGACCCTCCGCATCGCGACGCACGACGCGGCCACGATCTTCGATCCAGATCCAGTCACCGTTCTTGCAGCGCATCCGGTACTCGGACTGGTAGCTGGGCGTGCGCCCTTCAATGTGAGCCTGCCAGACTTCGAGCACCGACGGAAGATCAGCGGGATGAATCATGGCCAGCCGTGATTCAAACGTGTGTCCGACTTCATCGACGTCGTATCCGAGCATGGTCGCCCAGCGCTCATCGATGTAGACACGATTGCCTGGGAAGTCCGCGTCCCAGATTCCCAGGGAGGTGCCCTCCAGCGCAAGCGAAAACCGCTCCCGGCTGTTCTGCAGTTCCTCCTCGACACGCAATCGGTTGATGGCGATGCCGGCGATGTTGGCGGCATGCTCGAGATTCTCCAGTTCCACGGTGCTGGGCAGACCCGGCTCGGGGCTGTACGTGGAGATGGTCCCGAGAACGCTTCCATCCGGTGATCGAATCGGATGAGACCAGCAACTGCGGATCTCGTACTGCCGGGCAACGTCCAACAGCGGGACCCATCGATCGTCCTTCAGCACATCCTCGACGCAGACCACCATGTTGCACAGCACCGCCCGGCCGCAGCAGCCGGACTCTTCATTGACCGGGAAGTCGGTCAGGAGTTCCGAGAAGCCCGGTAGGGACGGTGCCGCGAGGCAGTTCAGCACCATCTTCTCGGGGTCGAACAACTGGATCGAAGCACGTGAGCCAGGCATCTGGCGTTCGACAAGTTCGACCACCGAGCCGAGGACCTGATCCATGTTCCGGCCCAGCGACAGGAACTTGAGCGTTCTGATCTCGTCCGTCCGGACTTGCTCAAGCTGGGTGCGTGCTGCGGTCTCAAGCACGATGGTGACAAGGTCGGCAATCGACGCCACGAATTCCTGCTCTTCAAGCGACCAGGTCCGCGCCGGACCGACATGCTCGAAGCAGAGAACACCGGCAAGTCGACCCTGCCGTCGAACAGGTGCATCCAGCATCGAAGTGATGCCGAGCGGTTCGGCATACGTCTCCGAGAACTCCGAGGTTCTCGGGTCCGTGAAGACGTCGTGGGCTGGAATCGTGTACGCCTTGTCCATCGCCTCAAAGTAGCGGGGGGCCAGCGAGGTATCGAGGGTGACACCGGGGGCGTAGCTGCGCGAACTGAGCACGAAGATCTCATCACAGGCCAATTCAGTGTGCGTGTCATTGAGTCGCCAGAACGCGGCGCGCTCAACCTGCAGCGTCTCGGCCGCCGTCTCAAGGATGAGGCGCAGCGAGTGGCGAATGTCATCCGAGCTTGTTCGCTCAAGTCCGACCAGGACCGCCTGATGCTCCAACAGCAGTTTGCGCGAGCGTGCAGAGCGATGCTGCACGGTCACATCGCGCACGATCGTGATGATGCGGTCGCCTGAACGCGCCAACCGAGCTTCGTAGTAGAAGGTCTCCCCGTCGCGAATGTGACGGTAGATCACGGTCTGGGGTTCGCCCGTCCGGGCGACATGCTCGAAGGGCTCGCGGACCGCCGCGAGAATGGCAGGCGGAAGCACCTCGTCCATCATCCGACCGATGAACTCCGAAGGCTTCGAGAGCAGCGGATACCCGGTGCACTCCTTGCAGTCGATGTAGCGCCCCTCGAGATCCTGGAAAAAGACAAGGTCCGGGATGGCCTCAAGGAGGGCACGGCTCAGTGAGTGGTCACTGTCCTGCTCACGCGGTCCGTCTGCCGGTGTCCTGGCGTCATCGTCGACCATGGAATCAAGAGTATACCGCCCGCCGCCGCGTTCCGAGCAGACGAATCAGGACAGCCGAACAGGTGCAGCCGATCAGGTTGGCAACCAGGTCCCAGCCCGTGTTGACGTAACCACCTACGTTCGTCGTCGTCACTCGGGTCGCGGCGAACTCGACAATCTCGTTCAGGCATCCGAGGCCACACCCTCCGAGCAGGGCCAGGAAGAGGGCGCCGAAGCCGGGGCGTCCGTTTCGGAATGCCCCCGACCCCGCCACACTCAGGAGCCCTTCCCAGCACAGCCAGGTTGCTGTTCCGAATCCGTAGGCATGAACCACGTGGTCGTACTTCAGTCCACCGTCTCCGATGGGAATGATCCACCAACTGTACAGCACTCGGATGTCACCATTGATCGGCCAGCTCTCCGGGACGGGAACGAGCCCGCCGGCCATGTGCAGCATGGCCCACACGCCCAGCGCAGTCAGCAGCGGCGTACTCAGTCGGATGCGCCAGTGGACGACGCCAATCGCCAGGCAGAGAAGCAGTACGACTCCGATGTACAGCAGGAACTCGGTGTTCCCGCTCCGCAATGCCAGCAACGTCGCAGCCGCGAGCCCCACTCCGGTTCCGGCCCCTGCCGTCAGGACGCCGGTCGTCAGCCGTGGTGATCGCAGTTGATTCGTCGACTCCATGTCCAGCAGGATAGCCCGGGGAGGTGAGTCATCGGACGTCAAGTTGGGCAAGCTCCCGACAAATTCACCACGGACCCGCCGGGAATCTGCAAGAAAGTCGGCTCGCGGCATGCATACTGGATTGAGGATCACCTACTCACGGAGCCACCTCTCATGCATCATGCCGCATCATCGACCTTCGCCGCGCTGCTCGCCGCGGCATTCACATCGATCGCCTCCGGCCAGTTGGCGATCTGGGAGAACACGGGGACCGGTGATTGGTTCAACCCCTCCAACTGGTCCGACGGTGTACCTGTCGCAGGCGATACGGTCTGGATCCATAACGGCGGAACAGTCGAGATCACGGGTGGAGCAACCGAAACCTGTGGGATGGTGGTGATCGGACAGACTGGCGCATCGACCGGGTCCCTGGTCATGACGGGCGGGACGATCAACGCTGATCACCTTCAGTTTGCGAATGGCGAGCCCGGATACGGCGACATCACCGGCGCATCATCCGTCATCAATGTGGAAACACTTGTCCTCAATTCCGCGTACTCCGAGGTCAACTTCGCGGACGGCACCATCAACGCCAGTATTTATGTCGCGAGCGGATGGGCCGCGGATTGCACGTTCTCTCATGACAGCGGCACGATCAACACGCCGCTGGTCATCGTCGGAAACATCTTTTCCGGAGATGGTCACTACAACCTGATGGACGGTGAGATCAACACCGGAGAGATCAGGATCGGCTCCACCGGAATCGGAGAATTCTCCCAGTACGGAGGTGAGATCAATACCGACCTGCTTTACATCGGAACCTCTTTCGGTGGTCAGGGCGAGTACCTCCTGCTCGGCGGGACGCTCAATGCGCTCGCTGTCCGGCGCAACGCGATGGCTGCGTTGTCCGTATTCAACTTCATGGACGGTGTGCTCAATGTCGGGACGTTCGGCATGTTCGTCTCCATGGATCTTACATGTCAGGGCGGAACGCTGGTGCCCGGCGGGATCGGCAGCATCGGAACCTCAACAGTCAACGGCACCCTCGATCTTCAACTCCCCGCCACGCTGGCCGTGGATGTGAACGGATCAGTCGACGCGGATCAGGTCGTCGTCAATGACGATGTCATTCTCAAGGGTGCTCTTGATGTCAACCTGCTCGCTGCACCTGCGACGACCAGCAGTTTCGTCGTGGTTGACCATCAGGATGCCGGCCCAATCCTGGGCACGTTTGACGGCATCCTTGAAGGCGGTACGGTCGCGGCATCATTCGGAGGTTCGTCCTACAACTTTGCGGTGTCGTACGTCGGAGGCGACGGGAACGATGTTGTCATCGGTGCCTGCTTCGGTGATGCCACGGGTGATGGCAGCATCGACTTCGATGATCTGAACCTCGTCCTCATCAACTGGGGTGGCCCCGGACCGGATGGCGATCTTGACGGCAGCGGCCTCGTGGACTTCGATGATCTGAACCTCGTGCTGAGCCTCTGGGACACGTCCTGCGTCTGAGCCCACGGTCGCTTCGACGCCCATGCTCCCTATACTCGCGGCATGCACAACATCAGCCACCTCCGGGACCGCCTCCTCGACGCAGCGATCAGTTCGTGTCATCCGCTCCTTCGTGAGTGGGTGCCGCCGGAGCGGCTTCGTGAGAATCTGGGGCAGGAGATCGGGACGGATCTGCGACGCCATACCGAGCCGGACTTTGCGCAGGCCTGCCACGATGCACTTGCCATTCCCGGCCGCGAACCGGACGACTACCGACAGCGGTGCCTGGAACTGGATGGTGAAGTGATCATCGCAGACATCGCCTTCCTCGGCGGGGATGTCAGCCGTCCCTTCGTCAACGTCACGCATCGGACCCTTCCGATCGATGACGCCACCGTGCGCCAGGTCGTGTGTGATCGTGTCGCTCAGGAGTTCGCCTGCTTCCGACCACAGCGTGTCAGTGTGCCGCAGGCATCACACCTGCCGTATCAGTTCGTCGACTGCGAACAGGACATGCGCCTGCTCGCCGCTCCGCTCGCCGTCATCCGGGCAACGGACATCGAAGTGGATCGCCTGCACATCAGGCAGGCAACCGACCTGTCCTGGTACGACACCTACGCGCTGGAGTACGAAGAGATGCGGCGGGCACGTCCCAACGTACGTGATGTCGCTCACCCGGAGTCACGAGAGTCGCTGCAGGAGTTGCTCGATCTCGATGGTGTCTTCGAAGTGATGATCGACGACGAATGGGCCGGGATATACGCAGTCCGACCCACCATGTACGCCGGGATGGATGGCCTGCTGGTCCATGAGATACTTCTCGCCGCGGCGGCCCGCGGGCAGGGTCTTGGTCCTGCCATTCACGTGCTGCATGCGCGCAGGTCAACCCGCCCCGACTCGGAATGTGTCATGGGGACCATCGGGGCCGTGAATGGTGCTTCGTTGCGGGCCGCGAAACACGCGGGGCGCGTGGATCTTGGCGGGAACTACTGGGTCGACATTCCGGTCACCTGAGAGTCGGTCGGTCGGAGTTCAGCGCCGCCGCCGGGCTATCAGTGCCGCGATGCCGAAGATGGCGGCACCGCCCGGAGTGGGGATGCTGTTGACATCGTCGATCGCGAACGTGCCGAAGTTCACCTCCGGTGTACCCTGCAGCGGCGCAGTGGGAATGACGGTGAAGTTGGTGGCGCCACCGAGATCCACCTCGACCCACACGCCGGGAGTGAGTGTCACCGCAACGCCTGTTCCGGAGAAGGCGACCGATGTCGCCGGGATGTTTGACCAAGCCGTGATCCAGAGCGTATCGATGCCGACCCCGGTGTACTGCAGTCGGCGATTTCGATCGTTGAACATGGACGTATTACCACCGGGCGTGTGATTGACCAGGTTCGTGAACTCGACGTTCCCATCCGTTCCATCACCGGTGTCGGGTGCTCCAAGCCATTGAAAGCCCAGCGCATTGCATTCCGGATCCGCACCATTTTCAAAGTCGCACATGGCACCCAGTGCCAGCGGCGTCATGCTCAGGACACCAACAGCGGTCAATGCAGAGATACGATTCATCCAACTCTCCTCTCCGGGTCCGGTCGACCCTTGTGCCTTGACTTCCAGGCTAGCCGAGCAGCGGGTCCGGAGACAGGAAAATCGGAAGGGGGCGCATGCCGGGGTTCGCATTAGCCGACGCAAGTCCCATAACCGGAGATTCCAATCGGAAGACGTTGCCGTACACTGCGTCTCATGACTGACGATGAGTCCACGCATGACATCCAGCCGACCGGACCGGATGAAGTGGCGACTTCCTCTGTGGGCGGCCCCCGGGCGGCCATCGTGACATTCAACCCTGGCGACCGCATTGCCGGCTTCACCGTCGTCGACTTCATCGGCGTCGGCGGGATGGGCGCGGTGTATCGAGCCACCCAGGCGGCTCCATCCCGTGAGGTGGCGCTCAAGATCATTCGTGCCGGTGCGCTGTCGCCGCAGTTGCTCCGTCGCTTCGAGTTCGAAGTTGAGATTCTCGGCCGATTGCAGCACCCCGGCATCGCCCAGATCTACGAGGCTGGCGCCAATCCGACGG